>NZ_CP182418.1:212500-1537500 GCF_048270675.1 Paracoccus sp. TD-10 | reverse complement strand
TCGGGATGACTTGTGCCTAGGGGTGAAAGGCCAATCAAATCTGGAGATAGCTGGTTCTCCGCGAAAGCTATTTAGGTAGCGCGTCAGACGAATTCTCCCGGGGGTAGAGCACTGCATGGATGATGGGGGCCCACAGCCTTACTGAGTCTAAGCAAACTCCGAATACCGGGAAGAACTATCTGGCAGACACACGGCGGGTGCTAACGTCCGTCGTGGAGAGGGAAACAACCCTGACCAACAGCTAAGGCCCCCAATTCGTGGCTAAGTGGGAAAGCATGTGAGACTTCCAAAACAACCAGGAGGTTGGCTTAGAAGCAGCCATCCTTTAAAGATAGCGTAACAGCTCACTGGTCTAGTCAAGAGGTCTTGCGGCGAAGATGTAACGGGGCTCAAGCCACGAGCCGAAGCTTTGGGTGTGCATTTATGCACGCGGTAGCGGAGCGTTCCGTGATATAACGCCATCCGACTTCAGCTTTCCCTTGGGAAAGCCTTGGTCGGACAGGCGTTTACTGTGAAGCCGGGCCGTAAGGCATCCGGTGGAGTGATCGGAAGCGAGAATGTTGACATGAGTAGCGACAAACAGGGTGAGAGACCCTGTCGCCGAAAGTCCAAGGGTTCCTGCTTAAAGCTAATCTGAGCAGGGTAAGCCGGCCCCTAAGGCGAGGCCGAAAGGCGTAGTCGATGGGAACCAGGTTAATATTCCTGGGCCAGGAGATGGTGACGGATCGCAGGTGTAGTTCCTCCTTATCGGATTGGAGGGGCTGCTGAGCGGTTCCTGGAAATAGCCCTCCACAAGACCGTACCCTAAACCGACACAGGTGGACTGGTAGAGAATACCAAGGCGCTTGAGAGAACCACATTTAAGGAACTCGGCAAAATACCTCCGTAAGTTCGCGAGAAGGAGGCCCCGTTGGCAGGCAACTGTCGGCGGGGGGCACAAACCAGGGGGTGGCGACTGTTTACTAAAAACACAGGGCTCTGCGAAGCCGTAAGGCGACGTATAGGGTCTGACGCCTGCCCGGTGCCGGAAGGTTAAAAGGAGAGGTGCAAGCCTTGAATTGAAGCCCCGGTAAACGGCGGCCGTAACTATAACGGTCCTAAGGTAGCGAAATTCCTTGTCGGGTAAGTTCCGACCTGCACGAATGGCGTAACGACTTCCCCGCTGTCTCAAATGTGGACTCAGCGAAATTGAATTGTCTGTGAAGATGCAGACTTCCCGCGGTTAGACGGAAAGACCCCATGCACCTTTACTATAGCTTCGCACTGGCATCAGGATTGCGATGTGCAGGATAGGTGGTAGGCATCGAAGCGGGGACGCCAGTTCCCGTGGAGCCATCCTTGAGATACCACCCTTCGCACTCTTGATGTCTAACCGCGGCCCGTTATCCGGGTCCGGGACCCTGCGTGGTGGGTAGTTTGACTGGGGCGGTCGCCTCCCAAAGAGTAACGGAGGCGCGCGAAGGTTGGCTCAGAGCGGTCGGAAATCGCTCGTCGAGTGCAATGGCAGAAGCCAGCCTGACTGCAAGACTGACAAGTCGAGCAGAGACGAAAGTCGGCCATAGTGATCCGGTGGTCCCGAGTGGAAGGGCCATCGCTCAACGGATAAAAGGTACGCTGGGGATAACAGGCTGATGATGCCCAAGAGTCCATATCGACGGCATCGTTTGGCACCTCGATGTCGGCTCATCTCATCCTGGGGCTGGAGCAGGTCCCAAGGGTATGGCTGTTCGCCATTTAAAGAGGTACGTGAGCTGGGTTTAGAACGTCGTGAGACAGTTCGGTCCCTATCTGCCGTGGGTGTAGGATACTTGAGAGGAGTTGCCCCTAGTACGAGAGGACCGGGGTGAACGTTCCACTGGTGGACCAGTTATCGTGCCAACGGTAGTGCTGGGTAGCTATGAACGGACAGGATAAACGCTGAAGGCATCTAAGCGTGAAGCCCCCCTCAAAACAAGGTATCCCTTGAGAGCCGTGGAAGACCACCACGTCGATAGGCCGGAGATGTAAGCGCAGCAATGCGTTCAGTTGACCGGTACTAATCGCTCGATAGGCTTGATTTGATCCGGAAGAAGACAGACCTTCTTCCAAAAGCATCCTTGGACAATGTCTTTCCAGGTTCCCAAAAGAACCGGAAAACGCCGATCTCGCTCCTTTTCCGGTCTGGTGGCCAAAGCACGAGCAAAACACCCGATCCCATCCCGAACTCGGCCGTTAAGTGCCGTCGCGCCAATGGTACTGCGTCAAAAGACGTGGGAGAGTAGGTCACCGCCAGACCTGAAAAGAAGCGAGCATCTCTCAGAACGAGAAGCACCGCAAAACCGCGATGCAAATGGCGCGGGGTAGAGCAGCCCGGTAGCTCGTCAGGCTCATAACCTGAAGGTCGTAGGTTCAAATCCTACCCCCGCAACCAAAATTATCCCGCAATATCCGATACTTACGCGCCGCCCGTTGGGGCGGCTTTTTGCGTTGCGGATTTCAACTCAACACCAACTCAACAAAAGCAACGGTGATGGGGAGGGCGGCGGCACGCGCCGCTGATCGTCGCTGTATTCATATTCAAAGCGGCAGGGGCAGGACTAGATAAAAGAAACGCCTGATGAGCAGCCAAGCGGGCGATGGAATAGCAGCTGCTGCATAAAGGGCGAAGCTCTGTTCATCGGCCGGTCTTATGGCATACTCTCCTACATAGGCCGAAGCCCAGCCAGTATCCGCGTCGACTTGCATTTTTGCTGAGGGATCGAAGGCCACGAGGGCTTCGCTGGGTGCGGTATCACCCTCTGGTGTCATCTTGCCGAATGTCCCGTCTGCGGCGTAAAGGAGAACCGTCCCGCCCGCCTCTCCGGCTGATAGCACCGGAAAGATCATCCGCCCGCGCATGACATTCGCAAGATTGATTTCATAACGCGTTCCCAGATCGAGGCCGTGGGTAAACCCCAATAGGTGATTGAGGCGAAGGACGATCTGCGCTCCGGGTGGGAGATGAACCATGAGCACCGTTGCGTTGGCATCGCCATAGATGCCGTACTCCCGGCCTTCCCCGGGATCATAGCGATAGGCGAGGAGCTTGCGGTGCCAGAACCGCCCCAACAGCACCTTCGCACCGAAGGGTAAGGCAAGCGCGCCCTGCCTAGACCGTACTAGGTCATGTTGACAAATGGCGGAGCCAGAGGCGGATCGACGTGATGTCGATGAAGCCCAGGAAGCTTTCGGCGGTCTTGTCGTAGCGGGTGGCGACGCGACGGGCATTGTTGAGCTTGTTGAAGCACCGCTCAACGAGATTGCGCAGGCGGTAGAGCCTGCGGTCAACGGCGACCCGTAGCTTCCGGGTTTTGCGCATGGGGATGACCGGCACCACGTCGCGCACCTCCATGGTCTTGCGGATGTTGTCGGAGTCGTAGCCGCGGTCTGCGAGCAGAACGCTTGGCTCGGGCAGGTTGTCAGCCATGACCAGATCGAAGCCGAGGTAGTCCGATGTCTGCCCGGCCGTGATCTCGGTTCTCATGGGCAGGCCTGCCGCATTGACCCGCAGATGGATCTTGGTCGTGAAGCCACCTCGCGAGCGGCCGAAACCTTGGCGCGGAGTCCCCCTTTTGCGCCCGCTGCCTGATGATGAGCGCGAACCACGGTGCTGTCGATCATCTGCAGCGCATCCGGCACGATCCGGCTCTCGTTCAGCGCCTCCAGGATCTGTTCCCACAGCCCCGCCAACGTCCAGCGCCGGAACTGCCGATAGACAGACGACCATTTGCCGAACTCTTCCGGCAGGTCGCGCCAGGGCGACCCCGTTCGGGCGATCCAGAAAATCCCATCCAGAACAAGCCGATGGTTCGTGGGCTTGCGGCCGTTCGGAGAACGGACAGCCAGGATGAAGCGTTCAAAGAACGCCCACTCGTCGTTCGACATCAGGTTTCGTGCCACGCTGGTCTCCATTGCAGATACCAGCTTGAATCACGATCACCGCGCCCGGTGAATCCCTTTTGTCAACACGCCCTAGGCCGCGGCAATGGAAGAGATACAGTACCTTCGGGGTGGGGAGCCGAAAGCCGTGGTGAATTCCGGTCTTTTCCTCCTGGACGGTCGTCAGCCTTTCGACCGTTGTGATGGCCGTGCCTGGGTTGCCTCCACCTATATGTGCTGCAAGGTCCTGATTGCCGACCTGGGGGTTGAAAGCGAGGCGGGCATAGATGAGCGCCAGTGCTTTCAGAAGGATGAAGACTTGGACGGCGAGGGCCAGCCATCCCGACCAACGCCAGACGAGAAAGAGACGGGCATTGCTTTTCCTTGCCTCGACGAAGACGTTTTTGAGCGGCCCGTTGATATAGTTTTCTAATTCCGCCTCTACTGAGCCAGAATAGCTTTTGCCCTGTTCTTCAAGAGCTTTCACATTGGCGTTGAATTCGTCCAGTGCCGCTCGTCGCGCTTTTTGGATCATGCCGTCCACTGGCTCCAGCATCCAGCGTTCGGCGCAATCCTTGCGCCTCGTGCTACCACCCTTGATGAGGCTCCATGTGCTGCAGCTGATACCTGTTTTGTACTGTAGGCCAAGCGCGCCGATGTTTTTGGGGATAACAGCATTCTCACCCTCCCAAAGGACATCCCGGACAGTGTTTGCAGAAGCGGTTCCCTCGTCTTGGAGTCCCTCCAGCGCTGGTTTCAGCCTAGGTCATGTTGACAAATGGCGGAGCCAGAGGCGGATCGACGTGATGTCGATGAAGCCCAGGAAGCTTTCGGCGGTCTTGTCGTAGCGGGTGGCGACGCGACGGGCATTGTTGAGCTTGTTGAAGCACCGCTCAACGAGATTGCGCAGGCGGTAGAGCCTGCGGTCAACGGCGACCCGTAGCTTCCGGGTTTTGCGCATGGGGATGACCGGCACCACGTCGCGCACCTCCATGGTCTTGCGGATGTTGTCGGAGTCGTAGCCGCGGTCTGCGAGCAGAACGCTTGGCTCGGGCAGGTTGTCAGCCATGACCAGATCGAAGCCGAGGTAGTCCGATGTCTGCCCGGCCGTGATCTCGGTTCTCATGGGCAGGCCTGCCGCATTGACCCGCAGATGGATCTTGGTCGTGAAGCCACCTCGCGAGCGGCCGAAACCTTGGCGCGGAGTCCCCCTTTTGCGCCCGCTGCCTGATGATGAGCGCGAACCACGGTGCTGTCGATCATCTGCAGCGCATCCGGCACGATCCGGCTCTCGTTCAGCGCCTCCAGGATCTGTTCCCACAGCCCCGCCAACGTCCAGCGCCGGAACTGCCGATAGACAGACGACCATTTGCCGAACTCTTCCGGCAGGTCGCGCCAGGGCGACCCCGTTCGGGCGATCCAGAAAATCCCATCCAGAACAAGCCGATGGTTCGTGGGCTTGCGGCCGTTCGGAGAACGGACAGCCAGGATGAAGCGTTCAAAGAACGCCCACTCGTCGTTCGACATCAGGTTTCGTGCCACGCTGGTCTCCATTGCAGATACCAGCTTGAATCACGATCACCGCGCCCGGTGAATCCCTTTTGTCAACACGCCCTAGTTGAATTTTCATTGGTGGTATCCACTGCTCATCGTGTGTGGGCAGAAACGATTGCTGGCAGGCTTGGAAATGGAACCCGTTACGGCAATACGGTTGTCTATAACACCTTTCCCGTCCCGCCGCTGACCGAAAAACAGAAATCCGACCTCACCGCCTGCGCCGAGGCCATCCTTCTGGCGCGCGAGGCGCATTTCCCCGCCACCATCGCCGACCTCTACGACCCCGAAAAGATGCCCGACAACCTCCGTGCCGCCCACGACCGCAACGACGAGGTGCTGGAACGCATCTACATCGGCCGCCGCTTCCGCAACGATACCGAACGGCTGGAACACCTGTTCAGGCTCTATACCAAGATGACCACCAAGACAGGCCGACAGGCATGACAAGATTTGAATGCGACCGGACCAAGGCGCGCGCGAACGCCGAAAAACACAGGATAACCTTCACCGAAGCCGGAAGGGCGATCAAGCAAAGCCTGTCATTAACCAATCGTTCGTCACAGTCGGATAACCTGAGCGAAGAGCGATTCGTCACTGTGGCTAAGAATTCGGGCGGCAGGACAGTGGTCGTCATCTGGACACCCCGCAATGGGAACATGCGGATCATCAGCGTCCGGCACGCCCGTAAGAAGGAACAGGAGGCGTTTGATGCCTATCTCCAGAAACTCCAATAAGGGCGGCGACATCCGGGATGAGGATATCGATACGTCCGATATTCCCGAACTGTCAGACAGTTTCTTTACAGGTGGGATTCTTACGCGCCCCGGAGGCGATCTGGTGAGCAATGTTCTGAATGCCCGTCGTTCTGTTCCCATGGTCTCGGTCGGTTACGCGGCAAACGGCAGCTCGACCAGGTCGAACGAGCTTGGCATGCGCCCTATGCAAGAAAAGGCGTATGAGAAACGCGGCGAGCAATACCTTCTGATCAAGTCGCCGCCGGCTTCGGGGAAAAGCCGGGCGCTGATGTTCATCGCGCTGGACAAGCTGCACAACCAAGGATTGCGCAAAGCGATCATCGTGGTGCCGGAGAAGTCGATCGGGTCCAGTTTCGCGGATGAGCCGCTGTCGAAATTCGGCTTCTGGGCCGACTGGACCGTCACGCCCAAATGGAACCTGTGCAACGCGCCCGGTGAAGATGGCGGCAAGGTCAACTCGGTTCAGGCGTTCCTCGACAGCGACGATCGGGTGCTGGTCTGCACCCATGCAACCTTCCGCTTCGCTGTCGATCGCTTCGGGATCGAGGTCTTCGACAACTGCCTGATCGCGGTGGACGAGTTCCACCATGTTTCGGCCAACCCGGACAACAAGCTGGGCGCGCACTTGGGAGCCTTCATCGCGCGCGACAAGGTGCATATCGTCGCCATGACGGGATCCTATTTCCGGGGCGATGCCGAGGCAGTGCTGATGCCCGAGGACGAGTCGAAGTTCGAACCCGTCACCTATACCTACTACGAGCAGCTGAATGGCTATCGGTATCTGAAAAAGCTGGACATCGGTTATTATTTCTACAGCGGCTCATATGCCGATGACATCATCAAGGTGCTGGACCCGGATGAGAAGACAATCATCCACATCCCCTCGGTCAATTCGCGCGAAAGCACGAAGGACAAGATCAAGGAGGTCGAGCATATCATTGAGATGCTGGGCGAATGGCAGGGCACCGATCCCGCGACCGGGTTTCAGCTGGTGAAAACCCCCGAGGGCCGCGTGCTGCGCATCGCCGATCTGGTCGATGACGAGGCCGCGAAGCGCGACAGGGTCTCGGCTGCGCTGAAAGACCCGGCGCAGAAGATGAACCGGGATCATGTCGACATCATCATCGCGCTGGGCATGGCGAAGGAAGGATTCGACTGGATCTGGTGCGAACACGCGCTGACGGTCGGTTATCGCTCCAGCCTGACCGAGATCGTGCAGATCATCGGCCGTGCCACCCGCGATGCCGAGGGAAAGACCCGCGCGCGGTTCACCAACCTGATCGCGGAACCGGATGCCTCGGAAGAGGCCGTTCGCGAGGCCGTGAACGACACGCTGAAGGCCATCGCCGCCAGCCTGCTGATGGAACAGGTGCTGACGCCGCGCTTCAATTTCACGCCGAAGGCCAAGGCGGCGGGGCCGGTCGAGGGCTTTGACTATGGCGAGGGCGGCTATGATCCGAACAAGTGCAACATCGGTTTCAATGAGGCTCAGGGGCAGTTCCAGATCGAGATCAACGGCCTGGCGCAGCCGAAAAGCAAAGAAGCCGAACGGATCGTCAGCCAGGATCTGAACGAGGTGATCACGGCCTTCGTCCAGGACAAGACCGCCATTGAGCGCGGCATGTTCGATGAGGAGGTCGTGCCGGAGGAACTGACGCAGGTTCGGCTGGGCAAGATCATCCGGGACAAATATCCGACGCTCGATGCCGAGGATCAGGAGGCAGTGCGCCAGCACGCGATCGCGGCGCTGAACCTCACCCAGCAGGCCAAGGCGGCAATCACCGAGGGGAGTGACGAGGGAAGCGGCAGCACGGCCTTTGTCGATGGAGTTCGCCGGTTCGCGATGAGCGTGACGGAACTGGACATCGACCTGATTGATCGCATCAACCCATTCGCCGAGGCTTACGCCATCCTGTCGAAGACGATGGACGAAAACAGCCTGAAGCAGGTTGCTGCGGTGATCAACGCGCGCAAGGTGCAGCTGACGCCGGAAGAGGCGCGCGATCTGGCAAGGCGGGCATTGAAGTTCAAGCAGGAACGGGGGCGGCTGCCCGACATTACCTCTGCCGACCCGTGGGAAAAGCGCATGGCGGAAGGAGTGGCTTTCCTCGCACGGATGAAGCAAGAGCAGAAGAATGGCTAAGACATTCACAGATGAAGATGATGCCCTGCTGGCCGAACTGGGGGTTGAGCCCGAGATCAAGCGCTCCGGCGGTCGGACCGCGCGTGAGGAGCGCATCATCGCCGGGTTCGAAGAAGTGCAGCGTTTCGTGGACGAGAAGGGTCATGCGCCCCGTCACAGCGAGGATGGCGATATTTTCGAGCGGCTTTATGCCGTGCGCCTCGATCGGTTGCGAGAGCAGGCGGAATGCCGGGAGCTTTGCCTTCCCCTCGATCGACAGGGTTTGCTGCAGGGTTCACTAGACCACTTGACCGCTCCTGACGAGGATCTGGACGACGACGCTCTCCTCGCCGAACTCGGCATTGAAGCCGAGGCACCGGCGATCACCGAACTGCGCCACGTTCGTTCAAATGCCGAACGGAAGGCGGCAGACGAGGTTGCCAACCGCGAGGTCTGTGCTGATTTCGAGGTGTTCAAGCCGCTGTTCGAACAGGTCCAGCGTGAACTCGACACCGGCATGCGCGAGACGCGTCCGTTTGAATTGAAGGCCGAGATAGAGAAGGGGCGCTTCTTCATCGTTGGCGGGCAGAAAGCCTATGTGGCCGAGAAAGGTGAAGTGACCTTGACGGATCAGGGTCGCACCGATGCCCGCCTGCGGGTGATTTTCGACAACGGCACCGAAAGCAACATGCTCATGCGTTCGCTCCAACGTGCGCTTAACAAGGATGAGGCCGGGCGGCGGATCACCGACCCGGCTGCAGGCCCGCTGTTTTCCGGACAGGTCGAGGAGGACGATCAGGCGAGCGGTACGATCTATATCCTGCGCAGCAAGTCCGATCATCCGATGGTCGCGGCGAACCGGGAACTGGTCCACAAGATCGGCGTGACCAGCAACGATGTGAACCAACGCATCAAGGGAGCGCGGTTGCAGACGACCTATCTTATGGCTGATGTCGAGCTTCTGGCGACCTACAAGCTCTACAATATCTCACGGTCAAAGCTGGAAGCGCTGATCCATCGCATCTTCGGATCAGTACGCTTGGATATTCAGATTCAGGACCGCTTTGGGCGACCCGTTGTTCCGGAAGAATGGTTCATGGTACCCTTCTTCGTCATCGACGAAGCTGTCGAAAAGATCAAAGACGGGACGATCACGAATTACGTCTATGATCCCAGAAAAGCCGCTTTGGTCGAACGTTGCGCGAATTGACCTCGGATTTTGACTCAACACCAACTCAACAGGTGAAAGCCCTTTGAGTAGCTTTCCCGCGCGGTGGAATCCGATGAAAGTCGGCTAATGCTGGAAACAAAATGCGCGATAACAAAAGGTTGCAGTGTAACCGTTTGATTTGGAAAGAGTCCATAATATTCAACAATATAGCCTCATAACCTGAAGGTCACAGGTTCAAATCCTGTCCCCGCAACCAAAAAATAACGCGTTATCAAACGCTTGAGCGCCGCCCTCAGGGGCGGCGTTTGCGTTTGCACCCACCGTGGAAGCACTGTGGAAGCAAGAGGGCGCGAAGTCCCTCATATCGCTTCGAAAAGCGGTTCCGCCGATCAAACGCGGCTCCTGGTGCCCTTGCTTCCCAATATTCACAGATCAAACACCTCGCGCACCTGCTGTCTGATCTTCGCCGAGTCGATCGCGCCGTCGAGGCGGTTCTCTGAAGTCACGAGGCGTTCGCCTTTCTTGTTCTCAGGCCCGTCAGGCTCGAGATCCATGACGTCTTTGTACCATTCGAGCTTCTTCTTCCACCGGTTTGCGTATGTGGGATCAGAGAGCATACCTAGATGCTCCCAGTAGACGGTCACACCAGTTGCTGGGTCTTCAGCCGTGAAGTCGGGATAGCGCTCGACACCGTCCGCCCCGCGAAGCCCTTTTTCGTAATGATAGTCGATGCCCTCAGCATGAAGTGCGTCAGCAACGACGACCTCCGAAATCGAACGGACGAGTTCGCCTCTTGCCGTACGGTGAATGAGTCGACGCTCCAAGAAAGTCCCACTCGGATCGGCAAGCATGTCCGGGGCCGCGAAGAGATTGGTGGTAAGCGCCGTCTCCGTCCCATTGGGATTTGGGGTGCGCTTGGGAGCGCGAGTTGGGTGCGTTGGGGGGCGAGTGCCGGTTAGTGAAGCTCACAATGAGCTCAGCCGGGAGTCCCGGATGTGCTCATTGTGAGGTCTTGGTCGCTGCCGCGTAGGCCCATGGCATCAAGGCGTCTATGTCCTTGTCGAGGTGGCCGGTGGCGATGCTTGTGAAGAGATCGCGCAGGTAGGCGTAAGGCTCCACGTCGTTCAGCTTGCAGGTGCCGATCAGGCTGGCGAAGCGGGCCCAGTTGCGGCCACCCTCGTCGTGGCCGGCGAAGAGCGCATTGCGGCGGTTCATGGCCGGGCTGCGGATGGCGTTCTCGACCAGGTTGGAGTCCATGTCGACATGGCCATCGTCGAGGAACAGCCGGAAGCCGTCCTGGCGGCGCAGCATGTAGTGCAGGGCCTTGCCGAGATCCGACTTGCGCGAGGTCCGGTCGGCCTGGGCGGCGAGCCAGGCGAAGAATTTATCGACCAGGGGGCGGGACTGCTCCTGCCGGATGGTGCGGCGCAGGCCGGCATCCTTGCCGCGGATGGCGGCCTCGATCCGATAGAGCGCGGCGATGCGCGCCAGCGCCTCGTCGACAATGGGCGAGCCGGCCTTCGGTCTGGCCGCGATGAGCTTCCTGCGGCCGTGCGACCAGCAGAACGCCAGCGCAAGCGGCTTGCCGCCCTTCCGGTCGGGCTTGGCCAGATGGGTGTAGCCGCCATAGGCGTCGACCTGAATCGTCCCGTCGAACCCGTCGAGGATCTCGTCGGCGTTCTCGCCGGCGCGGCCCGGGCGATAGTGGAACACCACGCCGGGCGGGGCGGGACCGCCCCAACCGCGATCGTCACGTAGCACCGCCCAGAGATATCCGGTCTTCGTCTTGCCGCGCCCTGGGTCCAGGACCGGGGCTGTGGTCTCGTCGACATAGAGGCGGGTGCCGCCGGTCTTCAGAAGCACCGTCATGCGCTCGACCACGGGCGCGATCAGCGCGCCGGTCCGGCCCATCCAGTCGGCCAGCACCGAGCGGTCGATGGGCACCCCGTGCCGGGCCATGACCAGCGACTGCCGGTTCAAGGGCATGTGTTCAGAATGCTTGGCGACCGCGATCTGCGCGAGCAGCGCCTCGGTAGGCCAGCTGCCTTCGAGCAGATGCGCCGGGGCTTTTGCCTGCACCACACCGGCCCGGCCCTTGGGGCAGGCGTATCTGGGTCGCACCGTGACGATCACCTGATACCGCGCGGGGATGCAATCCAGCCGCTTGCTGCGGTCCTCGCCGATCCGGACCATGTCGCCACAGCCACAAGGACAGGCGATGCTGTCGGGCTCGACCACCCGCTCCACATGCGGCAGGCCTTCGGGCAGCGCCCGGGCTTTGCGCGGTTTACGCCGAGCTTTCTTCTCGGGATCGAGCGTGCTGGCGGCGATCTTCTCTTCGACCGCAGCGATGCGCGCCTCGGTCTCGGCGATGGCAGTCTCGAGGTCTTCCAGTGCCAGGTCCAGCTGGGCGGGGTCCAGCTTCTCGGACTTCGGCCCGAACTTCGCGCGGCGATACTGCTGGATCTGGCCTTCCAGCGTCACCACCAGCTCCTTGAGCTCGGCGATGAACGCCTCCTTCTCGGCCACCACCGCTTGCTCGTGCTGGCGTGCCGCGCGTTCGACCGAGGCCTCGAACCGGGCGGCCTCCAGCGCCTCGTGCTGCGCTGCAAAGGCCGCCACCACCTCGGGCGGGAGGTCAGGAAAGCGGCTCAGATCGAGGGGCTGCGACATGGCCCTTTCTATCCGATCCCGGCAGGGAAGCCCAACAAAACAACGCCCGGAACGACGACCTGAGTCACCCCGCCGCAGTCGGCACCGTCACCCGCTGCGCCATCACCCGCCGCCAATCCAGGCCCTCGACCAGCGCCTCGCATTGCGCCCGTGACAGCCGCATCACCCCGTCCTGAACCTTCGGCCAGGCGAACTTGCCCTGCTCCAGGACCTTATACACCAGCACCATGCCGGTGCCGTCCCACACCAGGATCTTCAATCTGTCGCCGCGCTTCGATCGGAAGATCACCATCACCCCGGAATGCGGATCGAGCCGCAGCGTGTTCTGAACGATCAGTGCCAGCGCCTGATGACCGCAACGGAAGTCCACCGGTCGGGTCGCCACCAGGATCGGCAGCCGCTGCCCGGCGACGATCATGCCGACCTGCGCAGCGCACGCACAAGCGCCGCCGCCCGCTCCGCCGACACGTCGCCCGGCACGCGGACAATAATTCCGTCGCCAATCTCGATTCCGACGACCCCTTCGGCACCGCGCGCGGCATCAGGCGAGGCATCCACCTCGTCATCTACCGACACCGGCACGAACGCCGGCACCACGGTCGCGCCTACCGCCTCCATGGCATCCGCCGGCAGCGCCAGAAGCCCCTGTCGCGCCTGGCGCCGCCAGTCCGAGAGCTGATGCGGCGCAAGATCATGCCGCTGCGCGACATCCACAACTCGCACCCCGGGCTGGAAACTCTCCGCCACGATCCGGGCCTTCACCGCCTCAGGCCAGCGCCGATACCCCCGCGTCCGACGAACCACCTCGACACGACCAACGAACCCGTCGCCACCATCCGCCACCATCGCCCCCTTGCAGAAAACCACAAAGAGGCTCGCTCCTACGCAGCTCGCAGGAAACCCACGATATCAATGGGCTGGAGACGGCGCATACGATTGGTGAAGCGCCGAGCCACCTCCGAATACTTGGACGATGTATAAGCTCTAATGTCCGACGGTTGACCCTGTACGAACAAAACAACACGATCTACCTGGCGCGTCAGAGCTGTGTAGATCAACTCTCTGCCCAGAATGAAGCATGGTTGCGGGATCACAACGAAAACTCGGCCAAACTGGCTCCCTTGGCTCTTGTGCACGGTGAGCGCGTAAGCGAGTTCAAGAACCACCGTACCGTCGTCGCCGAAGTCGCCAGGCCAATAGACGAACGTGTTGCCGGGTTGCGTACGGAACTCAACGTCAAGGCGTTCAGGTGTCTTGCCATCCCATGCTTTGCCGAATTTCGTTTGACCGACGACGACTCCTATCTCGCCATTTGAAACCAGCTCTTTCCTTCCACCTAGCACGCCGCGCTTCTTGTTGGTGGTCGAAATGACCTTGTCGCCATAGATGATGCGTTCTGCGCCGTTCGGACGCGGCGTGCGGGGCCGACTGTGAACCGGCGTGCAAAATTGACCCCGTAACGGGGTAATCGGCTTCCAAAAATGACCCCCCTTACGCTGATGGTCATGATGCCTCCGAGGCTATCGGGGGGCACAGTGTGGGATGCTGGTTGTGGAGACGATTGCGAAGATCCGCCGGGCGTATTTCCAGGACAAGAAGTCGATCAAGCATATCTGCCGAGAGCTGCGGGTATCGCGGAACACGGTTCGGAAGGTGATCCGGTCCGGCGCAACGGAGATGACTTACGAGCGAACCGTCCAACCGCAGCCGAAGATCGGTCCCTGGAAAGGCAAGCTCGACGAGATGCTGGCGGCGAATGCGCGCAAGCCGAAGCGCGAGCGGCTGACCCGCATCCGGATTTTCGAAGAGCTCAGGGCCCTCGGATATGACGGCGGCTACGACGCGGTCCGACGCTATGCGGCTTCGTGGTCGCAGGCGGAGCAGGAAGCGTCAGCCGCCGCCTATGTGCCACTGAGCTTCGATCCGGGTGAAGCCTACCAGTTCGACTGGAGTCACGAGGTCGTTCTGATCGACGGCGTGACCACCACGGTGAAGGTGGCTCACGTCCGGCTTTGTCATAGCCGGATGCTGTTCGTCCGGGCCTACCCGCGAGAGACGCAGGAAATGGTGTTCGATGCCCATGACAAGGCCTTTGCCTTCTTCGGCGGCGCCTGTGCGCGTGGGATCTACGACAACATGAAGACGGCGGTGGACACGATCTTCGTCGGCCGCGACCGCGCGTATAATCGCCGGTTCCAGCAGATGTGCGGACACTACCTTGTCGATCCCGTCGCCTGCACCCCCGCGTCCGGCTGGGAGAAGGGACAAGTAGAGAACCAGGTTGGCGTTGTCCGGCGGCGGTTCTTCGTGCCGCGGCCGCGCTTCAAGAGCTACGCGGAACTCAACGCCTGGCTTCAGGATCGCTGTATTGCCTGGGCCAAGGCCCATCCGCACCAGGAATTGCGTGATCGGACAATCTGGGACGTGTTCCAGGATGAGCGGGCGAGCCTGGTGCCCTACGTCGGCCCTTTCGACGGATTCCATGCCGTGCCGGCCTCGGTGTCCAAGACCTGCCTCGTTAGGTTCGACAAGAACCGCTACTCGGTCGATGGTCGCGCCGTCGGCCGTCCGGTCGAGATCCGCGCCTATGCCGAGCGGGTCGAGGTCTGGCAGGACGGCAAGATCGTCGGCCGGCACGACCGCGCCTTCGGGCGCGACAAGGCCATCTATGACCCGCTGCACTACATCCCGGTGCTGGCCCGCAAGCCCGGCGCCCTTCGAAACGGCGCTCCCTTCAAGGAATGGGAACTGCCGCCGGCGATACGACGCGTCCAGCGTAAGCTGGGGCGCGTGCCGAACGGTGACCGTCAGATGGTCCAGATCCTGAGCATGATCCCAACGGATGGACTGGAAGCCGTCGAGGCTGCCTGCGTCGAGGCCCTGACCGAAGGCGCCCCGGCGGCATCGGTCGTTCTGAACATCCTGGCCCGACATCGCGAGCCACCACCTCCGTTGACCATCGCCACGCCGGACGCGTTGCGCCTGACCTGCGAGCCCGTGGCCGACTGCAAACGCTACGACAGCCTCAGGAGACCCCGCCATGGAAAGATCACAGGTGCTGGACGCGATGGGCCAGTTGAAGCTCTACGGCATGAAGGCCGCCTACGATGAGATCATCGCCACGGCGGTGAAGCGACAGCACGAACCGCAGCAAATCGTGGGCGACCTGCTGAACGCCGAGATCAGCGAGAAACAAGCTCGCTCGATCAAATACCAGATGACCATCGCCAAGCTGCCCTTGGCCAAGGAAGTCGACGAGTTCAGCTTCGAAGACACGCCCGTAAACGAAACGCTGGTGCGCGATCTGGCCTCCGGAGAGTTCCTCGAGCATCAGCGTAACGTCGTCCTCATCGGCGGCACCGGGACCGGCAAATCCCACCTTGCCGTCAGCATCGCCCGGGCCTGCATCCGCCGTGGCAAGCGCGGCCGCTTCTTCAACGTCGTGGACCTGGTGAACAAGCTGGACGCCGAAGCCCGCGCCGACCGACAGGGACGCACTGCGGATCTCCTGTGCCGCCTCGACTTCCTGATCCTCGACGAGTTGGGATATCTGCCGTTCGCCCAGACGGGTGGCCAGCTCCTGTTCCACCTCATCAGTCGCCTTTACGAACGCACCTCGATCATCGTGACGACGAACCTCGACTTCGGCGAATGGCCGACCGTCTTCGGAGACGCGAAGATGACAACGGCGCTCCTCGACCGACTGACCCATCACTGTGACATCGTCGAGACCGGCAACGAGAGCTGGCGCTTCAAGACGCGGGAATGACCGAGACGCCGCTGGCCCGATCCGGTTGCGCTGTATGGAGGCTACACCGCATCGGGCCAGCTACCCGTGCTGACCAAGCGGGGTCATTATTGGGCGCCGAAAGGGGGTCAAAGTTGCGTGCCGATTGACACTCATGCCCGCCGCGCAGGCCTGGCGAACCCTGAGATATAGTTCCACGCTGAAAATCCTCCCGCCCTCCCTGCTGTCGCAGAAAGGGAAAAGGTGGACGACTTTTACGCCGCCCGCAGCAGCTCCATGCCGCCGCTTCCGTGGCCTAATTTCTCACCGCCGTTCTCACCGTTCGATCAGCGCGGTCAACTCCCGTGCCACCCTTCGGCCTGAAATCGACGTGTCGGGGATTGCCGCCAAGCATTCCCGGGTCACGTCATCGACGATGTTCAGCACCCGGAATCTTCGCCCGCAATCGAACTGGTCATGGACGAAATCCAGCGACCAGCGTGCATTGGGCCGCGCCTCGACCAGGATCGGCGCCCGTGTCCCGATGGCTTTGCGCCGAGCCTTCCGTTTGCGCACCGTCAACCCTTCCTCGCGATACAAACGGTAGACCCGATTGATCCCGGAAGGCTCCCCCTCGCGTCGCAACAGGATGAAGAGTCGCCGATAGCCGAACCGACGGCGCTCATTGGCGAGCTCTCGCAGCCGCCCACGCAATTCCGTGTCGGGCCGGCGTTGTGACTGATAGCGGATCATCTTCCGATCCGCACCGGCGATGAGGCAGGCCCGTCGTTCCGACAGGCCGTGCTCAGCCTGCAGATATGCGACGGCTTCGCGCTTCACGGCGGGCCCTACCACTTTTTTGAAACCAGGTCCTTCATTGCCGCCAGGTCGAGCATCTGTTCGGCCAGCAGCTTCTTCAGCTTCGCGTTCTCGTCCTCGAGCGCCTTTAGCCGCTTCGCCTCCGACACGGTCATGCCGCCGAACTTGGCCTTCCAGTTGTAAAAGGTGCCTTCCGACATGCCGTGCTTGCGGCACAGATCGGCACACTTCGCACCGGCCTCATGCTCGGCCAGGATGCTGATGATCTGCTCGTCCGTAAATCGCGTTCGCTTCATTGTCCGTCCTCAAGTTGGGCCGGACTCTAATCGCATCTGGAGGAAAAATCCCGTGGCAGGTCAGACCGAGATCACGCCGGGGCAGGATTCCGACTACACCGGCTATGATATGGTGATGGCCGACAACCTGCCGCAACCAGCAGTTCTGGTCGCCGACAGGGGCTATGACTCTGATAAAATTCGGGAAGACATCGAGAGCCGCAACGCCCTGCCCATGATACCGATGCGAAGGAACCGAAGGGTGCGCAAGGCTGTCGACATGACCATCTACACCCTGCGCAACATGGTCGAGCGCTGCTTCAACAAGCTGAAAAATAGCCGCCGCCTTGCAACCCGCTACGACAAAACCGCCGAAAGCTTCCTTGGCTTCGTCGACGTCGCCTGCATCAGGCTCTGGCTCCGCCATTTGTCAACATGACCTAGGCCTGCGGCTGCGACAAGGTTTGAGGCCACCGTCAGCGCCGTGTCGCTGTCCTTTGCGCCAACACGAACCCACCAGTTGCGCGCCCGCCCCGGATTGGCATCGAGCAAAAGGGCATCGGCTTCATCATGCAGCGTTTCGGCAAGGTCTGCATCGATCCGTGCGACATTGCGGCGGTCGATGCGTTCTTTGGCGCGCTGAAACGGCTTGATGTGCTGGTCAATTGCGAGGGCTATCTGCAGCGGCCAACAGACCCTCCCGTGCCTCCCGACGCCACCCAGTCAGAAGCGAGCGGGAGATTTCGTAGTGCCGCACCGTGGCTGCCGCCCTTCGCCGTGCCGCGTAGCTCTCTTCGATTATGCGAAACTTCTCCTCCTCGGTCCAACGACGACGCCGCCCGGTATCCATGACCGAGAGGACCTCAACTTGGGACATGATGCTATGGTCTGCCATAGCTTCAGGCTCTTACAGACAGCCGGTCCGTCAGACGGCCTTCGGCGGAGTCTTGCCATATAAATTCCGAAAAAGAATTTTAATGTAAATTATTATGAACTTTTCTCACCAATCCTCGCGCGCTAGCGTCGGTACCATCGACTTTAAACTCGTGGTGAGGGCGGAATGAAGCTGCACATGGCTTTGGCTCATGGGGTATCCCGATTGGGCGCGACTCGACTCTATGGGCTTGTCGGCGACGCCAACCTTTTCATGGTCAACGCCTATATCGCTGCGGGTCTCGGCACCTATGTCGCCTGCACTCATGAAGCGAACGCGGTTCTGGCCGCCATCGGTCACGCCCAGGCAGCGGGCGAAATCGGCGTGGCAACGATCACTCACGGACCAGCACTAACCAATGTCGTGACAGCGCTTGCCGAGGGGGTGAAGGGCGGGATCCCTTTGGTGGTGCTTTGCGGCGATACCGCGCCGGGCGACATGCAGCACCTGCAGAAGATCAACCAGCGTGAGGTCGTGGCGGCATCGGGTGCATTGTTCGTAGAGATGCGCCGCCCCGACACAGCGCTGGTAGACCTCGAGCGGGCATTTCATCTGGCGGCGATCCGGCGGTTGCCAGTGGTTTTTAACATGCGCGTCGACCTGCAATGGGCAAAAGTGGATGGTCTGCCAGACCTGTCGCCCCCCGCAGTTGTTACCCTGGCCGCCGCGTCTGGGCAGGCGCTTGAAGATGCGACCGGCATCCTTGCCTCGGCGCGCAGACCGCTGATCCTTGCGGGGCGCGGCGCGATTGGCGCGCGTGACGCCCTGATCGCGTTGGCCGACCGGATCGAGGCCCCCGTCGCCACGACACTTAAGGCTCAGGGCCTGTTCCGGGGGCACCCTTTCGATCTGGGGATTTGCGGCGGGCTGAGTCATCCGACCGCCATCACCACGATCATGCAGTCCGACTGTATCCTGGCTTTCGGTGCGAGCCTCAGCAAGCACACGACCGAGGACGGCGCCTATACCAGGGGCAAGCGTGTCGTCCAGATCCTGCCAGATGGCGAGGAAACACCGCGCCTCGACCGGCCAACGATGCGGCTGATCGGCGATATTGCGGCCACCGCGCAGGCGATGATCGAGATGCTGGATATGGCCGAGATCCCGGGCTCTCGGGCAGTCGATCCCGCGCTGGCGGCGGCGCTGGCCGATGAGGCACGTGCCCGCGAAATCCTGCCCGCGCCTGCGCCCACGGCCGAGGGCACGGTGGATTTCGTGCCCGCCTTGCGTCGGTTGAACAACGCCTTGCCTGAAGATCGCGTTCTGGTCGCGGATCTGGGCCGGTTCGTCACCACCGCCTGGCGGCACCTGCCAGTCACGCGTCCACGTGATCTGGTCTATACCAGCCATTTCGGTGCCATTGGCTGTGGTCTGGGCGAGGCCATCGGCACGATGAGCGCGATCACGAACCGCCCCACTGTTCTTGTCGCAGGGGATGGCGGGTTCCTGCTCTCGGGGCTGAGCGAACTGGCCACGGTGGTTCGTGATGGTGCAGATCTGGTCATCATCCTGTGCAATGACGGCAGCTATGGCGCAGAGCATGTCCAGTTCACGAACCGCCAGCTGCCGACCGATCTCTCAATGATCGTTCATCCCGATTTTGCCGCAGTGGCCCGCGCATTGGGAATGGATGCCGTCTCTGTCCGCGACGAGACTACGCTTGAACAGGCCTGCATAGCCATCCGCCAACGAAAGGGCCCGTTGCTGATTGACCTGCATCTCGATCCAGAACGGATCGAGATGTAGCCAGCCCCTTGCGGGGCCTATTGAAAAGATCTCGCGGGTAGTCGCGAGGCAGATCCAACAGGAGAAAATGAAATGAACTTGTCCAGACGCGGTTTCATCCGTTCGACAGCGGGCCTGGTCGCGGCCAGCAGCTTCGGCGTTCCAGCTTTCGCCCAGGAAAAGCCCTTCGTCGTCAACATGTTCGGTGGACGCTGGGAGAACGACTGGCGCCAGCATGTGATGCCGAAATTTGCCGAGCAAGTCGGCCGGCCGTTCAGCCTTGATATCGGCATGGGCACATCGTGGATTGCAAACTTCCGCGCCGCAGGCCCTGAAAATCCGCCCTTCCCGGCGGTGATGCTGAACGAGAAATATACCGCAATGCTGCGCAACGACGGCTATTTTGCGACGCTGACGCCTGAAAACGTGCCGAATATGGCCAACGTGATCACTCCCGCCATTCTTAAGGGCAACACGGCCGTTACCGGCATGCTGGCGCCGCTGGTTCTGGTATATCGCACCGACCTGGTTAAAGAGCCGCCGCGCGGTTGGGCCGATCTCTGGCATCCCCGTTTCCGTGGACAGCTGGGCCTGTATCAGATCACCAACTCTGCCGCAACGATGATGGCGCTTTGGGCGGGCGAGCATTTTGGCTCGGGGCGCGATGATATCGAGACGGCCGTCGCCAAGTTCAAGGAACTCGCTCCCTTCCCGCAGCTTGGCTATTCCGCGCAGCTGACACCGCTGCTGATCCAAGGGCAGATCACCGTCGCCCCACTGGACGTCGGCGAAGTCAAGGCCATGCAGGATCAGGGCATCCCGGTGGACTATGTCGTGCCCGAGGAAGGCATGATGGTCTTTGACCACTCGTTCAGCGTGTTCGAGCACAGCGAGGACAAACAACTCGGCTTCGACTATGTCAACTTTGTCCTCAGCCCGGAAATCCAGTTGTGGATGGCCGAGAACTGGCTGATCGCGCCGGTCAACACGACGGTGCAGATGCCTGAAGCACTGAACAAATGGCCGCTCCAGCCCGAGCTTGTCTCGAAGGCGATCCGTTTCGATTGGGATGACACCCTTGCGATCACGCCGCGGCTGAACGACCTCTGGGAACGGACCATCTGAACTATGGCGACGGTTGAAGTCAGGAATCTGCGCAAGCAGTATGGAGATTTTATCGCCCTTGATGGAGTGTCCCTGACGGCAGGATCAGGTCAACTGGTCACTCTGCTGGGGCCTTCGGGCTGCGGCAAGAGCACGACGCTTCGCTGTCTTGCCGGGTTTCTGGAACCCGATGGAGGGGATATCACCATTGAGGGCGCCAGTGTTCTGGCCACCCCTGCCAACCGTCGTGGATTTGGCGTGGTGTTTCAGAACTACGCCCTGTTCCCGCATATGACCGTAGCCGAGAATATCGGCTACGGACTGAGGTTGAAGAAAGTGCAGAAGGCCGAGATCGCCACCCGCGTTGCCGAGGTGATGAGGCTGGTGCGACTCGAAGGTCTGGGTGATCGGCTTCCGCGTGCGATTTCGGGTGGGCAGCAGCAGAGGGTAGCTTTGGCCCGTGCGCTGGTCATGAAGCCGCGCCTGCTGCTGCTGGACGAGCCGCTGGCCAATCTCGACGCCAGACTGCGCGACGAGGTGCGCTGGCTGATCCGCGATGTGCAGCAGCAATCCGGCATTACAGCCTTCTATGTGACCCATGACCAATCCGAGGCGATGGCCATGTCAGATATGGTCGCGGTGATGAAGGCCGGCCGCGTCGTACAATTTGCTACCCCGCGCGAGATCTATCAATCTCCGAGCGAACGCTACGTCGCGAATTTCACTGGCGAGGCAAATTTCCTGACCTGCACGCGGTATGCGGCGATCAGGGCGGGGCACTATCGCGTCGATGTCGCCGGCGCACAGCTTGAGGTGGCGGGGATCCCCGGCATTGCCGGCACGGCCGAGTTGCTGCTGCGCCCCGAAGCATTGCGCTTTGCCGCCCCTGACGAGCCGCGGGCCTTTGTCGGAACGGTTGTGAAATCGGCCTTTCTGGGCGCGTCGCTTCACTGCGAGTTGGTCCTGTCCACGGGCGGTAACCTCAGGCTGACGGCCCCGCCGGATCATCCCGTCGCCATCGGTGCCGAGATGGGCGTGGTCGTCGATCTGGGCCATGCATGGCTGATGTCCGAGGTTGCACCATGACACGGCGGCGCATGCTTCGGCTGTCCCTTGCTATCCCGGCAGTCGCGCTGATCTTCGTCTTCATGATCCTGCCGATCACCAACATGGTCGAGATGAGTTTCCGCACCCTTGGAACCACCGGCCCTTTCGGTGACGACTATACAATGGCGCATTACGGCCGGATCCTGACCGACGGCTATTACTGGGCGATCCTGCTGCGATCCCTGATGACGGCGGGCGCGGTGACGGTGCTGTGCCTGATCGTCAGCTATCCGATCGCATGGCATCTGTCGCGAGCAACGGGGCTCAAGGCGGTGCTGCTCTATGCGCTGATCGCTTCGCCGCTGATGACGGGCGTTCTGGTCCGCAACTTCGGCTGGATGATCGTCACGGCGCTGAACGGGCCGCTGAATGAGAGCCTGATCGCCCTGGGCATCATCGACATGCCCTTGCGTCTGCTGTTCACCCAGACCCTTGTCATTCTGGCGCTGGTGCATGTCTTCGTGCCCTTCATGGTGCTGCCAATCAACAATGCGCTGCGCAATATCCCGCCGGCACTGACCGAGGCCGCCGCCTCGATGGGGGCGACACGCGCCCAGACCTTTCGCAACGTGATCCTGCCGCTCAGTTTTCCGGGGATCTATCCGGGGATGATCCTGGTCTATGTGCTGTCGGTGGCCGCCTTTGTGACCCCTGCGCTGCTTGGGGGGCAGATGGTCAGCTATATGCCGACGCTGATCGTGGCCGAACTGACGGGCACCTATCGCTGGCCGCTTGGATCGGCGCTGGCCATCACGCTGTCGGCTTCGACCCTGCTGATCGTCGCGATCTTCACCGCGCTGACCTGGAAACTGATGGAAAGGGCGCGGGCATGAGCGAGCGTTCGAGCATTTTCGGGGGGCAGGGCGTGGCGTCCTTTGGGTTCGCCCTGCTGATCGTCGCGCTGTATGTCTTTTTGATCATGCCGCTGATCACCATCATCGGCGCATCCTTTACCAGCGGGCTGATGATCGAATTCCCGCCCCAGGGGTTTTCGCTGCAATGGTATCGCGAATTCTTCAACCGGCAGGATCTTGTTGACGGGCTGCTGATGTCTTTGCGGATTGCCGCGATAACGGCACTGGTGACGACAGTCGTGGCCGTGATGGCCGCGCTGGCCGGTCAGGCCATCGGTGGCAGGCTGTCGGGCTGGTTCCAGATCGGCATGACCTTGCCGCTGCTGGTGCCGGAACTGCTGACGGCGGTTGGGCTACTGTTCTTTCTTTACAAGATCGATCTTGGCAAGACGGTCACGGGCTTGCAGATGGGGCATATCCTGATGTCCTTCCCCTATGCCTATGTGTCGGTTACAGCGGCATTGCGGCAGGTTCCGCCCTCGCTGGAAGAGGCATCCTCCAGCATGGGCGCGACGGGCTGGCAGACCTTCCGGCTGGTGATCCTGCCGCTGATCATGCCGGGCGTCGCAATGGGCGGGATCTTTGCCTTCATCAACAGCTTTGACCTTTATACGGTCTCGCTGCTGCTCAAGCCGCTTGGGGGCAATACCCTGCCGCTCGCGCTGTTCGATTTCCTGACCTACGAATTCAAGCCGACTGCCGCTGCCGCCGCGACGATCTCGATCCTGCTGTCCGTTGCGGGTGTTGCCATTGTTCAACGCCTCGTCGGGCTTCAACGCGCCTTTTGACCAATCGACCCCAACTGCGAAAGCACCCGTTATGACCGATCTGCCGGACCGTCCGTGCATTCTCTACCAGCTTGTCAGCCCGCTGCACAAAAGCGCCGGCGAGGCCGAGATTGCGCGCCGTTTGTCGATGCTGAAACTTTGGGCGCCGGGGGCGGATATCCACATCGCCTCACCCGAGAGCGGGCCGGCGGCGGTGCAATCCGCGACAGATATCGCGATGGTGTACCCGCATTTGCAGGACAGCGCCCGGGGCTGGCAGGACCGGGGGATCGATGCCGTGGTCATCGGGTGCTTCAGCGATCCCGGCGTCGAGGCGCTGGCCGAGATATCGGGCCTGCCGGTGATCGGCCCCGGCGAGGCGGGCCTCCTGGCCGCGGTGCAGATGGGCGGGCGGTTTGCCGTGCTGTCGTCGAACCCGACGCCGCCGGGCCTGCGCCGCCGGGTCCGCGCCATCGGGGCCGAGCCGATGTTCGTCACCGAGGCGCTGGTCAGCGGCTCGGTCGCCGATCTGGTGCGCGATCCCGACCCGCACCTGCCTTCGGTCATCGCCCAGGCCCGCAATTGTGTCGAGCAGGGTGCCGAGGTGCTGGTGATCGGTTGTTTCGCGATGTCCTTCGCGCCCGACCTGCCACGACAATTGTCGGCCGCAACCGGTGTTCCGGTCATCAACCCCGTCATCGCCGGTCTCAAGGCCGCCGAGGCGGCTGTTTTCTATCATTCCGGCCTCTCGCGCGGCCGCTGCGCATCGTCTTATGGGAGCGTACCGTCTTGACCATCCAGACCTCGATCACCGAACGCCATGACGCGCTGTTGAAGGCCGCCACGCTGCATCAGCACCGCCGCCAGCCGATCACCGATTTCACCTATCCCGAGGGTGTGAAGATTGCTGTCAACTTCACGCTGGATTTCGATGCCATGCTGCTACGCCGCCTGCTGAACGAGCCCTGGGGCCAGCGTGCCAAGGGAGAGTTCGGCGGGCGTGTCGGCATCTGGCGCATCCTTGACATGTTCGACGCGCAGGGGGTCAAGGTCACGCTGTTCACGCCGGGCCGGATCTGCGAGCTGTACCCAGAGGCGCTGAAGCGCGCTGTCGCTGCCGGTCATGAACTGGCCGACCATATGTGGCAACACGAGGTGCCCGAGGATCCGGCCATCGAAGACGCCCATCTGACCCGCGCCATTGCGGCACTGGAAGGCTTTGCCGGCACGCCCATCATCGGCACGCGCTCCAGTCACACCCCCCGGCTTCTGCGGGAAAAGGGCATCGTCTATAATTCGTTCACCTCGGCCGATTACCTGCCCTTCTACGAACTGGACGCGGCGGGCGAGAACCCGATCCTGCAACTGCCGTTCCACTATGCGCTGGATGACGCGATGTATTTCAGCTTTGGCTGGCTGGACACGCCGAATGATGCGCAGCGGATCATGGATGTCGATGAGGTGTTCGAGATCTGGTGGGCCGCGTTCGAACAGCAGTATCGGCGGGGCGGCTATGCCAACTTCCTGCTGCACCCGTTCGTTTCCGGCCGTGCGATGCGGGTCGATATGCTGGAACGCCTGATCCGGCGCATGAAGACCCTGCCGGACGTCTGGTTCCCGACCTGCGCCGAACTGGCCCGCCATATCCTGACTAACCATCCCTATCAGAAAGCGCCGAGGTAAGATCATGCCGTGGAAAAGCAATTATACCACCAGTGACGAGATCGGCCTGCGTGACGGACAGATCCTCTGGCCCGAAGCGCGGCAGATGGCGTTGGGGCTGACCGTGAACCTGAACCCCGCCGGCACCGGCAAGGGGGTGACCGGGAAAGACCTTGCCTATCCGACCTGGCATTTCGGCATGAGTCATGGGCTGGACGCATTTCTGAAGCTATTCAACGACTTGGGGGTCCGCGCCACCTTTGCCGTGCCGGCTATCATCGCCGTGGCCTATCCCCGCCAGATCGAAACCATTCTTGCCGAAGGTCACGAGATCGCCGCACAGGGCCTGTTCGGCGAGGACAGCCTGCAACTGTCCCCCGAGACCGAGGCCGCCCATATGGAGCGTGCGACCGAGATCCTGTCGCGGATCATCGGCGCCGCACCCAGGGGATGGTTCGCATTGTCGCGCCCCGACGACCGGGCGGCAACCGGCTGCGCGACCGATCACACCGCCGGGCTGCTGCGTGAACGCGGCTATCGCTATATCGGCAACGGGCTGGCGGACGATGCGCCCTATTGGTGGGTCAGCGACTTCGACCGGCATCAGGCGCTGCTGGCCTTGCCATACTACTATCACTTCGACGACACCTTCTTCCTGATGTTCCCGCGCGAGGGGACCGGGCTTGAACGGCCGCAGGCGCTGTTGCGAGGCTGGCGGGCCGAACTGCGCGCCCAGTATCGCCGGGGTCGTTATTTCAACATCTGCGTCTCTCCGGCACGGTCGGGATGGGGGCATCGGTTCGACAATCTGGCGACATTCCTGCGCGAGACGATGGCTCTGCCCGGTATCTGGGCTGCAACCGGGGCCGAGATCGCGGATTACTGGCATCTTCACTATCCGGCGGAAACGACGCTGAAGCTGGCGCCCTCGATCTGGCGCGACTATGCCGACAGCCTGAGTTGAGCCATGACATCGAAAAGCGAAGATATTCTTGAGGGGCTGATGGATTGGGTCCGCATCGACACGCTGACCGGCCATGTTGACGGGATCGCGCGGCTGGTTGACCTGATCGCGTCGCAACTGGCCCCGCTGGGGGCCAGCCTGCAACGGGTGCCGGGGCGGGACGGGATGGGCGACCACCTTGTTGCACGGTTCGAGGGCGGCCCGGGTCCGGGCGTTCTTGTCACCAGCCATATAGACACGGTCTGCCAGCCGGGAACGGTCGCGCTGCGCCGCGATGGCGACCGCCAGTTCGGACCGGGTATCGCCGACATGAAGGGCGGCGGCTTTCTGGCCCTATGCGCGATGCGCGATATCCGCGCCTCGGGCAGGTCTCTGCCGGGGCCGGTCACGATGATCTATAACAGCGACGAGGAAATCGGCTCTCCGACATCGCATCGGATGATTCAGGATCTGGCCCGCCAGCATGGTGCGGCGCTGATCCCCGAGCCGGCGCGGGGTGACGAGGCGATCACCTTCCGCAAGGGCCGGGCCAAGTTCTCGGTCCGCATCGAGGGGCGCGAGGCGCATGCCGGCTCGGCCTTTCGCGACGGACGCTCGGCCATATCCGAACTGGCCCGGGTGATCTGCAAACTGGATGCGATGACCGATCTGGAGGCCGGCACGACGGTCAATGTCGGTCGTGTGGTCGGCGGCACCGAGCCCAATGTCGTGGCCGGACAGGCGCGCTGCGATATCGATCTGCGCTTTACCGATGATCTGCTGGGTCAGCAGGTCGAGGACGCGATCCTTGGCCTGACGGCCGACGATCCCGACATCCGGCTCTATCCCGGCGGCGAGATCGAAAAGCCCTGCCTCCAGCGCACCGCGCAGAACATCGAGATGTTCCGAACTGCACAGGCGATCAACAAGACCCTCGGCCTCCCCCTGATCGAAACCCGGTCGGGCGGTGGCAGCGACGGCAATTTCACCAGTGCGATCGGCGTGCCAACGCTGGACGGGCTGGGCGTGATCGGAAATCACTGGCACTCGCCCAATGAACATATCCTCGTGTCGCCGCTGGAACGGCGGGCGGCGCTTCTGCGTGACCTGATCCTGACCTATGCCGGCAGGGCGCCGGAAGGACATTGACATGACCCCGAACTTTGGCGCCACGCGCTCTGACATTCGCAGCCGGCATGCGCTGCTGACCCCCGAAAGCCACGAATGGATCATCCAGCCGGGATGGGAAGGTGCAGAATTTTCCTGCCTGATCTCGCCCGACATGGGGGCGAAATTCGCGATGTTTCTGCTGCGCTTTCCGGCCGATTGCATGGCGCCACCGGCGCTGCCGGGCGTTGCGCGATTCCTTCTGTGCCTCGAGGGTGAATTTCAACTGGATGCCTCTACGACCCTGAATACAGGAGATTTCGCCTTTCTGCCGCCCGAGGATACGGCCGCATTGCGCATCACGCAGGGATCGCGGCTGGTGCTGTTCGAATGGTGCTTTCTTGCCTCGGGCCCGGTTCCTGCGGCCCTGCACGGATCTGTGGACGCGGTGACGGGGCAGCCGCTGCGCGGTAATGACTGGCTGATCGTGCAGAAACTGCTGCCCACGGATCCGGCCTTTGACGCCGAATTCAACGTCATGACCTTCCATCCCGGCGCCTCGCTGGCCTATGTGGAAACGCATTTCATGGAACATGGGCTGTTGTTTTTGGACGGCGGCGGTGTTTATCGGCTGGATGATCGCTGGTATCCCGTCGAGGCAGGTGACGCGATCTGGATGGGGCCCCATGTGCCGCAATGGTTCGGCGCCCTTGGCCGCACACCTGCGCGCTATCTGATCTACAAGAACTACAACCGTTCTCCGCTTGCCCGGCGATGAGCGGCTCAGCCGCCATATTGCGCGAACAATGTCCTGACGGCGGCGGCGAAAGCGACCGACGATGCCGTCGGCGCGCGCCCTGCCAGACGGCAGCAGGTCAGCGGTTTTTGCACGAAGGCAGGGTCGTCGATTTCGATGAAAGCAATGTTTTCGCCCTTGTTTTGAAGGAAACGCCCGATGACCACGCTGACCCCCATGCCGTTCTGCACCATCTGTCGCAGCAGGGTGAAGGAATTCGTCGTCATGACGTTTCGAACGCTGATCGAGCCCCGTTCGAGGGCATCGTGCAACATCTGGTGCAGCGCGAGCGTCGGGTCGGGGAAGATGAATTTTTCTCCCGCGATCTCGCCAAGGCGAACCTTGCGCCGCGTTGCAAGGCGATGATCCGGCGCGGTGACCAGATATACCCGGCGATACAGCGTGGACAGGGTTTCAATATCCGGCGAGGGCGGAACATTATAGCCCAGCCCGATATCTATATCGCCATCCCGCATCCAGGAAAGCAGCACCGGCGTGTTTTCGACCATGATGGTGAACTGAAGGTTCGGATGGTTGCGGTTGAAATTGCGCAGCATCCCCGGCAACAGGTCGGTGGCGACCACTTCGTTGACGCCCAGCCGCAGATGGCCCAGTTGCAGACCCTGCAACTGGTCCAGCTCCTCGCGGGCGATGTTCAGTTCATTGATGACCGAGGCGCAACGGAACAACAGCACGCGCCCAGCCTCGGTCAGTTCAAGACCGGCGCGGCCCCGTGCCCGGCTGAACAGTTCGACCCCCAGATTCTCCTCGAGGTTCTTGATCTGCTTGCTGACGGCAGAGGGTGCGACATTCAGCTTGTCGGCCGCGCCACGAAAGGATTCCTGCCGCGCCACCTCGACGAAATGGCGCAGGCCTTGAAGCCGAGCGAGGATCGCACTGGAGATCACGGGGAACCTGCACAGAAAACACTGCAAGTTCGACAGCATAGTTGAAGGGAAAGGTGATGCAAGACGACATGGGCATCGTGCTGACAGAATTGGAAGCGGCCCTTGGCACCCGCGGCATCCTGACCGGCCCGGATGCCTGCGCGGGTTACGCCGCAGACCAATCTGGGCTGGTTCTTGGAACCCCGGGGGTCGTGCTGAGGCCCGCCGATACTGCTGAGACATCTGTCGCCGTCAAGATCTGCGCTGCGCACGGCCTTCCGATCATTCCGCAGGGAGGACGAACGGGCCTGTCAGGAGGCGGTTGTGCGCTGCCGGGATCCGTGGTGCTCAACTGTGAACGCATGACTGGGATCGAAGAGATCGATCTCGGCGCAATGACCATGACCGTCCACGCAGGAACCCCGCTTCAGGTCGTGCAAGAGGCCGCCCGTGAACAGGGTCTTGATTACCCGGTCGATATCGGCGCGCGCGGCAGCGCGACCATTGGCGGAACCATCGCGACAAATGCTGGCGGGGTCAGGGTTCTCCGCCATGGGATGACCCGGCAGAATGTCCTGGGGCTGGAGGCTGTGCTGCCCGATGGCTCGATCATGTGCAGGCTGGGCAAGACCATCAAGGATAATTCCGGACTTGATCTGAAACAGCTTTTCATCGGATCTGAAGGCATATTCGGGATCATCACGCGCGCGGTTTTACAACTGCGCCCGATGACGCCGGGGTATTCCACCGCGCTGCTGGGGCTACGCAACCATGAAGCTGCACTGAAATGTCTGGCGCTGGCACGCAGCCATTTCAAAGACGCTCTCGCCGCGTTCGAGGGAATGTGGCCGGATTATTGGGACCATGTTTGCCAGCATGGTCTTGCCCGCTCGCCGTTTCACGAGCGGCACGGCTTTTATCTGCTAATCGAGGCCGCGTGCGACCAGCCTCAGGACACAGTGCAGATGGAAGGCTTTTTCGAAGCCGCGCATGAGGCCGGGCTGGTGCAGGACGGCGTACTTGCGCAATCTCTGGCTGAGGCACAGGCGCTGTGGCAGATCCGTGAAGTGGTTGGTGAGGTTGATGCGAGTTTCGGCCCGCATGTAAATTTCGACATCGGGATTGCGCCGTCCCAGCTTGGTGGGTTCTGCGATGCGGTTGATCAAAGTTTGAAGGACCTGCCTTTCCCGGCAAGTACGCTGAAGGTCGGCCACATCGGGGACGGCAACGTCCATCTTCTGGTCGCTTGTGCCGACAGGGATGAAGCGAAGGCCAGGATCGAGACGATGGTCTATGACCTGCTTCGGGGTTATTCTGGAACCATCACTGCAGAGCATGGTATCGGGCGTGTCAAAGCGCCTTGGCTGACCTACTGCCGGACTCCTGTGGAGATTGCTCTGATGCAGAGATTTAAAGAAAGTTTGGATCCAAAGCTGATCATGAACCCGGGCGCGTTGATTTTTAAATGATGGGTTGGATAGCTGCTGTGTACGGCACTTATGTGCCGCAGAAGACCCAACACATTTGCGCTTCTTCGGTATTTTCGAGGGGGCTGGACCTGTCGCGGTTTAGCAGGCCGCTGAATTAGTCGTTGCTATCCTCAGCGGCATGCGCACCGACGATCTTTCCCTGCCCGATAACATGGACCTGCTCAAGGCCATGGTCCGCGCCATGGCGGAGAAGACGGCCGTGCTGGAGGACGAGAATGCGGCCCTGAAGGCCCGCAGCCTCGATGCCGACGCGCGGATCAAGCGGCTGATGCAGATCCTGAAGGCCTATGACCGGGCCCGGTTCGGGCGACGCTCCGAGAAGCTTGGCACTGCTGGGGCTGGTGCTGACGAAGAGGCGCAGCAGGCCTTCGTCTTCGAGGAGATCGAGACCGGCATCTCGGCGCTGAAGTCGTAGACAGGTCAAGGCCGGACCTCGGGCGAGAAGCAGGCTCCGCGGCCGCGCAAGGGCTTTGCGCCCCATCTCGAGCGGGTCGAGGTGGTGATCGAACCCGAGAACCTGCCGGAACACGCGGGCCGAAAGAAAGTGCTGATCGGCGAAGACATCTCGGAGCGGCTGGATGTCATTCCGGCCAGGTTCCGTGTCATCGTGACCCGCCGCCCGAAATATGCGTTCAAGGACGCGGATGGCGTCGTCCAGGCGCTCGCCCCGGCCCACATCATCGAAAGCGGCCTGCCGACCGAGGCATTGCTGGCCCAGATCGCGGTCTCCAAATATGCCGATGGCCTGCCGCTGTTCCGGCAGGAAGGGATCTATGCCCGCGACCGGGTGGAGATCGACCGGCGTCTGATGGCGCAATGGATGGGCCGGGTCGGCTTCGAGCTGGAGATCCTCGCTGCGCATGTGCTGGGCGAAATCCTGAAGGGCCCGCGCGTCTTCGCCGATGAAACCAGCCTGCCGACCCTCGCGCCCGGCACCGGCGCGGTGAAAAAGGCCTGGCTCTGGGCCTATGCCCGCGACGACAGCACCTTCGGCGGCAGCGGGCCACCCATGGTGGCCTATCGCTTCGAGGACAGCCGATCCGGAGAATGCGTGCGCCGACATCTCGGCCGCTACGGCGGCATCCTCCAGGTGTCCGACAAAAGCGGTGCCACGTCGCGATGCGCGAGGATTGCCGCCATTACCTTGCGCGACATCTCGATCGTCAGCAGCCGGTCGCGGTTCTTGGTGAAGACCGTCGGGACCCAGACTGGATCATCGATCCCGAGGCCGACGAACCAGCGAAACAACAGGTTATACTGCATCTGTTCCATCAGTTGCCGCTCGGAGCGGATCGAGAACAGGATTTGCAGCAGACTGGCCCGGATCAGACGTTCAGGTGCGATCGAGGGGCGACCGCCCATGGCATAAATCCGATCGAACTCACCATCGAGGCTGACGAGCGCGTCATTCACCACCTGTTGGATCTTGCGCAACGGATGCCGGGCAGGGATACGCTGCTCAAGATCAACATAGCTGAAAAGCGAACCGCTCGCCTCGTCCGATCCCCGCATCCACTTTCCCTCTCGTCTTGCAGGAACCGTGAATCATGTTCTGCGTCCAGCGTCGACCCCGGCGTTTTTCAGCAACGTGTTAAACCCGCTGTCCACGAAACCGGCAGCAGCTCAGCCTACAATTTCGCACGCAGGCTGAAGACCCTCGGTGGCCTGACCCCGAGATATGGGCGAAAGTTGGTGACGCTTGATCAGGCGGCAGCTTGAATGTGGCGGACGCCGTCGCGGAACTCAACCCCGCTAATGACCTCGGGCAGGCGGTTCCGACCGTCTAGCTTTCGCCATTTCTTCTGCGCCGACATCATCAGCCGGAAGGCCATGGCGAGCCCGGTCTTTCGGCTCAGGCAGCCCTTGGTTCGCCGGGTGCGGTGCCGGACGGTGGCGAAGGTGCTCTCGATCGGGTTTGACGTCCGGTGACGATTCCGCTGTGGTGCTGCGGGAAATCGATCCTGGACTGGGTTGGCAAACGCTGTTGCGGGCATTCTTCGTGGGCAGTCAGCCAGGCTCGCAAGTTCGGCGTCGACCGGGTTCGTGCTGATCCAGTGGGTGACCGATACACTCGCTCGATCTCGAAGGCTGCCTACTTCCGGGCTGTTGGCTTTGACGGGCCCTCTTTCGCCGGCTCTGCGCGCAACCAGGAAGCCGCCCCGGAACGCTTGGGTATGTGGAAAGCGCGCGTGCCATGGCGCACACCCTCACCAACTGGCCTGGTTTTGCTCCGCCGCCATGGCCGACTTTTGCGCCGCCGTTGACAAATTACGAGGCGAGCTGGATCGGGCACTATGGGTCGTACGCCGGGACCCCGACTAGCTGAGGAGCGTCCGGGGCTCTGTCTGCCCGATTTGCTTTAACTGGCGCTGCGCTCTTGCTGCGGGGTCTGGGCGAGGAAAAGCAGGTCGAGGAATTTTGCGAACAGCGGAAACACGGCATGCCCGCTGTCAGGGCTGGCCTTGGGTGGCCAGCGGCGGGCCGTTGCCGGCGTCGGAGACGAGGGCGGGCTTGCGCCTTGTGAACAGCCGGTCGCGCGAATGGGTCAGGTGATCGCGCATCAGGTCGCGCGCGCGGGCACCGTCCTGCAGCCGGATCGCCTCGAAGATCCCCGCATGCTCGTCGAAGACCCGCGCCAGCCCGCTGGCCTCGCGCTTGACCGAGGCGCCGTGGAAGCGCATTCCGACGGCGATATGGTCCTTCAGCGCCTCCATCGCGATCGAGAAATAGCTGTTCTCGGACGCGATCGCGATGGCCAGGTGGAACTGGAAATCGGCATCCTCGCGGTGGCTCTGGCGGTTGGTGGCGTCGCGCATCAGCTCCAGCGCGGCGGCGATCCGTTCCAGCGCGGCGTCGTCGCGCCGCTCGGCCGCGCAGGCGGCGGCGGCGGGTTCCAGCGTCAGGCGGAACTCATAGCAGCTGAGCAGGTCCGAGACGTTTTCCAGCGGCCCGAAGCCGAGCGGCTGCTTCAACCCGATGGTGCGCACGAAACTGCCCGCGCCCTGGCGCGAATAGATCAGGCCGCGCTCGCGCAGCTTTTTCAGCGCATCGCGGATCACGGGGCGCGAGACCTCGAATTCGGCGGCCAGGTCATGTTCGGTCGGCAGTCTTTCGTCGGGGCGATAAGAGCCCGACTTGATCGCCCGTTCCATCCGTTCGAAGACGATCTCGCTGAGGGATTTCCGCGCCCGCTTTTCCGGCTCCGCCATCAGTTCTGCCCCCGAAACATCTCCAGCAAGGTGGCGAGGGTATCGGCCGCGCCGAAGCCCCCGGATTTGGCGATGATGCTGATTTCGCCCCCATATGCCACAGCTAACCCAGGCAGGCATTCGCCCGCAAGCCGCAGCGAGGTGATGCCCATATGCGCCAGCACCGCCTCGGCAGTCGCGCCGCCGGACAAGAGCAGCGCCTGCCGACCGGCGGTAAGCCGGGGATGGACGCTGCGGGCCAGGGCTTCGGCGACCTGCGATCCGGTTCGCGTGGCCTGCCCCGCCACTGCCTGCACCAGCAGATGCGGCGCGGTGGCGTCTGGTACCGCTTCGCCCGCGGGGGCGGGCAGGACCGCCGCCAGTCCCGAGGCCTGCACCTGTCGTGCCTGTTCCACCGTGATCGGATCGCGAGAGCCGATGACCAGCAGGCTGCGCGCGGCGCGCGGCAGGACCGGCGTGGCTGCGGGCTGCCCGGTCATGCGGATCGCCAGCGCCTCGGCCAGCCCGCGCGCGCCGACCAGCAGGTCGCCCGGTTGCGTCCTGTCCAGCGCGGCGGCCAACTCAGTGGCGCTGGTCACGTCGGGGATGACGGCGCGGCCGGCCAGCGGGCCAAGGGCTTCGGCGATGGAAAGGGGCCGGGCGACGCCGTAGCCCCCGACATGGCCGGCCTGCGTGATCCGCCCGAAATCGGGAATGGCGGGGGCGACCAGCATCCGCGCCGGGTCCAGCACCGCGAGTTCGGCGGCGACATGCCCCTTCAGCCGCGAATCGATCTTCTTCAGGACTGGCACGCCTGCGGGCAGCGCCGCCACGACCTGCGCCATCGCCTTGCGCGCCGCGTCCTTGGTGCCATCGCGCGAGCGGGTGCTGACCGCCATCACCTGCGCGCCGCTTGCCGCGACCGAGGCCACCGCCTCGGGCGACAGCGCGACCTGGACTGCCAGCCCGCGCCCGGCGAAGGGCGCGGCGCTGTCCAGCGCGCCGGTCAGGTCGTCGGCGATGATGCACAGCTTCATCGGCGCGCGCCCTAGAAAGCGGCGCGATAGATGGCCAGAACCTCCTTGGGCGTCATGTCGCGGGGGTTGTTGTCCATCAGGCGGCGGATGGCATGGGCGTCACTGGCGAAGCGGGGCAGCTGGTCCTCGGTCGCGCCATGCGCGGACAGCCGCATCTCGACCCCCAGATCCGCGCAGAAGGCATGGGCGCGGGTCAGAAGATCGCCTTCGCCAAGTCCCAGGGCGGCCACGATCTCGGCGGTCTTGGCCTGGGCCACGGGTTCGTTGAAGGCCAGCACATGCGGGAAGATGATCGCATTGGCCAGCCCGTGCGGCAGGTGCAGCAGCGTGCCAAGCGGATAGGACAGCGCATGTCCCGCCGCGGTGTTGACCGGGCCAAGGCAGATGCCGCCGTAGAAGGATGCCAGCATCATCCCCTCGCGCGCCTCGGTGTCGGAACCGTCGCGGACGGCGCGTGCAAGGTAGCGGCCGACGAGGCCGATCCCCATGCGGGCGAAGCCGTCGATCACCGGATGGGCGTTGCGGTTGGTGAAGGCCTCGACGCAATGGGCCATCGCGTCGATCCCAGTCGCGGCCGTCACCGCAGGCGGGACCGAGAAGGTCAGCTCGGGGTCCAGCACCGCCAGGTCGGCGATCAGATGCGGGCTTTCCACCGCGATCTTGTTGCCCTTGCCGGGATCGGTGATCAGCGCGCGGATGCCCGCCTCGGACCCGGTGCCCGCCGTGGTCGCGACCTGCACAAGGCCGGAGCGGCGCCCCGAGACCCGGTTCGGGCCGGCGACATCGGCCAGCGACTGCTCGCCGTCCCACATCGCCGCGACCAACTTGGCCACGTCCATGACCGAGCCGCCGCCAAGCCCGATCACCAGGTCGGGCCGGGCCTCGCGCGCGGCGGCGATGGCGGCGTCGAAGGTCGCGATGTCGGGCTCGCCCGGAATGGCGTCGAAGACCGAGACCTGGCCCGCAAGCCCCAGCCTGTCCGCGAAACCGGCGGTATGCGGGCTGGCGATGACCAGGACATTCCGCGCGTCATGCGCCCATGCGCCGGTGCGGGCCGAGGCGCCCGCACCGATTTCCAGCCGTTTCGGCTGATGCAGGGTGATGATGCGGCTCATGCTCATGCCTTGCTCTCCAATTCGTCCATGACGGCCCAGACCTTCGCGGCCTCGCCCTCGGAGAGGGGCGAGAAGGGTGGGTGCACGTTCATCCAGCCCATGTCGCCGCGGCGCCGGGCCAGCATGGTCTTGACGGTGGGAAGCTGGGTGTAGCTGTTGGTCAGGTTGCGCCACGCGACGATCACGTCCTGCGCGGCCTTCACCTCGGCGGCCTTCGCCGGGTCGTTCCAATGGTCGTAAACCACCCGCAATTCCCGCGCGACGAGGTTGGAACTGGCGGTGATGCAGCCCGCGCCGCCGCCTTGCAGGACCGGCAGCAGCAGCGGATCGGCCCCGGCCAGCACGGCGAAACCGGGGAAGCGGGCGGCCATCGCGTGCATGTTCTCGATCTTGCCGTCGCTGTCCTTGATGCCGATGACGGTATCGGGGAAGGCCTCGACCAGCATCGCGATCAATTCATGGCTGATCGGTACGCCGGTCAGCATCGGGATGTGGTAGAGGATCACCTTCAGCCGATCATCCGCGACCTTTTCGATGATCGAGGCATAGAAGCGGAACAGGCTTTCATCGCTGAAGGCAGTGTAATAGAAGGGCGGCAGCAGCACCACGCCCTTGACGCCCGCCTGCACCGCGTGGCGGGTCAGCTCGACCGCATCCGTCACCGCGCAGGACGAGGTGCCGGGCAGCATCTGGTCGGGCCGGGTGCCGCCGGCGATCGCGGCTTCCAGCAGGTCCATGCGCTCGCGCACGGAGAAGCTGTTCGCCTCGCCGGTCGAGCCCAGCATGGCGATGCCGTGGCAGCCTTCCTCGATCAGTGCCTTGGCATGGGCGCCGAACAGGGGCAGGTCGGGGGTGCCGTCGGCTTTCAGGGGCGTGGCGGCGGCGCAATAGACGCCCTCGATGGCGAAGCTCATCTCGATCCTCCGGAAACCAGTTTGCGGGCATAGGCGATGGCGGAATTCATGTTGCCGTGATCGGCGACGCCCTGGCCCGCGATGTCGAAGGCGGTGCCGTGATCGACCGAGGTGCGGTCGATGGGCAACTCGACCGAGACGTTCACCGCCGTGTCGAAAGCCACCAGCTTGATCGGGATATGGCCCTGGTCGTGATACTGCGCGACCACCAGGTCGAATGCGCCGGAATAGGCGCGGTGGAACACGGTATCGGCCGAGATCGGGCCGTAGGCGTCGATCCCCTCGGCGCGGGCGGCGGCGATGGCGGGGGCGATCTGGTCGGCGTCCTCGGTCCCGAACAGCCCGTTCTCGCCGCAATGGGGGTTGATCCCGGCGACCGCGATGCGTGGCGCACTGACGCCGATGCGCTTCAGATGGGCGTTGCCCGCGCGGATCGTGGCCAGCACCCGCTCGGTCGTGGCGCGGGCGATGGCGTCCTTCAGCGAAACATGGGTCGAGACATGGATGACCTTCAGCCGCTCGGACGCCAGCAGCATATAGGCGGCCTCGGCCCCTGTCAGGCTGCGCAACATGCCGGTATGGCCGTCATAGTGATGGCCGGCGGCGTTCAGCGCCTCCTTGTTGATGGGCGCGGTGACGATGCAGCCGATCCGGCCGGCCTGCGCGTCCTGGACGGCGCGTTCGATGAAGCGGAAGGCCGCGTCGCCCGCGACCGGGGACAGTTGCCCCCAGGGCAGGGGGGCGCCGTCATAGTCGATGTTCACCACCCGCTCGGCCAGGTCCAGCTCGATGCCTGCGACCGCCTTCGCGGCCTCCAGAGTGGCGCGGTTGCCATAGATCAGCGTCCGCGCCCGGTCCTCGGGCGACATGTCGGCCAGCGCCCTGACGCTGATCTCGGGGCCGACGCCGGCGGGGTCGCCCATGGTGATGCCGATGATGTCGCTCATGTCAGAGCCTCCGAAAGGCGGCTTTCCCAGCCAGGTTGCAGTTGCAGGTATTTGATGGCGCGGCGGTGGTAGGTATAGGCGAGGTGCAGGGTGCCGTCCGGGCCCTCCAGCAGCCAGGGATAGGACATTTCCTTGTTGCGCCCGTCGGTGGAATCGTTCGAGGTGCAGGTGCCCGGCCCGTCCTCGACCAGGTAACGCCGCGGGAAGGTTCGCCCGCCGTCGCTGGAGATGCAGATCGTCACCGGCGCGCGCGGTACGCCCCAGATCGGGGTGCAGCCGCCTGCGGGATCGGCGTCCGGGCGGTCGTCCTCCTCGCCCAGCTCGTCATACAGCGAGGCGCGGCGGTCGGGCGACATCGCGGCATTGACCGGGTTGCAGATCATCGCGATCCGCCCGTCGCGCAGGGTGATGGCGGCGATCGAGGAATTGTTGTTCGGCACGTCCGTCGCCACCGGCGCGGCCCAGCTGTGCCCGCCATCCGCGCTGTCCGAGCGGTGGACGAAATCGGACTGGCGGCGGCGATAGAAGGCGGCCATGCGCCCTTCGCCCAGATCGACCGGGCTCATATGGACCGAGCCGACAGAGTCCGGCACGTCCTCCAGCCGCCAGCTTTGCCCGCCATCCATCGAGACGCCCATCGCGGCGGTGTCGTGGCTGCCGTTCCATTTCCGGCCGGGGCGCTGAACGCAGCGGAAGATCGGCAGCAGCCAGGCGCCGTCGTCGCGCAGCCGGACCGGGGCGCGCACGAAACAGCCGCGCGGCAGGTCGAGGAAGCGCCCCTCCTCGGCGGTGATCGCCACCCCGTCGCGGTTGAGCGCCGCCATGCGGATGCGGCACTGGTCCTGATTGCCCGAGGGTTGCGAGGTGTGGAACAGCCACAGCCCGCCATCGGGTGCAGCGAAGATCACCGGGTTCTGTTCCGAGTGATCGGGATCGTGGCTGAGCCTTTGCGCGGGTCCCCACGCATCCGCGCCGGGCAGCAGCACCGAGGCATGGATCGAGATGTCCGACTTGCCCTCCAGCGTGCCGCCGAACCAGGCACAGATCAGCGCGCCGTCATCGGCCAGCGACAGGAATGCGGCATGATTCTGCACCATGGGCGAGGGCAGGAATGCCTGCTGCATCCCCTCCGCGGCGCTGGTCAGGCGCCCGTCCATGCGCTGCGCGATATCCTCTGGTCGCATATGCTCCTCCTGCGTCGAATTGACGGGAAGACAGCGCATAACGAAAGCAGTTGTCAAGTTGAAAGATTAAAAACTGAATGAATGCGTTGCGCGTTTTGTAAATTAATTAAGTAAAAACAGTTATATAAATGCGAGCATCATGAGGCCGTGATCTTCTGGGGATTTTTTATTGACAAAATTGATGGCCTGTCCGATGGTTCGGCAACCGTGCTGGAGGGGTGTCGGCGCGGGTTTTCGGAGGGGGCATGGCCTGGACGGTTGCACGAGGCGGGACAGCGATGCTGGCGGTCGGGCTGGCGGCGATGGGTGCCGCGCTTTCTGCCGTCGATGCCGCCATCGTGCGGCAGCTGGACGGCGGCGTTCATCCGATGATGATTGCCTTCACCCGCGCCCTGTTCGGCGCGCTGGCGGTTCTGCCGATGGCGGTGATGCGGCCCTCGGTGCTGGAATCGGCCTATCCGCTGCGCCAGCATCTGATCCGTGCGGCGCTGAAGCTGGTCGCACTGGTCGCATTCTTTGCCGCCTTCGCGCAGGGACCGCTGACGGATGTGACGGCCATCGCCTTCACCTCGCCGATCTTCGTGGTGCTTGGCGCATCGCTGATGCTGGGCGAAAGGCTGGGCGGGTTGAAGATCCTGGCCGTCGCCACCGGCTTTTGCGGGGCGTTCCTGGTGGCCGGACCGGCCGGTGCCGGCCTGACGCCGGCGATCGGCTTCGCGCTGATCGGGGCCGTGGTGCAGGCGGTGATCCAGCTGATGCTGAAAAGCATGTCCTCGGGCGACCGGACGGCGACGCTGGTGATCTGGAACCTGCTGCTGACCGTCCCGCTGGCCTTCCTGCTGGCGCTGCCATTCCTGACCATGCCGAGCGCCGGACAGCTGGGCCTGCTGGCATTGCAAGGCGTTCTGGGCGCAGGCTGCATGGCGCTGATGACCCATGCCTTCAGCCTGGCCGATGCGTCCATCGTCGCGCCGGTCGATTTCCTGCGGCTGCCGCTGGTCGCCGTGCTGGGCTATCTGCTGTTTTCGGAAGTGGCGAAGCCCTCGGTCTGGATCGGCGGCGTGCTGATCTGCCTTGCGGCCCTGATCGCGTCCCGCGCCTCGCGCCGCGCAAGAGCCGTCGAATGAATTGATCCGATATCCACGGGAGGAACGAATGATCAAAAGATCCTTGATATGGGGGACGCTTGCCGTCGCGACGATGCTGACCCCGGCTTTCGCGCAGGACAGCACCGTCCGCATCGTGCTGAACGAGGAGGTGGACCTGCTGGAGCCCTGCATGTCCACGCGCTCGAATATCGGGCGGGTGACGCTTCAGAACATCAACGAGACGCTGGCCTTCCTGGACCTGCGCGAGGGCGGTGGGTTGCAGCCGAAGCTGGCCGAAAGCTGGGAACAGCTGGAGGACGGTTCCTGGCGCTTCCACCTGCGGCAGGGCGTGACCTTTTCCGATGGGACGGGTTTCGACGCGCGTGACGTGAAGCATTCCTTCGACCGGGCGATGGACCCCTCGATCACCTGCGAGGTGCCGCGCTATTTCGGCGGCATGACCATCGAGGCCGAGGTGGTGGACGACCATACCATCGACTTCAAGGCCGATCCCCAGCAGCCGATCCTGCCCCTGCTGCTGACCCTGATCTCGATCGTGCCCGAGGAAACGCCGATCGAATTCGTGCGCGAGCCCATCGGCACCGGCCCCTATACCCTGACCGAATGGACGCCGGGCCAGCGCATCGTGCTGAGCCAGCGCGACGATTACTGGGGCGAGATGCCCGCGGTGACCGGGGCGACCTATCTGTTCCGGGCCGATCCTGCGGTTCGCGCGGCGATGGTGGCGACGGGCGAGGCCGACATTTCGCCCTCGATCGCGGCGCTGGACGCGACCAATCCGGCGACCGATTTTTCCTATCTGGACAGCGAGACGGTCTATGGCCGGCTGGATCACTCGGTCGCGCCCTTCGACGACCTGCGGGTGCGCAAGGCGCTGAACCTGGCCATCGACCGCGAGGCCTTCATCGGCACGCTGGTCCCCGAGGGCGCGCTGCTGGCCAGCGCCGTCTATCCGCCCCCCACGCTTGGCTGGAACGAGAGCGTCGAGGTCTGGCCCTACGACCCCGAGGAGGCCGCGCGCCTGCTGGAGGAAGCCAAGGCCGACGGCGTCGCCGTCGATACGCCGATCACTCTGATCGGCCGCACCGCGAATTTCCCCAACAACGTGGAAATCCTGGAGGCGGTCCAGCAGATGCTGCAAGAGGCGGGCTTCACCGTCGAGCTGCAATTCTACGAAGTGGCCGAGTTCGAGAAGCTTTACTCCAAGCCTTACCCGGAAGGCCGCGGGCCGATGGTGGTCGTCGCCATGCATGACAACTCGCGCGGCGATCCGTCCTTCTCGATGTATTTCAAATATGCCTCGGACGGGCGGCAGTCGGGGATCAGCGATCCCAAGGTCGACGATCTGATCAACCGCGCGCAGGCCGCGACCGGGGACGAGCGCGAGGCGCTGTGGAAGGAGCTTCACGCCTATCTGCACGACGAGGTGGTGGCCGACCTGCTGCTGTTCCACATGGTCGGCTTCAGCCGCGTGAACGAGCGCCTGGACTGGAAGCCGACGATGGCGACGAATTCGCAGCTTCCGCTGGCGGATATCGCCTTCAAGTGACCTGACAGCCGGGCGGGGGCCATCCCCGCCCAAACGACCGGAGCCTTCGGCCATGATGAGTTTCATACGCAAACGCGCCTTCGCCAGCCTGATCTCGCTGATCCTGCTGGTCGTCGCCGTTTTCTTCCTGTCGCGGCTGACGGGCGATCCGGCGGCGCTCTACCTGCCCTCGGAAGCCTCCGAGGAGATGCGCCGGCAGTTCCGCGAGATACACGGGCTGAACGATCCGCTGCTGGTGCAGTTCGGTCGCTATGTCTGGGACCTGCTGCATCTGGATTTCGGCGATTCCGTGCGCCGCGCGCGCCCGGCCTTCGAGGTGGTCAGCGAGGCCTTCCTGTGGACGCTGCAACTGGCCGTCATCACCATGACGCTGGTGACGGGGGCGGCCATCGTCGTCGGCTCTCTGGCGGCGTTCCGGGTGGGCGGGTTCTTCGACCGCATCGCCTCGCTGACCTCGCTGATCGGGGCCTCGGCGCCGGATTTCTGGGTGGCCATCGTCGCCATCGTGGTCTTTTCCGTGGGGCTGGGCTGGCTGCCGACCTCGGGGACGGGCAGCCTCTGGCACTGGATTCTGCCCATCGGGGTGCTGTTCATCCGCCCCTTCGGGCTGATCGTGCAGGTGGTGCGCGGCTCGATGATCAACGCGCTGTCCTCGGCCTATGTGAAGACCGCGCGGGCCAAGGGCGTGAGGACGCGCCCGATCATCTTCGTCCACGCGCTGCGCAACGCCATGCTGCCGGTCATCACCGTGATCGGCGATCAGGCGGCGGCGCTGCTGAACGGCGCGGTGGTGATCGAGACGATCTTCGGCTTTCCCGGCGTCGGCAAGCTGATGATCGATTCCATCCTGCAACGCGATTTCAACGTCGTGCTGGCGGCGATCATGGTCACCGCCATCGCCATCTTCATCATGAACCTGCTGATCGACCTGGCTTATGCGCTGCTCGATCCGCGCATCCGGTATTGAGCCATGACCAGCATCGACATCATTCCCGACGAGCCGAAGCCGCTGGTCCGTTTCGCCCGCATGCTCTGGGCCGACAAGTTCGCGCTGGCGGCGGTGCTGTTCCTGACGCTGGTGCTGGTCCTCGCGCTGATCGGCCCCTCGTGGCTGGGCGAGGTGGCGCAAAAGCAGAACCTGCGCGGGCGCAACGCGCCGCCCTTCGAGTGGGAACGCGGCTGGCTGTGGATCCTGGGCGCGGATGCGCTTGGCCGCCCGCTGCTGGCGCGGATCATCGTCGCGACCCAGAACACGATGATGGTGGCCGGGGGCGCGGTGTTCTTCTCGGCCCTGATCGGGACGGTGCTGGGGCTGGTCGCGGGCTATGCCGGGCCGCGCACCGGGCAGGTGATCATGCGGCTGGCCGATGTGATCATGTCGTTTCCGTCGCTGCTGCTGGCGGTGGTGGTGCTGTATATCCTGGGGCCGTCGATCCTGAACCTGGTGATCGTGCTGGCGATCACCCGCATCCCGGTCTATCTGCGCACCACCCGCGCCGAGGTGCTGGAGGTGCGCGAGCGGATGTTCGTGCAGGCCGCCAAGGTGATGGGCGCCTCGTCCCGGCGGATCGTCTTCCGCCATATCCTGCCGGTGGTGCTGCCGACGCTGATGACCATCGCCACGCTGGATTTCGCCTTCGTTATGCTGGCGGAAAGCTCTCTGTCCTTCCTCGGCATCGGCATCCAGCCGCCGGAAATCACCTGGGGGCTGATGATCAGCCAGGGGCGGCAATATCTGACGACCGCGTGGTGGCTGTCCTTCTGGCCGGGCCTTGCGATCATCCTGACCACGCTGTCGTTGAACCTGCTGTCGGGCTGGATGCGCATCGCGCTGGACCCGACCCAACGCTGGCGGCTTGAAATGAGGGGGCGCAGGAATGGCTGAGCCGATGTTGCAGGTGAAAGACCTGTCGGTCGAGTTTCACACGGCGGCCGGCACCGTCCGCGCGGTCAGGAATGTCAGCTTCGATCTGGACCGGGGCGAGACGCTGGCGATCCTGGGCGAAAGCGGCTCGGGCAAGTCCGTGTCGTCCTCGGCGATCATGGACCTGATCGACATGCCGCCGGGCAGGATCACCAGCGGCCAGATCATCTTCGAGGGCCGCGACCTGCTGAAGCTGAGCGCCTCGGAACGCCGCAAGGTCAACGGCCACAAGATCGCGATGATCTTCCAGGACCCGCTGAGCCATCTGAACCCGGTCTATACCGTCGGCTGGCAGATCGTCGAGACGATGACCACCCACGGCATGGCCCGGTCGAAGGCGCGGGCCGAGGCCTTGCAGCTGTTGGGCCGCGTCGGCATCCCGGACCCCGAGGGCTCGATGGGGAAATATCCGCATCAGTTCTCGGGCGGGCAGCGCCAGCGGCTGATGATCGCGATGGCCTTGGCGCTGAAGCCCGACCTGCTGATCGCGGACGAGCCCACCACCGCGCTGGACGTGACCGTTCAGGCCGAGGTCCTGGCCCTGTTGGAGGAATTGCAGCAGGAAACCGGCATGGGCGTGCTGATCATCACCCACGACCTTGGCGTCGTGGCCGAGATCGCCGACCGCGTCGTGGTGATGAATGCGGGCGAGGTGGTCGAGACCGGCGACACGCGGCAGGTCTATCGCAACCCCGCCCATCCCTATACCCGCAAGCTGATCGGTGCGGCGCCTGGCAAGGGCGCGATGCACGACCCGCTGCCGCCCGCCGAGCCGGTGCTGTCGGTGCGCAATGCGCGCAAGGTCTATGGCGATTTCGCCGCCGTCGAGGATGTCTCCTTCGACCTGATGGCGGGCGAGACCCTGGCCATCGTCGGCGAAAGCGGCTCGGGCAAATCGACCGTGGCCAAGATGCTGCTGCGGCTGGAGGAGCCAACTGGCGGCCAGGCCCTGTGGAAGGGCCAGGACCTGTTTTCCATGCCGGAACGCCAGCTGTTCGCGCTGCGCCGCGACTTGCAGATGGTGTTCCAGGACCCGACGCAAAGCCTCAACCCGCGCATGACCGTCTGGCAGCTGATCACCGAGGGCTGGGTCATCCATCCCGGCATCCTGCCCCGGTCGAAATGGAAGGCCCGCGTGGCCGAATTGCTGCATCAGGTCGGGCTGAAGCCCGAGATGGCCGGGCGCTATCCGCACCAGTTCTCGGGCGGGCAGCGCCAGCGCATCGCCATCGCCCGCGCGTTGGCGCTGGAGCCGGAACTGATCATCTGCGACGAGGCGGTCTCGGCGCTGGACGTGTCGGTCCAGGCGCAGGTGATCGAGCTGCTGGACGGGCTGCGCAAGTCCCTGGGCATCGCCTTCATCTTCATTGCCCATGACCTGCCGGTGGTGCGCGACTTCGCCGATCACGTCATGGTGATGCAGAAGGGCAGGGTGGTCGAGGCAGGCACCGTGCGCCAGATCTTCGACAACCCGCGCCAACCCTATACGCAGGCGCTGCTGGCGGCGGGACTGGACCCCGACCCGGATGTGCAGGCCGAACGCCGGGCCGCGCGCCTGGCGATGGCGGCAGGCTGAAAGGTCGCGCGGAACGGCTTACTCGGGCCGTTTGACCTGATCGGCATCGTCCCGATGCCCAGTGCGGATATGCTACGCGGCAAGTTTTGGCACCTGCTGTTCGACCAATCGCAAGTATCGTTGGTTGCATGCCCTGGAGCGGAACCTACGCCAGAATACGCTAAACTACGATAAGCCCCGTTGTCAGGGGATGAACCGTGCCAAGTTTGTGGTGAGGGTCAAAGATAGGCGGGATCGCTGAAGCGCCGCCCTTGGCGTCATTCCGATACCACGTCCGTCCCGGTTGAAAGCAGCCGGGCAAAATGCAATGTGGGAAGGGTCCGCCTGAAAAAGGCCTGCTCATGCCCGATTCCAAATCCAGGACGCTACTGGCCGATCAGCATTTCTTTCTGTCGCCTCAGTTGAGCGAAGGCCAGAGTTCGGACGACGATATCGATCTGAACATCATCGCCAGCACCTATCGCTCGATCATCGATGAGCATGCTTTCGATGAGATGGTGGCGAGTTGGGAAGCCAAGCTCGCATCGTCCGGCGGAGATGCCGAGCATCCCAAAGTCTCCAAGGGGCTGTTCAGCCAGTTGCTGACCTTCCGCAACACCTTGGAAAAGCTGGACGTCCCGACCGAGAACGACCCGCTGAAACTGGCGGTTTCCGAAGTGCCGGGACCGGCGACTGTGCTGTCTCCAAACGGCAATGTCGCGGTCATCAACATTGCGGGCGAACGCGCGTTCGGCAAGCGCCAGGGCGCGTTCATGGACGCTGCAGTCATCGCGCCGAATTCTCTGGAGGACTATCGTGCCCTGTTGCGTGCCGCCACCGGTCAGGGCAACGCGGCGCAAGCAATCCTGACGATCCTGCCGGCCACCGAGGGCTATGGCGAATCCTTCCTGGCCGAGGGCTACCTGATCCGCGTGCCGGGCCAGAGCGGCGCCCATATCGCCATCCGTTCCCTGGAAATCGCCTGGGGGCCGCGGATCGCCGAGCGCTTGCAACAGGCCTTCGGCCTGACGCAGGCCGAATCCGAGGTCGCGCATCTGTTCTTTCGTCTGCGCAACCTCGAATCGATCGCGATAGAGCGAGGCGTGTCGCTGCTGACGGTGCGCACCCAGATCAAGACGATCATGGCCAAGATGGGCGCCCCCTCGAATATCGACCTGATGCGCCTGCTGGCCATGATCGCCAGCCGTGAACATGTCGGGCTTCGGGGCGAAGCCCCTGTCTGGCACGATCCCCTGGGCCGCGAAAAGCTGATCGAGATGCCCGATGGCCGCAAGATCGCCTGGACCTGGATGGGCGCGAAGCGGGGCATCCCCGTGGTCATGCTGCGGGGATTGCCGATGACCTATCTGCTGCCGGGCGATGGAGAGGCCCGGCTGCGCGACGCGGGCATCTGCCTCTATGTTCCGTCGCGACCCGGTCACGGGAACAGCACCATGGACTCCTCGCTTGATGTGATGAGCGACAATCTTGTCGCATTGCGGGTCTTTCTCGACCAGGTCATCGGCCACCCTTGCCTTGGCGTCGGATTGGCCAGCGGCACCTTGCCTCTGGTCGTCGAAGCGGTGGCAAATCCCACGCGCTTCCACGGGATACTGGCAGTCGGTTTCTCGTCCGGGATCGACCCTTCGGGAGTCCAGCGCTTGCCGCAGATTCAACGCATCATGCTGCAACTCGCAGACAGTGCGCCATGGGTCGCCGAACTGATGGCCAAATCGGGACACCGGATGATGCGCCAGCACGGCCTGGACTGGTATCTGGAACGCGCCTTCCGCCATACGCCGCTGAACCAGCAAACGGTGCGCAACCCCGATTGGACGGCATTGATCCGGAACGCCTGTGAACATCTGCTGAAACAGGGCCACGCGACCTTTGTTCGGGAGTTGCAGCTTTCACGCCACCGCATGGACACCGCGCTGCGCGAGTTGCTCATACCCATGCGATATCTGGCGCCCACCGAAGATCCCGGCATCGATCTGGCTGCGTGCAGGCAGTTGGAAAGGATCAATCCCCTGATCACCGTCGAGCCCGTCACCGATGCGGCCGAGTTGGTTTTTTATCAGCGCAATGACCTCATTCTGGATCGCATCATCGCCGCGGCACACCGAAACTGAGCTGCATACACCATTCGGCGTATGACAACGCGGTTCGCCATCCTCTAGAGCGACCGCGCAGGGCGCACGGTTGGTGCGTAATAAATTGTTCAGCTTGGATATTGAGCGCCAGACCGATCTTTGGGCTGACGGCTTTGCAATGCAAGGAGGGATTGATGAGCGACGCAACCATCATGCGGCCGCCCCGCCGGGCCCCGGAATACGTGGCCAATCCAGACATGGCAGCCTTCACCATCGGGCAGATCGCCCTTGTTAGGTTGAGGGAAGATGGCGTGCTTTCCGTCGAGACGCTACACAGGCATCTGGCAAGGATCGCCTCTGGGCAAGGTGACGCTGTCGCTGCGCGGGTAACCGCCGATATGGCCCTCGGGGCGCTTCGTTACATCGAAAACTCCCTGAGGAATCAGGCTGCCTGAACAAGCCGGCAGCACCGGGTTTTCGGGCCATTTTCTCCGTCTTAGTTTTTGGAATATCGTCACTTCTTCCCATCGGCAGGGAATGCGGTTTGCAATGCATCATTCTGAGCCATGTTTCGACCCGCTTAGGGTCAGGATTCATAACCAATAGATGACGAGAGCCGCGAGGGCGATGGCTGAGAGGAAGACCTTGGGGCATCGGTCATAGCGGGTCGCGACGCGCCTCCAGTCCTTGAGCCTGCCGAACATGATCTCGATGCGGTTACGCCGCTTGTATCTCCGCTTATCGTATTTGATCGGCGTCTTGCGTTTCTTCCGGCCTGGGATGCAGGCACGTATCCCCTTGTCCTGCAACGCTTCTCTGAACCAGTCAGCGTCATAGCCACGATCCCCGAGTAGCCATTTGACGTTTGGCAGGCCACTCAGCAGGGCCCGAGCGCCGATATAATCGCTGACCTGTCCAGCGGTGACGAACAGGTCGATCGGTCGCCCCTGACTGTCGCAGATGGCGTGCAGCTTGGTGTTCATACCGCCTTTGGTTCGACCGATCAGGCGACCACGCCCCCCTTTTTGGCGGCCATGCTGGTCGCCGTTCGATGGGCCTTGAGGTATGTTGCGTCGATCATCACGGTCGTTTTCTCGCCGTGTTCCGCCGCCAGCCCGGCCATCATCCGCGCGAAGATGCCCTTTTCGCTCCAACGCTTCCACCGGCTGTAGAGCGTCTTATGTGGGCCATACGCGGCGGGCGCATCGCGCCAACGCAAGCCATTGCGATTGATGAAAATAATCCCGCTCAGCACCCGTCTGTCTTCAACCCGGGGCTTCCCGTGCGACCTGGGAAAGAAGGGAGCCAGGCGCGCCATCTGCGCGTCGGTCAGCCAGAAGAGATCGCTCATGTCACCGCTCCGTTTTCGGAGGCGTGAATCACGCAGCGCAACAGAAATCAATGCATCCTGACCCTAGCCCGTGTCTGAAGGCTGGGCAATTCCAATGGCTTTCGGACCGCCTGCTCTCCGGCCTTGCCGCTCCCGCGACGTCTCGGCCCCCGGCTCCCGGTTTTTTGGGGGGCGGTTTTCGCGGGCCTGGCTGGCGGCGGTGGCGGGCGGATCTGTTCTTCCGGTGCCGGCGCCGTCTTGATATGGGGCCGATTCCCGCCTAGCACCCGGCCGGAGCAGAAAGGCGGAACATGTCTGACAAGGATTTCGAGCCGCGGCACCTGGAGACGCTGGACCGCGATCTCGGCCGCTTCGCGCATATCGAGGCGGCCACGGCCTATATCGCCCGGCCGCTGGTGGCGCCGGGGATCGGCCTGGTCTTCGTCATCCTGGCCGGGCTGGCCGCGGCGGTGCTGCTGGGGCAGAGCGGCGAGACGCTGATCGTGGTCACGGCGGCGGTGTTCGGCGCCTATATGGCGCTCAATATCGGCGCCAATGACGTGGCCAACAACATGGGCCCGGCGGTGGGGGCCAATGCGCTCAGCATGGGCGGGGCCATCGTGATCGCGGCGGTCTTCGAAAGCGCCGGCGCGCTGATCGCCGGGGCCGACGTGGTCTCGACCGTGGCCAAGGGCATCGTCGCGCCCGAGGCGCTGGACACGTCCGCGACCTTCGTCTGGGCGATGATGGCGGCGCTGCTGGCCTCGGCGCTGTGGGTGAACCTGGCGACCTGGATCGGGGCGCCGGTCTCGACCACGCATGCCGTGGTGGGCGGGGTCATGGGCGCGGGCATGGCCGGGGCCGGCCTCGGCGCGGTCAGCTGGGAGCAGATGGCGGCGATCGCGGCCAGCTGGGTGGTCTCGCCGCTGCTGGGCGGCGTGGTGGCGGCGGGCTTTCTGTGGTTCATCAAGAGCCGCATCATCTATCGCGAGGACAAGATCGCGGCGGCCCGGATCTGGGTGCCGGTTCTGGTCGGCATCATGGCGGGCACCTTTGCCGCCTATCTGGTGATGAAGGGGCTCAGGCAGCTGGTCGATATCTCGATGGGGGCGGCGCTGCTTCTGGGCCTTCTGGTGGGGCTGGGCTGCTGGCTGGCGATGATCCCGGTGACGCGGCGGCAGTCCGCGGGGCTGGAGAACCGCAACAAGTCGCTGAAGGTGCTGTTCGGCATCCCGCTGGTCGCCTCGGCGGCGCTGCTGAGCTTTGCGCATGGCGCCAATGACGTGGCCAATGCGGTCGGCCCGCTGGCGGCCATCGTGCAGGCGGTGCAGACCGGCGATTTCAGCGGCGAGGTGACCATTCCGCTGTGGGTGATGCTGATCGGCGCCTTCGGGATCAGCTTCGGGCTGAGCCTGTTCGGGCCCAGGCTGATCCGCATGGTCGGCAGCGAGATCACCCGGCTCAACCCGATGCGGGCCTATTGCGTGGCGCTGTCGGCGGCGATCACGGTCATCCTGGCCAGCGCGCTGGGGCTGCCGGTCAGCTCGACCCATATCGCGGTGGGCGCGATCTTCGGCGTGGGCTTTTTCCGCGAATGGGATGCCGAGCGGCGGCTGAGGCAGGCCCGCATGGCCGTTCCCCGGCCCGCCGACCTGCCCGCCGCCGATCTGCCCCCCGCCGACCTGCCCCCCGACGAGCGCCGGCGCCGCAAGCTGGTGCGCCGGCTGCACGTGCTGACCATCGCCGCCGCCTGGGTCGTCACCGTCCCCGCCGCGGCAATGCTCTCGGCCATCCTCTTCCTCGTCCTGCGCCAGATCGCAGCCTGATACCCCCGACAACAAAGACCAATCAGCAGAAGAACAGAAAGGGGCAGCGCAGGGAAAGGCGGTCCGCGCAGGGCCGGCCGGCGGTCCGGTCGGCCCCGGGTTTCGGCCCGGCGATGCGTCAGGACCGCTCGCTTGCCTTCCATTCCTCCCAGCTGGGCTGGCCCTTCATGAAAGCCTCGATCTGCTGGCGGTTGGCCTCCAGCCGGGGATCGTGGCGCAGGTAGAACCGGGTCTCGCGCGCGATCAGGCCCGACAGGATCAGCAGGCCGATCAGGTTCGGAATCGCCATGAGCCCGTTCATCACGTCCGAGAAGTTCCAGACCACGCCCAGCTGCACCGTGCAGCCCAGCAGCACAACCAGCGAGAACAGGATGCGGAAGGGCAGGACGCCGCGATGGCCGACCAGCCGTTCCAGGTTGCGCTCGCCGTAATAGGCCCAGCCCAGGATGGTCGAATAGGCGAACAGCACCAGCCCGACGGTGACGATCCAGTGCCCCCATTGCCCCGGCAACCCGTGGCTGAAGGCCTCTGCCGTCATGATCGAGGCCGAGATCTGCGACCCGGTCTGCGGATCGACCTGCTTCCAGACGCCGGTGGTGATGATGACGAGCCCGGTGCAGGACACCACGATGATCGTGTCGATGAAGGTCTGGGTCATCGATACCAGCCCCTGCCGCACCGGATGCGTGGTCTGCGCCGAAGCCGCGGCGATGGCGGCCGAGCCCATGCCGGATTCGTTCGAGAAGATGCCGCGCGCGACGCCGAACTGCACCGCGATCATGATCGTCGAGCCCAGGAAGCCGCCGGTCGCGGCCGTGCCGGTGAAGGCCTGCGAAAAGATCTCGGCCAGGGCGGCGGGCAGCGCCTGGATGTTGACCAGCAGGATGTAGAGCGCGCCCAGCACGTAGAACAGGATCATCGCCGGCACCAGACCGGCGGTCACGCGGCCGATGGACTTGATGCCGCCGACCAGCACCACCAGCGTCAGGCCGGCCAGCACGATGCCGGTGATCCAGGTCGGGATCAGGAAGCTGCGCTCGAGGTTCGAGGCGATCGAATTGCCTTGGGTCATGTTGCCGATGCCGAAACAGGCGCAGACGGCAAAGATGGCAAAGCACAGCGCCAGAGCCCTGCCGAAGCCGTTCGGGATGCCGCGCTCGAGGTAGTATTGCGGGCCGCCGTTCTTCTCGCCGACCTCGTCGGTGGTGCGGAAGCGCACGCCCAGGAAGGCCTCGGCATATTTCGAGGCCATGCCCAGGATCGCCGTGACCCACATCCAGAACAGCGCGCCGGGTCCACCGGCGGCGATGGCCGTCGCCACGCCGACGATATTGCCGGTGCCGACGGTGGCGGCCATGGCGGTGGTCAGCGCCTGGAATTGCGAGATGTCGCCTTCGGCGTCGTCATCCTTGCGCTTCAGCAAGCCCAGGCGCAGGGCTGCGCCCAGCCGGACAAGCTGGATGCCCCGCAGGCGGATCGTCAGGTAAAGCCCGGTGCCCAGCAGCAGGGGGATAAGCAGATACGGCCCCCAGACGATCCCGCCGATCCTTCCCAAGACTTCTTCTATCCGTTCGAGTCCCATCAATCCCGTCTCTTGTTGTTGCAATGGCCCGCAAACGGCGGGGCCGGGCGCGAAATGTCAAGCCCGGCGACCGCAAGACGGTCCGCGGCAGGCGACCCCGAGCGGAGGCCCGCGCAAGAGGATACATCCCGCGGAACTGGCACTCCGCCCGAGGGCCGAGGCGAAAGCCCCCGCGCGTGCCGGTCGGGGATGGCAGGGCGCGGGAGGGCGCGCTTCGAAGACATTGCCGAAGGAAACCCGGCGCATGGCATGGTCCGGTGGCAAGCAAGGCCTGGGGCGGGGCGAGGGCCTTGGTGGTCTCCCTTCGGCTTGCCAAGCGCGGCGGATGCCGGATACCGCGGCCGGGGGCGTCGGAGGGCGTCGGGGGGGCAAGCATCACGAACCACCGGCGCAGGCAGCACGGGGATGGTCACGCCGGCCCGCCTGGCCACGGGCTGTGGGGGCCGGGAATGAAACATCGCAAGACCGTCCGACGCGGACGCATTCGGACGGTCGGACGGACCGCCTAGGGCGGTGCCGCATGTAGCTGAAATCTAAGGATTTTTGGCTCCGGCGGTAGGGATCGAACCTACGACCAATTGATTAACAGTCAACTGCTCTACCGCTGAGCTACGCCGGAACACGGGGCGGTGTATAGCCTCGCTCTTTGGGGTCGTCCAGAGGGGTTTGCGGATTTTTTTCATCCATCCGAAAAATTCCCGGCCGGCCTAAGCCCGGCCGGGTCAATGCGCGGCAAACACCGAATCCGAGCCGATCAGCCCAGGGGTCGAGACCGCGCCAAGCTCGGACAGCGCGATCAGATGCGCCAGCACGTTGCGCGTCGCCGCGGGAATCATTGCCGGCGGGATGCGGTAGATTCGACGCGCCAGCGCCTCGGCCGTGGCGGGACCGTCGCGCAGCGCGGCAAGGATCTGCATCGTGCGCTCGCGCCGATGCGCGGCAAGCTCGGCCAGGCGCGCGGCGGGATCGCGCACCGCATCGCCATGCGCCGGCAGCAGCAGGCGCGCGCCCGCCGAATCAAGCCGCGCCAGCGAGCGGAAGTAATCCGCCAGATCGCCGTCCGGCGGCGAGATGATGGTCGAGGACCAGCCCATCACCACGTCGCCGCAAAAGATCGTCTCGTCCTGGCGAAAGGCCAGGTGGCCGGCGAAATGGCCGGGCGTGTGCAGCGCGGTCAGGCGCCATTCCTCGGTCTCGACCACCGCGCCGTCGGCCAGGGCGATGTCAGGGACAAAGCCGCGGTCCAGCCCCTCGCCGCCGTCGATGGCGCCTTCGCGCGCCAGCCGCGCCATCACCGCCGAGCGGCCGGCTTCGGCGGGGCCGAAGCCCAGGACCGGCGCGCCGGTCGCCTGGGCCAGGGCGTGGGCGCCGCCGGAATGGTCCAGATGCGCATGGGTGACGAAGATATGGCTGATGCGGCCGGAGCCGGCCGCGGCCAGGATCGCCAGGCGATGCGCGGCCAGGTCCGGGCCGGGGTCGATCACGGCGATCCGCTCGCGTCCCAGCAGGAAGGTGTTGGTGCCCGGCCCGGTAAAGGGCGAGGGATTGTCGGCGGTGATGATCCGCAGGGCTTTCTCGGCGCTTGTCATGGCGATAACCTAGCCATGGCAGGGCCCATATTCCAAGGGCCGGGTGGGACATGAGGCAATGAATTTCGACTGGCTGAAACGGACCATGCCGCGCGGGCTTTACGGACGGGCGGCGCTGATCCTGTTCCTGCCGGTCGTGGTGGTGACCGTCGTCGTCACCATCATGTTCCTGCAGCGCCATTTCGAGGACGTGACCCGGCAGATGACCGCCGGCATGGCGCATGAGGTCGCGCTGGTCGCGGCCCGCATCGACGCGGTCCCCGATATCGCGGCGGCGCGCGATTCGGCGGGCGAGGTCGCGGGGCCTTTGGGGCTGAAGCTGCTCCTGCCCGCCCCACCGGGCGCGGACTGGCGGACCTTCTACGACCTGTCGGGGCGCATCGTCATCGCCGAGCTGCACCGGCAGGTGCCCGCCGTGCGCGCCGTCGACCTGAGTCACCGGCGCGAGGTGCGTGTGACGCTTCAGGGCCGCTGGGGGCATTACCGGCTGGTCTTTCCGCGCAGCCGGGTCAGCGCCTCGAACCCGCATCAGCTGCTGGTGCTGATGGTGGGCACCTCGCTTCTGATGACCGCCATCGCGACGATCTTCCTGCGCAACCAGCTGCGCCCGATCAAGCGGCTGGCGCGCGCGGCCGAGGAATACGGCAAGGGGCGGATCATCCCCTATCGCCCCGCCGGTGCCAGCGAGATCCGCAGCGCCGGCACCGCCTTCCTGGAGATGCGCGCCCGCATCGAGCGCCAGAACGAGCAGCGCAAGCAGATGCTCTCGGGCGTGAGCCACGACCTGCGCACGCCCCTGACCCGGCTGCGGCTGGGCCTGTCGATGCTGAGCCCCGACTATCCGCCCGAGCCCGAGGAGATCGCGGCGCTGGAAAGCGACGTGGCGGCCATGGGCACCATGGTCGATGCCTTCCTGGACCATGCCCGCGACGCGGCGCAGGACGCACCGCCCCAGCCGGTGCCGGCGCTGGATTTCGTGCGTGGCATCGTCGCCGATGCGCAGCGCGGCGGGCAGCGGGTTGTCCTGCATTCGGTGGCCGGCGACGAGGCAGGCCGCGCCACCTTTCGCCGCGACAGCCTGCGCCGCGCCGTCGAGAACCTGATCGGCAATGCCGTGCGCTATGGCGAGCGTGCCGAGGTCGAGGCGGCGCTGGGGCCGAGCTATTTCCGCATCTCGGTCGAGGATGACGGGCCCGGCATCCCGCCCGAGCGGCGCGAGGAGGCGCTGAAGCCCTTTACCCGGCTCGATCCCGCCCGCAACCAGAATCGCGGCCAGGGCGTGGGGCTGGGCCTGTCCATCGCCGCCGACATCGCCCGCGCCCATGGCGGGCAGCTGCGGCTGGGCCGGGGCGAGCGGCTGGGCGGCCTGCGGGCCGAGATCGTGATTCCGCGCTGACCGGCGCGGTTGCGGCAAGGGACGTCGCGGGCTAAGGCTGTCGCAAGGACATAAGACAGAAGGGATTCCGCGATGCGGGCATTCGTATTTCCGGGGCAGGGCGCGCAGGTCGTCGGCATGGGGCGCGAGCTGGCCGAGGCCTATCCGGCGGCGCGCGAGGTCTTTGCCGAGGTGGACGAGGCGTTGGGAGAGAGCCTGTCCGAGCTGGTCTGGAACGGCGACATCGAGACGCTGACCCTGACGCGGAACGCCCAGCCGGCGCTGATGGCGACCTCGATCGCGGCCTTCCGGGCGCTGGAGGCCGAGGGCTTCGGCATCGGGGACGCGGATTTCGTCGCCGGCCATTCCCTGGGCGAATATTCGGCGCTTTGCGCGGCCGGTGCCCTGAGCCTGGCCGATACCGCGCGGCTTCTGCGCCTGCGCGGCCAGGCCATGCAGGAGGCGGTGCCGGTCGGCCAGGGCGCCATGGCGGCGATCCTGGGCCTGGATTTCGCCGCGGTGGACCAGATCGCGCGCGACGCGGCCGAGGGCGAGGTCTGCCAGGCCGCCAATGACAACGACCCGGCGCAGGTGGTGATCTCGGGCCACAAGGCTGCCGTCGAGCGCGCCGCGACGCTGGCCAAGGAGCGCGGCGCCAAGCGGGCGCTGATGCTGCCGGTCTCGGCGCCGTTCCATTCGGCGTTGATGCAGCCGGCGGCGGCGGCGATGGCCGAGGCCCTGGCTGCGGTCGAGATCGCCGCGCCGGCGGTGCCCTTGGTGGCCAATGTCCGCGCCGAGCCGGTGGCCGAGCCCGGCGCCATCCGGCGGTTGCTGGTCGAGCAGGTGACGGGCGCCGTGCGCTGGCGCGAGTCGGTCGAATTCCTGGCGGGCGCCGGCGTCACCGAGTTCTGGGAGATCGGCGCCGGCAAGGCGCTGTCGGGCATGATCAAGCGCATCGCCAAGGATGCCGCGGTCAGGAACATAGGCGCTCCGGCGGATATCGCGGCGCTGAAGGCATGAGGGGGCTCTGCCCCCATCCCTGCGGGATTCCCCCGGGGTATTTGGAAAACGGAGAAGAGCTTGATGTTTGATCTGACAGGCAGGAATGCGCTGGTGACCGGCGCTTCGGGCGGGATCGGCGGTGCCGTGGCCGAGGCGCTCCATGCCGCCGGCGCCACGGTGGCGCTGTCGGGCACGCGCGAGGCGCCGTTGCGCGAGCTGGCCGAGAAGCTGGGCGCGCGGGCGCATGTCGTGACCGCGAACCTGGCCGATGCGGCGGCGGTCGAGGCGCTGCCCAAGGCGGCGGCCGAGGCCATGGGTTCGGTCGACATCCTGGTCAACAATGCCGGGATCACCCGCGACAACCTGTTCATGCGCATGTCCGACGAGGAATGGGCACAGGTGCTGGAGGTCAACCTGACCTCGAGCTTCCGGCTGTGCCGGGCTGTCCTGCGCGGCATGATGAAGGCGCGCTGGGGCCGGATCGTGAACATCGGCTCGATCGTGGGCGCCACCGGCAATCCGGGGCAGGGCAATTACGCCGCTGCCAAGGCCGGGCTGGTCGGCATGTCGAAGAGCCTGGCCTATGAGGTCGCCTCGCGCGGGATCACGGTGAACTGCGTCGCGCCGGGCTTCATCGAGACGGCGATGACCGACAAGCTGAACGACGAGCAGAAGGGCCGGATCCTGGCGCAGATCCCCGCCGGGCGCATGGGTTCGGCCCAGGAAATCGCCGCTGCGGTGCTGTATCTGGCCAGCCCCGAAGCGGGCTATGTCACCGGCGCCACGCTGCATGTCAACGGCGGCATGGCGATGATCTGATGATGGTTTATGCGGGTTGCAAGATCACGTTCCCGTGCTATATCCCGCAAACAAGGCCGCAGGGGAACCGCCCTGGGCTCTGACCGGCAATCGCTGGAACATCTGGGCGGATTGCCCGCGAAAACGAGGAAGAGACATGAGCGATATCGCTGATCGCGTGAAGAAAATTGTCGTCGAGCACCTGGGTGTCGATGAAGAGAAGGTCACCGAGACCGCCTCGTTCATCGACGATCTCGGCGCCGATTCGCTGGACACCGTCGAGCTGGTCATGGCTTTCGAGGAAGAGTTCGGCATCGAGATCCCGGACGATGCCGCCGAGACCATCCAGACCTTTGGCGATGCGGTGAAATTCATCCAGGGCGCGGTCTGATCCAGCTCTGAGCAGCTTTTCGGGGCGGTGCTTTCGGTGGAAGGCGCCGCCCTTTTCCTTGGCTGCGGCGGTTTGACCCAGCGTCGCGGGGAACCGCCGCGCGGCTGCCTTCGTTTCAAGGGCGAACCTGACGAAGGAGAGTTTCATGGCCGTGAATGTCAAAGGGTTGAGCGACAATGCCCGCAAGACCGCGATCGCCGAGCTGAATGCCCGCCTTGCCGATGCGCTGGCGCTGTCGGCGGCGATCAAGCAGGCGCACTGGAACGTCAAGGGCCGCAACTTCATCGCGGTGCATGAGCTGTTCGACACCGTGAAGGCGCGGCTGGACGAGCATGTGGACATGATGGCCGAGCGCGTGCAGGTGCTGGACGGAGTGGCCGTCGGCACGGTCGAGAAGGTGGCCAAGGCCAGCACGCTGAAGGAATACCCCACCGACCTGACCAAGGCCGAGGATCATATCAAGGCCGTCTGCGAGCGGATGCGCGACTATGGCGAGAAGGTGCGCGCCGCCATAGACGCGACCGACGAGGCCGGCGATGCCGATACGGCCGACCTGTTCACCGCCGCCTCGCGTACGGCGGACAAGGATCTGTGGTTCCTGGAAAGCCATCTGGAATAGGCTTTCCGCAGGGTGAACCGGGGCCAGGGCCCCGGTTTGCCGCTTGTGCCGCGGGTTATTTCGGCATCGGCGCGGTGATGCCCTCGACATAGAAATTCATCGAGGAGAGTTCCTCGTCGCTGGCCACTTGCCCCTCGGCCAGCCAGTCGCTTCCATCCTGCTTCTTCAGCGGCCCGGTGAAGGGGTGGTATTCGCCCGCAGCGATCTTGTCCTTCAGCGCCAGCGCCTCCTCCTTGACCTCGGCGGGGACGGCCTCGGTGATCTCGCCGATCTCGACCTCGCCATCGCCGATGCCCAGCCAGACCGAATGCGAGGTCCAGCTGCCGTCCAGCACCTCGCCCACGCGCTTGACGTAATAGGGCGCCCAGTTGTCGATGATCGAGGAAACCCGCGGGCTGGGCTTGAAGGCCGCCATGTCGCTGGCCTGGCCGAAGCCGATGGCGCCGGCCTCCTGCGCCTTGGCCAGCGGCGCCGTGGAATCGGTGTGCTGCAGGATCACATCCACGCCCTCGGCGATCAGCGCGGCGGCGGCGTCGGCCTCTTTCGCGGGGTCGAACCAGCTATAGGCCCAGACCACCTTCATCTCGACATCCGGGTTCACCTTCTTGGCGTGGATATACGAGCTGTTGATGCCCTGGACCACCTCGGGGATCGGGAAAGAGCCGATATAGCCGATCTTGTTCGACTTGGTCATGCGCCCGGCGATGGTGCCCATGACGGCACGGCCCTCGTAGAAGCGGGCGTCGTAGGTGGCGACGTTCTCGGCGGTCTTGTAGCCGGTGGCATGCTCGAACTTCACGTCCGGGAACTTCTTGGCGACGTTGATCGTCGCGTCCATGAAGCCGAAGCTGGTGGTGAAGATCAGCTTGTGGCCGGAGAGCGCCAGCTGGGTGATGGCGCGTTCGGCATCGGCGCCCTCGGGCACGGATTCGATATAGGTGGTCTCGACCCGGTCGCCATATTCCTTTTCGACCGCCTGCCGGGCCAGGTCGTGCTGATAGGTCCAGCCGCCGTCGCCCACCGGGCCGACATAGATGAAGCCCACCTTCAGCTTTTCCTCTTGCGCCAAGGCAGGCAGGGCCGTGCTGGCCACCAGCGCCGCGGCGCTGCCAAGAAGGGTTCTGCGTTTCATGTCATGCTCCTTGCAGGTTGTGGCTATTTTAATGCGTGGAAGGGCCGGCCCAGGCTGGCGGGGGCCGCACCCCCGCCCGAGCGGCCGAATTTCTGCCGGGCCGAGATCAGCACCAGCACGATGATCGTGGCGAGATAGGGCGCCATGGAAAGCAGTTGCACCGGCACAGCGACGCCCGCCGCCTGCAGGCGCAGCTGCAGGACGGTGACGCCGCCGAACAGCCAGGCGCCGGCCAGCGCCCCCCAGGGGTTCCATTGCGCAAAGACCACGATGGCCAGCGCGATCCAGCCGGCGCCGGCGGTCATGCCCTCGGTCCATTGCAGCACCGTGGCGATGGAAATATAGGCGCCGCCCATGCCCGCCAGCGCGCCGCCGAAGCCGATGGCCAGGATGCGCACCCGCCGCACCGGATAACCCAGGCCATGCGCGGCGTCGTGGTTCTCGCCCACCGCGCGCAGGATCAGGCCCGGCCGGGTGCGGGCCAGGAACCACCAGACCGCGGGCACCAGGACGATGCCCAGCCAGATCATCCAGTTCAGTCCCAGGGGGCCGGAGATCATCGCCGGGGCCTTCATCCCCTCATAGGGCTTGCCGAACATCGCGGTCAGGCCCAGGCCGAACAACGTCAGCGCCAGCCCCGTCGCCACCTGGTTCGACAGCAGGAATTGCGTCAGCACGGCAAAGCCCATCGACAGCGCCGCGCCGGCGAGGGCGGCGGCGGCGAAGCCAAGCGCCGGGCTGCCGCTGGCATGGGCGGCGGCGAAGCCGGCCAACGCGCCGGTGATCATCATGCCCTCGACGCCCAGGTTCAGCACGCCGGCGCGCTCGACCACCAGTTCGCCAAGCGCGGCGAACAGGATCGGCGTCGCCGCCCCGAGCAGCAGGATAAAGACGGACAGCGGGTCGATCATGCGCGCCTCCGAATGCGGTAGCGGGTGAGCAGGTCGAAGCCGAGCAGGAAGAACAAGAGCATCCCCTGGAAGACCTGCACCGTCGCCGCGGGCAGGTTCAGCATCATCTGCGCCAGCTCGCCGCCGATATAGGTCAGCGCCATCAAGAGCCCGGCGAGCAGGATGCCCAAGGGGTGCAGCCGGCCCAGGAAGGCCACGATGATCGCGGTGAAGCCGTAGCCCGAGCCGAAGCTTTCGGTGATCTGCCCGGCCGGGCCTGCGACCTCGAAAAGCCCCGCGAGGCCCGCCAGCGCGCCCGAGACGCCCAGGCACAGCGCCACCAGCCGCTCGGGGCGCACGCCGGCGAAACGGGCGGCGCGCGGCGCGGCGCCGGCGGTGCGGATGTGAAAGCCCAGGACATGCCGCGACATGACGAACCAGATCGCCGCCAGGGCCAGCACCGCCGCCACGCCGCCCCAATGCAGGCCTGAATTGGCGATCAACTCGGGGTTCGCGGCGGGGTCATATTGCTGCAGGTTGCGCGAGCCGGGGAAGTTGAAGCCCTCGGGGTTCTTCATCGGGCCGAAGGCCATCCAGGCTGCGATGCGCTGCGCGACATAGACCAGCATCAGCGAAACCAGGATCTCGGACGCGCCGAACCAGTTGCGCAGCATGGCCGGGACCATGCCCCAGGCCCAGCCGCCCGCTGCGCCGGCCAGGATCATCGCCGGGAAGATCCAGAAGGCGTCAAGCGGATAGGCGGCCAGCGCCACCGCGGCGCCGCAGATGGCACCGATGATGTATTGGCCCTCGGCGCCGATGTTCCAGATCCCGGCGCGGAACCCCAGCGCCAGGCCCGAGGCGATCAGGATCAGCGGCCCGGCCTTGACCAGCAGTTGCGGCCGCGAATAGCCGGCGGCGGGGCCGAACAGCGGATCCCAGAAGATGGTGCGGATCGCGGCCAGCGGGTCGAAGCCCATGGCGGCGAACAGCCCGCCGCCGACGATCATCGTGGCCAGCACCGCCAGGACCGGGGTCGCGACCTGCCAGACCAGCGGCGCCGAAGCGCGGGGTTCAAGCCGGAACATGCGCCACCTCCATGCCATGGGCGCCGCCCAGCATCAGCCCGATCTCCTCGACCGTCAGCCCCTCGGTCGGGCGGGGCGCGGACAGCCGCCCCTGGTTCAGGGCGCAGAAGCGGTCCGAAAGCTCCAGCAATTCGTCCAGATCCTGGCTGATGACGATCAGTCCCGCGCCCTGTGCGGCCAGGTCCAGCAGCGCCTGGCGGATGGCGGCGGCGGCGGCGGCATCGACGCCCCAGGTCGGCTGGTTGACGACCAGCACCCGCGGCCGGCCCAGCACCTCGCGGCCGATGACGAATTTCTGCAAATTGCCGCCCGACAGCGCGCCCGCCGCCGTATCCGGGCCGGGGGTGCGCACGTCGAAGGCGCGGATCACCTCTTGCGCGAAAGCGGTGGCCGCCTTGCGGTCGATCAGGCCCTTGCGGATCAGCCCCTGCCGGGCGCCCGCGGTCAGCAGCGTGTTCTCGGCCAGGCTGAATTCGGGCACGGCGGCATGGCCCAGCCGGTCCTCGGGCGCGGCCAGCAGCCCGGCGCGGCGCCGCGCCTCGGGGCCGGCGCGCGACAGGTCGCGGCCTTCCAGCGCGATGGTGCCCGGCGCGGTGGCGGTCTCGCCCGACAGCGCCGAGAGCAGTTCCTCCTGCCCGTTGCCGGCGACGCCGCCGATGCCCAGGATCTCGCCCGAGCGCAGGGACAGCGCGACATCCTTCAGCGCCATGCCCTCGCCGCCGACCGTGGACAGGCCGCGCACCTCCAGCACCGGCGCGGCGGGCTTGCGCCCCGATCGGTCCACCAGCCGCATCTCGGCCCCGACCATCATCGCCGCCAGTTCGCGCGCGGAATGGGCGCGCGGATCGACCGTGCCCACCAGCTTGCCCTGGCGCAGGATGGTGGCGCGGTCGCAATGGCTGCGGATCTCTTCCAGCTTGTGGCTGATATACAGGATCGCCGTGCCGGCCCCGGCCAATTGCCGCAGGGTGGCGAACAGGATCTCGGCCTCTTGCGGGGTCAGCACCGAGGTCGGCTCGTCCATGATCAGCAGCCGCGGGCTCTGCAACAGGCAGCGCAGGATCTCGACCCGCTGCCGCTCGCCCGCGGAAAGGCTGGCGATGCGGCGCGCGGGGTTCAGGGGCAGGCCGTAGCTCTGCGACAGTTCGGCGATGCGGCGCGAGAGTTCGGCGCGCGGCGGCGGGTTCTCCATCCCCAGCGCGATGTTCTCGGCCACGGTCAGCGCGTCGAACAGGCTGAAATGCTGGAACACCATGGCGACGCCGGCGGCACGAGCGGCGCGCGGATCATGCGGCGCGTAGGGCGCGCCCAGCAGCGCCATCCGCCCCTCGTCCGGCCGCACCAGGCCATAGATCATCTTGACCAGCGTGGATTTGCCGGCGCCGTTCTCGCCCAGCAGGGCATGGATTTCGCCGGCCTCGACCGCGAAGGACACATCGTCATTGGCGCGCACGCCGGGATAGGTCTTGCCCAGGCCCTCGGCCCGGAAAACATTGCTCACTGTTGCGCGCCTCGCTGCTTTTTGCGCAAGATTAGCGGTTTTCCGCCGAGGGGCAATTGCACAGTTGGGCAGGTCGCCCCTAGATTGGCGCCATGCCTGAAAATTCTCCCCGATTCATCCACCTGCGCACCCATTCCGAACATTCGCTGCTGGAAGGCGCGGTGCCGGTCAAGAAGCTGGCCGATCTTGCGGCGCAGAACGGCATGCCCGCCGTGGCGCTGACCGACAGCAATGCCCTGTTCGCGGCGCTGGAATTTTCGGTCAAGGCGCAGGATGCCGGCGTGCAGCCAATCATCGGCTGCCAGGTCGCGCTGGCGAGGGATGTCACCGGCCCGGTGGTGCTGCTGGCGCAGAACGAGGCGGGCTGGCTGAACCTGATGGCGCTTTCGACCTGCCTTTACCTGCGCGACGACCATGCCCTGCCGCATGTGACGGTCGAGGAGCTGGAGAGCCATGCCGAGGGGCTGATCTGCCTGACCGGCGGCGCCGGCGGCCCGCTGGGGCAATTGGTGCTGCAAGGCCGGCAGGCCGAGGCGCGCGCGCTGACGGAAAGGCTGGCCGCCGCCTTTCCGACCCGGCTTTACGTCGAATTGCAGCGCCATCACGATGCCGAGGGCCAGCCGGTCCCCGAAGAGGCGGGTTCCGAAGGCGGCATGATCGACATCGCCTATGCGCTGGACCTGCCGCTGGTCGCGACCAATGACGTCTATTTCCCGAAGCCCGAGCTTTTCGACGCCCATGACGCGCTGATCTGCATCTCGGAACGCGCCTATGTCGACCAGACCGCGCCGCGCCGCCGGCTGACCCCGCAGCATTACTTCAAGACCGCCGCCGAGATGGCGACGCTGTTCGCCGACCTGCCCGAGGCGGTCCAGAACACCGTCGAGATCGCCCGCCGCTGCGCCTTCGCGGTCAAGAAGCACAAGCCGATCCTGCCGCGCTTTGCCGATGACGAGGTCGAGGAGCTGCGCCGCCAGGCCTGGGACGGCTTGCGCGCCCGGCTGGCGGTGATCCCGCATTCCGCCCCGGTCGAGGAATACGAGGAACGCCTGCGCTTCGAGCTGGGCATCATCGAGCAGATGGGCTTTCCCGGCTATTTCCTGATCGTGGCCGATTTCATCAAATGGGCCAAGGAACACGGCATTCCCGTCGGCCCCGGCCGCGGCTCGGGCGCGGGGTCGCTGGTCGCCTATGCGCTGACGATTACCGACCTGGATCCAATCCGTTACAGCCTGCTCTTCGAGCGGTTTCTTAATCCGGAACGGGTGTCGATGCCCGACTTCGATATCGACTTCTGCATGGATCGCCGCGAGGAGGTGATCCAATACGTGCAGGAGAAATACGGCCGCGACAAGGTCGGCCAGATCATCACTTTCGGCGCGCTGCTGTCCAAGGCCGCGGTGCGCGACGTGGGCCGCGTCTTGCAACTGCCCTTCGGCCAGGTGGATCGGCTCAGCAAGATGATCCCGGTCGAGGGCGTCAAGCCCGTCAGCGTCACCAAGGCGCTGGCCGACGAGCCGCGCCTGCGCGAGGCGGCCCGCGAAGAGGTGGTCGGCCGTCTCTTGGACTATGCCGCCAAGATCGAGGGCTTGCTGCGCAATGCCTCGACCCATGCCGCGGGGGTGGTGATCGGCGACCGGCCGCTGCACCGGCTGGTGCCGCTTTACCGCGATCCGGCCTCGGACATGCCGGCGACGCAGTTCAACATGAAATGGGTCGAGCAGGCGGGGCTGGTCAAGTTCGACTTCCTCGGCCTCAAGACCCTGACGGTGATCCAGAATGCGGTCGATCTGATCAATGCCGGCGGGCGGCCGCTGCATGTCGCGGCCGACGGCCGGGTGCTCTACGAGCCGGCCAAGGGGGCCGAGAACCAGATCAACGCCATCCCGCTGGACGACAAGCCCAGCTATGACCTGTTCGCCAGCGCCCGCACCGTGGCGGTGTTCCAGGTCGAAAGCTCGGGCATGATGGACGCGCTGCGGCGCATGAAGCCGACCTGCATCGAGGATATCGTGGCTCTGGTCGCCCTATACCGCCCAGGCCCCATGGAGAACATCCCGACCTATTGCGAGGTGAAGAACGGCCTGCGACCCCTTGAATCCATTCATCCTTCCATCGATCACATCCTGGCCGAGACCCAGGGCATCATCGTCTACCAGGAACAGGTGATGCAGATCGCCCAGGTCATGGCCGGCTATTCGCTGGGCGGCGCCGATCTGCTGCGCCGCGCCATGGGCAAGAAGATCGCCGAGGAGATGGCCAAGGAACGGCCGAAATTCGTCGAGGGCTGCAAGCAGCAGGGAATCGACGCGAAGAAGGCCGGAGAGGTCTTTGACCTGCTTGAGAAATTCGCCAATTACGGTTTCAACAAGTCGCATGCGGCGGCCTATGCTGTGGTCAGCTACCAGACCGCCTGGCTCAAGGCCAATCACCCGGTCGAGTTCATGGCCGCGGTGATGAACTGCGATATCCACCTGACCGACAAGCTCGCCGTCTACAAGCGCGAGGCCGACCGGATGGGGATCGAGACCATGCCGCCTTGCGTCAACCGCTCCGAGGCCACCTTCAGCGTCAAGGACGGCAAGATCCTCTATGCGCTCGGCGCGCTCAAGGGCGTGGGCGTCGAGGCGATGAACCTGATCGTGCAGGCCCGCGGCGAGCGGCCCTTTGCCGATCTGCACGACTTTGCCCGCCGCGTGGACATGCGCCGGGTCGGCAAGCGGCCGCTGGAGATGCTGGCCCGCGCCGGCGCCTTCGACGCGCTGGAACCGAACCGGGCGCGGGTGCTGAAATCACTGGACGGGCTGGTCGCCTGGTCGGCGGCGGTGCAGGCGGCGGCGGCCTCCAGCCAGTCCTCGCTTTTCGGCGGGGGCGAGGATCTGCCGCCGCCGCGGCCGGTTGCCGCGCCGGTCTGGATGCCGGCCGAGAAGCTGGCCGAGGAACATGCGGCGGTGGGCTTCTACCTGTCCGGGCATCCGCTGGACGATTATCAGCCGGCGCTGCGCCGCAAGGGGGTGCAGACGCTTGCCGAGGTGACGCAGGCGGCGGCCGACGGGGCGCTGGTGGCGCAACTGGCCGGCACCGTGGCGCATCGGCAGGAAAAGAAATCCGCCCGCGGCACCCGTTTCGCCTTTGTCGGCCTGTCCGACCCGAGCGGGCTTTACGAGGTCACGGTGTTTTCCGACACGCTGGACGCGCATCGCCAGCACCTTGAGCCGGGCGAGAACGTCGTCCTGCAGGTCCAGGTCGAGCCTTCGGGCGACCAGGTCAAGCTGCTGGCGCGCTCGGTCATGCCGTTGGAGCAGGCGGTGGCGGATGCCGGGGCGAACCGGCTGGCGGTCGAGATCGCCGGGCTGGACGCCGTGCCCGCCGTTGCCGAGGCGCTGTCCCGCATCCTGGCCGAGTTGAACGCCCCCGCCCGCGCCCGCGGCCCCATCGCCTTGCGGCTGAAGGATGGCGCGGACCTGGTCGATATCGAGATCGCCGAGGATGCGCCGCTGACCACGCCCGCCCGCCAGGCCCTGCGCGTGATCCCCGGCGTGCTGGAGGTGCTGGAGGAATAGGGGCCGGGTGCGGTGCCCGCATTGTCCCGGCATTCCCGTCCCGGCGTTCCGCAAGCCGGGCCTGCGCGCGGGCGCGCCGGGCTTCAGCTTGCACCATTGCCGGTCGGCAGGCGATGCATCTGCCAGCAACTGTATCTGTCAGGCGACTTGAAGCCCCCATGTTTTGCGCGCTTTGCATAGAGCGTCGACGATCGTGATGAGCTTGCGGGCGACCGCAGTGATGATGACCTTGTGCGGTTTTCCGGCGTCGCGCAGTCGCTGCGCGAAGGCCTTCAGTATGGGGTTGTGATGTGCGGCGACGAGGGCGGCCTGGAACAGGATATGCCGCAGAGGGAGTGTCCTGCATTTTGTGTATCTGGCCGGTCCCATGCGGTTTCAGATACTCAAGCGGCTACGCGAGCGGCGAAGCGCTCGCCGAACGTTATGGCGAACTGGTTGCGGGCCGCAAACCATTCCCGGACGTTGCGGCCATCCTTCTCGAAGCTGCGGATCGCCAGGTAGATCAGCTTGGTCGCAGCCTTGTCCATCAGGAGCGATCCGCGTGCCTTGATGGCTTTCCGGATCACGCGGTTCAGGCTCTCAATGGCGCTGGTCGTATAAACCACCTTTCGGATTGCCGGATCGAAGGCGAAGAACGGGATCACCTCGGCCCATGCCCGGCGCCAGGCCGGGGCAATGGAGGCGTGTTTCCCGGCCCATTTTTCCTCGAAAGCATCAAGCTCGGCTGCGGCCATGTCGGCGGTCGTGGCCCGGTAGATCCGGTGCAGATCGGCTGCCACCGCCTTGCGGTCCTTCCATGAGCAGAAGTTCAGGCTATGGCGAACCAGATGCATCGAGCCATGGGAACGCCACTGGTCCGAGAGACCATGGCGAGGGCAGGTCTGGACCATGGCCTCCGGAAAGGCGGCGGTGATCGCCTCCGGAAAGCCCTTCAGCCCGTCCACCACCGCGATCAGGTGGTCCTGGAGGCCGCGGTTCTTCAATTCGTTCATCGCCGAGCGCCAGAATTTGGCGCCCTCGCTCTCGGCGATCCACAGGCCCAGAACCTCGCGCAGGCCGTCGCGGATGCCCGCGCCCGCAACATCGGCTCTGTCGCGGCGACCGGCATCGGGTTGTCTGCCGCCAGCTCCCGGACAGGGTGTTCGAACCTGCCAGGGGAGATCGCGCCGACCTTCACCCGAAGTTCCGCAGCAGCCCCGCAGGGAGAGCTCCAGAGCGATGAAGCCTTGCAGACCGGCCTTGCGGGCACCAAGCCGCGCGCGGTTCCTGCGCCGAGATCGACTTGCGATGAACGGGCCGGAACCAACCGAGATGAAGCAGGCGCGCAATGCCTTCTGTGTCCCGCCGGTCCGTCTTGACCGGCATGGCCTGCAGAGCGCCCTTCACCTGCCGGGTTTCCATCAACACGACCTCCAGTCCCGCCTCGGTCAGCCCTCGGTGCAGCCATTGCGACAAGGGCCCTGCTTCAAGGCCAATGGCGGCGATGGTGTCCTCTCATTCCCGGATCCGGCGCGTCCGCGCTTCAGGCTCGCTGGCAGCCTGCGCCTCCATCATGAACTTTCCATGTTCGCTGATCACGCAGATAGCGGTCTTTTCCAGCGATACATCCAATCCAGCAAACAACTTCATCCTGTAATCCTCCGCCTGGATCCGATACGGGAACGGCGACAGCTTGCCCCTGATCTTGCAAGCGGTAACGGGTGGCGCGCGACGCAGGCCCCGTCACCGCATCTCAGGGCTCAGGATAGGGGGCGGACCGGCTTGGCGGCCTTTTCCGCGGTGCCGGGCGGCTGGCCCGGTTCGGAGCCCATACCGTCCCAATCAATGCGGGCCAAGGCCGCCATGCGCAAGGCCAAGGCGACGCTGTTTGCAGCAGTTCGCCGCCGGCGTGCCGGCTCCTCACCCCGGGCGGAAGTTTTGCTCGACGACGGCTTCCATGGAGACATGGCTGGAGGTGTTGCTGACATGGGGCAAGGTGGAGATCTTCTCGGCCAGGATGCGCCGGAAATCGGCCATGTCGCGCGAGCGGACCTTCATCAGGTAGTCGCAGCCGCCGGCGATCATGTAGCATTCCTCGACCTCGGGGATGGCGCGGACGGCGGCGTTGAACTGCTGCAGCGCATGCTCGCGGGTGTCGTTCATGCTGACCTCGACATAGGTCACATGGGTCAGGCCCAGCTTCAGGGGCGACAGGATGGCGCGATAGCCGGTGATCAGGCCGATCTCTTCCAAGTGCTTGATGCGCTGCGCCACCGGGGTCTTGGACAGCCCGACCCGCCGCGCTAGCTCGGCGATCGGGATGCGGGCGTTCTGCGTGAGTTCCGCCAGGATCCTGCGGTCCTGCGCGTCCAAGTTCAGGTCCATTCTGAAAATCGCCTCGATTTTGTTCCAACAGCCTAGAAAGTGGCCCATTTTCAGGCGCACCGCCTAGTCGGCATCTGGTAATACTGCCCTATCGAATAAGGAGATCGGCATGATACGTGTCAACCCCACCGAGCTTTCCGGCGCGTTTTCCACCCAGGCGAAATTCGCCGACGAGGCGGAACTGCTGAACCGGCTGGTCGCGCAGGCGGCGCTGAGCCCCGCGGCCCGCGCCGCGATCACGCGCCGGGCCGCCGATCTGGTACGCCGCATCCGCGACGAGGCCAAGCCCACGATGATGGAGCATTTCCTGGCCGAATACGGGCTGTCCACGCGCGAGGGCGTGGCGCTGATGTGCCTGGCCGAGGCGATGCTGCGCGTCCCCGACCGCATGACCATCGACGCGCTGATCGAGGACAAGATCGCGCCATCGGACTGGGGCAGGCACCTGGGCGAGGCGTCGTCCTCGCTGGTCAATGCCTCGACCTGGGCGCTCATGCTGACCGGCAAGGTGCTGGACGACGACCAGGCCGGGATTGCCGGCACCCTGCGCCGCGCCGTGCGGCGGCTGGGCGAGCCGGTGATCCGCACCGCCGTCGGCCGCGCCATGAAGGAGATGGGCCGGCAATTCGTGCTGGGCCAGACCATCGAAGCCGCGCTGGAGCGCGCCAGCAAACGCGAGGCGCAGGGCTTTACCTACAGCTACGACATGCTGGGCGAGGCGGCGATGACCGGAGCGGATGCGGCGCGCTACGACCGCGCCTATTCCGACGCCATCGCGGCCATCGCGAAAGCCTGCACCAAGGGCTCGGTCGAGGAGAATCCCGGCATTTCGATCAAGCTTTCGGCCCTGCATCCCCGCTATGAGGTGGCGCAGGAGGCCCGCGTCATGACCGAGCTGGTGCCGGTGGTGCTGAAGCTGGCGCGGCAGGCCAAGGCTGCCGGCATGGGCATGAATATCGACGCCGAGGAACAGGACCGGCTGGTGCTGTCGCTGAAGGTGATCGAGGCGGTGCTGGCCGATCCCTCTCTGGCCGGCTGGGACGGGTTCGGCGTGGTGGTGCAGGCCTATGGCAAGCGCGCCGGGCAGGTGATCGACTGGCTCTACCAGACCGCCACGCGGCTGGACCGCCGCATCATGGTGCGGCTGGTCAAGGGCGCCTATTGGGATACCGAGATCAAGCGGGCGCAGGTCGAGGGCTTCCCGGGCTTTCCGCTGTTCACCAGCAAGGTCGCGACCGATGTCAGCTACATTGCCAATGCCCGCAAGCTGATCGGCTATGCCGACCGGATCTATCCGCAATTCGCCACCCATAACGCCCATACCGTCGCCGCGATCCTGGAGATGGCGGGCGAGACCCGCTTCGAGTTCCAGCGGTTGCACGGCATGGGCGAGCGGCTGCACGACATCGTGCTGCGCGACTATAACGGTCGCTGCCGCATCTATGCGCCGGTCGGCGCGCATCGCGACCTGCTGGCCTATCTGGTGCGCCGGCTGCTGGAGAACGGCGCCAATTCCAGCTTCGTACACCAGATCGTGGACGAATCCGTCTCGCCCGAGGAGGTCGCACGCGATCCCTTCGAGGCGCTGGCGGACGCCCGCCCGCCGCGCTCGCTGGTGGCGCCCGAGGCGCTGTTCGGCGCCTCGCGCCGGAACTCGACCGGCTTCGACCTGACCGACGAGGAGACCCTTGCGCGTATCTACGCTGCCCGCGACGTGGCGATCCCGGATGCGATGCCGCTGACCGTCTCGGAGCCCAGGGGCAAGATGCAGGATGTGGTCAACCCGGCGACGGGGGAAAGGATCGCCCGGGTGATGATGGTCGATGCCGAGACCGCCGCCCGCGCCATCGAGGACGCGCGCATCTGGGACGCGCCGGCGGAGGAGCGCGCCGCGGTGCTGCGCCGTGCGGCCGATCTTTACGAGGCGCATTACGGCCCGATCTTCGGCATTCTCGGCCGCGAGGCCGGCAAGTCGCTGGCCGATGCGGTGGCTGAACTGCGCGAGGCGGTGGACTTCCTGCGCTATTACGCCGCCGAGGGCGAGAATTGCTCCGATGCCCCGCGTGGCATCGTCGGCGCGATCAGCCCGTGGAACTTCCCGCTGGCGATCTTCACCGGCCAGATCGCGGCGGCGCTGATGGCCGGCAATGCCGTCATCGCCAAGCCGGCCGAGCCGACGCCCGTCATCGCCGCCTATGCCATCGGCCTGCTGCATCAGGCGGGGGTTCCGAAAACCGCGCTGCAACTGCTGCCCGGCCGCGGCAGCGTGGTCGGCACGGCGATGACCTCGGATGCGCGCGTCGCGGGGCTGGTCTTTACCGGCTCGACCGAGACCGCGCAGACCATCGCTCGCACCATGGCCGCGAACCTGGCGCCCGGCACGCCGCTGATTGCCGAGACCGGCGGGCTGAACGCGATGGTGGTGGATTCCACCGCGCTGCCGGAACAGGCGGTGCGCGACATCGTGAACTCGGCCTTCCGCTCGGCCGGCCAGCGGTGTTCTGCGCTGCGCTGCCTTTATGTGCAGGAGGACGTGGCCCCGCATCTGATCGAGATGATCAAGGGCGCCATGGACGAGCTGCGTGTCGGCGACCCCTGGGATCTGACCACCGATGTCGGCCCGGTCATCGACCCCGGCGCGCAAAAGGAAATCGCCGATTACATCGCCGCCAATGCAAACCGCGTGCTGCACAGGCTGGCCGCGCCGTCGCGGGGCTATTTCATCCCGCCGACCCTGCTGAAGGTCTCGGGCATCAATGACCTAGAACGCGAGATCTTCGGCCCGGTCCTGCATGTCGCGACCTTCAGGGGCGACCAGCTGGACCAGGTGATCGCCGAGATCAACGCCCGCGGCTTCGGCCTGACCTTCGGGCTGCACACCCGCATCGACTCGCGCGTGCAGGAGGTCTCGGATGCGATTCATGTCGGCAATATCTACGTCAACCGCAACCAGATCGGCGCCGTGGTCGGCAGCCAGCCCTTCGGCGGCGAGGGGCTGTCGGGCACCGGGCCCAAGGCCGGCGGGCCACGCTATGTGCCGCGCTTCTTTACGCCCGCCGCGCCTGCGGCCTCTGCCGGCACCTGGCAGGGCCAGGCCGACGAGGCCCGGCTGCGCGGCGCGCTGGCCGGCGCGGCCCCGAAGAAGATCGAGGAACAACTGATGCCCGGCCCCACGGGCGAGCTGAACCGCCTGACGGCGCATAGCCGCCCGCCGGTGCTGTGCCTCGGCCCCGGCCCGCAGGCCGTGGCGGCGCAGGTGGCGGCGGTCCAGGCGCTTGGCGGGCAGGCCGTCGGTGCCGATGGCGCGCTGCCCCCCGAGGCCCTGACCCGGCTGCCGCAGCTTTCCGCCGTGCTGTGGTGGGGCGACGAGGCGCAGGGTCGCGCCTATGCCCAGGCCCTGGCGGCGCGCGAGGGCGAGATCGTGCAGTTGATCACCGCGATGCCCGACCTTGCCCATGTCGCGCATGAGCGCCACCTTTGCGTCGACACCACCGCAGCAGGCGGCAACGCCGCGCTGCTGGCCGGCTGACGGTTCGCGGGGGGCCGCTGCGGCCGTTCCCTGAGCCATCGGCCCCGCCGGCGGGGCCGAGGCCGGGCCGGAAAGGACCGCCCGCCGCTTCGCCCGGCACCGGATGGCGCATGAGCGCCTCCGCTTGGCCGCGCTGCCGGGGACGAAGGGAAGGGGCGAGCCGAACATGACGCGGATCACCGACGAATACCGCCGCGCCCGCCCGCAGGGCATCAACCCAGGCCGGGGCGGCCGTGGCGATGGCCGCCGGGCAGGGCAGGGGCTTTGCTCCGCCCCGGATTGCGCGACCGCTTCCAGAGAATAAACCGCCCATGCAGCGCAGGACGCGGCGGCCCGAACTGGGGACGCGATCGCGCCGGCGGGCCTCAGCCCGGACCGGCATGGCCGAGGGGGCGGGACAGTTCATGGCCGCGCTCGGCCAGCCTTGCCGACAGAAAGCCGATCACCGCCCGCACCCATTGCATCACCCGCAGGTCGCGGTGGCAAGTCAGCCAATAGGTCCGGGTCAGGCGGACCCGGTCGGGCAGGACGATCTGCAATTCGGGATATTTCGCGGCGATGTACCAGGGCAGCACACCGATCCCCAGCCCGCCCCGCACCGCCGCCAGCTGGTTGAAGATGCTGGAGCTTTTCACCCCGGCCCGGATCGCGGGATGGATCTCGCCCAGATAGTCCAGGCCGGGGGCGAAGATCATCTCCTCGATATAGCCGACGAAGCGCAGCCGGGGCAGATCCTCGGGGCTGGCGATCGGCGGCAGGCTGCGCAGATGCTCGCGCGTGGCGTAAAGATGCAGCGTATAATCCACCAGCCGCTCGGAGCGATAGGGGCCGCTCGTCACCGGGTCCAGCGTGATCGAGATGTCCGCCTCGCGCCGCGACAGCGACAGCACCTGCGGCATGGTGATGAGTTCCAGCGAGATCAGCGGAAACTCCGCGGCAAAGGCCGGCAGCAGATGGGTGGAAAACAGGCTGCCGAAGCCCTCGGGCATGGCCAGCCGCAGCGGCCGCGTCTGGCCGGTGGCGGCGGATTGCTCCAGCGGGATCAGCCCGGCGGCTTCCTCCATCCGCTCGGCCGCCTCGATCAGGCGCTGCCCGGCCGGGGTCGGCTCGTAGCCGCGGGGATTGCGCTCGAACAGGCGGGTATTCAGCGCCTGCTCCAGCCGGTCGATGCGGCGCGAGACGGTGACATGCGAAGTGCCCAGATGCCGCGCGGCCCGCGAAAGCTGGCCTTCGCGCACAACCGCGAGAAAGAATTGCAGGTCGTCCCAGCTGAGATTGGCCATCTGTTCGAAAACGCACACACCCTGTAAGAAATTAAACCTCTCTGAACACTTGTGTCAAAGCGGAATTGTCGGCATCGTTCGATGCGAGAGGGGCAAGGCGAGAGTCGCCCCCTCGCGGGTAACAGGACAGCATTCCCACCCGGCAGGCAGAGGCGGCCGGCGGAAGGGATGCGCCTTTGGGAGGACATAATGCGAAAGATTCTGCTGTCGACCGCCGCGGTCGGCCTTATTGCCACGCCTGCCCTGGCCGAAATTTCGGACGGCAAGGTCAAGATCGGCATCCTGAACGACCAGTCGGGCGTCTATGCCGATTTCGGCGGCAAGTATTCCTATGAGGCCGCGCGGATGGCGGTCGAGGATTTCGGCGGCACGGTGCTGGACGCGCCGATCGAGGTCGTCACCGCCGACCACCAGAACAAGCCCGACATCGCCTCGAACATCGCCCGGCAATGGTATGACACCGAGCAGGTCGATGCGATCATGGAGCTGACCACCTCCTCGGTCGGCCTGGCGGTGCAGGCGCTGAGCCAGGAAAAGAAGAAGATCACCGTCAATACCGGCGCCGCCACGACGGAACTGACCGGGGTGCAATGCACCCCCTATGGCTTCCACTGGGCCTATGACACCCATGCGCTGGCCGTGGGCACCGGCGGCGCGCTGGTGAAAGAGGGCGGCGACAGCTGGTTCTTCCTGACGGCCGACTATGCCTTCGGCTATTCGCTGGAAGAGCAGACCGGCAATTTCGTCAAGTCGCAGGGCGGCACGGTCGCGGGCGCGGTGCGCCACCCGCTGGCGACGACGGATTATTCCTCGTTCCTGCTCCAGGCGCAATCCTCGGGCGCCAAGGTGATCGGCCTAGCCAATGCCGGCATGGACACGCAGAACGCCATTAAGCAGGCGGCCGAGTTCGGCATCACCGCCGGCGGCCAGCGCCTTGCGGCGCTGCTCTTCACCCTGGCCGAGGTGCATGGCATCGGGCTCGATGCCGCGCAGGGACTGACGCTGACCGAAAGCTTCTACTGGAACCGCACGCCGGAATCGCGCGAGTTCGGTGAACGCTTCAAGGAACGCACCGGCGTCATGCCGAACATGGTCCATGCCGGCACCTATTCGGCCGTCACCCAATATCTCAAGGCGATCGAGGCGGCGGGCACAGACGAGACCGAGGCCGTCGCCGCCAAGATGCACGAGATGCCGGTCGACGACGTCTTTGCCCAGGGCGGCAAGGTCGGGCCCAACGGGCGGCTGATCAAGGATGTCTACCTGATGGAGGTCAAGGCCCCCGGCGACGTGACCGAGGATTGGGACTATTACAACGTCCTGGCCACCATTCCGGGCGACGAGGCCTTCCTGGACCCCGCCGAAAGCGGCTGCCCGCTGGTCCAGTGATGGCGGCGCTTGCTATGCAATCCGAGCCGCGGGTGGTTTTGTCCGCCCGCGGCCTTGGGCGGGATTTCGCGGGTTTCACGGCGGTGAACGATGTCGACCTGGACGTGGCGCATGCGCGCATCCATGCGCTGATCGGGCCCAATGGCGCCGGCAAGACCACGGTCTTCAACCTTTTGACCAAGTTCCTGCAACCGACGCGGGGCTCGATCACGCTGCTGGGCCAGGACATCACCAATACCCGGCCCGACAAGGTGGCGCGGATGGGGCTGGTGCGCAGCTTCCAGATCTCGGCGGTGTTCCCGCACCTGACGGTGCGCGAGAACGTCAAGGTCGCCTTGCAGCGGCCCAACGGGCTCTCGACGCAGTTCTGGCTGCCGCTGTCGGCGCTCGACCGGCTGAACCCGCGCGCCGACGCGCTGATCGACCGGCTCGGCCTGGCGCCATACCGCGACCACCGCGCCGCCGACCTGTCCTATGGCCGCAAGCGCGTGCTGGAGATCGCCACCACGCTGGCGCTGGATCCCGAGGTGCTGCTTCTGGACGAGCCGATGGCCGGCATGGGCCAGGAGGACGTGGCCATGGTCGCGGGCATCATCCGCGACCTCGCCGCCGAGCGCGCGGTGCTGATGGTCGAGCACAACCTGAGCGTCGTGGCCGATATCTGCCACCACGTCACCGTGCTGCAGCGCGGCGAGATCATCGCGGCGGGCGACTATGCCACCGTCTCGGCCGATCCGCGCGTGCGCAGCGCCTATATGGGGTCCGAGGCATGAGCGCGCTGCTGCAAGTCGAGAACCTGCAGGCCTGGTATGGCGAAAGCCATGTCCTGCACGGCGTGAACCTCTCGGTCGCCGAGGGCGAGACCATCTGCATCCTGGGCCGCAACGGCATGGGCAAGACCACGACGCTGCGCACGATCATGGGCATCCTGCGCAAGCGCACGGGCCGGATCGCATTCGCCGGGCGCGACATGATGGCGCTGCCCCTGCACCAGACCGCGCGGGCGGGCCTGGGCTTCGTGCCCGAGGAGCGCGGCATCTTCGCCAGCCTCTCGGTCGAGGAGAACCTGATGCTGCCGCCCCGGGTCGCCGAGGGCGGCATGTCGGTCGAGGAGATCTACGCGCTGTTCCCGAACCTCAAGGAGCGGCGAAACAGCCAGGGCACCAAGCTGTCGGGCGGCGAGCAGCAGATGCTGGCCATGGCGCGCATCCTGCGCACCGGGGCGCGCTGCCTTTTGCTGGACGAGCCGACCGAGGGGCTGGCCCCGGTCATCATCCAGGCCATCGGCGAGGTGCTGCAGAAGCTGAAGGGCCGCGGCATGACCGTGGTGCTGGTCGAGCAGAACTTCCGCTTCGCCGCCAAGGTCGCCGACCGCTTCTACCTGATGGACCACGGCCGGATGACGGCGGAATTCCCCGTGGCCGAGCTGCCGCAGCAGATGGACATGCTGCATCGCGAACTGGGGGTGTGACATGACCATGATCTTCGGCATTCCCGTCCAGGCGCTGATGGGGCAATTGCTGGTCGGGCTCATCAACGGCTCGTTCTACGCGCTGCTGTCGCTGGGCCTGGCGGTGATCTTCGGCCTCTTGCGGGTCATCAACTTCGCCCATGGCGCGCAATACATGCTGGGCGCCTTCGCGGCGCTGCTGCTGCTGACCGTGGGCGGCATCAACTACTGGCTGGCGCTGATCCTGGCGCCGCTTTTCGTCGGCCTGTTCGCGGCGCTGGTGGAAAAGACCATGCTGTCGCGGCTCTACAAGCTCGACCCGCTCTACGGGCTTCTCTTCACCTTCGGCCTGGCCCTGGCGATCGAGGGCACCTTCCGCTATTTCTTCGGCGCCTCGGGCAAGCCCTATGCGCCGCCCGCGCAGCTGACCGGGGCGGTGAACCTGGGCTTCATGTTCCTGCCGATCTATCGCGGCTGGGTGGTCATCGCCTCGCTGGCGGTCTGCATCGCGGTCTGGCTCTTGATCGAGAAGACCAAGCTCGGCGCCTACCTGCGCGCCGCGACCGAGAACCCCACGCTGGTTCAGGCCTTCGGCGTCAATGTGCCGCTGCTCCTGACCCTGACCTATGCGCTCGGCGCGGGCCTCGCGGGTTTCGCGGGGGTGCTGGCGGCGCCGGTCTACCAGGTCTCGCCCCTGATGGGCTCGAACCTGATCATCATCGTCTTCGCGGTGGTGGTGGTCGGCGGCATGGGCTCGATCCTGGGCGCCATCGTCACCGGCTACATGCTGGGCGTGGTCGAGGGGCTGACCAAGGTCTTCTACCCCGAGGCCTCGAACATCGTGATCTTCGTCATCATGGCGATCGTCTTGATCCTGCGGCCCGCGGGCCTTTTCGGAAAGGATGCCTGAGATGGCCGCGAAATCCGGACCCATCCCCACCGACCATGTCGCCGCCCATCCGCGCGCCGGGCAGGCCCAGCTGCTGCTGGTCGCCCTGGCGCTGGCCGGGCTCGTGGTGGCGCCGATGTTTCTCTACCCGATCTTCCTGATGAAGCTGCTGGCCTTCGCGCTCTTCGCCTCGGCCTTCAACCTGCTCTTGGGCTATACCGGCCTTCTGTCCTTCGGCCATGCCACCTTCTTCGGGGGCGCGGCCTATTTCACCGCCCATGCGGTCAAGGTCTGGGGCTGGTCGCCCGAGGCCGGCATCCTGCTGGGCGTCGCCGGCGCCGCCCTGCTGGGGCTGGTGATGGGCGCCATCGCCATCCGCCGCCAGGGCATCTATTTCGCCATGATCACCCTGGCCTTGTCGCAGATGTTCTTCTTCTTCTGCCTGCAGGCGCCCTTCACCCATGGCGAGGACGGCATCCAGTCGGTGCCGCGGGGGCATCTCTTCGGGCTGATCGACCTGAACCGGCCGATGAACATGTATTACTTCGTGCTGGCGGTCTTTGTCCTGGGCCTGCTGATCATCCGGCGCTTCGTGAACTCGCCCTTCGGCATGATCCTGAAGTCGATCCGGGAAAACGAGAGCCGCGCGATCTCGCTGGGCTATTCGGTGCAGCGCTACAAGCTGGGCGCCTTCGTGATGTCGGCGGCGCTGGCCGGGCTCGCGGGCGGCGTCAAGGCGCTGATCTTCCAGTTCGCGACGCTGACCGACGTGACCTGGCAGATGTCGGGCGAGGTGATCCTGATGACGCTCTTGGGCGGCATCGGCTCGCTGCTGGGCCCCATCGTCGGCGCCGGCCTGGTGGTCAGCTTGCAGAACTACCTGGCCACATCCGACTTCCCGGTGACGATCATCACCGGCGTCGTCTTCATGGTCTGCGTCCTGCTGTTCCGCAGAGGACTCGTCGGAGAGTTCTTCGCAACCAGGCTGGGCAGAAAACTCGGGTTCCGTTCCGAATCGTGATGGTGCGGCCCCCGCGCCGGCGGGGGCCATCATGGAGTGTCCGATGGAAAGCTACGACTATATCGTGATCGGCGCGGGCAGCGCCGGCTGCGTGCTGGCCAACCGCCTCAGCGCCGATCCCGGCAACCGGGTGCTGCTGCTCGAGGCCGGGGGGCGCGACAACTACCACTGGATCCATATCCCGGTCGGCTATCTTTATTGCATCGGCAACCCGCGTACCGACTGGGGCTTTCGCACCCAGCCCGAGCCGGGGCTGAACGGCCGCGCGCTGCTTTACCCGCGCGGCCGGGTGCTGGGCGGCTGTTCCTCGATCAACGGCATGATCTACATGCGCGGGCAGGCGGCGGATTACGACCATTGGCGCCAGCTTGGCTGCACCGGCTGGGGCTGGGACGACGTGCTGCCGCTGTTCAAGGCGCAAGAGGACCATTATCGCGGCGCCGACGCCATGCATGGCGCCGGCGGCGAATTGCGGGTGGAAACCGCGCGGGTCCGCTGGGCGGTGCTCGACGCCTTCATGGCGGCGGCCGAGCAGGCCGGCATCCCGCGCACCGAGGACTTCAACCGCGGTGACAACGAGGGCGGCGGCTATTTCGACGTGACCCAGCGCCGTGGCTGGCGCTGGAGCGCGGCCAAGGCCTTTCTGCGCCCGGTGCGCCACCGCCCGAACCTGCGCATCCTGACCGGGGCCGAGGTCGAGCGGCTGGTGATCGAGGCGGGCGAGGTCGCGGGCGTGGTCTTTCACCACCAGGGCCAGCGGCGCGAGGTCCGCGCCGCGCGCGAGACGGTGCTGGCCGCGGGCGCCATCGGCTCGGTGCAGATCCTCGAACATTCCGGCATCGGCCGCGGCGATGTCCTGCAGGCCGCCGGTATCGCGCCGCAGGTCGAGGTGTCCTCGCTGGGCGAGAACCTGCAGGACCACCTGCAATTGCGGCTGGTCTACAAGGTCCGCGGCGTGCCGACGCTGAACGAAAAGGCCTCGCGGCTGATGGGCAAGGCGTCGATCGGGCTGGAATACCTGCTGAAACGCTCGGGCCCGATGTCGATGGCGCCGAGCCAGCTTGGCATCTTCACCCGCTCGGGGCCGGACAAGGCGACGCCGGACCTGGAGTTCCACGTCCAGCCGGTCAGCCTCGACAAGTTCGGCGACCCGGTGCATCCCTTCCCGGCCATGACCGCCTCGGTCTGCAACCTGCGGCCGGAAAGCCGCGGTTCGGTCCATGTTACCGGGCCGGATTTCCGCGCCCATCCGGCGATCCGGCCGAACTACCTGTCCACCGAAGCCGACCGCGAGGTTGCCATTCGCGCCATCCGCCTGACCCGCAGGATCGCCGCGCAGCCCGCCTTCAACCGCTTCGACCCCGAGGAGCATATCCCCGGCATCGCCTTCCAGAGCGATGAGGATCTGGTCAAGGCGGCCGGCAATATCGGCACCACGATCTTCCACCCGGTCGGCACCTGCCGCATGGGCGCCGACGAGGGCGCGGTGGTCGATCCCAGGCTGCGGATGCGCGCGCTCGGCCGGCTGCGCATCGCCGATGCCTCGGTCATGCCGACGATCACCAGCGGCAATACCAATGCCCCGGTGATGATGATCGCCGAAAAGGCCGCGCGGATGATGCTGGAGGATGCCAGGGGCTGAGGCGGCGGGCTGGGGCGGCCCAAGCCCGGCTTTGACTTTTCCCGCCGCCTGCCCATAGGCCCTTGCAGGGCTGGACATGCGAAAGGCAAAGCCATGCTCAGGAAGACCCGCCTGTCCCTTTCCCTGGCGCTGGCGGCACCCGCCGCCCTGGCCGGGCCGGCCGCACCACCGGCCGAGGGGCGCGTCACCGTCACCTATGTCGCGCCCGAAACCTTTCGCGACCGCGAGTTCCGCCGCGCCCGCAGCCGCGCCTCGGCGCTGGCCGAGTTCGACCGCTGGTTCGCCGAACTGGGCGCGCGCTGCCTTCTCCCCGGCCAGAGCCTTGCCATCGAGGTGCTGGACATCGACTGGCGGGCGAGTTCGAACCCAGGCGCACCGGCTTTGACGACGTGCGCATCCTGCGCGCCGCCACCCCGCCGCGCATCCACCTGCGCTACCGGCTGATGCAGGACGGCGCCACCATCCGCGCGGTTGAAGAACGGCTGACCGACATGAACTGTCTTTCGGACCCGCGCGGGCATGGCGGCAGCCGGCGCTTCGTCCGTGCGGATGGTGCAGGACTGGTTCTGCAAGGCCTTCGCCGCGCCGCAGCGACCCGCCGGCGCCTGCCTTTCCGGCTGACCGGCAAGCCCCGGCAGGCGTTCAACCCTCGATGCGCCCGCCATCGACATCCAGCCCGCCCGAGAAAACCCGGCTTGCGCGGATATCGGCCTCGGTGATGGTGGACAGGGTGCGCGCATCGACCGGCGCATCGCCGGAAAACAGCCGGTTCGCCTGGCGCAGCCGGGCCCTGTCCAGCGCATTGCGGATCGAGCGGGCATTGGCGAAATGCGGCTGGTCACGGCGCAGGCGGATATAGTCCTCCATCGCCGCCCGCCCGGCCTCGTCGAAAACATAGCCCTGGTTCTCCAGCATCGCGGCCGAGATCCGCCCCAGCTCTTCGTCAGTATAATCGGGAAATTCGATGTGATGGGCGATGCGCGAGCGGAAACCCGGATTGGCGGCGAAGAAACGGTCCATCCGGTCGGCATAGCCGGCCATGATGACCACCAGGTCGTCGCGGTTGTTCTCCATCACCTGCAGCAGGATCTCGATCGCCTCCTGGCCATAGTCGCGCTCGTTGTCGGGCTTGTAGAGGTAATAGGCCTCGTCGATGAACAGAACGCCGCCCATGGCCTTCTTCAGGACTTCCTTGGTCTTGGGCGCGGTATGGCCGATATATTGCCCGACCAGGTCGTCGCGGGTGACGCTGACCAGGTGGCCCTTGCGCACATAGCCCAGGCGATGCAGCAGCCCGGCCATCTTCAAGGCCACCGTGGTCTTGCCGGTGCCCGGATTGCCGGTAAAGCTCATGTGCAGGGTGGGGGTCTCATGGGCCAGCCCCAGGTCGCGCCGCGCCCGGTCCACCAAGAGCAGGGCCGCCGTCTCGCGGATCCTCTGCTTCACCGGCGCCAGCCCGATCAACTCGCGGTCCAGCTCGTCCAGGATCTCGCGCACGCCCGAGGTTTCATACTCGGCCTTCAGATCCACGGTCGCCAGCGTCTCGCCCATATCGCCGTCCATCAGCCTTTCTCCGTTTCGCAAATACTCTCGGGGGGTCCGGGGGGCAGACGGCCCCCCGGTCCGGCAGTGGTGTCAGCCGACCATCTCATGCGTGTAGCGGATGTGCCGGCCATCGGCCTCCATGCGCCAGGTTCTGAAGCTCGGCTCGCTTTCCGGGCGGTTGACGATAAAGGACATCATCACCGTCTCCCATCCCCGCGTGCTGTCGAAGGCGTTGATGCGGATATACTTGTCGCCATGCGCCTTGCGGCAGTCGTCCAGCTCCATCATCACGCCCTTGGCGTCTTTCAGGTCGAACATCGGGTTGCCCCACATCTCCCAATAGGTGTTGCGGGGATGCGGCTCGGAGGTCCACTCGATCCCGACCGCCCAGTCGCGCGACAGGATGTATTCCACCTGGTCGCGGATCTGCTCGTCCGTCAGATCGGGCAGGAAGGAAAAGCAGCCCTGAGTGATACGCATGTGATCTCTCCCTTAGCTGACGGACGCGGTCGGAACGAAGTCCGAGGTGTCGGTCGAGGTATAGTTGAAGGTGATGTTGCCCCAGGTATCCAGCGCCGCCTCCAGCGGCTTGCACCATTTGGCGGCCTTGCGCAGGACTTCCGGGCCTTCGTTTGCGATGTCGACGCCTTCGTTGCGCGCCAGGACCATGGCCTCCAGCGCCACGCGGTTCGCGGTCGCGCCGGCCTGGATGCCCATCGGGTGGCCGATGGTGCCGCCGCCGAATTGCAGCACCACGTCGTCGCCGAACAGGTCCAGCAGCTGGTGCATCTGCCCGGCATGGATGCCGCCCGAGGCGACCGGCATGGTCTTTTTCAGGTTGGCCCAGTCCTGCTCGAAGAAGATGCCGCGCGGCAGGTCGACCGCGTTCACCGTCTCGCGGCAGACGTTGTAATAGCCCTGCACGGTCATCGGATCGCCTTCCAGCTTGCCGACGGCGGTGCCGGTATGCAGGTGATCGACCCCGGCCATGCGCAGCCACTTGGCGATCACGCGGAAGCTGATGCCGTGGTTCTTCTGCCGGGTATAGGTGCCGTGGCCGGCGCGGTGCATGTGCAGGATCATGTCGTTCTGCCGGCACCAGTTCGAGATCGACTGGATCGCGGTCCAGCCGACGATCAGGTCCACCATGACGATGACCGAGCCCAGCTCCTTGGCCAGTTCGGCGCGGCGATACATCTCTTCCATGGTGCCGGCGGTGATGTTGAGATAGTGCCCCTTGACCTCGCCGGTGGCGGCCGTGGCCTTGTTCACCGCCTCCATGCAGTAGAGGAAGCGGTCGCGCCAATGCATGAAGGGTTGCGAGTTGATGTTCTCGTCGTCCTTCATGAAGTCGAGCCCGCCCTTCAGCCCCTCATAGACCACGCGGCCGTAGTTCTTGCCCGACAGCCCCAGCTTGGGCTTGGTGGTGGCGCCCAGCAGGGGACGGCCGAACTTGTCCAGCCGCTCGCGCTCGACCACGATGCCGGTGGGCGGGCCGGCAAAGGTCTTCATGTAGGCGACCGGGAAGCGCATGTCCTCCAGCCGGGCGGCCTTCAGCGGCTTGAAGCTGAAGACGTTGCCGATGATCGAGGCGGTGACGTTGGCGATCGAGCCTTCCTCGAACAGGATCAGGTCATAGGCGACATAGCAGAAATACTGCCCCGGCGTGCCCGGCACCGGCTCGACCTTATAGGCTTTCGCGCGATACTGGTCGCAGGCGGTCAGCCGGTCGGTCCAGACCACGGTCCAGGTCGCGGTCGAGCTTTCGCCGGCCACCGCCGCCGCTGCCTCGATCGGGTCCACGCCCTCTTGCGGGGTGATGCGGAACAGGGCCAGGATGTCAGTGTCCTTGGGCTGGTAGTCGCCGTCCCAATAGCCCATCTGGGCGTATTTCAGCACGCCGGCCGCATAGCGCTTCTTCTTGTCGGTGATTTCCGACTTGCTCATCTCGTTCATCGGGCTTCCTCCTCCTCAGGCGGCTTTCGCGCCAGTGATTGCCGGGTCCAGCGCCCCCGACGCGTAGCGTTTGGCCATCTCGTCCATCGGGATGACCCTGATCTTGCTGGCATGGCCCGCGGTGCCGAAGCGTTCGAAGCGGTCGCGGCACAGGGCCGTCAGCTCCTTCATCGCCGGGATCAGGAACTTGCGGGGGTCGAATTCATCGGGCTTGTCGCGGGCGATCTTGCGGAACTGCCCGGTCATCGCCATGCGGCAATCGGTGTCGATATTCACCTTGCGCACGCCGTGGCGGATGCCGCGCTCGATCTCCTCGACCGGGACGCCATAGGTCTGCGGCATCTGGCCGCCGGCCTCGTTGATCAGGTCTTGCAGATATTGCGGCACCGAGCTGGAGCCGTGCATGACCAGATGCGTGCCGGGCAGGCGCTCGTGGATCGCCTCGATCACATGCATGGCCAGGATGTCGCCATCGGGCTTGCGGCTGAACTTGTAGGCGCCATGGCTGGTGCCGCAGGCGATGGCCAGCGCGTCGCAATGGGTGCGGGCGACGAAATCCACCGCCTGATCGGGGTCGGTCAGAAGCTGGCTGTGGTCCAGCTTGCCCTCGGCGCCCGAGCCGTCCTCGGCCGCGGCTTCGCCGGTCTCCAGGCTGCCCAGCACGCCCAGCTCGCCCTCGACCGAGGCGCCGACGGCATGGGCGGCCTCGGAGACCTTGGCCGTCACCGCGACGTTATAGTCGTAATCGGCGGGCGTCTTCATGTCCTCATGCAGCGAGCCGTCCATCATCACGCTGGTGAATCCGTGCCGGATCGCCGACATGCAGGTGGCCAGGTTGTTGCCGTGGTCCTGGTGCAGGCAGATCGGGATGGTCGGGTTCATCTCGGCCAGCGCCTCGACCATGCGCCGCAGCATGATGTCGCCGGCATAGGAACGGGCGCCGCGGCTGGCCTGCAGGATCACCGGCGCATCGACCTCGGCCGCCGCCTTCACGATGGCCAGCCCCTGTTCCATGTTGTTGATGTTGAAGGCGGGCACGCCGTAGCCATGCTCGGCGGCGTGGTCCAGAAGCTGTCGCAGCGTGATGAGGGCCATCACTTTCCTCCCTGGATAAGCTGGTTGGCAAGGTCGGCGGCACGTTCGGCGGTGATGCCGAAATGCCGGTAAAGCGCGGGGGCGGGGGCCGAGGCGCCAAAGCCGGCCATGCCGATGAAACCGTCGCCGGGGCGCAGGAAAAGCCCGTCCCAGCCCTGGCGGATCAGCGCCTCGATGCCGATGCGCGGGGCGCGGCCCAGCACCGCTTCGCGTTCGGCCTGCGGGCGCTGGGCGAACAGCTCGAAGCAGGGGGCCGAGACGACGGCGGCGCGCACGCCCTGCGCGGCCAGCAGATCGGCGGCCTCCAGCGCGATCTCGACCTCCGAGCCGGTGGCGATCAGCGTCGCGTCGCGCGCGCCCTCGGTCTCGCGCAGGACATAGGCGCCCTGGCGGCTCAGGTTCTCGTCATCGGCCTTAAGCCGCACGGCGGGCAGGTTCTGGCGCGACAGGCACAGGACCGAGGGGCTGGCGGGCGCGGTCAGCGCGATCTCCCAGGCCTCGGCGGTCTCGACCGCATCGGCGGGGCGGAAGACCATCAGGTTCGGGATCGCCCGCAGCGCCGCGACATGCTCGACCGGCTGGTGGGTCGGCCCGTCCTCGCCCAGGCCGATGCTGTCATGGGTCATGACATGGACGACCGGCACCCCCATCAGCGCGCCCAGCCGGATCGCCGGGCGGGAATAGTCGGAAAAGGCCAGGAAGGTGCCGCCATAGGGGACAAAGCCCCCGTGCAGCGCCAGGCCGTTCATGATCGCGGCCATGCCGTGTTCGCGGATGCCGTAATGGACATAGCGGCCCAGCCGCTCGGCCGGCGTCACCGAGACCATGCCCTTGCTGCGGGTGTTGTTCGAGCCGGTCAGGTCGGCCGAGCCGCCCACCGTGTTCGGCAGCGTGGCGTTCACCACCTCCAGCGCCATTTCCGAGGCCTTGCGGGTCGCCACCTTGGGCCGGTCGGCGGCCAGCTTTGCCGTATAGTCGCGGATGGCGCTACGCAGCGCCGCCGCATCGGGCGCGGCCAGCATGGCGTTGAAACGGCCCTGATCTGGGGACGTTTCCAGCCGCTTCTGCCATGCTGACCGCGCCTCGGCCCCTCGCGCGGAGACACAGCGCCAGGAGTCCAGGATGTCTTGGGGTATTTCGAAGGGCGAATGGTTCCAGCCCAGATGCGCGCGCGCCGCCGCGATCTCGTCGGCGCCCAGCGGCGCGCCATGCACGTCGTGGCTGCCCTGCTTGTTGGGCGCGCCATAGCCGATCACCGTCTTGCAGGCGATGAGCGAGGGGCGCTCATCCGCCCGCGCGGCCTCGATCGCGGCGGCCACCGCCTCGCGGTCATGGCCGTCCACCGCCTGCACATGCCAGCTCGCGGCGGCAAAGCGCGCCATCTGGTCGGTCGAGGTGGACAGGTCGGTATGGCCGTCGATGGTGATGCCGTTGTCATCCCACATCAGGATCAGCCGGCCCAGCCGCTGGTGGCCGGCAAAGTCGATGGCCTCGTGGCTGATGCCCTCCATCAGGCAGCCGTCGCCCGAGATGACATAGGTCCAGTGATCGACCAGCCCGTCGCCGAAGCGGGCGTTCATCATCCGCTCGGCCAGCGCCATGCCGACGGCGGTGGCTAGCCCCTGGCCCAGCGGGCCGGTGGTGGTCTCGATCCCCTTGGCATGGCCGTATTCGGGATGGCCGGCGGTGCGCGCGCCCAGCTGGCGGAAATTCCGCAGTTGGTCCATGTCCATGTCGTCATAGCCCAGCATGTGGTTGATCGCATAGACCAGCATCGAGCCATGGCCCGCCGACATCACGAAGCGGTCGCGGTCGGGCCAGGCGGCATCCGCCGGGTCGATCTTCATGAAGCGGTTGAACAGCACCGCGGCCACGTCGGCCATGCCCATGGGCGCGCCCGGATGGCCGGATTTCGCGGCCTCGACCGCATCCATCGCCAGCGCGCGGATGGCATTGGCCATCTGCGCCTCCATACCGGTGTCGATCCTTGCCATCTGGTTCATCCTCTTTCCCTCCCTTCAGGCCCGTTTCGATTCGTTGACCAGACGCAGGATCATCGGCGTCAGGATCAGCTGCATGGCGAGGTCCAGCTTCGGCCCCGGAATGACGATGGAATTGGCGCGGCTCATCCACGAGCCCTGGATCATCGAGGTCAGATAGGGAAAATCGATGCCGCGCGGGTTCTTGAAGCGGATCACCACCAGGCTTTCGTCCGCCGTGGGGATCCAGCGCGCGATGAACGGGTCCGAGGTATCGACCACCGGGACGCGCTGGAAGTTGATGTCGGTTTCGGTGAACTGCGGGCAGATCACATGCACATAGGCATGCATGCGGCGCAGGATCACGTCGGTCACGGCCTCGGTCGAATAGCCGCGGCTGGCCTTGTCGCGGTGGATCTTCTGGATCCATTCCAGGTTGATGACCGGCACCACGCCGATCTTCAGGTCGGCCTGGCCGGCGATGTCGATGCCGTCCGAGCGGACCGCGCCATGCAGCCCCTCGTAGAACAGCAGGTCCGAGCCGGGGGCGAAATCCTCCCATGCCGTGAACTGGCCGGGGGGCGTGCCGTATTTCTCGGCCTCGCGGTCGTCGTGGACGTAATGCCGGGTCTGGCCGGTGCCGGTCTGGCCGTAATGGCGAAACACCTGTTCCAGGCGCTCCAGCTCGTTGGCCTCGATGCTGAAATGGCTGAAGGTGTGGTCGCCCGCCTCGGTCCGGCGCGCCAGTTCGGCCTTCATCGCCGCGCGGTCGAAGCGGTGGAAGGCGTCGCCCTCGATGCTGACGGCGGTGATCTTCTCGCGGCGGAAGATCTGGTCGAAGGTGTTCTTGATCGTGGTGGTGCCCGCGCCCGACGAGCCGGTGACGGAAATGATCGGGTGTTTCTTGCTCATGGTGTCCCTTCTTTTTCCAGATCAGGCCCGGAACAGGCCGCGATGGCCGAACAGCGCCGAGACCTCGGTCTGGGGCAGTTCGTGATAGGCGGCGATGCGGGCGACCTTCTCGGCCGAGCCGAAGACGAAGGGCGTGCGCTGGTGCAGGCGCGCCGCGCCCTGGTCGAGGATCGGGACCAGCCCGTCGGTGGCGCGACCGCCGGCCTGTTCGACCAGCAAGGCGATGGGCGCGCATTCGTAAAGCATGCGCAGCCGGCCCGAGCCGTAGCCCTCGCGCGCGTCGCCGGGATACAGGAACACGCCGCCCCGGATCAGGATGCGGTGGGTTTCCGCCACCAGCGAGGCGATCCAGCGCATGTTGAAGTTCTGTTCGCGCGGGCCGTCGCTGCCGGCCAGGCAATCGTCGATATAGGCGCGGATCGGCTGCGGCCAGTGCCGGTAGTTCGAGGCGTTGATGGCGAATTCCAGGGCGCTTTCGGGCATCTCCTGCCGGGCCGTCACCAGCCGGAAGCCGTCGCTGTCGGGGTCCAGCGCGTAATGCTGCACGCCGTCGCCGAACGTGACCATCATGGCGCAGCGCGGGCCGTAGATGATGTAGCCCCCGCCGATCTGCTGGCGCGCCGGGCGCAGGAAGCTGGCCTCGGCCGTCGCCTCGGCGGGATAGATCGAAAAGATCGTGCCGATCGAGACATTGGTGTCGATGTTCGAGGAGCCGTCCAGCGGGTCGATGGCGACGGCCAGCCGGCCCGCGGGGTCCAGCGCCACGGCCTCGTCCTGTTCCTCCGAGGCGAGCCAGCGCACCCCCGCGCCGGCCAGCGCCTGGCGGAACAGGTCGTCCGCCATCACGTCCAGCGCCTTCTGCCCGTCGCCATCCGCATTGGTCCCGACCGGCGAGGCAAGGTCGCCACCCCGGCGGATGATCGCGGCAAGCCGGGCCCCGGCCTCGGCCATCGCCCGCATCACGGGGCGCAACTCCTCGGGAATGCGGTCGGTCTGGATTGTCTCGGCGGTCATCTGCCCCTCCTCTGGCGCGTCCCGTCTTCTTGTTGACATGTCCAGATTTTAAGGAACATTTAATAATACAAAAATGTATTTCGGAAATTCTGAATGAAGCGGATCAGTGCCATAACCCTGCGCCAGCTGCGCGTGCTGCGCGCCGTCATCGACAGCGGCTCGCTGACCGGGGCGGCGGGGCTGCTGAGCCTCAGCCCGCCCGCGATCCACAGCCAGCTGCGTGCGCTGGAGGATCTGCTCGGCGCCCCCATGGTGATCCGGGGCGAGCATGGCGCCTTCCTTGCCACCGAAGAGGGGCGGGCGGTGCTGGAAGCCGAGGCGCAGATCGCCATCGCGCTTGAAACCTGCGCGCGGCGGGTGGCGGCGCTGCAAAGCGGCCATACCGGCAATGTCTCGCTGGGGGTGGTCTCGACCGGCAAGTATTTCGCGCCGCGCCTCGTCGCCGACCTGCGCCGCGCGTTGCCCGAGGTCGAGGTGACGCTGCGCATCGGCAACCGCGACGCGGTAATCCAGTGGCTGACCTCGCGGGCGCTGGACCTGGCGATCATGGGCCGGCCGCCGCGCAGCCCGGCGGTGGTGGCCGAGCCCATCGGCCCGCATCCCCATATCATCGTGGCGCCCCCCGATCACCCGCTGGCCGCCGCCGATCCGGCGACGCCGCGCGATCTCCTGGCCGAGACCTATCTGGCGCGCGAGCCCGGCTCGGGCACGCGCATCCTGATGACGCGCTTCCTGGACCGGATCGGCGACGGCACGCCCTGGCGCATGGTCGAGATGGGCACGAACGAGACCATCAAGCAGGCGGTGATCGCGGGCTTGGGCATCGCGCTGATCTCGCAGCACACGGTGACCGAGGAATTGCGCGCCGGCCGGCTGGTGGCGCTGAAGGCCGAGGGGCTGCCGATCCAGCGCAACTGGTTCCTGATCCGGCGCGAGGACATGGCGCTGTCGCCGGCGGGACGGCGCGTGCATGATCATGTCCTGGGGCTGAAGGGCGGCTTCCTGCCCACGGTCGAATCGTAAGCGCCGGCCGCGGCGGATCGCCTGCGGCCGGCGCTTGCCTTGCGGGGTCAGTCCTCCAGCGGCTTGCCGGCGGTCTCGCGCGCCATCAGCATGGCGACCAGCGCCAGACCGGCGGCGCCGACCAGATACCAGGCCGGGGCCAGCTTGCTGCCGGTCACGCTGATCAGCCAGGTCGCGACGAAGGGCGCGGTGCCGCCAAACAGCGCATTCGCGGTGTTGAAGCTGAAGGCGAAGCCGGAATAGCGCACGCGGGTCGGAAAGATCTCGGACAGGAAGCAGGGCAGGGTGCCGTCGTTAATGGTCAGCAGTGCGCCGAAGGCGATCTGGATCAGCACGATGGTGGCGAAGCTCGCGCCGTCGAGCATGCTGAACAGCGGCACGGTCAGGCCCATGAACAGCACCGAGGCGGTGATCAGCGCCGTTTTGCGCCCCAGCCGGTCCGACAGCATGCCCATCAGGAAGATCAGGAAGATGTAGCTGGCCAGCGAGATGCTGGTGGCCAGAAAGGCCTGGGCCTTGCCCATGCCCATCTCGGTCGAGAGATAGGTGGGCATGTAGCTGAGGATCAGGTAGAAGCCCACGGCGTTGAGGCAGGTGACGCCGAAGGCGATGGCGATCTGCCGGCGATGGTTGCGAAACAGCTCGCGCACCGGGGTGGCCTCGACGTGATGGGTCTTTTCCAGCTCGCGGAATTTCGGCGTGTCCTCCAGCCGCAGCCGAATATAAAGGCCGATGAAGCCCAGAGGCAGCGCCAGCAGGAAGGGGATGCGCCAGCCGAAGCTTTGCATCTGCGCCTCGTCCAGGAAGGCGAAGAGCCCCGCCGACATCAGCGAACCGGCCAGCAGCCCCGCTGCGGTCGAGGCCGGTACGATGCTGGTGTAAAGGCCGCGGCGATGGGTCGGGGAATATTCGGCGATGAACGAGGTGGCGCCGGCATATTCGCCCGCCGCCGAAAAGCCCTGCACCATGCGCACCAGCAGCAGAAGCACCGGCGCCAGCAGGCCGATCTGGTGATAGGACGGCAAGAGCGCGATGACGGTGGTGGCGCCCGACATGATCAGGATCGACCAGGACAGCGCGGTGCGCCGGCCGACCCGGTCGCCGATCGCGCCCCAGATGATGCCGCCGACCGGGCGGATGATGAACGAGATGGCAAAGACCGCGAAGGTCGCCAGCAGCGCGCTGGTCGGCGCGATCTCGGGGAAGAAGGCATGGGCGATGACGGTGGCGAAATAGCCGTATGAGGCATAGTCGAACCATTCGACGAAATTGCCGACGAAGCTGGCGCCCAGCACCTTCTTCACCACGTCGGGCGAAACCTCGGTGTCTTGCGCCGCATCCTGCGGCATGTCGGCCGCCGCGGCGAGCGTTGGATTGGACATTGTTACCCTCCCTTGGGTGTTCCTGCCGGCCTCCTCTGCCGGCAATGGCCTTTCGGCCCGGCCCGCGGGGGATGCGGGCCGGTGGCGGCGGTCGCAACCGCCGTTACGCGATCCGCCCGCCGGATGGTCCGGCGGGCGGCGGGGGATCAGGCGGCCTTGGCCTTGCCCCTGACGATCAGATGCTCGGGTCCATAGGGGAAGCCGGTGATGTTGCGGTTCCCGCCTTCCTCGATCACCAGGATGTCGTGTTCGCGATAGCCGCCGGCGCCGGGCATGCCCTCGGGGATGGTGATCATCGGCTCCATCGAGACGACCATGCCGGGCTCCAGCACCGTGTCGCAATCCTCGCGCAGCTCCAGCCCCGCCTCGCGGCCGTAATAGTGGCACAGCACCCCGAAGCTGTGGCCATAGCCGAAGCTGCGGTATTGCAGCAGGTTCTCGGCCGCATACATCTCGTTCAGCTCGGCCGCGATCTCCGAGCATTTCTTGCCCGGCACCAGCAATTCCTTGCCGCGGTCATGGACCTTGCAGTTGAACTCCCACAGCCGGACATGTTCGTCGCTGGCCTGCTCGGCGAAGAGCGTGCGCTCCAGCGCGACGTAATAGCCCGCGACCATGGGGAAGCAGTTCAGCGACAGGATGTCGCCGCGCTGGATCTTGCGGCTCGTCACCGGGTTGTGGGCGCCGTCGGTGTTCACGCCGGACTGGAACCAGGTCCAGCTGTCCAGCAGTTCGGCATGGGGCCAGGTTTTCGCGATCTCGCGCACCATGGCGGCGGTGGAATGCAGCGCCACCTCATGCTCGGGCACGCCCACGGCCACCGCCTCGACGCAGGCCGCGCCGCCCAGATCGGCGATACGGGCCATCTCGGTGATATGGGCGATCTCCTCGGCCGATTTGATCATGCGCAGCCGCATGGCAGGCGCTGCGATATCGACGAACGCGACGCCGGGAAACTCCGCCTTCAGCAGGTCGAGCAGGTCGATGTTGACATGGTCGAACTCGATGCCGATGCGTCGGGCCTGGCCGGCCAGTTGGCGCAGCGCATGAAAATAATTGTCCTTCTGCCAGTCGGTATAGGTGACGTTTCCGCCGAAGCTGCGCCGCCAGGGCTGGCCGCCGTCGATGCCGGCGCTGATGGTGGTCGCCTTGTCATGGTCGATCACCAGCCCGTAGCGGCGGCCGAACTGGCAATAGAGGAAATCGGCGTAATAATTGATGTTGTGATACGAGGTGAACAGCGCCGCATCGATGCCTGCCTGCGCCATATGCGCCCGGATTGCATCCTGGCGGCGCTGCATTTCCGTGGCCGAGAAGGTCGGGACCGCCTTCTCGCCATTGCCGACGAAACTCTGGAGCCTGTCGCGTTGCATGGGATGTCCTTTTGTCTTTTGGGGGTTCGGATGGCGGCAGGATCGGTTCCGCAAGGCCGCTTGTCAAAAGACGGTTTCTCATGCTTCACTTGAGAAAATCTCAAACAGTTTTGGAACGCCGATGTCGCTTCTGCCGCTGAACGCCCTGCGCGCCTTCGAGGCGGTGGCCCGGCTGAAAAGCTTCAAGGAGGCGGCGAAGGCGCTGTTCGTCACCCAGTCGGCGGTCAGCCATCAGGTCCGCCACCTTGAGGAATTCCTGGGGGTCGCGCTGTTCGACCGCTCGGGGCCGCGGCCGCGCATCCTGCCCCGCGGGCAGGAACTGGCGCGGACGCTGAGCCTGTCGCTGGCCGAGATCGAGGCTGCCTGCAAGCGGGTGCGCATGGCCGGCGGCACGCAGCCGCTGGTGATCGCCGCCATCCCCTCGGTGGCGATCTGCTGGCTGATCCCGCGGCTCTCGCGCTTTCGGCAGGCGCATCCCGAGGTGGCGCTGCGGGTGGTCTATGCCATGCACGGTCAGGAGATCGACTTTCGCAGCACGCATTTCGCCTTCGTCTTCTCGGATGGCCCGCCGGCCGTGCCGGGGGTGCGGGTGCTGGGCTTCCTGCCGGGGGCAAGCGCGCCGGTCTGCAACCCCGCGCTGCTGCCCGCTTTCGGCAAGGCGCCGCCCCCGGCCGCCGCGATCAAGGCGGCGGGGCTTTTGCACGATACCGACACCTCGGCCTGGCGCGCCTGGCTTTCGCGGGCGGGCGAGGGCATCGACCCGGACGAGGCCGGGCCGGTCTTCGAGGATTTCAACCTGCTGCGCGCTGCCGCGCTGGCCGGGCAGGGCGTGGCGCTGTGCCCGCTGGCGATGATCCGCGACGACCTCGACAGCGGCCGGCTGGTGCAGCTGTCGCCGGTGACGGTGCAGGAAAACTATGGCTACTACCTGCTGGCCAACGATCCGCAGCCTGCCGACCTGGCCGAGAACGCCCAGGCCTTCCAGGACTGGGCGTTCCACGAAAGGGATGCCGGGCCGGGCGGCTGATCCGGGTCAGGACCGCGCCGGCTCGCGCGGCGCCACCGGGTGCAGCAGATGCGAGAAATCCGGCCGCCGCGCCAGCACATCGGCCAGGCTGTAGCCGTCCAGAACCGCCATGAAGCCCGCCATCGCCTCGTCCAGCACCGAGGTCAGCCCGCAGGCCGGCGCGATGATGCAGCTGGTGCAGCCGACCAGGTCGAAATCGTCCTCGGTATGGCGCACCAGCGCGCCGATATTGATCTCGGCCGGCGGCCGCGCCAGCCGGATGCCGCCGTTGCGGCCGCGCAGGCTGGCCAGAAAGCCCGCATGCACCAGGTCGTTGATGACCTTCATCAGGTGGTTCTGCGAGATGCCATAGGCTTGCGCGATCTCGCCGATCGAGCACAGCCGTTCGGGCTCGCGGCCCAGATACAAGAGCACGCGCATGGCGTAATCGGTATAGCGCGTCAGGCGCATCGCGGCCTCCGATAAAACATGTATCCTGATTGCATGTTTCTGGCGGCAAAGATACATGTATCCGCAATACATGTTTTGAGTCGCGGCCGACCCCCGCCGCGCAACCTAGCAGGAGAAGCCCGATGCCGCAGCCGCTGAGCGCGCAGACCATCGCCCTGGTCAAAGCCACTGTCCCTGGGCTCGAGGCGCATGGCCTTGACATCGTGCGCGAAATGTATGCGCGCATGTTCCAGAACCCCGAGATCCGCGACCTGTTCAACCAGTCGCACCAGGGCGGTTCGGAAGCGCAGCCGCGCGCGCTGACCGGGGCGATCCTGGCCTATGCCAACAATATCGACAACGTCACGGCGCTGGTCCCCGCGGTCGAGCGCATCGCCCAGAAACACGTGGGCCTGCAGATCCTGCCCGAGCATTACCCCCATGTCGCCGAGGCGCTCTTGGGCGCCATCCAGGCGGTGCTGGGCGATGCGGCCACCGACGAGGTGCTGGATGCCTGGGGCGAGGCCTATTGGTTCCTTGCCAATATCCTGATCGCGCGCGAGCGGCGGATCTATGACGAGCAGCTGGCGGTCGCGGGCGGCTGGAACGGCTGGCGCGAGTTCCGCATCGACGAGGTGATCCGCGAAAGCAGCACCATCGCCTCGTTTATCCTGCGCCCGGTCGATGGCGGGCCGGTGATGGCGCACAAGCCGGGCCAGTACCTGACCTTCTGGCTGGAGATCCCCGGCCATGCCCCGGCCAAGCGCAACTATTCGATCTCGGCTGCGCCGAACGGCCAGACCTATCGCATCTCGGTCAAGCGCGAGCCGCAGGGGCTGGTCTCGGGCTGGCTGCACCAGCAAAGGCCGGGCACGGTGCTGAAGGTGGCCGCGCCCGCGGGCGAGTTCTTCCTGCCCGAACGGCCCAAGCGGCCGGTGGTGCTGCTGTCGGGCGGTGTGGGCCTGACGCCGATGGTCGCCATGCTGGAGGCGCTGGTGCAATCGGACGCGCCGGTGCCGGTGCATTACATCCACGGCACCCATGACCGCGAGACCCATGCGATGCGCGCCCATGTCCGCGCGCTGGCCAAGGGACGGGGGCAGATCACCGTCACCGATTTCCACCAGACGCCGCTGGCGGATGAGGTCGCCGGCCGCGACTACGACCATGCCGGGCTGATCACCGAGGAATGGCTGCTGGCCAACACCCCTTCGGGCGATGCGGATTACTATATCTGCGGCCCGCGCCCCTTCCTGCGGGCGGCGGTGGCCGCCCTGTCGCTGGCCGGCGTGCCCTCGGACCGCATCCATTACGAGTTCTTCGGCCCGGCCGACGAATTGCTGGTTGCCTGAGGCGGGGTCCGGACGCCGATGGCCCGGCCGCTTGCCAAGGGGCTTGGCAGCGCGCCGTGGCTTGTGGCAATGCGGAACGGACGCCCGGTCCTCCGGCCGGGCGCAGCATTCGGGAAACCATGGTGCCGCAATCTGCTGCTGACGACAGGGAACGCTATATCGCGCGGGGCATTGCCCATGTGAAGCTTTCGACGCCGGCCCGGGCGCCGATCACCGTGTCCTTCGTGCTGATGCCGCGCTTTACCATGCTGGCCTTCACCTCGGCGATCGAGCCCTTGCGGGTGGCCAACCAGCTGACCGAGCAGGTGCTGTTCAAATGGCGCATCCACAGCGAGACGGGCGCGCCGATCGCCTGCTCGAACGGGGTGCCGCTTCTGCCCGACGCGCCGCTGTCCGAGGCCCTGGCCTCGGATTACGTGCTGGTCTGCGGCGGGGTCGAGCCGGATGCGGGATGCAGCGCCGAACTGACCGACTGGCTGCGCAAGCAATGGCGCCACGGCGGCACGGTGGGCGGGCTTTGCACCGGCGCCTATGCGCTGGCCCGCGCCGGCATCCTCAACGGCCGCCGCTTTACCCTGCATTGGGAAAACATTCCGAACTTCACCGAGAAATATCCGGACCTGGCGCCCGAGCGGCGCATCTTCTGCATCGACGACCGCATCGTCACCTGCGCCGGCGGCGTCGCTTCGGCCGAGCTGGCACTGAAGCTGATCGAGGATTACTACGGCGCCGAACTGGGCCAGGCGGTGATGAACATGTGCCTGCTGGGCCAGATCCGCCGCGGCGAGGACGAACAGCTGAGCTCGCTTTCCGTCCGCCTGGGCACGCGAAACGACCACCTGATCCGCGCCGTGGCCTATATCGAGGCCCATGTCGAGGACGAGATCGACCTGGGCGAATGCGCCAGCCACCTGGGCATCTCGCGCCGCCAGCTGGAGCGATTGTTCCAGCGCTACCTGGACACGACGCCGCTGCAATATCTCAACAAGGTGCGGCTGCAACATGCCCGCTCGCTGCTGACCGAGACCAATCTCAGCGTCATGCAGGTGGCGGTGGCCTGCGGTTTCGGCTCGTCCTCGTATTTCTCCAAGGTGTTCCGGGGGCAATACGGCATCTCGCCCCACAAGTTCTCGCTGACGCGCAAGCGGCCGGGTTAGGGCGCGGCCCGCGCCCTGCGCTATGATCGGCCGAATCGCCAGCGCAGGAGGGTATCGGATGGACAAGGGCAGGGTGGCGGCGGGACGCATCCGCATCGGCATCGGCGGCTGGACCTACGAGCCCTGGCGCGGCAGCTTCTATCCCGCGGGGCTGGCGCAGCGGCGCGAGCTGGAACATGCCAGCCGCCGGCTGACCTCGATCGAGATCAACGGCACCTATTACGGCGCGCAAAAGCCCGAGAGCTTTCGCAAATGGCATGACGAGACGCCCGAGGATTTCGTCTTTTCGCTGAAGGCGCCGCGCTATGCCACCAATCGCAAGGTGCTGGCCGAGGCGGGCGAAACCATCGCGCGGTTCCTGTCGGGCGGGGTCATGCTCTTGGGCGACAAGCTGGGACCGATCAACTGGCAGTTCATGGCGACGAAGACATTCGAGCCCGACGATTTCCGGGCCTTCCTGAAGCTGTTGCCGGCCGCGGCCGCGGCCGGGGGCAGGGCGCTGCGCCACGTGGTCGAGGTGCGCCACCAGAGCTTCCGCACGCCCGTCTTCACCGAGATGCTGCGCGAGCATGGCGTGGCGGCGGTGGTCGCGGCGGATGGCAAATATCCGCAGATCGCCGATCCGACCGCGCCCTTCGTCTATGTGCGCATCATGGGCACCAGCGCCGAGAAGGCCCTGGGCTATGCGCCGGCGGCGCTGGATCTTTGGGCGGAAAGGGTGCGGATCTGGGCGGCGGGCGGACTGCCCGAGGGGCTGGAGCATGTCGGGCCGAACCCGGTCTCGGGGCCGCGCGACGTCTATCTTTACGTCATCGGCGGCCACAAGGCGCATAATCCGCAAGCCGCCATGGCGCTGATCGAGCGGCTGGGCTGAAGCCGCCGCGATCCCGTTCCGCTTTCGGCGCGGCCAAGGGGCTTGCCCGTGCGATCCGCCCCTGCCAAGCTGCAAGGCAGGGAGAACGCGCATGGACGGACAGCAGAACGGCCGCAAGCCGCTGGACACGGCGGAAATCGGCGCGCTTGCGCATCTTTACCGGGCCGAAATCTATCGCTCGACCATCTGGCGCACGCGGCTCGACACCACGACGAACTGGTCGGTGGTGACGCTGGGGGTGGCGCTGTCGATCACCTTTTCCTCGCCCCAGGCATCGCCCCTGCCGCTGGTGCTGGTCGGCATCCTCATCATCTTCTTCCTGATGCTCGAGGCCCGGCGCTATCGCTATTTCAACGTCTGGCGCGCGCGCTGCCGCTGGATGGAGCTGAACTTCATGGCGCCGATGCTGCGCGACGGCGACCTGCGGCTGGACACAGGCTGGCAGGACCGGCTGGCCGAGGATTATCGCCGCCCCGCCTATCACGTCAGCCTGCGCACCGCCATCGGCCGGCGCATCCGGCGCAACTATTTCTGGATCCTGTTGATCCAGACCGTGGCCTATCTGGGCAAGCTGGGGGTGCATCCGACCCCGCTGCAATCGGCGGCCGAATTGCTGGAGCGCGCCGCCATCGGCCCGATTCCGGGCTGGCTGGTGCTGGGCATCGGGCTGGCCTATTGCCTGTCCTGGGGCGCCATTGCGCTGTGGAGCCTGGGCGAGGACCGCAAGCGCGCCCGCTGGCGCCAGGATCCGCTGGGCATGGGGTGAACCCGGCGGGCTGATGCAAGGCCACACGGGTTTGGTCACGCATCCCCTCGCCGGAATGCAGGACGAAGCGCCCGAAATCGAGGAGATGGCCAAGGCCGCCACCATCCATGTCCCGACCGTGCGGCCGGCTGCCGGATGGATCTGCTGCGCCGCTGGCCTTCGGGGGGCGCTGCCCCCCGCGTTTCCTGCGCCCCTCGACGGGGCGCAGGAAACGTCCCCCCGGGATATTTGGGCAAGAAAGAAGGGCAGGCGCCATGGGGCTGGATCCCGAGAGGCGCCACCCGGCACAATGTCAATCCACCGGCTCCGAGGCGCCGAAGGATATGGCGCATCCTGCCCGGCCCGGCTAGGTTGGCGGAATGCTGGTCGATCCCGAACACCCGTTCTTCCGCCCGCTCTGGGTCCGTGTCCTCTGCGTCCTGCTGCCCCTGCTTTGGGCGGGGTTCGAGGCAACCAGTGGCGCGTTCTTCTGGGCCTTCCTGTTCGGTGCGGCAGGGATCTATCTTTTCGCGGCGCTTTTCTTGAAACGCAGCGACGACGGGTGATGTCCCGGCGCCGGCGCGGACCTGCCCCTCGTGTCTTGCCGATCCGCGAATGGTGCGCCGAGAATCATCCCGTCCCCGTCCCGATACGGCGGGGCGGCAATGCCTGAACAGTCCGGTTCTGTCTGTTTTCACGTCCGGGGCCGGCCCCTCCTGCCCGGTGCCTGGCCGGCTGAACGCCAAGATTTGCCCGATGCTTTCGGCGTTTCGCAGCGTCATCGCGGCAAAACGACGATCATGCCCGGCAAAGCACTTGACCTGTCAGGCAGATTCGTTTGCATCAGGATCAGGGAATATCTCTAGACATGGGAGGCATTATGTCACTCTTCTCCACCCGGATGCTTGCGGCATCGGCTTTTGCCCTGATGGCTGCGGCGCCGCTGCATGCCAAGACCTTCGTCTATTGCTCGGAGGGCTCGCCGGAGGGTTTCGACGCCGCGCCCTATACCTCGGGCACCACCTTCGATGCCTCGGGCCATGCGATCTACAACCGCCTCGTGCAGTTCAAGCCGGGCACCACCGAGATCGAGCCGGCCCTGGCCGAAAGCTGGGACGTGTCCGAGGACGGGCTGGAATACACCTTCCACCTGCGCCAGGGGGTGAAGTTCCATTCCAACGACAAGTTCACGCCCTCGCGCGATTTCAACGCCGACGACGTGATCTTCACCTTCGAGCGCCAGGCCAGCGCCGACCATCCCTGGCACGAATACATCCCCGGCATCACCTACGAGTATTATTCCTCGATGGAGATGGACAAGCTGATCAAGTCCATCGAGAAGGTCGATGACCACACGGTGAAATTCACCCTGAACCAGCCCGAGGCGCCGTTCCTGGCCAATGTGGCGATGCCCTTCGTCTCGATCGTCTCCAAGGAATATGCCGACGCGCTGGACGCCGCCGGCACCCGCGAAGACCTGAACAACGCCCCGATCGGCACCGGCCCCTTCCGCTTCGTCGCCTATCAGAAGGACGCGGTGATCCGTTACCAGAAGAACGCCGATTACTGGGGCGAGGCACCCAAGATCGACGACCTGGTCTTTGCCATCACCCCCGACGCCTCGGTGCGGCTGCAAAAGCTCAAGGCCGGCGAATGCCACCTGATGCCCTATCCGGCGCCCGCCGACCTGGACGAGATCCGCGCCGACCCGAACCTCAAGCTGGACGAGCAGCCCGGCCTGAACGTGGGCTATCTGGCCTATAACACCACCGTCGCGCCCTTCGACAACCCGCAGGTCCGCAAGGCGCTGAACATGGCGATGGACAAGCAGGCCCTGATCGACGCCGTCTATCAAGGCAATGCCGAGGTCGCCAAGAACCCGATCCCGCCGACCATGTGGTCCTATAACGACGCCATCGAGGACGACAAATACGACCCCGAGGCCGCCAAGGCGATGCTGGAGGAAGCCGGCGTCAAGGATCTGACCATGGAAGTCTGGGCCATGCCGGTGCAGCGCCCCTACATGCCCAATGCCCGCCGCACCGCCGAGCTGATCCAGAGCGATTTCGCCAAGGTCGGCGTCAAGGTCGAGATCGTGAGCTACGAATGGGGCGAGTACCTGAAGAAGTCGATGGAGGAAGGCCGCAAGGGCGCCGTCATCCTGGGCTGGACCGGCGACAACGGCGACCCCGACAACTTCCTGTCGGTGCTGCTCAGCTGCGCCGCGGCCAATCCGGGCGGCGCGAACCGCGCCTTCTGGTGCAACCAGGAGTTCTCGGACCTGCTGGCCAAGGCCAAGGCGACCTCGGACCATGACGAGCGGGTCAAGCTTTACGAAGAGGCGCAGGTCATCTTCAAGCGCGAGGCGCCCTGGGCCACGCTGGCACATTCGACGCAATATGTGCCGATGGCCAAGAACGTGACCGGCTTCGTGCAATCGCCGCTGGGCGACTATGCCTTCGACACCGTGGACCTGACCGAATAAGGTCGCGCCCGGATTGAAACTCTCGCGGCCGTGCAGGGAAACCTCCTTGCACGGCCCTTAGGTTAGGGTTCGATGCTCAGATTCATCCTCAAGAAACTGCTTTACCTGGTTCCGACGATGATCGGGATCACGCTGGTGGCCTTTGGCTTCATCCGGCTGCTGCCCGGCGACCCGGTGCTGTTGATGGCCGGCGAGCGCGGCGTCTCGCCCGAGCGTTACGCCCAGATCGCGGCGCAGCTTGGCTATGACAAGCCGGTCTGGCAGCAATATCTGCATTATCTCGGCAACCTGCTCCAGGGCGACCTGGGCAATTCGCTGGTGACGAAAAAGCCGGTGCTGACCGAGTTCCTGGCGCTGTTTCCGGCCACGGTCGAGCTGGCGCTGGTGGCCATCATCATCGCCACGGTGATCGGCGTGCCGGTGGGCGTGATCGCGGCGATCAAGCGCGGCAGCTGGTTCGACCAGATATCGATGACCGCGGCGCTGGTCGGGTTTTCGATGCCGATCTTCTGGTGGGGGCTTTTGCTCATCATCCTGTTTTCGGGCGTGCTGGGCTGGACTCCGGTCTCGGGCCGCATCTCGCTGATGTATTTCTTTCCGCAGGTGACGGGCTTCATGCTGGTCGACAGCCTGCTCTCGGGGCAGAAGGGCGCCTTCGCCTCGGCGCTGAGCCACCTGATCCTGCCCTCGATCGTGCTGGCGACCATCCCGCTGGCGGTGATCGCGCGCCAGACCCGATCCGCCATGCTGGAGGTGATGGGCGAGGATTACGTGCGCACCGCCCGCGCCAAGGGCCTGTCGTCGCGCCGGGTGATCGGCGTCCATGCGCTGCGCAATGCCATGATCCCGGTCATCACCACCATCGGCTTGCAGGTCGGCGTGCTGATGGCCGGCGCCATTCTGACCGAGACGATCTTTTCCTGGCCGGGCATCGGCAAGTGGATGATCGATTCCATCAGCCGCCGCGACTATCCGGTGGTGCAGTCGGGCCTGCTCCTGATCGCCGCCATCGTGATGATCGTGAACCTGATCGTTGACCTGACCTATGGTCTCATCAACCCGAGGATCCGGCACAAATGACCGATACCACCGTCAAGATTTCGGACGCGGCCATCCGCCGCCGGATGCTGCGCGAGTTCTGGTTCTATTTCAGCCAGAACCGCGGCGCGGTGATCGGGCTCGTGGTCTTTATCCTGCTGGTGCTGACGGCGATCTTCGCACCGCTGATCGCGCCGCATGACCCGACGCAGCAATATCGCGACGCGCTCTTGGTGCCTCCGATCTGGCAGGATGGCGGGCGCGCGGGCTTCCTCTTGGGCACCGATGCGGTGGGCCGGGACATGCTGTCGCGGCTGATCCACGGCGCGCAATATTCGCTGTTCATCGGCATTGTCGTCGTCGCCATCGCGCTCACCGGCGGCATCATCATCGGGCTGGTCGCCGGCTTTTTCGGCGGCTGGGTGGACACCGTCATCATGCGGGTCATGGACGTGGTGCTGGCCTTTCCCTCGCTGCTGCTGGCGCTGGTGCTGGTCGCGGTGCTGGGGCCGGGGCTGACCAATGCGATGATCGCCATCGCCATCGTCTACCAGCCGCATTTCGCCCGCCTGACCCGCGCCGCGGTGATGGGGGAAAAGGCACGCGAATATGTCACCGCCGCCAAGGTGGCGGGCGCGGGCAACCTGCGGCTGATGTTCAAGACCATCCTGCCCAATTGCCTGGCGCCCCTGATCGTGCAGGCAACGCTGAGCTTCTCCTCGGCGGTGCTCGACTCCGCCGCGCTCGGCTTCCTCGGCATGGGGGCGCAGCCGCCGGCCTCGGAATGGGGCACCATGCTGGCCGAGGCGCGCGAGTTCATCCTGCGCGCCTGGTGGGTGGTCACCTTCCCCGGCCTCGCCATCCTGGTCTCGGTGCTGGCGATCAACCTGATGGGCGACGGGCTGCGCGACGCGCTCGACCCGAAACTGAAGCGGAGCTGAGCCATGGCCTTGCTGACAATCCGCAACCTGACCGTGCGCTTTGCTACCTCGACCGGCAGCTTCACCGCCGTGGACGGCATCGACGTGACCGTGGACAAGGGCGAGGTGCTGGCCATCGTCGGGGAATCGGGCTCGGGCAAGTCGGTGTCGATGCTGGCGGCGATGGGGCTTTTGCCCGATACCGCCACCGTCACCGCCGACGAGATGAGCTTCGACGGGCAAGACCTGCTGCGCATGACCCCGCGCCAGCGCCGCCGCATCATCGGGCGCGAGATCACCATGATCTTCCAGGAACCCATCGCCTCGCTGAACCCCAGCTTCACCACCGGCTACCAGATCGAGGAAGTGCTGCGCTTCAACGCGGGGTTGTCGAAACGCGCGGCGCGGGCCAGGGCACTGGAACTGTTCCGCCAGGTCGGCATCCCCGAGCCCGAGGAAAAGCTGCGCAGCTATCCGCACCAGATGTCGGGCGGCCAGTGCCAGCGGGTGATGATCGCCATGGCCATCGCCACCGGGCCGCGCCTCTTGATCGCGGACGAGCCGACGACGGCGCTGGACGTGACCATCCAGAAGCAGATCCTGGATCTGCTGATGCAGTTGCAGGAACAGACGGGCATGGCGCTGATCCTGATCACCCACGACATGGGCGTGGTGGCCGAGACAGCCGACCGCGTCCAGGTGCAATACAAGGGCAAGAAGATGGAAGAGGCCGAGGTGCTGACGCTGTTCGAGGCGCCTTCGCATCCCTATACCCGCGCGCTGCTCTCGGCCCTGCCCGAGAATGCGACGGGCGACCGGCTGCCCACCGTCGGCAGCTTCCTTGAGGAGGCCCCGCAATGAGTGTCGTCGAAGGCCGCAACCTGATCCGCGACTATCACGTTCCCGGATCGTTGACCCGCGCCGCCAAGACGGTGCGCGCGGTCAAGGGCATCAGCTTTTCGGTCGATCGCGGCAAGACGCTGGCCATCGTCGGCGAATCCGGCTCGGGCAAGTCGACGCTGGCGCGGATCATCGCGCTGATCGATCCGGCCTCGGGCGGCGAGCTCATGATCGACGGCAAGCCCGTGGACATCGGCAAGGCGCGGCTGACGCGCGAGATGCGCTCTAAGGTGCAGATGGTGTTCCAGAACCCCTATGGCAGCCTGAACCCGCGCCAGAAGATCGGCGACGTGCTGATGGAGCCCCTGCTTCTGAACACCGATACCCCCGCCGCCGGGCGCCGCCGCCGCGCCGAGGAGATGCTGGCCAAGGTCGGCCTGCCGCCCGAAGTGTTCAACCGCTATCCGCACATGTTCTCGGGCGGGCAGCGCCAGCGCATCGCCATTGCCCGCGCCTTGATGCTGAACCCGACGCTGCTGGTGCTGGACGAGCCGGTCTCGGCGCTGGACCTGTCGGTGCAGGCGCAGGTGCTGAACCTGCTGGCCGACTTGCAGGAGGAGTTCAACCTGGCCTATGTGTTCATCAGCCACGACCTGTCGGTGGTGCGCTACATCGCCGACGACGTGCTGGTGATGCACAAGGGCGAGGCGGTCGAGCAGGGCAGCCGCGACGAGGTCTTCGCAGATCCCAGGCACCCCTATACGCGCGAACTCTTTGCCGCGACCCCGGTCACCGATATCGAGGCGATCCGCGAGCGCGTGGCGCGTCGCAAGGCGCTGCGCGCTGCGCATGCCTGAGGCGACTGGGCCGGGGTGCGCGCAGGCCATGCGCGCACCCCGGCCAATGCCTTGTCCCTAGGCCGACAGGCTGGGGCCGGCGCAGCCCTTCGGGTGCATGTTGCGGAAGTTTTCCCATGCCTCGTTCAGCGCGCGGGTGCGGGCCTCGGCCAGGCGGATCGCCTCGGGCGGCAGGCCGCGGGCCAGGGCGCGGTCGGGATGGCTTTCGCGCACCAGTTCGCGCCAGCGCCGGCGCACCTCGGGCAAGGGCGTGTCGGGGGTCACGCCCAGAACCTCGCATGAGGGGCAGCCCTGCCGGCGGTCGTGGCGGGCGCGGATCGCCGCCACCTGCGCGGCGGGCAGGCCGAAGATGCGCGCCACCTCGTCGATGAAGACGATCTCGGCCTCATGCAGGTCGCTGTCGGCGACGGCGATGATGAACAGCCCCTCGATCACATCGGCCAGGACCGGGTCGCCCGGCGGGAACATGCGGGCGATGCGCCGGGCCCAGGCGTCGAAGCCGGCGACATCCTGGCGCGCCAGGTCGAAGACGCGGGCGGCGTTCTTTTCCTCGGATCGCGGGATGATGAAGACGCGGCGAAAGGCCGCCACCTCGGAGCGGGCCACGGCGCCGTCGGCCTTGGCGAGCTTGGCCCCCAGCGCGATCACGGCGATGGTGAAGGCCACCGATCTCTCGGGCGGGGTGGCCGGGCGGCGCGCGCCGACGATCGCCGCCAGCCGGTCGGCGATGCGCTGCCAGAAGCTGCGGGGCTTCGGCAGTTCGGGGCAGGGTTGTTTCTGGTCCTTGATCGCGGCGTCCATGGGCTGCAGCCTAGGCGGGCTGGCGGGTCAAGTCCACTGACATTCCCGCCAGTTACGGGCTGTCATCTGCGGCTTTCCAGCGCCGCCTTGACGACCAGCACCACCAGCGCGATGACGGTCAGGGTCGAGGCGGCGGCAAAGGCGCCGGTGGTGTTGAGGTCGTTGAACATCAGCTCGATCTGCAGGGGCAGGGTGTTGGTCTGGCCGCGGATCGAGCCGGAAACGACCGAGACGCCGCCGAACTCGCCCACCGCGCGGGCCGTGCACAGCACGGCGCCGTAAAGCAGCGCCCAGCGGATATTGGGCAGGGTGACGCGGGAAAACACCTGCCAGCCGCGTGCGCCCAGCGTGACCGCCGCCTGTTCCTGTTCCGAGCCTTGCGCCTGCATCAGCGGCAGCACCTCGCGCACCACGAAGGGGGCGGTGACGAACATGGTGACCAGCACGATGCCGGGCAGGGCGAACATCACCTTCAGGTCATGCGCGGCCAGCCAGGGGCCCAAGAGGCCCTGCCGGCCGTAAAGCAGCAGGTAGCAGATGCCGGCGATGATCGGCGAGATCGAGAAGGGGATCTCGATCAGCACCATCAACAGCTTGCGCCCCGGAAAGCGGAAGCGGGCGATGGCCCAGGCGGCGGCGATGCCAAAGGCGATGTTGACCGGAACCACGATCACCGCGACCAGCGCCGTCAGCCAGATCGCATGCAGGACCAGCGGGTCGGCGATGTTTGCCAGATAGACCGCCCAGCCCTCGGCGAAGGCGCGCCAGAAGATAAAGGCCAGGGGCGCCACGACGAAGATCGCGGTCAGCGCGAAGGCGAGGGCGATCAGCAGCCGCGGCACCGCGCGGCTCTGGCCGGGAGCGTGGGTCAGCGCGACGGTGGTCATCACCGGGCCTCCAGGTGGCGGGCGGCGCGGAACTGGATCAGGTTCGAGACCGCCAGCAGGACCAGCGCGAACATCAGCAGCACCAGCGCGATGGCGGCGGCGCCCTGGTAGTCGTATTCCTCCAGCCGGATGAAGGCCAGCAGCGCCGCGATCTCGGTCTTGAAGGGCAGGTTGCCGGCGATGAACACCACCGCGCCGAACTCGCCCAGGGATCGGGCGAAGGCCACGGTCGAGCCTGCCAGCCACGCGGGCAGGATCGCCGGCAGCACCACGCGGCGGAAGATGGCAAAGGGCCGGGCGCCCAGCGTCATCGCCGCCTGTTCCAGCGCCGGGTCCAGATCCTCCAGCACCGGCTGGATGGCGCGCACCACGAAGGGGATCGAGGTGAAGGTCATCGCCAGGATCACGCCGCCCAGCGTATAGACCAACTCGATGCCGGCGCCGGTCAGCGGCGCGCCGAACCAGCCGTTCGCCGAATAGAGCGCGGTCAGCGAGATGCCTGCGACCGCGGTCGGCAGGGCGAAGGGGATGTCCATCAATGCATCCAGGATGCGCTTGCCGGGAAAGTCGTAGCGCGTCAGCACCCAGGCCATCAGCAGGCCGTAGAAGGCGTTGAAGACGGTGGCCGCGGCGGCGGCGGTCAGCGTCACCCGCAGCGCCGCCAGCGTGCGCGGCGCGGTGACGATGGCCCAGAACCGCGCCGGCCCGATCTCGGCCCCCTTCAGCACCAGCGCCACCACCGGGATCAGGATCACCAGCGCGACGTAAAGCAGCGTCGTGCCGAGGCTCAGCGAGAACCCCGGCAAGACGCGTTTCGCGCGGATGGGCGCGGCGGCGGCGCTCATTGGTTGACGAAGACCTTGTCGAGGATGCCGCCCTCGGCCAGGTGCTCTTCCTGCACCTTCTGCCAGCCGCCAAAGACCTCGTCCACGGTCAAGAGCTTCACCTCGGGGAACTCGCCGGCGTATTTCGCCGTCACCGCCTCGTCGGTGGTGCGATAGTGGTTCTCGGCCAGCGTCTCCTGCGCCTCGGGCGAGTAGAGCCAGTTGAGATATTCCGTCGCGACCTCGGCCGAGCCGTTCTTTTCGGCGTTCTCGGCCACCACGGCGACCGGGAAGGCGGCGAAAAGGCTGGTCGCCGGGGTCACGGCCTCGAGGCCCTGGGGCTCGTATTGCTTGGCGATGCCCTTGGTCTCGGCCTCGAAGGTGATCAGCACGTCGCCGATGTTGCGCTCGGCGAAGGTCTGGGTGGCGGCGCGGCCGCCGGTGTCGAAGACCGGCACATTGGCAAAGATCTTGCCCACGAATTCCTGCGCCTTTTCGGGCGTGCCGCCCTCTTGCGTCAGGGCATAGGCATAGGCGGCCAGATAGGTATAGCGTCCGTTGCCGCTGGTCTTGGGATTGGGGAACACCGCCTGCACGTCGTCGCGCGCCAGGTCCGACCAGTCCTTGATGCCCTTGGGATTGCCCTCGCGCACCAGGAAGGCGGGCAGCGAGAAATAGGGCGAGGCGCCGTTCGGCAGCGCCTCGCGCCAGTTCTCGGCCACCAGGCCGTTCTGCGCCAGTACGTCCACGTCGGTTTCCTGGTTGAAGGTGACGACATCGGCCGGCAGCCCCTCGAGGATGGCGCGCGCCTGTTTCGACGAGCCGCCATGGCTTTGGTCGATGGTCACATCGCGGCCGGTCTTGTCCTTCCAATGCGCCTGGAATTCGGGGTTCAGCGCCTCGAACAGCTCGCGGGCGATGTCATAGCTGACATTCAGGATCTTGTCCTGGGCCAGCGCCGGGGTGGTGCCCAGCAAAAGCGCCAGCGCGGCGACATGAAGCTTGCGGATCGTCATAGGCTTTTCTCCTTGCGGGGGAATGCGGTGGCGGCCGCCTGGGGAGCCAGGGCGCGCGGGCCGGGAAAGATCGTGCCCGCCTCGGGGCGCAGGTTGACGCGGGTGCCGGCGATCAGCCCCTGCGCCTCGGGCGCGCGGCGGGGCAGGTCGATGCCGAACTGGCCGGTGCCGTCGGTCAGCTCCAGCCGCAGCAGGGCGCCGTTGCTGGTGCGATGCGTGATCTGCCAGCGCCCGGCGGGATCGGCCAGGGGCGTCACGTCGGCTGGGCGCAGGAACAGCGTGGCCGGCCCATCGGGCAGGGCGCGGCGCGGCAGGCGGCTGCTATCCAGCCCCTGCGCCTCGGCCCGGCCGGCCTGCAGCACCACCGGCAATTCGATGGTCGCGCCCATGAAGCGGGCGACGAAGGGGCTGGCGGGGTGGTCGTGGATCTGGTCGGCATTGCCGATCTGCTCGATCCGGCCCTCGCCCATCACCACCACGCGGTCGGCCAGTTCGAAGGCTTCCTCCTGGTCATGGGTGACGAAGATCGTGGTCGAGCCGGTCTCGTCATGCACCTGGCGCAGCCAGGCGCGCAGGTCGCGGCGCACGGCGGCGTCCAGCGCGCCGAAGGGCTCGTCCAGCAGCAGCACCGTGGGCTCGATGGCCAGCGCGCGCCCCAGCGCCACCCGCTGCCGCTGCCCGCCCGAAAGCTGCGCCGGGTAGCGGTCGCCCAGATGCGCGATCTGCAGGAACTCCAGCAGCTGATCCACCTTGGCCGCGATCACCGCCTTGCCCGGCCGCTGCGCGCGCGGCCGCACGGTCAGGCCGAAGGCGATGTTGTCGCGCACGCTCATATGCGGAAACAGCGCGTAATGCTGAAAGACGAAGCCGATGCGGCGGTCCTGCGCCGCCAGGTGCAGCCAGTCCGCGCCATGCACCACCAGCCCGCCCGAATTCGGCCATTCCAGCCCGGCGATGATCTTCAGCAGCGTGGTCTTGCCCGAGCCCGAAGGGCCGAGCAGCGCCACCAGCTCGCCCGATTCGATGGTCAGGTCGATGCCGCGCAGCACCGCGGTGCCGTCGAAGCTCTTGGTCATGTGCTCGATGACGATGGACATGGGCGCCTCCGTTTCCGCGCCAGAGGTAGCGGGCGGGCCGGGGCCGGGCAAGCCGGGCGGGCCCCGGCCGCCCCGGCGGGCGGCGAATGTTTTCCCAAGGCTGGCCGGGCGGCGGACCGCTGTTCCCCTGCCGCCGGCCCGGCGCGGAAAGCGTCCGGGCCGCAAGGGGCTGGCGCGCGTATTCTTCCTTATTTTTCATGCCGCCGGGCCGCGCGGGGCTTCGCAATCGCGCCGGCCGCTGCTAGGGTCCGGTGCGCAGCAGCAAAGGGATGGCGCGATGGATGGCGGGGATCTGGTGATCGGGCGGGAAAGCCCCCTGGGCGAGGATCTGGCGCTGCTGTTTCAGCGCCACACCGCCGACATGCATGCCGACACGCCGCCGGAATCGATCCACATGCTGCCGCGTGCGGCGCTGGAGGGCCCCGAGATCGCCTTTTTCGTGCTGCGCGAGAGCGGCGTGGCCCTGGCCATGGGCGCGGTCAAGCTCATCGCCCCGGATCATGGCGAGATCAAGTCGATGCATGTGCTGGCCGAGGCGCGCGGCCGCGGCCATTCGCACCGCATGCTTCAGGCGCTGGTCGACCATGCCCGGTCCGAGGGCATGGCGCGGCTGAGCCTGGAAACCGGGGTGCAGCCCACCTTCATCGCTGCACGCGGGCTTTATGCGCGGGCGGGTTTCGTGGAATGCCCGCCCTTTGGCGAATACCGGCCCGATCCGAACAGCGTCTTCATGACGATTGACCTGCGTGGTACGGATTGAGCGGTTGATTCAGCCGCCATCCTGCGCCATGACTGCCGCCATGCGGCCCCGTAGCTCAACTGGATAGAGCAAGCGCCTTCTAAGCGCTAGGTTCCGGGTTCAAGTCCTGGCGGGGTCGCCATCGCCTCATTTTGGCGTTGATAACTCACATTATTTTCTTCCTTTTTTGAACCTGATCTCGGAAGTTGGAACTTTCCGTTCCCCATCCGTCCGCGACAGCGCACGCCGCTTGTCGTATTTATCGGCGTAGTGCTGGAGCATCCGGGGGTCTTTACGGCCGGTCCATGTCTGTGCTTGGGCCATGGTCGCACCGTTCTCGAACAGGGCTTCGGCCCGGCTTTTCCGTAGCCCGTGAGCGGTGCGATCCTCGATGCCTGCCTTGCGTGCCTTGGCGGCAAACCATTGCGAAATGGACTTGGACGAGCGGGACGCACCTCGCCGGGCGTGAAGATAGGTGATGCGCCGCTTGTTGCGGGCGCTGATCGATGAGTGAAGCAAAGCCAGATCGCCAGCCGTCGGTTCCGCGAACTCGGGCAGTTTTCTGTTGAACGGGATGACCGCATCCCGGCCGGTCTTGCCCTGGGAAAAGAAAAGCCAGCCGTCGTTGTCTATATTGCGTGATTGCGCGGCCCCAGCCGGATCGCGTCCGACACGCGGACACCGGTCCAGTAGATCAACTCAAAGGCCAGCCGCTTCATGGTGCCGACGGCCCGGTATTCCCGGAATTTCGCGATCTGATCTTCATCCCAAGGGATATGACCGTCGCTTTTAGCCTCTTGATCCCGTCGTTGGGATTATGAGCCATCCGCCGAGAATCGGCCAGTGAGGCAAGCTGCGATCCGCCGTCTTCTGGTCTCCAGGGACGAGGGGATCGGACGATGCCGAAAGGCAGGAACCATGACGCGGGCTTCAAGGCTCGGGTGGCGCCGGAAGCCGTGAAGGGCGGGCGCATCGTGCCGGAGCTGGCCGCGGAATACCGCGTGCGCCCGACGATGATCCATCAATGGAAGAAGGCGCTGCTCGAAGGGGCGTCGGACATCTTCGAACGCGGCGGGAAGAAGGCCGAGATCGATGAGGCCACGATGCGGTCGCTGCACGCCCGGATCGGGGAGCCGGCCGGCGCCAACGCTTCCTGTCCGGAAAGCCCAGGCCCTGGACCGGCCAGTGACGAGGGATCGAAGCCGCCACCGGTTCAAGGCCGATCCCGAACGCGATGATTGAACGCTCCCGTCCCGCGCTGTCGCTCGGGGCGCCATGCCGCCTGCTGTCGATCCCGCGGTCCTCGATTTCGCGGTCCGCGTCCTGTTGCGCAGCAAGGGACGAGACCGGGATGAACCTCGCCCCTATGCGGCTGATCGACCGGCAATTTCCGGAAACGCCCTGCTACGGCGTGCAGCAGATGCCGGCGTGCAGCAGATGACCCGGCCCCTGCACAACGAAGGCCATGCCGTGAACGTCACGCGCAGCCGGCGGCTGATGCGGCTCATGACCGCCTGCACCGCCTTCGCCGTCGCATCGCGGTTCAGCACCCCGTTCGTCACTTCCCCAAGCAGCAGAACAGCCATCAGATCACCCCCGCTTCTTTCAGCTTGCCCAGCAGCTCGTCCACCGAGCCGACCTTGATGCCGGCCTTGCGGCCCTCGGGCTCGCGCACCGAGACCACCTCGAGACGCGGCGCGACGTCGACGCCGTAATCGCCGGCGGTCTTTTCCTCCAAGGGCTTCTTCTTGGCCTTCATGATGTTCGGCAGGCTCGCATAGCGCGGCTCGTTCAGCCGCAGGTCGGCGGTGACCACCGCCGGCAGCGCCACCGCGATGGTCTGGAGGCCGCCGTCGACCTCGCGCGTCACCTTGGCCTTGCCGCCCTCGATCTCGACTTTCGAGGCGAAGGTGGCCTGCGCCCAGCCCAGGATCGCCGCCAGCATCTGGCCGGTGGCGTTCATGTCGTTGTCGATGGCCTGCTTGCCGGCGATGACGAGCTCGGTGCCCTCGGCTTCGGCGACCTTGGCCAGGATCTTCGCCACCGCCAAGGGCTCGATGTCCTGATGCACGTCATCGGCGGCGGTGACGAGAATGGCCCGGTCGGCGCCCATCGCCAGCGCGGTGCGCAGCGTCTCGGCCGCCTGCTTCACGCCGATGCTGACGGCGATGATCTCCTCGGCCTGGCCGGCCTCCTTCAGACGGATCGCCTTCTCCACCGCGATCTCGTCGAACGGGTTCATCGACATCTTCACATTCGCCAGATCGACACCCGTGCCATCCGCGCGAACCCGCGCCTTCACGTTGTAGTCGATCACCCGCTTCACGGGGACAAGTATTTTCATGATCCTCTTTCCGATTCAAAGAATTAGAGCAGGCCGGTTTCCAGCTCGGCGGTCTGCCGCAAACCGGATTCGGTGAAGCGTTGCATGGAGAAAGGCTGCGCATAGTCTGGCAAGGCCGCCCCAGTGAGCCAGGAGGCGAGCAGTTCTCCGGTGGCGCAGGCCGCCATCGTGCCGTGACCCGAAAGACCGCAGGCCATGAAAGCGCCTTCCGGTCCCATCGGGCCGATCAGCGGCCAGTTGTCCCGGGTGCGGGTATACCAGCCGCCATAATGCGACATCTGGCGCGGCAGCTTACCGTAATAGGCCTTGAGGCCGGGGTTCAGGCGCGCAGCACCGCGCAGCACGATTTCAGGGAAGCGCGGGTCCAGCGGGATCGTCCAATCCGCGGGTTGCGCCGTCTCGTTATAGGCCCAGCCCAGCTTGAGCCAGTTGCTGTTCATGCCGCCTTCGGGACGGCAATGGATCGCGCCGGGCATCTCCAGGGCAAGATGCGCGGTCGAGGGATCCTCGGCCAGAATTGCGCGGTCTTCCGGATCCCAGTCGATCGACTGCCGATCCATGTCGATGGTGAAGGGCAGGTCGCGGGGAATTGCCCCTTCTGTATCGGGAAAAGCGATCTTCTGCTGCATCACGTTGTAGAGTGGCAGCGAGACGCCCAGCATCTCGGCGATTTCGCCCGCAAAGGGGCCAGCCGCGTTGACGATGCGCTCGGCGCGAATGGACGTGGCTTCGCCTTCCGCGTTCAACTGGATCACGAAGCCTTTGTCCTGGCCGATTCCGGCGACCATGCCGGCGACCCGTCGGACACCGGCCCGCTGCAACTGCTCCAGCATGACCTGGCCGAGTTGCTGGCCCGAGATATCGCCGCCGCGCCTGACGTGCAGGATCGTCTTCACATCGCTGTCCAGCGACGGAAAGCAGCCCCGGATCAGGGCCGGATCGCTGAGCAAGTCGAAGCCGTCCGGCGCTTCCCGCCAGTCTGCACTGACGGGCGGAAAATAGCTTCTGCTGTTGCGGTCGTGATACCGGATCTGCGAATCGGACTTGTCGCCCAGGCAGGCGGTGAGTTGATCCAGGATGGGTTGCATGCCCGGCTGCCTTGTCGCCAGGATGTAACCCCGCCTGGTCATGGCGAAGCGGTTGTCGGTCTCATCCGCAAGCTGCTCCATCAGGTCGATGGAGCGATCGGTGAAGTTCATCATCAGGGTCGAGGGCCACCAGTTGCGATAGTTGTCGCCCGACTGAGCCGAGGTGAAACCCAACGGCTGCCCCTGATCGATCAGGACGATGTCCTGAATGCCGTGATTTTTCCACAGGTAATAGGCTGAGGCGATTCCGATGATGCCTGTTCCGACGATTGCGACAGATGATTCGGTTGCAGTCATGTGGTCTCCGGAATATTATTCGTCTTGACTTTATCGTATACGATCAGGATTACTATGCAAGACGAAATCACAGGAGCGGATGTAATTATGCAAACCGAGATTCGCTCTGCTGCGGAACCGATCTATCAGGCCCTGAAGACCGGGATCCTTTCCGGCGAACTGGCGCCGGGCCAGCCTTTGCGGCAGGACGAGATCGCGCGACTGCATGGCGTGTCGAAGATCCCGGTCCGGGAGGCGCTGTTGCGGCTGGAGATCGATGGTTATGTGCTGCTGAGAAAGAATCGCGGCGCGACGGTGCGGGGTCTGTCGGCCCCCGAAATCCTCAACATCATGGACATCCGCGTCGCCCTGGAGTGTCTGGCGCTGGGGCTGGCGATTCCGCAGATGGGGCCCTCGGATCTGGCCGAGGCGCGCCGCGTGCTCGACCAGTATGCGCAAGCTACGGATGTTGTGCGGCTGAGTGCTCTGAACCTGGCGTTTCATCAGGCGCTTTACGCGCCCTCGGACAATGCCGAGCTGCTGCGCATGATCTCGGACCTGCAGCACCGTATCGGGCCGTATATCCAGCACGAGATGACCCGTGCCACCGGCCATGTGCGGCCTCAGGACGAGCATCTCGAGATCCTTCTGGCCTGCGAGGCGCAGGACGCCGATCGCGCCGTATCCCTGCTGCGCCGGCATATCGAGACAACGAAACGGGAAATGGCCGCCCGGCTGCGCCGCCGCGGCTTCGGCGCCATCCCCCTGCAAGGAGATACAAAATGACTAACGCACCCACGCTTCTGTTCATCGGCTGTGGCAATATGGGGGCGTCGATCATCGGCGGCGCCGTCACCCATGTGCCGCAGGCCCGTCTGGTGGCGCTGGACCCGGATCTGGAGCGCGCTCGCAGCCTGCTGCCCGCAGGGGCGCCGGTCGCGTTGCACGCAACTGCCGATGAGATCGCGGAGCTGAAACCGGATCTGGTCATTCTTGGGGTAAAGCCTCAGGTCTTCGGCGCGCTCGATCCGGCGCTGATGCGGATCATGGCGCAAAGCGATGTGGTTTCGATCATGGCGGGCATCCCCCTGGAACGACTCGTCTCGGTAATCGGGCACGAGCGGATCGCGCGGACCATGCCCAACTTGCCCGCCATGCTTGCTGCCGGCGCCACCCTTGGCTGTGTCAGGCCGGAAAGCGTCAGTCCGGCGACACGCAAACTTGTCGAAGACCTGTTCGGCGCGCTTGGTCTGTTCGACTGGGTAGAGGACGAGGCAAGCTTCGAATTGGCCAATCCCGTATTCGCCTGCGGGCCGGGTTTCATCTTTGCCTTTGCAGAGCAAATGATCCTTGCTGCAGAGCGGTCCGGGGTCGATCCGCAGCTGGCCGACCGGCTGGTGCGCCAGACGTTCCTGGGCGCGGCCCGGATGTTGTCGGAGGATGATCGCGACGCCGCTGCGCTCAAGCGCGCCGTCACCAGCCCCAATGACACTACACAGGCCGGTCTGACCGCGCTGGAGGATCCCTCCGCCTTGCCCGCGGTCGTTCCCGAAACCCTGCGCCGGGCGCATGCGCGCGCCCTGGAGCTGGCAGCGGAAGCATGACGGGGAGGGAGGTGGAATTATATTTCCGATGATAGTATACAATCTTGACAGAACAGATAATATTATGCGAGTCTTTTCAGAAGAATCTGTTGAAAGTGCACGCCGGGGCTAGCGAGGCTGCGGACCAAATGATGATGCCCAGGATCAGAGGGAAAAGTGGACACGGCTGATTACATCATCGTTGGGGCAGGGGCCGCGGGCTGCGTTCTCGCTTCTCGGCTGACCGAGGACGCGGGCACCGAGGTGCTGCTTCTCGAGGCAGGCGGTTCGGATCGCGGTCTGCTGATCGCGATGCCTGCCGCCATTCCCTTCGTCTACCAGAACAAGGCGCTGAACTGGGGCGAGCAGGCCGGGCCCGAGCCCTGGCTGGACGGGCTGATGATCGACGAGAAGCGCGGCCGGGTGGTGGGTGGATCGACCTCGATCAATGCGATGATCTTCAACCGCGGCAACCCGCGCGACTTCGACGGCTGGCGCGACCAGGGCCTGCCGGGCTGGGGCTGGGGCGATGTCCTGCCTTATTTCCGCAAGATGGAAACCTTCGCCGAGGGCGCCAATGAGACGCGCGGCGGCGACGGGCCGCTGCAGATCAGCCGGGCACCGGCCCGGCATCCGCTGTTCGACGTCTACATGCGCTCGGGCGAACAGGCGGGCTATCCGCGCCCGGCCGATCACAATTCGGGCGAGCAGGAAGGCATGCATATCGCGCAGGTGCTGATCGGCAAGGGCCGCCGCTGCAGCGCCAGCGATGCCTATCTGAAGCCCGCGCAGAACCGGCGCAACCTGCACCTGCGCACCGGCGCCCATGTCGCGCGCATCCTGTTTCGCGGCGACCGCGCCGTCGGCGTCGAGCTGACGAATGGCGAGACGCTGATGGCCGGCAAGGAGGTCATCGTTGCGGCCAGCACCGTGGGCGCGGCCAAGCTGCTGCTGCTGTCGGGCGTGGGTCCGGCGGACGAGCTGCGCCAGCTTGGACTGCCGGTGGTGCTGGATCAGCCCAATGTCGGGCGCAATCTGGAAAACCATCCCGGCGTGAACCTGCAATATGCGGCCCGGCGCGAGGACACGCTGGTCGCCGAACTGGGGCTGATCGGCCAGGCGCGGCTGGGGCTGGAATGGCTGCTGTTCCGGCGCGGGCTGGGGGCCTCGAACTTCTTCGAGGCGGGCGCCTTCCTCAAGACCCATGACGGGGCAGATTACGCCAATCTCCAGCTGGAATTCCTGCCATTGGCGCGGCGCGTGGTGAACGGCAAGGTCAAGGTCTTTCCCGGCTTCCAGTTGTGGATGGACCTGTCCCGTCCGACTTCGCGCGGCTATGTCCGGCTGCGCTCGGCCGATCCGCACGCCGCGCCCGAGATCGTCTTCAACCACATGCAGACCGAGGCGGACCGCAAGGATCTGATCCGCTCGGTCAGGCTGGCGCGCGATCTGTTCTCGCAACCCGCCTGGGAGGGAATCCGCGGCGAGGAGGTCAGTCCCGGCGCCTCGGCCCAAACCGATGCCGAGATCCTCGATTGGGCGAAGCGCGCCATCGGCACCAGCTATCATCCCTCGGGCACATGCCGCATGAGCGCATCGCCTGCGGACGGCGTGGTCGATGCCTGCGGGCTGGTTCACGGACTGTCCGGCCTGCGCATCGTCTGCACCGCGATCATGCCGCGGGTGACGACGGGCAATCTCAGCGCCCCCACCTACATGATCGCCGAGAAGCTCGCCGATGCGATTCGCGGCCGGGCCCCGTTTCAATCCCAAGGCCGCCCGGCGGCAAAGGAGCAGTGATGACAGTCGAAACCATCCCCATGCTGATCGGTGGCGAATGGGTCGAGGGCGCCACCGGCGCGACCATTCCTGTGATCAATCCGGCGACGGAAGAGGTCATCGCGAACCTGGCCCATGCGGCGCCTGCCGATCTGGACCGGGCGCTGGATGCCGCCGACCGCGCCTGGCGCTCGTGGAAGGATACCACTGCCGCCCATCGCGCCGAAGTCCTGGCCCGCGCCGCGCAACTGATCCGGGAGCGGCAGGACGAGATCGCCCGCATCCTGACCGCCGAGAACGGCAAGAGCCTGGCGGAAGCGGCGGGAGAGGTCGGCTTCTGCGCCGATGCGGTGCTATGGTATGCCGAAGAGGCCAAGCGCGCCTATGGCCGCGTGGTTCCGGCGCGGGCGACCGATGTGCGCCAGCTGGTGCTGCGCGAGCCGGTGGGTGTCGCGCTCGGCTTTGCGGCCTGGAACTTCCCCGGCGGCAATGTGGCGCTGAAGATGGCGGCGGCGCTGGCGGCCGGCTGCAGCATCATCGTCAAGCCCTCGGACGAAACCCCGGCCACGGCCATCGCCATCGGCCGCTGCTTCGTCGATGCGGGTGTGCCGGCGGGGGCGCTGAATATCGTGCATGGCGTGCCGTCCGAGGTCTCTGAACACCTGATCGCCTCGCCCATCCCCCGCAAGGTCTCGCTGACCGGCTCGACCCCGGTGGGCAAGCTGCTGCAGCGCATGGCGGCGGATACGATGAAACGCTGCACGATGGAGCTTGGCGGTCATGCCCCGGTCCTGGTCTTTGCCGATGCCGATCTCGACAATGCGGTCGAGCGGCTGGTGGCGGCGAAATTCCGCAATGCCGGGCAGGTCTGCACCTCGCCCACCCGCTTCTTCGTGCATCGCGACATCTTCGACCGCTTTGTTGACGCGTTTGTTGAGCGCAGCAGGCAGGTCACCGTCGGCAATGGCGCCGAGGGGGCGCAGATGGGGCCGATGATCACCGAAAAGCGCCGCGAGGCGATCGCCTCGCTGGTGGCCGATGCCGTCGAACGCGGCGCTGAACTGCGTCTGGGTGGCGAGGCCCTCGAGGGGCCGGGGTATTTCTATGCGCCGACGGTGCTGGCCAACGTGCCCGATGACGCGCGGCTGATGCATGAGGAGCCGTTCGGCCCGGTGGCGGCCTTCGTGCCCTTCGACGACGTCGACGCCGTGATCGCGCGCGCGAATGCGCTGCCTTATGGGTTGGCCGCCTATGTGTTCTCGCAATCGCCCGGCACCATCGCGCGCGCCTCGGCGGCACTGGAGGCCGGGGCCGTGGGGATCAACCACACCTCGGTCCACGAGGCGGAAACGCCCTTCGGCGGCATCAAGGAATCCGGCTACGGCGCCGAAAGCGGCATGGAAGGCCTCGACGCCTATCTGCGCACCAAGATGGTTTCGGAAAAATTTCTCTAAGGACCGACAAGATGAAAACGGATGTGGCAATCATTGGTGGCGGCGCCATGGGCTCGGCAGTCGCCTATTACATCAGGACGATGGACCCGAGCGTTCGCGTCACGGTGATCGAACGCGACCCGACCTACGAGATCGCCTCGACGCCGCGTGCCTCGGGCGGGGTTCGGCGGCTGTTCTCTCTTCCTGAAAATATAGAGTTGTCAAACTATTCCATTCCCTTCTTCGAGAATTTCTCGCAGACCATGGCGATCGATGGGCAACCCGCCGAGATCGGTTTCAAGAAGGGCGGCTATATCTTCATCGTCCCCCGTCGGCGACCGATATGCTGAAGGAGAATTACGATACCGAGCAGAGCCTCGGCTGCAACGTGATCTGGCTGGAGCCGGACGAGATCAAGCACCGTTTCCCGTCCATGTATGTCGGCGACCTTGGCGCCGCCGTACTTTCGCCCGATGACGGATGGCTGGACCCGCATTCCGTGCTGATGGGCTTTCGCAAGAAGGCCCAATCGCTCGGCGCCGAGTTTCTGGCCGAGGAAGTGACGGGGCTGGAACGGCAGGGGGCGCAGGTCACCGCGATCACCTGCGCATCCGGCCTGCGGATCGAGGCCGGGCATGTCGTGAACGCCGCCGGTGCCTGGGCCAAGGAACCTTGTGCCATGCTGGGCTTCAGCGTGCCGATCGAGCCGCTGCGCCGCTTCGAGCATTATTTCGAATCCGAAGACCCCATCGAGCCGCTGCCTTATCTCAAGGATCCCGAACGGCTGGCCTTCCGCCCAGAGGGCAAGGGCTATTCCGGCGGCGTGCCGACCCTGCTGGAGCCGCGCGGCTACAATATGGAGCCCGATCACGACTATTTCGAGAACGTGGTCTGGCCGGCGCTCGCCCACCGTTTCCCGCAATTCGAGAAGACGAAATGCAAGGCGACGTTGCCGGGCCTGTATGACCAGAACGATTTCGACGGCAATGTCATCATCGGTCCCGGTGCCGACGGATTGGGCAACTTTCACATGCTGGCCGGGTTCTCCGGTCACGGGCTGATGCATGCTCCGGGCTGTGGCCGGGCGATGGCCGAACTGATCCTGAAGGGGCGATACGAGACCATCGACCTGTCCCGTCTGGGCTGGCAGCGACTGCTCGACAACAAGCCTCTGCTGGAACGCGGCATCATCTGATCGCACACTTGCGCGAATGCACATCCCGGATGGCCTTGGACCCATCCGGGATGTTGTTTATTTCGGCAGAACGCATCATATTTGGAGAAATATTATACGTTCATAGGTAGGAGCGATTGGATGTCAGGCAACAAGGCGACGCAGGTGACGGCAGAGCCCATTTACGACGCGCTCAAATCCGCGATCATGGCAGGGGATCTGCTGCCGGGAGAACCTTTGCGCCAGGATGAGATTGCCCGCAACCACGGAGTCAGCAAGATCCCGGTGCGCGAGGCGCTGCTGCGCCTGGAGGTCGATGGTTTCGTGACCTTTCGCAAGAACAAGGGGGCGACGGTGCGGGAATTGACGCCGCACGAAATCCTCAACCTGCTGGACATCCGTGTGGCGCTGGAATGCAAGGCGCTGGAACTCGCCATCCCGCACATGGTCCATTCGGATTTCGACAAGGCGGACAGGATCCTTGCCGAATATGGGGAAAGCACGGATATCTCGACCTGGAGCGATCTGAATGTCCGCTTTCATCAGGCGCTTTACGACCCCTGCGACAACCCGCTGCTGCTTCAGATGATCGACGATCTGCGCGCCCGTATCGGCCCCGTGACCCGCCTGCTGGTTACCGAGACCTCTGGTCTAGAAAGGCCGCATCAGGAACATCACCGGATTCTGGATGCCTGCAAGGCCGGCGAGGTCGAGAAAGCCGTCGATCTGATGCGCCAGCATATCGAGACGACGAAGAAGGAAACCGCCGCGCGATTGCGCCGCAGGTGAACTTCTGCCCGCTTTTCCGGCGCTATTCCGCGCCGTAATCCTCTCCGAAGAACTGGCGCATGAAGGCGGGGCCGTCTGTTGTGACGAAGTCGCGGAACTCGCGCGCGGCCGGGCCGAGCGTCTTGCGGCGCGGATAGACCACGAACCAGTCGCGCAGCTGCGGCATGCCGTCGACGCTCAAGACGCTCAGCTTGCCGGCCTGCCGCTCCAGCGCGATGGTGTGGGCGGAGAGGAAGGCCAGCCCCATGTTCGCCATCACCGCCTGCTTGATGTTGGCGTTGCTGTCCATCTCCTGCGCCGGCGGCAGCGGCAGGCCGGCCTCGCGGAAGAAATGCTCATGCACCATGCGGGTGCCCGAGCCGCTTTCGCGCACCAGGAAGCGGTGCATGACCAGATCGGCGCGGCGGATGCGGCGAAAGCGGGTCAGCGGATGCTCGGGATTGCTGATCAGCACGTAAGGGTGCTTGGCGAATTGGTGGGCCGTGACCTCGATCCGCCGCGGCGGGCGGCCCATCAGCGCCAGGTCGGCCCGGTCCTCCTGCAACTGGGCGATCACGCCGTCGCGGTTGGCGATGCTGATCTCGACCTGCGCCGCGGGGCGCTGGCGCAGGAATTGCTGCACCAGCTGCGGGCCGAAGTTCCGCGCCGTCGAGACCATCGCCACCCGCACCTGGTTGTCCAGCCGGCCCTGCATCTGCTCGACGACATGCACCGCCTCGCGCAGGGTCTCGGCCAGCCGCTCGGCATAGGGAACCAGGGCGGTGGCGGTCTGGGTCGGCTGCACCGAGCGGCCGTCCTTGACGAACAGCGTGGCGCCAAGCGCCTCGGCCAGCCGGCTCATCTGCATCGAGACCGCGGGAGGCGACAGCGACAGCTTTTCGGCCGCGCGGTTGAAGCTGCGGCTTTCGACGGCGGCCAGGAAGATCTGCATCTGCCGCAAGGTGATCTTTTCGCCGGCCTCGTCCAATCCGCATCCCCGTATTGCCCCGGTTGAACTGGTGGCGCGTCAGCCGGGCGCGGTCAAGTCCGGCTTGCGGGTAAAGAAGTCGTTGCCCTTGTCGTCGGTGACGACGAAGGCGGGGAAATCCTCGACCCGGATGCGCCAGACCGCCTCCATGCCGAACTCGGCAAAATCGAGCACCTCCACGCTTTTGATCACGTCGCGGCCCAGCACCGCCGCGGCGCCGCCGACCGATCCCAGGTAGAAGCCGCCATGCCGCTTGCAGCTGGCCACCACCTCGGGGGCGCGGTTGCCCTTGGCGATCATCACCCTTGACGCGCCCTGCGCCTGAAGCTCGGGCACATAGGGGTCCATGCGCGCCGCCGTGGTCGGCCCGAAGGAACCCGAGGCATGGCCCTGCGGCGTCCGGGCCGGGCCGGCGTAATAGACCGGATGGTCGCGCAGATAGCCGGGCAATGGCTTGCCCTCGCGCATCAATCGCGCCAGTTCGGCATGGACCAGGTCGCGGGCCACGATCATCGTGCCCGACATCAGCACCGGCGTGCCGACCGTGAGCTGCGACAGCGCCGCGCAGATCGCATCCATCGGCTGGTCAAGGTCGATGCGCGCGGGCGCCGCCCCGCCCGTGCCGCCCTCGGGCAGGAAGCGGGCCGGGTCGCGCTCCAGCGCCTCCAGCCAGAGCCCGTCGCGGTCGATGCGGCCGCGGATCTGCCGGTCGGCCGAGCAGCTGACCCCCATGCCGACCGGCAGGCTGCCGCCATGGCGGGGCAGGCGGATCACCCGCACGTCATGGCAGAAATACTTGCCGCCGAATTGTGCGCCCAGCCCCATGGCGCGGGTCAGGCCGAGGATCTGGCCCTCCAGTTCCAGGTCGCGGAAGGCGCGGCCGTCCGGGCTGCCGGTCGTCGGCAGGCCGTCGAGTTCGCGCGCCGAGGCCAGCTTGACGGTCTTGAGGCATTGCTCGGCCGACAGCCCGCCGATGACGATGGCCAGGTGATAGGGCGGGCAGGCCGTGGTCCCCAGTGTGCGGATCCTTTCGTCGAAAAAGGCCAGCAGCCGCTCGGGCTCCAGCAGGCGGCGGGTCTGCTGGAACAGGAAGGTCTTGTTGGCCGAGCCGCCGCCCTTGGCCATGAACAGCAGTTCCAGCGCGTCCCCGCCCACGGCCTCGATGTCGATCTGCGCGGGCAGGTTGGTGCCGGTGTTCTTCTCCTCATACATGGTCAGCGGCGCCATCTGCGAAAACCGCAGGTTGCGGCTGGCCCAGGTGTCGCGGATGCCGTCGCTGAGCGCCTGGTGCAAGTCGCCCCGGACCAGCAGGTTCTGACCCTTCTTGCCGGTGACGATGGCGGTGCCGGTGTCCTGGCAGCTGGGAAATTCCCGCCCGGCCGCGATCACCGCGTTCTTGATCAGCTCCAGCGCCACGTAGCGGTCGTTCTGCGACGCCTCGGGATCGTCGAGGATGGCGCACAGCTGCGCCAGGTGGCCGGGGCGCAGCAGGTGCGAGACATCGCCGAAGGCGGCGACGGTCAGCCGGCGGATCGCCTCGGCCGAGACGCGCAGGAAGCACTCGTCGCCGACCCGCATCTCCGTCAGCCCGTCGGTGCCGAGGTGGCGGAAGGGTGTCTCGGCAAGCTGGACCATCCGGGTCATGCCGTCTCTCCGATCCGGGCGAATTCGGCGCGGATGGCGGCGCTGTGCTCGCCCAAGCCCGGGACGCGGCCCAGATGCGGGGTCTCGGGCTCGAAGCTGTGGCGGACGGGCGGGGCGACCAGATGCGCCTCGGCCCCGTCCTCCAGCGTGACCGGGGCGCGGCGCAGTTGCGGATGCTGGGCGAAGCGCTCCACCGAATTGACCGCGCCATAGGCGATGGCGGCTTCGCGCAGCAGGGATTCCAGCTCGGCCCGGCTGCGGGCGGCGAAGAATCCGGCGACGATGGCGTCCAGCGCGGCGCGGTTCGCGACCCGCCGCGCGGCGTCGCAGAAACGCGGGTCGCGGGCCAGCTCGGGCCGGCCGAAGACGCCCTCGCAGAGGCTGGCCCATTCGCGCTCGTTCTGGACCGAGATCGCCAGCACCTCGCCATCGGCGGTGCGAAAGCCGCCATAGGGCGCGATCGAGGGATGGTGCAGCCCGGCCGGCTGCGGCGCCTTGCCAGCATAGACCGCATGCATCAGCGGCACGGTCATCCAGTCGGCGGCGGTGTCGAAGAGCGACAGCTTCACCGCGCTGCCCTCGCCGGTGATGCTGCGGGCGTAAAGCGCCTTCTGGATGCCGATGACCGCGTTCATGCCGGCGCCGATGTCGCAGACCGAGACGCCGATGCGGCCGGGATGGCCCGGCGCGCCGTTGACCGCCACCAGCCCGCTTTCGCATTGCACCAGGAAGTCATAGGCCTTCATGTCGCGGTATGCGCCGTCCTCGCCATAGCCGCTGATGTCGCAGATGATCAGCCGCGGATTGCGCCGGCGCAGCGCCTCGGATCCGAAGCCCGCGCGGGCGACGGCGCCGGGGGCGAGGTTCTGGATGAACACATCCGCCCGGTCGAGGATGTCGTGCAGCAGCGCCGCGTCCCGCGTGTCCTTGATGTCCAGGCACAGGCTTTCCTTGCCGTGGTTGGCCCAGGCGAAATAAGAGGCCGTGCCCTTGACCGCGCTGTCGTATTGGCGGGCGAAATCGCCGGTCTCGCGCTCGATCTTGATGACCCGCGCGCCGCCCCGGGCGAAATGGCACGAGGCCAGCGGTGCCGCCACCGCCTGTTCCAGCGAGACGACCAGCAGGCCGGCATAGGGTTGCAGAGGTGTGGCCGTCATCAGCTTGCGCGCCTCGTTTCCAGCACCGCGAGGACGCGGTTCATCTCGTTGGCGACGATGGTCATGCCTTCGTCGAAGCCCATGCCGGGCTTGACCAGCACCCGGTCGGGCCGGGTGGCGAGCGCGGCATGCAGGCAGGCGCGGGCCGAGATGTCGGTCTCGTTGCAGGTGCCGCCCTGATAGGCTTCGACGCCGCGGGCCTTGCAATAAAGCACCGCATCGATGGTGTTGTGGATGCCGCCCAGGTCGGGGGTCTTGATCTGCACCATGTCGCAGCAGCCGGAATCGACGAAATCGACCACATCCTGATAGGTGTTGCACCATTCGTCGGCGACGATCCTGACATTGCTTCGCCGCGCCGCCAGCGCCTTGCGGATCGCGGCGAGCAGCGCGATCTGCCCCGGCTTCGAGCCCGCATCCGCCGGCCCCTCGATATAAAGCCGGAAGGGTGCGGCGCGCTTTTCCAGCGAGGCCAGATAATCCGCGATGCGTTCGGCGTCGTTCTGGAAGATCAGCCCGACGGTGCCATAGACATCGATATGCAGCACCGGGTTGTAGGAGGCGTCAGAGCGCAGGCTGCGGATGCGCTGCGACAGCCAGCCGACATATTCGGCGAGCTTGGCGCCGGTCTCGCCCAGTTTCTTTTCCACGTTGTTGATCAGCCCGTGCGGCAGCGCATCGACGCGCTTCAGGATCATCTTGTCCACCGCCGCATAGCGGTCGTCGCCGCTTTGCCCGAACAGCGACAGCGGCGCCGCCACCACCGGCAGATCCCATTCGTCGCAGATGACCTGGAACTTCATCCGTCCCGTGGCCCTGGCGGTCGCGTCCAGCAGCGCCTGCGACAGGCCGTAGCGGATCGCGGTATGCAGCGGCCGGCCCTCGACCTCGAGTGCATCGAAGAAGGCGGCATTGTCGCGAAAGCTGCCGACCGCGCGCCCTTCCAGCAGCGGCGCCAGATGCCGGCGCAGCAGCGGGATGAAGCGGGCGGCGGTGAACAGCGGATCGCGTCCGCCGGCGCCGGAATATTGCACGGCGGCGCAATCGCCCTCGGCGATCTGGCCGTTCTCCAGCTCCAGCAGGATCGAGATGCTTTCGCCGCGCTGGCGGATGCCGTCGAAGCCGCCGGTCAGCGGCGCGCCGCTATAGACGAACCCGTCCATGGGCGCGCCGGCCTTGATGGCCGCCTGGTCGTCGAAATAGAACGAGGCGAAGCCCGGCGCGAAATGGACTTTCCTGATGTGCATGTGATGTCTCTCGGCTTGTCTGGAGTGTCAGGCGGCGGGGCGGCCGACCAGCTTGCTGGCAGAGATGGCGCGGACATCGTCCACCACCATGTTGAACGAGGCCTCGCGGCCCTCGGCGCGGGCGCGTTCGGCGATCTTGTCGCGGTGCCAGGCCAGCACGTCGCGGGGCAGGGGCACGTTGCCCGCGTCATAGATGCGGATGGCGCCGTGATTGTCGCGCACCGGCGTCAGCTTGCCCAGATTGGCGGCGGCGGGCGCGAAGGGGATGTCCATGACGCCCACGCGGAAGGCCTCGACCGCGCCGCGGGCGATGTCGCCGCGACCCAGCTTCAGGATCTGGCGCATGACGGCATGGACCTCGGCCTCGATGATCTCGACCTCGGCATTGATCTCGGGGCCATCGACGCGGTTCTGGTCGGCGATCATGTTGACCATCTGCCGCGTCGCCTTCAGCCCGGCCTGGTTGGCCTCCATGGTCGGCACGCCGCTGGCTTCGTGCGGGGTCTTGACGATGATCTTGGTGGCGCGGGCCTGCTTGGCGACCAGCGCCCCCAGGCAGATCACCGCCGTCGCCTGCGCCTCGTCCTCGGGGAAACCGCCCATCCATTGGTGGAAGACGGTGGTCAGCTGGTAATCGCCATAGCCCGCGTTCAGGAAGTAGTGATGCGCCAGCTTGCGCAAGGACCGCAGCGCGGCGATGTCCTGCACCAGGTTGCCGGCCTGGCCGTACCCCAGCGTCAGGCACCTGACCCCCTGTTCCAGCGCCAGAAGTCCTTCGAGGATCGCCACCACATGCGAGACGAAGGGCGGCACCAAGGTACCGGTCAGCGGGCCGAAGGGCTCGCGGTTGATGCGGATGCCGGCCTCTTCGTAGCGGCCGACCAGCCGGTCGCAATATTGCCAGTGCCGGATCGAGCGTTCCAGCGGCACGCGCTTGGCATAGGGGATGTTGTAGGAGATCCCGCCGCCCTCATAGCTGGAAAACCCGGCGCAAAGCGTGATCTCGGCCAGCAGCCGGGCATCGGGCGTGCCGTGCCGGACCTGCACCGGCTTTTCCACCGCCTCGACCAGCCGCCGGCAGCCGTCGACGCCATGGTTGACCGCCGGAAAGCCGTTCAGCAGCGAGGTGCCTGCCGCGCGCGAGCGGTCGATGCCTTCCTGCGCCTCGGCATAGCGGTTGTGGCGGGTATAGGCGTCGATGGTCGTCGGCAGCACGTCGCAATGGGGGGCAAGCCCGTTCAGCAGCACGATATGTTCGCGCAGCAGGGCCACCCCGGCGCGGGGTTGCAGCAGGGTGCGGTTCTCGGCATCGGCGCGGCTGAGCGCCAGCGGGAAGCGCTTGGCCTCGGGCAGCGCCTCCTGCAGGCGCACGCCGGCGTCGAAATCGACATCGGGGCCGGTGGACCAGGTCTGCAGCACCTCGCGGCGCTCGGCGTCGAATGTGGCGTCGTCCAGGCGGGTATTGGTGATCTCGGTCATGGGTTCGGAAATGCTGGATCAGGCCGACAGGCGTTCGGTGATGCCGAAGGCGGCGGAGTTGTGGCCATAGGCCAGCGGGCGGCGGCTCTGGATGTCGGTCTTGAGCAGCTCGACCACATCCTCGAGCCGCACGGTCGGCGGAAACACCCGGTCGAAGCCCATCTCGAGGAAACGCTGCTCGACCTCGGCGAAGGCGCGCTTGCCGATCACCAGGTTGCCGCCGACATAAAGCAGGATCTCGCCCAGCCCGCGCTCCTCGCAGCGATCGCGCAAGCCCTGGCAGTCGATCTCGCCATGGCCATAGATCGACGAGACGAGGATGGCATCGGCCCTTTCCTCGATGGCAGCCTGGATGAACTCGTCCTGGCTGACCATGACGCCCAGGTTCACCACCTCGATACCGTTCCGGCTCAGCACGGCGGTGATGATCTTGTTGCCGACCGCATGGCAATCGGCGCCGATGACCCCCAGGATGACCCGGTATTCCGAGACCGCCTCCAGCATGGTTCCTCCCCTTCGCAATGAACCTGCGCCGAGGGGTAGGGGAATCACCCCCGTTGGGTCAAGTTTTGTGAATGAACATTATTGACAGGTAATAAATATTTATCTTTTTCGTGCCGGCCGCTTATGCAGGCCTGCATCGCAGGCATGGGACCGATCCGTGAAATGCTGGCCATTTCCATCCACCGACATGATGTTGCCGGTGATCGCCGGGCTGGCAGGCGGCCTCGGGCAGCTGTTCGAGCTTTTCGGCCAGCATGCTCGACATCGGCGCCGGCATCGATCAACAGCCTGACGGTGCGCGCAGCACGAAGCCCTATCACTGCACTCTGTCACAGAACCCTGTCGGCTATCCAGATGACTTGCCTTATGATGGCAAGGACCGCTACCATCCTTGCCAGCCACAGATCTGTTGTTGCTCGCTTCTTGCCCATGATGTGCTCCTGCTTCGCTGCAGGGCCATCATGGGATGCGATTCGGCGTTGATATATGTTGGCCTTCCACAGGCCCAGAACGAAGAAGCCCCGCCGGAGCGGGGCGGTGTCGTTACCGCATGTTCAACTGCGTTCCTAGAAGGCCCCCAGAATCGTTGCAATCCATAGTGCCAATCACTATGTTGATGGCAAGGATTGGGCTTTTCCCGGTCGACTAGGGGGCTCCGGCATGTCTGGGGCCTCCTCGTTCATGGGAATGTCTTCCGATTCCTGATTTTCGGGGCGATGATATCGAAAGCCCTGTTGGCTTGCTGAGGGCGCAGCACATTTATCGCTATAGGTCTGGCCGTCAGGTCTGCGAGTTGCAAGCCAACTGAGTTCTCTGATTTCTTTGAGAAAATTGGTTGAAAATCAACATCTCCAAAGTTTCGATTGACCCTGACCTGCCACGGGATTTTTCCTCCAGATGCGATTAGAGTCCGGCCCAACTTGAGGACGGACAATGAAGCGAACGCGATTTACGGACGAGCAGATCATCAGCATCCTGGCCGAGCATGAGGCCGGTGCGAAGTGTGCCGATCTGTGCCGCAAGCACGGCATGTCGGAAGGCACCTTTTACAACTGGAAGGCCAAGTTCGGCGGCATGACCGTGTCGGAGGCGAAGCGGCTAAAGGCGCTCGAGGACGAGAACGCGAAGCTGAAGAAGCTGCTGGCCGAACAGATGCTCGACCTGGCGGCAATGAAGGACCTGGTTTCAAAAAAGTGGTAGGGCCCGCCGTGAAGCGCGAAGCCGTCGCATATCTGCAGGCTGAGCACGGCCTGTCGGAACGACGGGCCTGCCTCATCGCCGGTGCGGATCGGAAGATGATCCGCTATCAGTCACAACGCCGGCCCGACACGGAATTGCGTGGGCGGCTGCGAGAGCTCGCCAATGAGCGCCGTCGGTTCGGCTATCGGCGACTCTTCATCCTGTTGCGACGCGAGGGGGAGCCTTCCGGGATCAATCGGGTCTACCGTTTGTATCGCGAGGAAGGGTTGACGGTGCGCAAACGGAAGGCTCGGCGCAAAGCCATCGGGACACGGGCGCCGATCCTGGTCGAGGCGCGGCCCAATGCACGCTGGTCGCTGGATTTCGTCCATGACCAGTTCGATTGCGGGCGAAGATTCCGGGTGCTGAACATCGTCGATGACGTGACCCGGGAATGCTTGGCGGCAATCCCCGACACGTCGATTTCAGGCCGAAGGGTGGCACGGGAGTTGACCGCGCTGATCGAACGGCGTGGTCGACCCGGCATGATCGTATCCGACAACGGAACAGAGCTGACCTCGAATGCCATTCTGAAGTGGTGCGCCGAGCACGAGATCGAGTGGCATTACATCGCGCCGGGCAAACCTATGCAGAATGGCTTCGTGGAAAGTTTCAATGGGCGGATGCGGGACGAGTTGCTCAATGAGACCATGTTCCGCAATCTGGCTCACGCTCGCGTCGTAATCGCGGCTTGGGTGACCGACTACAACACCGATCGCCCGCATTCGGCCTTGGGTTACCAGACCCCAGTCGACTATGCGCGCACCCTGACCACCGCAATCGCCCGCCCCGCTGCGCGAGATGAAAGCTCCGCGCGTCGGGCGATTGCTCAATCCGCGCCGATTGGCGTAAATAGCAACCGGGCTCCAGTTGCCGCTGGATGAAAGTTCAGGGGCAGGTCAACCCAACCCCAGTCTCGTTCTCCGGCGACAACCCTGCGGAACTCCAGTTCCAGATCCCGATCTTCGGACGGGCCCCTGCACTCGAATACCACGTGCGTTGTCTTGTTGGTCTGCTGAACCTCCCTACAAAACAGCAAGAGCCGCTCAAGGCAGAATTGTAAGGCGAGCCTATATGGGCTCCACGGTCGAGGATACCGCGCCACAAGCCCGTGCTTGTCGATCACCGATGCGATGATCTGGAATGGGGCATCGGCCATGATCTGGGACAGATCAGACATAAAGGCCGCTCTGACGTTTGGATCCGTGCGCAGAAAAGCGAAGTCGCCCTTAGTTTTCCGAATTTCGTGCTCGTGAAGAACGATGGAGTCGTGGCCCCAATACTTGAATTTGAGCCCCTGAACCGCTGGGATGATTTTCTCGCAATAGTCCTTCTTCTTGATTACACAAAATGCCAGCGAGAAGGCCGGGAACTCCGGGTCGATGGAGGTGAGGCTGTGGTCGCCGCTCTCGTCAACAAATACAATGTAATCAGAATATTCCACGACTATGCGCCCCTCACCTTCTCCGCCGCCTCCCTGAACACCGCGGCCACGGCAGGGTGCGCTCGCTCGGCTTGGTCCAGCATCGACCGTGCCGCCTCGGCCCGCCCTTCCGGCGTCGTCAGCAGCACCTTTCCCATGTTCACCAGCACGTCCAGCAGCGCAGCGCGCAGGGCGTCCTCGATCTGTTCAGCGTCCTCGGTGCTCAACTCGGGCATTACTGCTGGCACCGCCCCTTGCCAATGCTGAGGGTGTGGCGGGTCGGTCCCGGATGGTCAGGCACGCTGGATGTGACCCTGACCTGCACCGTGCAATCCCGGCTGCTGACCTCGTATCCCTCGGCTGTCTTTTCGATGCGCTCGATGGGCTGCTGCTTGAGGGCGTCGGCCAGCCGGTTGTCGCCCAGCACCGCATGCAGGATTTTCGAACTGTCCCAGTAGCCGCTCAGTGCAGCGGACGCTGGAAGGGCTGGCGCCATCAGCGCCGACGCGATGATCAAGCTTGTCGTGAAACGCATGTTCTGTTCCTCTCGGCCGGGGGAGCGGCGGGCCCTCTGATGGGGTTGCTGGCCGTTCCTACGCCTCAAACTCATCCTCAAGCCGGATGGCCGTGCCGTCAACGATTGCCTTGATTTGCTCGACGGACCATCGCTGATGAGTCCCTATCTTGCAGGGACCGGGCAAAGACCCATGATTAACAAGGTCGGCGAACTCCTTTGGCGTCATATCAAGGAGCTTTGCAGCAGTTTCGAGCCGCACGAATATCGGCTGAACATTGCCTCGTCTCGCCATTTTCTCGCTCTGACTGCCCTAGCTCCCACAATCTGAGCGATGGCCAGATGACCGTCAAGCCTACAGGGCGGGGCGGCGGCTTATGCCTCACCCTACCTGTGTCCAAGATGAGCGCGCTGGATGGCGACCTTGGCTTCGCTATAATGACGCCCCGCGCATCTCTGAATGGGCGTTCTCGGGCGCTCAGCCCCCAGATGCAGAAATCCTTGCGGAAAGGGCCGCAAATGTCCGAACGAATCCTGATCGCTGTCGATCCCGACGCGCTTGCCGAGATAAAGGCCGAACTGGTTGCACTTCGCAACGAGATCCGCGCCGTGCGCATGTCGCCCATGCCTGAATGGGTGACGGCCCACGAATATGCCGAGCAAGTGGGCGTGACGCGCCGCACGGTGATGAACTGGATCGCCGCCGGGCAGATCGAAAGCAGCCGCCACGGGGCAACCGTCCTGGTGCGCTCACGGCCCAGCGACAGATCGCGCGGGCGGGGAAGAGGCTAGCCCCAATCCATCCCAAGGCGTGGCCCATCCGCATCACTCACGACCGCAATCGGTAGCAGCCAACCGCAAATATAAAGGCGGGCTTTATGGCGGGTATATCGCCTGAATGGCAATTTTTCTTATAAATATCAACTGGAAATGGCGGAAGCGGTGGGATTCGAACCCACGGTGGGGTCTCCCCCACGCTGGTTTTCAAGACCAGAGCCTTAAACCACTCGGCCACGCTTCCAGGCCGCGCCGGGATAGGCTGGTGCAAGGGGCGAGGCAAGCGGAATCTAGCCGCGCCGCGCCGTCGGAGCGACAGCCGCCGGCAGCCGCAACCCCGCACACAATCCCCCCAGCGCCGAGCGATCCAGCATCAGCGCGCCGCCATGCAGCGCCGCCAGGTCGGCGACGATGGCCAGGCCAAGGCCGGTGCCGGGCGGGCCGGCCTCGTCCAACCGGGCGCCGCGGGTCAGCGCCAGGGCATGATCCTGATCAGACATGCCGGGGCCGTCGTCCTCGATCAGGATGTGCAGCTGGTCGCCGTCGACCCGCGCGGTGATGCGGATCGCCGAGGAGGCCCATTTCACCGCGTTTTCGACCAGGTTGCCGATCATCTCCTCGAGATCCTGCCGCTCGCCGGCGAAGCCGGCATCGGCATCGGCGCAGATATCGACCCGCAGGCCGGCCTCGCGGATCGGGCCGCCCAGCACCAGCAGGATGTCCTGGATGACCGGTGCGGCCGGGGTGCGCTGGCCCAGCAGCCGCGGCGCGGCCGAGCTGCGCGCGCGCCGCAGGTGCCAGCCGATCTGGCGGTCCATGCGCGCGATCAACGCGTGGCCGGGATGGTCGGGCGGCAGCGCATTGTCCAGCGCCGCCAGCGGCGTCTTCAGCGAATGCGCCAGGTTGCCGACATGCTCGCGCGCGCGGGCGAGGACGGCGCGGTTCTGCTCAAGCAGCGCGTTGATCTCGGCGGCGACGGGGCGCAATTCGGCCACGGCGGGCAGGGGCAGCGCCTCGGCCTGGCCGGCGCGAATGCGGCGCAGGTCGCGGCCGAGCCGGTCCAGGCTGCGCAGCCCCGCAGCCACTTGCAGCAGGCTTGCCGCGGCCAGCGCCAGCCCCAGCACGGCCAGCGAGATCGCCAGCGGCCGGCGCAGCCGTGCCATGGCGGCATCAATCTCGGCCCGCGGCGCGGTCACGGTCACGGCCAGGACCGAGGCCGAGCCGGGCAGGGTGAAGACATGGCGCGCGACCCGCAAGGGCTCGCCGGCCGGGCCAAGGCCGGGGCCGCCCTGGAAATCCGCCTCGGGCGGGTTCAGCACGTTGTCGAAGAGCGAGGGCGATTTCGCCGCCACCTGGCCGTCCTGCGTCAATTGCCAGAACCAGCCCGACAGCGGCATCTGGAAACGCGGATCGGTCGGGGCGGGGCCGGCAACCAGCCGGCCGTCCGCGTCGATCCCGGCGCCGGCGATCAAGGCATCGGCCACCGCCCCGGTCTCGGCGTCGAAGCGGCCGGTGATGAAATCCTCGAGGATCGCGGCGATGGCAAGATAGCCCGCGACCAGCGCCACCCCGGTCAGCAGCGCCGCCAGCCCGATCAGCCGGGCGCGGATCGAATCGCGCGGCAGGATCAAGCGGCGGTCCTCAGCACATAGCCCTCGCCGCGCCGGGTCTCGATCAGGCCCTCGCCGATCTTCCTGCGCAACCGGCCAATCACCACCTCGATGGACTTGAAGTCGCGGTCGGCGGCGGAATCGTAAAGGTGGTCGGACAATTCGCTGCGGCTGACCACGCGGTTCTGGTGATGGATCAGATAGGCGAGGATGCGGGTCTCGAACGCCGTCAGCTTCAACGCCAGCCCGTTGCGGGTGATGACGCCCAGCTGGGTGTCAAGCCGCAACGGCCCGGCCTTGATCACCGCCTGGGCATGGCCGGCGGCACGGCGCACCAGGGTCTGGGCGCGGATCACCACCTCTTCCAGCCGGAAGGGCTTCACCGCGTAATCGTCCGCGCCGGCGCGGAACCCCGCCACCTTGTCGGTCCAGTCGCCGCGCGCGGTCAGGATCAGCACCGGCATGGTCACGCCGCCCTCGCGCCAGCGGGTCAGCACCTCGATCCCCGGCAGGCCGGGCAGGCCCAGGTCCAGGATCGCCAGGTCGTAGGTCTCGGTCGAGCCCAGGAACTCGCCCTGGGTGCCGTCGGCGGCGATGTCGCAGGCAAAGCCGCCGTCGCGCATGGCGGCTGCCAGCTGCGAGGACAGCGTCGGGTCATCCTCGACGATCAGGCATTTCATGGCTTCGTCCCCTTTCGCCGGGCATCGGTCAGGCCCGCGCCCGCGACCTCCAGGAAATCGCCGCCATGCGCGTCCAGCCGGATCAGCAGCACGTCCCGTTTCGGCGTCAGCAGGCGCAGCTCATGCACCAGGATCACGCCCTTCGCCCGCTCGTCGGGGGTGGGCGGCACGATGCGCGCCGCGATCAGCCGGCCGCGGAACCGTTCCGCGACGATTTCGGCGGCGCGGTTGAGCGGCAGGATGCGGGAATCGTGGCGCTGGAGGCTTTCGAACTCGGGCGCCCAATCCTCGGGCCAGGGCGGGCCGCGGTCGTGGCCGCGATCCTCGGCCAGCGCGTTCAGCGCCAGCGCCAGCGCGACGGGCAACGACAGGGATATGATGCGCATGCGGTTCATCGGCCCTATGTAATGGGGGAAATCCAAACGAAAGCCAAACGGGTCGTTGGTCTTTGGTTGGCGCGACTGGGGCTATCACCCGATTCGTCCGGGGCCGATCAGGATGCCCCGATAAGGAAGGAACCAGAGATGAGCAGAAAACTCTCGACCTCGATCGCGCTTTCGGCCCTGCTGGCGGCGTTCTCGGCCCCCGTGCTGGCGCAAGAGACGCCCGCCGCGCCCCCGCCCGCGGCCGAAGCCCAGGCCCAGGCGCCGGTCGCGCTGCCGCGGGCCTTGCAGGATGCCGGGCTGACCGACGTGACCAGCAAGCGCGGCCCGCGCGGCGCCACCCGGCTGGAGGGCAAGCTGCCCGACGGCACGCAGATCGACGCCATGCTGGACGACAAGGGCCAGCTGCGCGGCCTGCGCGCCAAGGGCGAGGGCGTGCTGCCGCAGGCACTGGTCGATCAGCTGGTGCCGCAGCCCGTGCGCGACAGCGCGGTTTTCGGCGAGCTGGGCGGCCTGAAGGCGGTGTTTTCGGGCGAGCGCGGGGTGATGCTGGCCGGGCAGGGCGACGGCAAGCTGGGGGCGCGGGCGGCCTTTACCCAGGACGGCACGCTGATGCGCTTTGGCCGCGGCGATGCCGAGCGCGGCAAGGGCTGGCACGGCAAGCGCGACCATGACCGCGCAGACAAGCGCCGCGGCCATCACCGCGGCGACGGCCCGCGGGGCTGGGATCATGGGCCGCGCGGGGATCGCGGGGCCGAGCGCGGCTGGGATCGCGGGCCGGGGCGCGACATGCCGCCGCCGCCCGCCGGCGCCGCGCCCCAGGCACCCGAGGCGCCCGCGCCGCAGCGCCAGGGGGCGCTGGCGCCGGTCCAGCTTGACCGGGGCGAGGTGCGCATGGCGCTGACCTCGGCCGGCTACAGCCGCATCGGCGAGATCATGCAGGACGGGCCGCGCGTCGTGGCCCAGGCGGTCAACCCCGAGGGCGAGCCGGTCGCGGTCGAACTGAACCCCAAGGGGCAGGTCACGCGGGAAATCAACCGCTGAGGCAGGTTGCAGGCGCATCGGGCCGCGCGGGCTTTCCAGCCGGCGCGGCCCTTTGGCGCGGCGATTCCGATCAACTCTCGGCAAGACCCTGCCTTTCGGCGCGAAAAGGCTTGCCTGATGCGCGCGGCAATGCGAAATCCCCCCGGAATTTCCGGGCTTTCCTGCCCGAAACATTGGGGTCGGTCGATGCGTCGTCGTGAATTTGTCCTTTCTGCCGGTGCGGCCATGACGGCTGTCAGCGCGCTTTCTGCCTCGCTGGGGGCGGCCCTGGCGCAGGAAGGCCCCGAAGCCCAGCCGGAAGCCGCCGCCGCGCCGGCCGAGGAGGCCGCGCCCCAGCCCTTCGGCTTCGAGGATGTCGCCGCGATGGCCAGGGAACTGGCCGCCAAACCCTACGAATACCGCGATGCCGAACTGGTCGGCAGCTTCGCCAACCTGACCTATGACCAGTATCGCGGCATCCGGTTCCGCCGCGATCGCGATCCCTGGGCCGGCAGCCGCGATTTCGCGCTGGACCTGCTGCCGCCCGGCGCGATCTTCCACGAGCCGGTGGACATCGCGCTGGTCGAGGAGGGGGTGGTGATCCCGGTCCGCTTCGATCCGCACATGTTCGACTTCGACCCGGCGCAATTCCCCGACGGGGTCGATTACGAGACGCTGGGCGACATGGGCTGGTCGGGGTTTCGCATCCGCGCGCCGCTGAACCGGCCCGATGTCATGGACGAGATCGCCGTGTTCCAGGGCGCCAGCTATTTCCGCGCCGTGTCGCGGGGCACCCTTTACGGCCTGTCGGCACGCGGTCTGGCCATCGGCACCGGCAGCGCCGAGGGCGAGGAATTCCCGCTGTTCCGCGGCTTCTGGATCCACAAGCCCGGACCCCAGGACCGTTCCGTGCTGGTTCATGCGCTGCTGGACAGCCGCTCGGTCTCGGGCGCTTTCGAGTTCCGCATCACGCCCGGCGCCGAGACCGTCTTCGACACCCGCGTCGCGCTGTTCCCGCGCCAGGACATGCGCAACGCCGGCATCGCGCCGCTGACCTCGATGTACTGGTTCGGGCCGGCCGACCGCTCGCGCGTGGACGATTATCGACCCGCCGTGCATGACAGCGACGGCTTGCAGATGCTGACCGGGGGCGAGCAGCGGCTCTGGCGGGTGTTGTCGGGACACAGGACATTGCAGGTCTCGGCCTTCATGGACAATGATCCGCTGGGCTTCGGCCTGGCACAGCGGGCGCGGGACTTCGAATCCTACAAGGATGCCGAGGCGCGCTATGAAAAACGGCCATCGGCCTGGATCGCGCCGCAGGACAACTGGGGCAAGGGCACCGTCACCCTGATCGAGATCCCGGTCGAGAACGAGTTCAACGACAATATCGTCTCGTTCTGGCAGCCGGCCGACACGCTGCGCAAGGGCAATCGCTACGACTTCAACTACATTTTGACATTTGCAGCGGAAGTCCCTGACAGCGCACCGATTTCCCGCGTTGTCGAAACCATGTCCGGCAAGGCGATCAACAATCCCAACGGCCGCACCTATATCGTCGATTTCGACCTGGGGCTGTTCGGCTCGGACGATCCGGTGCCGCAGCTGCGCGCCTCGGCCGGGCGGATCGGGCACAGCTATCTGCTGCGCCTGCCCGAGCAGGGCCGGATGCGGCTGGCCTTCGAATACCTGCCCGAAGGCGCCAAGCTGGCCGATCTTTCGGCGGTGCTGAACGGCCCCGAAGGCCCGCTCAGCGAGACCTGGATCGCCCGCTGGACGCGCGAGTGAGCGACATGGGCGCGCCCCACAGTAAGCCGGACCGGTATCCGGCCAGCCGGACCCGGTCCCTGCCTCTGTCCGCGGATGACGGCTGGGAGGCGCTGGACCTGCCGCAATTCCAAGGCCCGGCGACGCCGCCCGAGGCGCCGCTGGACATGCCCGAGCAGGATTTCCGCGGCCGCCCGCCTTTGGGACCGGACAGCCGCTGGCCCTCGCCTGGTGCCATTGCGGCGCGGCTGACGGCCTTTGGCGGCGCGGCGGCGATCGCCTGGCTGGGCTGGCGGCAGATGATGCTGACCTTCGGCGCGAACATGACCTGGCTGCAATCGGTGCTGCTGGTGCTGTTCGCGCTGACCTTCACCTGGGTCGGGTTTTCCTTTACCTCGATGGTCTCGGGCATCTTCGCGCGGCGGCTGCGCACCCCGGAGGGGCCGAACCAGGCGCGCCTCGCCGTGGTCATGCCGGTCTATCACGAGAATGCGGCGGCGACGGCGGGCCTGCTGGCGGCGCTGGCGCGCGACCTCCATCGCGAGGGGCTGGGCGATCGGGCCGAGATCTTCGTGCTGTCGGACAGCTACGAGCCACGGGCCGTCTTCGAGGAGATGGCGGCGATCAGCCGGCTGCGCGACATCTCGCCGGTGCCGGTCTGGTATCGCCGCCGCCGTTCGAACAAGGGGCGCAAGGCCGGCAATGTCGGCGATTTCGTGCGCCGCTGGGGCGGGCGCTACGACCAGATGGTGGTGCTGGACGCCGACAGCGTGGTCGGGGCCGCGACGATCAGGGCGCTGTCGGCGCGGATGAATGCCGATCCGGCGGTCGGGTTGATCCAGACCATGCCGATGCTGGTCGGCGGCCAGACCATCTTCGCCCGGCTGACGCAATTCGCCGGCCGCATCTATGGGCCCGCCATTGCCCGCGGCGTCGCCGCCTGGTCGGGCGACAGCGGCAATTTCTGGGGCCATAACGCCATCATCCGCGTCGAGGCCTTCGCGCAATGCTGCGGGCTGCCGGAACTGCCGGGCAGGCCGCCCTTTGGCGGCACCATCCTGAGCCACGACTTCGTCGAGGCCGCGCTGCTGCGGCGCGCCGGCTGGAAGGTGCGGCTGGACCACGACCTGCGCCAGAGCTTCGAAGGCTGCCCGCCGACGCTGCTGGACATGGCCGTGCGCGAGCGCCGCTGGGCGCAGGGCAACCTGCAGCATGCGCGGCTGATCTTTTCGCGCGGCTTCGCCTGGATCAGCCGGGTGCATTTCGTCATCGGCATCCTGGGCTTCCTGATGTCGCCGATCTGGCTGATGATGATCCTGGTCGGGTTGGCGCTGTCGGCCAATGTGCTGCTGTCGCGGCCGGATTATTTCCCGCAGACCTACCAGCTGTTCCCGACCTGGCCGACCTTCGACCCGGTGCGGATGCTGTGGCTGTTCGTCGCCGCCATGTCCTTCCTGCTGGTGCCCAAGTTCATCGCCATCTTCCGCGCCTGGCTGCGGCCTTTGGCCAAGGATTCGGGCGGCAATGTGCGGCTTCTGGCCTCGGCCATGTTCGAGATCGTGCTTTCGGCGCTGATCGCGCCGGTGCAGATGCTGATCCAGACCCGGCAGATCATCGAGATCCTGCGCGGCCGCGATTCCGGCTGGGAGGCGCAGGTCCGCGCCGGGCAGATGCCGCCTTGGCATGTCGTGCTGCGCCGCCATGCGCTGCATGTCGCGCTGGGGATCGCAACGCTGGTGGTGCTGGCCTTTCTGTCGCCCTGGCAACTGGTCTGGCTGTCGCCGATCCTGGCCGGGCTGATCCTGTCGCCGCTGACCTCGCGCTGGTCGGCCAGCCCGGTCTTCGGCCGCTGGGCACGCCGGCAGGGCCTGCTTGTCACCCCCGAGGAGCGCGAGCCGCCCGAGCTGCTGACCGCCGCAAACATGCTGGATTTCCGCATTGCCGGCGGGCTGCCGCGCGACGGCCTGGGGGCGCTGGGGCGGGATGCGGCGCTGCGCGCGCACATCCTGGCGCTTTTGCCCGAAGCCCCGCGCGTCCCGGTCGAGGAGCGGCTGGATGCCATCTCGGCCGAGGCCAAGATCGGCCATGCCGCCTCGCAGGCGCAGGCGCTGCGCTTCCTCGGCCCGGCCGAGCAGCTGGCGCTGATCGAGAACCGCGCACTGATCGAAGCCTTCGCGAAGTTGCCACAATGAACCGTATCGTCGCCCTGGACATGCTGCGCGGCTATGCGCTGGTCTGCATCATGCTGGACCACATGCCGATCGGCGTGCTGCGCAAGCTGACGCTGACCAATTTCGCCGTCTTCGACGCGGCCGAGCTGTTCGTGCTGCTGTCGGGATTCCTGGTCGGCATGGTCTGGGTCAAGGTCGAGGCGCGCGAGGGACGCCGGGCCGCGCAGATCCGCTTCCTGCGCCGCGCCGCGCAGGTCTGGCTGGCGCTGATCGCCGGGGCGATCCTGCTGGCGCTGTTCTCGGCGCTGCTGTTCAAGCTGCAGATGAACCATACCGCGGTCTGGTTCCAATATGCGCGCTGGATCGTCGAGCATCCCATCGGCTATGTCGCCACCGTGGCGCTGATGTGGATGCAGCCCAACCTGCTCGACGTGCTGGCGCTTTACGTGCTGCTGATCGCCACCGTGCCGGTGACGGTGCCCTTCATGCTGCGCTGGCCCTGGCTTGCCATGGCGGTTTCGGTGGTGGTCTGGATCTTTGCCTTGCCGCTGAACGCGCTGATCCCCAACCAGCGGCCGGGGCCGGGGCTGCTGTTCAACCCCTTCGGCTGGCAGATGCTGTTCTTTGCCGGCGTCGCCATGGGCGCGTTTCGCGAGCGGATCATGCCGGTCCTGCGGCGCCACTCGGCATTGCTGACCTGGGTGTCGGTCGGCGTGCTGCTGTTCGGTCTGACCATCGTGATCGCCTGGAAGATCGGCGCGCCGGCCAAGCCCGTCAGCCAGTTCCTGCGCCAGATCACCGGCGGCATCGACAAATGGTCGTTGGATTTCATGCGTTTCACCGCCATTCTTGCGGCAAGCTGGATCGTCGCGGTGCCCCTGGCGCGGCCCTTTGCCTGGATGGCCGCCACCGCGCCGGGCGAGGCGCTGGCCGAGATCGGGCGCGGCGGGCTTTTCTCGTTTATCGCCTGCGTGATGCTGTCGATCTGGGGCGATGCGCTGGACATGTCGGCGCCGGCGGGGCCGCTGAACTTCTGGCTGCGGCTGGCCATCGACCTCTGGCTGGTCGTGGCCTTCTGGACCATATCGGCGGTCTGGATGCGGCGGGAAACCTGGCTGCCGCCGTTGCGGGCAAGGCTCGGGCTGGGCTAGGGCGTGCCGCGCGGCTTGCCTTGGCCGCCCCCAACCGCTCAACTGTCCGCCGCAGACCGAGGAGGAATGAGGAATCATGAAATCGGACATCCAGATCGCCCGCGAGGCGCAGAAGCTGCCCATCGCGCAGGTCGCCGGCCGGCTGGGCCTGACCGAGGCCGATTTCCTGCCCTATGGCCACGACAAGGCCAAGATCGCGCATGAGACCATCGCCGCGCTGGCCGGGCGGCCTCAGGGCCGGCTGATCCTGGTGACCGCCATCAACCCGACCCCGGCGGGCGAGGGCAAGACCACGACCACCGTGGGCCTGGGCGACGCGCTGAACCGCATCGGCAAGCGGGCCACGGTCTGCATCCGCGAGGCCTCGCTGGGGCCGAATTTCGGCATGAAGGGCGGGGCCGCGGGTGGCGGTCATGCGCAGGTCGTGCCGATGGAAGACATGAACCTGCATTTCACCGGCGACTTTCACGCCGTCACCAGCGCGCATAACCTGCTGGCGGCGATGATCGACAACCATATCCACTGGGGCAACGCGCTGCGCATCGATCCGCGCCGCGTGACCTGGCGGCGGGTCATGGACATGAACGACCGGGTGCTGCGGCAGGTGGTGGTCGCGCTTGGCGGGCCGGCCAACGGCGTGCCGCGCGAATGCGGTTTCGACATCACCGTCGCCTCCGAGGTGATGGCGATCCTGTGCCTGGCCTCGGATCTGGCCGACCTGCAGGCGCGGCTGGGCCGCATCGTCATCGGCCAGACCTTCGACCGCAGGCCGGTGACGGCGCGCGACCTGGGCGCCGAGGGCGCCATGACCGTGCTCTTGCGCGACGCCCTGCAGCCGAACCTGGTGCAGACGCTGGAGAACAATCCCGCCTTCGTCCATGGTGGGCCCTTCGCCAATATCGCGCATGGCTGCAACTCGGTCATGGCGACGCGCACGGCGCTGGCGCTGTCGGATTATGTCGTGACCGAGGCCGGTTTCGGCGCCGACCTGGGGGCCGAGAAGTTTCTCAACATCAAGTGCCGGCTGGCCGGGCTGCAACCTGACGCGGCGGTGCTGGTGGCGACTGTGCGGGCGCTGAAGATGAACGGCGGCGTGGCCCGCGCCGACCTGGGGGCCGAGAATGTCGCGGCGCTGCGGGCAGGCTGCGCCAACCTGGGCCGCCATATCGAGAACCTGCGCCGCTTTGGCCTGCCGGTGGTGGTGGCGATCAACCATTTCTCGGGCGATACCGAGGCCGAAATCGCGGCGCTGACCGATTATTGCCGCGCGCATGGCGTGCAGGCGGTGCTGTGCCGGCACTGGGCCGAGGGTGGTCGGGGTGCCGAGGATCTGGCCCGCGCCGTGGTCGAACTGGCCGAGGGCGGCGCGGATTTCGCGCCGCTCTATCCCGACGAGATGCCGCTGGCCGAAAAGATCGAGACCATCTGCAAGCGCATCTATCGCGCTGCCGAAGTCGAGTTCCTGCCCCATATCGTCGAGCGGCTGGAGGAATGGCAGCGGGCGGGCCATGGCCATCTGCCGGTCTGCATGGCCAAGACGCAATATTCCTTTTCCGCCGACCCGGCGGCGCTTGGCGCGCCCGAGGGCTTTGCCATCCCGGTGCGCGAGGTGCGGCTGTCGGCCGGCGCGGGATTCGTGGTGGCGATCTGCGGCGACATCATGACCATGCCCGGCCTGCCGCGCGAGCCCTCGGCGCTGCGCGTGGGGCTGGACGGCGACGGCCATGTGCAGGGCCTGTTCTAGGGTATGCGGGCGGGATTTCCCATCGCGCGGCCCGGCATGACCGTGGGTCTGCTGGGCGGCTCTTTCGATCCGGCGCATGAAGGCCATGTGCATATCACCGATGAGGCGCTGCGCCGCTTCGGCCTCGACCGGATCTGGTGGCTGGTCAGCCCCGGCAATCCGCTGAAGCCCCACGGCCCGGCGCCGCTGGACCAGCGCATCGCGCGGGCGCGGCGGATCATGCGCGACCCCAGGGTCGCGATCACCGGCATCGAGGCGAAACTGGGTACCCGCATGACCCGCGACACCATCGCCGCCCTGCAACGGCTTTACCCCGGCGTGCGCTTCGTCTGGCTGATGGGGGCCGACAACCTGGTGCAGTTCGACCGCTGGGACCGCTGGCAGGACATTGCGGTGCGGGTGCCGATCGGCGTCATCGCGCGGCCGGGCTGGCGGATGCCGGCGCGGTTCTCGCGCGCGGCGCGGCTGCTGTGGCGCGCGCGGCTGCCCGAGTCGCGCGCCCGTGAACTCGCCCGCGCTAGGCCGCCGGCCTGGGCGATGATAAACCTGCCGCTGAACAAGCTGAGTTCCAGCGCGATCCGCGCGCTGGGGCCGAAAGGACGCGCATGAACGGATGGACGCGACGTGGCTTCGTGGCGGGGCTGGGGCTGCTGGCCCTGGCACCCCGCATGGCGTCGGCGCAGCAAAGGCCGGCGATGCGGCCCAGGGGGTTTGACCCCGAGGCGCTGATCGCCGCCGCGGGGCTGGGCGGCGCGGTGGCCTATGCGGTGGTCGACCCGGTCTCGGGGCAGGTGCTGGCCCAGCGTCAGGCCGATCAGCCCATGGCGCCCGCCAGCACGCTCAAGGCGGTGACGGCGCTTTACGCGCTGGACCGGCTGGGCGAGGGGCATCGCTTTGCGACCCGCGTCATCCGGGCCGGCAACATGCTGATCCTGGCCGGGGGCGGCGATCCGGTGCTGGATACCGATGCGCTGGACGAGTTGGCCGCCGCAACCGTCGCCGATGAAAAGGCCGCCGGCCGGCCGGCGCCGACCGCATTCGCCGTCTGGGGCGGCGCGCTGCCGCGGATCGGCCGGCTGGACCCGGCGCAGGACGAGCATCTGCCCTACAACCCCTCGATCTCGGGGATGATCCTGAACTTCAACCGCGTGCACCTGGACTGGCGGCAGGGCGAACAGGGCTATCGGCTGTCCCTGCAGGCGCGGGGCCGCAAGCTGTCGCCCAGGGCCTATACGGCCGCGATCGCGGCGGTGGACCGCGGGCTGCCGCTGTTCACCTATGAGGCGGGCAAGCTGGAAAGCTGGACCATCGCGCGCCGCAGCCTGGGCAAGTCCGGCAGCCGCTGGTTGCCTGTCCGCCGCCCCGAGCTTTACGCGGGCGACGTGTTCCAGACGCTGTGCCGCGCGCGCGGGCTGGCGCTGCCCAATCCCGAGGTGATCGAGATCCTGCCCGAGGGGGCCGAGACCGCTCGCCATGACAGCCCGCCCCTGCGCCAGATCGTGCAGGGTATGCTGGAATATTCCACCAACCTGACCGCCGAGGCCATCGGCCTTGCCGCCAGCCGGGCGGACGACCCGGCCGCCTCGGCCGCGGCCATGGCGGAATGGTTGCGCGGGCAGGGGATCGGCGGCGATTTCGCCTTTCACGACCATTCGGGCCTGTCGCCCTTGAATCGGGTCGATGCGCGGATGCTGGCCGCGCTGATGGCGGGGCCGGGGCAGAGGCGCAACCTGCGCGGGCTGATGAAGCCGATCCCGCTGCGCGATGCGCGCGGCAAGCGCAAGGACAGCGACATCGCCATCGAGGCCAAGACCGGGACGCTGAACTTCGTCTCGAACCTGGCGGGCTATGCGCAGAGGCCCGGGAGGCGGGAACTGGCCTTCGCCATCCTGACCGGTGACGAGCCGCGCCGCGCCGCCAGCGAAGGCCAGGAACTGCCCGAGGGCGTCACGGGCTGGACCAAACGCTCCAAGGCGCTGCAACAGGCGCTGATCGAGGGCTGGCTGGGCGAGTTCGCCGCGCAGCCCCCCGTCGCCTCGGCGCAGGGGGCGACGCTTTAAAGCAGGCCGCTTTAAAGCAGGCGGTGGCGTGCGCGGGCGGCCAGTTCGATGGCGGCGGCGTGCAGGCGCTCGATGTCCAGCTGGTCGCGGATCTCGGCCAGCATCTCGGCCTCGATCTCGCCCAGCCGGCCGTCGGAGGCGGCGACGTCGCAGGCCAGGACATAGGCGGTGTCATAGAGCTTTTCCGGCAGCGCCGCGCGCACCAGGCCGAAAAGCGCGTCCAGCCCGTCCTCCTCCTCGAACAGCGTCACCACGGTCTGCGACACTGCACGGATGCGGTCGATGTCGTAATCGGCGAAGACGGGCGTGTGGTTCACCGCGCGCTCGATGGCGACCAGCTCGGCCGTGCGCGGGTTCTGGTCCGAGGCCGAGACCGCCACCATGACCGCGACCAGCGCGTCGCAGGGCGAGAACGAGGGCAGGCTGTCGGTCATGGCATTTCTCCTTGCGTTTCCGGGGGTAATTATTGACCATCCGGCGGCGTTTCAATACGGGGAAGTTCCGAGCCAATGGAGACCCGAAAATGACCGCCCTGCGTGACGCCGCGATGAAATCCAAGGCCTGGCCCTTCGAGGAGGCCCGCCGCGTGCTGAAACGCTATGAGAAGAAGGATCCCGAAAAGGGCTATGTGCTGTTCGAGACCGGCTATGGCCCCTCGGGCCTGCCGCATATCGGCACCTTCGGCGAGGTGGCGCGCACGACCATGATCCGCCGCGCCTTCGAGATCATCTCGGACATCCCGACGCGGCTGTTCTGCTTTTCCGACGACATGGACGGCATGCGCAAGGTGCCCGACAACGTGCCCCAGCAGGAGATGCTGCGCCAGCACCTGCAAGAGCCGCTGACCACGGTGCCCGACCCGTTCGGCGAATATGACAGCTTCGGCGGGCATAACAACGCCATGCTGCGCCGGTTCCTGGACACTTTCGGCTTCGAATACGAATTCATCAGCGCGACCGAGTTCTACAAGGCGGGCCGGTTCGACGAGACGCTGCTGAAGGCGGCCGAGAAATACGACGCCATCATGGAGGTCATGCTGGCGTCCTTGCGCGAGGAACGCCAGCAGACCTATTCCTGCTTCCTGCCGATCAGCCCCAGGACCGGCAAGGTGCTTTACGTGCCGATCAAGCATGTCGATGCGAAAGCCGGCACCATCACCTTCGACGACGAGGACGGCGAGGAGCTGACCCTGCCGGTCACTGGCGGCCATGTGAAGCTGCAATGGAAGCCGGATTTCGGCGCCCGCTGGGCGGCGCTGGATGTCGATTTCGAGATGTATGGCAAGGATCACTCCACCAACACCCCGATCTATGACGGCATCTGCAAGATCCTGGGCGGGCGGCCGCCCGAGCATTTCACCTATGAGCTGTTCCTGGATCAGCACGGCCAGAAGATCAGCAAGTCCAAGGGCAATGGCCTGTCCATCGACGAGTGGCTGACCTATGCGGCGACCGAGAGCCTGAGCTATTTCATGTTCCAGAAGCCAAAGACCGCGAAGCGGATGTATTTCGACGTCATCCCCAAGGCGGTGGACGAATACCACCAGCAGCTGCGCGCCTATCCCGACCAGACGGTCGAGCAGCAGCTGGCCAACCCGGTCTGGCACATCCATGGCGGGAAGGTGCCGGAATCGGACATGGTGGTGCCGTTCCAGATGCTGCTCAACCTCGCCTCGGTGGCCGGCGCCAAGGACAAGGAGGGGCTCTGGGGCTTCATCCGCCGCTATGCGCCCGAGGCCAGCCCCGAGACCAACCCGACGCTGGACCAGGCGGCCGCATTCGCGGTGCGCTATTTCAACGATTTCGTGGCGCCGACGCGGACTTACCGCGCGCCCACCGAGGTCGAGCGGCGGGCGCTGGAGGATCTGGCCGGGCGGCTGGCGGCATGGAACCAGCCCGCCGATGCCGAGACCTTGCAGACCATGGTCTTTGCCATCGGCCGCGAACATGGCTTCGAGCCGATGAAGGACTGGTTCCAGGCGCTTTACCAGGTGCTGCTGGGTGCCGACCAGGGACCGCGCTTCGGCGGCTTCATCGCGCTTTACGGCGTGGATGAAACCCGCGCCCTGATCGAGCGGGCCCTGGCCGGCGAGCTGGCGGCAGAGCCAACCGCCTGAACCGGCGCGGGAATTTCATGTTGCGCGCGGCCTCGTTGCCGCGCGCGCATGGTTAACGACCGGTTAACGCGAGATTGCCAAATTCCTGACGGACCGCGCGGGCAACCGCCTTGCACGTTCTGGATTAGGGGAGAATTGGCATGACCATTGCGATTATCGGCAACCAGTCGTTGATGCCGCGCGCCTTCCGGCTGGGCCTGGATCAGTGGTCCCGGACGGATGGCAGGGCGGGATCACCGACCTGGGCGGGGGCGGCGAACGCGGCCATCGTGCCGGCGGACGAGGATTTCGGCAGCTGCCTGGAAATCCTCAAGCAAGAGGCGGTGACGCAGGTTCGCTACATGCAGCGCACGCCGATCAATCCCGGCAGCTATCTGCGCATCTCGGCGCGCGTCAAGGCCGTCGCGGGCAACCTGCCCCAGGTCCGCATCGCCGCCTTCGCCGGCAATGCCGCCGGCAACAACGTGGCGGGCGTGCCGCAGACCGGCCCTTCGGTCACGCTGCCGGGCTATGGGCAGGTGGTCGAGGTCTCGGCCATCGTCGGCACCGGCCGGCGCGAGGGCGTGGACATGGCCTGGGGACGCGCCGCCACCTTCGGCCATTTCGGCCTGGACCTGACCGGCGACAACAACGGCTCGATCCGCATCGAGAGCGTGATGATCGAGGACGTGACGGCGGCTTTCGTGCCGGGAATGCTGGACTGGGTCGACGTGCGCGATTTCGGCGCCATGGGCGACGGGACCACCGACGACCGCGCCGCCTTCATCGCCGCCGACCAGGCCGCGGCCGGGCGGCAGGTGCTGGTGCCCGAGGGCAGCTATCGCATCGGCTCGGACCTGAGCCTGTCTTCGCCAGTCCGATTCGTCGGCACGCTGAGCATGCCGCGCACGGCGCGGCTGGCATTGATGCGCAGCTTCGACTTTCCGACCTATGCCGCCGCCTTCGGCGACGAGACCGAGGGGATGAAGCGCGCGCTTCAGGCGCTGCTGGGCTTTACCGACCATGCGGTGCTGGACCTCTGCGGCCGCAACGTGCACCTGTCCGAGCCGATCACCATCGCCGATGCGGTGCCGGGCATGACCAGCTTTGCCAACCGCCGCGTCATCGCCAACGGCCAGGTCAGCATCTTGGCCGGCCCGGCCTGGGATACGCGGGTGGTGACATCGGCCGCGACCTATAATCCGGCACAGCCGCAGGTGCTTTCGGCGGTCGCCAATATCGCCAATATCGAGGTCGGCGCCCGCGTCAGCGGCAACGGCGTCGGGCGTGAAGTCTATGTCCTGGCCCGGAACGTCGCCGCCGGGACGCTGACGCTGTCGCTGCCGCTTTACGGCGGGGCGGGGACGCGCAGCTATAGCTTCAGCCGCTATCGCTATGCCTTCGATTTCTCGGGGATGGAGCATCTGAGCCGCTTCAACTTCGACGACATCGAATTCCTGCTGGAGGGCAATGCCAGCGGCGTGATGCTGGCCAAGACCGGCAACATGAACTGCTTCCGCGATTGCTATTTCACCCGGCCCAGGGATCGCGGCATCACCTCGATCGGCTCGGCCTGCCAGGGCATGCTGGTGGACCGCTGCGAGTTCCTGTCAAACGAGATGGGCGACCTGGCGCAGAACCGCACCACCGTCGCGCTGAACGTCAACAACAACGATGCCAAGATCCGCCACAGCCGCTTCATCCGCTTCGCGCATTTCGCGGTGATGAACGGCGGTGGCCACATGATCGAGGGCAACCATTGGTTCCAGGGCGACAATGCCCAGAACGGCGTGCGTTTCGGCGGGCTGGTGCTGACCCAGACCAATGTGCAGACGACCGTGACCGGGAACTATATCGACAATTGCTCGATCGAGTGGACGAACGAACACGACGCCTATCCGAATTTCGACGGCGGCGAGTATTCCTTTGGCGGGCTGACGATCACCGGCAACACCTTCCTGGCCTCGAACACGACGCTGGGATTCAACTGGCTGGTGGTCAAGCCCTATGGCAGTGGCCATTTCATCCATGGGCTGGCGGTGATGGGCAATGTGTTCAAGTCGCTGTTCAACAAGATCGCCCGGATCGAGAAGGTGGACACCACATTCTCCGACCTGAACTATCAGCGCATGCGCAACATCCAGTTCCAGGGCAACATGTTCAACGGCGTGAACAGCTATGTCGCCAATCCGGTCGACGTGGCGCACAACCAGGCCAGCGCCTCGAACCGCTGGCTGGTGACGGTGGACCAGGCGCTGCCCTTCAATGGCTGGGTGCGCAACGTCCAGTCGATCATTGCCACCAGCCAGATCACCAATGCCGCCAATGCCCGCGTGGCCGAGATGCCCTGGGTGCAGACCGCGCAGGGAACGACGCGGCAACAGGTGGCGCTGAACTGGGGCGCGGCGGTGCGCGGCTCGGTCAGCCTGCGGCTGCGCATGGACAACCCGGACTAGGCGCGCGCCCAGAACGCAAGCCCTTGGCCCCCGGCGGATCATTCTGCCGGGGGTTTCGGCATGTCCGGTTCCAGCAGGTCGGCAGGTCGCAGCCGGAACGCCTGGCCGAAGCCCGCGTTCAACAGGGCCGAGACCGGCTCGATCCGCCAGAAGCGGAAGTCCGGCAGGTCCAGATAGACCTTGGCCTTGGGATCGCGCGCCAGCCAGCGGGCGCGGCGCGCCTCGTCCGGCGCGACCGGCGCGGCACGGCCCAGGATCGACAGCCGCGCATGGGTCATGGCGTCGCCCTTGGCGGTCTCGGCGGCGATCAGCAGCCCGGCGCGCGGATCGGCCGCCAGCGCGCGCGTATGCGCGGCAAGCCCCGAAAGCAGCGCGAGCGGCGCGCCATCCGCATCGGTTTGCAGCGCAATGCGCGTGACCAGCGGCCCGCCCGTTTCGGGGTCGAGCGTGCCCAGGCTGGCATGGCGCGCACACCCCAGCAATTGCCGGGCAAGGGCGCGGGCCTCGTCGGTGGTTTCTCGAATCGGGTCGATCTTCATGGCGGCATGCTGCGCCGGCCGCGGCCCGCCAGGCAACCGCAACCTGCAAGGCAATGCGGCGTTTTGGCGGCGCTTTCCGGCTTTCGCAGCGCCCGGCCTTGTGAAACAACGGCGTCATGAGCAAGCACCCGCGCATCACTCTGGTCACCGGCGGCGCCCGCTCGGGCAAGTCCGCCCTGGCCGAAAGCCTTGCCGCCGCGCATGAGGGCACGCGCATCTACATCGCCACGGCCGAGGCCTGGGACGACGAGATGACGCAGCGCATCGGCCTGCATCGCGACCGGCGCGGCAGCGGCTGGCAGACGGTCGAGGAGCCGCGCGACCTGGCCGGCGCGCTGGCGCGAACGGACGGGCAGGGGGTGCGGCTGGTCGATTGCCTGACGCTGTGGCTGTCCAATCTCATGGCCGAGGGCCAGCCCGACCCGCATATCCGCGCCCTGTGCCGGGCGCTGGACGCCCAGCAGGACCCGGTGGTGCTGGTGACGAACGAGCTGGGGCTGGGCATCGTGCCCGAAAACGCGCTTGCCCGCCGCTTCCGCGACGAGCATGGCTGGATGAACCAGGCCGTGGTCGCGATCGCCGACGAGGTCTGGATGGCCGTCAGCGGCCTGCCGCTGCGCCTTAAACCGCAAAGAGGGACATCGTGAAAGAGTTCGACCAAACCGCCGCCCAAGCTGCCCGCGACCGCCAGGACCAGCTGACCAAGCCCCCCGGCTCTCTGGGCCGGCTCGAGGAGTTGGCGGTGTTCATGGCCGGCTGGCAGGGGCGCGAGCGGCCAAAGATCGAGCGCGCGCAGGCGTTGGTCTTTGCCGGCAATCACGGCGTCACCCGGCAGGGCGTGAACCCGTTCCCGGTCGAAGTCACCGCCCAGATGGTCGAGAATTTCCGTCAGGGCGGCGCGGCGATCAACCAGCTGTGCCGGCTGGCCGGCGCCGGGTTGCAGGTGATCGCGCTGGACCTGGACCGGCCGACCGGGGATTTCACCGAAGGCATGGCGATGGAGGTCGACGAGTTGGTCGCCGCCATCCAGACCGGCAAGAACGCCGTCGACCCCGAGGCCGACGTGATCCTGCTGGGCGAGATGGGGATCGGCAATTCCACAGTCGCGGCGGCGCTGGCGGCGGCGACCTTCGGCGGCAGCGCCGAGGATTGGGTCGGGCGCGGCACCGGCGCTGATGACGAGGTTCTGGCCAACAAGCTGCGTGCCGTCGAGGCCGGGCTCAGGCGCCACAAGGGCGCGGCGACGGCGGCCTCGATCCTGGGCAGCTATGGCGGGCGCGAGCAGGCGGCGATTTGCGGCGCGGTGATCCGCGCGCGCGAGTTGGGGATCCCGGTGATCCTGGACGGCTTCATCTGCTCGGCGGCGGCGGGCGTGCTTCTGGTCAACGACCGCAATGCGCTGGACCATTGCCTGATCGGCCATGAAAGCGCCGAACCGGGCCATCGCCGGCTGATCGCGGTGATGCAGAAAAAGCCGGTGGTGACGCTGGACATGCGCCTGGGCGAGGGCACGGGCGCGGCGGTGGCGTTGATGATCCTGCGCGCGGCGCTGGAATGCCACAACGGCATGGCCACTTTTGCCGAGGCCGGGATTGGCTAGGCTGCTGGCCGAGGCGGCGCTGGCACTGGTCTGGCTGACCCGGCTGCCGGTGGGGCGGCTTCTGCCCGCCTCGCCGCCGACGCTGGCGCGGGCCGCCTGGGCCTTTCCGCTGGTGGGGCTGGCGGTCGGGCTGGTCGGTGCCGCCGTGCTGGGGCTGGCGTCCTTCGCCGGGCTGCCGGGGATGGTCGCGGCGCTGCTGGCGGTCGGCGCCATGATCCTGGCCACCGGCGGGCTGCACGAGGACGGGCTGGCCGATTGCGCCGATGGCAGCGGCGGTGCGACCCGCGAGCGGCGGCTGGAGATCATGCGCGATTCCCGCATCGGCAGCTATGGCGTGCTGGCGCTGGTCCTGGTCACGGGGCTGCGGGTGGCGGCGATTGCGGCGCTGCTGGGCGATCCCTGGCTGGCGGCGACGGCCCTGGCCGGGCTGGCGGCGGCCTCGCGCGCGGGAATGGCGCTTGGGCTGGGGCTGATGCCGCCCGCGCGGCGCGACGGGCTGGGCCATGCGGCCGGGCGGCCGACGCGCGGCGCGATGCTCGCCGCCCTGGTGCTGGGGGCCGCCGCGTTGCTGCCGCCGGCGCTTTGCCTGCCGCATCCGGCGGCGGGCTGGCTGGTGCCAGCCGCGGCGGTGGCGGCGGCGCAGTTCTGGCTGGCGCGCCGGGCCATGCGGGCGCTTGGCGGGCAGACCGGAGACGTGCTGGGGGCCATGCAGCAGGCGGGCGAGGCGGCCGGGCTGGTGGCCATGACCGCCCTGGCCTAAGCGCCGTTACGTCGCGTCGCCTTTTTCTTGACGGGTTTTCGCACTTCACTCATACCAAACGGCTACATGAAAGGTCGGGATTATCCGCCGCCCGCCACGGCAAGAGGCGGCCATAGTTTTGGGGGAGGTTTTTCATATGGGTGCCCTGCTGGGGCTTTCTCGCGGCATCGACCGCGTCAATTCGGCCATCGGCCGCAGCGCAAGCTGGCTGATCCTGGTCGCCGTGCTGGTCAGCGCCGGGAATGCAGTCATCCGCAAGGTGCTGAACACCTCGTCCAATGCCTGGCTGGAGTTGCAATGGTATCTCTATGGCGCCGCCTTCCTGGGCGCCGCGGCCTATACGCTGAAGGAGAACGAGCATATCCGCATCGACATCATCTACGGCCTCTGGCGGCGGCGCCGGCAGCACTGGATTGACCTGATCGGGCATGTGTTCTTCCTGATGCCCTTCGTCACGCTGATGATCTGGTATCTCTACCCCTGGGCGATGCGCTCCTATTACCGGGGCGAGGTCTCGACCAATGCCGGGGGGCTGGTGCTGTGGCCGGCCAAGATGCTGTTGCTGGCCGGCTTCATCATGCTGTTCTTCCAGGGCATTTCCGAGATCATCAAGAAGATCGCCGTCATGCGCGGCCTGATCGAGGATCCCACCCCCTTCGTCTCGGCCCATGAGGCCGCCGCCATGGAGGGCGACATCATGGTGCGCGAGATGCAGGCGGCGATCGAGGACGAGAAACCGGGCGAGGAGACTCGCAAATGATGGTCTTCATCGCGCAGAACATGGCGCCGATCATGTTTGCCTCGCTGGTGATCTTCCTGCTCTTCGGCTATCCGGTGGCCTTCGCGCTGGCGGCGAACGGGCTGTTGTTCTTCGTCATCGGCGTCGAACTGGCGCCGCTGTCGGGCGGCAACATCAACCTCAGCTGGCCCTTGCTGAACGCCATGCCCGAGCGGTTATGGGGGGTGATGTCGAACGAGACATTGCTGGCCATCCCCTTCTTCACCTTCATGGGCATCGTGCTGGAGAAATCCGGCATGGCCGAGGATCTGCTGGACACGGTGGGCCAGCTTTTCGGCCCGATCCGCGGCGGCCTGGCCTATGCGGTGATCATCGTCGGCGCGCTCCTGGCGGCGACGACCGGCGTGGTCGCGGCCTCGGTCATCGCCATGGGGCTGATCTCGCTGCCGATCATGCTGCGCTATGGCTATGACCGGCGCATCGCCTCGGGCACCATCGCCGCTTCGGGGACGCTGGCGCAGATCATCCCGCCCTCGCTGGTGCTGATCGTGCTGGCCGACCAGCTCGGCCGGTCGGTGGGCGACATGTACAAGGGCGCGCTGATCCCCGGCCTGGTGCTGACCGGGATCTACCTGTCCTACATCTTCGTGATGTCGCTGATCCGCCCGAGCAGCCTGCCGGCCCTGCCGAAAGAGGCGCGGACGCTGGGCTCGGGCGTGACCTCGCTTTTCGTGGCGCTGGCACTGACCGTCGGCGGGGCCTGGCTGGCCTTCCGCTGGCTCTACCCGACGCATGGGCGCGATGCCGACATCCTGGCGCCGGCGCTGGCAGTGATCGTGATCTATGTGCTGGCGCTGCTGGACCGGGCGCTGAGGATCAACCTGATGTCGCGGCTGGCGCAGCAGGTCATCATCGTGCTGATCCCGCCGCTGGCGCTGATCTTCCTGGTGCTGGGCACGATCTTCCTGGGCATCGCCACGCCGACCGAGGGCGGGGCCATGGGCGCGGTCGGCGCGCTGCTGCTGGCAGGGGTCAAGAACCGGCTCAGCTATGACGTGATCCGCCAGGCGCTGCTGGCGACCACGCGGCTGTCGGCCTTTGTCATGTTCATCCTGATCGGGGCGCGGGTGTTCTCGCTGACCTTCTACGGCGTGAACGGGCATATCTGGGTCGAACATCTGCTGACCTCGCTGCCCGGCGGCGAATACGGCTTCCTGATCGCGGTGTCGGTGCTGGTCTTTTTGCTGGCCTTCTTCCTCGACTTCTTCGAGCTCGCGTTCATCATCGTGCCGCTGCTGGCCCCGGCGGCGCAGGCGATGGGCATCGACCTGATCTGGTTCGGCGTACTGCTGGGGGTGAACATGCAGACCAGCTTCATGCACCCGCCCTTCGGCTTCTCGCTGTTCTTCCTGCGCTCGGTGGCGCCGAAATCGCCCTATCGCGACAAGGTCACCGGGCAGATGATGCAGCCGGTGACCACCGGGCAGATCTATTGGGGCGCGGTGCCCTATGTCTGCATCCAGCTGGTCATGGTCGCCGTCGTCATGGCCTTCCCCGGGCTGGTCATGCATTACAAGGGCGCGGTGGTCGACACTTCGAATGTCCGCATCGAGATCCCCTCGGGCGGCGGCGGGCTTGGGGGCCTGGGCGGGCTTGGCGGTCTGGGCGATCCCTTCGGCCAGCCGGCCGCGCCCGGAGGCCCTGCGCCGGGCGGCATTCCCGCCCCGGGCGGGCTAGACAGTCCGCCGGATTTCGGCACGCCCGCAACCCCGGCTCCGGCTACGCCCGCCCCGGCGGATGGCGCCACGGCGCCAGCCCCCGCCGCGCCCGACCTGGGTGGGCTGGGCGGCCTTTCCGGTCCGCCGCCGGGTCTGACGGCCCCGCAGCAACCGGCAGGAAACTGACAGGGGAAAGGCGGCCTTGGGGCCGCCTTTTTCCTTTGTCGCTGCCTGAAACGAAAAGGGCCGCCGCGATTTCTCGCGGCGGCCCGATTGCAACCCGGCACCGGTTCAGAGCGTGCCGTTGCGCTGCTGGATCATCATGAAGGTGTCATAGGTATATTCGGACGTCTGGTTGTAGAGATACCAGTCGCCCCGCGCCACCTTGATCGAATCCCAGATCTTCTTGAAGGGCGCGTTCGAGGCCTCCAGCTCGGCATAGACCTCGTTCGCGGCCTTGTAGCAGGCATCCAGGATCTCGGCGCTGAACGGGCGCAGCTGCGCACCCGAGGCCACCAGTTCCTTCAGCGCCGTGGGGTTCAGGTGGTCGTATTTCTGCAGCATGTCGGCATCGACCGCCCGGCAGGCGGTATGCAGCAGCGACTTGTAGTTCTCGGGCAGCGATTCGTATTTCTCCTTGGCAAAGAAGAAATGCACCGTCGGGCCGCCTTCCCACCAGCCGGGGTAATAGTAATAGGGCGCCACCTTGAAGAAGCCCAGCTTCAGGTCGTCATAGGGGCCGACCCATTCCGAGGCGTCGATGGTGCCCTTTTCCAGCGCCGGATAGATGTCGCCGCCGGCGATCTGCTGCGGCACGGCGCCCAGGCGCTCCAGCACCCGGCCGGCAAAGCCGCCGACGCGGATCTTCAGGCCCTGAAGATCGCTCACGGCGTTGATTTCCTTGCGGAACCAGCCGCCCATCTGCACGCCGGTATTGCCGCCCGGCAGGCCGAAAATATTATGGTTGGCCAGGAACTCGTTGTAAAGATCGATGCCGCCGCCGTGATACTGCCAGGCGTTCATGGCGCGGGCCGACAGGGCGAAGGGCACGGCCGAACCCAGCGCAAAGGTCGGATCCTTGCCCCAGCTGTAATAGCCGACGGTGTGGCAGGCCTCGACCGTGCCGTCGGTGACGGCGTCCTGGGCCTGCAGGCCGGGCACGATCTCGCCGCCGGCAAAGACCTGGAGCTGGAACTTGCCGCCCGTGGCCTCGGACAGGTATCTCGACAGCACCTCGGCCCCGCCATAGATCGTGTCCAGCGACTTGGGGAAGGCCGAGGTCAGGCGCCATTTCACCTCGGGCATCTCCTGCGCGATGGCGGGCGCGGCAAGCGCAGCCCCGGCCGCTGCAGTCGCGCCGCCAACCGTGGCGCGGGTCAGAAAGGCGCGCCGGCCGAACTGGTTGGTTGTCTTCATGGGTTCCTCCGCGTTGATCGGCCCTCTCCTGGCGGCCGATATCGCGGCGAATGTTGCATGCGACCGAACAGCCTGTCGAGACGCCAGTGCCGGGTTTTTGCCGCTTCTGCACCGCGCTTGCGCAATTGCCGCAGCGTCAGGCCGGCGGGTGCGTGGCATCGCCGATCTTGTGGGACGTTCAACGCACTACCCAAGCGGTTTGGGCTTGCCTATACTGGCAGGGGTCCGGGGCTTTGGGGGAACAAGGGATGCGCTGTCCTTTCTGTGGAAATGTCGATACGCAGGTCAAGGATTCGCGTCCGGCCGAAGACAATGTGGCGATCCGCCGGCGCCGCTTCTGCCCGGCCTGCGGCGGCCGCTTCACCACCTATGAGCGGGTGCAGCTGCGCGATCTGGTCGTGGTCAAGTCCAACGGCAGGCGCGAGGATTTCGACCGCGCCAAGCTGGAACGCTCGATCCGCATCGCCATGCAGAAGCGCCCGATCGAACCCGAGCGCATCGACCAGATGATCTCGGGCATCGTGCGCCGGCTGGAAAGCATGGGCGACACCGACATCCCCTCGAAGGTCATCGGCGAGATCGTGATGGAGACGCTGGCCCGGATCGACACGGTTTCCTATGTGCGCTTTGCCAGCGTCTACAAGAACTTCCAGGCGGCGGACGATTTCGACAAGTTCGTCTCGGAACTGCGCCCGCAAACGGCCGAGGAGTGATCGACCGGCGCCACATGCGGCACGCGCTGGCCTTGGCCCGGCGCGGCCTGGGCAATGTCTGGCCCAACCCGGCCGTGGGCTGCGTGCTGGTGCGGGGCGGCGTGGTGGTCGGGCGCGGCTGGACCCAGCCCGGCGGGCGTCCGCATGCCGAGGCAATGGCGCTGGCCCAGGCCGGCGAGGCGGCGCAAGGCGCCACTGCCTATGTCACGCTGGAGCCCTGTGCCCATCACGGCAAGACCCCGCCCTGCGCCGAGGCGCTGCTGCGTTCGGGTGTCGCCCGCGTCGTCACCGCGCTGACCGATCCCGACCCGCGCGTGGCCGGCCGCGGCCATGCCATCCTGCGCGCCGCCGGGATCGAGGTGAGCGAAGGGGTCTGCGAGGCCGAGGCGCGCGCGGTGCAGCAGGGCTTCCTGAGCCGCATCCAGCGCGGCCGGCCGATGCTGACGCTGAAGCTCGCCGCCAGTTTCGACGGCCGCATCGCCACCGCAGCGGGCGAAAGCCAATGGATCACCGGGGCAGAGGCCCGCCGCCATGTCCACGCCCTGCGCCTGGCCCATGACGCGGTGATGGTCGGCGGCGAGACGGCGCGCGCCGATCGGCCGGGGCTGAACGTGCGCGGCTTCGGCCCGGTGCGGCAGCCGGTGCGGATCGTGCTCTCGTCGCGCCCCTTGCCCGATCTGCCGGCCGAGGGGCTGCGGCATGGCCCGCTCTGGCAACTCGCCGGCCGGCCCGAGGATGTCATGGCCGAACTCGGCGCCCGCGGCCTGACCCGCGTGCTGTGCGAAGGCGGCGGGGTGCTGGCGGCCGCCTTGCTGCGCGCGGGGCTGGTGGACCAGCTGATCGGCTACAGCGCCGGGCTGGTGCTGGGCGGCGACGGCCGCGCCGGCATCGGCGTGCTGGGGCTGGAGCGCCTGGCCGACGCGCCGCGCTTCCGGCTGGCCGAGACGCGCCGGATCGGGCTCGATGTCATGCATCGCTGGCTGCGCGATGAAGCGGTGGGCTGTTGATCAATTGATCACGGCCTAGCGCCGCCAGATCCAGGCATGGCCGGCCAGCACGCCCTGCGCCTTGGCAAGCAGCCGCAGCGTCGGGCCGCCTGCACCGAATGCCGGGTCGCGCAGCCGGTCCAGCGCCACCTCGGGCGGGCAGGGCAGGCGGCTGACCGGGTCGTAATAGCGCGGATAGGCGATCAGCGCGGCATGGGCCAGCCTGGCCAGATCGGCCCGCACCTGCCGGCGCGCCGGCACCGGCCCCAGGTCGCGGGTCAGCCCCCAGCCGGCATAGAAGGGCGCGCCCAAGGTGGTGACGGGCAGGCCGCGCAGAAGCGCCTCGAACCCCAGGGTCGAGGTCATGGTCCAGACCTCGTCGACCTGGCCCATCAGCGCGTCGGCGGCGCTGTTGCGGGCGACGACATCGGCCAGCCGGCGCAATTCGGCCTCGGGGACCAGGCCGGGACGCAGCCCGGCCTCGACATCGGGATGCGGCTTGTAGACCAGCACCGCGTTGGGATTCTCGGCCCGGGTGCGTTCCAGCAGGGCCAGGTTGCTGCGCTCGCGCCCCGCGCCCAGGCGGATCGAGGCATCGTCCTCGACCTGGCCCGGCACCAGGATGCGGCGGCCGGGCGGCAGGTCGGGCGGCTCGCCGGACAGGTTGTATTTGGTGATCCCGGCCTCGACCAGCAGCCGGGCCAGGTGCAGCGCCCGCTCGCCCCCGCCAGGGGGGCAGGGGCTCGGCCATCAGCCGCTCGAACCGGCTTTCGCGGCCGGGGTCGTAATAGATGCCCAGGTCGTCGGCGACCAGCGACAGCGGCGGGACCAGCGCCGCCCCCAGCCCGCGCGAGCGCAGGAAGCCGTCCTCGATGCGCAGCGCGCCGGGCACCTGGTCAGCCCGCCCCGCCCAGGCCATCGTCACCCCCGGCCCCGGTTTGGCGGCAAAGCGCACCCCACGGCCGCTGCCAAAGAACCGTGCCATGAAGGGCCGTTTCCACAGCCGGATGCCATGGGCCAGGTGTCCGGCATGGTCCTGGCGCCAGGCGCGGGCCTCGGCCTCGATCTGCGCCAGCGCGCCCTCGAAATCCGTCAGCCGGTCCCGGCAGGGATCATACCAGACCGGGGCAAGCAGGTGGCTGGCGGCAAAAAGCTGCTCGATGCTGGCGGGGCGGCGGCGCGGAATCGGGTGCTGGTCATCCGTCAGGCCCCAGCCGGCATAGAAGGGGCGGCCGAAGATGCGCGGCCGGTGGCCGGCCAGCATCGCCTCGTAGCCCAGCTGCGAGGAATAGGCATAGACCCGCGCCGCGCCCCGAAGCAGCGCCCAGGGCGAGACGGCGCTGTCGCAAAGGATCTCGCCGGGGCGCAGGTCGGCGGGGCTGAAATGGCCGGGACGCAGGCCGCGCGCGGTCTCGGGGTGGCTGCGAACCACCAGCGGCAGGCCGGGATTCTCGTCGCGCGCGGCCTCCAGCATGGCCCGGAAATCCGCCTGGCCGGCCCCGCGCAGCGAGGCGTCGCCGCGGGTCTGGTCGATGACCAGCGCGTAGCCGCCGGCGGGCGGTGCGACCTGGGGCAGATGCGCGTTGTATTTCGACAGGTCGGCGGCGATGAGCCGCGCGATTCCCTGTCGCGCGCGGTCCAGTTGCGCCTGTGTGGCGGGCGCATGCACCAGGGTTTCGATCAGCGAAGGGGTATCGGGGTCGAAATGCAGTCCCGAGGGGTCGATCAGCAACCCGATGGGCCCGCGCCCCGCCACCGGGCCGCGCGCCCGCCCCGGCAGGACCGAGCGCAGGAAGGCATCCTCGATCCGCACCAGCCGGGCGCCGCGGCGGGCGGCCAGGGCCTTGCCGCGCCAGGCAGTCGGGCTGTCGCCCCAGATGCCGACATGATCGCCGGGGCCGGGCAGGCCGATGCGCAGCGACCAGCCGGCCAGCTGCAGGATGCGGCGCAGGCGCGGCCGGGTTAGGAAACCGCCGTTGCATATGAAAAGCCGCCGGGAATCCCCGGCGGCATGGTCATTCTGCTCCACGCCCTTACTCGAAGGCGCTGTCCACCGCGCTGACCTCGGTGGCGGTGCCCAGGATCGACTGCAGCGTCTTGCGCCATTGCACGAAGGGCGCCTCGGTCACATAGACGGTGTCGCCGTCGCGGATGACGAAATCGCGTGCCAGGAACATGCCGTCGGGCTTGGTCAGGTCCAGCACATAGGCGACGCGCTGGCTGCCCTGGATGTCGCCGCGGCCCAGCACGGCGCGGGCCACCGCCGGCGGCTCATCGCGCAGCACGAAGACGCCCTTTGGATCGGCCAGCGAGGTGCTGAGCCCGCCGACCATCGCCACCGCCTCGATGGCGTTGATCTGTTCATTGCCCAGCGGCACCTTGGTCTGGCCGCCAAGCGCGCCGAGCGCGGTGAAGCTGCGCTCGTCCTCCTCGACCAGGATCACGTCGCCGGGGCGCAGCGCGATGTCGTTGCGAGCGTTGGAATACAGGTCGCGCAGCCAGACCTTGCCGCTAGAATTGCCGCGCTTGACCGTGACCACGGCGATCTCGGGCTCGATCGAGACCCCGCCCGAGCGCGACAGCATGGCCGAAAGCGTGCGGGTCGGGCGCTCGATCGGATAGACGCCCTGCGCCGTGACCTTGCCCATGACCGAGACGGTGGCGCCGTCGCCGGCGACGCGCGTGACCATGACCTGCGGATCGGGGGTCTGGGTTTCCAGCTTCTGGGTGATGATGCGGCGCAGCTGCTCGGGGCTGTTGCCGGCGGCCAGCACCCGGCCGGCATAGGGCACGAAGATATAGCCCTCGCTGTCCACCTGCAATTCGGTCAGCTGGGTCGAGCTTGTCCCCATCGAGGCCAGCAGCCCGTCATCGACGTTTTCCCAGATCGACAGCCCCAGCACGTCGCCGGGCCGGATGTCGTCGGCGGCGACCGTGCCGGCATTGCGGAAATCGGCCGAGAAGCCATAGGCGGGGGTATAGTTCGCCGCCCGGTTCACCCGGTCGTCGACATGCACGATATGCGTGCTGCCGCCCTTTTCCACCGCGCCGGACATGATCTGGCCCTTTGTCGGGCCCGAGCGCGGCAGGCCGCAAGCCGAGACGAGAAGCATCCCCCCCAGGATAGCCGCCCGTGCCAGGCGCGAGCCAAGGTTGCGGCGCATGCGGACCGGCGCCGCGCCGGACCGAAGAGGCGAAAAAATGGCTTGCGTCAAACTGTTGCTCCTGTCCTCTCGTGCGATTCCCGGATCGCAGGTCGTATTTTGCCGCACGTTAACCCAGCAACCGGGGGTTTTCCATATTTTTACCCGGCTCAATCGTCCTTGCCGTCCATCTGTTGCCGATATTTGCCGCGCCCGGCGAAAAGCGCCTGATAGGGATCCTCGGGCGCCAGGATCATGTCCACCACGATGCGCAGCGCGTGGGCGCGGGACCGCGCGGCGTAAAAGCCGCCCGGAACCTGGCTGCTTTCCAACAGGAAGTCGCGATAGCGGCGATAGGCCAGCGCATGGGGTGGGCGCGGATCGTACAGGAATTCGTCGAGGCTCTGGTCCGAAACCAGGCCGGGCTTGTCAAAGACCGCATTGCCCATGGCCTTGACCGGCAACCCGCGCCACAGCGCCTGCTGCGCGGCGGTGGAGTTCACCGTCACCGCCGCATGGGCCTGGTTCAGAAGCCGCGCCAGTTTGCCGCCGCGCACGAAATGGACCCGGTCCTCGATCCCCAGGTCGCGGGCCCTGGTCAGGATGGCGTGGCGGATGCCGCCGCGCCCGTCCTCCAGTGGATGCGCCTTGAAGACGATGCGGTGATGGCGCGGCGCCGAACGGGCGAAGGCGGTCAGCACCTCGTCGGTGAATTCGGACATGCGGCGATAGGGGGAATGGGCGACGAAGTTGGAATCATGTTCCAGCTGCATCAGCACCAGCACATAGGGAAAGCCGCCGCGCCGCACCGCGCCCGCCTCGCGCATGCGGGCCAGGGCATGAAAGGGCGTCAGCAGGAAGCGGCGCAGGTTCAGCCGGAACTCCTGGAACACGCCGATCTGGCGGTGGGTGCGGTAGCCGGGATAGCGGCGGTTCGCCACCAGCACCAGGAAATGATAGAGCGCGCCATAGAACTTGTGCTGGCGCATGTCGCCCCAGCGCGCCGGCGGTCGGTGCATCTCGGCCACGCGGTTGCGCAGCGCGTTGCGCATCTCGCGCAGGGGGATGCGCATCAGCGCGGAATGCCCGTTCGAGCCGCCGCGCTCATAGGTGATCCAGAAAGGGCGCAGATAGCCTTCCTCGAAGACATGCAGCACCAGGTCGTGGCGCCGCGCCGCCTCGCGCGCGGCGCCATGGACCGGGCGGACGTCGCCGTAAAGCACGATGTCGGTCACGCCTTTTTCGGTGATGATGCGGTCCAGGTGGTCGGGCCAGTCCTCGGGCCCGCTGCCGTGGCGGATGAACCGGGGCGCGTCGGACCAGAAGAATTCGTCGCCGGCGTTGAAGCCGACGCGCCAGACCTGGGCGCCGGCATCGCGCAACAGCCGGCCGACGCGGTCGAAGAACGGGCCGTGCGGCCCCTGCAACATCAGGAAGACGCGCTTGCCGGCGGGCAAGGCGGCGGTCGCCGCCACCGGGACCAGCTTGCGCTGCTGCTGCGGCGGCGGATCGGGCGGGGCAAGCGGGCGCGGGGAAGCCGCGGGCGCCGGGGCGGCGCGCAGATCGCGGAAATGGCGAGGGGCGGTCATGGAATTCAGCATATGAGCCTGGTGTTGTTTTTTTCAGGAATTCGGGCTTTTCGCTGCAGGCGGGGCCCAGCCACCGAGGTCATATGCCCCCTGATTGCACCAAAATCCCGCCGCTGTCACGGCCTTTCCTGATTTTGCTTAACCGACGTGGCGCCGCGGCTGCGGCTTTGCTTGAAGATCATGCGCCAAGGCTCTAGTTCTCTGGCAGCCACAGGAAGGGAGCGTTCATGTTTACCGGCATCATCACCGATATCGGCGAGGTTTCCCGCGTCGAGATGCGCGGCGACATGCGGGCGCGGATTTCCTGCCATTACGAGATGGCGGGGGTCGATCTGGGCGCCTCGATCGCCTGCGACGGCATCTGCCTGACCGTGGTCGAGAAGGGGGCGGACTGGTTCGACGTGGACATCTCGGCCGAGACCATCTCGAAGACCAATATCGGTGCGAACGGCTGGGCGCCCGGCAAGCGGCTGAACCTGGAACGCGCGCTGCGCGTCGGCGACGAGCTGGGCGGTCATATCGTCTCGGGCCATGTCGACGGCGTCGCGCTGATCGAGGAGATGCGCGACGAGGGCGACAGCACCCGTATCACCCTGCGCGCGCCCAGGGCGCTGGCGCGCTTCATCGCGCCCAAGGGCTCGGTGGCGCTGAACGGCACCTCGCTGACGGTGAACGAGGTCGAGGGCGAGCGTTTCGGCGTGAACGTCATCCCCCACACCCAGGCCGTGACCACCTGGGGCGCGGCGCGGCCGGGCGACGCGGTGAACCTGGAAATCGACACGCTGGCGCGCTATGTCGCGCGGCTGGCCGAGGCGGGGTGATGGCCGGGATCGGCCATAACCGCGGCCCGGCGCTGTCCCCCGAGGCGGGGCGCGGCTTTCGTGCCCATGCCTGGTCCGTGGCGCGGCGCGAGTTGCTGGGCGCGCGGTTGCCGGTCGAGGTGGTGCGCCTGCGCCTGCAGCTGCGCCGGGCCAAGGCGCTGGGCCTGGACTACAAGACCTATGCCGGGGTGCGGGCGACGACCGGGCGCGACCTGGTGGCCTTTCTCTATTCGACGAATGCGCTGGGGGTGTTCCGCGACGGGCAGCCCGTCGGCGCGGCCGAGCGCCGGCGCATCGCTGAAAGCGCGGCCGTGCCGCATCTGGGCTGCGCGCCGGGGCTTGCGCCGGATGCGATCGCGGTGCAGATCGGGGCGGTCTCGGCCGAACGGCTGCCGCCCTTCGGCGACAGCTGGTCGGCGGTCCGGGACAGGATGAAAAGCTGGCTGCGGGCGCAGGGCCTGCCCGGCGATGCGGTGCTGATGATCGGCGAGACCGAACATGAGCGGGAAATGATGGTGGCGGGCGGTCTGGCGGGTTTCGTCACCGGTCGGAAGTTCTTTGCAGGAGCGGCGGATGCAATATGAAAAGCCGGGACCGGTCGAGCGCGACTGGTCCGACGCGATCTCTCCCATCGAGGAGATCATCAACGAGGCCCGCAACGGCCGCATGTTCATCCTGGTCGATCACGAGGACCGCGAGAACGAGGGCGACCTGGTCATCCCCGCGCAGATGGCCACGCCCGAGGCGATCAATTTCATGGCCACGCATGGCCGCGGGCTGATCTGCCTGTCGCTGCCCGGCGCGCGCATCGACGCGCTCGGCCTGCAGCTGATGAGCCCCAAGAACTCCAGCCGGCACGAAACCGCCTTCACCATGTCCATCGAGGCGCGCGAGGGCGTGACCACCGGCATCTCGGCCCATGACCGCGCCCATACCGTCGCGGTGGCCATCGACCCCAGCAAGGGCGCGGCCGACATCGCCACGCCCGGCCACGTGTTTCCGCTACGCGCCCGCGAGGGCGGCGTGCTGGTGCGCGCCGGCCATACCGAGGCGGCCGTCGACGTGGCGCGGCTGGCGGGGCTGAATCCCTCGGGCGTGATCTGCGAGATCATGAACGAGGACGGCACCATGGCGCGGTTGCCGGACCTGGTGGCATTCGCGCAAAAGCACGGGCTGAAGATCGGCACCATCAGCGACCTGATCGCCTATCGCCGCCGCCACGACAACCTGATCGCCGAGCGTGGCCAGCGCGCCGTGCATTCGATCCATGGCGGCGACTGGATGATGCGCATCTTCGCCGACGAGACCTCGGGGGCCGAGCATATCGTGCTGACCAAGGGCGACCTGACCGCGCCCGGCCCGGTGCCGGTGCGCATGCATGTGCTGGACCCGCTGCACGACGTCCTGGGGATCGGGCGCGAGAATGCCGGCACCCTGGACGCCGCCATGCGCATCATCGCCGAAGAGGGCCGGGGCGTGGTGGTGCTGTTCCGCGACCTCGAGCCGCGCCTGCCGCGCCAGGACGAGGTCTCCTCGCATGTGCTGCGCCAATACGGGCTGGGGGCGCAGATCCTCTCGGCGCTGGGGCTGTCGGAGCTGGTGGTGCTGACCAATTCGGCGCCGGTGAAGGTGGTCGGGCTTGACGCCTACGGGCTTTCGATCCATTCCACCCGTTCGATTCCCAAAGAGTGACGCCATGGCCGCCAGCATCGAACATGACCAATTGCCGCTGCCCCGGATCGAGGGCGGCGCGCGCCTGCTGATCGTGGTCGCGCCCTATTACCGCCAGATCGCCGACGGGCTGATCGCCGGCGCGCGCGCCGTGGCCGAATCCGCCGGCGCCACCGTCGATCTGGTCGAGGTGCCCGGCGCGCTGGAAATTCCCACGGCCATCGCCCTGGCGGGCGGGCGCAATCTCTATGACGGCTATGTCGCGCTTGGCTGCGTGATCCGGGGCGAGACGACGCATTACGACACCGTATGCAACGACAGCTCGCGCGGGCTGATGCTGCTGGGCCTGCAGGGCCATTGCATCGGCAACGGCATCCTGACGGTCGAGAACACCGCCCAGGCCGAGGTCCGCGCCGATCCGCAGGGCCAGAACAAGGGCGGCGGCGCGGCGGCGGCGGCGTTGCATCTGATCGCGCTCAAGCGCGGCTGGGCCGGGCAATCGCCGCGCGGCGATGCCTCGGTGCCGCGCGACGTGATCCGGCTGGCCGGCGAGATCGACGGGCCGGGCAACGCATGAGCGGGCCGGGCGACAAGACGCGCCGCGACGGCGACCGGCAGGCGCGGCAGGCCCGCGCCGCGGCCGCGCGGCTTTATGCGGTGCAGGCGCTGTTCCAGATGGAGGCGGGCGGCCAGTCCGCCGACCGGGTGCAGCGCGAGTTCCTGAACTGGCGCATCGGCCGCGAGGACGAGGACGACGACATCGTCTCGGCCGAGGCGGATCAGGCGCTGTTCACCCGAATCGTCGACGATGCCGTCACCTGGCAGTCCAGGATCGACCAGATGACCGACCGCGCACTGGTGGCAAAATGGCCCATCGACCGCATCGACCCGGTGCTGCGCTCGGTCTTTCGTGCCGCGGGCGCCGAACTGGTGACGCCCAAGACCCCGCCCAAGGTGGTCATCGCCGAATATGTCCGCCTGGCGCAGGCCTTCTTCGCCGAGGGGCGCGAGTCGAAATTCGTCAATGCCGTGCTGGACCATATGGCGCGCGAAGCCCGGCCCGAGGCATTCTGACGCGGGGCGCGCGGGATTTTCTTCTCGGGCTCTGCCGCGATCCGCGCTAGAATGGCCAGGCTTGTCTGTTCCGGGAAAGAAGATGCCGCAACTCGTCCGGCTTTACATCGTCAGCATCGCCATCGGCTTCGCGCTGGCGCTGGTGTTCACCGCGCTGCTTCTGGCGCTGGATGTCGGCACGCTGCGGCACCTGGTGACGGCCACGCGCGGCGGCTGGATGGCGGTGCTGATGCTGGTCGTCTTTCACACCATCCTGTTTTCGGGGGTGCAGTTCGGCATCCGGATCATGCTGATGGCCCGCAAGGAAGGCCGCGGCGGCGGCCTGCGGCAGCGGATTCGGCGGCGTCCGGCGCCGGCCTCGGTCCCCGCCGCAGGCCCGCGCTGATCGCCGCGGCGGCTCGGAAGCGGCGCTGCATTTTTGCCTTGCCACTGTGGACCTTTCGCAACAATTCCATCTCGGAAAGGCGCCTATCGGGCGCCTTTTTTTTGTGCAATCCGAGCCGGCTGCCGCAACGTGGAAGATTGTCATATTTCGTGAGCCATGTGGTGTCCTGTTACCCGGCTGAGACCGGGGCAAAAATTGCCGTGCAACCTGCGGGCGAAAAGGTTTCATCACGATTTCGCATGATCCGTTTTCCGCCGATGGGCAGGTTCCCGCCGAATTTCACGTTTTTGCGAGGTTCGGCGCAGTTTTCCGGACCTCTTTATCGTCGGGCATGACGGTTCTACCTCTGAGCCAGCAGAGATGCTCGTGGTTCCGCAAGGGCGGCGCCACGGACACGAAACGGTTCGGAAAAGGACTGATACAATGAAGACGCTTGCTTACCTCGCCGGTGCCACGGCCCTGGCCGCCGCATTTTCGGCCCCCGCCTTCGCGCAATCCGAAATCGCCACGGGCGCCGACGCCGCCGGGATCACGGAAGTCAACGAACAGATGCGCGATGTCGAGGATGCGGTGCGCGACGATTTCGAGCGCTCGTCCGACGCCTATCGCTTCGGCAATCCCGAGCGCCGCGAAGGCACCTTCGGCTCGGTCGCGCTGACCTATGCCGGCCGCACCGGCAACAACGAGAACCAGGACTTCAGCCTGGCCGGCCGCCTGTCGCACAACCAGGGCGCGTTCTCGCAATCGGTCGGCATCCTGCTGGAATATGGCGAGGATGACGACGGCGATACCGATACCGAAAAGACCTATGTCATCTATGACGGTCTCTACAACATCAACGACCGCTTCTATGCCTTTGCCCTGGGTCGCGTGGCGACCGACGGGCTGGCCGGCGATTTCGACGGGCTGACCGCCGAAGAGATCGCAGACCAGGAGGGCCGGCTGAAGCGCGACGCCTTCCTCGGCGTGGGTCCGGGCTATCGGATCATCAACAGCGACACCACCGCCTGGCGCGTGCAGGCCGGTGTCGGCGTGCGCTACACCAAGAAGGTCGACCTGGATGAACCCGCCGACGATCCCTTCGTTTCCGACACCGAAGTCGGCTACATCCTGTCGTCGCGGTTCTATCACCGCATCAACGAGAATTTCTTCCTGACCAACGACACCGACTATCTGACCTCGGACAGCAACGACACGGCTACCAACGAGCTGGGGCTGAACTTCAAGATGTCGGATGCCCTGGCGACCCGCGTGTCCTACAAGACCGAATATGTCTCGGACCGCGCGATCCGCACCGACAACACGCTGGGCGTGTCGCTGGTCTACGGTTTCTGACCAGGCAGAAGAAGATCCCTCCTCTCTCCGGGGCGGCCTTCGGGTCGCCCTTTTTTTATTGGCGACGCAGGGAAAGGCGGTGGCGGGAACCGCAGCGACCGTGGCGGCGCAGGTTTCCCCGAAAGCCTGGATATCCAGGTGGGCGCCGGATAACGGGACCAGGGCCCCGACAGAGCCAGCCCCCTCGGTGAAGTTATAGGCCAGTGAGAAAGATGGCCGCACACGAGAAGAGCAGAAACCCGCCAGCCCCATAGATAGGACGGCGGCCGACACGCCGCAAGGCCGGGGTGGGCTTGCGCAATGTTTCCCTTTCGTTCATGGTGGGTGCATGACCAGCCTTGCCGATCCGACCGCCGATGTCCTGCCCGCCCTGCCGGGTCAGCGGCTGGCGCGCGGGGTGACGCGGATGCTGGCCGGGCTGGGCCATGCCGCGCTGCCGGAATTCGTGCCCGCGGGCGGGCTGCGGGTCGATGTGATCTCGGTCACGCCCAAGGGCGAGATCTGGGTCGTCGAATGCAAGAGCTGCCGGGCCGATTTCATCTCGGACCGCAAATGGCAGGGCTACCTGGAGTTCTGCGATCGCTTCTTTTGGGCGGTGGATGCCGATTTCCCCGAAGACCTGCTGCCCGAGGGTTCGGGCCTGATCCGCGCCGACAGCTGGGGGGCCGAGCTGGTTCGCATGGCCCCCGAATCGCGGCTGGCCGGGGCGCGGCGCAGCCGGCTTTTGCGCGATATCGCCCGCGTCTCGACCGCGCGGCTGCTGGCGCTGACCGATCCGATGGGAATCAGCGGCGCGGCTTCCTGACGTCCTTGCCGGGTTTCGAGGGGCCGCCGATGCTGCGCGCGGCCTCGGCGGCGGCCAGCAGCTCCTCGGCGATTTCCTCGGCCTCGTCGGGGTCGAAGTCCAGCGGCAGGTCGACATTCTCGGCCTCGACATAGATCCTGACCATGCCGCGGTCGGTGGGGCCGATCTGAAGATTGGCGGCGATGTCGCTTTGGCTGTTGATGCTCATGCTGTCTCTCCTGGCGCCCGGCCTCGTGGATCCGGGGATTTTCCTTAACCCGCATGCGAATTTCCGGCAAGACGGGCTTGCGCAGCCCGGTGGCTGGCGCTAGATACCCGCCTGTGCCGCCTTAGCTCAGTTGGTTAGAGCACCAGATTGTGGATCTGGGGGTCCCCCGTTCGAGCCGGGGAGGCGGTACCATCGCAACCAGGCACCAAGCAGAAGAAGCCGGACGGATCGCAAACCCTGCCGGGGACGACCCGCCCGAATGCAGTACGGCTTGCGCCCGCGTGATTCCCGCTCCAGGAGGGCAGGGCCCCGTTCGGTTGCTTGGGGCAGGCGGCCTGCGGTGCCGCCGCAAGGATGGCCTGTTCCCGGCATTCGTTTTATGGGCGCGGAAACGTCGGGCGCGGTTTGAAAACCCCGGCGCAGGCATGGCATGCAAATGCGCGTGTCATAAAAATATCACATCGCGCCTCTCCGCTTCCTTGCCGCTTTTCCGGGCACGGCTTTGCCAGTATGCGTCGCCGGCGAGCATTCGCATGACTTACGGAGATATGAAGTTTAAAACTGCATTCTATGCCGCCTTGGCCAGCCTTATTGCGGGCGCCTCCTTTGCCGGGGGATATGTCGCTCCTGTCGTTGAGCAGCCGGTTGCCGTCGCTCAAACCCGTGCCGATGTCGATTGGACCGGGTTCTATGCCGGTCTTCAATACGGGCAGGGCAGCCTCGACGCCTCGGTCCCCGGCGTTACGGTCGATGCGGGCGATTTCGACGCGCTTGGCCTGCATGCTGGTTATCTGCACGATTTCGGCCAGTTCGTCCTGGGCGGCGAACTGGACTACAACAATGTCGAGCATGACGATTTCGACGGCAGCGCGGACCTGTGGCGCCTGCGCGCCCGTGCCGGCTACGACATGGGCAAGTTCCAGCCCTATGTGACCCTGGGTGCCGCGCGTCTTTCGGACGAGGATGCCAAGGAAACCGGCCTGACCTATGGCATTGGCGCCGATTTCCTTTTGACCGACAGTTTCTCGGCCGGCCTGGAGTACAGCCATGCCGATTTCTCGGATATCGACGGCACCAACATCGACCTTGATGCGGATATGGTCCAGATCCGGGCGTCGTATCGGTTCTGACAAAACCCGGCCGGCCGTTTATGACCGGCCAAGAGTTGTCGCGACAATCAAAGCCGCCCGGATGGGCGGCTTTTCAATATGCAGGAAGCCTTCTTGATGATTTCGGCGGCCGCATCCCCAAGGTGGCGCAGCCGGTGCCGGTGCGGTATAGACGGCGATGCCGTCCCAGGAACGGCGCTCGGGTGATGGTTCCCTGGGATTTGCCATGGGCCCTGCGTTCCTGGCAGGCGCAGGCGGGAACGAGACGGGATCAAGCGGCGCAGCAAGTGCTAAAAATGGCTGAAACGGAAGATTTCATCAACAGAAACAACAGCGCAAGGCTTTCCGTCGCGCCGATGATGGACTGGACTGACAGCCTGTGCCGGCGCATCCACCGGCTGCTGTCGCGCCGCGCGCTGCTTTATACCGAGATGGTGACCGCCCCGGCGCTGGTTTACGGCGACCGGGCGAAACTGCTGGATTTCGACGCGGCCGAGCATCCGGTGGCGCTGCAACTGGGCGGCTCGGACCCGGCGCAGCTGGCCGAGGCGGCGCGGATCGGCGCCGATTGGGGCTATGACGAGATCAACCTGAACGTCGGCTGCCCCAGCGACCGGGTGCAGTCGGGCTGTTTCGGCGCCGTGCTGATGACCCGGCCGGACCTGGTCGCCGAATGCGTCGCGGCGATGGTTGCAGCGAGCCCGGTCGAGGTCACGGTGAAATGCCGTATCGGCGTGGACGATCAGCTGCCCGAGGCGGTGCTGCCCGATTTCATCGCCCGCATGCGTGACGTGGGCGTGCGCCGCATGACCATCCATGCCCGCAAGGCCTGGCTCCAGGGCCTGTCCCCGCGCGAGAATCGCGAGATCCCGCCGCTGGACTATCCGCTGGTGCATCGCATGAAACAGGCGTTTCCCGACCTGCACCTGTCGATCAATGGCGGCATCGCCTCGCTCGACGCGGTGCGCGATCACCTGCGGGCGATGGATGGGGTGATGGTCGGGCGCGCGGCCTATCACCAGCCATGGGACATGCTGGGCGAGGCTGACCGGCTCTGGGGCGAGAAGCCGCGCTTTGCCGATCCGCTGGAGGCGGCGCGGGCGCTGCGCGAGCTGGTCGACGCGCATCTGGCCTCGGGCGGGCGGCTGCATCAGGCGACGCGGCACATGCTGGGCCTGTTCCATGGCCGGCCCGGCGCGCGCGGCTGGCGGCGGCAATTGTCCGAAGGCGCATCGCGGGCCCGCGACCGGGCCGAGGCGCTGGCGGTCTATGACGCGGCGCTGGCCGAGGTCATGGCGCCGGCGTGACCTCGGCCTTGGCCCAGGCCCGCATTGCCCGGACCAGGGCCCGGCGCCGCAACCGCTGCCGGGCGCTGTCGAGGTAATAGGCCAGCATCACCTCCCCGATCAGGAAGCGCAGGATCGGCGCCTGGTCCGGTGCCAGCAGGCCGGGCACGCCGGTCAGGGCCTGCCAGTCGGGCAGGGCGATGCCGTCCCGCACCAGTGCCGGCGGCTGCTCGCGCCGGCTTTCCAGCCAGGCCAGCAGCCGCGCCATGTCGCGGGCCAGCGCCATCTCGGTCGCGCCTTGCATGTCGATGGCGGTCAGCCGCAGCGCACCGGGCCGGGGCTCGTCCACGAATAGGTTGTCGGGCGTCAGGTCGCCATGGCAAAGCCCGCGTTCGACCGCGGCGCCGCGCAGCCGGGCGGCCTCGGCCCGCATCCGCTGCATATGGCCTGCCACCAGGTCGCGGTCGATCCAGTCGCCCGAAGCGGCGGCGATCCGGGCCTCCAGCCCATTGAGCCAGAAGCGCGGCCCGAACGTGCCGCGGTTGCGCGTCGCGCTGGCCAGGCGGCGCAGCCATGACCCCATGCGGGCGATCAGCGCGGCGCGCTCTGCCGGGCCGGCCTCGGCCAGCAGATGCGCGACGGGCCGGCCCGGTGCCGGGGCGGTGATCAGGATGCCTTGTTCGGGCAGCGCCAGCAGGGGCGGGGCGACGGCGTCGAGATCCTGGCCCAGCACCTCGGCCGCCTGGCGCAGCCGCGCCTGCGCCCGTGCCACGCCGGCGGGCGGATCGGCGCCGCGGAACTGCCTGAGCCAAGCCGGCCGGCCGTCCAGCCGGATCTGCACCACCAGCCGGTCGGGCCGGTTGCGGACCACGCGCAGCGGCTCGATCCCGGCCAGCGGCGGCAGGGCGGCCGAGGGATCAGGCGCGTTCGGCAGCCTTGGCCTCGTTCCACAGCGCGTCCATCTCGGCCAGGTCGCTGTCCTCGGGGCGGCGGCCCTGGGCGGCCAGCGCGGCCTCGATGGCGCGGAAGCGGCGGGTGAACTTGGCATTGGCCAGCCGCAGCGCCTCCTCGGGGTCGATCTCCAGATGCCGGGCCAGATTCGCCATCACGAACATCAGGTCGCCGAATTCCTCGGTCAAATGGGCGTGATCGGAGCCGCCCCTGGCCTCGACCAGCTCGCGGCTTTCCTCGGTGATCTTGTCCAGCACCTCGGCGGGGCCCGGCCAGTCGAAGCCGACGCGGGCGGCGCGGTTCTGCAGCTTGACCGCGCGGGTCAGCGCCGGCAGGCCAAGCGCCACACCGTCCAGCACGCCGCGTTCCGCCTTGGCCGCGCGTTCGCGGGCCTTGATCGCCTCCCAATCCCTGATCTGCTGGGCGGCCGACTTGTCGCGGGATTCGTTGCCGAAGATATGCGGGTGGCGGTCGATCATCTTGTCCGAGATCTTCTCGACCACATCGGCAAAGTCGAACATGCCCGCCTCGGCCGCCATCTGCGCGTGGAAAACCACCTGGAGCAGCAGGTCGCCCAGCTCGCCGGGCAATTCGTCCCAGGCTTCACGCGCGATGGCGTCGGCGACCTCATGCGCCTCTTCGATGGTATAGGGCGCGATCGAGGCGAAATCCTGTTCGATGTCCCAGGGACAGCCGGTCTGCGGATCGCGCAGCGCGGCCATGATCGCCAGCAGCCGGCGGATTCCGGTGCGGTCCGTCGCATCGCGCGCCAGTGCGGGATGGTCCGGCGCGGGGTGGGGCGCCTTGTCCTCGGCCATCGTGATCTCCCTTGGTCGGCTCGTCGCATTGACCTGCCACATGCGCGGCCCCATGTCCACGGCGCGCCCAGGTCGCACCCGCCCCGCGCCAAGGTCCGGGCTTTCTTGCCATCGGTCCGAGCCGCGGATAGGGTGCGCGCCAATTCCGCCGGGGGATCTCCCGGAGAACGTCAGCACAGGGATAGACTGAATGCTCGTGACCCCCGCCTATGCCCAGGCCGCCGGAGGCGCTTCCGGCGCTGCAGGACTCGCCTCGTTCCTGCCGCTCATCCTGATCTTCGTCATCATGTATTTCCTGATGATCCGCCCGCAGCAGAAGCGCGTGAAGGAACATCGCGCCATGGTCGAGGCGCTGAAAAAGGGCGACGAGATCGTCACCCAGGGCGGGATGATCGGCAAGGTGACCTCGGTGCGCGACAACGAGCTTGAGGTCGAGATCGCTCCCGGCGTCAAGGTCCGCGTCATCCGCTCGACCGTGACCGGGCTGGTGAACCGCACCCAACCCGCCGCCGCCAACAGCTGAAGAACCGCATCCCGCCATGCTGGACATCCCATTCTGGAAGCGTCTGCTGATCCTGGGGCTCGTCGCCCTGGGTCTGCTCTATGCCATGCCGAACCTGTTCTATACCAAGGTCGAGCAGCATAACGACGCCGTCACCGCCGCCGAACGCAACGGGTTCGAATCCCAGGAAGACGCCGCCGCCCGCGCCGGTTGGCCGGACTGGCTGCCCTCGGGGCTGGTCAATCTGGGCCTCGACCTGCGCGGCGGCGCCCATCTTCTGGGCGAGGTGCATGTCCAGGATGTCTACAAGGCGCGGATGGATGCGCTTTGGCCGGAACTGCGCGACGCGCTGGCGGCGCAGCGCGACGTGGTCGGCGCCGTCCGCCGCGTCCAAGCGCCCGAGGGCCAGCTGGCGGTCGAGATCGGCAACCCCGATCAGATGGCGAAGGCGGTCGAGATCGCCCGCGGCCTGGCCGTGCCCGTCACCTCGCTGACCGGGGCGGGGCAGAGCGACCTGGCGATCTCGGCCTCGGGCAACCGGCTGACGGTGCAGCTTTCGGACGCGGAAAAGGCCGCGACCGACGACCGCACCGTGCAGCAGTCGCTGGAGATCATCCGCCGCCGCATCGACGAGGTCGGCACGCGCGAGCCGACGATCATGCGCCAGGGCAAGGACCGCATCCTGATCCAGGTGCCCGGCATCGGCTCGGCCGAGGAACTCAAGCAGTTGATCGGAACCACCGCGAAGCTGACCTTCAACCCGGTGGTCAGCCGCACCGCCGACGCCAATGCGCGTCCCGGCACCGGCAACGTGCTGCTGCCCTCGATGGACGAGCCCGGCGTCTATTATGTCATCGAGGAAAACCCGGTCGTCACCGGCGAGGAACTGACCGACGCCCGGCCCAGTTTCGACCAGAACGGCCAGCCGGCGGTGGATTTCCGCTTCGGCCCGTCGGGCGCCAAGCGATTCGGGGCCTATACTTCGGCCAATATCGGCCAGCCCTTCGCCATCGTGCTGGACAACCAGGTGATCTCGGCGCCGGTGATCCGGCAGGCGATCACCACCGGCTCGGGCCAGATCTCGGGCGCGATGAACGTGGACGAATCGACCCGGCTGGCCGTGCTGCTGCGCGCGGGCGCCCTGCCGGCGCAGATGACCTTCCTGGAGGAACGCACCATCGGCCCGGAACTGGGGCAGGATTCGATCGACGCCGGCCGGCTCAGCTCGATCATCGCCACGGTCGCCGTGGTGGCCTATATGGTCGCAAGCTACGGGTTGTTCGGCGTCTTCGCCTCGATCGCGGTGATCGTCAACGTCATCCTGATCCTGTCGGTCATGTCGATGATGGGGGCGACGCTGACCCTGCCGGGCATCGCCGGCATCGTGCTGACCGTCGGCACGGCGGTCGATGCCAACGTCATCATCTACGAACGCATCCGCGAGGAATTGCGCGCCGGCAAGCGCATCGTCAAGGCCATCGACGACGGCTTCGGCGAGGCGATGTCGGCGATCATCGACGCCAACGTCACCAGCTTCATCGCGGCCGCGGTGATGTTCTTCCTGGGCTCGGGTCCGGTCAAGGGCTTTGCGGTCACGCTGACCATCGGCCTTGTCACCTCGGTCTTCACCGCCATCTACCTGACGCGGTTGATGATCGTGTTCTGGCTGGAATGGCGCAAGCCCAAAGAACTGATCTTGTAAGGGAGCAGGACCATGGCATTTCGTCTGAAACTCGTTCCCGACAATACCAGCTTCAACTTCTTCCGCTGGCAATGGCTGACCTTCGGCGTCTCGGCCGCGGCCATGGTCGGCTCGGTCCTGCTGCTGCTGGTGATGGGGCTGAACTTCGGCATCGACTTCAAGGGCGGCACCACCATCCGCACCGAAAGCCCGACGGCCTTCGATGTCGGCGATTACCGGCAGGCGCTCAATGACCTGGACCTGGGCGACGTCTCGATCACCGAGGTCTTCGACCCGGCCTTCGGCACCACCAAGCATGTGGCGATGATCCGCATCGGCACCACGGACGAGACCGGATCGGTCACGCCCGAGCAGCTGAACGAGATCGAGGCGGCGCTGCACACCGTCGATCCGCAGGTGGTCTTTGCCGCGGTGGAATCGGTCGGGCCCAAGGTTTCGGGCGAGCTGATCAAGACTGCGCTCTATGCCGTGGGCGCGGCGACCATCGGCATCATGTTCTATATCTGGCTGCGCTTCGAATGGCAGTTCGCGCTGGGGGCGGTGATCTCGCTGATCCATGACGTGCTGCTGACGGTCGGGCTGTTCTCGCTGTTCCAGCTGCGCTTCGACCTGACCACCATCGCGGCGCTGCTGACGACGCTGGGCTTTTCGTGCAACGATACGGTCGTGGTCTTCGACCGGCTGCGCGAGAACCTGATCAAGTACAAGACGCGGCCGCTGCTCGACCTGATGAACCTGACCTGCAACGAGACGCTGTCGCGCACCATCATGACCGCCGTCACCACCGCCATCGCGCTGACCGCGATGCTGATCTTCGGCGGCGACGTGATCCGCGACTTCGTCATCGCCATGCTCTGGGGCGTGATCGTGGGCTGCTATTCGACGATCTATGTCGCCAAGAACATCGTGCTGTGGCTGGGCGTCAAGCGCGACTGGTCCAAGCCCGGTCCCAGCGAAAAGGCGCCGGGCGAGGACATTCCCGCCGCCTTCCGGGATGCGCCCTGATGCCCATGATGGTGCCGACGGAATTTTCCGGGGCCGTGCCGGTGGACGGCTACGGCCCCGGCTTCTTTCGCGTCGGCGGCGTGGCGCATCACGGCGCGGTGATCGTCACCGCCCAGGGCGTGCAGCCCTGGGGCGGGCTGGATGACCGTGCCGCCCTGCTGGCGCTGGCCGGGCGGGTGGACGTGCTTTTCCTGGGCATGGGGGCCGAGATCGCCTTTCCGCCGCCCGAGCTGGCCGCCGCGCTGGAAGCGGCCGGGATCATGGCCGAGCCGATGAGCTCGCCCTCGGCCGCGCGCAGCTACAACGTCACGCTGTCCGAGGGCCGGCGCGTGGCCTGCGCGCTGGTCCCGCTATGAGCCTGCTTGCGGTCCGCGACCTGGCGGTGGCGCGCGGCGGGCTGCGTGCCGTCGAGGGCGTCAGCTTCGACCTTGCCGCCGGCGGGGCACTGGTGCTGCGCGGGCCGAACGGCATCGGCAAGACCACGCTGCTGCGCAGCCTGGCGGGGCTTCAGCCGGCGGTGGCGGGAGTGATCGAGGCCGCACCCGACGCCATTGCCTATGCCGGCCATTCCGACGGGCTGAAGCCGGCGCTGAGTGCGGCCGAGAACCTGCGCTTCTGGGCCGAGATCTTTGGCGGCGAGGATATTGCCGGGGCGCTCGACGCGATGAACCTGCGCGAATTGGCCGACCGCCCGGCCCATGCGCTGTCCGCCGGGCAGAAGCGGCGGCTGGGGCTGGCGCGGCTGATGGTGACGGGCCGCCCGGTCTGGCTGCTCGACGAGCCGACGGTGTCGCTGGACCGCGATTCGGTGTCGCTGTTCGCCGCCATGCTGCGCGCCCATCTGGGCCGGGGCGGGGCGGCGGTGATTGCCACCCATATCGAACTGGGCCTGCCCGAGGCCGAGATCCTGGAGCTTGGCCCCTATCGCGCCAGCCAGGCCCGCCGCGAAGCCAGGCCGGCCGGCTTCAACGAAGCATTCGGATAAGGAGCGGGCGGGTGGAGGATCGGCGGATGAGCAATGGCCGGACGGGGGCGGGCGGATGAAGGCGCTGCTGATCCGCGACCTGCGGCTGGCCACGCGCGCCGGCGGCGGCTTCGGCCTGGCGCTGGCATTCTTCCTGATCGTCTGCACGCTGGTTCCCTTCGGCGTCGGCCCCGAGGGCGGCCAGCTTTCCCGCATCGCGCCGGGCATCCTGTGGGTGGGGGCGCTGCTGTCCTGCCTGCTGTCTCTGGACCGCATCTTCGCCCTGGATTTCGAGGATGGCAGCCTGGACCTGCTGGCCACCGCGCCCCTGCCGCTGGAGGGGACGGTGGCGATCAAGGCCGTCGCGCATTGGCTGGTGACGGGCCTGCCGCTGGCGCTGTCGGCGCCGGTCTTCGGGCTGCTGCTGCATCTGCCGGGGCCGGCCTATCCCTGGCTGGTCGCCTCGCTGATGCTGGGCACGCCGGCGCTGTCGATGCTGGGCGCCTTCGGTGCGGCGGTAACGGTGGGGCTGCGCCGCGGCGGGCTGCTCATGTCGCTCCTGGTGCTGCCGCTTTACGTGCCGACGCTGATCTTCGGGGCCGAGGCGGTGCGGCGAGGTGCCGCAGGGGCCGATCCGGTGACGCCTTTGGTCTTCCTGGCGGCGATCACGCTGGCCACATTGGCCCTGGCACCCTTTGCCGCAGCCGCTGCGCTGCGTGTCAATCTGCGGTGAACGCGACCACTGGCCACTTGAGCGGGCGCCGCGCCCGATTTAGGAAGCGAACATGTCAATCTGGGAATATGCCAACCCCGTCAAGTTCATGCGCACCTCGGGCGCCGTGCTACCCTGGGTGGTGGCGGCTGCTGCGGTCTGCACCGTGGCGGGGCTGGTCTGGGGCTTCCTGACGCCCCAGGACTACAAGCAGGGATCGACGGTCAAGATCATCTTCCTGCACGTGCCCGCGGCGCTGATGGCGATCAACATCTGGCTGATGATGCTGGTGACTTCGCTGATCTGGCTGGTGCGGCGCCACCATGTCAGCGCGCTGGCCGCCAAGGCGGCTGCGCCCGTCGGCGCGGTGATGACGCTGATCGCGCTGATCACCGGGGCGATCTGGGGCCAGCCGATGTGGGGCACCTGGTGGGAATGGGATCCGCGGCTGACCTCGTTCCTGATCCTGTTCCTGTTCTATCTGGGCTACATGGCGCTGTGGGGGGCGGTCGAGAATCCCGACAGCGCCGCCGACCTGACCGGGGTGCTGTGCCTGGTCGGCTCGGTCTTTGCGCTCTTGTCGCGCTATGCGGTGAACTTCTGGAACCAGGGCCTGCATCAGGGCGCCTCGCTGTCCATGGCGCCGGGCGAGCGGATGTCGGCGGTCTATCGCTATCCGCTCTACCTGACCATGGCGGGGTTTTTCCTGCTGTTCCTGGCGCTGCTGCTGGTCCGCACCCGGACCGAGATCCGCCGCCGCCGCCTGGCGGCCCTGCTGGCAAGGGAGAACCGCGCATGACAGAACTTGGCAAATATGCCGGGACCGTCCTGGCCGCCTATGGCGCCAGCCTGGTGCTGCTGGTCGGCATCGTCGTCCAGACCGTGCTGGCCAATGCCCGCGCCCGCCGCGAATTGCAGGAGCATGAACGCCGTGGCTAGGATATCGCCGATGATGCTGCTGCCGGTGGCGGTCTTTGCCGGTTTCGCCGCTCTTGCCGGCTGGGCGCTGTTGCGCGACGATCCCGACGCGCTGCCCTCGGCCATGATCGGGCGCGAGGCGCCCGCGGTCGGCGAGACCACGCTGCCGGGCAAGGTGCAGCTGACCGACGAGATGCTGCGCCAGCCGGGGGTGAAGCTGGTCAACTTCTGGGCCAGCTGGTGCCCGCCCTGCCGCGCCGAGCATCCGACGCTGACCGAGCTTTCGGCCCGGCTGCCGGTCTATGGTGTCGACCTGAAGGATCCCGAGGGCGCCGCGCTGGGGTTCCTGTCCGAACATGGCGATCCCTATCACGCGCTGGCCACCGATCCGCGCGGCCGGGTGGCGATCGATTGGGGCGTGACCGCGCCGCCCGAAACCTTCATCATCGACGGCTCGGGACGCATCCTTTACCGCCATGCCGGGCCGCTGGTGCGCGAGGATTACACGAACCGATTCCTGCCCGAGCTGGAAAAGGCGCTGGCGGCCGAGTGACGGCGGCGCCGGCTTGGCTGCGGCCTTGCTGGGGTATTTTCGGAACGAAGAAGCCTGGGGCGCGCGCGGCGCCGTCGGCGCAGCCTGCGCACTGTCGCGGAAGTATTTGGAAAACGGTGAAGGCCACGGGCCGACAAGGCTTTCCAAGCCTTTCTTCGGGCGCTAAGACGGCCGGGCTTGCAAGAGGGCCGCCATGTCGCAAAACCAGACGACCATCGCTCCGCAACCCGGCATCATGGAGATCTCGCTTTACGAAGGCGGGGCCTCGAAGGTGGCCGGGGTCGAGAATGTCGTGAAGCTTTCCTCGAACGAGAACCCCTTCGGGCCGTCGGACAAGGCGCGCGAGGCGGTGATCCGCGCCGCCCATGCGCTGCATCGCTATCCCAATACCGACCATGCCGGGCTGCGCGCCGCCATCGGCGAGGTGCATGGGCTGGACCCGGACCGTATCATCTGCGGCGTGGGTTCGGACGAGATCATCCATTTCCTGTGCCAGGCCTATGCCGGGCCGGGGACCGAGGTGCTGTTCACCGAGCACGGCTTCCTGATGTACCGCATCTCGGCCCATGCCGCCGGCGCGACCCCGGTGCAGGTGGCCGAGCGCGACCGCGTCACCGATATCGACGCGCTGATCGCGGGCGCTACCGAGCGCACGCGGCTGGTCTTCGTCGCCAATCCGAACAACCCGACCGGCACCATGATCGGCCTGCCGGAACTGGAGCGGCTGGCCCGCGCCGTGCCGCAGGCGATCCTGGTGGTCGATGCCGCCTATGCCGAATATGTCGAGGATTACGATGGCGGCGCCGAATTGGCGAGCCGGCTGCCCAACGTGTTCATGACCCGGACCTTTTCCAAGATCTACGGGCTTGGGGGCTTGCGCGTCGGCTGGGGTTATGGCCCGCGCGAGATCGTCGATGTGCTGAACCGCATCCGCGGCCCCTTCAACCTGTCCAATGTCGCGCTGGAGGGCGCCGAAGCCGCCATGCGCGACCGCGAGCATATCGCCCGCTGCCAGGTCGAGAACGCCCGCTTGCGCGCCTGGCTGGCCGAGGCCTTGGCCGAGAAGGGGGTGCCCTCGGATACGTCCTGCGCGAATTTCGTCCTGGCGCGCTTTGCCGATGCGGGGACGGCCGAGGCCTGCGACGACTATCTCAAGGCTCAGGGGCTGATCGTGCGCCGCGTCGCCGGCTACGGCCTGCCGCATTGCCTGCGTATCACCGTGGGCGACGAGGCCTCGTGCCGGCGCGTGGCCCATGTCATCGGGCAGTTCATGGCCGAGCGGGCGGGAAGCCATTGATGGCCGTGATCTATGATCGCGTGGCGCTGATCGGGCTGGGGCTGATCGCCGGCTCGATGTCGCTTGCCATGCGCGAGGCGGGGCTGGCCGGTGAGGTGGTAGGCCATGCCCGCAGCCCCGAGACCCGTGCCGTCGCGGCCGAGATCGGGCTGGTCGACCGCGTGGCCGAAAGCGCCGCCGAGGCGGTGCAAGGTGCCGATCTGGTGGTGCTGGCGGTGCCGGTCGGCGCCATGGGCGCGGTCGCGGCCGAGATCGCGCCGCATCTGAAGCCGGGCGCGACCGTGACCGATGTAGGCTCGGTCAAGCAGGCGGTGATCGAGGCGGTGGCGCCGCATATCCCCGCGGGCGCACATTTCATCCCCGGCCATCCGCTGGCCGGGACCGAGCATTCCGGGCCACGCTCGGGCTTCGCCTCGCTGTTTCGCAACCGCTGGTGGCTGCTGACCCCGGTCGAGGGCAGCGATCCGGCGGCGGTCGAGCGGCTGTCGGCGCTGATCCGTGCCATGGGCGCCAATGTCGAGGCGATGGATGCCGCCCATCACGACCTGGTGCTGGCGGTGACCAGCCATACGCCGCACCTGATCGCCTATACCATGGTGGGGGTGGCCGATCACCTCAAGCGCGTCACCGAAAGCGAGGTCATCAAGTATTCCGCCGCGGGCTTTCGGGATTTCACCCGCATCGCCGCCTCGGACCCGACCATGTGGCGCGACGTGTTCCTGCAGAACAAGGAGGCGGTGCTGGACATCCTGGGCCGCTTCACCGAGGAGCTTTTCGTGCTGCAGCGGGCGATCCGCATGGGCGACGGCCAGCACCTGCACGACTACTTCACCCGCACGCGGGCGATCCGGCGCGGCATCATCGAGGCCGGGCAGGATACCGCGGCGCCCGATTTCGGCCGCAGCCTGGCCGCGGGCGAGGCGCCGAAACCCTAGCGGCGGGGGCCCTAGCGCCGCGGGAAGGTCGGGGCCGGGCCCAGCACCATCGGGCCAAGGCTCATCCTGCCATCGGCGAAGTTCAGCGGCAGGCGCAGTTCGCCCTTGGCCGCGGGGGGGAAGCGCAGGCCGGCATCCTCGGGGAGCGGCAGGTCCGAGATGTTCTTCAGCATGGTGCCGGCCAGCACCACCACCCTGGGCGGGATGAGCCCGGCCGTGGCGGCGGCCTGCAACAGCGACTCGGCATCGCTGGTATAGACCACGAGCCGGCCCCGGGCGCGGCCCTGGGCATCCGCCTCGATCCGGCCCAGGATACGTGCCTGCACCGCGCCCAGGCGCAGTTCGGCATCGTCGAGCCGCAAGCCCACAGGCAGCGGCGACCGGTCGGGGTCCAACGTCGCCGGACGGGGCAGGGCATCCAGCCAGACCCGCCCGGTGGCGGCCAGGCTGAGCCGGCCGGGCAGGGGCAGGGTCGCGAACAGGCCGGGCTCCAGATCGTCGAGGCTGATATCCAGGTCATAGGCCGCCGCGGCACCCGCCGGCGCATCCGCATCGAGATCGCGCCGCACCGCGTCGGCACGCAGCCGCGTGGCAAGCGCCGCGCCCTCGACCGTCAGGGGGCCGGCCTCGATCCGGGCCGAGGCCATGGCCAGCCCGTTCAGCGGCTGCACGCGCAGCCGGGCGGCGGCATCGCCGAGGCCCAGATCCAGCGGACCCGAACCGGGATCGAGCACCGCGCGGGGCGGCAGCGCCAGCCGCAATTCGCTGGGCCGCAGCGGGCTGAGCCAAAGCTCGGCCTGCGACAGTTCGACGCGGCCGAGATCGGTCTGCATCTCCACCGCCAGGGCCCGCACCCCGAGCCGCCGCGGGTCGCGCAATTCCTGCACCGTCTCCAGCTTCGCCGCGGGCTGCCCGGCCGCAATCCGGCGCAATTGCTGCGCCGCCAGGCTTTCTGCACTCAGCCACAGGCCGCCCAGGACCAGGGCCAGAACGATCAGGGGGGCTAGCAATCGGCGCATCCTGTCCTCGCGCATGTCATGGCGTCTTGGAACGCCGATCCCGCTGTCCTAAGTTTTTCCTGACCGAATTATCTAGGGTGCCGGGGTAAAGAATGGGTGAACGGCCGGAGCATTGGGTCTTTGCCTATGGCTCGCTGATGTGGGATCCGGGCTTTCCCGTGGCCGAGATGGTGCCGGCAAGGCTGGACGGCTATGCCCGCAGCTTCTGCCTGCGCTCGATCGTCTATCGCGGCACAAGCGAGCGGCCGGGCCTGGTGCTGGGCCTGGATGCCGATCCGGGGGCGCATTGCCGGGGCCTGGCCCTGCGCGTGGCCGAGCCGGACTGGGACGAGACGCTGGCCGGGCTGCGCGCGCGCGAACTGACCACCAACGCCTATGCCGAGCTTTTCCTGCCGCTGGTCCTGGAGGACGGCCGCGGCGTCGAGGCGATCACCTATGTGATCCGGCGCGACCATGACCAATATGCCGGCCCGCTGGAACTGAACGAACAGGCTCGCATCATCGCCCTGGCGCAGGGCGGGCGGGGGCCGAACGCGGATTACCTGTTCAATACCGCCCGGCATCTGGCGCAGATGGGCATCGAGGACCGGGCCATGGCCGAACTGGTGCGGCAGGTCCGCGGGCTGTTGCAGCCCGGCGGGAAATAGACAGGCGCGAGGGCGCTTGGCAGGCGCGGGTCCGGCCTCTACAGTCGGCCCGGAAAACAGCAAGGGGGTGGAACTTGTCCCGAACTGACGCCGAACCGCCCGAGGGGCCGCCCGCCGCGTCGGAAGGCCGCCGCTCTCGCGCCGCCCGGCTGGCGGCGACGCGCGACGGGGGCGCGGGCGGGGCCGGCCCGGCGCCACCGCAATTCTCGCAGCCGGTCCGGCAGATCGTGCTGATGCTGATCGTGCTGGTGCTGGTCGTGGCCGGGGCATGGTTCGCCTATGGCCGGATCGTCTCGATCTTTCATTCGAACGAATATCTGAACGGGCTGATCCTGGCGGTCTTCGTCATGGGCGTGCTGGGCTGCTTCTGGCAGGTGGCCGAGCTGGTGAAATCTGTCAGCTGGATCGAGCGTTTCGCCGCCCGGCGCCGCGCCGCCGCCGAACGCGGGGTCAGCGCGGCCGAGCCGGCCGGGCCGGATGACGCACCGCGGCTGCTGGCGCCCCTGGCCGCGCTTCTGGGGCAGCGCGGGCCGGTGGGGGGCGCGATCTCGACCGAATCCTCGCGCTCGATCCTGGAATCGGTGGCGACGCGAATCGACGAGGCGCGCGACATCACCCGCTACCTGGCGAACCTGCTGATCTTCCTGGGCCTGCTGGGCACGTTCTACGGGCTTGCGACCACGGTGCCGGCGGTGGTGGACACGATCCGCGCGCTGGCGCCGCAGGAAGGCGAATCCGGGCTCGAGGTGTTCAACAAGCTGATGACCGGGCTGGAATCGCAGCTGGGCGGCATGGCCACGGCCTTTTCCAGCTCGCTGCTGGGCCTGGCGGGCTCGCTGGTGGTCGGGCTGCTGGAGCTGTTCGTCGCCCATGGCCAGAACCGCTTCTATCGCGAGCTCGAGGAATGGATGTCGGGTTTCACCCGCATCGGCCTGGGCGGCGCGGAGGGGCAAGGGCTGGGCGAGGCGGCTCTGGCCGGTTTCATCGAGCGGGTCGAGGCGCAGATGGCCGGCTTGCAGGCGTTCTATGCCAGCCGCGACGAGTTGCGCGACCAGGAAGCCGCCGCCGCCGACCAGCGCTCGCTGGCCCTGGCCGAGGGGGTGGAGCGGCTGGCCGCGCTGCTGGGCACGGACCGGGATCGGCTGGGCGAGACGCTGGCCGCCGAGCGCGAGGCGACGGCCCAGGCCCTGTCCGGGGTCGAGCGGGCCATCGGCGGGCTGGCCGAGCCGCGCCGCGATCCGGATCTGGTCGCCTTGCTGGAGCGGCTGGCCGAAGGGCAGGACCGGCTTGCCGCCGAGCCGCGCCATGATCCGGCGCTGCCCGCGATGCTGGAGCGGTTGGCCGAGGGGCAGGAGCGGCTGGCGGCGCTTGCCTCGGGATCGTCGCCCGAGGATGCCCGGCTCGCGCGCGCGCTGGAGCGGCTGGCCGAGGGACAGGAGCGGCTGTTGGAACTCGGCGCACAAAAGCCGGCCGCCGCCTCGGGCGACGATCCCGAGGCGCGGATGCGGCTGCGGTCCATCGACGTGCAACTGGGCCGGCTGGTCGAGGAAAGCGCCAGCGGCCGCGACGGCCTGATCGCCGAATTGCGCAGCGACCTTGCGGCGCTGACCCGCGCGATCCGCAACCTGGAGCGCGGCGATGGGGCTTAGCCGGGGCGGCGGCAACCGTTTCTCTGCGACGATCTGGCCGGGATTCGTCGATGCGATGACGGCGCTCCTGATGGTCATGATGTTCGTGCTGACCATCTTTTTGCTGGTGCAATCGGTGCTGCGCGACCAGATCACCACCCAGGACAGCGAGCTGGACCAGCTTGGCCGGCAGGTGGCCGAGCTTTCGGATGCGCTGTCTACCTCGCAGGCGCGGGCGGCCTCGCTGGACCGCGACCTGGCGGCCGAGCGCGACCGGCTGCGGCGCTCGGAACAGGCCGTGGCCGCGGCGCGGGCCGAGATCGACGCCCAGGCCGAGGCGGCGCGGCTGGCCGCCGCCCGGCGCGAGGCGCTGGAGGCGCTGATCGGCGATCTGCGGCGGCGGAATGCCGAAACGCAGCAGCAGCTGGACGAGACCGAGACCGCGCGGCTGGCCGATGCGGCCGCCGCCGAGGCGCTGCGCGAGCGGCTGGCCAGGTCGGATGCGGAACTCGATGCCGCCACCCTGGAACTGGAGGCGGCGCGCAAGGAGGCCGAGGAAACCCTGACCCTGCTGGCCGCCGCCGAGGCTGCCAAGAGGCAGCTGGGCGAGCAGGCCGAGGCCCAGGCCAGCGAGGCCGAGAAGCAGGCCGCCCTGCTGGCCCTGGCCCGGCAGGAACTGTCCGAACAAGAGGCGCTGTCGGCCGAGGACCAGCGCCGGCTGGCCGCGCTGAACCAGCAGGTCGCGCGGCTCAACGACCAGCTGGGCAGCCTGCGCGCGGTGCTGGATGCGGCGGGCGATGAGCGCCGCGAGGCCGATCTGCGCGCCGAGGATCTGGGCCGGCAGCTGAACGTCGCCCTGCTGCGCGCCGCCGAGGAGGAACGCAAGCGCCGCGCGCTGGAAGAGGAGGCGCGCAGCAGGGCCGAGGCCGAGGCCAGGGATCTGGCCCGCTATCGCTCGGAGTTCTTCGGGCGGCTGTCGCAGATCCTTGCCGGACGCGAGGGCGTGCAGGTCGTGGGCGACCGCTTCGTCTTTTCCTCGGAAGTGCTGTTCGCGCCGGGCGAGGCGACGCTGTCGCCCGAAGGCCAGGCGCAGATCGCGCGGGTGGCGGAGATGCTGGGGCAGATCTCGGCCGAGATCCCGCCCGAGATCGACTGGATGATCCGCGTGGACGGCCATACCGACGACGTACCGCTTTCGGGGCTGGGGCGCTATCGCGACAACTGGGAACTCAGCCAGGCCCGCGCGCTGGCGGTGGTGCGCTACATGGTGGAGGAACTGGGCTTTCCGGTGACCCGCCTGGCGCCGGCCGGTTTCGCCGACACCCGCCCGGTGGCGCAGGGTGACACGCCCGAGGCCCGCGCCCGCAACCGCCGCATCGAACTGAAGCTGACCGAACGCTAGGCGCGTGGCAGGCCGCTGTCAGGCGTCGATGGTGCAGGCCCCGTGGCGGGTCAGCTTTCCTGCGGGGCGGCTTCGCGCGGCGGGCGGCCGATGATGTCGCGCAGCGCGTCCAGCTCGATGAAATTGTCGGCCTGGCGGCGCAATTCGTCGGCGATCATCGGCGGCTGGCTGCGCATGGTCGAGACCACCGAGACCCGCACGCCTTGGCGCTGCAGCGCCTCGACCAGCGGCCGGAAGTCGCCGTCGCCGGAAAACAGCACCGCATGATCCAGCCGCGGCGCCAGTTCCATGGCGTTGATAACCAATTCGACATCCATGTTGCCCTTGACCTTGCGGCGCCCCAGCGCGTCGGTATATTCGCGCGCGGGTTTCGTCACCATGGAATAGCCGTTGTAATGCAGCCAATCGACCAGCGGACGGATCGGTGAGTAGTCCTCGTTCTCCAGCAATGCCGTATAATAATAGGCGCGGACCAGCTTGCCGCGCCGTTCGAATTCCTGCCGCAGCAGCTTGTAGTCGATATCGAAGCCCAGCGACTTTGCCGCAGCATAAAGATTCGACCCGTCAATGAACAACGCCAGCCGGTCGTCCTTGTAAAACACGTTTCCCCCGAGATGTCTCGAAACCCAAGTCAGAAAGCGAACTTAGCCTTGGTTGCCCTGGGTGCAAACCTGCCTAGTTCGGCAGGTTCGCCGCCGGAAAGCCTGCGTTTTGCGCTGAAAAAGTTGTCGCAATTACCGCAGGTTGTGCCGGTTGCCTTCAGCCGCTTCTGGTTTACGCCCGCGTTTCCTGCAGGTTCCGGTCCCGAATATGTGAATGCGGCGGCGTCTTTCCGCTGCACCCTTCCGCCCGAACAACTGCTGCGCGAGTTGCACGAAATCGAGGCCGAGCTGGGCCGCCGCCGCGACGGCGGGCGCTGGCAGTCGCGGGGGCTGGACCTGGACCTGCTGGCCCATGGCGATCTGGTGCTGCCCGATGCGGCCGTGCAGGACCATTGGCGCCGCCTGCCGCCGCAGGATCAGGCGCTGCGTGCCCCGCCGCACCTGATCCTGCCCCATCCCCGGATGCAGGACCGCGGCTTCGTCCTGGCCCCCCTGGCCGAGATCGCGCCGAACTGGGTGCATCCCCGCCTTGGGCTCAGCGTGGCGCAGATGCTGGCGGCGCTTCCGCCCCAGGCTTTGGCGGGGATGCGGCCGGCAAGTGCTTGACATTTCCGTCGCGGGCGCCCAAATAACCGGCCTCGCCCCCTGCACCCCGATTCCAGCTGATAAGGTTGACCGATGGCCCGCGTTACAGTCGAAGATTGCGTCGATAAGGTTCCGAACCGTTTTGACCTGGTGATGCTGGCGTCCCATCGCGCGCGCGAAATCGCGGCCGGCAGCCCGCTGACCGTCGATCGCGACAACGACAAGAATCCCGTCGTCGCCCTGCGCGAGATCGCCGACGAAACCCAGCCCGTGGACGATCTGCGCGAGCGCATGATCGAGGCGCACCAGACCCAGATCGAGGTCGACGAGCCCGAGGAGGACGCGATGGCGCTTCTGCTGGGCGCCGAGATGGATCGTCCCAAGCCCGCCGACGAGGAATCGGAAGAGCGCATGCTGCGCATGATGCTGGAAGCGCAAGGCAGGAACTGAATCCAAAGGTCTTCGGCCCATCATGATCGACGTCGAAGACCTCATCGCGCTGATCCGCAATTACAACCCGCGCACCAATGCAGAACTGATCCGCGACGCCTATGAATACGGGCGCCGCATGCATGAAGGCCAGTTCCGCCATTCGGGCGAACCCTATTTCACCCATCCCGTCGCCGTCGCCGCCATCCTGACCGAGATGCGGCTGGACGATGCCACCATCGTCACCGCGCTCTTGCACGACACGATCGAGGACACGCGCTCGACCTGGGCCGAGGTGGCGCAGATCTTCGGACGCGAGATCGCCGACCTGGTCGATGGCGTCACCAAGCTGACCAACCTGCAGCTGTCCGGGGCGCATTCCAAGCAAGCCGAGAATTTCCGCAAGCTTTTCATGGCGATGTCGCGCGATCTTCGCGTGATCCTGGTCAAGCTGGCCGACCGTCTGCACAATATGCGGACGATCAAGTCCATGCGTCCCGAAAAGCAGCAGCAAAAGGCGCGCGAGACCATGGACATCTATGCGCCGCTGGCCGGCCGCATGGGCATGCAATGGATGCGCGAGGAGTTGGAAGACCTGGCCTTCAAGGTCATCAACCCCGAGGCGCGCAATTCGATCATCCGCCGCTTCGTCAGCCTGCAACGCGAATCCGGCGACGTGATCCCCAAGATCACCGCCGACATCCGCGCCGAGCTGGAACGCGAGGGGATCGAGGCCGATGTCTATGGCCGCGCCAAGCGCCCCTTCAGCATCTGGCGCAAAATGCAGGAAAAGCAGCTGTCCTTCTCGCGCCTGTCGGATATCTACGGCTTTCGTATCATCACCCGCACGGAACCCGACTGCTATCGCACCCTGGGCGTGATCCATCACCGCTGGCGCGCGGTGCCGGGCCGGTTCAAGGATTACATCAGCCAGCCCAAGGCGAACGGCTATCGCTCGATCCACACCACCGTCTCGGGGCGCGACGGCAAGCGGGTCGAGGTGCAGATCCGCACCCGCCAGATGCACGAGGTGGCCGAGGCGGGGGTGGCCGCGCATTGGGCCTATCGCGACGGGGTGCGCACCGCGAACCCCTTTGCCGTCGATCCGGGCGAATGGATCGCCAGCCTGACTGAACGCTTCGGCGAAGAGGATCACGACGAGTTCCTGGAACACGTCAAGCTGGAAATGTATTCCGACCAGGTGTTCTGCTTTACCCCCAAGGGCGACGTGATCCCGCTGCCCAAGGGGGCGACGCCCTTGGATTTCGCCTATGCGATCCATACCCGGCTGGGCTCGTCCTGCGTCGGCGCCAAGGTGGACGGGATCCGGGTGCCGCTGTGGACGCGGCTCAAGAACGGGCAGTCGGTCGAGATCATCGCCGCCTCGGGCCAGCGCCCGCAGGCGACCTGGCTCGATATCGTCGTCACCGGCCGTGCCAAGGCGGCGATCCGCCGTTCGCTGCGCCAGGAGGACCGGACGCGCTTCATCCGCCTGGGCTCCGAACTGGTGCGGGTGGCCTTCGAGCATGTCGGGCGCAAGGTCAGCGACAAGGCGCTGCGCACCGCGGCCAAGACCATGGCGCTGCCCGATACCGACGAATTGCTGGCCCGCATCGGCAGCGCCGAGATCTCGGCCCATGACGTGCTGACCACGCTTTACCCGGAACTGGCCGAAAAGCGCAGCGAGATCGACGCCCGGCGCGCGGTGGCGGGGCTGGCGGCCGACCAGGAATTCACCCGCGCGCCCTGCTGCAATCCGCTGCCGGGCGAGCGCATCGTCGGCATCACCTATCGCGGCAAGGGCGTGGTCATCCATGCCATCGACTGCCCGGTCCTGGCCGAGTTCGAGGAAAGCCCCGACCGCTGGGTCGACCTGCACTGGCGCGAGGGCCAGCACCCGGCGGCCTATTCGACCATGCTGTCGCTGACCATCCGCCACGATGCCGGCGTCCTGGGCCGGATCTGCACGCTGATCGGCGCGCAGGGGGCGAATATCTCGGACCTGGAGTTCATCGACCGCAAGCCGGACTTCTATCGCCTGCGCGTCGAGATCGAGCTGCGCGACCGCGAGCATCTGCACACGCTGCTGACCGCGCTGGAAACCGAAAGCGACGTGGCCCAGGTCTCGCGCATCCGCGATCCCTCCGCCCATATGAACTGAGGCCCGGCCGACATGTTCAAGAGACGCAAGCCGCTGAGCTACGCTCAGATGTGGACCGAGATGTTCTATCCGCGCTCGGGCTGGAAGCGGGCGTCGAAATACGTGCTGCACCGGCTGCGCCGCCTGCCGGACCAGCCGCATCGGGTGGCGCGGGGCTGGGCCTGCGGCATCTTCATTTCCTTCACGCCGTTCTTCGGTTTCCATTTCATGGGTGCGGCGGCGCTGGCCTGGCTGATCCGCGGCAATATCCTGGCGGCTCTGCTGGGCACTTTCGTCGGCAATCCGCTGACCACGCCCTTCATCGCGCTGACCTCGGTCGGGCTGGGGCGCTGGATGCTGGGGGTCGAGGGCAAGTTCACCCCGCATCTGATTTTCGACGAGTTCACCCGCGCCGGCAGCGAGCTGTGGAACAACCTGCTCGCGCCGCTCAGCGCCGAGCGCACGGCGCATTGGGACCAGTTGCTGCAATTCAACGAGCAGATCTTCCTGCCCTATGCGGTGGGGGGCGTGCTGCCCGGAATCGCGGTCTCGGTCGCGGCACATTACCTGACCGTGCCGCTGATCAAGGCCTATCACCGCCACCGCGAAAAGCAGATGGCCGAGCGCATCGCCCGCGCCAAGGCCCGGCGCGAACGCGAACTGGTGGAAAAGGGCTAGAAGCCCAGCCGGTCGCGCAGCGAATACCAGCCCATGCCGGCGACCAGCAGCGGCCAGCGCAGCGCAGCGCCGCCGGGAAAGGCGGGCGAGGGCAGGGCGGCCATGGTGTCGAAGCCTTCGCTCTGCCCCTGCACGGCCTGCGCCATCAGCTTGCCGGCAAGATTGGCCAGCGCCAGCCCATGGCCGGAATAGCCGCTGGCCGACAGGCAGTTGGGCGCCGGCCGGGCAAAGCAGGGCATCCGGTTCATGGTGATCGCCAGCGTGCCGCCCCAGGCATGGGTCAGCTTCACATCGACAAGGCCGGGATAGATCTCCAGCAGCGGCTTGCGCACCTTGGCGGCGATGTCGGCGGGAAAGCGATAGCTGACATTCTCGCCGCCGCCGAAGATCAGCCGCCCGTCGGGATCGAGCCGCCAGTAATTCACCACGAATTTGGTGTCATGCACGCCGATATCGCGGGTCAGCACCTCGGCCGCCCGCGCGCCCAGGGGCTCGGTCGCGACGATGAAATTGTTGATCGGCATGACACGGGCGGCGACATGGGTGTCGAGATTGCCCAGATAGCCATTGGCCGCCAGGATGACATGGTCGCAGATCACCCGGCCCTTGCCGGTCTGGACCACGCTCTTTTCGCCGGCGCGGCGGGCGTGGCGGATATGGTGGACATGGCTCAGCTCGCGGATCCTCGCGCCTGCGGCATCCGCCAGCCGCGCCATGCCGATCGCCAGGTTCAGCGGATGCAGATGCCCCGCGCCATGGTCCAGCTCGCCGGCGACATAGGCCTGCGAGGGCACCAGCGCGCGAAAGGCGTCGCGCTCCAGCGCCTCGATCCGATCATAGCCGTAGTCGCGCGCCAGCCTGTCGATCATGGCGCGGGCATGGTCCAGCTCGGCGGACTTGCGAAAGGCATGGGCGATGCCGTCGGCCACCTGAACGCCGCAGCGCGCGGCCAGTTCGCGGGTCAGGCGCTTGGCCTCCTCGGCCATGTCCCACAGGCGATGGGCGGCCTCGCGACCCGCCATCCGCTCCAGTTCATCGACCTCCAGCCGCTGCCCCGAGCCGAGCTGGCCGCCATTGCGCCCCGAGGCGCCGAAGCCCACGCGATGCGCCTCCAGCACCACGACGTCGCGCCCCGCCTCGGCCAGATGCAGCGCCGCGGCAAGCCCGGTATAGCCGGCGCCGACCACCACGACATCGGCGCGCTCCTCGCCGCGCTGCTCGGGGAAAGGCGGCAGCGGGTCGCGGGTCGCGGCATAGAGGCTGGGCGGATATTCCCCCCGCCGGTCGTTGGAAAACAGCAGGTTCATGCTTCGGCTTTCACCGTTTCTCAAATACCCATCCCGACGGCGCCCCAAGGCCAGGCCGTGCCCGGCTCTACACGTTCAGCAGCAGATGCTCGCGTTCCCAAGGGCTGATGACCTGCAGGAACTCCTTGTATTCGTTGCGCTTGACCGCCTGGTAGACGTCGATGAACTCCGGGCCCAGCACCTCGCGCATCGCCGTGTTCTCGTCCATCAGGTCCAGCGCGTCGCCCAGGTTATAGGGCAACTCGTCCTCGGACATATAGGCGTCGCCCAGGCATTCGGCGCGCGGATTCTCGCCCTCGACCAGGCCCAGATAGCCGCAGGCCAGGCTGGCGGCGAGGCCCAGATAGGGGTTGCAATCCATGCCCGCCAGCCGGTTCTCGACCCGCCGCGCCTCGGGCTTCGAGATCGGCACGCGCAGCCCGGTGGTGCGGTTGTCGCGCCCCCATTCCAGGTTGATCGGCGCCGCGAAATCCGGGACATAGCGGCGATAGCTGTTGACATAGGGCGCCAGCAAGGCGACCGCCGCCGGCAGGTGCTTCTGCATGCCGGCGATGAAATGCATGAAGGCCGGCGTCTCGCGGCCCTGCGCGTCGGAAAAGATGTTGCGCCCGTCTCCGATCCCGACGACCGAGTGGTGGATATGCATGGCGCTGCCAGGCTCGCCCTCGATGGGCTTGGCCATGAAGGTGGCGAAACAGTCGTGGCGCAGCGCCGCCTCGCGGATCAGCCGCTTGAAATAGAAGATCTGGTCGGCCAGGGCGACCGGGTCGCCGTGGTTCAGGTTGATCTCGACCTGGCCGGCGCCGCCTTCCTGCAGGATGCCGTCGATCTCGAAGCCCTGTGCCTCGGCGAAGTCGTAGATGTCGTCGATCACCTTGCCGTATTCGTCCACCGCCGACATGGAATAGGCCTGCTTGGCGGCGGCGCGGCGGCCGGTACGGCCCATGGGCGGCATGATCGGCTGGTTCGGGTCGATGTTGCGCGCGACCAGGAAGAACTCCATCTCGGGCGCGACGATGGGGCGCCAGCCCTTCTGCCGGTAAAGATCGACCACCCGTTTCAGCACGTTGCGCGGCGCGATCGGCACCGGATTGCCCGACTGGTCCGAGACGTCGTGGATCACCTGCAGGGTCACGTCCGCCGTCCAGGGCGCCGCCGTCGCGGTCGAGAAATCCGGCGTCAGGATCATGTCCGGCTCGGTGAAGGCGCCCGAGGGATTGTCGGCCCAGTCGCCGGTGATGGTCTGCAGGAAGATCGAATTCGGCAGGTAGAACCGTTCCTGATGCGCGAATTTCGAGGCCGGCATGGCCTTGCCGCGCGCCACCCCGGCGATGTCGGCGACGATGCACTCCACCTCGTCCAGGCGGCGCCCGGCGACATAGTCCTGCGCAGCCTGCGGGGTTTCCTCGATCCAATGCGGCTTCATGCGGCCCCCTGCCGGTCTTCTGCGCTGAAGGCGCGGGGCGCCTTGAAGAAAGCCTCGATCCGGTCGGCGATGCCGGGCGATTGCCGCGGGGTGCCCATGCGGGCGCTGGCCTGGTCCAGGAGCGGCTTGGGCACCGCGCCGCGGCCGCGATGTTCGATCAGCCCCTGGATGAAGGCATCGTCGAACTCGGGATGAGCCTGGACGGTAAAGGCGCGGTCCTCATAGACCAGCGCCGCGTTTTCGCAGAACTCGTTCCGGGCGACGACCTCGGCATCCTCGGGCACGGCGACGACCTGGTCCTGGTGCCAGACGTTCAGCGTGACCTTTTCTCCGCCGAAATCGTAGTCATGCGCGCCGACCGCCCAGCCGCCGGGATGCTTTGCCACCGTGCCGCCAAGTGCCTGGGCGATGATCTGGTGGCCAAAGCAGATGCCGACCAGCGGCACATGTTCGGCATAGGCCCTGCGGATGAAATCCTGAAGCGGCGGGATGAAGGCATGGTCTTCGTAGACGCCATGGCGCGAGCCGGTCAGAAGCCAGCCCTGGGCGTCGTGGACGCCCTGCGGGAACTCCATGTTCTCAACGTGATAGCTGGTGAATTCGAAACCCCGCCCGGCAAGAAGCCGCTCGAACATCGTGTCATAGTCGCCGAGATCGCCGCGAAGTTCCTCGGGCGACTGGCCGCATTTGAGAATGCCGATACGCATGGTGACTGGCCTGTCGGTTGTTCCCCCTGAAGCTAGTCGGGCGCGGCGCGGCCGGCAAGGGGCTGCGGTTCCGGTCGGGGCTGGCCGCGGCCGCAACGCCGCGCTAGGCTGCCGGCAAAACCAGCAGAAAGGATTGGCCATGCCCGGATTGCGCCCCGATGTGGACCCCGAGGGATTGCAGGAGTTCTCGGTCGTCTTCACCGACCGCTCGCTCAACCACATGTCGCAGAAATTCCAGGGCGCGATGCGCGACATCTCGGCCACGCTGCGCGAGGTCTATGGCGCGGATGCCGTGGCCCTGGTCCCCGGCGGCGGCACCTGCGCCATGGAGGCGGTGGCGCGCCAGTTCGGCCGCGATGCCCATGCGCTGATCGTCAGGAACGGCTTTTTCAGCTATCGCTGGAGCCAGATCTTCGAAGCGGGCGGCTTTGCCCGCCAGACCACGGTGATGATGGCGCGGCCGCAGGGCAACGAGCCCCGCGCCCCCTTCGCTCCCGCCGCGATCGAGGAGGTGGTGGAAAAGATCCGCGACACCCGCCCCGATGCCGTCTTCGCCCCGCATGTCGAGACCGCGGCAGGCATGATCCTGCCCGACGATTACATCAAGGCGCTGGCCGATGCCGCGCATGAGGTGGGCGCCATCATGGTGCTGGACTGCATCGCCTCGGGCGCGATCTGGGTCGACATGCGCGAGACCGGCGTGGACGTGCTGATCTCGGCGCCGCAAAAGGGCTGGTCGGCCTCGCCCTCGGCCGGGATGGTGATGCTGTCGCCGCGCGGCATCGAGCGGCTGGAGACGACGGTCAGCGACAGCTTCGCGCTGGACCTGAAGAAATGGCGCGCGATCATGAAGGCCTATGAGGACGGCGGCCATGCCTATCACGCCACCCTGCCGACCGATGCGCTGCTGGGCCTGCACGACGCGATGGAGGAGACGCGCGCCTTCGGCTTCGAGGCGGCGCGCGAGGCGCAATGGCGGCTGGGCGACGCGGTGCGCTCGGAACTGGCGCGGCGCGGGCTGCGCTCGGTCGCGGCCGAGGGCTTTGCCGCGCCGGGGGTGGTGGTCTGCCATACCGACGACCCCGAGGTGCAAAGCGGGCGCAAGTTCCTGGCCGCCGGCTACCAGATCGCTGCGGGCGTGCCCCTGCAGCTCGGCGAGGGCGAGGGATTCCGCAGCTTCCGCATTGGGCTTTTCGGGCTCGACAAGCTCAAGGATGTCGACGGCACGATGGCGCGGCTGGTTTCCGCCTTCGATGCGGCGCTTTGACGCTGCGGGCAGGAAATCGGGGCCGGTCCGGGAACGATCTGCGGGTTTCCGGGTTGGCTCTCCGAAACCGTTGCAGCCTTGCGAAAGGACAAGATCATGGCGAACCACGAAGCCACCGCCGACGAACTGAAGGCCAAGGCGCGCGCGGCCGCTGACGATGTAGGCCGTCATGCCAGCCGCGCCGCCGACGAGGCCAGCGCCGCCTATGAGACTGCCCGCGAGAAGGGCGCCGAACTTTACGAGACCGCGCGCGAAAAAGGCGCCGAATTCGTCGAGGACGCCAAGCGCCGCGGCGCCGAATATGCCGAGACGGTCCGCGAGCGGGGCCATGATTATGCCGAGCGCGCCCGTGACGAGGCCCGCCGGCTTTACCGGCAGGGCGAGCGCCAGGCGCATGAGGTCGCGGCCCATGCCGAGGAATATTACGACGAGGTCTCGAACATGGTGCGGCGCAACCCGGCGCAGGCGCTGGGGATCGCGGCCGGGGTCGGCTTCCTTCTGGGTCTGATCATCGCGCGGCGCTGAGTCTCGGCGGATGTTCGACTATACCAGGAAACTCCAGCTCGCCCTGACCGACAGGCTGCGCCGCACCGGCCTGTCCGCCGGGGCAGGCGTGGCCCTGCTGATCGGGGCGGGTTTCCTGCTTGCGGCGCTGTGGACCTGGCTGGCCGATCACCTGGGTTGGGGGGCGCTTGGCGCCTCGCTGGCGATCGGTCTGGGCTTTCTGCTGATCGGGCTGGTGGTGATGCTGATGGCGCGCAAGGAACGCCATCCCGTCCCCGGCACCGACGAGCTGAAGGCCGAGGTCGAGGAGCGGCTGATGCTGGCCGCCGATATGGCCGTCGAAAAGGCCACCGGCGCGGCGGATGCGGCGCTGGAGCGCGCCTCGCAAAAGGCCGGCCAACTGATCGACCGGGCCGAGCAGCGGGTGCATGCGCTGACCGACAGCCTGGCCTACAAGGCGGATCGGCTGGCCGACCGCGCCGAGGCCAGCGTCTATGGCGTCGCGCGCCGGGCCGGTGAAAGCGCCGTCGGCACCCTGGGCTTGCCGCCCGATACGCTGCGCCGCGCCGCCGGGACGGTGCAGGGCGCCTCGCAGTCCCGCGCGGCGGCCATCGCGCCGCTGATCGGCGCCTTTGCCGTGGGGATGACGCTCGCCTCGCGCTTGCGGCAAGGGCGCCACCGCGACGAGCCGGACTGGGAAGACGCCGAGGACCGGACCGAAGATCCTTATTGAGGATCGTCCCGCAACCCCTTGACAGAAAAAGACCCCGCCGGCGGCGGGGTCTGTCTTTCCTGTCGCGGCTGGCACGCCCGCGGTCAGGCGTTCGCCTCGCGGATCTTGTTGGCGGCATCCTTGTCATAGGTGACGCCGGCCTTGTCGAACAACTGGTCCAGTTCGCCCGACAACGTCATCTCGGTGACGATGTCGCAGCCGCCCACGAACTCGCCCTTGACGTAAAGCTGCGGGATGGTGGGCCAGTCCGAGAAATCCTTGATGCCCTGGCGGATCGCCTCGTCGGCCAGTACGTTCACGTCGCGATACTGGACGTTCATATAGTTCAGAACCCCGGCCACGCGGCTTGAAAAGCCGCATTGGGGCATCTCCTTGGTGCCTTTCATGAACAGGACGACATCGTCTGCGTCGATCGTCTCCTGGATTTGCTGGCGTGCATCGGTCATTTCGTCCGGTCCTTGCTGAAGCGCCGCCTGGCTGCGACTACTTGCGGTTGCTCTTAATCGGGTGCCTTGGTGGTCAGCGCAAGGGCATGCAGCGCGCCGTTGGGGCCGTCCATATGGCCCTGCAGCGCCGCATAGACGGCACGTTGCTGCTGAACGCGGTTCTGGCCGCGGAAGCTTTCGTCGATCACCTCGGCGGCATAGTGGTTTCCATCCCCGGCAAGGTCGGTGATCGTGATCTTGGCATGCGGAAATGCAGCGCGGATCAGGGCTTCTATATCCTGGGCTTCCATCGCCATGGCGGATCCTTTCTTTGTTCTGCAAGATGTAGGGGAAGCCCGCGCGACCCGCAAGATCGCCCGGCCCGCGCAATCGCTTCGCCCCCGCAAGGCGGGGCAGAACCACCCGCCGTCTTGCGGGTCGCGGATCCGTCTCGGCCGCGGGCGGGCGCCGCCGCCCGCAGCCCCCGTGCGGCGGCGCGAGATGAAGAACGGGCCGGCCGGCCCGGCCCAGGTGCCTTGCGGTTGCCCGGCGCCTATTGCACCAGGAACTTGCGATGCTGGGCGTGACGCACGGCCAGCTTGCGCCCCATTCGGCCCGAGGCCAGGATACGCGCCCCTGGCGGCACATCATCCTCGGGCCGGTCGCGCAGTTCGGGGAAAAGCGCAAAGATCTCGGCCTGGGCCTGGCGGCCGACGGATTTCAGCGCCTCGGGCCCGGTATAGAGCGATTCGGTCTCGGCCCCCTCGGACAGCACGATCTCGTGCTGGTCGAACAGGAAGTGGAAATATTCGACCGCCGGCATGTCGTCGGCGATGTCGATGCCGTTGATCTGCAAAAGCTGCTTGGCGGCGACCAGGACCTCGGGCGTGCCGAACATCTTCAGCGCGATCTTCGAGCGCACCAGGATCCGGTGCTGGGGCGAGACGATCAGGTCGCGCAGGGGCAGCCCCTTGCCAAGCGCGCCGGCGGCAATGCGGATCGGGCGCAGGTTCGGGCTGGTGTCCAGCGTCTTGCTGCACAGCACGCGCGAGCCGATCCAGCGCACCGGCTGCAAGCCGTTGTCGCGGGTCACGACCAGCATGCCGGGCGCCAGTTCCTCGACCGGCAGCGGCCCTTGTCCGGTTTCGATCAGCGTCCCGCGGGCAAAACAGGGAAAGCAATGCCGATCGGTGAAGATGCCGTTGTAATCCAGGTCATAATTGCTCGACCCGTCGGGAAACGAGACCGAGGTGATGGGGCGGGTGGTCAATGCCTCGACCTCCTGCAGCGACGCGCCCCTGGGCGGCGGCATCAGGAAGGTATTGCCGGCGGTGTCCTGCATGATGCGGACTGGCAGGATCAGCGTCTCGTGGCTGCCGTCGGGATTGGCGAAGGTGACGGCGGTGTTCCTGACGACGAAGGTCGAATCGACCTTGTGGCTGGCGATGGTGCCGTCGCCATCGGCGTCGTGGCGGATGGGCTCGGCAAGAAAGCCGGAGGGGCTGTCGGTATGGATGATACCGTCCCGGTCGATGTCCAGGGCACTGACCTCGACCAGCTGGCGCGACAGCGGAGCCGCCTGCGAGCCGAAGCTGGCGCCGCCCAATATGGCGCTGGCCTTGCCTGCGCCGGGAACGAGTTCCCAGGGATCCATATCGGGCAGTTTTCCCAGGAAGATCATCTTTTCGCAGTCGGGTCCGGCTGGACCGCAGTGATTTTCGAGACCGGCATAATTGAAAGACATTTTAACACTCACCATCAGATACGAGCCCTTGCGGGGGACCGCGTAATCGTTTGCCCTGCGTGACCGATTCAGGCAGACAGAGCCATTCACCGAAAATGGCGGTTCCAGCACCAAGGCCGGACGAATCCGTCAGGAGCCGCGACGCGCAGTATCGGGCCAACAGGGCGCCGACCGGTTTTGTCTAAAAGATATAAGCATCTTGACAAGCGAAAAAACTGAACTGTTCTGTTAAAAATTAAGCGATTCTATCTGGTTAAGCCGTCTTGCGGCCGATGGCGCGCCCGGGGCGGGTTGCCGGACGCATGGTCCTGCATCTGCCCGGTTGAACCCTCGCGGGATGGCCCCGGGATCGCGGCAAGGAAGCCGTGGGCGGCGGCGCGGGCAGGGCGGGTCATGCCCTGTGCCATCCTGTTTCTCTCAGCCTGCGCCCTCGCCGCGACCGTCATCTATTGGTTGCCAGTCCTGGCCGTAGCGGAGCATCGCCAATACAGACCTGCGCGAAGGGGTCGATCGGTCGCTCTGCTTCATCGTCAGCACCACGTTTTGCCCGCCATTTATAGATGAGGGGTCGCGCAACCCGACCTTCCTGCTCGACCTGCTGAACAGTCAGCTCGCCCGCATTCAGTTTGTTGATGACGAACTTCTTGAAACTGGACGGCCAGATGCGCCGTCCCGTCGAGCTGATGGGGATCGTAAAGCCGGATGGCTGGAAGGGGGGGTGTCTTTGGTCATGCTGTCCTTCGGGTTCGAGACAGCATTACACCGGCACAGGCTGGCGTTCAGAGCCTGCGAGCGGGGTCAGGTGCAACGCTTACAGGGAATCGGGGGGCCGGCACCGCGCAGGCCGCGTCCGCGATCAGGGTCGGCACGCCATGCGCACGCCGTGCGACGCGGCAGCAGGCCGAGTTTGCAGAGCAAACGGAAGCCCGGCGATGCTGCAGTCGATGAAGCGTCGCCGCCCTGGCGCGGCACCTTGACCGAAACCCGCTCGAACCGGCAGCCTCTCCATATCGCTGCCGGGGCGCTGTTACGGTGGCGGCTTGGCGGCGGTTTTCACCCGGGCGTTGAAGCGGGCGATCTCGCGCGGCTCGGCGCTCTGCCCGGTATAGATCTCGACATAGGTCGGGATGCGCGCGAGCCGGGTTTCCAGCTCCTCCTGCACCCGCATCGAGATATAGCCGATCTGCGTCAGATAGATGGTGCGCGCCCGCACGTCGGCCTCCTGCTCGCCATGCCCCCAGCGCACCAGCATCTCGCGCAGCGCCGAAAGCCGCGTCTCGTCCGCAGCCGCGACGCGCACGGCCACCGTGTCGTCCTGCAAGGCCCAGCTGCGCACCGCGAATTCCAGCTTGCTGTCGAAGACCCCCGACAGAAAGCAGGCCAGCACGTTCAGCATCGCCTCCGCCCGGCTCTCGGCATATTCTTGCGCCGCCTTGACCAGGGGATCGGTCGTCCGCTCCTCCCAGCCGTCGATCAGCGCGGTCAGCAGCGCCTCGCGATCCTCGAAGAACCAGTAGAAGCTGGTGCGCGACAGGTTCAGATGCCGGGCCAGGGGCTGGATCTTCACCGCGTCGATGCCGCCGTCGATCAGCGCCTGGTAGCCGGCCTCCAGCCAGCCCTCACGCGACCCACGCCATCCGGTTTCAGCGGTTGCTGCACGATTTCTCATGCCCTTGCAGTAGCCCGGTATTCGATTCGCCGCAAGAAAAAATGTCCTGTCATGATCCCGTTGTGTGCATGATTGATTTTTTAATTGACACATATGAACATTGCCCCGATCCTGAGCGGCGACTCCCCACCCCGCACAGGCAGAGCCGATGTCGAACGATCCCCTTCTGCAGCCCTATCAGCTGAAGCACCTGGTGCTGCGCAACCGCATCATGATCACCAGCCACGAGCCGGCCTATCCCGAGGACGGCATGCCCAAGGACCGCTACCGCGCCTATCATGTCGAGCGCGCCAAGGCCGGGGTGGCGCTGACCATGACCGCCGGCTCGGCCTCGGTCTCGCGCGACAGCCCGCCGGTGTTCAACAATATCCTGGCCTGGAAGGACGAGGTGGTCGGCTGGATGAAGAAGCTGACCGACGAATGCCACGACCACGGCTGCGCGGTGATGATCCAGCTCACCCATCTGGGCCGGCGCACCCGCTGGGACAAGGCCGACTGGCTGCCCGTCGTCTCGCCCAGCTTTGAGCGCGAGGCGGCGCATCGCTCGTTCCCGAAGAAGATGGAGGACTGGGACATCGAGCGCATCATCGGCGACTATGTCGATGCGGCCGAGCGCATGAAGGCCGCGGGGCTCGACGGGCTTGAGATACAGGCCTACGGCCATCTGATGGACCAGTTCTGGTCGCCGCTGACCAACGACCTCGATGGCCCCTATGGCGGCAGCCTCGACAACCGGCTGCGCTTCACCTTCGACGTGCTGCGCGGCATCCGCGCACGCTGCGGCGAGGATTTCATCCTGGGCGTGCGCTATACCGGCGACGAGGACCTGCCGGGCGGGCTGACCGCCGAGGACGGGCTGGCGATCTCGCAAAAGCTCAAGGACAGCGGGCTGGTCGACTTCCTGAACGTGGTCAAGGGCCATATCGACACCGATGCCGGGCTGACCGACGTGATCCCGGTGCAGGGCATGCGCAACGCCCCGCATCTGGACTTCGCCGGGCAGATCCGCAAGGCCACCGGCTTCCCGACCTTCCACGCCGCCAAGATCCCGGACGTGCCGACCGCCCGCCACGCCATCGCCGCGGGGCTTCTCGACATGGTCGGCATGACGCGGGCGCATATGGCCGACCCGCATCTGGTCCGCAAGGTGACCCTAGGCCGCGAGGACGACATCCGCCCCTGCGTCGGCGCCAATTACTGTCTCGACCGCATCTACCAGGGCGGCATGGCCTTCTGCCTGCACAATGCCGCCACCGGGCGCGAGCAGACCATGCCGCACACCATCCCGCCCGCCCCGGCGAAGAAGCGCATCACCGTGGTCGGCGCCGGTCCCGCCGGCATGGAGGCCGCCCGCGTCGCGGCCGAGCGCGGCCATGCCGTCACCGTCTTCGAGGCCGCCGACCAGCCCGGCGGCCAGATCCGCCTGACCGCGCTGGACGAGCGCCGCCGCGAGATGATCTCGATCATCGCCTGGCGCATGGCGCAATGCGAGAAGCATGGCGTGAAGTTCCGCTTCAACACCTTCGCCGATGCGGCCGAGGTGCTGGCCACCGAGCCCGACGAGGTGATCGTCGCCACCGGCGGGCTGCCGCATGTCGAGGTGCTGGAGGCGGGCAACGAGCTGGTCTCATCCGCCTGGGACATCCTGTCGGGCGACGTGAAGCCGGGCCAGAACGTGCTGATCTTCGACGATGCCGGCGACCATGCGGCGCTGCAGGCCGCCGACCTGATCTCGGCCAGCGGCGCCGCGGTCGAGATCGTGACCCCGGACCGCAGCTTCTCGCCCGAGGTGATGGCGATGAACCTGGTGCCCTATATGCGCAACCTGCAAAAGCGCGACACCACCTTCACCGTCACCTGGCGGCTCCGCTCGGTGACGCGCGAGGGCAACCGGCTGCGCGCGCGCCTGGGCAGCGATTACGGCGCCTTCACCCGCGAGCGCATCGTCGACCAGGTGGTGGTCAACCACGGCACCCGGCCGCTGGACGAGCTCTATTTCGAGTTGAAGCCGCTCTCCTCGAACCTGGGCGAGGTCGATTACGAGGCGCTGACCACCGGCGGGTTGCAGGAGGTGCGCAAGAACCCCGGGGGCCGCTTCCGCCTCTACCGCATCGGCGATGCCGTCGCCGCCCGCAACACCCATGCCGCGATCTACGACGCGCTGCGGCTGCTCAAGGATCTGTGAGGCACCAGGGGAGCGGGGAGGCACGCCGACGCCATGCTGCATCCGGGAGGTGAACCGAAATGCCGAGACACCAGGCTTGGCAAGGCTTTCTCGATGTCGCCTTGCCCGCCATGCGGGCACGCGCCCGTGACGGCAATTCGCCGGCCTCGCTTCAGGGCATTTCCGAGGCAATCCTCTCGGTTGGGGACCAAGGGGCGGCACCGGCCGGCCTGCCGGTGGTCGAGGCTTGGCTCGACACAGCCCTGGCCGTCCCATGGAACACCAGGACTTGCCGATCTTTTGCAGGCGGTGCAGCGGCTGGCGCCGCTCATGTGCTGGCGCAGGCGGACCGGCGATGCCGCCGCCAGCGCGAATGTGCCGAAAGCCATGCCAATGCCATGCTGCTCGGCCCCGCCGGCATCCAGGAGCGCCGCGACCCCAGGGCCTGGACCGGGTTATTTTCCGCGATCCTCCAGCCATTTCCGCATCATGGCGATTTCGGCCTCCTGGGCCTTGATGACCTCCTCGGCCAGCTTGCGCACCTCGGGGTCCGAGCCGTGCTCAAGCACCACCCTGGCCATGTCGATGGCACCCTGGTGATGCGGGATCATGCCGCGCATGAAATCGACATCGGCATCGCCGGTATGCTCGATCATCATATCGGCATGCATCCTGTCCATCGCCGCGACATAGGCCTGGGTCGAGGGGCTGTCGGCATGGCCCGCGTCCATGTGATGGCCGTGCCCGTCGCCATCGCCGCTTTGCGCAAGGGCAAACCCGGCCGAGATCGCGACCGCGCCGGCAAAAAGGATCGGTGTCAGCCTGTTCATCCGAACCTCCTCGGGATCGAGGGGCGCGCGGGGCTCGTCCGGAGAACGGCCAAGCCGGCCGGGCACGCGCAGGCGCCGCGGGGAATGTCGGGGATGTGGAGCTTCACGGGAAAACCCTCCTCAGTTGGATACGGGTCGAAAGAATAGGGCTTCTTGCCCCAGAAAGGTCAAGGGCCCGGCTGGGGCGGGCCGGGCTGTCACCTTTCGGTCAGACTGGCCGGTTATGGAACGCCGGGCAGCCCCGGCTTCTTGCGGGGCCGCGCCATCAGCCAGGAGCGTCCCATGACCGAGCAACACCCTTCCCGCCATGTCTTCCGCACCAGCCAGCTGGAGGAGGCCGACGGACCGGGCCACAACCCGACCGACAACCGCACCATGGGCGAGATCATCGCCGCCCGCTTCTCGCGCCGCGGCTTCCTCAAGGGATCCATGGCCGCGACCGCCATCTCGGCCACCGTCAGCCCCTTCGCCCTGCTGGCCGCCGACGAGGCCAGGGCGCAAGGCGCGCCGGAAGGTTCGGCCTTCGATTTCCCCGAGGTAACGGCCGGCGTCGATGCCGACCATCACGTCGCCCAGGGCTATGACGCCGACATCCTGCTGCGCTGGGGCGACAAGGTCTTTGCCGATGCGCCGGACTTCGACCCGCTGAACCAGTCCGAAGCCGCGCAGGAACGCCAGTTCGGCTATAACAACGATTTCGTGGGCTTCATCCCGCTGAACGGCGCCGATGACCGCGGCCTGCTGGTGGTCAATCACGAATATACCAACGAACACCTGATGTTCCCCGGCATCGTCACCGTCGAGAACGGCAAGATCGCCGTCGCCGAGGCGACCGAGGCGCGCGTGGACATCGAGATGGCCGCCCATGGCGGCACGGTGATCGAGATCCGCAAGGTGGACGGCAAATGGCAGCCGGTGCTGGACGGGGCGCTGAACCGCCGCATCACCGCCAAGACGCCGATGGAGATCCGCGGCCCGGCCGCCGGGCATGCGCGCATGCAGACTGCGGCGGATCCGACCGGCACGAATGTGCTGGGCACGATCAACAACTGCGCTGGCGGCGTCACGCCCTGGGGCACCTACATCATGGCCGAGGAGAACATCCACGGCTATTTCACCGGCGCGCTGCCCAAAGGCCACCCCGAGGCCGAGAACTACAAGCGCATGGGCATCCCCGAGGACAGCTATGCCTGGGGCAAGTTCCACGACCGCTTCGACATCGGCAAGGAACCGAACGAGCCCAACCGCTTCGGCTGGATCGTCGAGGTCGATGTCATGGACCCGAACTCGACCCCGAAGAAGCGCACTGCGCTTGGCCGCTTCAAGCATGAGGGGGCGGCGAGCGCGCTGGCCAAGGACGGGCGCGTCGTCTTCTATCTGGGCGACGACGAGCGTTTCGATTATGTCTACAAGTTCGTGACCGCCGGCCGCTATGATCCCGAGGACCGGGCCGCGAACCTGGACCTGCTGGACGAAGGCACGCTTTACGTCGCGCGCTTCGACGAGGATGGCAGCTTCGTCTGGCTGCCGCTGGTGCACGGGCAGGGGCCGCTGACTGCCGAGAACGGCTTCGAGAGCCAGGCCGACGTGCTGATCGAGACCCGCCGCGCCGCCGACCTGCTGGGTGCGACGCCGATGGACCGGCCCGAGGATATCGAGCCCAATGCCGAGACCGGCCGGGCCTATGTCATGCTGACCAACAACACCAAGCGCGAAGAGGCGAATGCCGCCAACCCGCGCGTGGACAATGCCTTCGGCCATATCATCGAGATTCTCGAGGACGGGGGCGATCTGGCGGCGACCAAGGGCAGCTGGGAGATCCTGCTGCAATGCGGCGATCCCTCCATCGCCGAGGTGGGCGCGACCTTCTCGACCGCAACCACGGCGAATGGCTGGTTCGGCATGCCCGACAATTGCGCCATCGACAGCGACGGGCGGCTCTGGGTCTCGACCGACGGCAATTCGCCTTCGGATACCGGGCGCACGGATGGTCTTTGGGCGGTGGATGTCGAGGGCGCGGCGCGCGGCACCTCGCGGCTGTTCTATCGCGTGCCCGTGGGGGCCGAGATGTGCGGCCCCTGTCCGACGCCGGACCTGACCACCTTCTTCGTGGCGGTGCAGCATCCGGGCGACGGCGGCGAGGATTGGGAGGGCCACGGCCGGCCGTCCTATTACGAGGACCTGTCGACCCGCTGGCCGGATTTCCGCGACGACATGCCGGTGCGCCCGGCGGTGGTGGCGATCACGAAACAGGGCGGCGGCCGGATCGGCTGAAGGGCCGCGGGCAGGCTTGGGGCAGGGGGCGGGAAACCGCCCCCTTTTTCCGCAATCCGCGTCGCGGTCAATGCGTCAGGCCGCTGCCGCCGGTCACGGCGATGGTGTAGGGCGCGCCTCCGACCGGCACGGTGCCGCGTTCCGTCAGATCCTCGGCCGAGAGGCGGCGGACAAGGCCGGCATTCGGATCGGTCACAAGGATTTCCCCCCCGGCCATGGCGATGCGTGGGCGCGGGTCGTTCCAATGCCCGTCCATCGAATAGGGCTCGGTCACCTTGGCGCCGGCGGCGATCTCGGCCTTCAGCAGGTCGATGCGGCGCAGGCTGCCATCCTCGGTCAGCACGTAGCCGGTCGAGGGCTTGGCGGGGTCCAGCGCGAAATCCACCCTGCGGAAGGGCAGCTTGATGTAGCGGTAATGCGGCTCGTCCACCGGGTCGATGACCACCAGCCCGTCGGGGCCGTAATTGCCCAGGAACACCTGGATGCCGGTCGAGCCCAGCAGCGTGCCGGTGGTCACGCCCTGCGGCAGCTCGGCGGGATAGGGCAGCAGCCTGTATTCCGGCCCGCTCGCCCCGGCCCTGACGGTCAGCACGCCCTCCTTGCAGCCGGCGGCCAGATAGGCGCCCGAGAAGGCCTCGCCATGGATCGCGGTGCAGGTGGCCAGCTCGCCCGCCGACCTGCCCTCGGCATCGAAGGCTTGCAGGCCGAGGCGCGGCACCGAGGCGTCGCCCTCGACCTTCTCGTCCGAGGCGACGGTGGAGAGCCAGTTGCCCCCCAAGGGCGCGACGAAGCCGTGATGGGCGCGGGCCTGCGGGAACTTGACCGGCTCGACCTTGCCCTCGGCCAGCGCGGCCCCGTCGAGGATCTCGGCATAGCCGCCATTGTCGTAGTTCAGCACCACCTTGCCGTCGTGATCGACCAGGTGGAAGGGCCGCGGGCCGGTCAGGCTGGCGTCGATGGCCGCGGGATCGACAACCTCGATGTCGCGGTGGTCGCCGTGGTCATGGAGCGAGATGCCGCTCTGGATGAACTGCACCGTATCGGCATCGGACTGCACCGCGGCGACCACCGCGCCGCCCGCCACGGAATACAGCTTGGCCTGGCCGGTGGTCGGGAAGGTCCAGCGATGGTCGGGTGCGGACAGGTCGAACGCCGTGACCTGGCCCTTTTCATGGTCGCCGACGAAGACACGGTAAAGCGTCACATCCTCGTGGTCGTGATCGTGGTCCTGCGCGGCGGCCGCGCCGGCCAGGATCAGCAGCAGCGCGCTGGCGCCCGCGAGATGTCTGAACATGGTTTCTCCTTCATGGGGTTCGGGATGAATCGGCGGCTCGCAGCGGCTGGCCGGCCGTGCAGGGGCTCATTTCCTGGCAATTCCTGGTATCGCGGGATGACGGATTCGAATTTTCGTGATGTTATTACATTACCAAACCGGGGAGGCAAGGCATGTCGTTCACGGTTTCCCTTGCCGCGCCGGAAATCCGACAAGGGGCGAGGGCCAAGCAGGGGTGAAAGCCGCGACGCATCGGCAAGGGGCGTCCGAACGCCGGTTTTGTGATTTGCCTCGGCCGATCCCCGCGGCATAAGGCATGCCTCATGCGCTGCCTCCGGCCTGTCCTGCTGTCCCTGCTGTCGATCCTTGCCCTTGCAAGGGCCGAGGCGCATCCGCATGTCTTCATCGACACTGGGCTGACCTTCCGCTTCGACGGCGAGGGCAGGCTGGGCGCCGTCAGCGTGGTCTGGGCCTTCGACGACTTCTCCTCGATGCTGATGGTCGAGGATATGGAAATGGACCAGGACGGCGACGGCGTGCTGACGGATGACGAGATCGCCCGCCTGACCGCCATGTTCAGCGACTGGCCCGAGGATTTCGCCGGCGATCTCTACCTGACCCGCGACGGCAATCCTGTCGCGCTGTCGGGACCGCAGGAGGTCGCGGTGCGCTATCAGCAGGGCAGGATCGTCGTGACCCATATCCGCGCGCTCCTGGACCGGATCCGGCCCGAGGATGGGCGGATCGAACTGCAGGTCTATGACCCGACCTATTACACCTTCTACGATCTGGTCGGGGCGCTTGAAATCAGCGGCCGGGACGACTGCCGCGTCGAGATCGAAAAGGCCGATATCGCCGCCGCGCAGCGCAAATATGGCGACGAACTGGCCAAGCTGACCAATGACGAGATCATGGACCAGGGCAAATACCCCGATGTGGGCGGCGATTTCGCCGACGACATGAGGCTGGAATGCGCAAGGCCGTCCTGATCGCCCTGCTTGCGCTGGCCGTGGCCGCCGGCCTGGTTCTCTGGACCGGGCTGGATGATCGCGTCGCCCGCATGGCGGTGGGCTGGCAGCGCGACTATCAGAATGCGCTGGCGCGGGCCTTGCGGGCCTTGCGGGGCGGTGAAACCGGCGCGGTCACGGCATTCCTGGGCATTTGCTTTGCCTATGGTTTCCTGCACGCGCTGGGGCCGGGGCACGGCAAGGCGCTGATCGGCGCCTATGGCCTTGCCACCGACGTGCCGATGAGGCGCATGGTCAGCCTGGCCGCGATCACCAGCCTTGCGCAGGCGACGGTGGCGGTGGCCGTGGTCTATGCGGGCGTCTGGATCTTCGGCGGCGCGCGCGATCGCGTCGAGGGCGCCTCGGCCAGCCTCGAGCCGTTCTCGGCAGCGGCCATCGCGGCGCTGGGTATCATCCTGTGCTGGCGGGGGTTTCGCAGGCTGGCCGCCGGCCGGCACCGGCACGGCCATGCGCATTCCGAAACATGCGGCTGCGGCCATGCCCATGTCCCGGATGCCCAGGACGTCCTGGCAGCCCGTTCCTGGCGCGAAGCGGCCGCACTGGTCGCCGGGGTGGCCCTGCGTCCCTGCACCGGGGCGCTGTTCCTGCTGATCCTGACCTGGCGCTTCGACCTGGACGTAATCGGGATCGCCGGCGCCTATGTCATGGGGATCGGCACCATGATGGTGACGGGGCTTGCCGCGGTCGCCGCGGTCGCCCTGCGCCGCGGGGTGCATGTCTCGCTTCCGGCCCTTGGCCGCGCCTCGGTCATCGCCAGCCTGGTCGAGATCGCCTTCGGTGGCCTCGTGGCGATCTTCGCCATCGCAACGGCGTTCCGCCTGGTCCAGGCGCCGTTCTGAACCGCACCGAATACCGCACCGCATGAACCCACCGTGCCAGGCAGGCTTGCGCCCGCCTTGCCCTGGCAAAAGGCAGCGCGGCTGTTCGGCGGGCGGTGGAGGGGGCAAGAACAGGGGCATTGCAGAACCCGGCGATCCCGGCTATATAAGTAATGTAATAACATTACATATAGGAATACCATGCCAGCCAGCACCCGCGCCAAAGATCGCCGCCTGCCCGTCACCGTCCTGTCCGGTTTTCTGGGCGCGGGCAAGACGACGCTGCTGAACCATGTCCTGAACAACCGCGAGGGCCGGCGCGTCGCGGTGATCGTCAACGACATGTCCGAGGTGAACATCGACGCCGATCTGGTGCGCGACGGGGCAGAACTGTCGCGATCCGAGGAAAAGCTGGTCGAAATGACCAATGGCTGCATCTGCTGCACCTTGCGCGACGACCTGCTGGTCGAGGTCCGCCGGCTGGCCGAGGAGGGGCGCTTCGACTATCTCCTGATCGAATCGACCGGCATCGCCGAGCCCTTGCCGGTGGCGGCGACCTTCGATTTCCGCGATCCGAACGGCGCCAGCCTGTCGGACGTCGCCCGGCTCGACACCATGGTCACGGTGGTGGATGCGGTCAACCTGACCAGGGATTTCTCCAGCCACGACTTCATCGCCGACCGCGGCGAGAGCCTGGGCGACCAGGATGACCGCACGCTGGTCGATCTGCTGACCGACCAGATGGAATTCGCCGATGTGGTGGTGCTGAACAAGGTCAGCGCGGCGGGGCCGGTCCGGCTGGACCAGGCCCGCAAGATCGTCCGCGCCCTGAACCCCGACGCCCGGCTGGTCGAGACCGATTTCGGCCGCGTCGCGCCGGGGGCGATCTTCGATACCGGGCTTTTCGACTTCGACAGGGCGCATATGCATCCGATGTGGGCCAAGGAGCTTTACGGCTTCGACGCGCATGTGCCCGAGACCGAGGAATACGGCGTCTCGTCCTTCGTCTATCGCGCCCGGCAGCCCTTCCATCCGAAGAAGGTCCATGACTTGCTGAATGGCGACCTGCCCGGCGTGATCCGCGCCAAGGGGCATTTCTGGATCGCCTCGCGCCCCGGCTGGGCGGTCGAGTTCAGCCTTGCCGGGGCGATGTCCAGCGTGACGCCGCTGGGGGGCTGGTGGGCTTCGGTGCCGCGGGATCGCTGGCCCACCCACCCGGATTCCCTCCAAGACATCGGGAAGGTCTGGCAGGAACCCTGGGGCGACCGCCGGCAGGAACTGGTCTTCATCGGCTCGGGCATGGACCCTGCGGCAATCACCAAGGCTCTGGACGACGCCCTGGTCGAGGCTCGGGACTTCACGCCCGAAGCCTGGGCCGGGCTGCCCGATCCTTTCCCGCAATGGGGCCAGCGCCGCGTCGCCTGAGCAGGGCGCCGACCGCAAGGGCAGGGGTAGGGGCGCAGAATGCCCCCCGCCGCAAACGGGGCGACACAGCCAGGAGGGAAAACCCGGACGCATGGCAAAGACCGATACCGCAATCCCGCAAATGCCGCACCCCGGCGCCGCCAAGGCGCGGGGGATCCTCGAATCCTCCAGCGGGCTCGTACTGGAACAGATAACCCGGCCGGGGGTCGGGGCGGCGATCTGGCGGCGAAATCGCTCGCCCGGCTTTGCCGAATGGATCGAGAGCATTCCCCCCGGACAGTTGCCCGCGTTGCGTGCCGTGGCCGATTTCCGGACGATCGAGCGCGGCGTCCACGCCGCCTGCGACCTGTCCGGCCTGCCCGCCGGGACGATGCGCGACCTGCTGGCCAGCGACATCGGGGCGCTGGCGCTGATGCTTGCCCGGATCATGCGCAACCCGCTGATGCATATCCGCTTCGAGGCGGTGACGACGGATGCCTGCCGCCGGTTCCATGTCGATCAGTTGCCCGCGCGGCTGCTTTGCACCTATCGGGGGCCGGAAACGCAATTCGGGCTGGAGGATGAAAACGGCCGGATCGTGCGGGCCGGCGCGATGCGCAGCGGCGAAGTCGCGGTCCTGCGCGGCGCCTCGTGGCCGGGCATGGAGGTCACGGGGCTGTTGCACCGTTCCCCGCCCATCGCCGGAACCGGCAAGGTGCGGCTGTTCCTGGCGCTTGACCCCATGGTGGAGCCGGCCGAGGCCCGGAGGCTCCATTGATGCGCGGCAACCTCGCCACCTCGCTGCGCCGCCGCCGCAGGCGCTGCCCGATCGCGCAATACGACCGGCTGCCCCCGGAATTGCGCCGCTGGCTTGCGCAGGCGGCGCTGCCTTGGAGCCCGGTTTCCGCCTTGCGCCTGTGGCACAAGCTTCTGGACGAAACCGCGGGCAATATCGAAGCCGCGCGCCAGCGCCTCGACCTGATCGAGGCGCGGATGCTGATGCGGGACGCGCCGCGGATATGGGGCGTCCCGCCAACCGTGCCGCCGAGGCAGCCTTCGCCGGCCGGGTGACGCATTCCGGCGCCGCAGGCCGCGGGCCTCTGCTTCCGGTCCGGGGCTGCTCCTCACGGCCTCAGGGCGGTAGCGGATCATGCAACATTCTGGAAAGACGAGGCTTGTGGCCTTGCGGGCATGGCGCGCCTTCCGCTTGCGGCGCCGCTCCGGCAGAAAGCGGCCCAGTTCCTGGAACTGGCCTTCAGATGAACAGACATAGCGGTAGATTGTCTCGCGGCACATCCGCTCGCAGTGGCCTTCATGGCGCAGCCGACCGGCGATTTGCTCGGGCGGCCATCCCGCGCGCAGCCGGTCGATCACCGGCAGCCGCAGCGCATCATGCCGGACCAGCTTGCGCTGCTGACAGCTGACAGCGCCGAGACGCCGCGAGTTGCTGCGCGTTCATATGCCACTAGCCATTGGCGATCGGCACATCGGGATCGTGCCAGAAATTGCGCCGGATCGCGCGATGAATGGTCGAACGGTGCCGGCCGAGCTGCGCGGCAATCTGCGCAACGCTGAGCTTGCGTTGCAGCATGGCCGCGATGATGCGGCGCTCATCGAAGCTGAGATGCGAGGCCAAAAGGGGTTCTCCGTGAATTGCAACTGCCTGAAAACCATGGCTTGTCGCGATTTAGAATAGAATCCACCCCTAGGGTCGAATTTCTTCGATAATTATGATTATGTAAACAAAAACTCCGCCTGAAGAATGCGCATCCCAAGACGAAGCGCATGGAACGACCGGGCGGATCGGGTCAAGGAAACCGCGCCCGGCCAAGGTTTTCAGATCATGTTCAAGGCTTGCTTGTAGATCTCCAGCACAGCCTCTTCCTCGGCGACCTGATCCTTGTCCTTCTTTCTTAGCGAAATGATGGCCCTGAGCGCCTTGGTGTCGTAGCCGCGCCCCTTGCTCTCGGCATAGACTTCCTTGATCTGCTCGGAGATATCCTTCTTTTCCTGCTCGAGATGCTCGATCCGTTCCACGAACTGACGCAGTTCGTCCGCAGTCACCTGATACGAATCCATTTGCTGCTCCATTTGCTGCTGCGGGCCCGTGATGCGCACGGCGCAAGGCCGGCGGCACCCCATCCCGCGTGTTTTCCGCCGCGGGTCTAGGCGGTCTTGCGGCCGGGCGCAATCGCCGCTAGGCCGTCGCTGGCAGACGGAGGCGGAACATGACGATCTGGGACGGGCTGATCTGGGGCGGAACCGGGTTGACGGTGATCGGGCTGGTCGCGCTGGCATGGTGCATCGTCACCGCGGCGCGCGCCAAGGCACGGATCGCCGATGACGAGCAGATGCGCGCCGCCATGCGCAAGGTCGTCGCGGTGAACATGGCGGCGCTCGCGGCCTCGGTCCTGGGGCTGATGCTGGTTGTCCTTGGCATCATGCTGGGCGGCTGACATGCGGGCGCTGGTCCAGCGCGTCGCCGAGGCAGAGGTCACGGTCGAGGGCCGCAGCATCGGCCGCATCGGGCCCGGCCTTCTGGTCTTGGTCTGCGCCATGCGCGGCGACCCCGAGGACGCGGCCGCGAAACTGGCCGCGCGCATCGCCAAGCTGCGCATCTTCCGCGACGAGGCCGGTAAGATGAACCGATCGGTTCAGGACATCGGCGGCGCGGTGCTGGTGGTCAGCCAGTTCACGCTCGCCGCCGACACAAGCACCGGCAACCGGCCCGGATTCTCCACCGCCGAGGCGCCCGAGCGCGGCGAGGCGCTGTATCTGCGCTTTGCCGAGGCGCTGCGCGCGCTCGGCCTCCCGGTCGAGACCGGCTCCTTCGGCGCCGACATGCAGGTGTCGCTGGTCAATGACGGCCCGGTGACGATCTGGATGGATTCCGCAGACCGCGCTTGACTTTCGCCGCCCGAACCCTCATTTGCGACAAGTTGCCGCCCGCTGCCGCGTGAGCAGCCGGCGCCCTTGCGCCAAGGTCGGCACCGATTTTCAGTTTCCCATTCACGCGGGGAGGCTGCGGGCATCACCGTATCCACGCCCGCCCCTCGCAACCTGCCGTGCGATCCGCACGGCCCCAGCCATGCGCGCCGATACGCGGGCGACCTGGCCGAAAGACGACATGACCAACGAGACCACCCGCCCGAACCGTTCGGGCAATCCCCGCGCCCAGCAAGGCGGCAAGCCGCGCTTCCGCAACGACAAGCCCAACACCAACCACCGCCGTCACCGCGCCGAGCCGGAAGAGAAATTCATCCGCCGCGCCATTCCGGATATCGACACCGCCTTCACCCGCATGGGGATCGATGCGCGCGTGGCGATCAACCTGCCGGGCCTGGGCATCGAGACCCCCTCGCCCATCCAGGAAAAATCCATCCCCGGCATCGTCGCCGGCCGCGACCTCCTGGGCCTGGCCCAGACCGGCACCGGCAAGACGGCGGCCTTCGGCCTGCCGATGCTGACCCGGCTGCTGAACATCGGCCGCAAGCCCGAGCCCCGGACCTGCCGGGCGCTGATCCTGGCGCCGACCCGCGAACTGGCGACCCAGATCGCCGAGAACATCGACAATTATGCCATCGGCACGCCGATCCGGCAGTTCCGCGTCGTCGGCGGCGCCTCGATCAACGTGCAGGTCCAGCGGCTGGAACGCGGCGTCGACGTGCTGATCGCGACGCCGGGCCGGCTGATCGACCTGATCGAGCGCGGCGCCATCGACCTGTCGCAGACCAAGTATCTGGTGCTGGACGAGGCCGACCAGATGCTGGACATCGGCTTCATCCACGCGCTGCGCCGCATCGCCAAGATGCTGCCGCGCGAGCGCCAGACGCTGCTGTTCTCGGCCACCATGCCGAAGCTGATGGAGGAGCTGGCCGACAGCTACCTGAACGATCCGCTGCGCGTGGCGGTGAACCCGCCCGGCCAGGCGGCAGCCAAGATCGACCAGGGCGTGCATTTCGTCAACCAGGGCGACAAGGCGACGCTGCTGGCGGAATACCTGTCCAAACATGTGGACGAGCTGGCCATCGTCTTCGGCCGCACCAAGCACGGCTCGGAAAAGCTGTCGAAGCTTTTGGAGAAATGGGGCTACAAGGTCGCCGCGATCCACGGCAACAAGAGCCAGGGCCAGCGCGAGCGTGCCCTGGCCAGCTTCCGCGCCGGCGACACCAAGGTTCTGGTCGCGACCGACGTGGCGGCGCGCGGCCTCGACATTCCCGAGGTGGCGCATGTCTATAACTACGACCTGCCCAACGTGCCGGAAAACTACGTCCACCGCATCGGCCGCACCGCCCGCGCCGGGCGCGACGGCCGCGCCATCGCCTTCTGCGCGCCCGCCGAGATCGGCGAGCTGCGCGCCATCGAGAAGGCGATGAAGGCCAAGATCGCCGTGGTCGGCGGCGAGGAGCCCTTCGAGGCGGCCAAGATCCGCGAACGCGGCGGCCCCGCGGGCCGCCCGGCGCAAGGCGCGGCGCGCAAGCGCCCGGCCCGGCGCCCCTCGCGCGCGCCGAAAACGGCGCAGCGGGCCTGATCCCGCCGCGATACGCGCAAACGTGAGCCGCCGCCCCGTCGCGGCGGCTTGCGACCCCCCGGCCCTCGCGGCTATGTGCCGGCATGGCCAAGCTTTATTTTCACTATTCCACGATGAATGCCGGCAAGAGCACGCTCTTGCTGCAGGCGTCCTACAATTACCGCGAACGCGGCATGGCGACGCTGCTTCTGACCGCGGCGCTGGACGACCGCGCCGGCCCCGGCCGGATCGCCAGCCGCATCGGCATCGCCGAATCCGCGCTGGGTTTCACCCCCGAAGCCGATCTTTTCGCCCTGATCCAGGCCCGGGGCCGCGGCGCCGCCTGCATCTTCGTCGACGAGGCGCAGTTCCTGACCGAGGAGCAGGTCTGGCAGCTGGCCCGCGTCGCCGACGACCTTGGCCAGCCGGTGATGTGCTACGGGCTGCGGGTCGATTTCCGCGGCCGGCTGTTTCCCGGATCGGCGGCGCTGCTGGCCGTGGCCGACGACCTGCGCGAGGTGCGCACCATCTGCCATTGCGGGCGCAAGGCCACCATGGTCATACGCCAGGACGAAGGCGGCCGCGTGCTGCACCAGGGCGCGCAGGTGCAGATCGGCGGCAATGAAACCTATGTCTCGCTCTGCCGGCGCCATTGGCGCGAAGCGATGGGAGAAATCCGATGAAAGCCAGCAATACCGCCCGCGCCTATGGCTGGGTCGCCCGCATGTTCCACTGGACGGTCGCGGTGCTGATCCTGGCCGCCATCGCCATCGGGCTTTACGCGGACAACCTGCCCGATGGCGGGGAAACGCAGCTGCAGGCGATCTTCACCGCCTATTCCGTGCACAAGACCGTGGGCATGGCGGCGTTGGCCCTCGCCGCGCTGCGCCTGCTGTGGACCCTGACCCAGCCGAAGCCGCGCCCGCTGCATCCCGAGCGGCGGCTGGAAAGCTTCGGCGCCGAGGTCGTGCATTGGGCGCTGTGGATCGGCATGGTCGTCATGCCGCTGTCGGGCTGGCTTCTGCATTCCGCGGCGCCGGGCGGCTTTGCCCGCATCCTCTGGCCCTTCGGCCAGCGCCTGCCCTTCGTTCCCGAGGACGCGGCGCTGTCCGGGCGTTTCGCGGCCTTCCACGAATTCGGCTGGTGGCTGCTGGCCGGGCTGATCCTGCTGCATGTCGCGGGGGCGCTGAAGCACGCGATCATCGACCGCGACGGCACCATGCGCCGCATGGCCGGCAATCCCGAGCACGCGCCCGAGCCCCCGGCCGCGCAGCCCGGCCTCCTGCCGCATGTCCTGGCCGCCCTGGCGGGGCTGGTGGTCTGGGTGGGGGTCGCCTTCATCCCGGCCGACACCCCGGAGGCGCAGGAGATGCCCGCCACCGCATCCGCCCCTGCGGCCGCGGCCGGATCGGGCTGGGCGGTCGAACAGGGCGCGCTGGAGATCGAGGTCATGCAGGCCGGCAATGCGGTCACGGGGCAGTTCGGGCAATGGCAGGCCGATATCGCCTATGACCCGGAGACCCAGACCGGGCGGGTGACGGTGGATGTCGACATCGCCTCGCTGACGCTGGGCGCCATCAGCGACGCGGCCAAGGGCCCGGATTTCCTGAACGCCGCCGCCCATCCCGCCGCGCGTTTCGAGGCCGAGATCCTGCCGCCCCCGGCCGAGGGCCAGCCGCATGCCGCGCAGGGCCGGCTGACCATCGCCGGCCAGACGGTCGAGGCCGATTTGCCCTTCGCGCTGACGCTTCAGGGTGACGTGGCGCAGGCCAAGGGGCAGATGCGCGTCGATCGCCGCGATTTCGGCATCGGCGCGGGCTATGCCGATGAAAGCACCGTGGGATTCGGCGTCGAGATCGGTTTCGAGCTGACCGCGAAGCGGCAATAGGAGAAAGGGCCGCCTCGATGGGCGGCCCTTTCCTTTGGGTATTTGGGGAACGAAGAGGCCGGGGCTCAGCCGACCAGTTCGAGGCCCGAGAAGAAGAAGGCGATTTCTTCCTTGGCGGTTTCCGGCGCGTCCGAGCCATGGACCGAGTTCTCGCCGACCGAGAGAGCGAACTCCTTGCGGATGGTGCCCTCGTCGGCATTGGCCGGGTTGGTGGCGCCCATCACTTCGCGGTTCTTGGCGATGGCGTTCTCGCCTTCCAGCACCTGCACCACGACCGGGCCCGAGGCCATGAACTCGACCAGTTCGCCGTAGAAGGGGCGATCCTTGTGGACGATGTAGAACTGGCCGGCCTGGGCGGGCGACAGGTGGATGCGCTTCTGCGCGATGATGCGCAGGCCGGCATCCTCGAACTTGGCGTTGATCTTGCCGGTCAGGTTGCGCTTGGTGGCGTCGGGTTTGATGATCGAGAGCGTGCGTTCGATGGCCATGTCGGTCGTCCTTTTCCTTGTTCCGGTTCCTTGTTCCGGCCGCAGGTGGCCCGGAAATCCGCGCCCCGTTAGCATGGGCGACGGCGCTTGAAAAGCCGGCGCGGCCCCCTCCTTCGCGCGGGCCGTCGATGACGGCATTGACGGGGCGCGCCGCTTGCGCCATGCGGTGGCGCATGCTGCGCATCGACGACATATCCTATTCCATCGCCGGACGGCCGCTGTTCGAGCATGCCTCGGCCACCATCCCGGACGGGCACAAGGTCGGCCTGGTCGGCCCGAACGGCGCCGGCAAGACCACGCTGTTCCGGCTGATCCGGGGCGAGCTGGGCCTTGACGGCGGCGCCATCAGCCTGCCGCCCCGCGCCCGCATCGGCGGCGTCGCGCAGGAGGCGCCCGGCACCGCGACCAGCGTGCTGGAGACGGTGCTGGCGGCCGATACCGAGCGCGCCGCGCTGCTGGCCGAATCCGCGAGCGCCACCGACGCCCATCGCATCGCCGAGATCCAGACCCGGCTGGCCGATATCGACGCCTGGTCGGCCGAGGCGCGGGCCGCGACCATCCTGCGCGGCCTGGGCTTTTCGACCGAGGACCAGGCGCGGCCGACCGCCGATTATTCCGGCGGCTGGCGCATGCGCGTGGCGCTGGCAGGCGTGCTGTTTTCGCAGCCCGACCTCTTGCTGCTGGACGAGCCCACCAACTACCTGGACCTGGAAGGCGCGCTGTGGCTGGAAAGCTATCTGCAGCGCTATCCCCATACCGTCATCGTCATCAGCCATGACCGCGACCTTTTGAACCGCGCCGTCGGCCATATCCTGCATCTCGAAGATCGCAAGCTGGTGCTCTATTCCGGCGGCTACGACACCTTCGCGCGGACCCGGGCCGAGAAGCGCGCCCTGCAAGCCGCCGAGGCGAAAAAGCAGGATGCCCGCCGCGCGCATCTGCAAAGCTTCGTGGATCGTTTCCGCGCCAAGGCCACCAAGGCCCGCCAGGCCCAGGCCCGCATCAAGATGCTGGAGAAGATGGAGCCGATCACCGCCCCGGAAGAGGCGAAGTTCCACCGCTTCGGCTTTCCGCAGCCCGACCAGCTGTCGCCGCCCATCGTCTCGCTGGACGGGGTTTCGGTCGGCTATGACGGGCGGGCGGTGCTGCGCCGGCTGGCGTTGCGCATCGACCAGGACGACCGCATCGCGCTCTTGGGCCGCAACGGCCAGGGCAAGTCCACGCTTTCGAAGCTGCTGGCCGGGCGGCTGGAGCCGATGGAGGGGCGGATCGCGCGCTCGGGCAAGCTGCGCATCGGCTATTTCGCCCAGCACCAGGTCGATGAGCTGGAGCTGGGCGAGACGCCCATCGCCCATGTCCGCCGGCTGCGCCCGGACGAGCCGCCGGCAAAGCTGCGCGCCCGGCTGGCCGGATTCGGGCTGATGGAGGCGCAGGCCGAGACCCGGGTCAGCCAGCTTTCCGGGGGGCAGAAGGCGCGGCTGTCCTTACTGCTCGCCACCATCGACGCGCCGCATCTGCTGATCCTGGACGAGCCGACCAACCACCTGGACATCGAATCCCGCGAGGCGCTGACCGAGGCGCTGAACGACTATACCGGCGCCGTGGTGCTGGTCAGCCACGACATGCACCTGCTGAATCTGGTGGCCGACCGGCTGTGGCTGGTGGACCAGGGCGGCGTCTCGCCTTGGCAGGGCGACCTGGACGATTATCGCCGCATGCTGCTGGCCGGCGAGGAAAAGCCCGAGCCGAAAGCCGAGGCGAAACCGGCGCCGAAACGCCCCGCGCGCGAAAAGATCCTGGAGTTGCGCGCCGAGGCCAGGCGCGCCGAGGAGCGGGTCGGCAAGCTGACCGCCATGCTGGAAAAGCTGGACGCCATCCTGGCCGATCCGGCAACCTATGACGACGCGCAAAAGGCCGAAGCCTGGGGCCGCAAGCATGCCGAGGCCAGCGAGGCGATGCAGCGCGCCGAAGGGCTGTGGATGGAGGCGCTGGAACGGCTGGAGGAAGCCGAGCGGGCCTGAGCGCAACAGCCGCGAATTATTGTGTAAAATTCACCAGACTCCGCTTGCCCTGGCGCCGGGTTTCGACGCAGGGTGCCGGGCGATTTGATAAGGATTCGCCATGACTCGGATTGCCGCGCTTGCGCTTCTTGCCGCCACCGCCCTGACCTCGCCCGCCGCGGCGCAGTCGCTGGGGCTTGGGCGCGGGCTTTCGGTCGATACCGGGCTGGGCGTGAAATACAGTCCCGAGTTCATGGGTTCGGACAACCTGGACGCCTCGCCCTGGATCATCCTGCGCAACAGCGATGCCGATGCCGGCAAGAAGGACGGGATCTCGGTCCTGCCCTCGCTGAACTATATCGGCAAGCGCGATTCCAGCGATCACGAGGATCTGCGCGGCATGGAGGATATCGGCCGCGCCGGCGAATTCGGGGTGAAGCTGTCCTGGCGCATGGGCGACATGACCAGCTATGGCGCCATCCGCAAGGGTTTCGGCGGCCATCACGGCGTGGTGGGCGAGCTGGGCGCGAAATACCGCTATGAGGTCAGCGACCAGCTGACGCTGTGGACCGGGGCCGAGCTGGGCCTGGGCGACCAGGATTTCACCGGCACCTATTTTGGCGTGGACGAAGGCGAATCGCTTGCCGGCGGCAAGCCGGTCCACAACCCCGACGGCGGCGCCTATATCGCCCGCATCAGCGTCGAGGCGCGTTACGAATTCATGCCCAATACGGCGCTGATGGGGCGGCTGACCTATGGCCGGCTGCTGGGCGATGCCGGCGATTCGCCGCTGGTGCAGACCCGCAGCCAGCCCTCGATCAGCATCGGCGTGGCGCGGCGGCTGAACTTCCGCTTCTAAGCGGCTCTGGACCCCGGATGGCACAAGTCCTATATCATTGCCAAGATTTTACAGGACACGCCGCATGAGCACCGAGAATCTCAAGGAGGGCGACCCGCTGATCGCGCCTTCGACGACGGACCATCCCCTTTACGACAGCGTGGTCGAGGCCTGCAAGACGGTCTACGACCCGGAAATCCCGGTCAATATCTTCGACCTGGGGCTGATCTACACCATCGACATCAATGACGAGAATGCCGTGCGCATCGTCATGACCCTGACCGCGCCCGGCTGCCCGGTCGCGGGCGAGATGCCCGGCTGGGTCGCCGATGCCGTCGAGCCGCTGCCCGGCGTCAAGCAGGTCGATGTCGAGATGACCTTCCAGCCGCAATGGGGCATGGACATGATGTCCGAGGAAGCCCGCCTGGAGCTTGGCTTCATTTGACCGCGCGCGAGGACATGCTGGCCGGCCGGCCCTACAAGCCCGGCGATGGCGAGTTGGTGGCGATGCGCAAGGCCGCGCAGGGATTGATGCGCGACTACAATGCCACCATCATCGGCGACAAGACCCGCGCCCGCACCCTGACGCAATTGCTGGGCACCTGGAACGGTGCGGTGATCCGCACGCCCTTTCACGTCGATTACGGCAAGCATATCCATTTCGGGCCGGATTGCTTCGTGAATTACGGCTGCTTCTTCATGGACATCTGCGAGATTCGCATCGGCGCGCGCTGCCAGTTCGGTACCGCCGTGCAATTGCTGACCGAGGATCGCCCGCGCGAGCGCGACAGCCGCGCCAAGGGCGTCGAATGGGGCAAGCCCATCACCATCGGCGATGACGTCTGGGTCGGCGGCGGCGCCATCGTCCTGCCTGGCGTCAGCATCGGCGACGGCGCCATCGTCGGCGCCGGCGCGGTCGTGACCCGCGACGTGGCGCCCGGCGCGACCGTCGTCGGCAACCCTGCCCGCCCCTTGCCGCCGAAATCCTGACAGGCGTCAAAGAAACATCCGGTGCCGGCCGCGGCTGACCAGGTGCAGCCCGCCCTGGCTGACCGGCATCTGGGCCAGCCGCTCCAGCGGCAAGTCCATGGCCACCAGCCGCAGCATGCGCAGGGTGATGCCATGCGTCACGATCAGCGCCGGGCCGTCCAGATCGTCCAGGAACGCGCGCACCCGCGCTTCGAGCCCGGCGAAATGCTCGCCGCCCGGTGCCAGGTCATACCAGTCCAGCGGACCGCGGGCGAAGGCTTCGGGATGCGCGGCCTGCAGTTCCGACGCAAGCCGGCCGCTGAAATCGCCGATGTCGATTTCGTGCAGGCGTTCGTCCAGGTCAAAGCCCTGCCCGCCAAAGGCGATACGCGCCGTCTGCTGCGCCCGCCCCGCGGTGCTGACCAGCCGCGCCATGCCGCGCAGGTCGCGCACCAGCCAGGCCAGCCGCCGCGCCTGCGCCTCGCCCAGGGGCGTCAGCGGCGAATCCAGCCGGCCCTGCAACCGCCCCTCGGCGTTCCAGACTGTCTGGCCGTGCCGCATGAGGTAGAGATCCGGCCAGTCCGGCATCAGGCCCATTTCGCCATGGGCGGCAGGCTCATCAGCACCGCCTCGGGGTCGTGGCCGGTCGCCAGGCCGAATTTGGTGCCGCGGTCATAGACCAGGTTGTATTCTGCATAAAGTCCGCGATGGATCAGCTGCGCGTCCTTTTCCGCCTCGCCCCAGGGCTGGGCCATGCGCTTTTCCGCGAGCGGCAGGAAGGCGGGCAGGAAAGCCTCGCCCACCGCCCTGGTAAAGGCGAAATCGGCATGCCAGTCGCCCGTGTTCAGGTCGTCATAGAAGATGCCGCCGACGCCCCGTGCCCGGCCGCGATGCGGGACAAAGAAATACTCGTCCGCCCAGGCCTTGAAGCGGTCATAGTAATCGGCTCCATGCGGGGCGCAGGCCGCGCTCAGCGTGGCGTGGAAATGCGCCGTATCCTCGGCATATTCCAGGCAGGGGTTCAGGTCGGCGCCGCCGCCGAACCACCAGGCGCCGGGCGTCCAGAACATGCGCGTGTTCATGTGCACCGCCGGCGCATGCGGGTTCTGCATATGCGCGACCAGACTGATCCCCGAAGCCCAGAAGCGCGGATCCCCCTCGACCCCCGGCACGCCGCGGGCCGCCATGGCCTGCCGGGCTGCGGCCGACAGCTCGCCATGCACCGCCGACCAGTTCACGCCGACCTTCTCGAAGACCCGGCCGCCGCGCATCACCGACATCAACCCACCGCCGCCATCCTCACCGCGCTTGGTCTCGCGGATCTCGAAACGGCCGGCCGGCGCATTGGCGGGGCCGCGATCCTCCAGCGCCTCGAAGGCAGAGACGATGCGGTCGCGCAGCTCGCGGAACCAGGCCGCGGCCTTCTGTCGCTCATCGTGCATTTCCATGGGCTTGCCTCCGCATTCGTGAATTGCCCCGCCTGCGGGGCGGGCTTATGCTTCGGGCGAAACAACTAGAGATCCCGGCCATGACCCGCAACATCCTGCTTGCCCTGATGCCTGTTCTGGTTGTCGCATCCTGCGGAACCCCGCAAGAGCAATGCATCAGTCGCAACACCCGCGAATATCGCACCGTCTCGAACCTTCTGGCCGAGGTCGAGGCCAACCTGGCGCGCGGCTATGCCTGGGAGGAGCGCACGGTGATGCGCACCCAATGGGACGACTGCCGCTATGTCTGGCTGGACAAGGACGGCAACCGCCGGCTGGGCTATCGTCCCTGCTTGCGCGACGTTGCCGATACCGAGCGTTACCGGGTGCCGATCGACCCGGCGGCCGAGGCACGCAAGCGCGACAACCTGCTGGCGCGCAAGCAGGCTTTGGCCCCCGCCGCCCGCGCGGCCGTCGATGCCTGCAAGGCCGCCTACCCCGAAGAGGGCAAATAGGGCTCAGTAGACCCCTGGCGCCAGCGGGTCGCCCAGGCTGCGGCCGCCGTCGACGCGCAGGATCTGGCCGGTCACGAAGCTCGAGGCCTCGCTGGCCAGGAACTGCACCGTCGCCGCCAATTCGTCCGCGCCGGCAATCCGGCCCAGCGGCGTGGCGGCGACCATGCGCTCGCGCAGGCCCGGATCCTCGCGCAGCTTCAGTTGCAGGTTGTTGGACATGATGCTGGCAAAGGCCACGCCGTTCACGCGAATCCGCCTGGGCGCCAGAGCCGAGGCCAATGAGCGCGTGGCCTGCGCCTGCGCCGCGCTGGCGATGGAATAGGCCAGCATCTGCGGCTGCGGCCAATCGGCGGCCAGCGAGGTGACATTGACGATGGCGCCGTGCTGCAAGGCGTTCTCGCTCGCCTCGCCCGCCTCATCGGCCTGGGCCATCATGCGCCTGGCGACCATCTGCGACAGGCGCAGGCCGGAACTCATGTTCTGGCGCAGCATGTCGCCCAGCAGCTCGTCGTTCACCGTCAGCGGGTCGCAGCCCTGCACCATGCGATGCGCATTGACCAGGATATCCACCCGCTCGAAGGCGTCGATGGTGGCCGAGATCAGGTTCGCGAGCGTCAGCTTCTGCCCCAAGTCGCCGGCAAAGGCGCGCACCGGCCCTTCGCTTGCCGCCTGTTCGCCCAGTTCGGTCATCAGCGCCGCCTCGTCGCTGTCGGCGAACATGACATTGGCGCCTGCCTCCTCGAAATGCCGGGCGATGGCCAGGCCGATGCCGCGGGCGGCGCCGGTCACGATGGCGGTCTTGCCCTGGATGGAGAGGCTCATCTTTTCCGGCCTTTCGGTTGCGGGCCTTTTGGTTGAAGGCGCCCGGCAGTGCCGCGCCGCGCTCCCGAGGCGGTCAGGATCTTGAAGCGCGCATCGCCGCCCAGCTCGGCGACTTCGGCAAAGCATTCCCGCAGCGCCTGCTCATAGGGCAGGTGGCGGTTGGCCACCATCCACAGCCGCCCCGCCCCGGTCAGCAGCCCCGCCGCCGCGCGGATGAAGCCGGCGCCCAGCCTCGGGTCGGCCGCACGCCCCTCGTGGAAGGGCGGGTTCATGATCACGCCGTTCACCGGCTCGGGCAGGCGGAAATCCAGCGCATCCGCCCAATGGAACCGCGCCCGCGGATCGGTGACATTGCGCCGCGCGCAATCCAGCGCCGCGGCATCGGCCTCGACCAGGTGCAGCAGCTCGACGCCGGGATGGGCCAGGATCTGTGCCGAAAGCCAGCCCCAGCCCGCGCCCAGATCGACGATGCGGGTCGGCAGCTTTTCGGGCAGCGCCGCCGCCAGCGCCTGCGACGCCGGGTCCGGCCCGTCGGCCGAGAACACGCCCGGCCGCGTCACCATGCCGGGCGCGGCCAGGTGATCCTGCGCCGCCCAGCCCTCGGGCAGCCAGCCCGGCTGGGGCAGCGTGACGCGGAAGATCTTGCCATGGGCACGCGACTGGACCTCGTCCACCGGGGCCAGGGCGCGCATCTCCTTCATCACCGCGTCGATGCCGTCGGTCTTTTGCCCGTCGATCCACAGCGAGGCGCCCGGCGCCAGCCGCGCCGCGGCCTCGGCGATGCGCGCCCGCGCCTCGGCCCGCGCCCGCGGCAGGAAGACCACGGCGCCGTCGAAATCGCCCGAGGCCTCGGTCGCCATGTCGTAGCCGCGCGCCTTCAGCGCCCGGTGATCGGGGTAAAAGCCCTGCACGATCTGCACGCGGGCGGGGTCGAAGGGGTCAAGATCGGTCGCGGCGCCCGCGCCGATCAGCAGCATGCGCCCTTCGGGCGGCGTGCCGCCAAAGACAAGTTCCAGCCGTGATCCAGCCAATTTCTACTCTTTTTCCATGGTGCATTGCAGCGGATGCTGCTGGCGGCGGGCCAGTTCCATGACCTGCGCCACCTTGGTTTCGGCGATCTCGTGCGAGAAGACGCCGACGACGGCCACCCCCTTGCGATGAACCGTCAGCATGATCTCGATCGCCTGGGCGTGGTTCATGTTGAACAGCCGCTCAAGCACATGCACGACGAATTCCATCGGCGTGAAATCGTCGTTCAGCAGCAATACCTTGTACATCGGAGGCCGCTGCGTGCGGGGCCTGGTCTTGACCCCCAGTTCGACCTCTTCGCGGTCCCCAGGTCGGTTGGTCATCTGCGGTTTGGTCACGACGCTCGTATCAGGATATGGACGGTTCTGGGACCGAATATAGAGCCTTTCCCCGCGCTTGATAAGCCCCGCCCCCGCGGCAGAGGCGAAAGCGCCGGCAACCTGCGGCAGATTGCGCGGCAAGGGCACAAACTTGCGGTTTCCGAACACGGGAATGCGTGTTATTGTCATTTCATTAATGAAGGGCCCGCATAATGAACGGACCCTCAGAGGCAGAAGAGACCGGGACAGTGAGCAGAATCACCAGAAAAGTCCGTTTGGGACTGATGATCCTATTCGCCTGGGCATTGCCCATGGCGGTGGCCGCCGCCCCCTTCGCGGCCTTCGTCATGGATGCGCGCACCGGGCAGGAAATCTATGCGCAGAACGCGGATACGCGGCTTCATCCGGCCTCGCTGACCAAGATGATGACGCTTTACATGGCCTTCAGCGCCGTCGAGCGCGGACAGGTCCGGCTGGACAGCAAGTTCCTGGTGTCCAGCCATGCGGCCGCGCAGCCGCCCTCGCGGCTGGGGCTGAAGCCGGGCCAGCGGATCGAGCTGCGCTACCTGATCCGCGCGGCGGCGGTGAAATCCGCCAATGACGCGGCCACGGTGATCGGCGAGGGGCTGGCGGGGTCCGAGGCGAAATTCGCCGCGCAGATGACCCAGATGGCGCGCGCCCTGGGCATGCGCAACACGCATTTCCGCAACGCCAACGGCCTAACGGCCGAGGGGCATTATTCCACGGCGCGCGACATGACGGTCCTCGGGCGCCGGCTGTTCTACGATTTCCCGCAATATTACTCGATCTTCTCGCGCCGCTCGGCCGATGCGGGGATCGCCACCGTCGCCAGCACCAACAAGCGTTTCCTCGACAGCTACGAGGGCGCGGACGGCATCAAGACCGGCTATACGCGGGCGGCGGGGTTCAACCTGACCGCCTCGGCCAAGCGGGGCTCCAAGCGGATCGTCGCAACCGTGCTGGGCGGCACCTCGACCGCGCATCGCAACCAGGTCATGGCCCAACTGCTCGATGCCGGCTTCGGAAAGGCCCCCACCCGTGTGCGAGAGGTGAAGCCCGCCCCGCCGCAGCTGGTGGCCGAGAAGAAGGTGCGCCGCACCGTGCAGGTCGCGCGCACCGAGCCGCAACAGGCGGCGAACGTGCGGCTGTCCAGCTCGGACCGCCCGGTGGCCCGCGCCTCGACCGTGGCGGTGGTGACGCCGGCGGCGATCTCGGCCGCGGTCTCGCGCGCCCAGGCGGCTGCGCCAGCCCCCGCCCGCAGCGGCAGCACCCTGGCCGCCAGCGCCCGGCCGGCGCGCAAGCCCGGCACCGGCCAGTTCGCCAATGTCGCGGCCGATCCCGAACTGCTGGCCCGCGCCGCCCGGCCCGAGGCCCGGCCGGAAGAAGGCGATGCCTCGGAACCCGCGGCCGTGCCGGTGAATGCCGTCCGCCCTGCCCCGGCGCCGCGCGACGACCGTTCGGCCGGGCTTTCCGCGCCGGCGGCGGGCTCGCCCTCGCTGTTCGTGCAGGCGACCCAACCGCAGCCGGAAAGCATGGCGCTGCTGGCCTCGCCCGCGCCGACCCAGCGGTCCGAGACGATCATCCTCGCCTCGCTTGAGCCTCAGGAGGATGCCGCGCCGGAGCCGACCGAGATCGTGGCCCGCGGATCGGATGCGGGCGGCAAGGGATGGGGCGTCTCGCTGGGACTGTTCCGGTCGCAATACGAGGCCGAACAAATGCTGCTGAAAACCGCGCTTCAGGAAAGCGGCGCCCTGGGCAGCGCGCTGAGCCGCGTGGCCACGACCAAGCGGGGCTTTGAGGCGAATTTCGTCGGGATGAACCGGGAAACCGCCGAACTCGCCTGCGGCCGGATCGCCGCGCGGCAGCAAAGCTGCCGGGTCATCGGCCCCTGACGGCGGCGCCGGCACCGGCCTGCCGGCCGGGAGGGGCCGTCAAGCTGACAAGGGCGCTCTAGTCCAGCAGGACCAGGCGCCCTTGGCTTTCGGACCCGGCCCGGCGAACTGGGCCAATTGCGCGGCCCGCACCAGCGAATGCGGCACGAGCCCCCCGGACGCATTGCTGTGGCACAGCCGGCCTTTCCGGATGCGCCGGCCGGGGCCGCCGGGCTAAAGCGGCCCCGGCCGGCGCTCTTCGGAAAGCATGACATTGGCCTCGACCTGGCCCACGCCGGGCAGGGTCATGATGCGGCGGCGCAGGATGCGCTCAAAATCGGCGATGTCGCGGGCATGGATGCGCAGCCGGTAGTCGAACTGGCCCAGCACATGCTGCACCACCTGCACCTCGGGGATCGCCGTCACCGCACGTTCGAAATCCTCCAGGCTGACCCGGCCCTTGACCGCCAGGCGAATGCCCAGGAACACGGTGACGCCGAAGCCCAGAGCGGCCTCGTCCACCACCACCCGGCGCCCGGCGATCACCCCGGCCTCGGTCAGCCGCCGGATACGCCGCCAGGCCGCGGGCTGGGTCAGGCCAAGGGCCCGGCCGATCTCGGCCGCGCCGCGCGTCGCATCCTCGGCCAGCAACCGCAGGATCGCAAGGTCGGTGGCGTCTGGCTGAAAGCTCACAGCGGCAGCTCCTGCACATCCTTGATGGTCGAGACCAGCATCAGCGCATCGCTGTCGGCCACATGCGGCAGGGTCAGGATGCTTTCCCGGTAAAGCTGCTGCCAATGCGCCATGTCGCGGGCGATCACCGACAGCCGCAGGTCCACCGAGCCCAGGAAGGTCTGGATCTCGGTCACTTCGGGCACGCGTCGGGCTGCGGCGATGAATTCGTCGAAGGCGCGGGGATGGGTCTTGTCGAGGGTAAAGCGCAGGCTGACCTGCACCTCGTAGCCGAGCCTGCGCCAGTCGATGCGGGTCAGGGTGGCGCGGATCACCCCGGCCTGGCGCATGCGTTCCAGCCGGCGCCAGAGGCTTGCGGGCGTGACCCCTGCCCGCTCGGCCAGCTGGGCGTTCGGGATCTCGGGATCGGCCAGAAGCTGGCGCAGGATGCGGCGATCGGTGGCGTCGAGCATGATTTTTTCACTTTTATCGTGAACTGCACATTATCATAACGATATAGTCGCATTGAACGTGAAAAATGCACACATCTCCGGGAAATCGCCTGTTACAAACCCCTCAGCGAAATGGAGGGAGTTTCCGATGCGCGTTTACTATGATCGCGACTGCGATGTGAACCTGATCAAGGACAAGAAGATCGCCATGCTGGGTTATGGCAGCCAGGGCCATGCCCATGCGCTGAACCTGCGCGATTCCGGCGCCAAGAACGTCGTGGTGGCGCTGCGCGAGGGCTCGGCCTCGGCCAAGAAGGCGGAAGCCGAGGGGCTGAAGGTCATGGGCATCGCCGAGGCCGCCGCCTGGGCCGACCTGATCATGTTCACCATGCCCGACGAATTGCAGGCCGAGACCTATCGCAAATACGTGCATGACAACCTGCGCGAAGGCGCCGCCATCGCCTTCGCCCACGGGCTGAACGTGCATTTCGGCCTGATCGAGCCGAAGCCCGGCGTGGACGTGATCATGATGGCGCCCAAGGGGCCGGGCCACACCGTGCGCGGCGAATACACCAAGGGCGGCGGCGTGCCCTGCCTGGTCGCGGTGCACCAGGATGCCACCGGCAAGGCCATGGACCTGGCGCTGTCCTATTGCTCGGCCATCGGCGGCGGCCGCTCGGGCATCATCGAGACCAATTTCCGCCAGGAATGCGAAACCGACCTGTTCGGCGAGCAGGCGGTGCTGTGCGGCGGCCTGGTCGAGCTGATCCGCATGGGCTTCGAGACCCTGGTCGAGGCCGGCTACGAGCCGGAAATGGCCTATTTCGAATGCCTGCACGAGGTGAAGCTGATCGTGGACCTGATCTACGAGGGCGGCATCGCCAACATGAACTATTCGATCTCGAACACCGCCGAATATGGCGAATACGTCTCGGGCCCGCGCGTGCTGCCCTATGAAGAGACCAAGGCGCGGATGAAGGCGGTGCTGACCGACATCCAGACCGGCAAGTTCGTGCGCGACTTCATGCAGGAGAACGCCGTGGGCCAGCCCTTCTTCAAGGCGACCCGCCGCATCAACGACGAGCATCAGATCGAGAAGGTCGGCGAAAGGCTGCGCGGCATGATGCCTTGGATCTCGAAAGGCAAGATGGTGGACAAGGAGCGCAACTGAGCGCGCCCGCATCGAAAAGCCCCGCCTCGGCGGGGCTTTTTTTTTCGCAGAGCCCCGGGGCAGCCTGCACGCCGCAGCGTGCGATCAGGGGGCAGCCCCGCGGGTGGTTCCAAGGGCCGGGCCCAGGCTCGGCCCCGCAGGGTGGGGCTTGGCTTGCCCATGCGCAGGATCAGCCGTTGCCCTCGCCGCCTTCGCCACCGCCTTCGCCATCGCCGTCGCCTTCACCGCCGTCCGAGCCCGCATCGGACCCGCCATCAGAGCTGTCCGAGCCTTCGCCCGACCCGTCTGTGCCGCTGTCGGCCCCGTCCGAACCCGGAGTTTCGCCCTCCGCATCCCCTTCGGCCCCGTCATCCGTGCCATCCCCGTCCGCACCGGTTTCGTCACCGGCGCCGGGGCCAGCTTCCGTTTCAGAGGCAGCCGGGCCGCCTTTGCCCGATTCATCCGGTGCCGGGCGGAGCTCGACGCCGTCCACCGAGATCAGGCTGCCATTGGCAATGCTGTAAACCAGCTCCGTCGGCCGGCCATCGCGCTGCGCATTGATCGTCAGGATCGGGCCTTCGCGCAGGATATGCACGTCGGTGAACCCCTGCGAGACCAGCGTTCGCGCGATTTCCTCGTCATTGTCGAGCTGTTCCAGCAACGGGTAGCCCGGCTCGAGTACCGCGCCCAGGGGGGTGCTTGGCTCGGTCGCTGCACCCGGCACGATGGCGGTATTGCCCGAGGGCGTCTCGATCACGGTCGTGTCGCCTTCGATCACTTCGCCGCTTTGCGCAAGCGCCGTGGAGCCCATGATGGCGCCAAGCGCCAGGGCCTTGCCGCCGACCAGGGCGGTCGTCAAACTGCGTTTCAGCATGGCTCTTTCCTCCTTCATGCTCATCGGGTCTCAACCCGGCCGGGGGGCAAGGGTTTCGTCACGCCGGATCGCATCGGCGTCATCTGGCACGGAATTTCGGCAGCCGGGAGCCGGGAGCCGCGGCATATCCTGCCTGCGTATCGTTGTCGCACCCCGGCTAACCCTTTTCGGGAATCGGGCGGATGGTGCGACAATGCAGGGGACGGCGCGGCGCCCGCGCGGTTGGCAGCGCCGTCACCCGTCATCGCCCCGATCTGGAATGCCATGCCGCGCAGCGCATTCCCGGCAAGAATAACCGGCACGGTGCGCGAATTGGAAGCTTGCCCGGTGGAACAGCTGCCCAAAAAGGCAGCTTCTCATGCGGAAAGCTGTCGGGCAACACTGGGTCTGTTCGTTTTCCGATTGTCCCTTTGACGGATTGCAATCCGTTATCGATTGTCTGGGAGGTTTGTTGTGAAGAGTGTTCTGTTTGGAATGAAGGCCGATTGGTCGGCCGCTTTGGAGCGCAGCGCGCAATCCGTCGGTATCCAAAGCCAGATGGCGGATCTTCGGCATGCCGATCTGTCCGGCTATGACGCCGTCGTTCCCTTGACCCTGTGGGATCGGGATTTCCTGGATGAACGGCGGATCCGGGGCGACATGTTCAACGCCCTGTTCCCCAGTTCCGCTGCGCAGGAAAACTGCCATGACAAGCTTGCGTTCAACCGGCTCATGGCCGCTGCCGGCCTGGGCGATTATATCCCGGCGATGTTTGGCGATCCCGCCGCTCTTCCGCTTGGCAAGCCCATCATCGTCAAGCGGCGAAAGGACGAATGGGGCAAGCTGTCGCGTATTTGCTGCATCGGCCAGGATGCACCATTGGTTTACGATCCGGACCAGGAATTCCTGCAAGAATATGTTCCGGGAACCGTCGAACTATCCGCTTATCTTTTGATGCGCGATGGCAGGATCGTTTTTTCCCGCACGGCGATATTCGATATGCCGGACATGCCGCATGTGAAAGGCATCAATACCGGCCACCAGAATCTGGCATGGCGGGACGGAACGCGCCACGGGGATCTGTTCACGGAAATCCTGGATACCGTGGGGTTCGCGAACGGTGCCTGCTGCATCGACTTTCGCGAAGTGGACGGCAAGCCGAAGATATTCGAGATCAATCCCAGGCTGGGCGGATCCCTGACCGGCGATGCCGGCAGCTATTTGCAGCATTATCTGCTGGCGGCTTGCGGCACGCGCGCGCGTAGCGCGGCCGATTCCGTCAGGCTGCCGGTCGCCGCCTGACCCCCGGTTTTCCGGACCGGCCCGAACCTCGGCCGGTCCCGCCAAGGAAGGCGGTCAGATCGCGAATATGTCGTCCGCCACCCCCGCCACCGTCAGGTTCTGGCCGTTGATGACGATCCGGTCGCCGTCGCCGAAATCGATGACCACGCCATTCGCGGTCTTTTGCATGTGGTCGCGAATGAAGGCAGCCGGGTTCGCGTCCAGCCTGGCATCGTCGATCAGCAGCCGATCGATGCCGCGCTGGTATCCGTTGATCGTGTCGGCGCCATGGCCGTCGTGGAAGATGAAGGCATCGGCCCCTGCCCCGCCGATCAGCACGTCGTTGCCCGCGCCCCCGATCAACGTGTCATTCCCGTCGCCACCGACCAGGCGATCGTTGCCCGGCTCACCCCAAAGCCGGTCATTGCCTGCACCGCCGTCCAGCGTGTCCTGGCCGACCCCGCCCAAGATGAGATCCTGCCCCATGCCGCCCCAGATCAGGTCGTTGCCGGTCTCGCCGCGCAGCTGGTCGTTCCCCTCGGCGCCGGCCAGGGTATCGTTGCCGGGGCCGCCTTGCAGCACGTCGTTGCCCAGGCCGCCATGCAGGGAATCGAAACCTTCGCCGCCGATGATCCGGTCATTGCCGGGACCGCCGTTCAGCGTGTCGTTGCCGCCCTTGCCATCCATCCAGTCGTTGCCATTCCCGGCCGAGGCGACATCGTTGCGCGCCGTCAGGCGATAATCGTCGTTGCGCGGCGTGCTTTGCGCCGGGCCAGGGGTGACGAAAACCTCGCCGTTGAAGGTCGAGAGCCAATCGGCGCGCGACTGCATCGACAGATCCGCACCGGGATTGGCAACGCGGGTGAAGCTGCCGGTATCGACGCGCACCTGTCCGTCGGTATCGGCAAAGTTCTGCGTCGCCATCAGCACCTTGTAGTCGCGGCCGTTCACGGTGAGATAGCCGACCTCCAGCCCGATGCCGATGAAGGCGGCATCGCTCATGATGTTCTGGTAATGGCCCGGGCTGTTCATCAGGTTCTGGTGCAGTTGGCGGATCTCGTCGCGCAGGTCGGCCTCGCCCTGGATGGTGACATAGGCGATGTTTTCGGCCGTCATCCAGTTGCCCGCCAGATCGAAGCCCGCCGCCTCCATCCGCTCGCGCGAGGACGAGCCGCCCCGGCCGGTATGCGAGAAGACATCCGCCTCAAGCATCCAGCGGCTATGGCCTTCCGAGGAATCGTTGAGCCGTTTTTCGATGGACAAGGCAGGAAGCCCCTGGGCCTGACGGGCCTGGTTGACCAGGCTGACGAAGTAGCGTTCGTTTGCAGATGCAAAGGACATGGTCGGTATCCGCCTCGCGAGAACTCATCTCATAAAATGCAGCTTTCGGGAGCATATCAAAGCGGGGACGAAAGCAGAACCTCGGCTCCGGCGGAGCGGCGGATATCGGCCAGCCGCCCTGCACCCATGGCGGGCGATCGCCAACGGACTGCAGGTCTGCACCTCGAATGTGGGCGAGACATTCTTGGCTATCCATTGATATTAAATGCTCTTCGGAAGAATGACGACCCCGCCAGGACGCCGGGAAGCCATTAATATCAATCCACTAAGCCAGAATGATCCAAACCGCCCCGCTATTGAAGATCAAGAGCTTACAGGCGCGGGCTCCAATAGCATTTCCGGTGCTGCAAAAGAAAATCCCGGCGCGCTGGCGGGCGCAACCGGGACCGATCTGAAAAGCTTTTGGAGCTGGTTTGACCATAACCTGAAACGGCAGATCGCGGCAAGCGAACTTGTGTCGGCGCTGCTGAATTGCGCGCCGGAGGATCGCGTTCCCTTCCTCGAAATCCTGCTGGACCAGCTGCGCCCCGGCTGGCCGCAGTCCTTGTTGATCGACCTCATGCGGGAGGCGCGCTGGTGGGTGACGAATGCCAGCCGGGCCGAGCGCAAGGCATATTGCCTCGCCTGCCATGAGGGCATGCCCGAGGACGACCAGCGGTCCTTCGTGGCTTACATCACAGGGGCGCGTCATGGCTGACGCCCCCCTGCGACGAAATGGCGAATGCACCGGGCGGCCCGCCGAAGGAAGGGCCGACCGTGGTGAACTTCGCGGCCGAGAAGGCCAAGCGCGCCGATCCGAAAGCCCGCAAGAGCCAATTCTTCACCGCGACCATGCTGGACGGCAAGGAGGTGCCGGCGCGCAACTGGCTGGTGCCTAGCCTGATCCCCTCGGGCACGGTCACGCTGCTGACCGGCGATGGCGGCACGGGCAAATCGCTGCTGGCCCTGCAACTCGCCACCGCCTGCGCCCTCGGCAAGCCCTGGCTCGGCAAGACCGTGGCCGGGGGCCGTGCCCTATTCGTCTCGGCCGAGGACGATGAGGACGAGCTGCACCGCCGCCTGGCCGATGTGCTGGATGCCGAGGAGGCGAGCTTCGCCGACCTCGACCAGCTTGCCCTGCGCAGCCTGGCGGGCGAAGACGCGCTGCTGACGGAACTGGACACCCGCACCGGGAAACAGAAGGCCACCGACCTGTTCGGCGAGCTCGACGCCTTCCTGACCGATCTGGCGCCCGCGCTGGTGGTGCTGGACACGCTGGCGGACCTGTTCCCCGGCAACGAGAACGACCGGGCGCAGGCGCGGCAGTTCATCGGCATGCTGCACGGGCTGGCGATCCGGCACGATTGCGCCGTGGTGCTGCTGGCGCATCCGTCCCTGTCGGGCATCCAGAACGGCACCGGCATGTCGGGCAGCACCGGCTGGCACAATTCGGTGCGGTCGCGGCTCTATCTGGAACGGGTGATCCAGAGCGACGACGAACCGAACCCCGATGCCCGGGTGCTGCGCACCATGAAGGCGAACTATGGCCCCACGGGTGCGGAAATCGCCCTGACGTGGCGCAATGGCGTCTTTGTGGCAGACGAGCCTGAAACCGGGCTGGACCGTAGCGCGAGGCACAGCCGAGCCACTCCGCGATCATTGGACGGGCTCTGGGGTGATTGAAGCTGCTCTCTGGCTCTGCCGGTCGGTTTCGCTCTGGTTGACGCAGACCGCGGCGGGCGGCTGTCCGCCATGGGCGGCGCGAGGCCGCTCTGGTGGCTGCAGAAGGCGATCCATCTGCCGGCGCCGGCCCTGGCCTGCGCGCCGGTCTCCCAGGCGTGCGGGTAGGCGCATTCATGCATCAGGGATCGCCGGAGGCGCTCGATGAAGACGGTGTCGAGACAGCGCCCCTGCCATCCATCGAGATGCGGGTGCCGGCCCGTTTCAGCCGATCAACCCAAGCGCAGGACGTGAACTGCGAAGCTCGATCGGCGTTCATGATCTCGGGTGGGCCACAGTGGTGGACCGCCTCGTTTCGGGCCGCAACGCAGAAATCCGCCGCCGGCGTGTTCGAGATGCGCCAGGCCAGCAGCTTGCGGGGGAACCGGTCCATGACGGCGACCGGGCAGAGGCAGCCCCGCCGCATCGGCAGGTCGGCGATGCCGGCGCACCCGACCTGGTCGGGTTGCTCGACCCGCCCCCCCAGCGGATAGGGATAGGTCTTGCGCCCGGGCGCGGGCCTGCTGGCAGCGGGTTTCCGGCGGATCGGCATCAAGCGCATGAGCCGCATCAGCCGCCGGCTGCGCGTGACGTTCACGGCATGGCCTTCGTTGTGCAGGGGCCGGGTCATCTGCTGCACGCCGTCATCTGCTGCACGCCGTAGCAGGGCGTTTCCGGAAACTGCCGGTCGATCAGCCGCATAGGGGCGAGGTTCATCCCGGTCTCGTCCCTTGCTGCGCAACAGGACGCGGACCGCGGGATCGAGGACCGCGGGATCGACAGCAGGCGGCATGGCGCCCCGAGCGACAGCGCGGGACGGGAGCGTTCAATCATCGCGTTCGGGATCGGCCTTGAACCGGTGGCGGCTTCGATCCCTCGTCACTGGCCGGTCCAGGGCCTGGGCTTTCCGGACAGGAAGCGTTGGCGCCGGCCGGCTCCCCGATCCGGGCGTGCAGCGACCGCATCGTGGCCTCATCGATCTCGGCCTTCTTCCCGCCGCGTTCGAAGATGTCCGATGCCCCTTCGAGCAGCGCCTTCTTCCATTGATGGATCATCGTCGGGCGCACGCGGTATTCCGCGGCCAGCTCCGGCACGATGCGCCCGCCCTTCACGGCTTCCGGCGCCACCCGAGCCTTGAAGCCCGCGTCATGGTTCCTGCCTTTCGGCATCGTCCGATCCCCTCGTCCCTGGAGACCAGAAGACGGCGGATCGCAGCTTGCCTCACTGGCCGATTCTCGGCGGATGGCTCAGGCTTCTCGCAAACCTCCGACGAATACGCCGCCGAGGAAGCCCGCGAGCTGGTGCGGCGCTTCACGTCCATGAAGGAGCATCTAACATCGGAATAGGTCGTGGGTTGTGGGCAAAAACAGCCTACAACTTTAGCTATAACATATTGATTTTACGTCAACGGACTTTCGCCATCTTCGCGAACCGGCCAGATTTCGGCCCCATGGTGTCGAACCTCTGACACTTTCCCATGCAAGGCATTGATTTTATTTGGCCAGGAAATGCCCTGGTATCAAGCCCCTTGTCAGCCGTCACCACCGGTCCCCGCGGGCCTCCTCCGGGGTATTTTCGCAACGGAAAAATGGCGGGGGGTTACAGCGCCTGGACCAGCCGGCCGGCCAGCGCATGCAGGTCGCGGCGATAGCCCGAGCGCGCCGAGGGCCGGTCGGGGTCCGAGGTCATGGCGATGGCAACCGGCGACCGGCCCATGGAGCCGGCAGGAAACACATAGATCATCTGCCCGCCATAGCCCCAGCCGTAGCGCACCGGCCGGCCGGCGATACGGCTGATGAACCAGCCATAGCCATAGGCCTCGCCGTTGAAGATCGAGCGGGTGCGCGGCTGCCAGCTTTCCGCGATCCAGCCCGGCGGGATCACCCCCTGCCCGCCCGCGGCATAGGCGGCGCCGAAGCAGAGCAGGCTGCGGGTGCTCATCGCCATCTGGTTGCCGCCCAGATGGATGCCCTGCGGGCCGCGGTCCCAGGCGGCAATGGAAAAGCCGGGAATGTCGAGCCAGTCGCGCGCCAGCGCCAGGGTCGAGCGCCCGGAAGCCCGCGCCAGCATGGCCGAGACCAGATGCGTCGAGGCGGTGGAGTAGAGCATCCCCTGCCCGGGATCGGCGACGAAGGGCGCGGCCAGCGCGGCGCGCACCCAGTTGCGGCTGCTGACCCAGGCCCCGTAATTCGGCCCCGACTGCCGTTCCAGCCCCGCCTGCATCGACAGCAGATGACCCAGCGTCAGCCGGGCGAGGCGCGGGTCGGGATCGGCGGGCAGGTCGGCGCGCAGCAATTCGGCCACCCTCTGGTCGGTGCCGGAAAACAGCCCGCGCGCGATGGCGATGCCGGCCAGCGCCGAGACGATGGATTTCGAGGCCGACTTGATGTTGGTCGGCCGGTCCGGGGTGAAGCCGCCGAAGCCGCGCGCCGCCACCTCCTCGCCGTCGCGCCAGATGGCGATGGCGCGCAGCTGCGGCAGGTCCACCACCTCGAGCATCTCGCGCAGCGCGCCCCGCGCCAGGCACGGCATCGCCAGCAGCGGCAGGGCCAGCAGGATTGAACGTCGCCTCATCCGGGTTATATGGGGGACACCGGGTCCGGGCCGAGCAGGCTCACCCATTCGTGACCCTTTCATGTCCGCCAGCCGCCGCCAGCCGGACCCGCAAGACAGGAAAGCCCATGTCCCAGACCGTCATCCTTTCGACCTGCCGCGTGGCGACCGCGCATGCCAGCCGCTACCTGCAACAGCTCTGCAAGCACTGGGCGCACAAGTTCGAGGTCGAGTTCGACCCGAGCCGCGGCCGCATCGCCATGCCCGAGAACCGCACGGTGACGCTGGCGGCCACGCCCGGGGCGCTGGAGATCCGGCTGGAGGCGCCCGAGGAGACCACCGCGCATATGCGCCACATCGTCGACAGCCACATCGCCCGCTTCGCCTTCCGCGAGGAGTTGGCCTTCGACTGGCAACCGGCCTGAGAGCGGTTGCCGCCCCGGAGCCGGGCCGCTAATCTGCGCCGGTCACGAAAGGCCGGTGCATGAGCGAAGAACAGACCTATCAAGTGCTGGCGCGGAAATACCGCCCCGAGACCTTTGCCGATCTGGTCGGCCAGGACGCGATGGTGCGCACGCTGAAGAACGCCTTCGCGGCGGACCGCATCGCCCAGGCCTTCGTGATGACCGGCATCCGCGGCACCGGCAAGACCACCACGGCGCGCATCATCGCCAAGGGGCTGAACTGCACCGGCCCCGACGGCCAGGGCGGCCCGACGACCGAACCCTGCGGGGTCTGCGAGCATTGCGTGGCGATCTCCGAAGGCCGGCATGTCGACGTGATGGAGATGGACGCCGCATCTAGAACCGGCGTGAATGATATCCGGGAAATCATTGAATCGGTTCACTATCGCGCGGCTTCGGCGCGCTACAAGATCTATATCATCGACGAAGTCCACATGCTGTCCACCAGCGCCTTCAACGCGCTTCTGAAGACGCTGGAGGAACCACCGCCGCATGTGAAGTTCATCTTCGCCACCACGGAAATCCGCAAGGTACCGGTCACGGTGCTGTCGCGCTGCCAGCGCTTCGACCTGCGCCGCATCGAGCCCGAGGTGATGATCGCGCTGCTGCGCCGCATCGCCTCGGCCGAAGGCGCGCAGATCACCGACGACGCGCTGGCGCTGATCACCCGCGCCGCCGAGGGCTCGGCCCGCGACGCGACCAGCCTTCTGGACCAGGCCATCAGCCACGGCGCGGGCGAGACGACGGCGGCGCAGGTCCGGGCCATGCTGGGGCTCGCGGATCGCGGCCGGGTGCTCGATCTCTTCGACATGATCCTGCGCGGCGCGGCGGCCGAGGCGCTGGCCGAGCTGCAGGCGCAATATGCCGATGGCGCCGACCCGATGGCGGTCTTGCGCGACCTGGCCGAGATCACGCATTGGGTCTCGATCGTGAAGATCACCCCCGAGGCGCTGGACGACCCCACCATCGGCCCCGACGAACGCGCCCGCGGCCAGCAGATCGCGGAAAAGGTGCCGATGCGGGCGCTGACCCGGCTGTGGCAGATGCTGCTCAAGGCGCTCGACGAGGTCGGCCAGGCCCCGAATGCGATGATGGCGGCCGAGATGGCGATCATCCGCCTGACCCATGTCGCCGACCTGCCCGACCCCGAGGCGCTGATCCGCAAGGTGCAGGCCAGCGCCGCAGCGGGTGCGTTCAGCCGCAGCGCCGCGCCCCCGATACAGCGCAGCGAGGCGCAGCAAGATGCACCGCAGGCTGCCGCGCCCCGCGCGCCCGTCGCCGCACGGCCCGATGGCAGCGCCGCGGCGCTCGCCGTCTCGCCCGATGCGCTGGCGGGATTCCCGGATTTCGAATCGGTGATCGACCTGATCCGGCGCATGCGCGACATGAAGCTCTTGCTCGATGTCGAGGACCATCTGCGGCTGGTTCGCTATTCGCCCGGCCGGATCGAGTTCCAGCCCACCGAACACGCGCCGCGCGACCTGGCGCAGCGGCTGGCAGAACGGCTGCGCGGCTGGACCGGCGGCCAACGCTGGGCGGTGACCGTGACCTCGGACCCCGGCCGGCCCACGATCAGCGAACGGCGCGCCGAACGCGAGGCCGAGGCCCGCGCCCGCGCCATGCAGAACCCGACCGTGCAGGCGATCTTCGCCGCCTTCCCCGGCGCGAAGATCACCCGGATCCGGCCCATCCCGGTGCCGGTTGCGGTTGAAAAACCGGCGGGCGAGGATACATCCCCGCATGAGCTGACCGAAGGCCCGGTGGCCGAGGTCGAGGAATGGGATCCCTTCGAGGACGAGGATTAGGCGATGTTCAAGGGCCTTGGCGACATGGGCGATCTGTCAAAGATGATGGAGGCCGCCCAGCAGATGCAAAGCAAGATGGCCGAGATGCAGGAGGGGCTGAACCGCCTGACCGTCACCGGCGAGGCCGGGGCCGGCCTGGTCAAGGCCACGGCGACGGCCAAGGGCGAGCTGACGGCGCTCGACATCGACCCCTCGATCTTCAAGGCCGAGGACAAGGAAGTGGTCGAGGATCTGATCCTGGCCGCGATCAAGGACGCGCAGCGCCGGGCGCAGGACAAGGCGGCCGAGGAAATGGCCCGCCTGACCCGCGAACTGGGCCTGCCCGCCGGCATGAAAATGCCCTTCTGACCGATGTCGACCGCCTCCGGCGACGAGATCGAGACGCTGATCGCCACCATGGCGCGGCTGCCGGGGCTCGGGCCGCGCTCGGCGCGGCGCATCGTTCTGCACCTGATCCGCCGCCGCGCCGGGCAGATGGCGCAGCTGGCGGCGCTGATGGCCAGCGTGGCGGAAAACGCCCGCGAATGCCTGGTCTGCGGCAATATCACCCAGGCCGACATCTGCCCGATCTGCGCGGACCCGGCCCGCGCCACCGGCGAGATCTGCGTGGTGACCGAGGTGGCCGACCTCTGGGCGCTGGAACGCGGCCGCGCTTTCCACGGCCGTTACCACGTGCTGGGCGGAAGCCTTTCGGCGCTGGACGAAATCGGCCCGGAAGACCTGCGCATCCCCCAGCTTATCGCCCGCATCGCCGAGGAAAACGTCACCGAGATCATCCTCGCCCTCTCGGCCACGGTCGAGGGCCAGACCACCGCGCATTACATCGCCGAGGCCCTGGCCCCGGCCGGCGTCGCCGTGACCGGCCTGGCCCAGGGGGTGCCGATCGGCGGGGAACTGGACTATCTCGACGACGGCACCATCACCGCCGCGCTGCGCGCCCGCCGCCAGTTCTAGCGGCGCCCGCAGAGCCGGGGCTCTGCCCCGGACCCCGGGGTATTTTTGAAACGGAGAAAGACGCGGGAAGCGAACCCAGGCTGCGCATGACAAAAGGGGCTCCGAAACCGGCGCCCCTTGGCATTCTTTGTTCTCCAAATACTCCGGGCTGAGTTGTGCTTCACTTCTGCACATGCATGAGGAGGTGGGATGGCAGGCTTCGATCTGACGGATCTCGAGCGGGAGGTGATCCGGCCTTTGTTGCCAACGAAGGTGCGCGGCGTGAAGCGGGTGGATGACCGGCGGGCGTTGAACGGCATCTTCTGGCGGCTGCGGACGGGGGCGCCCTGGGCGGACATTCCAGCGCGCTACGGCCCCTATACGGCTTGCGTGAACCGCTTCAGCCGCTGGCGCAAGGCGGGCCATTGGGCGCGCATTCTGTAAGCCGTGTCAGAGGCTTATGACGGGAAAGTCCAGATGATCGACCCGTCCTCGATCCGGGTTCACCAGCATGGGGCGAACCGCCCGAAAAAGGGGGGCGATCCCGTTGCATGGGGCGCGCGCGCGGTGGGCTGACCGCGAAGATCCACGCTGTGGTCGATGCCCGCGGCCGCCCGATCCGCCTGAACCTGACCGAAGGCCAGGCGCATGACGGACGCTCGGGGAACGATATGGTCGGGTCCATCGGCGCGGGCCGGATCCTGCTCGCCGGCCGGGGCTACGACCGCGACCGGCTGCGCGATAGGCTCGCCGAACGCGGTGCCCGGGCCAATATCCGTCCCATACCGACCCGGAAACGCTTTCCTCCCTTCGATCCGGTTCTCTGCCGCGCCCGCAATCAGATCGAACGGTTCTTCGGCAAACTCAAACATTTCCGGTCCATCGCAACGCGATACGACAAGCGAGACGACAACTTCCTCGCATCCGTACAACTCGCCTCCATCCGCATATGGTTGCGGAGATATGTGTCGGAACCAGGGTGTCAGGCTGTTCTGCCGAAGGCGGAAAACGTCTTCACCCTCGCCGCGAAGCACGCGACGGACGAGCCCACGGCTGAGGCCGGTGATACGGAGGATCCGCTTGATGGGCACGCCTTCCCGTCCCATGCGCTGGATCAGCGCGTTGGTCGGCTGGCGCCTCTGAAACCCTTGATATTGCAGCCGCTCTGCAGCGGTCAGGATGCCAGGGTCGAGGTCGGCATGATAGGCCACCTTGCGGATTTGCGACATCGCGCGGCGGACTGCGGACAGGAACGCATCGCTTGCGTTCTGGAGAAGGTGCCAGCGGTCGGCGACCTGTATGGCGTCCGGAAGAGCTTGTGAGATTGCCCGGCCATACCCGCCATTCCGATCTCGCGCGACAATCTCGATCTGCGGATGACGTCGCAGCCAGGCGGCCACGGTCGCGGGCTCGCGATCCGGCAGGAGGCCGATGACAGCGCGGCGCTTGGGATCACAGACCGGGGTGCCGTAGCGCCGCCCCTTGCGCCACGCCCAGTCGTCAAGGCCGACGACACGCGGTCGCGGAAACGGCGCATTCGCCGGTCGCACCGCGCCTCGCAGGAAGGTGTCTTTGCTGACGCGCAGCAGAATGCGACGCCCAAGTGCCTGGGCAGGTCGGCCCCCATGGCCCGACCAAGATATGCAACGATATCCTGGAAGCGGCCCGTTCGCCGACCATGCGGCTGCGCGAGAGAAACTGGGACTGCCTCGCCAAACGTCTTGACCGGGCATTGCGCAATCAGACATCGGAACCGCCGAACCGAAAGGCGCAGCTGAACAGTTCGGCCGTGGACGGGCAGATCTGCGAGACTGCGGACATAGCGCCCATGTCGGCGCGCCGACCGCAAGCCGCACCCGGGACAGAACGCTTCGGACCGGATCATCTCCGCATCAACCGAAATCACCGCGCCGTCCACCCTGTATCCGGTTGCGCGCACACCCTCAGGCAAGAGCTTGGCATCGCAGCGTGCCGGCATGATGTCCACCTCCTTGAACAAACACACCGAATGTAGAGCGGACGCATACGGACATCACACAATCTGCGTCAGAGCCAGTTTTGCGCGCCGAAACACAGCCGTGCTTAAAATCGAGATCAACGACACAGCTATTTGCCGAGCATTCCAGGGCATAGAGCAAGCATTGACGGATACCTCCGGGCTGATGAACGACCTCGGGGATTCTTTGCTTGCCTCAACCACGAAGCGTTTCAAGGCCGGCATGACGCCGGAAGGAACACCCTTCGTGCCGCGTTCGCCAGTGACGCCTGGGCGCTACGGCAAGGCAGGCGATCGCTACGGAAAGAAGCCTCTGTGGCGGAGCGGTGACCTTTACTGCAAGATCCATATGCAGGCCAAGAAGGACGCCGCCACGATTGGGTCAAACGCCATTCAGGCGGCAATGATGCAGTCCGGTGGTCGCAAGGCCGAATATCCAAACCTCTGGGGCGACATTCCAGCCCGGCCCTTCATCGGCTTTTCTGATGAAGATCGTGGCGACGTGCTGGAAATCATCGACGAATGGTTGCAACGGGCCGCTGGTTCGCCCGGGTAGTGTGGCAGCCAAATTCGCCACACCCCCCGGACTATCGCCTGTAATCGGTTATTCCCACCTGATCCCCCGAATAACAGGCTCAAACCTTTTGACACCGTAGATCAGAGGTTTTGACACATGACAGCCCCCGCGTCCTTCAGCCGAAGCTCAGGCGTCCAGCTTTTCCACCGGCTTCGCCGGCTTGGCGATCTCGATGCGGCGCGGCTTCAGCGCCTCGGGAATCTCGCGCACCAGGTCAATGTTCAGCATGCCGTCCTCGTGGCTCGCCCCTTCGACCCGGACATGGTCGGCCAGGGTGAAGCGGCGCTCGAAGGCGCGGGTGGCGATGCCGCGGTGCAGGTAGCTGCGGCCCTCGTCCTCGGCGGCCTTCCGGCCCGAGACGATGACGGCCCCGTCCTTGACCTCGACATTCAGCTCGTCGGCGGAAAAGCCGGCGACGGCGATCGAGATGCGATAGGCATTCTCGCCGGTCTTCTCGATGTTATAGGGCGGGTAGCTGGCGATATCGGCCGAGAGCGCCCGGTCCATGACATCGGCCATGCGGTCGAAGCCGACCGAGGCACGGTAAAGCGGAGTCAGGTCGAAATTGCGCATGTTTCGCATCCTTCTTCAAGCGATACAAAGGCTTGCCCCCCGGTCCGGGCGGGCAGGTCCGTCGGCGCCGCAAGGGCCCTCCGACAGCGTTGAAGTAGGAATGCGGCCCGCGGCTTTCAAGTCCGGGCCAAGGCGCGGATCGCCCGGCAAAAAGGGCGCGCGGCGGGGCCGCGCGCGCCTCCTGCCTCTCCCGAGCCGCCGCCGTACGGCCGGCGCGCGACCGGCCGATCAGGCGCGGGCAGCAGCCAGCATGCGGGCGATTTCGTCCTTCAGCCCGGCGCGCTTCTTGCGCAACGCGTTCTCGGCCTCCTCCGACATCGGCGTATGGCGGCTTTCCGCCCCCGCAACCTCGTCGTTCACCGCGTCATATTCCTCAAGCAGGCGCGCGAAATGCGCATCCGAGACCTTCAGCTCGTGAATGCGCGCCGCATCGTTCGGAAATTCCTCGTGGATGGCGTGAGGTGCTGCCATTTTCATCTACTCCGGTACAAAGACAACCAGACCGCTGGATAGACGCCGCGCCGCCGGCTGGCAACAACAAGACCACGAGGATAGAACCGCGCCATGGACCCGAACACCGCCCTGCCCGGCCTGACCGCCTTCGGCCCGCTCACCCCGGCCGACCTTGCTACCCTGCTCTGGCTGTTCCTGGCCTGGCTGGGCATAGGCTGGATCACCGAATACCCGCCCAAGGCCCATCCTTCGGTCACGGTGCTGATGAAGGCGCATCGCCGCGAATGGATGCGACAATTCATCACACGCGACCCGCGCATCTTCGACAGCGCCATCCTGACCACCCTGCGCGAGGGCACGGCCTTCTTCGCCTCGGCCTGCCTGATCGCGGTGGGGGGCGGGCTGGCCCTGATCGGCAATACCGACCAGCTTGCCGGCGTGGCGCGCCAGTTCGACCTGGGCCATGTGCCGACGCTGAAATGGGAAATCAAGATCGTCGTGGTGCTGTTTTTCGTGGCCAATGCGCTGTTGCGCTTCGTCTGGTCGCACCGGCTCTTCGGCTATTGCGCGATCATCATGGCCTCGGTCCCGAACGAGCCCGACGACCCGCGCGCCCTGCCGCTGGCCATGCAGGCGGCCGATATCAACATCACCGCGGCGAAAAGCTTCAACTCGGGGCTGCGCTGCGTCTATTTCGCGCTGGGGGCGCTTGGCTGGCTGGCTGGACCGCTGGGCCTGTTCCTGGCCACCAGCTATGTGCTCTTCATCTCGTGGCGGCGCGAATTTGCCTCACACTCGCGCCGGGCGATCATGAAGCTGGTCCCCGGCGAGACGGGCCTGCCACCAGGCAAGCCCGAGGGCGAGCAGCCCGGCCCCTGACAGCACCACCGCCACCAGCCCCGAGGAACGCCAGCCCCAGCCCGCCGCCAGCGCCAGCCCCGCGAGCCAGGGCCCCAGCGCATTGGCGGCGTTGAAGGCGGCGTGGTTCATCGCCGCGGCCATGCTCTGCGCTTCGCCGGCGACCTCCATCAGCCGGGTCTGCAAGGGCACCACCATGCCCGAGCCCAGGCCCAGCAGGAAGGACGAGGCCAGCATCAGCCCCCAATTGCCCACCGCCCAGGCGGCGAAGGCCTGGGTCGCGGCCATGAACAGCATCAGCCGCAAGGCCGCGCCCCAGGTGCCGTGGCGCATGGTCAGCCGTGCGGCCAGGATGCTGCCCAGAGTGCCGCCGATGCCGAAGGCCGAAAGCGCGGCCGGGATCGCCCAGCCCGGCGCCTGTGTCGTCGCCAGGATTGCGGCCGAAAGATAGGAATAGACCGCAAAAAGCCCGCCGAAGCCGATGGCGCCGACCAGCAGGATCAGCATGACGGCCGGATTGCGCAGCGCCTTCAGCTCGGCCAGCGGCTGCGCATCCCTGGGCGCACCGACCCGCGGCGCCAGCCGCAGGATCAGCCAGCCCGCCAGCAGCGCCAGCACGCCGGGCAGCGCAAAGCCCCAGCGCCAGCCAAGCCCCTGCCCCAGCACCCCGGCCAGCGGCACCCCGGCGATATTGGCGATGGTCAGGCCCAGCAGCACCTGCGTCACCCCCTTGGCGCGCTGGTCCCGCGGCAAGGCATCGGCGGCAAACAGCATGGCCACGCCCAGGAAGCCGCCATGCGGCAGCCCGGCCAGGAAGCGGGTACCGACCAGGGTGCCATAGCCCGGCAGCACCGCCGCCAGCAGGTTCATCACCCCATAGGCCGCGATCAGGGCCGCCAGATAGCGCCGCCGCGGCAGCCGCGCGCCCAGGATCGAGGTGATCGGCGCGCCCACCACCACGCCCAGCGCATAGGCCGACACCACATGGCCGGCCTGCGGCTCGCTGATGCCGAGGTCGCTGGCATACCAGGGCAAGAGCCCCATGGCGGCGAATTCCGATGTGCCGATGGCGAAGGCGCCAAGGCCCAGGGCAAGGATGGCAAGCTTGAGATTGGGCTGCGGCGGCATGGCGGCACCTTCAGGGCTGGCGGATCTGGGAAAATCAGGCCCGCTAGCGTTAACAGATGCGACCATATGCCGCCAAGCCGCCTGCCGCGAAGTCCTGACATGCAATAGGCGCAAGGCTGCGACGGCATGCCGCCGGTTGTCTTCTTCGTTCCCCAAATACCCAAATCCCGCAGCGCGGGCAGGCGCAGCGTCGATGCGGCGACTGAACCTGCAATCTCGGCCCTGCAGAAAATCTTCCGATGAGTATTTTCGGAACGAAGAAGATACCGGGCCAGCGCCTCAGCCCGGCTGCCAGCGTGGCTTGCGCTTGTCGAAGAAGGCGGCGATGCCTTCCTGCGCCTCGTCGCCTTCCCAGACATCGACCAGGGCCTGGATGCTGGCCTCGATCTCGGCCTCGCCGATGGGCGGGCCGAGGCGGCGGGCCAGGCGCTTGGCTGCCGCCACCGCGCCGGGGGCGCAGGAGAGATAGGGCGCGATTTCGGCCTCGACGGCCGCGTCCAGCACCGCGGCATCGGCAAGGCTCGCCAGCAGGTTCAGCCGCATCGCCTCGCCCGCGTCGAAGAGGCGCGCGGACATGAAGACGCGGCGCGCCCTGTCCTCGCCCATGCGGGCCAGGACATAGGGGCCGATGGTGGCGGGGATCAGGCCGAGCCGGGTCTCGGTCAGGCCGAAGCGCGCCTCGGGCACGGCCACGGCGACATCGCAGACCGAGATCAGGCCGACCCCGCCGCCGAAAGCATTGCCCTGGACCCGGCCGATCAGCGGCTTGGGCAGGGTATTCAGCGCGTTCAGCATCATGGCGAGTTCGCGGGCGCCGGCCCGGCGGGTCTCGGCATCGGCGCGCATCTGCTCCTGCATCCAGCCCAGATCGCCGCCGGCGCAGAAGCTCTTGCCCTCGGCCGCCAGCACCACGACGCGCACCGCCGGATCGGCGCCGAGCGCTCGGGCGGCTTCGGTCAATTCGCGGATCATCTGCGCCGACAGCGCATTGTGCTTGTCCGCGCGCGCCAGCCACAGATGCGCCACGCCGCGGGCGTCGGTGTCGATGCGGATCGCCTCCATCATGCTCCTCCTCTCATCGCGCGCGCCATGGCGGCGGCCCGTTCGATCACCGCCATGTCGAGCCCGGTGTCATGGCCTTGCGCAGCCAGATGGGCGGCGACGGCTTCGGTCGCGACATTGCCCGCCGCACCGGGCGCATAGGGGCAGCCGCCCAGGCCTCCGACCGCGGCGTCGAAGACCCGCAACCCACGCGCAAGGCTCGCGTCGATATTCTCCAGCGCCCGGCCGGCGGTGTCGTGGTAATGGCCAGCCAGCCTGTCGGGCGGCAGTTCCTGCAGCACGGCGGAGAGCATGGCATCGATGGTCTCGGGCCGGCCCTGGCCGATGGTGTCGCCCAGGCTGACCTCGTAGCAGCCCATGTCGCGCAAGGCGGCCGCGACGCGGGCGACATTCGCGGGCGGCACCGGCCCATCGAAGGGGCAATCCGTCACCACCGAAACATAGCCGCGCAGCGGAATGCCGTCGGCCCGCGCCGCCTCGGCCACGGGCGCGAAGCGTTCCAGGCTTTCGGCGATGCTGGCGTTCAGGTTGGCGCGCGAGAAGCCTTCCGAGGCCGAGGCGAAGATCGCCACCTCGTCCGCGCCGGCCGCCCGCGCCGCCTCGTAGCCGCGCAGGTTGGGGGTCAGCACCGCGTAGCGGATGCCGGGCCGCCGGGCGATGCCGGCCATGACCTCGGCCGCGTCGGCCATCTGCGGCACCCATTTCGGCGGCACGAAGCTGGTGACCTCGATGCGCCGGAAGCCGGCCTGCGACAGCAGGTCGACCAGCGCGATCTTTTCCGCCGCCGGGATCGGGCGCTTTTCGTTCTGCAGGCCGTCGCGGGGGCCGACTTCGAAGATCTCAACCCTGGACATCGGGCACCTCGTAGAAATCGCGGTCATAGATCGCGTCGCCCCCGGCACGGGCCAGGGCGCGGCGATAGGCGGGACGCGCCGTCATGCGGTCGCGATAGGCCGCCAGCGCCGGATGGTCGGCGGCGGGCAGGAAGCGAAACAGCGCCTCGATATTGAAGCCCAGCATGCAATCGGCAGCGGAAAACCCGGACAGAAGCGTTTCGCGCCCCGCCAGATGGTCGTCCAGCGCCCGGGCGGTGACGGCCAGCCGTTTCGTGTCGAGGCGCATCAGCGGGATCGAGCGCGCGCTTTCGGGCCGCAGGAAGATATGGTGGATGTTCAGGGCCTGCAGGATATTCGCCTGGGTCTCGGCGAAATGCACCCACTCCAGGAAATCGCCGCGCTCGGGCGCGCCCGGTTTCGGGGCCAGCCTGCCCTCGCGCTCGGTCAGGTATTGCAGGATGGCGCCGGATTCAAAGATGGCGCGGCCGTCGATTTCCAGCGCCGGGATGCGGCCTGCGGGGGACAGCGCGCGGAACGCGGCGCTGCGCAGGCTGCCGTCGGTCAGCGACCAGAGCCGCAATTCGCAATCGAGCCCCAGTTCCTCGATCAGCCAGAGCACGCGCATCGAGCGCGAGCCGGGGACGTGATGCAGGATCATGCGTGTTCTTCCTCCTCCAGCCGGATCAGGGCGGCGCCGGCCTCGACCTGGTCGCCGGCCTGGGCGAAGACCTCGGCCACGCGACCGTCGCGGGCGGCAGTCAGCGTGTGTTCCATCTTCATCGCCTCGAGGATCGCCAGAGGCTCGCCCGCCGCCACCTGCTGCCCCGGCTCGACGAAGATCGCCTTGACGAGGCCCGGCATGGGCGAAAGCGTCATGCCGCCGCCCGCCTCCTCGCCGCCGCGGGCCAGCGGGTCGAGGGGGGCGAGCGTCAGCGAGCGGCCGCCGAAGACGCTGGTTCCCGCGGCGTGGTTGACGATGCGCGAGCGGCGCGGGCTGCCGTCGACCCACCAGCGCCCGCCCTCATAGCCGATCTCATGCGTGCTGCCGTCCAGCGTGACGCGGGCGGCACCGGGGCCCAGCACCTCCAGCACCGCCTCGCCGCCCTCCCAGGCGATGGTGCGGCGCAGGGGCTGCCAAAGGGTGATGCCACCGCGCAGCATCGGATCGTCCAATCCGGCAAGGCCGAGGACCGCCAGGGCCTTGGCCCGCGGATCGGGCTCGGCGGCGGCGACCAGCGCCTGAAGGTCGCGGGCGATCAGGCCGGTATCGACTTCGCCCTTGCCGAAACCCTCGTGCCGGGTCAGCGCGATCAGGAAATCGACATTGGTGACCGAGCCCGCCACCTCGGTATCGACCAGCGCCGATTCCAGTGCCCGCAGCGCGATGGCGCGGGTCGCGCCATGGGTGACGATCTTGGCGATCATCGGATCATACCAGGGCGAGATCGCGTCGCCGGGCCGCACCCCGGTCTCGATCCGGGCATGGTTGGGAAAGCGCAGATGCGCAAGGGTTCCGGTGGCGGGCAGGAAGCCCGCCGGCACGTCCTCGGCATAGAGCCGGGCCTCGAAGGCATGGCCGGTGATGGTCAGATCCTCCTGCCGGGCCGGCAGGGGCTCGCCGCTGGCGACGCGCAGCTGCCATTCCACCAGATCGACGCCGGTGATCAGTTCGGTCACCGGATGCTCGACCTGCAGGCGGGTGTTCATCTCCATGAACCAGAAACCGTCGGGGCGCAGGCCCTGGCTGGCATCGACGATGAATTCGACCGTGCCGGCGCCGGCATAGCCGATGGCCTCGGCGGCGCGGGCGGCGGCCGCGCCCATGGCCGCGCGCATCTCGGGCGTCATGCCGGGGGCCGGGGCTTCCTCGATCACCTTCTGGTGACGGCGTTGCAGCGAGCAGTCGCGTTCGAACAGGTGCAGCGCGCGGCTGCCGTCGCCAAAGACCTGCACCTCGATATGGCGGGGCTGCTGGATGTATTTCTCGATCAGCACCGCCGGGTTGCCGAAGGCGGTGGCGGCCTCGCCCTGCGCCGATTGCAGCGCGGCCGGGAAGTCCCGCGCATGCTCAACCAGGCGCATGCCCTTGCCGCCGCCGCCGGCCACCGCCTTGATCAGCACCGGATAGCCGATTCTGTCGGCCTGGTCCGCCAGATGGGCGGCGTCCTGGTTCTCGCCGTGATAGCCGGGCACGACCGGCACGCCCGCCTCGGCCATCAGCGCCTTGGCGGCGTCCTTGAGGCCCATCTTGCGGATCGCCTGTGCCGAGGGGCCGATGAAGGCCAGCCCCGCCGCCGTCACCGCATCGACGAAATCCGGGTTCTCGCTGAGGAAGCCGTAGCCTGGATGGATGGCCTGCGCGCCGGTCTCGCGCGCGGCCTGGATGATGGCGTCGCCGCGCAGGTAGCTGTCCCTGGGCGCCGGACCGCCGATCGGCACGGCCTCGTCGGCCATGGCGACGTGGCGGGCGCCGCGATCGGCCTCGGAATAGACTGCGACGGTGCGCACGCCCAGCTTGCGGGCGGTGTCGATGACCCGGCAGGCGATCTCGCCGCGGTTGGCGATCAGGATCTTCTGGAACATGGGCAGCTCCTCGTGGCGCGGGCGGCGCCGGGGGTTTCACACCCCCGGACCCCCGTGGGGTATTGGGGAAACGGAGAAATCATCGGCGGGCCTCGTCCACCGCACGGCGAAGCGTGGCGTGGCTGGCGGCGTCGAAGCCGACCAGAGTTACCTCGAGGCCGGCGCCGTGGCCGAGGATGGTGGCCACGGCGATGCGGGCGGCACGCTCGGCCGGGAAGCCGTAGATGCCGGTCGAGATCGCCGGGAAGGCGATGCGGGCGAGGTCATGGGCCTGGGCGAGGAGCAGGCTGTGGCGATAGGCGCTGGCGAGCAGCGCGTCCTCCTCCGCCCCGCCGCCCCGCCAGACCGGGCCGACGGCATGGATCACGTAGCGGGCCGGCAGGGCGTAGCCGCGGGTGATGCGGGCCTCGCCGGTCGGGCAGCCGCCGATGCTGCGGCATTCGTCGAGCAGTTCGGGCCCGGCGGCGCGGTGGATGGCGCCGTCCACCCCGCCGCCGCCCAGCAGGCTGCGATTGGCGGCGTTGACGATGGCGTCCATGGCGAGCCGGGTGATGTCGCCTTGCAGGGTGGTGAGGCGGGGCCGGTCCATGGCCGTCACATCCGGAAGATGCCGAAGCGGGTCGGCTCGATCGGCGCGTTGAGGCTGGCGCGCAGGCTCAGCGCCAGCACGTCGCGGGTCTTGCGCGGGTCGATGATGCCGTCGTCCCAGAGCCGGGCCGAGGCATAGAGCGGGTGGGACTGGCGCTCGAACATCTCGATGGTGGGGCGCTTGAACTCGGCCTCTTCCTCGGGCGACCAGCTGCCGCCCTGGCGCTCGATCCCCTCGCGGCGCACGGTGGCGAGCACGCCCGCCGCCTGCTCGCCGCCCATCACCGAGATGCGCGAATTGGGCCAGGTCCAGAGGAAGCGCGGCCCATAGGCGCGGCCGGCCATGCCGTAATTGCCCGCCCCGAAGCTGCCGCCGACCAGCATGGTGATCTTGGGCACGCTGGTCGTCGCCACCGCCGTCACCATCTTGGCGCCGTGCCGGGCAATGCCCTCGTTCTCGTATTTGCGGCCGACCATGAAGCCGGTGACATTCTGCAGGAAGACCAGCGGGATGCCGCGCATCGAGCAGAGTTCGATGAAATGCGCGCCCTTCTGCGCGGCCTCCGAGAAGATCACGCCGTTATTGGCGACGATGCCGATGGGGCAGCCTTCCAGATGGGCGAAACCCGTCACCAGCGTCTCGCCGAAGCGGGCCTTGAACTCGTCGAAGCGCGAGCCGTCCACGACGCGCGCGATCACCTCGCGGATGTCATAGGGGATCTTCAGGTCGGCGGGGACGACGCCCAGGATCTCCTCGGGGTCATGGGCCGGGGGCTCGGGAGGTTGCCATTGCACGGTCGCGGGCAGGCTGCGGTTGAGGTTCCCGATGGCACGGCGGGCGAGGGCGAGGGCATGGGCGTCGTCCTCGGCCAGGTAGTCGGCCACGCCCGAAAGCCGGGTGTGCACGTCGCCGCCGCCCAGATCCTCGGCCGAGACCACCTCGCCGGTCGCGGCCCGGACCAAGGGCGGGCCGGCGAGGAAGATCGTGCCCTGGCCCTTGACGATGATCGTCACGTCGGACATGGCCGGGACATAGGCGCCGCCCGCCGTGCAGCTGCCCATGACCACGGCGATCTGCGCGATGCCCTTGGCCGACATCCGCGCCTGGTTGTAGAAGATGCGGCCGAAATGGTCGCGGTCGGGAAAGACCTCGTCCTGGTTGGGCAGGTTGGCGCCGCCGGAATCGACCAGGTAGACGCAGGGCAGCTGGCATTCCTCGGCGATCTCCTGCGCGCGCAGGTGCTTTTTCACCGTCATCGGGTAATAGGTGCCGCCCTTGACCGTGGCATCGTTGGCCACCACCATCACCTCTTGCCCATGCACCCGGCCGATGCCGGCGATCACGCCCGCGCAGGGCGCGGCGCCGTCATACATGCCATGCGCGGCCGTGGCGCCGATCTCCAGGAAGGGCGAGCCGGGATCGAGCAGATTCGCCACCCGCTCGCGCGGCGGCATCTTGCCGCGGGCGACATGGCGCTCCAGCGCCTTCGCGCCGCCGCCCGACGCCGCGGCCAGCGCCGCCTCGCGCACGGTTTCCAGCATGGCCAGATGCGCCGCGCGATTGGCGCGGAAGGTTTCCGAGGAAGGCAGGACCGAGGTGCCAAGCTTCATCGCATCATCCTTTCGGGCAGGGTGCCGGAGATCTGCGCCAGTTTGTCGCAGGTCGGCCAAAAGCGGAAATCTTGATCCAGATCAACGTCGAAGCCCGAAGCAAGGCGCGATGAGCGGACATGCGACAAGAAGAGAGGATCGCCATGAGACACAAGCTTGCCATTGCCGCGGCACTTGCCGCGCTTGCTTCGCCTGCACTTGCGCAATCGCAAGGCGAATGGACGCTCGGCTTCGGGATCGCGCATGTGAATCCGAAATCGGACAATGGCGTGCTGGCAGGGCCGACGCCGATCAGCATCGACGACAGCGCCCGCCCCAGCATCACCTTCGAATATTTCATCCGCGACAATATCGGCATCGAGGTGCTGGGCGCCCTGCCCTTCAAGCATTCGATCAAGTCGAACGGGACCGAGATCGGCACGGTCAAGCACCTGCCGCCGGTCGTCTCGCTGCAATATCACTTTGACATGCATCCGCGCTGGAAGCCCTTTGTCGGCCTGGGCGTGAACTTCACCGGTTTCTGGGACGGCGAGGCCAAGGGGCCGCTGGCCGGCAGCGAATTGCGGGTCAAGAACAGCTGGGGCCTGGCCGCGCATCTGGGCGTGGATCACTGGATCAACGACCGCTCGGCCCTGCGCGCCGACCTGCGCTGGATCGACATCAATGCCGATGTCGAGCTGGACGGCGCCAATATCGGCTCGGTCGATGTCGATCCGGTGGTTGCCGGCATCAGCTATGTGATCAAGTTCTAGGCCGCCGTCACGGCCTTGCGGGGGGCGCTGCCATCGGCGGCGCCCCTTTTGCGTGTCTCTGCTCATCGCCGTCCTGTTCATCGCGGGTCTACCAGCGCCATGAGCAGCGCCACCTGCCGCGCCGTCTCGTCCCGGATGCAGCGGGCACGGGCCAGGTCGCCCTTGCCCTCGGCCGCCGCGTCCCGGACCTGGTTGCACAGATCCTCGCGGAACTGCAGCCAACTGCGCTCGGCCTGGCGCAGCATCTCCTGCGCCCCGTTGTCCTTCTTTCCCTGGGCCTTCAGCGCCGCCTCGTAGACCCCGGTCAGCTTCGCCTCCCAGGCCTGATGCGAGGCGTCGAGGCAGTTCGCCATCGGAAAATCCGGGTCGTCGCCGGTATATTTGCCGCGTGCGTAGTCGAGGCAGGCTTCCATGCCGGTCGCGGCGCAATCGGCGCGGGTGCCCTGGGTCGAGGCATCGGCAAGGCAACGGTCGATGGCGGCGGGATCGAAGCCCGAGGCATCGCCGGCCAAGCACGGCGCCGCCAGCAGCAGGGCCAGCGCGCATCCGGCCAGGCGGTTCATTCCATCCCCTCCGCGATGTCGCGCAGGCGCAGCGCCTGTTCGGCCGTCAGGCGCAGCACGCAATCCTGGGCTGCCGGACCGCCCAGCGTGCCGCCCTGATAGCGCAGGCTCTCATAGCGGCAAGAGGCATCGCGGAAGGCGATCCAGTGGCGCTGCGCCTGCTGCAGGGCCGGGGCCGCCGGTTCGGCGGCCGAGCCGAGATCGGCCAGTTCCGCATCCGCCGCCTTGGCGGCCTTCAGCGCCCGCTCGTAATAGCCGTTCAGCAGCGTGTCCCAATCCTTCGCCTCATGGCCCAGGCATTCCACCATGCCCACGGTGGTCTCGCCGCCCGCTGTCGCCATGCATTGCGTCGAGGCCTGGCCAATGCAGCTTCGCAGCCCCGGCGCGGCGCTGGCATCGGCTTCCGCATCCGCAATGCATTTCGCGAAACCATCGGCATCGTATCGCGGGCCGTCCTGGGCCAGCGCCGGGCCGGCGGCCAGCAGCAGGGACAGGACAAGCAGGCGCATCAGGCGATCTCCATCAGCTGGCGACCGATCAGCATGCGGCGGATTTCCGAGGTGCCGGCGCCGATCTCCATCAGCTTGGCGTCGCGGAACAGCCGGCTGACCACCGAATCGTTCAGGAAGCCCGCGCCCCCCAGCGCCTGCACCGCCTGATGCGCCTGCACCATGGCTTGTTCGCTGGCGTAAAGCACCGCGCCCGCCGCGTCCTGTCGCGTCACCTTGCCGGCATCGCAGGCTTTCGCCACCTCGTAGACATAGGCCCGCGCCGTGTTCAGCGCGACATACATGTCGGCGATCTTGCCCTGCATCAGCTGGAACGAACCGATCGGCTGGCCGAACTGCTTGCGTTCCTTGACATAGGGCATCACCTCGTCGAGGCAGGCAGCCATGATGCCGGTGCCGATGCCCGACAGCACCAGCCGCTCGTAATCGAGGCCGGACATCAGCACCCGCACGCCCTTGCCTTCCTCGCCCAGCACGTTCTCGAAGGGCACCTCGCAATCCTGGAAGATCAGCTCGCCGGTGTTCGAGCCGCGCATGCCCAGCTTGTCGAAATGCGGGCTGGTCGAGAAGCCCTTCATGCCGCGTTCGACGATGAAGGCGGTGATGCCCTTGCTGCCGGCCTCGGGGTCGGTCTTGGCATAGACCACCAGCGTATGGGCGTCGGGCGCGTTGGTGATCCAGTATTTGTTGCCGTTCAGCACATAGCGGTCGTTCTTCTTCTCGGCCCGCAGCTTCATGCCGACCACGTCACTGCCCGCGCCTTCCTCGGACATGGCCAGCGCGCCGACCGCCTTGCCGCTGCACAGGTCTGGCAGGTATTTCGCCCGCTGCTCGTCGGTGCCGTTCAGCTTGATCTGGTTCACGCAAAGATTGGAATGCGCGCCATAGGACAGGCTGACCGAGGCCGAAGCGCGGGCGATCTCCTCGGTGGCGATCACATGCGCCAGATAGCCCATGCCGCTGCCGCCAAGATCTTCGGACACGGTGATGCCCAGAAGGCCCAGCGCGCCCATCTCGCGCCACAGCTCGTTCGGAAAGGCGTTGCTGCGGTCGACCTCGGCCGCGATGGGCTTCACCCGCTCCTGCGCCCAGCGATGGACGGTGTCGCGCAGGGCGTTCACGTCCTCGCCCAGGTCGAACTGCATTCCCGCGGTGAACATCGGCCATCTCCTCCATTTATTGAACGAGTGTTCATTTAACTGGTTTATGCCGCCGGGGCGGGGCCCGCGTCAAGCCTTCTGTGCGGCATCTCCTCTTGCGGTCGATCCTGCGCCGGCCGAGGCTTCGTTGACAAGCCTGTCCCCTCGCGCCATTCCTGCCGCGGAAAGCCGCAAGGATGCCCGATGAGCCCGCTTCCCGATGCCGCCGCGCGGCTGCTGATCCTGCGCCACGCGCCACTGGCCCAACCTGGACTGGCAGGGCGGCGCGACGTGGCGGCGGATTGCAGCGACCGGGCAACACTCGCCTGGGCGCGCACGGCGCTGGCTGTGGCGGGAACGCATTGGTCCAGCCCCGCCCTGCGCTGCCGGCAGACCTGCGCGGCTCTGGAGCTGGACCCCGAATGGCACCCCGCCCTGTGGGAGCAGGATTTCGGCACCTGGGAGCAGCCCGGCGCCGCCATCCCGGACCTTGGCCCGCTGCCGCCCGAGGAACTTGCCCGCCAGCGCCCCCCGGGGGGCGAAAGCTTCCTCGACATGGCGGCGCGGGTGCAGCCGCTGCTGGCGCGCGCGCAGGGCACGGTGGCGGTGGTCGCCCATGCCGGCACGGTGCGCGCCGCCCTGGCCCTGGCGGTCGGCCCGGCGGCACTGTCCTTTTCCGTGGCGCCGCTGTCGCTGACCATCCTGTCGCGCAGCCCTGCCGGCTGGGCCGTCGAGGCCGTCAACCGGGTCGCGCCCCAGGCCGCGCCATGATCCTGTCGCAGGACACGCTGACCATTGCGCTGGTGGCGCTGCTGGTCGATGCGCTGATCGGCTGGCCCGAGGCGCTCTATCGCCGCATCTCGCATCCGGTGGTCTGGCTCGGGCGGCTGATCTCGGCGCTGGACGCCCGCTGGAACAGGGGTGGGCATCGCATCGCCCGCGGCGCGCTGGCGGTGGGGGTGACGGTCGGCACGGCGCTGCTTCCGGCGCTGCTGCTGACCTGGGCGCTCGCGCCGCTGCCCTTGGGCCCCGTCTTGCTGGGCGTGCTGGCCTGGCCGCTGGTCGCCACCCGCTCGCTGCACGACCATGTCGCCGCGGTGGCGCGACCCTTGGCCGAGGGGGATGTACCGGCGGCGAAAGCGGCGGTGGCGATGATCGTCGGCCGCGACCTGGACGACCGGCCCGAGCCCATCGCCCGCGCGGCGCTGGAAAGCCTGGCCGAGAACGCCTCGGACGGCGTGGTCGCGCCCCTGTTCTGGGCAGCGGTGGCCGGTCTGCCGGGAATCGCCGCCTACAAGGCGATCAACACGCTCGATTCGATGATCGGCCACATGAGCCCGCGCCATGCGCTGTTCGGGCGGGCGGCGGCACGGCTGGACGATCTGGTGAACCTGCCGGCCTCGCGGCTGACGGCGCTGCTGTTCCTGCTGGCCGCGCCGCCTGCCGGAGGACGCGCGGCAGGGGTGATCCGGCGCGACGCGCGCCGCCACCGCTCGCCCAATGCCGGCTGGCCCGAGGCCGCCATGGCCGGCGCGCTGGACGTGCGCCTGTCCGGCCCGCGCCGCTATCACGGCGTGGAAAGCCCCGAGCCATGGCTGAACGGGGCCGCTCGCGACCCCGGCGCAACGGACCTGCTGCGCGGGCTGGCGCTTTATCGCCGGGCGATGGCGCTGCTGGGTTTGGGTCTGGCGCTGGCGATTCCGCTCTAGGACCAGTCGAAGAAATCGGCAGGCGCCCGGCCGCGCAATTCCTCGGCCAGGTCGGTGCCCATGGCTGCGCCCTCCGAGGCCGGACCGATGCGCTCGCCCGCGATGACCTCGCTGCCGTCGGGGCGCAGGATCTCGCCGCGCAGCCGCAGCCGGTCGCCATCCAGTTCCGCCAGCCCGGCGATGGGCGTCTGGCAGGAGCCGTCGAGCCGGGCGAGGAAGGCGCGCTCGGCCGTCACCCGCAGCGCGCTGTCCCGGTCCGAGATCGCCGCCAGCAGCGCGGCAATGCGCGCGTCATCGGCGCGCCGCTCGACCCCGATGCAGCCCTGCGCCACCGCGGGCAGCATCTCGTCGGGATCGACCGCGCCGCGCGCGACATGCAGCATGCCCAGCCGCGTCAGCCCCGCCATGGCCAGGAAGGTCGCCACGGCCACGCCTTCCTCCAGCTTTTTCAACCTGGTCTGCACGTTTCCTCGAAACTCGACCAGGTTCAGGTCGGGCCGCCGCGCCGCCAGCTGCGCCCGCCGCCGCAGGCTCGATGAACCGACGACAGCACCCTGGGGAAGCTCGGAAATCGCCGCGAACCGGGCGCTGACAAAGGCGTCGCGCACATCCTCGCGCGGCAGGTAGCAGTCGATCACCAGCCCCTCGGGCTGGATCGTCGGCATGTCCTTCATGGAATGCACGGCGATGTCGATCTCGCCCGCCAGCAGCGCATCCTCGATCTCGCGGGTGAACAGGCCCTTGCCGCCGATCTCCTTCAGCGGGCGGTCCAGAACGCGGTCGCCGGTGGTCTTGATCACCACGATCTCGAAGGACTTGGCGGCAAGGCCATGCGCGGCCATCAACCGGTCGCGGGTTTCATGCGCCTGCGCCAGCGCAAGCGCCGAGCCGCGGGTGCCGATGCGGATGGGGTTCTGGGGGTCGGGCATCTGGGTCATGGCACAGGGCTTAGCGCCCCCCCTCGGCCTTGACAACGGGGACGCGCGCGCCATGAAGGGGGCGAGAGGTGAATTATGTCCGAAAAAACCATCCTGCGCGCGCTGAAGGGCGAGCGTTTGCCCGTTCCGCCCGTCTGGATGATGCGCCAGGCCGGCCGCTACCTGCCGGAATACCGCGCCACCCGCGCCCAGGCCGGCGACTTTTTGTCGCTGTGCTACACCCCCGACCTGGCGGCCGAGGTCACGCTGCAACCGATCCGCCGCTATGGTTTCGACGCGGCGATTCTCTTTGCCGACATCCTGCTGCTGCCGCAGGCGCTGGGGCTCGACCTGTGGTTCGTGACCGGCGAGGGGCCGCGGCTTTCCACCATCACCAGCGCCGCCGGGGTGGCGGCCCTGAAGCCGGCCGAGGCGATCCACGACACGCTGGCGCCGGTCTATGAAACCGTCCGCATCCTGGCGCGCGAACTGCCGCGGGAAACCACGCTGATCGGCTTTGCCGGCGCACCCTGGACCGTCGCGACCTATATGGTCGCCGGCCGCGGCACCCCCGACCAGGCCCCGGCCCACGGCTTCAAGGCCGAGGATCGCGCCGCCTTCGCCGCGCTGATCGACCGCATCACCGAGGCGACCATCGACTATCTCTCGGCCCAGATCGATGCCGGGGCCGAGGTGGTGAAGCTGTTCGACAGCTGGGCCGGCTCGCTCAAGGGCCGGGACTTCGACGATTTCGCAGTCGAGCCCGCGCGCCGGATCATCGCCGCGCTCAAGGCCCGCCACCCCGGCGTGCCGGTGATCGCCTTCCCGCGCGAGGCCGGGCCGCGCTATGCGGGCTTTGCCCGTGCCACGGGGGCCGATTGCGTGGCGCTGGACAATTCGGTCGGCGCCGACTGGGCGGCGGCACAGGTGCAGAAGGACAGCTGCGTGCAGGGCAACCTGGACCCGCGCCTGCTGGTCACGGGCGGCGAGGAACTCGTCTCCGAGACGCGGCGGATCGTGAGGGCCTTCTCGCAGGGGCCGCATATCTTCAACCTCGGCCATGGCATCACCCCCGAGGCCGACCCCGAGAACGTCGCGCGGATGCTGGAGGCGATCCGCGGTTGATGGGCGGGGTCGGGGCTTGAGCTGGATCCTCGCCACGCTGATCGCCGCCGCGGCCCAGACCGGGCGCAATGCGGCGCAGCGCCGGCTGACCGCGGAACTCGGCACCATGGGCGCGACCGCCGTGCGCTTCCTCTTCGGCCTGCCCTTCGCGGCGCTGGTGCTGGCGGGGATGGCGGCGCTGGTGCCTGTGCCCCTGCCCGATGCGGCGGTGCTGCTCTGGGCGGCGCTGGGGGCCGCCTCGCAGATCGCCGCCACCGCGCTGATGCTGGTGACGATGGAAAGCCGCGGCTTCGGCGTCACCACCGCGCTGATCAAGACGGAACCGGTGACGCTGGCGCTGATCGGCGCCCTGATCCTGGCCGAGCCGCTGGGCCCCGTCCGCATGGCGGCGATCGTCACGGCGACGCTGGGCGTGGTGCTGATGTCGGGGGCCGACTGGCGGCGCGGCACCTGGCGCGCGGCGGGCCTCGGCATCGCGGCCGGGGCGCTGTTCGGGCTTTCGGCCATCGGCTTTCGCGGCGCGATCCTTGCCCTGCCCTTCGGCGCCGAGCCAGTGCGGGCCGCCACCGTCCTGCTGCTCAGCCTGGCCCTGCAAAGCGCGATCATGCTGGCCTGGCTGGGCGCGCTCGACCGCGCGGCGCTGAGGGGTATCGCCCGGCACTGGCGCGGTTCGCTGGGCGCGGGCGCGCTGGGAGCGCTGGCCTCGCTGTTCTGGTTCCTGGGCTTCGCGCTGACAGCGGCGGCCAATGTCCGCACGCTGGCCCTGGTCGAGGTGGTGATGGCGCAGCTCGTCTCGGGCCGGGTGTTCCGCGAAGGCATCTCTGGGCGGCAGGTGGCGGGCATGGCGCTGATCGTGCTGGGCGTCGCCGCGCTGATCGCGGCAAGCCACGGATAAGGCCGCCCGCCTGCGCCCCGAAAAAACCCTGCCCATGACGAACGCGCGCGCGCCGCATGGGTATTTGGAGAGCAGAGAAGATCGGGGCCGCACCCGGATTCTTCTTCGTTGCACAAATACCCAAATCGCGGCGGCGCCACCGGATCGGCCTTTCCGCCCCTCGCGCCGCGGGCTAACAAGGGCACATGACCCTGCCCGCCCTTTCCCCCGATCAGGCCGAAGCCTGGGATGCGCTTGCCGCCGCGCTTGAGGAGTCCGGCATCGACCTGGTCTCGGAGGAGATCGCGCCGCCGCAGCCCGGCAAGGGCCGGGTCATGGCGGTGATCGGCAAGGCCGGCTCGGGCAAGACCCTGCTGCTTGCCGAACTGACCAAGGCGCTGAAGGCGGCCGGGGTCGATATCGTCTCGGGCGATTACGAGGGCAAGAAGCGCAAGGACCGCCGCACCGTCGCCATCCTGGCCCCCACCAACAAGGCGGCCTTCGTGCTGCGCATGCGCGGCGTGCCGGCGACCACGATCCACCGCATCCTCTATACCCCGGTCTACGACCCGGAATACGAACGCATCGCCGACTGGCTGACCGGCGCGGGCGAGCGCCCCTCGGTCGAGGGGCTGATGGAAGGGCTGACCGAGGCGGCGCTGGACCGGGCAAAGGCCTTTTACGACCAGCATGCCTCGATCCCCGGCGCCCTGGCCGCCGCCGGCCTGCGCGGCTCGGACTTCATCCGCGGCTGGAAGCGGCGCGAGGACGGGCTGGACATCGGGCTGGTCGACGAAGCCTCGATGCTGGACGAGCGCCAGTTCGACGACCTGCGCGAGATCTTTCCGCTGCTGATCCTGTTCGGCGATCCGGCGCAGCTGGCCCCGGTCGGTCAATCGGGCCAGATGGTCTTCGACCGGCTGGCCGCCCCGCAGCGGCTGATGCTGAGCCGCATCCACCGCCAGGAGGGCGACAGCCCGATCCTGGACCTCGCGCATGCGCTGGCCGATCCGGCGCTGGAGTTCGACGGCTTCGAGCGCATGATCCGCGACGCCGCCAGCCGCGATCCGCGCGTGACCTGGGCCGAACGGGTGGAATCCGACCTGATGGCGCAAAGCCCGGTGCTGGTCTGGCGCAACATCACCCGCATCAAGCTGATCCAGGCCTTCCGCTCGGCCTATGGCGCGCCGGGCGATGCGCTGCTGCCGGGCGAACCCTTGATCTGCGACGGGCTAGAACTGCCGCTGAAGCACCGCAAGAAGCGCATCGACCTGGAGGCGCGCGGGCTGATCAAGGGCGCGCAGGTGATCTATCTGGGCCCCGGCCGCAAGCCCGGCTTCTCGCGCCTGCATGTCGTGGGCGCCGAGGAGCCGCGGCTTTCCGCCGCCTCGATCGTCAAGATCGAGATGCCGGATGTCGAGGAGCCCTTCATCCCCTATGCCGCCCGCATGGGCGCGGCCTTCCTGCATGGTGCCGCGGTGACGATCCACAAGGCGCAGGGCAGCCAATGGCCCGACGTGCAAGTCTTTGCCCCCGATATCGCCGCCGCCGCCTGGTCCGGCCGGTCCGAGGCCGGCATCGCGCTGTGGAAGCGGCTGGCCTATGTCGCCATCACCCGCGCGCAGGAGCGGCTGCATTGGGTGGTGAAATCGCGGCTGGCCCGGCCCTCGGCACCGCTGCGGACCGATCACCTGGAGGCCCCGGCCGCGGTGCTGGAACTGGCCGCCGAGGCCCAGGAATAACCGCAGGCGCCTAGCTAGCCGCGCCGCGACAGCTTGCGCGCCGCCGTGTTCGGGCGCAGCTGGATCATGCGCAGCTCCAGCGCCTCGGCCAGCGCCTCGCGCGGGATGCCGGTTTCCCGCGACAGCCGCAGCAGGCCGAAATGCACGCGGGCGAGTTCCTGATAGTAGCGGGTGAAGCTGTAATTGATCGAGGCCCCGGCCAGCGCGCCCAGCACCGGCACCGCCTGCGCCGCCAGCTTCTGCGCCAGCGAGGCCGAGAGCCGCGGCGCCACCCGCGCGATCAGCGCCTGCACGGTCTGTCCGGTGATGGTCATGCGCGCCGCCAGCAGCCCCAGGTCGGTGCCGTCGTCATCCGAAAGCGGCCCCGCCGAGGCAAAGACATGCAGCGCCTCGCGCCGGGCCTCGTCCGAGACCGGGTCGAAGCCGTGTTCGGCGGCGATGTCCATGATGGCGCGCAAAAGCAACGTCACCGTCACCGGCAGTTCCAGCGCCGCGCCGCCGACCCCGGCCAGCCCGCCCACCGCGCCCGATGTGGTCGAGAGCAGGCGGTTGAACAGATCGCCCCGTTCCCGCAGCACCCCGCGCGACCGCGAGGCGGCGTCGAAGGCGCGGTTCAGCGCCGCGAGCGTGATCCGGTCCACCCGCCCGCGCACCGAGGGCGGCAGGCGCTCGATCAGCCCCTCGGCCTTGCCGCCGATGGCCGTCAGCAATTCCATCGCCACGCCGCCCGCCTGGAGATAGCGCCGGGCCAGCCGGTCGATCGCCGCATGCACGGTCGGGTCGTCGATCGGCGGCAGGACGGCCTGGCGGACGGGGATTTGGCTTTGTTCGGTCATCCTGCGGATACCCTGCAATGTCTTGGCTGTGCTAGAACTGGGCATTGGCAAGGGAACCCGCAACCCGTCGCGCGGGTTCCGCTGGCGAATGGGCAGCCCGGCGCCGGAAGACGGGCAGAACAGCAAAGACACGGAAGACGAGGAAGATCGCAATGAACATCCGCCGCACGATCCCCGCCCTGACATTGACCGCCGCGCTGGCGCTGGGGCCGGCCGCCCTGGCGCAGGAGAGCGGGGCACAGGACACCGGGATGCAAGACACGGCAACGCAAGAGACGGGGGCGCAGGCGACGGCCGGGCAATCGGCCGGACAGGCAGCCGCCGCCGATATGGGCCTGACGCTGGCCGATCTGGGCAAGGACCAGGGCCTGACCGCCGCGGTCGAGAAGATGGCCGAGGGCCACCAGATGCCCGAATGGCTGAGCGAGGGCGCGGTGATCTCGCCCAGCCAGAGGGTCGCCTTCGGCGGCCAGGACTATCTGGCCATGACTGCCTGCAAGCAGCACGATTGCGCGGCGAACCAGTTCGCGGTGCTTTATGCGCCGGGCAGCGGGACGGCCCATGGCGTGCTTTCGGTGCGCGACGGCGAGGGGGCGGAACTGCTGACCTGGCTCGGCATGGCCGGCGGGCCCGAGACGATCGACGGGCGCACCATCCTTTATGCGGCGCTGACCGGCAGCCTGGCCAATCATCCGCAGGATTTCATCTATGCCGAGTGATCGGGCGGCGCGAGACCGGCGCCGCCCTCGCGGCGCATCTCGCGCTGGCCGGGTGCGGATTCGCCGGTCTCGCGCTCGACCGTTCCGGTGATGCCGGCCCAGGCGCCGGGCACCAGTTCCAGCCCCAGGACGCGGTCGGGGTTGGTGGGCGGCGGCATCTCGACGCCTTCGAGATTCCAAAAGCCAAAGCGTTGATAATAAGGAAGATCGCCCACCAGCATCACCCGCTGCCACCCCATCTCGGCCGCCCGTGTCAGGCTTTCGCGCATCAGCAGCGCCCCCAGCCCCTCGCCCTGCGTGGTCGGATGCACCGCGACGGGGCCCAAGAGCAGCACCGGCCGCCCGGCCACGCGCACCGGCCAATAGCGGATCGCCCCCATCAATGCGCCGAAATCGCCGCGCAGCATCAGGCAGAGCGGTCCGACGGGGGCGACCCCGTCGCGCAGCCTGTAAGAGGACAGCGCCGTGCGCCCCGGCGCGAAGCACAGGTCCAGAAGCGCCTCGACCTCGGGCGTGTCGGCGGGGGTTTCGGGGCAAAGTTCGTACATCCTGCCTCCGGTGCTGGGGTCGGGATTCGGGTGGTCTTGGCGCGGCGCAGGGACCGCGTAACATGCGGCCGCGGCCGGGAAAACCGCCTGCGGAACCCCGGCGGCAAAATTCGCCGGCCTGTCGCAAAGGTAGACGGGTGGGCGGCAAGAACGCTTGACGCGCCCGGCGCATGGGGTCACTTCTGGGCCCCGCATCACGCAGGGACCAGCGAGGCACGCCATGTTCTACCGACCCCAGGACGGCCACGGGCTGCCGCACAACCCGCTGAACGCCATCGTTGCGCCCCGCCCGATCGGCTGGATCTCGACCCGCGGCCGGCAGGGCGACAACCTGGCGCCCTATTCCTTCTTCAACCTGACCGCCTATGTGCCGCCGCAGGTCATGTTCGCCTCGACCTCGGCCAAGCCGGACCGGCAGGGCACCAAGGACAGCGTGGCCCAGATCGCCGAGTCGCGCGTCTTCTGCGTCAATATCGCCGACGGGCCGCTGAAGGACCAGGTCAATGCCAGTTCCGCCGCCTTCCCCGCCGGGGTGAACGAATTCGAGGCGGCCGGGATCGAGCCCGCCGAATGCCAGACCATCGACTGCCCGCGCGTGGCCGGCGCCGCCGCGGCGCTGGAATGCCGCGCGACCCGCATCCTGCGGCTGGCGGGCGAAGCAAATTACATGGTGCTGGGCGTCGTCACCGGCATCCACCTGCGCGAGGATTGCCTGAAGGACGGCCGCTTCGACCTGCACGGCACCGGCTGGCTGTCGCGCATGGGCTACAAGGATTACACCATCACCACCCAGACCTTCGAGATGGAGCGCCCCTGATGGAGAACCGGCCCGAAAGACGCCGCCGCGACAGCCGCACGGTGCGCGACTATATCCGCACCATCGTGGATTTCCCGCATGAGGGCATCCTGTTTCGCGACGTGACCACGCTTTTCGCCGATGCGCGCGGCTTTCGCATGGCGGTGGACCAGCTGCTGGCCGCCTATGCCGGCGAGGATATCGACAAGGTGGTGGGGCTGGAGGCGCGCGGTTTCATCCTGGGCGGCGCGGTGGCGCATCAGCTTTCCGTGGGCTTCGTGCCGATCCGCAAGAAGGGCAAGCTGCCCGGCGCGGTCATCAGCCAGGCCTATGCGCTGGAATATGGCGAGGCGGTGATGGAGATCCATGACGACGCGCTGAAACCCGGCGAGCGGGTGCTGATCGTCGACGATCTTCTGGCCACCGGCGGCACCGCCGCGGCCGGCATCTCGCTTTGCCAGCGGCTGGGGGCCGAGGTGGTGGGCAGCGCCTTCGTGATCGAGCTGCCCGAGCTGGGCGGGCGGGCATTGCTGGAGGGGCTGGGCCACGAGGTCCATGCCCTGACCAGTTTCGAGGGCGCCTGATCCCTTGCGGCAGGCCCTTGCCGGGGTTAGGTGAGGCCCATGGACAAGAAACCGCCCCTGACCCTTTACCTGGCCGCGCCGCGCGGTTTTTGCGCCGGCGTGGACCGCGCCATCAAGATCGTCGAGATGGCGCTGCAGAAATGGGGCGCGCCGGTCTATGTCCGCCACGAGATCGTGCACAACAAGTTCGTCGTGGACAGCTTGCGCGACAAGGGCGCGGTCTTTGTCGAGGAGCTGGACGATGTGCCCTCCGACCGGCCGGTGATCTTCTCGGCCCATGGCGTGCCGAAATCCGTGCCGGCCGAGGCGCGGCGGCGCGAGATGGTCTTCGTGGACGCCACCTGCCCCTTGGTCAGCAAGGTCCATGTCGAGGCCGAGCGCCATCATGCCGAGGGCCTGCAGATGGTGATGATCGGCCATGCCGGCCACCCGGAGGTGCTGGGCACCATGGGGCAATTGCCCGAGGGCGAGGTGCTGCTGGTCGAGACGGTCGAGGACGTGGCCATGATCGCGCCGCGCGATCCCTCGCGGCTGGCCTTCATCACCCAGACCACGCTGTCGGTCGATGACACCGCCGCCATCGTCGCGGCGCTGCAGGCGCGGTTTCCGGGCATCGTCGGCCCGGCCAAGGAGGACATCTGCTATGCCACGACCAACCGCCAGGCCTCGGTCAAGGCCATCGCCGGGCGGATCGACGCGCTGCTGGTGATCGGGGCGCCGAACAGCTCGAACTCGCGCCGGCTGGTCGAGGTCGGCAGCGCCGCCGGCTGCGCCTATTCGCAGCTGGTGATGCGGGCCGACCAGATCGACTGGCGCGCCATCGCGGGCGCGCGGGCGGTTGGCGTGACCGCCGGCGCCTCGGCCCCCGAGGTGCTGGTCGACGAGGTGGTCGCAGCCTTTGCCGAACGCTACGACCTGACCGTCGAGATGGTCGAGACGGCGCGCGAGAATGTCGAGTTCAAGGTGCCGCGGGTCTTGCGCGAGGCCTGAGCCTCGCCCGTGGGGGCCTTGCCCCCGCCCCTGCGGGGCTCCCCCAGGATATTTGGACAAGAAAGAAGGATTGCGGGATGAAACTGTGGTCGATGCCGTCATCCGGCAACAGCTACAAGGTACGGCTGCTCTTGGCGCTGCTGGGGCGGGATTGCGAGATCCTGGACGTGGAATACCAGACCGAGGCGCTGGAACGCGCCAAGGCCGAAGGGCGGCTGCCCTTTGGCAAGGCGCCGGTGCTGGAGCTGGATGACGGGCGGCTGTTGCCGGAATCGAACGCGATCCTGTGCTGGCTGGGCGAGGGCACACGCTTCGTGCCGAAGGATGCCTTCGGGCACGCCGCCATGCTGGGCTGGATGTTCTGGGAGCAGAACCAGCACGAGGGCGTCGTCGCCGTGCGCGCCGCCCTGCGGACCTATCCGCACCGTCGTGCGCAGGCGACGCCCGAGCGCATGGCGGAGCTGCTGGAACGCGGCCATGTCCTGCTGCAGGTGATGGAGGACCGGCTGGCCGGGCATGACTGGCTGGTGGGCGATGCCCCGAGCCTCGCCGATATCTGCCTTTACGGCTATACCCATACGGCGGGCAGCCTGGGCGGCTTCGACATGGCGCGTTTCCCCGGCATCGGGCGCTGGCTCGACCGCATCGCCGCCCTGCCCGGCTACGAGGGGCTGGAGGCATGAGCGTGCTTCATGCCTGGACTGACGGCGCCTGCAGCGGCAATCCCGGCCCCGGCGGCTGGGGGGTGCTGATGCGGGCCATGGAGGGCGAGAGGGTGCTGAAGGAGCGCGAACTGTCGGGCGGCGAGGCCATGACCACCAATAACCGCATGGAACTGATGGCCGCGATCTCGGCGCTCGAGGCGCTGACCCGGCCGAGCGAGATCACCGTGACCACCGACAGCGCCTATGTGAAGAACGGCGTCACGCAATGGATCCATGGCTGGAAGAAGAACGGCTGGCGCACCGCCGACCGCAAGCCGGTGAAGAATGCCGAGCTGTGGCAGCGGCTGGACGCGGCGCAGGCCCGCCACCAGGTGCGCTGGGAATGGATCAAGGGCCATGCCGGCCATCCCGAGAACGAGCGCGCCGACGCGCTGGCGCGGGCGGGGATGGCGCCCTTCAAGCCGGCGAAGGTCTCGGGGTGAGCGTCGAGGCGCTGATCCCGCTGCTGGATTATGCCAGCGTGCTGGTCTTTGCCCTGACGGGCGCGCTGGTCGCCAGCCGCGGGCAGCTGGATGTGGTCGGCTTCATCTTCTTCGCCACGCTGACCGGGATCGGCGGCGGCACCCTGCGCGACCTGGTGCTGGGCCGGGCGCCGGTGTTCTGGGTCGGCCGGCCGGAGCTTTTGCTGCTGACCGCCGGGGCGGCGATCGTGGTGTTCTTTACCGCGCATCGGCTGGAAAGCCGCTATCGTGCCATCCTGTGGCTGGATGCCTTTGCCCTGGCCGTGGCGGTGCCCGCGGGCGTGGGCGTGGCGCTGGAGGCGGGAGTAAGCCCGGTGGTGACCGTGCTGATGGGGGTGATGACCGGCACCTTCGGCGGGCTGATGCGCGACGTGGTCGGCAACGAGGTGCCGCTGGTGCTGAAGCAGGGCGAGCTTTACGTCACCGCCGCCTTTGGCGGGGCGGTGGCGGCGCTGCTGCTGCTGGGCCTGGGCACCGGGCGCGGCTGGGCGCTGATCGGCTGCGCGGCCATGGTGCTGATGCTGCGCGCCGGGGGCCTGGGCTTCGGCTGGCGGCTGCCGGTCTACAAGGCGCGGCCGCCGCGGCAGTGACCGGCGTCAGCGTTCGGACCAGACCGCCATTTCGGTGCCGCCCGGCTCGCGGAACTGGAAACGGCGGCCGCCGGGAAAGTCGAAGATCGGCCGGGTGATCGTCGCCCCCGCCTCGGTCACGCGGGCCAGCGCGGCTTCCAAGTCGTCGGCCTTGAGGATCACCAGCGGCGGCGCCAGGGCAGCGGCAGCAATACCGCCCGCGATTCCGGCATCGGCGAGTTCCTGGTATTCGGGGCCGTAATCGTTGAAACCCCAGCCGAAGGCTTCCCTGAAGAAGGCTTTCGTGGCCGGCAGGTCGGGCGAGGAAAATTCGAGATAGTCGATCTTCATCGGGAAGTCCTTTCAAATGTTCCCGTTTTGTTTACCCTCGCGCGCCGCCTAGCGCAAGGCCGGCGGGCCGGGACGGCGCTCGCGCAGATCCTCGACCCCCATGCGCAGGCCGGCGCCGATGCGATGCGCCAGCGCCGACCAGGCCCTGGCCGTCTCGGGCGGCAGGGTGCGGCGCAGGGTTTCGTCGAAAAGCATCAACCAGGGCGAGAAATGCTGCGGTTGCACGTCGCCCGCGCGCATGTGGACCTGCATCGGATTGCCGTCATAGCCGCGTTCGTAGAGAATGGCATTGCGCCAGAAGCGGGCGATCCTGGCCTCGTGCTCGGGCCAGTCGGCGACATGGGCGGCAAAGACCGGGCCCAGCACCTCATGCCGGCGAATCGCGGCGTAGAAGGTGGCGACGACGCGGTCGATCTGTTCGGGGGTGACGTCAAAGCGCGGCGGGATCATGCGGCGGATATGGGCCGGAACGACCGGGCCCGCAAGCCCGAGGCGGCCCCGCTCGGCGCGGCATGGCAGCGCAGGCGCGATGCGGCAAAGGCACGGGCCCTGCCTGCTGGCGGGGCGGTGCAAGCGGCGCTTGCAGGGTCCGGGGCGGTTTCCTATAACCCGCGCATGTTCAGCAGGGCGCGGATTTTCCGAATTATTCGCCCGGCGGCGTAGGGAGCCCTCGCCGCCGGGTCATGCATGCCTGCCCTGCCAGCGAAGGATTCCCGCCAGATGAGCGACACGACCACCGAGACCCAGGCCGCGACCGATTACCGCGACACCGTCTTCCTGCCCCAGACCGATTTCCCGATGCGCGCCGGCCTGCCGCAACGCGAGCCCGAATGGCTGGCCCGCTGGGAGCGCATCGGCATCTACGACCGGCTGCGCGAGAAGGCAGCGGGACGCGCGCCCTTCATCCTGCATGACGGCCCACCCTATGCGAACGGCAACCTGCATATCGGCCACGCGCTGAACAAGACGATCAAGGACATCATCGTGCGCAGCCACCAGATGATGGGCCGCGATGCGCGCTATGTGCCGGGCTGGGACTGCCACGGCCTGCCGATCGAATGGAAGATCGAGGAGAAATACCGCAAGGCCGGCCAGGACAAGGACGCGGTCGACGTGGTGGAGTTCCGCCAGGAATGCCGCCGCTTTGCCGAGCATTGGGTCGATGTCCAGCGCGAGGAGTTCAAGCGGCTGGGCATCACCGGCAAGTGGGACGATCCCTATCTGACCATGGACCATCACGCCGAGGCGGTGATCGCGGCCGAGTTCATGAAGCTGTTGATGAACGGCGCGCTCTACCAGGGCTCGAAGCCAGTGATGTGGTCTCCGGTCGAGAAGACCGCCCTGGCCGAGGCCGAGGTCGAGTATCACGACCATACCAGCCACACCATCTGGGTGCGGTTCCGGGTGGAATCGTCGCAGGGTATTTGGGAAACGGAAAGCCCGGCCAGCGTGGTGATCTGGACCACGACGCCCTGGACCATCCCGCAGAACCGGGCCGTGGCCTATAATCCGGCCATCGCCTATGGGCTTTACCGCGTGGGCGGGGTGGCCGAGGGGGCCACGGCGCGCCCGGGCGAGCTTCTGGTGCTGGCCGATGCGCTGGCCGAGAGCGTGAAGCAGGCCGGCAAGATCGAGGACTGGCAGCGGGTCCGCGACGTGGCGGCCTCGGATCTGGAGGGGCTGCTGCTCGCGCATCCGTTGCGCAGCGTCGAGGGCGGCGCGGGCGAATGGGATTATGACGTGCCCATGCTGCCGGGCGATCACGTCACCGAGGACGCGGGCACGGGCTTCGTCCATACCGCGCCCAGCCATGGCGACGACGATTATCAGCTTGGGCTGCGCTTCAAGCTGCCGATGACCTATAATGTCGAGCCGGACGGCTCCTATCGCGCCGACCTGCCGCTGTTCGGCGGCCAGGCGATCATCGCGCCCGACGGCAAGGAAGGCCCGGCCAATGTCAGCGTCATCAAGCAGCTGGCCTGGGCCGGCGCACTGCTGGCCAAGGGCAAGATCAAGCATTCCTATCCGCATAGCTGGCGGTCCAAGGCGCCGCTGATCTATCGCAACACGCCGCAATGGTTCGCGGCCATCGACCATGCGCTGGCCGATGGCATGGGCGAATATGGCGACACCATCCGCACGCGGGCGCTGACCAGCATCGACAGGCTGGTGAAATGGTGGCCGCAATCGGGCCGCAACCGCATCCATTCCATGGTCGAGAACCGGCCCGACTGGGTGCTGTCGCGCCAGCGCGCCTGGGGCGTGCCGCTGACCTGTTTCGTGAAGAAGGGCGCCAAGCCCGGCGACCCGGAGTTCCTGCTGCGCGACCAGCGGGTGAACGACCGCATCATCGAAGCCTTCGAACGGGACGGCGCCGATGCCTGGTATCGCCCCGGCTTTGCCGCCGAGGTGCTGGCGGGCGTGGCCGATCCGGCCGATTACGAGCAGGTCATGGACGTGCTGGACGTGTGGTTCGATTCTGGCTCGACCCATGCCTTCGTGCTGCGCGACCGCGCCGACGGGGCGCCGGACGGCATCGCCGATGTCTATCTGGAAGGCACCGACCAGCATCGCGGCTGGTTCCAATCCTCGCTGCTGCAGGCCTGCGCGACCAAGGGGCGGGCGCCCTATCGCAACGTGGTCACGCATGGCTTCACCCTGGACGAGAAGGGCATGAAGATGTCCAAGTCGCTCGGTAATACCATCGTGCCGGCCGAGGTCATCCAGCAATACGGCGCCGACATCCTGCGGCTCTGGGTGGCGCAGACCGACTATACCGCCGACCAGCGCATCGGGCCCGAGATCCTCAAGGGCACCGCCGACAGCTATCGCCGGCTGCGCAACACGCTGCGCTTCATCCTGGGCAACCTGGCCGGCTTTACCGAGGCCGAGCGCATCGATCCGGCCGAGATGCCGGAACTGGAGCAATGGGTGCTGCATCGCCTTGCACAGATCGACCGGCAATTGCGCCATGGCTATGACGGCTTCGACTTCCAGGGCGTGTTCCAGGCGGTATTCCAGTTCGCGACGGTGGACCTGTCGGCCTTTTATTTCGACATCCGCAAGGATGCGCTTTACTGCGACGCGCCCGATGCGCCGCGGCGGCGGGCGGCGCGCACGGTGCTGGACCTGCTGTTCCACCGGCTCGTCACCTGGCTGGCACCGATCCTGCCCTTCACCATGGAGGATGTCTGGCTGAGCCGCTTCCCCTCGGAGGAGGACAGCGTGCATCTGCGGGACTTCCCCGTCACCCCGGCGGAATGGCTGAACGAACCGCTGGCGGCGAAATGGGACACCATCCGCCGCATCCGCCGCACCGTGACCGCCGCGCTGGAGATCAAGCGCACGGACAAGGTGATCGGCGCCAGCCTGGAGGCCGCACCGGTCGTGCATGTCGAGGAGCCCGAGGATCTGAAGGCGCTGAAATCGGTGGATTTCGCCGATATCTGCATCACTTCGGACCTGAGCCTGACCGGCGATCCGGCGCCGGGCGAGGCGTTCCGGCTGTCGGACGTGCCCGGCATCGGCGTCGTCTTCGAGCCGGCGGAGGGCGAGAAATGCCAGCGCTGCTGGAAGATCCTGCCCGATGTCGGCAGCCACCGCCATCCGGGCACCTGCGCCCGCTGCGATGCGGTGCTGTCCAAGGGATGAGGGCTGCGGTCCCGGCAGCGCCCTGCCCACCGGGAACCGCCGCGGCGCGGCGCGGGTCTGGCTGCTAGCGCAGCCAGAGGCCGGCCTTCTTCAGGATCTGCCGCGTGCGGCCTTCGTTCAGCGGCAGGCGACGGTCGAACATGGGGCGGATGCGGTCCCGGCCGATGCCTTCCAGCACGATCTGGCGGGCGGGTGCCCATGCCTCGGCCAGCGGGGCCAGCCGCGGATCGCGCAGCACCGTCTCGGCCGTCTCGACGGCAAGGTCGCTTTCCCGCGCGTAAAGCAGCGGCAGGTCGCGATAATGGCAGGTCACATCACCGTCGAGCCCCGCCAGGCCGGGGCCGGGACGCCCGCCGCCAAGCGCATGGATCACCAGCGGCAGCGCCACCTGGTCCAGCAGCACGTCCAGCTTCTGGCTGGCCAGCGCCTCGCCTGGGTCGTCGCGGATGGCCAGCGCCCAATCCAGGAAGCGCCGGCCGAATTCCTGCGGGTCGGCACCGAAGAACCAGCCGGCGTTGAAATACAGGTAACGCTCCCAATGCTCGTCGGGCTGGCTGGTGTCCAGCGAGCTTTCGTAATCCAGCCCGAAACGGTCATAGAGCGATTTCCAGATCGCGCCATAGCCCGGACCGTAGAGCGGCGGCTCGGGCCAGGTCGCCGTGCGGCGCATCGAGGCCGAGGGGCGCGAGAAGTCGAAGGGCAGCCGGTCCAGCGGCCCGGTGACAAGCGTGTCGCTGTCGAAGAAGATGAAGGGTTCGCCGGGCGGCAGCACCGACAGCGCCTCGATCTTGTTGCCGAAGGGATAGCTGGCGCCGAAATGCCGGGCGGCAAAGGGCAGGATCTCGGCCCCGAAACCCAGAAGCGCCAGGCGGATCGGGGCCGGTATCCGGGTCCGCGCGCCGGCCCAGGCGCCCTCGGGGCTGGGCTCCGCGACGATCAGCCTGCCGTGCCAGCCGGGCGCGTTCCGGCGCAGGCTGGCGGCAAACAGCGCCGCCTCCATGCCCAGGCGGATGTCCTGGCCGACCAGCAGGATGTTGAAGGGGACAGCCTGCACCGGCGCGGGTGGAGCGGCCTTGGGCTTGGCTTCTGGCTTGGCCTTGGCTGCCGTCTTTCCGCGCTTTGCGGCGCGCTCGGCCTGACGCAACTGGCGCCGCGCTTCGCGCTCGGCGCGGTTGGCCGCCTGCCGCGCGGCCTGCTTGCTGATCCTGGCCGGGTCCGCGCGATCCTCGTCTTTTCCCTTGTCCTTGGCCACGTTGCACACACCCTGATTGCGAATCTTTACCGCAAAGGGTTTAGCAACAGGACAGGGTTTCATTCCAGAGGCGAATTGTATTTTCCATATTCAACCGCCATGCGACACGATGGAATAAACCGGAAACGGAAACACGCCTGAATTGCATCAAATACGGAAATTCATCGGAAAACCTCACCAAAAAGGCAGGTTCCCGCTCAACGGCTTTCATTGCAGGGTTACTTCAGCCGTTGAACGATTTCCGCTTTTACAGGTACGGCAAGACCGGGTGAGACGTGGGCACCGTGCTCATCCGGTCGCTCTTTCCCGAATTTGGCATCAAGCTTAGGACTTGTCGATCTTTTCGGTAAATCCACGGCGCTTTTCCGCCGATATGCTGGTGCAGGTTTATCCGATCCCGCGCTGCACAACCGGATGCGTCACCGGACGTGTCGGGATCGTTCCGCGCACCGACGCGACGCCGCCCCCCGCGATCCGCCAGCAGGCCATAAGAGTCGTGCATATCCCGATGGTTGAAGCACCGCGCCGTGGCCCGCGCATGATTGTCCCAGCGGCCGGAGGCGTCGCCGTGCTCGTTGTCCAGGCCAAGGCAGGCTGCCGCCTGTCGCCCTGCCCGGCCATTCCCATATCGATCCGCCTTGCCGGAAAACGGCCGCGCTTCGACATCCACGACGGGAATCACGGGGGATCTCCGGCCCGGTGCGGGAACCTCTGCCATGGAACGGTCGTTCAATTCCCACATGCGGACACAAACCGCTCGAAAGGAGTAGCGATGAACTGGGATATCATCGAAGGCAAATGGAACCAGCTCAAGGGCAGCATCCGCGAGAAATGGGGCGACCTGACCGATGACGAGTTGACCGAAGTCGCGGGCAAGAAGGACAAGCTTGCCGGCAAGTTGCAGGAGAAATACGGCTGGACCAAGGAAAAGGCCGACGAGCAGATCGACCATTTCTTCCGCGACAAGACCTGACCTTCCCCTCGCCTTTCCAGGTCGGACGACCGCCAGGGCCTCCGGTTCGCGCCGGGGGCCCCTTTTCTTGCCGCAAACCCGGCCGCGCGCGGGAACAAAATGCGAACCAATCCCCCATTGAACCTCTTGCGCCGGCTTCCTATCTTGTCTGCCAGCAGGGGGCGCAGACTGCCTGTCTTTAGGGGTTGCGCCTCTTGGCGAGAAAGGACTGATTCCATGAACGAATTCGCCCAAACCACCCATCCGGTCCTGCCCTTGCGGGACATCGTGGTGTTTCCGCACATGATCGTGCCGCTGTTCGTCGGGCGCGAGAAATCGGTGCGGGCGCTCGAGGCCGTGATGGAGCAGGACCGCCCGATCCTTCTCGCTGCCCAGAAGGATGCCGCGGTCGACGAGCCCGCCGCCGAGGGGATTTTCCGCACCGGCGTTCTGGCCAATGTGCTGCAACTCCTGAAACTGCCCGACGGGACCGTCAAGGTTCTGGTCGAGGGGCGCGAGCGCGTCAGCATCACGGATTTCGTCCCCAATGACGCCTATTTCGAAGCCCGCTGCGAGTTGCTGCCCGAAGAGCCGGGCGACGAGGAGACGCTGGCCGCCTTGACCCGTGCTGTGGCCGAGGAGTTCGAGCGTTACGTCAAGGTGCGCAAGAACATCCCCGAGGAGGTCGTCTCGGCCGTGGCCGAGGCGCGCGATTCCACCCGCCTGGCCGATCTGGTCAGCGGCCATCTTGGCATCGCGCTGGACAAGAAGCAGGAACTGCTGGAAACCCTGGTGACGGCCGAGCGGCTGGAAAAGGTCTATGGCCTGATGCAGGGCGAGATGTCGGTGCTGCAGGTCGAGAAGAAGATCAAGTCCCGCGTCAAGACGCAGATGGAGAAGACCCAGCGCGAATACTATCTGAATGAGCAGATGAAGGCCATTCAGAAGGAGCTGGGCGACGGCGAGGACGGCTCGAACGAGATCACCGAGCTGGAGGAAAAGATCGCCGCGACCAAGTTCAGCAAGGAGGCCCGCGAAAAGGCCGAGGCCGAGCTGAAGAAGCTGAAGTCGATGTCGCCGATGTCGGCCGAGGCCACGGTCAGCCGCAACTATCTGGACTGGCTGCTGTCGCTGCCCTGGGGCGTCAAGTCGCGCATCCGCAAGGATCTGGGCAAGGCCGAGGAGGTGCTGGACGCCGATCACTACGGCCTGGAAAAGGTCAAGGAGCGGATCGTCGAATACCTGGCGGTGCAGAACCGCTCGACCAAGCTCAAGGGGCCGATCCTGTGCCTCGTCGGGCCTCCGGGCGTCGGCAAGACCTCTCTGGGCCGTTCGGTGGCGCGGGCCACGGGGCGCGAGTTCATCCGCATCAGCCTTGGCGGGGTGCGTGATGAAAGTGAAATCCGCGGCCACCGCCGGACCTATATCGGCTCGATGCCCGGCAAGATCATCCAGGCGCTGAAAAAGGCCAAGACCACGAATCCGCTGATCCTGCTCGACGAGATCGACAAGATGGGCCAGGATTTCCGCGGCGACCCGGCCTCGGCCATGCTCGAGGTGCTGGATCCCGAACAGAACGCGAGTTTCGTGGACCACTATCTTGAGGTGGAATACGACCTGTCGAACGTGATGTTCGTGACCACGGCCAACAGCTACAACATGCCGGGCCCCCTGCTCGACCGGATGGAGATCATCCCGCTGGCAGGCTATACCGAGGACGAGAAGCGCGAGATCGCGCGCCAGCACCTGCTGCCCAAGCAGATCAAGGCGAACGGGCTGCGCAAGGGCGAGTTCGCGGTCAGCGACGAGGCCCTGACCCATGTGATCCGCTACTACACCCGCGAGGCGGGCGTGCGGTCGCTGGAGCGCGAGATCGCCAAGCTGGCCCGCAAGGCCGTAACCGAGATCCTCAAGGGCAAGGTCAAGTCGGTCGAGGTCACGCCCGAGAAGGCCGAGGAGTACCTGGGCGTGCGCCGCTATCGCTATGGCCTGGCCGAACAGGACGACCAGGTCGGCGTGGTGACGGGCCTGGCCTGGACCCAGGTCGGCGGCGATCTGCTGCAGATCGAGGCGCTGAAGCTGCCCGGCAAAGGCCGCATGAAGACGACCGGCAAGCTGGGCGAGGTGATGAAGGAATCGATCGACGCCGCATCCTCCTTCGTCCGCTCGATCAGCCCCGAACTGGGGGTGAAGCCGCCGAAATTCGAGAAGGTGGACATCCATGTCCACGTCCCCGAAGGCGCGACGCCCAAGGACGGTCCTTCGGCGGGCATCGCCATGGTGACCTCGATCGTCTCGGTGCTGACGCAGATCCCGGTCCGCAAGGACGTGGCCATGACCGGCGAGGTCACGCTGCGCGGCAACGTGCTGGCCATCGGCGGGCTCAAGGAAAAGCTGCTGGCGGCGCTGCGCGGCGGCATCAAGACCGTGCTGATCCCGGCCGATAACGAAAAGGATCTGGCCGAGATCCCGGCCAACGTCAAGGAAGGGCTGAAGATCATCCCGGTCAGCCATGTGCGCGAGGTGCTGCAGCAGGCGCTGGTGCGGATGCCCGAGCCCATCGAATGGGACGAGGCCGCCGAGGAGGCGGCCGAGGCCAGCCGGTTGGCCGCGACCCGCGACCAGGGCAGCGGCGGCGCGGCGGTCGCCCATTGACATTTGACCGCGCGGGCCATCCCGCGCGGTTTTTTTCTTGACCGAGGCTCCAGCAGAAAGGAGTTCGCTCATGGCAAGATCGGAGGGAAAGCCGAGAAGGGAAAGCATGGCCGAGCCGGAGCCGGCAAGGGTTCTGCAAAAGCGGCAGCTTCTGGCCCAGGTCGCGCGCCGGACCGGGCTGCGCAACAGCGAGGTCAAGGCCGTCGTCGAGGCCACCCTGGCCGAGCTGGACGAGGCCATCGCCGCCGGCATGACGCTGGCGCTGCCGCCGCTGGGCCGGGCACGGATCAGCCGGCGCAACGACAGTTCGGGCGGCGAGGTCATCACCCTGCGCCTGCGCCGCCGCACGACGGGCGAGGCGTGATTTTTCCGCCAAAGCCTCTTGCGGCCCGCCGCGGCTGCGGCTATCTAGCGCGCATCGGGCGATTAGCTCAGCGGTAGAGCGCTTCGTTCACATCGAAGATGTCAGCGGTTCAAATCCGTTATCGCCCACCATTATTTTCAACGACTTAGGCCAGCGCATACGAAGCGCGCCTAAGTCGATTGAACCCTTCCCTGCGGACGCAATCACAGAACTCGCGCAATTCAGCGCGCGATTCTCCACGCCCCACCACAGCCATCCTCTCTGCTGCTGTGGTCGGGGTGGCGTGGTCAATGTCATGGTCCGAGAAGGCGCGCCACGAGCCGCCATGCTCTTGCCGAGGCCCGAAGCGCAGGTGATCACCGCAATAGTGGGCAGCATCTGGGCATAGGTCATGGCGGTGGTCAGTTCCCGGGCCACGCGCGTCTGAAGAAAGCCGGGCGCCTGAGGGCGATCACCACATCCTCGACTACGCCAAACAGCTCGACCAACTGGGCGAAGCCTACCGGCTGCTGGACCACGCCGAGATCGCGGAAGTGACCGGCTCGCAGGCGTTCAGCTCGGCGATCTTCATGCCGGGCACGGCCATCGTCCAACCCGCCGCCTATATCCGCGGGCTGGCCGATGCGCTTGCCGGCAAGGTGACGCTTTACGAGCAGTCGCCGGCGATGTCCTTCGAGCCCAAGGGCAATGGCTGGCGGGTCGAGACGCCCGGCGGGTCGGTCGCGGCGGGGCGGATCGTCCTGGCCAATAACGGCTATGCCGAGCGCTTCGGCTTCTTCCGCGGCCGGCTCATGCATGTCTATACCTATGCCTCGATGACCGAGTCTTTCTCGCCGAACCGCCTCGGCGGGCTCAGGGACTGGGCGGCGACGCCGTCCTCGCCTGTTGAGCGGCGTGGAATAAGGACCCCGCTTCTGGGGTGATCGGCGTCCAAAAGGGACCCCACCGACCGGGGGTTGGGTCCATTGTGCTTCCGAGGATTATCGGAGGCCGAGCGCGGGATGCTGATCGTGGAGACAATCGCAAAAATCAGGCGGCTGCATTTTACCGAGGGCAAGGGGATCAAGACGATCTGCCGCGACCTGAAGCTGTCGAAGAAGGTGGTGCGCAAGGTGATCCGCACCGGGATAACGGAGTTCACCTACACCCGGACGGTTCAGCCACGCCCGAAGCTGGGCGCCTGGCTTGAGGAACTGAGCCGGCTGTTGGCGATCAACGCGGCTCGTGGGCGCCGGGAACGCCTGACGCTGATCCAGATCTACGAGGAACTGCGCGGCCTTGGCTATGAAGGCGGGTATGATGCGGTCCGCCGCTACGCCTCGGTCTGGGCGCGCACTCAAAGCTCCGGTGCCTCGTCCGCCTTCGTGCCGCTGAGTTTTGCCCCCGGCGAAGCCTATCAGTTCGACTGGAGCCACGAGGTTGTCCTGATCGATGGGGCGACCACCACGATCAAGGTGGCCCATGTTCGCCTGTGCCACAGCCGGATGTTCTTCGTGCGGGCCTATCCGCGCGAGACGCAGGAGATGGTGTTCGATGCCCATGATCGGGCTTTCGCCTTCTTCAAGGGCACCTGCACCCGCGGGATCTACGACAACATGAAGACGGCGGTGGAGACCATCTTTGTCGGCAAGGAGCGCCTCTACAATCGTCGGTTCCTGCAGATGGCCAGCCACTATCTGGTCGAGCCCGTCGCCTGCACCCCGGCCTCGGGCTGGGAGAAGGGTCAGGTGGAGAGCCAGGTCGGCACGGTTCGCCAACGGTTCTTCTCACCCCGGGTCAGGGTCAAGAGCTACGAGGAACTGAATGCCTGGCTGCTGGACAAGTGCATCGCCTCGGCCAGGAGCAGCAAGCATCCGGAGTTGACGGACAAGACCATCTGGGAAGTCTTTCAGGAAGAACGCCCGCACCTCGTCCCTTATGCCGGGCGCTTCGACGGCTTCCACTCGCTGCCTGCGGCGGTATCGAAGACCTGCCTCGTGCGGTTCGACAACAACAAATACTCTGTCGCGGCAACGGCTGTCGGGCGGCCGGTCGAGATCAGGGCCTATGCGGAACGGATCGAGATCCGGCAGGAAGGGCGGCTGGTCGGGGACCATCCCCGTCACTTCGGGCGGGACCGGACAATCTACAATCCCTGGCACTATGTGCCTGTCCTGCTTCGCAAACCCGGGGCGCTGCGCAATGGCGCACCGTTCAAGGACTGGGTTCTGCCCGGCGCCCTCGAGCAGATCCGTCGCAAGCTGCAGGGCTCCTCGGACGGTGACCGCCAGATGGTGAAGATCCTCGGCGCCGTGCTGACGGAGGGAGTTCCCGCCGTGCAGAAGGCCTGCGCCGAAGCGCTCTCGCAGGGCGTCCACTCCGCCGATGTGATCCTCAACATCCTGTCCCGCAGGTGCGACCCGGAGCCGCCACCCTTGCTGCTCACCTCTCCGGCCTTGCGCCTGACCCATGAACCGGTGGCCGACTGTGCCCGCTATGACCTGCTGCGGAGGGCCGGCTGATGGATCGTGCAGAGATCATGGCAGCGATGGGCGAGCTGAAGCTCTACGGCATGCGCGCCGCTTACGACGAACTCATGGCGGTGGCTGTGCGCCGCCAGCACGAACCCCGCCAGATCGTCGGAGATCTTCTGGCCGCCGAGATCAACGAGAAGAAGGCGCGCTCGGTCAAATACCAGATCACCACCGCCAAGCTGCCCTATGCCCGGGAGATCGAGGAGTTCACCTTCGATGATACGCCGATCAACGAGACGCTGGTGCGCGACCTGGCCAGCGGGGAATTCCTCAGCCAGCAGCGCAATGTCGTGCTGGTCGGCGGCACCGGGACCGGCAAGACCCATATCTCCGTGGCGATCGCGCGCGCCGTCATCCGCAACGGCGCTCGCGGCCGCTTCTTCAACGTTGTGGACCTCGTGAACAGGCTGGAGGCCGAGGGCCGTGCAGGGCGGGCCGGCCGGCTGGCCGAGCATCTCATGCGGCTCGACTTCGTCATTCTCGATGAACTCGGATATCTGCCATTCGCGCAGTCCGGCGGCCAGTTGTTGTTCCATCTGATCAGCAAGCTCTACGAGCAGACTTCCGTCATCGTCACCACCAACCTCGCATTCGGAGAGTGGCCGACCGTCTTCGGAGACGCGAAGATGACCACCGCGCTGCTCGATCGTCTCACCCACCACTGCGACATCGTCGAAACCGGCAACGACAGCTGGCGCATCAAAACAAGAGCCTGACCGCCCTCCAAAACGCAGGCCCGCGTCGGCTGCGCCAGCTGAAAAGCTACGCCGCCACGGGCCTGCTCACCACATCGCCAGAGGGGTCCCTTTTGGACGCCGATAAGGGGGCACCATTCAACGCCGATTGACAGTCCTGGGCACCACACGGCCCGAGCGCATCGCCGAGGCAGCGGCAGGCTCGGACATCCCGCTTACCCGCGCTGAGTGGTACGGGCTGATCCAGGCAGCCGGTCACAATGTCCCGTGACCGCTGAACCGTAACGCTCGAAGGGCGGTGGGTTCGAGGTGACGAGGTTTCGCGAGGCGATCTCGTAGGTACCGGCCGCATCGTCGATAGCTGGACGCTCTGTGTGGAGCCTGACGACGGGCTAGCAAACTATAGCGACCGGATGATCGGCACGTACAACTTCTCCATATCCGATGCGGTCGGCCATAAGCCAAGCGATTATTCGCTTTGCCTTTTGCGGTAAGCGCTTCCTCCAACCGACCAAACCGAAATCGGCAGCATCATGATCGACACCTACTCCTCCACCGCCGCCAGTTTTACTGCCGAACTTCTGCACCCTGATGCTGCCGGGGTGCCGATTTTTGGATCGTTCACGCACCGTCGAAAAGTATCACTCATGAAATAAACTCATAACAGCATGCAACCTGCATGCCCTAAACCTTCTAGATTCTTTAAGGTATAGTTCAATCATAGCGTGTTTCTTTTTTTTATCGTCAGCCTCCCTATCGATACCGCGACCGCCTTTGTTGCCAGACAACGACAATTCGACACCGGATCAGCGTGCAGAGACCAGGGGCCGTGTATCAGGAACTCAAGCCAGCAAGCCGTCCTCACCCCGTCAGAACGGCGCGATCTGCTGGAAATCCTCGAGGACCGGGGCCCATGCCGCATCGGCGTTGGCCAAGAGCGTCAACCCGGTCCCGCCGCCAAGTGCCATGCGCAACGCGCCGTCAGCCCCACCTCCGATCAGCACGCCGCTGACCGCTTGGTAGCCCCTACGGTAAATGTTGATGAATCCAAGGAAGCGTCTCGATAGGCGCTGCCTGTTGACTTTTACGCCGACATGGACCATATGTTGGTCCATGTTCCGTGGAGGTTCGTCATGACAGTGCAAATGAATATTGCCGAGGCCAAGGCCAGGCTCTCCGAGCTTGTCGCGGCGGCGGAAAATGGCGAAGAAGTGATCCTTGCCCGCAGCGGGCGCGCCGTTGTGCGGATCGTTCCGGTCGCCAGTCGCCGTTTCCGAATCGGAATGATGGACGGCATGGTGGAAAAGATTCCGGACTTCCTTGAGCCGATGTCCGAGGAGGAGCTGCGGCTTTGGGAGTGAACGCAATCCTTATCGACACCCATACCTTTGTCTGGGCGTTATACAAATCCAACGACCTCAGCGCCACGGCCAGAGAGGCAATCGAAAGCGCGGGAGAGGTCTATGTGCCGCCCTGCTCATTTCACGAGATCGCAATGAAGCATCGGGCGGGAAAGTGGCCGCTGCCAGACGCTGACGTTCGACTCCTGCCTCAGCTCTTGAGCAGACAAGGCGGTCTAGTGGCGCCATATACTGCTGCGATGGCTATGCTCGCGGGGGCGCTTGACTGGGAACACCGCGACCCCTTCGACCGCATGATCGCGGCAACAGCCATCGAGATGGCCTGCCCACTGGTCTCAAAGGATGCAGCCTTCGATGGGCTCGACGAGTCTACCGGATGGAAGGAAAGAATCTGGTGAAGCGCCAAACAAAATATTGATAAAGGATAAATTCTTCCCAGCACCATTGATTCTGCCGATCGTAGCCTCACTTTTGGGACGGCCCTTGGCATCGAACGGATCCGGCCGGACGACGAACTGGTCGCACAAGGGATTGCAGTAGAGGTTGACGATGAAGGGACCGGCAGTCTCTGGAAAACCACACTTCCGTTCCGTCGAAGATTTCCTCGGGAGTTGAATGGCGGCACTGCCCCTCTAACTCCTTGTTTTGAGGCGTTGAGAGCCGGCAGCAAAGTGGCGGCTCTCCCGAGATTCAACATTTATCGTAGGAGCTGGGGTGACGCCCGCCCCACTCGATGGCGCGTCACCCTGTCGAACCAGCCTCTCACGAACAAAAATCCAAAAACAAAAACGGCGCTCCCTGCGGCGGGCACCGCCCGCCGCCCAACACCATTCTCCCTAAAGAATAAAGAAAGAGAAGAAAAAACCAAAAGACAAAAGACCCAGGAAAGCCTCTGGTAATTCGGCCCACAGCGCAACAGTTCAAAAAGAGAAAGATCAGGCACAAAAAAACAAAGAGATACGGCACGCCAGAAGCAAATCGTCGGCATCCCCCCGGAACTCGAAGATCCCGAGGCGGCATACGCTGCCCGCCCCGCAGATCCGATTATCCCCGGACATTGTCTTGAACCCCTGACAATCTGCTCATGCGACATGGAAGGCCGCCATTGATGTCCTGAACCATATCTCCCGGATATTCCCCCAGACGAGGAAACCAGCCATGATCCACCATCCAAATCCAGCGACCTGGATCCCTCTGGTGATCCACCTCATCGAAGCCAACCTGCCTGTCCTCGATCGCAAGGGCGAGGAATGGGACCACATGTTCACCTCCGCCTATCAGTTCGGCTGTGATGCGCTGATCGCCCTCGGCCAGGCCGAGGAAACCGGGCGCGGAGCCCGGCCGCTGGCTCACCCCCGGCTGCCGGAGATCCTGCCGAGATGGGACGATATCTGCGTCACCGTCCTCAGCCTCGCCCATCAATGCGGGCTTCTCTCTTACAGACTGCCCGACGGGCGCGAATCCCCCGAGGCCGCCGCATGGTGGGGCCGGCACGAGGACGAGATCATGCCGCCCCCGAACATCATCGCCGCGCATGGGCTTGGCCCGGCCCGGGGCGCCCCAGAGGTGCTGCCGGTGCTGCGCGCGCTTGGCCTGGTCGAAGCCGACCGATGGACCGCAGCCGCGGAGCCGTTGCTCTGGCGCAAGGAGCCGCCGGAATGGGATCTCGACATTAGCGCCGATCCGCGCTTCCGGCAGGCGCTGGACCGGACCATCATCGAGATGCCCGCAGGCATCCGCCACGAGTTGGACCGGCTGGTGAACATCACCGAGGCGGACGTGACCGAGGGGATGATCCGCCGCGCGGCCCATCAGGAGGGGCTGCGCGCGCAACACGGTGCCAACCGGGTGATCTGCCTGCCGCTCACCCGGGAATCCGTGCAACAGGGGCTGGTCTTCCTGCGGATCCATGAGCTGGACTGGCTGTTTTTCTCGAGCTGGCGGCTGCCGGATGGCTGGCTCTCCCCGCCAGAGCGGAAACGGGCCATGGAGATCTTCCACGACAGCCTCGCCATCCGCATGCGCAGGGCCGTCGTCGCGCAACTCTACCCGGACCTGCCGGAGTTTTCCGGGTGAGGGCCCGATGATCCGCAAGGCGTCTATGACCATCGCATCACTGCATCCTTGCGCGGAAGTGCCGCCATTTCAGAGAGTGCGCAGGACAAGCCCCGACGCCCCGGCTGATCCGCGTTCACAGGGATCGCAGGACGGAAATCCGGACCGACAACAACGCACTCCCGCTATGGCCCGTCCCCAAGGTTCCATGAGATCAAGAGGCAGAGCCAAGCCAGGTCACGCGTCCTGTCCTGTAAAATCCGGATAATTCGCACCCGATGTTTCGTTGCGCCCAGGCTCTCTCCGCGCCCGACCCAAGATAGGACAGCTCGCCCCCATGGCGGGCTCCTGCCATCTCCGGCTCACCCCCCTGAAGAGTGAGATTTCCGTATTTCCCGGTGGTTATCCATATTCATGCGACCCGAGAACCGTGTTTCCCGCTTAGAGAGCCTATCCCATGCCCTATGATCATCTGAGCAGCAGCGGGCGCAGCCCCGCCCAGGATCATCATCAGCAAACGCCGGTGGGCCCTGCCCTCCGGCGCAGGGAGCAGCTTGGCCCATGGCGCGAGACCGGAGAGATATTGCCGACAGGGAGGGCGCCGCGCGGACGGCGGACTCCGTTTCGGCACCTCCGGCCGACAAACCCTTGCCGGGAACCGGCAACCCGCGCAGCATCACGACCAGCTGCTTGCCCTCGTCCGGGCGCTGGCCCGCGATGCCGCACAAGCCGATCACGCTGTAGAACGCGGCGCCCCTGACGATTGACCTGCCCCTCCGCACGGAGATCCGCCCATGACCCTGCGCGCCGTCATCTACGCCCGCTACTCCTCCGACCTGCAATCGGCCTCGTCGATCGAGGACCAGTCCCGGCTCTGCCGCGAGCGCACCGCCCGCGCCGGCTGGCAGATCGTGGGCAGCTACGAGGATGCCGCCACCTCCGGCGCCTCGCTGATGCGTCCCGGCATCCAGCGCCTGCAACAGGATGCCCGCGAGCGGCGCTTCGACGTCGTGATCTCGGAAGTTCTCGACCGGCTGTCGCGCAACCAGACCGATATCGCGGCGCTCTACCAGAACCTCACCTTTGCCGGCGTGACCATCGAGACCCTGGCCGAGGGCCGCATCGACGAGATGCATATCGGCCTGAAAGGCACGATGAACGCCCTGTTCCTGAAGGATCTCGCCGCCAAGACCCGCCGCGGTCTGCGCGGCCGCGTCGAGAAAGGCAAATCCGGCGGCGGCAATGCCTTCGGCTATACGGTGCTGCGCAGCCTGACCGAGGACGGCGAGATCAGGCGCGGTGACCGCCAGATCAATGAGGACGAGGCCGCCATCGTGCGGCGCATCTTCCATGCCTACGCCGAAGGGATGTCGCCGAACCGGATTGCCGACCAGTTGAATCGCGAAGGCATCCCCGGCCCCCGCGGCCGGGCCTGGGACAAATCCACCATCCACGGCAATCCCAAGCGCGGGACCGGCATTCTGAACAATGAGATCTACGTTGGGTGTTTGGTCTGGAACCGGCAGTCCTTCGTGAAGGACCCCGCCACCGGCAAGCGCCAGGCCCGCCCGAATCCGGAAGCCGAATGGATCGTCACCGAGGTTCCGGAACTGAGGATCATCGACCAGTCCCTCTGGGACCGGGTCAAGAACCGCCAAGAGGGCCGCAAGATCGAACAGACCGACCGAGAGGCCTGGGAACGGCGCAAGCCGCGCTTCCTGCTCACCGGCCTGGTCAAATGCGGCTGCTGTGGTGGCGGCTTCTCGACCATCGGCAAGGACCGCTTCGGCTGCTCGAACTCGCGCAACAAGGGCAAGTCGGTCTGCACGAACCGCACCGGTATCACCCGCCAGGATCTGGAGGGCCGGATCCTGACCATCCTCTCCGAGCGGCTGATGGACCCGGAACTGGTGAAGGTCTTCGCCGAGGAGTACATCGCCGAACGCAATCGCCTGGCCGCCGCCCATGTCGATGACCGCGCGGTCAAGGAGAAGGAACTGGCGAAGGTGATCAAGGAACAGGATGCGTTGGTGAACGCGCTGCTCTCCGGCCTGCCGCCCGAGCGCATCAAGGCCAAGATGGAACAGCTCGAGACCCGCCAGAAGCAGATCGAGAAAGACCTCGCCACCGCCCCTGCCGCGAACGCGACCCTGCGGATCCACCCGAAGATGGCCGAAACCTATCACGACCGCATCCGCGCGATGATCGCCGCCCTTTCCGTGCCGGATCACGAATCTGAAGCCCGCGAGGCGATCCGGGCTCTGATCGAGAAGATCGTGGCGACGCCGGTCCCAACCAAGGGCAAGCGGATGCGCCTCGAACTGGTGCTGCACGGCGATCTGGCGGGCATTCTGGCGCTGAGCCTGAACGCGGATCGGCTGACCGGACAGAAAAAAACCTCCTGCGAACAGGAGGTTGTAGAAAGTGCAGGATTTCTGGTTGCGGGGGGCGCGCAACTACCGAGACCAACACTCACTCGAAGTCATTGTATAGAAAGAGATAATAGCCTTTCGGCCACTCTTCGTAAGCGCAAGAACCAAACTCGAACATGGGAAGAGCCGTGACTGGCCCCCATCGCTTGACCCTAGCACAAAAAAATCAGCGCTACCCAGCATGCCACAGACAAAGGCGGGAAACGCCGTCTGCAAAATCATTCCTCGCGCGTGGGGAGCAGAAACCACAGCAAATATCCCCCACGGCAAAGAAGCAAGAGTTCCACCGCCCAGCGTGGCCGTCAGGAGTGTCAGCCTTCTCCGGTTGCCAAGAACCACTAGCCAGCCTCTCTGGCGCATCTGAAGCACGTCGGGGCAAGATCGATTGGGCCTGGAACGGTTAGGAATACATCAGATCAGGCAGAAAGGTCACCAGCGCCGGAAACAGCCAGAACAGCACGATCGCCGCAAGCAGCAGCAGCAGGAACGGTAAGGTATCGCGCGCGATCTCGCCGATCCCCTTGCCTGTCATCGACTTCAGCACGATCAGGTTGAACCCGACCGGCGGCGTGATCTGGGCACATTCGATCACGATGACCGAAAATATCCCGAACCAGATCAGGTCGATCCCCGCCGCCTGAACCATCGGCAATACTACTGACGCTGACAGAACGAGGATCGAAATCCCCTCCAGAAAGCAGCCAAGCACCAGAAAGAACAGCGTCAGCACAAGGATCAGCATTGCCGGCGACAATTGCAGGCTGTCGACCCATGCAGCGGTCACCCGCGGGATATCGGCAAAGCCGACCGCGATGGACAGGCATGCGGCGCAGGCGATAATGAATGAGATCATGCACGATATCCGCGTCGCAGCCCGAAGGCTGTCGACGAACATCCGGCGGCTCATCGTTCGGTTGATCACCGACAAGATGAAGGCGCCGGCAATGCCGATGGTGGCGGCCTCGGTCGGGGTTGCAAAGCCGCGATAGATCGAGCCAATGATGGCCACGATCAGCAGCACGACCGGGATTAGGCCGCGCGCCTCGCGAAGCTTTTGCGCCAGCGTCATCGGCGGCAGCGCCCGGCCACGCCTGTCGGGGTTCAGCATCGCCCACAGCGCGATATAGCTCGAGAACAGCAAGATCAGCACCAGTCCCGGCACGATCCCGGCGACGAACAGCCGGGCGACCGATTGCTGGGCGACGACGCCGTAGACGATCATGATGATCGAGGGCGGGATTAGCAGACCAAAGGTGCCGGCCCCGGCCAGTGAGCCGACCATCATCCCCGGATCATAGCCGCGTTCGCGCAGTTCGGGGATGGTCATGCGTCCGACCGTGGCACAGGTCACTGCGGAGGACCCCGCGACCGCCGCCATCACCCCGCATCCGGCGATGTTGACGTGCAGAAGCCCGCCCGGCAGGCGACCGAACCATGGCGCGAGGCCCCGGAACAGGCTTGCCGACAGACCCGCGCGCATCAGGATCTCGCCCATCCAGATGAACAGCGGCAGCGCCGTCAGCGCCCAGTTCCAACTTGCGTCCCACAGGGTCGAGGACAGGATCGACCCGGCATCCACCGGGGTAAAGAACGCAAACATCACCACCGACACGGCCAGAAGCGACAAGGCGATCCACACGCCGCTGCCCAGAAACAGCGCCAGGCTCAGCACCAGCACCAGGACAGAAAGACCAACCGTTTCCATGTCGCTTACTCCCCGGTGCTGTCGATATTGGCTTCATAGCCCGGCGTCCTGCCGGCCCAGACCAGCGTCGCCTGCTCGATGATGCCAAGGCACATCACAGCAAGCCCAAAGCTGATCGCGGCCTGTGGAAGCCATAGCGGCATGGCCAGCATCCCGGGGCTGAGCTCGCCAAAGCGCCAGGTCTCGAGCGCGAACAGGAAGGTGTGCAGCGCCGCGTAGGCGGTGATCAGGGCCGCGATCGCGCAGCACCATAGCTGAAACCAGCGATAGACCGAGGGGGAGCAAAGCTGGGCGATGATCTCGACGCGGACATGGCCGCCATTCACGAAAGTATAGGCCAGCCCCAGAAACGTCGACGCCGCCAGGAAAAAGCCCGACAGCTCGGTGGTCTCGATCGGCATTCCCAACTGGCGGCCGACGACCTGGCATAATGTGGCGACGGCGATCCCGGCCAGAAATGTCGCGGCAGCATAGCCGCAGAAAAGATACAGTCTGTGAAGAATTGCGCGGACCATCTGTGCTCCCCCTCAGGATGGAAATGCAACCGGGCGACAGCCCGGCCGCGTCGGTGAAAGCTTCAGTTCCCCGATGCCAGATAAGCGTCGAGCACCTCCACCTCGTCGGACGAGGCCTCGGCCCTCCATTCCTCGGCCATCTGTTCACCGATCTTCGACAGTTTTTCCTGCAGCTCGGGCGAGGCCGGGGTGACGGTGATCCCGCGCTTCGACAACGCCTTGACCTGAGCTTCGCCGGCCTGCTCGCTCAAGGCCCAGGCGGTTTCAGTGGCTTTTTCACCGGCGGCAATCACTACCTGCTGCATCTCTTCGGGAAGGCGGGACAGGGCGCGATTGTTGACGATAATGGCGTTCTTGTTGAACATCGTGCCGGTATAGGTGAAATGCGAGGCATAGTCCCATGCCTGGATATCCACCCCGGTCTGGGCCGAGGTGAACATCGCCTCGATCAGCCCGGTCGAGAAAGCCTGCGGAATCTCGGCAAAGGGCAGGATCGTGGTTTCAAAGCCTAAAAGTTCCCCCATGCGCTGCGTCGCGGGGGAATAGATGCGCAGCTTGACGTCCTTGAACTCGGACCCGTCCGTCACGGGGAACTTGGTGTAGAACCCCTGTCCCGGCCAGGGCAGATAGCTGAGAATTGTCATGCCCGAGGCGCCGAATTCCTTGTCGAACCACGGTTTCTGCACGTCGGTCAGACGCTTCTCGGCCTGATAGTCATTGGCAAGGTTCGGCACGCTGTCCAGGATATACATCGGGCTTTCATTGCCATAGACGCCGAAGCGGATTTCACCCAGTTGAATCTGCCCCGACTGCACGGCGCGGCGGATGGCATCCAGTTTGATCAGTTCACCGTTCGGGCGCAGGTCTATCTTGACCTCGCCATTGGTGCCCGCCTCGACATCGGCGATGAACTGGCGGATCGTCTTAGTAAAGAAGCTGTCTTCGGGATAGCCCGAGGCCATCACCCATTTGGTCTCGGCCTGAGCGGCCGAGGCAAGGCAGGTCAGGGCGAGGGCTGCGCCCAGTCTGGTGATCGCATTCATATCGGATACTCCTCTGTCGGGTGGTTATATTTATTTCATGACGACATCAGGCGGGTGCGTGCGGCGCGGCGCTGGCGGCGCGAAACGTCGCGGCGGCCTGCGCGATCCGGCGCATGGCGTCGTCCAGAACCCCGGTCGCGCATGCGGTCGAAATCCTGAAATGCCCCGGCATTTCGTAGACGCTGCCGGGCACGGCCGCAACGCCGGCATTGTCCAGCAAATGGCGCACGAAGGCCTCGTCATCGCCGGTCAGGGCCGAACAATCGATTAGCGCGTAAAAAGCGCCATCCGGCCGCACCAGCGTCAGATCGGCAATGCCGGCAACCGCCGACACCACCAGATCGCGCCGTTCCCGGAAGGTCGCCACAAACTGCGCCACGCTGTCCTGAGGGCCGTGCAGTGCCGCCGCCGCCGCCGCCTGCGCGACGCTGCAGGCCCCCGACGAGATCTGCGATTGCACCGTGGTCATTGACCGGATCAGCGCCGCCGGCCCGGCCCCGTAACCGATGCGCCAGCCCGTCATCGCATAGGCCTTGCTGACGCCGTTCACGGTCAGGATGCGGTCGGCCAGATCGGGGCAGGTCGCGGCAAAGGCGACATGCGGATGGCGGCCGAAATGGATGTGTTCGTAAATTTCGTCCGACAAGATCGCGACATGCGGATGACGCGCGAGAACGCTCCCCAAGGCCCGCAATTCGTCGGCGTCATAGACCGTGCCGGTCGGGTTCGATGGCGCATTCAGGATCAGCCAGCGCGTGCGCGGACCGATCGCCGCCTCAAGATCCTCGGGCCGCAAGCGGAAGCCGTCCTTGGCGCGGCACGCGACGACCTTTCGGCGCCCGCCTAGCAGCGCGATGATGTTGCGATAGGCGTCGAAATAAGGCGCGCAGAGGATCACCTCGTCGCCCGGTGTCAGCGTGGCCATCAGCGCGTCGAAGATGACCTGCTTGGCACCATTCGACACGATGATCTGCTCGTCGCTGAACTCCAGCGCGTTGTCGCGGGCGAATTTCGCGCGGATTGCGGATTTTAATGCAGCCGTCCCGCTGGTCGGCGGATAGCGCGTCTGGCCGTCACGGGCCGCTTGCATGGCCGCTTCGATGATATGGGGCGGCGTGTCGAAATCCGGCTCGCCCAGCCCCAGGTCGATCACGTCCTTGCCCGAGGCGCGTAACTTCTTGGCGCGCAGGCTGATCGTGGCCGAGGCCGAGGGGCAGACGGATTTCAGATATTCGGTGGTGAATTTCACTGGATCATTCCCTCATCTTGCGCGCCAGTGCATCGGCGCCGCGCGCCAGAATGCCGGTATCGACGCCGCAGGCGACGAAACTGAAACCTTCCTCGGCGATCAGGCGGCGGGCGAAGTCGACATCCGACACCAGCGTGCCGACCGGCACGCTTGCGGCGATCAGGCGTCGCGCGGCCGGCAGCACAGTGTCCCAGACATCGGCATGCATCGGCTGACCAAGCCGGCCAAGATCGGCGGCGATATCGGCCGGCCCAAAGAAGACGCCATCGACGCCATCGGTCCGGCCGATGGCGTCGACCTGCAGGATCGCGGCGCGGGTCTCGACCTGCACCAGAACGGCGGTCTCCTCTTCGACATGGGCCAGATAGTCGGGGATGCGACCGAAATCATTGGCCCTTGTGGTGCTGCTGAATCCGCGGATGCCGTGCGGCGGATAACGCGTTGCGCGAACCGCCGCCTCGGCTTCGGCCGGGGACTGGACCATGGGAAACAGCAGTCCCGGCGGGCCGATATCCATCAGCCGCTTGACCTTGACCGCATCGTTCCAGTCCGGCCGCACGATTGGCACCGTCCGGCGCCCCGAAAAGGCCTGAAGCTGACTCAGCACGGTGCCGATCTCGCTTGGGGAATGCTCGGTATCCAGCAGCACCCAGTCGAAATCCGCCCCCGCGACGATCTCGGCCGCCAGCCCCGAGCAAAGCGTAATCCACAGGCCGATCTGCGGTTGACCACTACGAATCGCTGCCAGAAACGGATTCTTGCGCATTACGGTCATCAGAACACTTCTCCCAGACGTGCGCTTGCGGTGATCACGGCAATCTCGTCATCGGCAAGCCCGTAGTGATCCCGCGCGAAGGCTGGGCTGATATAGCCAAGCGCAAGGTCACGGCGCACCAGCTCCTGCGGGCGTTCGGCGGGCGGGCCATATCCGGCGCCACCGGGCAGTCCCAGCATCACCTTGCGGCCGTGGGGCATGAACTGCTTGCCCTTGCACTTCATGGCTTGGCCATCGTCGCGCCCAATGGTCATCGGCGCACCGTTGCCGCCGCCGCGCCGCCCGCGGGCGGGATGGTCCACCCGGTCGAACATGGCCTGAAAGTCGAACTCGTGCCCGTCGCGGGCGCCGACCTCCATCAACTGGCCAAGGCCGCCGCGGAAGCGCCCGGCGCCGCCGGAATCGGGCCGCAGTTCCTTGCGCCAGAAGATCACCGGTCCGACTTGCTCAGTGGCCTCGACCGGCATGGTCATCACGCCCGAGGGAAAAGCCGTCGCATTCATCCCGTCAAGGCGGGGGCGCGCGCCCGAACCACCCGAGTTGAAGGCCAGCACCTCGGCGCGGCGGGTCCCTGCAGGTGCCGGCACATCGCTGCGCGGCCTGACCGAGACCTGAAAATTGCACAGGCAGCCCGCGCCCTCGGCGTGGACGGTGTCGGGCAAAAGCTGGTCCAGCGCACCATAGATGGTGTCGGGCAGCATATGGCCGATCACATGGCGCAAGCTGACCGGCGCGGGATGCAGCGCGTTGACGATGCTGTTTTCCGGCGCGATGATCTCGAACGGAGCCAGCGAGGCCGCGTTATTGGGGATTTCAGGCGCGATGGCGCATTTCAACGCGTAGCAGGTATAGGCCTTGGTATAGACCAGCGGCACGTTGATGCCCTTGCGGTCGATCCCCGAGGTTCCTGCCCAATCCGCGACGATCCGGTCCTTTTCGATCAAGATCTTAACCCGCAGGTCGATGGGCTGATCATAGCCGTCGATCTGCATTTCGCCGCTGGCGCTGCCCATGGGCAGGGCGTTGATCCGCTCGAGCGTCGCGCGGCGCGAGTTTTCAAGGATGAAGCGAGAGATCCCGGCCAGATCGGACAGGCCGAACTCCTCGATCATGCCGATCAGGCGGCGATGGCCGACTTCGTTGCAGGTCGCCAGGGCATAGATGTCGCCGACCAGTTGATCGGGTTCGCGGACATTGCTGCGAATGATGCGGATCAGAGTGTGGTCGATCGCCCCGCGTTCGGCCAGCTTCATGATCGGCAGATACAACCCCTCTTCATAGACCGAGTTGCCATCCGCGCCAAAGCCGCGCCCGCCGATGTCCACGATATGGGCGGTGCAGGCAAAGAAGCCAACCAGACGACCCTGATGAAACGACGGCGATACCACGGTGATGTCATGCAGGTGGCCGGTGCCCTCCCATGGGTCGTTGGTGATGTAGACATCGCCTTCCAAGATGTTCTCGCGGCCGATCCGGCGGATGAAATGCGGCACCGCATCGGCCATGGCGTTCACATGGCCCGGCGTACCGGTAACGGCCTGCGCCAGCATCTCGCCCGTCTCGTTATAGACGCCGGCCGACAGATCACCTGCCTCGCGGACGCTGGTCGAGAAGGCGGTGCGCACCAGTGCCTGCGCTTGCTCCTCGACAACCGAGATCAGGCGGTTCCACATCACTTGATAGGCGACTTTTCCGATCTCAGACATTGGCGGTTTCCTTTCGGGCGGCTGGCGCAGCGGCGGCGCTGGCGTTGATGGTGATATCCAGACAGCCGTCAGACTGCGCGATCAGGCTGCGGCTGGCGGGCAGGACCAGCGTCGTTTCCTCTTCGATGACGACGGCCGGGCCATCGACGCGCTGGCCATCTGCAAGCGCGTCGCGCAGGACCGCGGCGGCATCTGTCATCCGCCCAAGCGCTGCGTCAAAAAGCTGGCGGCGACCGCTGACCTTGGCCGGGCCGGCCGGCGCGGGGGGCACGACCGGATGAACCGGGGCTGGGGGCGTGAAGGCATTGACCGACCAGACGACGATCTCGACTTGCAGCCCCTCGACCGGGCGGCCGAACAGCTTGCCATATTCCGCCTCGAACAGACCAAGAAGGGTCTGCGCGTCGGGCGCGGCAGCCTGTTCGGGTGTCAGGACGACAGGAATTTCCCAACCCTGCCCGGAATAGCGCATATAGGCCTTGTATTCGGTCAGGATATCGGCCGAGCCATCGCAGCCCCGGACGAAACTGATCGCCTCTTGCTCCATGTCCGCAAACAGTGCCTTGACCGCAGCCACATCGAAATCATCGATCTTCATGAAGGATGAGCGCGTCGCCTCAAAGCTGAAGGGCGCGCGCAGAAATCCGATGGCCGAGCCGACGCCCGCGCCTTGCGGGATCAGGCAGCGCGCGATCCCCAGCTTTTCGCACAGGCGACCGGCATGCAGGGGCGCCGCACCGCCAAAAGCGATCATCGTGTATTCGCTGAGGTCCTCACCATTCTCGACGGCATGGACGCGGGCGGCATTCGCCATGTTTTCGTCAACCACCTCGGCCAGACCCCAGGCGGCTTCGATCACCGGCATTGACAGCCGCTGACCCAGATCGCGGTCCAGCGCGGCCTCGGAATTCGCGGGATACAGCTTGATCGTACCGGCGGCGAAATTCTCGGGGTCCAGCTTGCCCAGCACCAGATCGGCATCGGTCACCGCCGGGCGCTGGCCGCCGCGCCCGTAACAGGCGGGCCCCGGCTCGGAGCCGGCGCTTTCCGGTCCGACCCGGATCTGGTTCATCGAGTCGACATGCGCCAGACTGCCGCCGCCGGCACCGATCTCGACCATGTCGATGACCGGAATCGAGATCGGCATTCCCGACCCTTTCTTGAAGCGATAACTGCGCGCCACTTCGAAGACACGGGCGGTCTTGGGCATGCTATTTTTGATCAAGCAGATCTTGGCTGTGGTCCCGCCCATGTCAAAGCTCAGCACCTTGTCCAAACCGTGCCGCGCAGCGATGTCGGCGGCAAAGACGGCGCCGCCCGCCGGGCCAGATTCGACCAGCCGCACCGGGAATTCAGCGGCCGTGTCGATGTCGATGACGCCGCCGCCGGAGTGCATCAGAAAGACCGGGCAATCGGCGCCCTCGTCGCGCAGGCGCTGCGCCAGCCGACCTAGATAGGATTTCATCAGCGGCTTGATATAGGCGTTGGCAATGGTGGTGTTGAAACGCTCGTATTCGCGCATCTGCGGCGAGACCTCGCAGGACAGCGAGATCATCACATCGGGCAGTTTCCGCGACAGGATCCCGGCGATCCGGCGTTCATGCGCGTCGTTGACATAGGCATGCAGCAGGCCGATGGCCACGCTGTCATAGTCGCCTTCGGCGAGCGTCGCCGCCAGCGCCTCGACCTCAGCCTCGTCCAGAGGGATCAGCACATTGCCATCGGCATCCATGCGCTCGGCTACGGTATAGCGGCGGTTTCGCGGCAGCAGCGGCTCGGGCAGGACAAGGTTCAGGTCATATTGTTCGAACCGGCTTTCGGTACGCATCTCGATGACATCGCGAAAGCCTTGGGTCGTGATCAGCGCCGTTTTGGCCCCGCGCCGCTCGATCAGGGCATTGGTGGCCAGGGTCGTGCCGTGGATAATCTGTCTAATCTCTTGCGGCGCGATGCTGGCCTTGGCACAGACCCGGTGCATCCCTTCGATGATCGCATCCTCGGGTGCAGCATAGGTCGTCAAGACCTTGGTGGAGTGTCGCGCGCCGCCCGTTTCCAGCACCACATCGGTGAAGGTCCCGCCGATATCGACGCCGAGTCGTGTCTTGCTGTTCGCCATCGCTTCCTCGCATGTCAGCTTTGAACCGAGGCTAGGGGCGGCGCAGGATATTAAAAAATTGTTTGTTTTTATTTATAGTATGCAATTTTCTTATTCTATGCTCGCCCTGGGTGGAAACAGCCGATGCGCGATGGCCACCGCCTCGCTCAGATAGGGCGGCGCGGGATCTACGAGATAGCGCGCGAAAAACGCAAGATTTTCAGGACGCCAAGCGTAATCGACGCAGATCAGCCGCTGTTCGGAAAGCGCCTCGTCCAGCATGGCGGCGGGCAGACAAGCGACACCAAGACCGTCCAGCGCCATTTGCAGGCAACTGCCCATATAGGAGGAAGAAACCAGCCGCACCGGCTGGTTGATGCTTTGAAAATGTGCCGCGATCTGCTGATAGGCGCGCGAATTTCGCGAATGTGTGAGAATCGCGTGGCTGGCAAGTTCCTTTGCCCCGACGGTACCTTTTCGAAACCCAAGATCCGGCGAGGCCACCCAATAATGCGTGGTCTGTCCCAGTTCCACGGACTGGCGTGCCACACGATCGAACGGCGCGTTCTGCAAGGTCAGGTCCAGATCGCGATCGAACAGCGCCCGGCTGAGATTCGCGCTCATGTCGATGGTCAGGTCCACATCGATCTGCGGGAAACGTACCTTCATCTCACGCAGGAACTGCCGCAGCCAAGAATGCGCAACCATCTCACTGATGCCAAGCCGCAGAATACCCTGAAACTTCGTCTCGTCACCAGTCGCAACCACGAAGGTATCTGCGGCCGCGATGAGCGCCCGCGCCGGTTCCAGAAGCGCCTGCCCGCGGGGCGTCAGCTGCACCGATCCGGCATCACGCTCCATCAGTCGATGACCAATCTGGTCCTCAAGCTGCGCGATCCTGTTTGAAATGTTTGGCTGCGTCGTCGCCAGACGTTCAGCGGCACGGCGAAATGTGCCCTGATCGGCAACCTCCAGGAAAGCTTCGATGTGTTTCAGATTGAACCTGTAGCGGGACATATTCTGTTCTCCGATATACCACGCTATCCGTGCAGCTGATCGTCACGACTGAGACAAATTGTGGCAGTCGTCAAAAGAAATCAAAGATTTTCTCTGTCGGTAGCTTCGCCCCGGGTCATCTATGCTACCTTGTCGCTCGAGGTGAACTCCACCGCGCAGATGTCACCGCTGGCCGTGTCCATCGCCAGATGCGCCTTGCAATACTGGCGCCGACGGTGTGTACCATGCTTGCGTGCCAGCCATTCTCCATCGCCGAGAAACTTGATCCCCGTGCTGTCCACCAACAGGTTCAGCGGCCCTGACACACGGCGGGTCGTGATCTGCACCTCCATGGTCTGCTGCCGACGGCTCAGGGTAGAGGAGTCAGGCGCGGGCCAATCCAGCCCCGCCATCGACAGGATGCTCTCCACCATCCTGTCGTTTTCCGAAGCAGCAGCCCGAACAGAACCTTCATCGTCAGGCAAAACTGGATAGCAGCATCGCTGAACACCGGAGGACGGCCATTGCGACCAGCCTTCGGGGCAAGCCACGTCCTGTCCTTGTCCAGCCAGGCCAGAAAAGAGCCTCGTCGCCTCAGCGCAGCGTTGTAGCTCTTCCTGTTCGTCGTGCGGTAGCGGGCAGGATCAGGCTTCGTCATGACAGAAGACTAACCGCGTGGATTCCTGATCGGAATCCGGATGGAACGAAGCTTTTCAGCAACGCCCTTGCGATTGGTCGAAGGGCAGATCCCAAAGCTCGCAGCTTGATTTACCTGTTATTCTTCACCGAAACCCTCTTACATGTCAGATCCGCGGCGCGTTCACCTCCGCCGCAGGGCTGGGCCGCGCTATTCAGCAATGTCCATCCTTGCCAATGGGGCGGTCCCCCGCATCATAGGGCAGGGCGCTACAGCGTGGCTCCGATCTTCCATGGCACGAATTCATTGTCGCCATAGCCGAACTCCTCGGACTTGCTGCGCTTGCCCGAGGCCGTGTCCAGCAGCAGCTCGTAGATGCGCTGGCCCATCCGCTCCAGCCCGACGCCTTCGGTCACCACTACGCCGCAGTCGATATCCATATCCTCGGGCATCCGGCGAAACAGCTCGCTGTTCGAAGCCAGCTTGATCGAGGGCGTGGGCTTCGCCCCGAAGCACGACCCCCGCCCGGTGGTGAAGGCGATCAGGTTCGCCCCCGCCGCCACCTGCCCCGTCGCCGCCACCGGGTCGTAGCCGGGGCTGTCCATGAAGACAAAGCCGGGGATGCGGATCGGCTCGGCATAGGCGAAGGCCCCGGCCAGCGGCGACAACCCGCCCTTGGCGACCGCGCCGAGCGACTTTTCCAGGATCGTCGTCAGCCCACCCTTCTTGTTGCCAGGACTGGGATTGTTGTCGAGGCTGGCGCCATTCTTCGCGGCATAGTTGCGCCACCAGTCGATCATGGCGCGGATCTTCGCGCCCGTTTCGGGATCGGCGCGGGCGATCAGCAGATGCTCGGCGCCATAGATCTCGGGCGTTTCCGACAGGATCGAGGTGCCGCCCGCCGCCACCAGCATGTCCGAGGCCACCCCAAGCGCCGGGTTGGCGGTGATGCCCGAAAACCCGTCCGAGCCGCCGCATTGCATCCCTAGCACCAGCTTCGAGACCGGCTGCTCGCTGCGGCTGTCGCGGCTGGCCGCCGCGCAGATCGGTTCCAGCAGTTCCAGTGCCCTGCGCACGGCCGAGGCCGAGCCGCCGACCTCCTGAATATTGAAGGTGCCGAAGCGTTCCGTCGTCCAGTCATCGCGCTTGTAAAGCGTCAACTGGTTGACCTCGCAGCCCAGGCCCACGATCAGCACGCCGCCGAAATTCGGGTGGTCGCGATAGCCCTTCAGCACGCGGATCAGTGCATCGAAGCCCTCGCCCGCATTAGCCATGCCGCAGCCCTGGTCGTGGACGATGGGCGCGAAGCCGTCGATGCCCGGAAAGCGCGGCAGCAGGTCGCGATTCGCCGCCGCCGCGATGGCATGGCACACGGTCGAGGAGCAGTTGACCGAGGCGAGGATGCCGATAAAGTTCCGCGTCCCGGCACGGCCGTCGGGCCGCGCATAGCCCATGAAGCTGCGCCGCGCGGGCGGCGTGTGCATCACACCGGTATTGGTGGCACGGTCGGAATGGCTGTCCGACATGGCTGCATTGTGACTGTGGACGTGATCGCCCGGCGCGATGTCCTGCATCGCTGTTGCCATGACCTGCCCGTATTTCACCACCGGCCGCCCTTTCGCCACAGGCTTCAGCGCGAATTTGTGTCCCAGCGGAATATCGGCACGCAGGGTGACGCCAAGCCCCTCCTCTCCGGCGGTCAGCGCGCGCAGGGCGACACCCACATTGTCGGCGGGGTTGAGATGCAGGAAGGAAGGCCGGCTGGCAGTCATGCGCTTGCTCTTTCGACGATGGCTTGCAGTTGCGGGGCGGGGCCGCCGGCCCAGTCCAGGAAGGCCCTGATGCGGCGATCGGCCTTTTGCGCGTGGTTCTGGGCGATATCGGCGATGCAGTGGTCCAGGAATGGGTTGCGGAAACGGTCCAGGGTGGCAGCCAGATAGGCGCGCGCCTCGGCCTCGCGGCCCTTGCGGGCGAAGCCGGGTATCACCTCGGCCTCATAGAGTGCCAGCAGCGCGGCGCCTTCGGGACCATCCATCAATTCCCGCACCAGCGCGCCCTCGCGCGCGCCGCCTTCGCGCCAGAAATCCGCCAGCGCGGTATGACCGAGATTCAGGATATGCAGCTTCAGCCGCTCGATTTCCTCGAGATCGGGCACCATCCGCACCGCCGAGTGGATGCAGGGGGCGCCGACCCCCTCGGCCATCTCGACGGCCCACAGCGCATAGGGCTCGGCCACCGCGCCCGCGGGTTCCAGCGGCTCGGACACGATCCGGTCCACCAGGCTATTGGCGAAGGGAAGGCCCTCGACCCAACGCGCCACCTCCGGGCTATCGCGCAGGATTTCCAGCACGCGCGCCTTCAGCACCCGGCCATTCTCGGGCAGCAGTTCCATCGGCATCACCTGCAAAGCCCGCGCCCCCGCATGGAAACGCGCCGCCAGCAGATGCGCCAGCTTGGCGGGAAAGCTCATCGCCTGCGAGGGCTGCGGGTCCAGATCGGCGGGCTGCGGCTGATAGCCGGCATCGCCCGTGTTCGAGATCACCACCTCGGCCTCGTCGCAGAAGACCCGCACCAGTTCGGCCCAGTCCGTCGCGGTGGACAGCGTGCGGCGGATCGAGGTGACGCGGGTCTCGGCCTCATGGGGCTTGCCGTCCACAAGGCCCCGGATCACCACCGGATAGCCCTGGGGCGCGGCCAGAGCCGCCAGCCGCCCGGCCCGCACCGAATCGCCCGAGCTTTGCACCACCGTCACCGCGCGCGGCTGCGCGGCTTCGGAAAAGAACAGGTCGGCATGGGCTTGCAGAAAGCGCGAAGTGCCGAATTGCAGGATGGGCGTGCGGATCTCAGACACGGATGATCGCCTTGATCAGGGTGCCGCGATCCTCGGCCCACAAGGGCAGGTTCGTCACCGCCTCGTCGATGCCGGTTTCATGCGTGGCCAGGACATCGATCGGCACATTGCCATTGCGGATACTCGCCATGACATGCTCGAAATCCTCTTTCAGCGCGTTGCGGCTGGCCAGCAGCGTCGTCTCGCGCTTGTGGAATTCGGGATCGGCGAAGGTCAGGTCGCCCTTGACCACCGACAGCAGCACATAAGCCCCGCCATGCGCGACCCATTGCAGGCCCGCATTCATCGCCTTGATATTGCCGGTCGCGTCGAAAACCGTGTCATAGGCGCCCGCGGCCTCTTGCCCGACCAGTTCGTAACGCGCCTGCGGCAGCGCCGTCGCCGCCAGTTCCAGCCGCGGGGCGGAGGTGTCGCGCAGCGTGACCTCGGCCCCCTCGATGGCGGCGAAGATCGCGGCGCCAAGGCCGATCGGCCCCGCCCCCACGACCAGCACGCGCGAACCCGCCCGCACCCGCCCGCGCCGCACGCCATGCGCGCCGATGGCAAGGAACTCGACCATGGCGGCGGCCTTCTCGCTCAGCCCCTCGGCGGGATAGGCATTCGCCTCGGGGACGACGATTTCCTCGCACATGCCGCCATCGGCATGGACGCCCAGCACGGCGATGTTCTCGCAGCAATTGGGTTTGCCTATGGCGCAGGCATGACAGGCGCCACAGGTCATGTAGGGGTTCACCACCACCAGGTCGCCCGCTGCGATCCGCCCGTCGGACGAAGCCTCGACCGCGCGGCCCGAAAGCTCGTGCCCCATCACGCGGGGATAGTTCAGGAAAGGCTGCTGGCCGCCATAGATGTGATAATCCGTGCCGCAGATGCCGATATGCCCGATGCGGATGCGGATATGGCCGGGTTTCGCGTCCGGGCGAGGCCGCTCGGTGCGCTCGAGGCGGCCGGGCTCAACACAGACAAGGGCTTTCATCAGGCTCATGGCGGGGCTTTCGCTGAGAATGTCGGATTGGGCTTGTATCTTAAGACGGTTTTTTATTTAATAAAAGCTACACTCGTCAAATGAAATCTGGCGGGCGCGATTTTTTTGCAGGGGGGGGGCGTGAATGGCCCGCGACAAGAACCTGTTCAAGATGCTGGTGAACCGGCTTCTGGACCGTCTTGACGGCATGGAGACCGGCCGCGAGCTGGGCTCGGAGGGCGAGCTGGCCGCGGAACTGGGCGCCAGCCGCACGACGATTCGCGCGGTGCTGGCGCATCTGACCGAGGCCGGAGTGCTGTCATGGGACGGGCGCCGCAAGACGCTGTTGCGCGCCCCGCGCCGCTCGGACCGCTTCGACGAGGAAGAAACCCGCCCCCGACAGGAACTGGTCGAGGGACCGTTCCTGGAATGGGTGCTGCATGGCGACCTGCCCCCCGGCACCACCTTCAGCGAGGCCGAGCTTGCCCGCCGTTTCGACGTGCCGTTGGCCACGGTGCGCGAATTCCTGATCCGGTTCGAACCCCTGGGCCTAATCGAGAAAAGCCCCAACCGGCATTGGGTGATGAAAGGCTTTACCCGCGAATTCGCGCAGGAAATGTTCGCCATCCGCGAGATGTTCGAACGCCATGCCTTGACCGGGCTGGTCGCCACCTGCGTCGCCGGCGGCCCGATCCGGACCGAACTTCAAGCGTTGGAGGTCGAGCATCGCGCCCTGATGGAAGCCCCCGAGGCGGCGCTGGCCGAATTTCCGGCACTGGACGCGCGGTTTCACCGGCTGCTCTGCGCGGCGGCAAGGAACCGCTTCATCCTGGACTTCAGCCGGATGATCTCGATCATCGTGCATTTCCACTACAGCTGGAACAAGCGCGACGAACTGCGCCGCAACCGCGCCGCCGTGGCCGAGCATCTGGTGATCATCGACGCCGCGCTGGCGGGCGACGCCACCCGCGCCGCCGCCGCGCTGGACGCGCATCTGGCGACCGCCCGCCAGACATTGATGGATTCCGTCATCTGGGCCGATGCATGATGCCCCCCTTTGAGGAAGAAAGAATGCCCCAGCCCCCCGGCGCGGCCCGGCCCCCGAAGCGCATCCTGTCAGTCGGCGAATGCATGGTCGAAATGTCCCATGCGGGCGACGGGCTCTGGCGGCAGGGCTTCGCGGGTGACACGCTGAATACCGCCTGGTATCTGCGCGCGCTTCTGCCCGAGGATTGGGCGGTGGATTACTTCACCGTGCTGGGCACCGATCCGCTGTCCGAGGCGATGGTCCGCTTCATGCGGGACGCGGGCATCGGCACCGGCTGCATCCCCCGCCATCCCGACCGCGTGGCGGGGCTCTACATGATCAGCCTGAAGGATGGTGAGCGATCCTTCACCTATTGGCGTGATCGCTCGGCCGCGCGGACGCTGGCCGACGACACGACGCAGCTGCAAGCGGCAGTCGAAGGCGCAGACCTGCTCTATGTCAGCGGCATCACGATGGCGATTCTGAACGACGACGGACGCACGACCCTGCTGGATCGGATGGCGAAATCCCGCGCCGAAGGGACGCGGGTGGCCTTCGACCCGAACCTGCGGCCAAAGCTGTGGAAAGACGCGGCCAGCATGTGCCGCGTGATCGAGGAAGCCGCTGCCCGCGCCGATATCGTCCTGCCCAGCCATGACGACGAGGCCGCCCATTTCGGGGATGCCTCCCTAGGGGAAACCGCGCGCCGCTATGCCGCCCTCGGCGCGGGCGAGGTGCTGGTCAAGAATGGCGGCGGGGCGATGGCTCTGTCGCTGGCAGGTGCCGCGCCCGTGATTCTGCCCGCCCCCGGCATGGTGACGCCGCTCGACACGACCGGGGCGGGCGACAGCTTCAATGCGGGCTACCTGGCCGCCCGGCTGACCGGCTGCGATCCGCATCAGGCGATGCTGCGGGGGCACGCACTGGCCGCCCGCGTCGTGCGCCATTTCGGCGCGCTGATGCCGCATGACCGGTTGGACACGCTGCGTTAAGGAAAAAGCCGCGCACCCCGGTGAAGGGCGCGCGGCATCGTCCAGACCCCCTGCCCTAGATCAGCGCCAGCGACAGGATCGGCACATATGTCACCAGCAGCAGTGCGATCACCAGCGCGGCGACGAACAACCAGCCCTCGCGGAAAAACTCGCCGATCGAGGCCCGTGTCAGGTTGCAGACCAGCAGCAGCACCGTGCCGACCGGCGGCGTCAGCGTGCCGATGGACAGGTTCACGATGATGACGATGCCGAAATGCACCGGGTCGATGCCGAATTGCGCCAGAACGGGCTTCAGCAAAGGCACCAGCACGATCATCAGCGCGGTCCCCTCGACGAACATGCCCAAGCCTAGAAGCAGCAGGTTCACCGCCAGCAGGAAGATGTATTTGTTCGAGGTCAGCCCGGTGATCCATTCCGCCATCGCGATTCCTGCCCTCTCATTCGAGAATATCCAGGCAAGGCCGGTGCTGGTCATGATCACCAGCATGATCGAGGCGGTCTGGCGCGCGGTCTCGCCCAAGGCGCGGCCCACGTCGCCGATCTTCATGTCGCGATAGAGGAAGAAGCCGATCAGCAGCGTAAGAACGATCGCGACCGCGCCCGCCTCAGTGGGCGTGAACACGCCCATGCGGATACCGCCCACGATCACCACGACCAGTGCCAGCGCCGGCCATGCCTCGAAGAGCACGCTTCTGGTTTCCGAGGCGGTGGGCCAGGTGGTGCGCGACGGCGGGATGCCCCGGCGCCTGGCGTAGATATAGACCGCGACCAGCAGCAGCGCGCAGCAGAGCAACCCCGGAATGATCCCGGCCATGAACATCGACCCGATCGAGACATCGGCGACCAGCCCGTAGATGATCAGCGCGATCCCCGGCGGAATGATCGGCGTGATCAGCGAGGCGCAGGCGGTGATGGCCGTCGCCGATCCACGCGAATAGCCCTGCCGGATCATCTGCGGCACGATCATCCGCGTCGCCATCGCCGCGTCGGCCAGATTCGAGGCCGAGATCCCGCCCATCAGCGTGGACAGCATCACGTTGGTATGGCCCAGCCCCCCGGTCAGCCGCCCGACCAGCAGATCGGCCAGCGCCAGCAGCCTCTTGGCCACGGCGGTCGCGCCCAGAAGCGTGCCAAGCAGGATGAAGAACGGGATCGCCAGCAGCGAGACGTTCTGCGTTGGCGCCACGATGCGCTGCACCGCGATGGCCAGCGGCAGGTCCGAGAAGAACAGGAAATAGGTCAGGATGCCGGCGAACATCGCCAGGTAGATCCGCATGTTCAGCGCGAACAGCACGAACATCAAAAGGATTGCGACAAGCCAGCTCATTGCCTGGACTCCTGTTCCGCGTCCCCGACACCGGCGTTGAAGATCCTCATCAGGGTCACGACCGCGATCAGCAGCCCGCCCAATGCCACTGGCAGATAGATCCAGAACCACGAGACCTTCAGGATACTGGTCCGCCGCATCGCCGAGGCATCCGCCAGCACCCAGCCATACCAGCCGATCACCAGCAAAAGCCCGATCGAGGCCAGCCCGACCACGGCGGCCAGCACCCGCCGCATGGCGGGCGGGAGATAGTGTTCGATGATGTCGATGGTCAGATGCCCGTCCCGCGCCTCGCAGGCGATGGCCGCAATCATGACGATCCAGACCATCAGAAGGCCCGCGGCCTCCTCGGTCCAGGCGATGGGCTGCCCCATCGCGTAGCGCGCGAAGACCGAGCCCGCCACGATGGCGACCAGTATCGCGAGACAAGCGCCGCCGACAAGCGTGGCGGCCCTTTCAATCCAACGCATGTTTCCCCCCGATTGAAACGGCCGGCGCGTGATGCGCCGGCCTTGTCCCCGTTCAGCCTGCGATCTCGGCCTGGATGCGGTCGTAGAGCCCCTCGCTCCATTCCGGAAACTGGGTGTAGAAAGGCTTGGTAATCTCGCGGAATGCCTCGACATCGGGGCTGATGACCTCGACGCCCTGCGCCTTCATGCCCTCAAGCGCCCTGGCCTCGTCGGCGGCGGCGGCCTTCTGGCTTTCCAGCCCGATCTCGTAGCCGGTTTCCTCAAGCACCGTCAGAACCTCGGGATCCAGCGAGGACAGGTAGGCTTCGCCGCCCAGCCAGAAGGCGGTATTGGTCAGGTAGCCCACCAGCGAAAGCTGCTTGGCCTGCTCGTCCAGCTTCTGGCCGTGCAGCACGGTCAGCGGGTTTTCCACCCCGTCGATCACGCCTTGGGTCAGCGCCGGATAGACGTCGCCCAGGGGCATCGGCGTCGGCGTGCCGCCCATCAGCTCGATCGCCTTGATCTGCATGTTGTTGTTGGGCGTGCGGATCTTCAGGCCCGCCATGTCGGCGGGAGTCTCGATCTTCTTTTTGGCGAGAATGTGGCGCGTCCCGTACATGTAGTTCGGGATCACGATGCGGATGCCGTGCGACTTCAGCACCTCGTGCTTTTCCTGGAACCAATCGCCTTCATAGAGGCGGAACAGGTCCTGGGCGTCCTCGGTCAGATAGGGGCCGTAGAGGATACCCAGATCGGCGTCGTAATCGATCAGGAAGCCCGCATCGGCGATGGTGATGACGTTCACCCCCATCTTCGCCTGCTCGATGATGTCCTCTTTCGAGCCGAGCTGCGAGGACGGATAAAGCTCAAGCGCAACCGCCCCTTCCGAGCGTTCGGCGACCAGTTCGGCCCATTTGTTCATCAGCACGTCCACCGGCTCGCCGGGGTTGTTCTCATAGGCCACCTTGACGGTGACATCCGCCGCCAGGCCGGGCAGCGCAAGGGCGACGGCCATCGCGGCCCCCAGCCCGAGTTTCTTCATAAGCGACATTGGGTCTCCTCCCGTTGGGTGTCAGGCGCCGCGAAAGCGGTATTCCTCCAAGCTTTGCGGCTTCATTTCGATGGAAAATCCAGGCATTTCCGGCGGCATGTAAGCCGCGTTCTGGATCCGCACGGGGTCAAGGAAATGCTCGTGCAAATGGTCCACATATTCGATCACCCGGCCTTCGCGGGTGCCCGCGATGCAGAGGTAATCGATCATCGACATGTGCTGGACATATTCGCACAGGCCGACGCCCCCGGCATGGGGGCAGACCTTCAGCCCATATTTCGCGGCCATCAGCATCACCGCCAGCACCTCGTTCAGCCCGCCCATGCGGCAGCTGTCGATCTGGACGACGTCGATGGCGCCTTCCATGATGAACTGCTTGAACATGATGCGGTTCTGGCACATCTCGCCGGTGGCGACCTGCACCGGGGCGACGCCCGCGCGGATCTTGCGGTGGCCGGCCACGTCGTCGGGGCTGGTCGGCTCCTCGATAAACCAAGGGTTCACGAAGGCCAGCTTCTTCACCCATTCGATGGCCTGATCGACTTCCCAGACCTGGTTGGCGTCGATCATCAGCCTGACGTCCGGGCCGACCTCGTCGCGGGCGATGGTCAGGCGGCGGATGTCGTCCTCCAGATCGCGGCCGACCTTCATCTTGACATATCTGAAACCCGCATCCACGGCCTCGCGACAGAGGCGGCGCAGCTTGGCGTCGTCATAGCCCAGCCAGCCCGCGCTGGTGGTATAGCAAGGATAGCCCTCGCGCAGCAGGGTTTCCACCCGTCCGGGTTTGGTCTCGGCCTGCTTCGTCAGGAAGTCCAGCGCCCATTCCGGGGTGATGCAGTCGGTCAGGTAGCGGAAATCGACACAGCGCACCAGCTCCTCGGGCGTCATGTCGGCGACCAGCTTCCAAACCGGCTTGCCCTCGGCCTTGGCCCACAGGTCCCATGCCGCATTGACCACCGCGCCGGTGGCCAGATGGATCGCGCCCTTGTCCGGGCCGATCCAGCGCAACTGGCTGTCGCTGGTGACATGGCGCCAGAAGCGGCCCATGTCGGCGGCGATCCAGTCCAGTTCCAGCCCCACGACCAAGGGGCGCAGCGCCTCGATGGCGGCGGTGCAGATCTCGTTGCCGCGCCCGATGGTGAAGGTCAAGCCGTGGCCCTCATGGGGGCCGTCGGTTTCCAGAACCACATAGGCGGCGGAATAGTCCGGGTCCGGGTTCATCGCATCCGAACCGTCCAGCCCCTTGCTGGTGGGGAAGCGCACATCAACAGTGCGCAGGCCGGTGATCTTCATGCCTTCACGACCTTCTGGGTCTGCTCGCCCAGCCCTTCGATGCCGAGGCGCATCACTTCGCCGCCCCTCAGATAGACCGGCGGCTTCTGCCCCAGCCCCACGCCCGGAGGCGTCCCGGTCGAGATCACGTCGCCCGGTTGCAGCGACAGGAAGCGGCTGAGATAGGAAATGATCTGCGCCACGCCGAAGATCATGGTCGAGGTCGAGCCGTCCTGATAGCGGTGCCCGTCCACCTCCAGCCACATCTTCAGGTCGCCGATGTCGCCCGCCTCATCCGGGGTAACCAGCCAGGGACCGATGGGACCGAAGGTGTCGCAACCCTTGCCCTTGTCCCAAGTGCCGCCACGCTCAATCTGCCATTCGCGCTCGGACACGTCGTTGACGACGCAATAGCCCGCGACATGGGACAGGGCGTCGGCTTCCTCGATATATTTGCCGCCCTTGCCGATCACAACGCCCAGTTCCACCTCCCAGTCGGTCTTGACCGAGCCGCGCGGGATCTCGATATCGTCGTCGGGACCGCAGATGGCACTGGTCCATTTGTTGAAGACCACCGGCTCGGACGGGATATCGGCCCCGGTCTCGGCGGCGTGGTCGGCATAGTTCAGGCCGATGCAGATGAACTTGCCCACGCGGCCCACGCAGGGGCCGATGCGGGGGCTGCCCTGGACCAGCGGCAGGCTGGCGGGATCGATGGTCGCAAGGCGGGCCAGCCCCTCGGGGGTCAGCGCCTCTCCGGCGATGTCGTCGACATGGGCCGACAGGTCGCGGATGGCGCCGGCTGCGTCCAGGACGGCCGGACGTTCCTGCCCCGAGGGGCCGTAGCGTAGCAGTTTCATGTTGACCTCGTCATGGGTTCGGCTAGACCGGCGGCACGCGCAGGTTTCGCCGCGCGCCCGTCCAGGTTCGATTGCCGGTGTCAGGGGGTTCGGTTCATATCGTCACGCCGCCATCGACCAGTAGGGCCTGCCCGCTGACGAAGCGGCTTTCATCCGAAAGCAGATAGACAATCATCGGGGTGATGTCGTCCACGGTGGCAAGTCGGCCCATCGGCTGACGGGCGATGAAGTTCTTTTCCGCTTGCACCGGGTCCACCGCCGAGGCGATGCGCCCACGCAGCGAGGGCGTGTCCACCGTGCCGGGGCAGATCGCGTTGCAGCGGATGCCCTGCTTGACGAAATCGGCGGCGACCGCCTTGGTCAGACCGATCACCGCAGCCTTGGTCGTGCCATAGGCGGTGCGGTTCGCGAAGCCTTTGATCGAGGACGCCATCGAGGCCATGTTCAGGATCGAGGCGCTGCCGGTCTCGGCCGCGCGGTCCAGCATTCCGGGCAGGAAGGCACGGGTCATCCGCATCATCCCCGTCACGTTCAGGTCCAGCGCAAAAGCCCAGTCCGCATCGGTCACGTCCAGCACGGTCCCGTCATGGACGATGCCGGCGCAGTTGAACAACCCGTCCAGCGGCCCGGTCTCGGCGGCGATGGCCTGGATGGCCGCGGCGTCGGTGACGTCCAGCACCCGCGTCTCGATCCCCTCCAGCCCCTCCAGCAACGCCGCGTCGCGGTCGGTGGCGATAACCCGCGCGCCCTCGGCCGCGCAGGCAATGGCGCTGGCTCGACCAATGCCCTGGCCCGCCGCGGTTATCAGGACGGTCTTCCCCCTCAACCTCATCAAATCCCCCTCCTCACCTGAAGTGAAGTTTGTATATAAAATTATTATTCATATCTGAATGATTGAATCAAGCCGATTCGCGACCGTTCTTGCCTGGGGGCGGTCGCGCGGCTAAATCCCCGATGCGCGGGGCAAGATGGTGATCGGATGAGCGGCGGGGATGCAGGGGCGGATATATCGGCAGCGGATCGCTATCGCGCGCCGGCGCTGGACAAGGGGCTTGATATCCTCGAGGTCCTGGCCAGCCATGTCGGCGGGCTGACGCGGGCCGAGATCGGCCGCGAACTGGGCCTCAGCGCCTCGCAGCTTTACCGGATGCTGGAACGGCTGGTCGCGCGCGGCTATGTCGCGCGGGTCGGAGGCGGCGACCGCTATACCCTATCGATGAAGATGTTCGTGCTTGCCACACGCCACCCGCCCTTCCGGCGGCTGACGGCGCAGGCACAGCCGATGCTGGACGAATTCGCCGCCGAAATGAACCAGTCCTGCCATCTGGTCGTGCCCGATCACGGGACGGGCCTGATCATCGCGCAGGCCAGCCCGGTTTCGCATTGGGAATACCGTGCGCGGGTGGGCGCACAGATGGATCTGTTTTCGACCGGCTCGGGGCTGACCCTGCTGGCATGCCAGCATCCCGACCGCAGCGTCGAGACCTTGGGTCAGTGGGGGATCGCCAGCGCCGAGGACAGGTTAAGGCAGGTCGCCCCCGAACTTCGCGCGATCCGCGCCGCCGGCTATCGCATGGCACCCTCAATGCAGATTGTTGGCGTTACCGATATCAGCGTGCCCGTCCGAGGACCGGATCAGGATGCCGTGGCGGTCGTGACATGCGCGCATCTGGAACACCCGGATGCCCCCAGGCAGGATCTGCACGGCGAAATCCTGGAGAGGCTGAAACGCCTCACGGACGCGCTTTCCCTGCCGATCGCGCCCGGCCGGTAGATCAGCGCCAGATCAGCAGCTAGAGGGCGTCTTCATCTAGGCGATCCAAGCCATAGCGCAGGCGAGGTCGATCAACGCCTTGAACGCAGCGGGGGTCTTTTCGCATCGGAGCGCGATGCGACGGAAGCGTTTTATCTTGTTAAAGAAACACTTGACGAGATGGTGTTCCTGATAGAGCGTCCGATCCAGAGGACTACTTCCGGCGCGGCTGCCCGCGGACAATTCCTTCTCGTATTTCTGCACCTGCTGGAAGGTTACGCCAAGCGCCGCACCGAGATCCTCCTGGCAAATCCCCGGAAGACGGCCCCAGGCCTTAATCTTCTTGCAACCGCTACGTCGGCATTCTTCATGTCGACGGTTATACCGGCTTCGAGACCTTGACGATGGCGGGAAACATCAGGCTCGCCGCCTGCTGGGCACATACGCGGCGCAAGTTCTACGATGTATTCCAGTCCTCCGGATCGCCGAAGAAGCACTGCGGCGGATCCGCGACATTTATCTTGTCTGGAATTCGAGCGGCGCGGCAAGCTGATCCGCGCCTATTACTATACGGCGCTGCTGGAAAACGAGGATTATTCGCCGATCCGCCCGCTGGTCGACTGGCTGCATTACAATGGCTATTCCATGGTAACGAAGCCCGCCCGCGAATATACCGACGCGCTGGGGCGCCGCAAGGTCAAGGGCAACATGGATGTCGAGCTGGTGATCAACGCCATGGAACTGGCGCCGCGGCTGGACCATGAGGTGCTGTTTTCCGGCGACGGCGACTTTTGTCCATTGGTCGAGGCGCTGCAGCGCCAAGGCGTGCGGGTCTCAATGGTCTCGACTATACGTTCGCGACCGCCAATGATTGCCGACGAATTGCACCGCCAGGCCGACAACTTCATCGAGCTGGACGGATTACGGGGGATGATAGGCCGGCTCCAGCGGGATCGGGAAGAAGGCAATCATGAATGTTGATGTCAGCGCATGACCGCACTCCTGCGTGATGCCGTTGGTCGACGAATGGGAAGCGGGTCGAGCGGACCGTCCAGTCGTCCCAAAAGCGCATGCACTTCACCGCGCAGTCACTCGACTGTTCGAGCGACACGGCGATCCAGACACATTGTTGCAGGGCTCCGACCAACTCGGGAAACCTCCGGTCAAGGCGATTCCCTATAGCATCTGCTTATCGCGAGGCCGCTTCTTCTGAATTGTCCCGCGCGGCCCTGGAGGACACAACGGGCAAGACGGCCGGGCCGCGGCGGAAGAGCGGCGCCCCGCCCGATGTCCAAAGGGAGGAAACGATGGACGGGATCATCCAGTCTTTGGGGGTCATCTTCAGCCTTTCTGGCCTAGCGGTGCTGCTGGTCGGCGCGCTGCTGGGGGTCGTGATCGGGGCGCTGCCCGGACTCGGGCCGTCAATCGGGCTGAGCCTGCTGATCCCCTTCACCTATACGATGTCGCCCGAACTCAGCATGCTGCTGATGATCTCGTTATACACCTCGGCCGAATATGGCGGCTCGATCAGCGCGATCCTGCTGTCGACACCGGGCACAGCGGCGGCGGCGGCAACGGCCATCGACGGCTATGCCATGGCGCAGAAAGGCCGGGCCAATGAAGCGATCTCGATCTCGCTGACCGCGTCGACGGTGGGCGGTGTGATCGGCGGGCTCGCCCTGTTGCTGCTGGCGATGCCGCTGGCCAAGCTGGCGCTGCAATTCGGGCCGGCGGGCTATTTCGCGGTCGGTCTGTTCGGCCTGACCTCGGTCGCGGCCCTGTCGGGCGGATCGCTGGTCAAGGGCCTGCTGGGCGCGGTGCTGGGGCTGGCGCTGGCGACGGTGGGAATCGACCCGATCTCGGGGACGCCGCGCTTCACCTTCGGCCATTTCGAGCTGTACGAGGGCGTGCCGTTCCTAGCCGCGCTGATCGGCCTCTTCGCCGTATCCGAGGCAATCGCCCTGGCCGAGAAGCACGCCCGCGGCCCCAAGCCGGGCAAGGACCGCGTGGGCCATGTGTTCATGTCCCGTGCCCTGCTGAAGGAAACCTGGCGCTCGATGCTGTCGGGCTCGGTCATCGGCACGCTCCTGGGCATCCTGCCGGGCGTCGGCGGGAATATCGCCTGCTGGGTGGCACGCGATTATGCCCGCGCTCGCGACAAGCATCCCGAGGAATACGGCAAGGGCGCGGCCAACGGTATCGCCGCACCCGAAGCCTCGAACAACGCCACGGTCGGCGGGGCGCTGGTACCGCTGCTGTCGCTGGGCGTTCCCGGCTCGCCCACCACGGCGATCATGATGGGGGCGCTGATCATGCACGGCCTGCATCCCGGCCCGCAGCTTTTCGACGAGCAGCCGACGCTGGTCTATGCGATCCTGTTTGGCGTCATCATCGCGTCGCTGGTGCAATATCTGGTCGGCTCGCTGTTCCTGCCGCTCATGGCGCGGACCGTGCTGCTGCCCGACGGGGTCATCGCTGCGGGAATCCTGGCCTTCGCTGTCCTCGGCGCCTTCGCCATCCGCAACCTGATGTTCGACGTCTGGATGACGCTGGCCTTTGGCCTGGTCGGATACCTGATGAAGAAGCTCAGCTTCCCGGTCGCGCCCGTCATCCTCGCCATGGTTCTGGGCTACCTGATCGAATCGAACTACCGCACAGCGATGGTGTCGTCGCAGGGCAGCTACATGGTGTTTCTGACCGATCCGATCAGCGTGCTGTTCCTGATCCTCAGCCTGATCAGCATCCTGGTGCCCCTGCGCCGCGTCTGGCGCGCGCGGCGGTGCCCACACCGGGGCGCGGCGGTCTAGACCGCCCGCCACGACCGCAAGCCATCAATCCAGGGAGAGAGAATCGATGCGACACACCACCTTCACCGCCCGGCCGGGTCGTTTCGCGCGGCTGGTCCGCGGGACCGTCACCGCACTCTGCATGGCCGCCGGCACGGTGCTGGCCCTGCCGCAGAGCGCGGCCGCCGATTTCCCCGACAAGCCGGTGACGCTGGTCGTCTGGTCCGGGGCCGGCGGCGCGCTGGACACCTATGGCCGCAAGCTGGCCGAGCTGCTGGAGAAAGAGGCCGGCTGGACCGTCAAGGTCGACAACCGTCCCGGCGGCAGCGGCGCGGTCGGCCTGTCGCAGATCGCGACCCAGCCCGCCGACGGCTACAATATCCTGGTGCTGACCGGTACACTGACCTTCGGCATCGCCCAGGGGCTGATCCCCTTCAAGCTGGACGATCTGCGCCTGCTGCGCGCCATGCAATCCGAGCCCTCGTCGCTGGCGGTGCGGGCCGACAGTCCCTTCAAGACCGTCGAGGACTTCGTGGCTTACAAGAAGGAGCATCCGAACGAGTTGAAGGTCGGCGGTCACTCGTCAGGCGGCTTCCACCAATACATGCTTTATCAGCTGATGAAGCAGGGCGGCTTCGAAAGCGGCTGGATCCCGCATGACGCCTCGGGCAAGGTCACGCTGGGCCTGCTGGGCAAGCATATCGACGCCGCGATGATGACGCCATCCACCGGGCTCGCGCAGGTCAAGAACGGCGAGATCCGCCTGCTGGGCGTCACCACCGCCGAACGCTCCGCCTTCCTGCCCGACGCACCGACCTTCAGGGAACAGGGCTATGAACTGGAAGGCGCGATCTGGCGCGGCATCGCCGTCAAGGCTGGCACCCCCGATGACGTGGTCGATGCCATCCAGGTTGCGATCGACAAGGTGACCGCCTCGGCGGAATGGCGGACGTTCCAGGAAGAGCAGTTCCAGGACAGCCCCGACTGGGCCGAGGCCGAGTTCACCCAGCGGGTGCAGAAGGATCTCGAGCAGCAGGCAGAGTTCCTGAAATCGGCGGGCTTCGTGCAATGACCGGCCGCAGCGTCCTCGGGGCAGGCCAGGGCTTTCCCGTCGGCGACGTCATCGCCGGCGTGATCTGCCTTGCGGGCTGCATCACCTTCCTGTTCATGGCGCTGGCCCTGCCCGCCGGGCATTCGACCGGCGACACCGGGCCGGGCGCCCTGCCCGAGCAGGTGGCGGTCTTCGGCACGGTTTGTTCCGCCGCCTATCTGGTACTGGCCCTGCGCCGGGCCTTTGCCCACGAGCGACCGGATTTCTCGGCAAGCGGGCGGGCGCTGGCGGCATATGCGATCTTCCTCGTCTGCATGTCGGGCGCGGGCTGGATCGGATTGCCCCTTGCGCTCGCCTTGGCCTCGGCTCTGGTCACGCTGCTTTTCGCGGGCGAGCGCCCGCTGATCCGGGCTGCGGCCACCGGGGCAGGGATCTGGCTGATCGCGGTCCTGCTGTTCGGGAAACTGCTGGGATTGCCCATGCCATGATCCCGGCCGACGCCCGCCGCCCCGCCGAAGGGAACCGCCCCTTGCGGCTGGCGCTCGCCTATTCTCTGGCCATGCTGGCCGGCTGGATATCCGCGCGGCTGCACCTGCCGCTGCCCTGGATGATCGGTCCACTGCTGACGACGGCGGCCCTGTCCCTGTCGGGGCTGGTCGATCGCCCGCTGCCGGTGCGCAGCCGGCCATTCGGACAGGCGGTGGTGGCCACCACGGTCGGACTGGCCTTCACGGACGAAGCCCTGGCCGTCGTCCTGAAGATGCTGCCGCTGCTGGCCGGCATGGCGGCGATGACGACGGTATTGGCACTGGCCGTCTCGGTCGTGCAGGCACGGCTGGCCGGCGTCAGGCTGTCGCGCATGGTGCTGGCGACCTTTCCCCTTGCGCCGGTCGAGGCCGCGGTCATCGCCGAAAGCTGCGGCCTGCCGCCCGCCCCCGTCGTCGTAGCCCAGTCGCTGCGGATCGCCGCCATCGTGGTGCTGGTGCCTGCGCTGCTCTATGCCTTCGACGGCTTTGTCCGGCCCGACACCGCCACCGTTGCGGGGGCCGAGGCGTTCGACGATCCGCGCCTGCTGGTGCTGCCGCTGATCGGCCTGGCGGGCGGCGCGCTGTTCCGCCGGCTGGGCTGGGCCAATCCCTATTTCCTCGGCCCCCTCGGCCTTGCAGCGGCGCTGACCGCGGCCGGCGTGACGCTGCCGCAATATCCGCATGTGGTGCTGGCCGCAGCGCAGCTGGTCCTTGGGGCCTGGCTGGGCTCGACTTTTCAGGCGCAAATGCTGCGGGCCGCCCGGCGCGAGCTTGCCATCTCGATGCTGGGAACATTGGGCCTGCTGGCCCTCACCTGCGGCTCTGCGGCGGCGCTGGCGCGTTTCACGCCACTGGACTGGCGCAGCGTCGTCCTGGGAATCGCGCCGGGCGGCGTGACCGAGATGGCGCTGACCGCCCAGTTCCTGAATCAGGACGTCTCGCTCGTCACCGCCGCGCATGTGGTGCGGATCTTCCTGCTGATGCCGCTGGCGCGGCCGCTGATCCGCCTGACCGAACGCCTCGGCTAGGATCTCAGCACCACCAGGAACAGGCGCGAAAAGCGCGGCAGCGCCTCGGCCCTTCGCCTCGGGATGGAAGCGGGCGATGGTGGTATTCGCCCGGGAAGACCTGCAGCCCGGGCGTGATGAAGGCCGCGAGTCCGGGCCACAGGGCCGAGCCGTGAAACCATTCGACGACACCCGCGCCGGGCAGTTCGTGGTAATACGCGGTGCGCAAGATGGTCCGCCCGGCACAAGCGCCTCAGCAGACATGCATCCGCCCTGGCACCGTCAGCATCGAACGCACAGCCCGCGCGCCAGCCAACCGGTCGATCAAAGATGGATCGCGATCCAGCCGCTCCAGCATCCGATGCACGGGCTGATCCAGATCGCCGGACATCCGGACCGCCAGCACGCCACCCGGCGCCGGGTAGGCTCGCCCGAACCGGTCGATCATATGCGGATCGGAATCCGACCCGGGGATACCGAGGTCGGGATAGCGGGGCGGCCGCCCAGATTAACCGCCTCGGCAGACCACTGCACAGGCCAGCAGACCGCTTGCCGCGCGGTCGCGGTTCCCCGAGATTTTCAGGTATTGTCCCGATCCCCGGCCATCCAGCCTCTTGCCGTGGCAGGATCAATCCCGCGGCCAGACCAGACCATCCATCAGCTTGCGGGCGGTGCGCAAGGTGCCGGCGGCGGTGACCCGGCCCTGCCCGTCCCGCTCGATCAGCACCTCGGCCGCGCCGGTCGGATGCTCGATCAGAAATCGGCCATCCGCGGGCAGGCTGGCCAGCGCGGCGGCCGGCGTTCCCTCGAGCGTGCAGGCGGTGGCGACGCTGACCGCGGCAAAAACCCCGATCGAAGCATGGCAGCGATGCGGGATGAAGCTGCGCGTGCCGATGGTGCCGCCCTGGGTGGGGGCCGAGACCAGCGTCATCTTGGGCACGGATTTTTCCGCCACATCGCCCAGCTTCATCAGCGGCCCCGCCTTCAGGCGGATCGCCTCGATCCGCGCCTTGAGCGCGGCGTCGCCGTCCAGCGCCTCGCGGCTTTCCTGCCCGCTCAAGCCGAAATCGCCGGCGCGCAGGATGACGCAAGGCATGCCGTTGTCGATCAGCGTGCATTCGAACCCGTCGATGACGTCCACCGCACGCCCCGAAGGCAGCAGCGCCCCGCACATCGACCCGGCGATGTCCTGGAACATCAGCGGGATTGGTGCCGAGGCAAAGGGCACGCCGTCGATCATCGCAGTCCCCTTGTAGCTGACGCGGCCCTGCGGGGTGCGGATCCGGGCCAGCGCCACCTCGCCGGTGTTCAGCATGTGGATACGGACCGGAGTCTCGTCGCCGATGGCGGGCAGCAGGCCGCGCTCGATGGCGGCGGGGCCGACCCCGGCCAGGATATTGCCGCAGCCCTGGGCATCCGACACCAGGGCCTGATCGACAAAGACCTGCAGGAACAGATAATCCACATCGGCATCCGCCCGCGAGGATGGCGACAGGATCGCCACCTTCGAGGTAAGGGGATCCGCGCCGCCGATCCCGTCGATCTGGCGCGGATCGGGGCTGCCCATTATGCGCAGCAGCAGCGCGTCACGGCTGGCGGGATCGGCGGGCAGGTCGCGGGCCAGGAAATAGGCCCCCTTCGAGGTTCCGCCCCGCATCCACAGGCAGGGAATGCCGTCGCTCATGATCACTCCGTAGAGGTATAGGGTGCGAACAGGTCGGAACCGGGCCAATCGCGCGTGCTGACGATGGCGGCATCCGGGCCACGGGTCCAGCTGTCCGCCTTGGTGTAGTCGGCGCCGGGCCTCAGCGCGGCGGTCGCGGGCCAGGGCCAGACCGGGCGCGTCATCGCCGGCAACGGCGGGATCCCCAGATCCTTGATCGCCATCCCGCCGCCGCGCCCTTCATCCCCTTCAGGCTGGCCGAAGCTCGACACCGCGGCGGTGCTGGAGGTCAGGATGGCTTCCGGGGCCTCGTCGCCCTCGACCCAAGCCATCATCGGCGTCAGCAGGTCCAGGTTCGACGGCCCCTCGCCGCCGCTGCAATGGCTGACGCCGGGCAGCAGGTACAGCCGCTCGAACCCGGCAAGGGTGTCCGCGCCCATCACCTCCAGCATCGCCTTGTGCAGGGCCAGCGTGTTGGCGGGGGCGATATGGGGATCGGCCAGCCCGTGCCATAGGATCAGCTTGCCGCCGGCCTGCTGAAAGGCCGACAGGTCGGGATTGGTCGCGTCGAAAAGCGGATGGCGCGGGCGCAGGGCGTCCAGCGTGGCGATGGTGAAGTGCAGATCGTCCAGGGTCATCTGCGGCCGGGCTGGCTCGAAGGCCAGATAGCGCAGCACCGGGTCCACGATCATCGCGCTGAAGGGCTGCTGGTCATGGCTGTCGGGCACGAAGACGCCCTGCCAGTTCAGCTCGGACCCCGGCAGCTGCTGGCCCGGCGTCAGGGGGGCGCTGGTGACCGCGTCGCGGGGACCGTCATAGACCTTGGCCGCGACCTCGGCCTCGGCAGCGGTCAGGCAATCGCCTGCCGGCCCGTCCTTGCAGACCAGCACCGCCGGATCGAAGCTGCAGGCCGCAGGCTGACTGATCAGCCCGTCCCGGACCCCGTCAGCCGTGTCGCAAGCGGCGACGACGGCGCGATGCAGCAGGGGCAGCTTGTCCGACAGCAGGATGGGCTTGCCATCCGCGCCGGTATTGGCGCGCGCCAGCCAGCCGTGATGCAGCGTATTCTGGACCTGGAACAGCATGGCGGGGGCGCCTGCAATGATGCCGTCGAAATCCTCGGGGAAGCGCATGGCCTCCATCAGCCCCTCGCGTCCACCGTCCGAGCAACCGTTGAAATAGCTGTAGCGCGCGTCCTGGCCATAGAAGGCGCGGATCAGCGTCTTTGCGGCCTGTGCCGTGACATGCTGAGCGCGATAGGCGAAGTCCCGGCGCTGCTGATCATCCAGCCCCCATTTGCCGTCTTGGCCGGTATGGCCCATGTCGGTCGCGGCCATGACGAAGCCGCCATCGCTCAGCACCTTGCAGCCCGCCGAGGCGCCCGATTGCAGCGTGATCCGCCCGCAAAGCCCGCCACAGCCGACCTGGAGGTAACGCTGCGTCCAGCTCTCCAGCGGCAGCAGGATCTGGAAATTCACCTTGGGCGCCAGCGTGCCGATGATCGAGCAGACAGGAACGCCGTCGCTGGTGGTTTCGACGGCTTCGGTCACGGCGCTGCCCGGTCCGCCGATGCCGGTCATGTCCGTTCCGGCCAGACTGGCGCATGAGGCGACAGGGGCGACAACCGCCAGATCGGCAGGCGCCGCCCGGCCGCCCACCGGCAGCGACGCCAGCAGCGCCGCGACTAGAAGCGAGGCAGACCGGATCTTGGGCCTAGACATATTTCAGCCCCTTGGCCTCCAGCCTGGGCCGCATGTCGTAGATGTCGAGGCCGAGCTCGCCCGCAGCCAACCGCTGGCGCTTGGCCTCCTCGGCTGCCATGCGCTTGCGGGCGGCGGCCAGCACCGCCTCGGCATCGGCGCGGCGCACCACGCAGACGCCGTCGTCATCTGCGACGATCACGTCGCCCGCCTCGATTCTCTGGCCGGCGCAGACGATGGGCACGTTGACCGAGCCGAGCGTCTCCTTGACCGTGCCCTGGGCGCTGACGGCCCTGGACCAGACCGGGAAACCCATCGCCGTCAGGTCGCGCACATCGCGCACGCCGGCGTCGATCACCAGCCCGCGGCAGCCCCGCGCCATGGCGCTGGTCGCCAGCAGGTCGCCGAAATAGCCGTTGTCGCAAGGGCTGGTCGGAGCGAGGACCAGCACGTCGCCCGCGCGCAGCTGCTCGATGGCAACATGCAGCATCCAGTTGTCGCCGGGCGGCGCGCTGATCGTCACCGCCGATCCGGCGATTCGCGCACCGGCCCAGATCGGCCGCATGTGGCTGGCAAGGCAGCCGATGCGGCCCTGCGCCTCGTGCACGGTGGCGACGCCCGCCTCGGCCAGGCCGGCGATGGTCGCGGCATCGGTGCGCTGGATGTTCTGGACGACTTTTGCCATGGCTCAGCCTTTCCGCACCGGAGGGGTGCCGTGGGTGTGGAATGTCTCGATGGTCTTCAGCCCCCAGGCCTGGCCCTTCCGGCGGTCGGCCTCGGTCCAGATCACCGGCTGCCAGTCGGGCGCCAAGATCAGCCGCGCCCCGGCATTGGCCAGTTCGACCCGGTTGCCGGCGGGCTCCCAGACATAGAGGAAGAAGGTGCCCTGGATGGCGTGCTTGTGCGGCCCGGTCTCGATATGGACGCCGTTCTGCAGGAAGATGTCGGCGGCGCGCAGGATGTCCTCGCGCTGGTCGGTGGCATAGGTGACGTGGTGCAGCCGTCCTTGGCCGCCGCCATGTTCCTCGGTGCAGGCCAGGTCATAGGTCTTGTTGTTGACGGTGAACCAGCAGCCGCCGATGCGGCCGTTGTCGAGCTGGATCAGTTCCGTGACCCGGCTGCCCAGGCAGGTTTCCATGAAACGGCGGAATTCGGTCACGTCCTCGGCCAGCAGGTTCAGGTGATCGAGCCGGCGCGGCGCCGCGCCGGTGAAGGCGCTGGCGGTGTTCTTCAGCGCCGCGCGCTCGGCCTCGGCCTGCGGCTGGTACCAGACGGTATCGTGATAGATCTCGAAGACATGGCCGAAGGGATCCTCGAAGCGGAAGGCGCGGCCGTGGCTCTGGTCGCCATCAATCCAGCCGTGGGTCTTGTAGCCCGAGGCCTCGATGGCGGCCACGCGGCGCTCCAGCGCCTCAGGGCTCGCGGCGCGATAGGCGATATGGCCGACGCCGGTGGTCCCGGCGCGGGTCAGCTTGAGCGAGGCATATTCGTAATCGTCCCAGGCCCGCAGATAGGCGCTGTTCTCGTCCTGCCCCGACAGTTTCAGCCCGTAGACGCGGGTAAAGAAATCCAGGCTGTCCTCGAACCTGTCGGTCAGCATCTCGACATGCGCCAGATGGGCGATGTCCTGGCTGGGATTGGTGGGGGTCATCTCGTCTCCTCCTTGCCCATGCGGGCTATCCGGCCGCCCCTGCAGGGTCAGAGTTCGTCAACCGTGCGCGGGAAGATCGACTGGAATCCCTCGGCATATTTGCAGTCGCGCCCGCCGGACTGGCCGCCCGAGTTGCGCTTGAAGTGATTGGCGCGGTTCTGGGCGACGCGGGTGTAATAGTCCCACAGGTGTTCCTGCCCCGCCATGCATTCGATGGCGGCGCGCTTCTTGTCCCAGACCGGGGTGATGTCGAGGAAGGTGTCGGGCTTCCAGCCCATCTGCTCGGTCTGGTGCGGCTCGAACAGGTAGAGCTGCGGCGCACCCAGCACCTTCTGGCCCGGATTGTGGCCCCAGGCCTGCGCGATCATCCGGCATTCCAGCGCCACCTGCGTCGTATACATGTGGTCGGTATTGTAGGGGTCAAACTGGCTGTGGCTCAGCATGAAGGAAGGCTGGACGTTGCGGATCACATCCACCACGCGGTCCTTGTCGGCGCGGGTCAGTTCCAGCGGGTAGTCGCCCAGGTCGAGACAGACCAGGTCATGCACGCCAAGGGCCTCGGCTGCCTTTTCGGCCTCGGCCCGGCGGGCGTCCTTGACGCGGTCCAGCGTCATGCCCGGCTCTTTCCACAGCTTGGCGCTTTCGCCGCGTTCGCCGAAGGACAGGCACAGCACGGTGACCTCATAACCCTTGGCCGCATGCAGCGCGATGGCCCCACCGCAGCGCCAGACGAAATCGGCAGCATGGGCGGATATGACAAGGGCAGTCTTGGGCATGATGTTCCTCCGTTCCGGTTGCCGCCAGTTTCGGTCCCCGCGGCCCCCGGTTCAAATTGGAAGCACGGCCGGCTTGATAAGTTTTTGCTATTGCGGTCCTTGCTCCGGCCGCGACCGCCACAACCCCCGCCGGCCGCAAGGACGGTGCGGCTGAGTCAGCGCCTCGTCTCTATAGCATAAATTTATGCCAGAGCCCGGCCTTTGAATTGGCGCCTCGCCACCTTTCGGCCTTATCCCCGGGTCAGATGGGCAGACATGCCCCGCAATCCGGGAGGATCACATGAAGCATATGCTGACACTTGCAACGCTGTCGCTGTCGCTGCTGCCTCCGGCAGCGATGGCCGAAACGCTCAAATTCGCCAATTACATGGCGTCAACACATCCCTATGTAGAGGGCGCCTTCGAACCCTTCGCCCAGGCCGTCCAGCAGGGCACCGAGGGCGCGCTGACCGTCAAGCTTTATAATGGCGGCGAGCTGGGTGCCGGTCCGGTCGAGCAATATTCCCGGGTCGTGGACGGCGTGGCCGAACTGGCGGTTTCGCTGCCCGGTTATACCGCCTCGCAATTCCCGCTGACCCTGACCGCCGAACTGCCCGGCCTCCTGGACGAGGCCGACGGCACCCGGACTCTGTGGCAGCACCTGGACGTGCTTGCCCCGGACTACCGTAGGGTCAAGTTGGTGGGCCTGTGGTCCAGCGCCGAAAACGTGCTCTTTACCCGTGCCAAGCCGGTGCGCAGCCTCGACGACGTCAAGGGCATGAAGATCCGCGTGCCCTCGCGCAATACCGGCCTGCTGGTCGAGGCCTGGGGCGCGACCCCGGTCTCGATGCCGGTATCGGAGATCTACAACGCCTTGCAGACCGGCGTCATCGACGGCGCCATGATCGACGGCACCGCGGTCAACGCCTTCAAGCTGGGCGAGGTCGCCAATTACATCACCAAAGGGATGAAAACGACGAATTCGCCCTTTTTCATCCTGATGAACCGCGATGCCTATGCCGATCTGTCGCCGGAACAGCAACAGGTCATCGACGAGGCCGGCAAGCAGGTCTCGCTGGACGGCCAGAAGGTCCAGCTGACCGTGGCCGAAAAGGGCTTTGCCGATTTCGCCGCCGCCGCCGGCAAGGAGGTCATCACCCTGACCGAGACCGAGGCCGCGCCCTTCGACGCGGCAGCCGAAAAGGTGACGGCGGATGCGATCGCCGCAACCGAGGGCGGCCAGGCCGTCGCCGATGCATTGAAGGCGCAATAGGCTATGCAGGCGCAACGCCCCCTGCCCGGCCTGGGCTGGCTCGACCGGGCGACGAGATGGCTGGCCGTGATCGCGGCCGTCGCCCTGATCTTTCTGGTGGTCGTGATCTCGGCCGGGGTCGTGCTGCGCTATGCCTTCGGCACGCCCGTCCTTGGCCTGAACGAAATCAACCAGATGACCGCCGTGGCATTGGTCATGGCCGCGCTACCCTATTGCACGGAACAGCGCGGCCATGTCGGCGTCGACGTCTTCGACAACGCCCTCGGCCGTTGGGGCCGGCTGGCGGGCGACCTGGGCTCGCGCCTGCTTTCGGGCTTCGTGCTGTCGGTGCTGGTCCAGCGCGCCGTGCTGAAGGCGCTGGACGCCCGTGAATTCGGCGACACCACCAACATGCTGGCCCTGCCGATCTGGCCCTTCTACGGCATCCTGGCCCTTGGCATGGCGCTGTGCGTCCTGGTCCTTCTGGCGCAATTCGTCGCGATCCTGCGCAGCGGGGGTGAATGATGGAACCGACCACTGTCGGCCTGCTCGGCATCCTCCTGCTGTTCTTCCTGATGATCTTTCGCACGCCGGTCGCCTTCGCGATGCTGCTGTCGGGCTTTTTCGGCATGTGGGCGCTGGAGGGGTTACGTACGGCAGGCGCGCTGATCCTGACCGAAAGCTATTCCGCCGTCGCCAGCGAAACCCTGATCGTGGTCCCGATGTTCGTGCTTCTGGGCAACATCGCCTCGGCCGCCGGCTTCTCGCGCGGGCTTTACGACGCGGCCTTCGCCTGGGTCGGGCATTTCCGGGGCGGGCTCGCCTCGGCCTCGGTCCTGGGCTGCGCGGCCTTCTCGGCCGTGTCGGGCTCGTCGGTCGCGACGGCGGTGACCATCGGCAAGGTCGCCCTGCCCGAGATGAAGCGGCTGGGCTATGCCGACGGGCTGGCCACAGGCTCGGTCGCGGCGGGCGGCACGCTGGGCTTCCTGATCCCGCCCTCGACCGGCTTCGTGCTTTACGCGATCCTGACCGAGCAATCCATCGGCCGGTTGTTCATGGCGGGCATCCTGCCGGGCCTCCTGCTGATGGTGCTGTTCATGGCGACGGTCTGGCTGGTGGCCCTGCGCGACCCTGCCCAGGCACCGGCTGGGCCGAACGTCCCCATCTCCGGGCGACTGCGCAGCCTCGGGCAGGCCGGGCCGCTGCTCGCGGTGATGGTGCTGACCATCGGCGGCATCTATGTCGGCGCCTTCACCCCGGTCGAGGCCTCGGGCATCGGCGCGGCGCTGGTGATCCTGCTGGCGCTCGCATCGCGCCGGCTCAGCTGGGCGGGCTTCGCCGATGCGGTCATGGATACGCTCAAGACCTCGGCCATGCTCTACATGATCGTCATCGGCGCCAATGTGCTGAACCCGTTCTTCGCCGTCACCCAGATCCCGGCGCTGCTGGGCGAGGGATTGCAGGGGTCGGGCCTTGGCCCCTATGGCACGCTGGTCGTCATCATCCTGGTCTATGTCGTGATGGGCATGTTCATGGACGGGTTGTCCATGTTGGTGATCTCGATCCCGATCGTCTTTCCGGTCGTCACCTCGCTGGGTTTCGATCCGATCTGGTTCGGCGTGATCGCCGTGATCGTGATCGAGATGGGGATGATCACCCCGCCGGTCGGCCTGAACGTCTTCGTCGTCCGTGGCGTGGCGCAGGACGTGCCGCTGACCACGGTGTTCCGCGGCGTGATGCCCTTTCTGCTGGCGATGATCCTGGGCCTGGTGCTGATCATCCTGATGCCGCAGATTGCCTTGCTGATCCCGAATACGATGTTCGGCTGAGGCGGCCCAAGGCACATGGGCGCGGCATAAGCGCAGGCTATTTCCGGTCTGCCCTTGGCCGCGTCGCACCTTCCGGAATTCAACTGAAATGCGAGGAGAAGACCATGAGCGACGAGCGATTGCCAAGGATCGCCTTCATCGGTTTCGGCGAGGCGGCCGAAGCCTTTGCAAAGGGCTGGGGCCGCGACCTGTCCGCCGGGCTGCACGCCTATGACGAGAAATGCGACGATGCCCAGGCGCGGGCCCTGCCCGCCGGGCGGGCCGAGGCGACGGGCGTCACCCTTGCCGCCGACCGCGCCGGGGCCTTGCGGGATGCCGGCGCCGTCTTCTGCCTGGTGACGGCGGATCGCGCAGTGCTGGCAGCCGAACAGGCGGCGCCGCACTTGGCGCCGGGGGCGCTCTGGCTGGACGGCAACAGTTGCTCGCCCGGCGCAAAGCGCCGCGCCGCCGGCATCGTCGAGACGGCCGGCGGGCGCTATGTCGATGTCGCGATCATGGCGCCGGTCTATCCCCGGCTGCACCGCACGCCGCTGCTGATCGCCGGCCCCCATGCCGGGCAGGCGCTGGCGATGCTGGAGGCGCTTGGCATGACGGCGCAGGTCTCGGGGGCCGAGGTGGGGCAGGCCTCGGCGATCAAGATGATCCGCTCGGTGATGATCAAGGGGATGGAGGCGCTGACCGCCGAATGCCTCCTGGCCGCGCGCCGGGCCGGGATCGAGGACCGGGTACTGGGCTCACTCCAGGCATCGAATCCCGATATCGACTGGCCACGCCAGGCCGCCTACAACCTTGAGCGAATGATGGTCCATGGCCGCCGTCGCGCCGCCGAGATGCGCGAGGTCGCCGCCACGCTGTCCGAGCTTGGCCTGCCGAACGGGTTGGCCAACGCCACCGCCGATTGGCAGCAGCGCATCGGCGACCTGGGCCTGCCGGCGGGCACCGACAGCTATCCCGAGCGCGCCGATGCCATCCTGGGCCGGTTCGCCGGGCAGGACCGGGATCAGGACAGCAGCGCGGCCGTGCGGCAAAGCTGATCCATGAAATCCCGCTGCGTCCGCGTCGGCTCCCAGCCGGCGCGGGTGGTGATGCCGATTGGCCGCATGGCGTTGGGCAGCCGCACCGGCAGGATCGACAGCGCCTCGGATTCCACCTCGGCCTGCATCCGCGACACCCCGCCCAGATGATCGCTCTCGCGCAGGATCTCGCGCATCATGATGACGGAGGAGGTCTCGACGATGTCCACCGGCGCGCGTGCCGCGAAATAGGTGTCGAGGATCCGCCGGAGCGGCGTCGAGCGGCGCGGCATTACCCAGGGATAGGCCGCAAGGTCCTGGATGCCCGGATCAGCCTTCCAGATCAGGGGATGGTCCCGCCGCGCCACGACCACCACCTCATCGTCGAAAAGCCGCCTCTGCTCGATATCCTCGATCGGGCTGGGCAGGCGCAGCGCACCCAGCATCATGTCGATCTCGCCCCGGCGCAGCCCCAGAAGCAATTCGTCGTAGCGCCCGTCGATGACCTGAAAGGGAAAGCTCGGCCGGGCCTTGCGAAAGGCCAGGATCGCCCGTGGCAGCCAGCCTGAGCGCGACAATGGCAATGCCCCGATCACGATGCGCCCGACCTCGCGGCCGTCGAGCGCGGCGAGGTCGGATTCCGCCTGTTCCAGTTCGGCCAGGGCCAGCCTTGCGGCCTGCGCCAGTTGCAATGCCGCGCGGGTCGCGATCAGGCCATGCGCGGTGCGCTGGAAAAAGACCGTCCCGGCCGCGTCCTCCAGCATGGTGGTCGAGCGGTGGACGGTCGGCTGCGCCAGACCCAGCCGGCGCGCGGCCAGGGTAAAGTTCTCGGTCTCGGTCACGGCGATCAGGGCGACCAACTGCTGCCAGGTCGCCTGGATGCGGATGGCGCGGTCCATGTCGGCCATGGCCCTGTCCAGCATCCGCAGCGCCCGGTCGGCGCGATGGTGCAGGATCTCGCCGGCCTCGGTCAGGAACAGGCCCTGCGGGCTGCGCTGGAACAGCGCATGGCCGCTGTCCCGCGCCAGCTTGGCCATGGCCTGCGTGACCGCCGGTTGCGAGACATGGTTCGACTCGGCCGCGCGGGTGACGGAATTCGTGCGCCCCAGAACCAGGAACATCCTGAGATGGCGGATACTGGCGGCCATGGTCGTTCTCCTTCCCGCTCAGGTTATGGGCGGTGGGCGCGGCCGGCAAGTCGCCGGCCCTTGCTTATCTCAGGGCCTCGGCGATCAGGCCCAGCGGATGCGCCGGAACCCGCCCCGCCAGCCGTTCGGCCTGGCACCGGCAGGAGAACCCGGCGGCAAGCACCGTCTCGCCCGATTCCAGGTGCTCGCGCCATGACAGGTCGAACAGCTTGCGCGACATGGCCTGGTGCCGGTTCTGGTGGCCGAACAGCCCGGCCATGCCGCAGCATCCGGTCGCCGGGGTCTGGACCTGCATGCCCAGGGCCTGAAAGACGCGCGCCCAAAGCGCCCCTGCCTCGGGCAGTCCGGTCGCCTCGGTGCAATGGGACAGAAGCCGCGCCGTCTGCCCGGCGCGGGCCTGCGGAAAGCGGCGGCGCCTGGCCTCGGCAGACAGGAATTCCTGCGGCAGCAGGACCGGCGGCGGGGCAAAGCCCGCCCTAGGATAATCCTGGCGCAGCATCATCGCAAAGGCGGGCTCGAAGGCGACCAGCGGCGCGCCGGTCGCTGCCGCGCGGTCAAGCCGCCGGACCAGGGTACGCGCCATCGCCTCGAACCCGGCCCGGTCGCCCGCCCCCTGCGCCGCCTTGCCGGCCGGGCGCATCCGCAGCAGCCTGGGCCGATAGCCCAGCACCCGCAGCCCGGCGATCACCTGGTGCTGAACCCGGCCGTCGAAAAGCGCGGTGAACCAGTCCTGGACCAGAATCACGCTGCCCTCGGGCAAGGCGTCCGCCAGATCGGCCTCGTCCAGCCAGAGATCCCGCGGCAGGCGCGCGATCCGCCGGGGCAGGTCGCGGCTGCCGGTCAGCCATTCGGCAAGCCGCGCGGCCAGGGGCCAGAGGGGCGCCAGCACTGGGGCAAAGCGCAGGGCCAGCGGGCTGAACCGCTCGGCCGCCAGGATCAGCCGGTCGGCCATCGGCCGGGCATGACGGGCGAAATAATCCGCCAGGAAGGCCGCGCGCATGGTCGGGATGTCCACCTGGACCGGACAGGCGGAGGCACAGGCCTTGCAGCCCAGGCAGGTGTCGAGAACGGCGCGCAGGTCGGCCTCGCGGCGCGGCAGGTCGGGGCCTTCCTCTTGCCGGGCCTTGTGCCAGGCGCGCAGCGCATCGGCACGCCCCTTGGGGCTGTGGCGCAGGTCGGCGGTGGCCTTGAAACTGGGACACATCGGCGTCGCGGCCGCATAGCTCAGGCATTGCGCATTGCCATTGCAGCGAAAGGCGCGCTCCAGCGGGTCGCCCTCGGGCGCGTTGAAATCGCGAAAGGGCGTCGTGGCGATCCCCATGATCGCACCGCCATTGCTGACCAGCTTGCCGGGGTTAAAGCGTCCCGACGGGTCGAAGGCGGCCTTGACGCCTTGCAGCGCCGCATAGGCTTCGGGCCCGATCCATTCGCGCAGATAGGCGCCGCGCAGCCCCTTGCCATGTTCGCCCCAGAAGATGCCGCCATGCTGCCGCGTCAGGGCGAATACCGCGTCCGATACGGCGACCAGCCGCGCCCGGTCCCGCGGGCTGTCGATGTTCAGCGCCGGGCGGATATGCAGGCAGCCCACATCGACATGGCCATGGATGCCGAACCCCAACCCGTTGCGCGACAGGATGTCCAGGAAACCGTCGATGAAGGCGGGCAGGTTCTCGGGCGGCACTACCGCATCCTCGACGAAGGCGATGGGCCGCGCGGCACCGTCCACCTTGCCCAGCAGCCCGACACCCGCCGAGCGGATCGCCCAGAGTTCGCGGATCTCGGCCGGGTCGGCGGCCACATGCAGGGCGCCGGCATCGGGCAATCCCCGCAGGATCCGGCGGCAATGGTCTAGTTTTCGGTCAAGCAGCGCGGCATCATCGCCATTCAGCTCGATGAAGAGATAGGCGACGCGACGTTCCCTTCCGGCCCGCAGGCCGGACGGCAACCGCCGCAGGATGCCGGCCTGTTCGGCGATGGCCTGCACGGTCTCGTCCATCACCTCGATGGCCGTCGGATCGGCCGCCAGCAATGGCGAGGCCGCGGCCAGCGCCCCGCGAAAACTGTCGAAGCCGACGACGATCAGGCGCTTTTCGCGCGGGATCCGGCGTAGCCGGACGCGGATGCGGCTCAGCAGGCCCAATGTGCCCTCGGCCCCAAGAAACAGCCGCCACCACTGAAAGCCGCCCTGGTCAGGGCAGGCGCGTTCCAGGTCATAGCCGGTGAAACGGCGGTTCAGGCGGGGCGTATTGGCGACGAAGGCCGCGCGGCCGGCCCTTGCAGCGGCCTCGGCGCGGGCCAGCATGCCGCGCGCCCAGTCCGGCGGGGCGGCCAGGCTATCCAGCAGCCCCTGCGGCCGGGCGATCTGCAATCCCAGGATATTGTCCGAGGTCTTGCCATAGATGCGCGATCCCTTGCCCGAGGCATCGGTGCCAACCATCCCGCCGATGGTGCAGCGGCTGGCAGTCGAGGTCTCGGGCGCAAAGAACCAGCCGGTTTCACGGATCTGCTCGTTCAGGTCGTCCAGCACCATGCCCGGCTGAACATCGGCCCAACCCGCCTTTTCGTCGATGGCGATCAGCCGGTTCATGTGGCGGCGCATATCGACGATCACACCCCGGTTCAGGCTTTGCCCGTTGGTCCCGGTGCCGCCGCCCCGCGCCGTGACGGCGATGCCGGCGAATGCGGGCTGCTCAACGACCCGAAGCAGTCGCACCAGATCGTCGGCATCGCGAGGCGCGACGATCAGGTCCGGGAAAATCTGGTAGACCGAATTGTCGGTGGACATGGCGGCGCGCAATGCGCTGTCGACCTCGATCTCGCCGGCAAAGCCGGCCCGCCGCAGCGCGGAAGCGAGTTGGTCGAAAGTTCCCGATGCGATTGCGCCGTCCAGCATGGCCATCCCCAAATCCGTGTCCCGGACAGTTGACCACGGATCATAAATTCATAAAAATGCAAATAAATGAAACTGAATGCAGATAATCTGAACATAAACCTGCGCCATCTGCGCGCCCTTCACGCCATTGCGCAGGAGGGCAGCTTCAGCGCGGCGGCAGCGCGGCTGGGCATCGTGCCGTCCGCCCTCTCGGCCCTGATCCGCCATCTCGAGGAGAGCATCGGCGCGGCGCTTTTCGACCGCAGCATCCGGCCCGCGGCGATGACGCCCTTGGCGCACGCCTTTCTCGATGACACGGCGCCGCTGCTCGAAGGCATGGATCGCGCGGTCACGCGACTGCGGCAAAATGCCGGGCTGGAGACCGGATCGCTTGCCATCGGTGCTTCACCCTCTGCCATTTCAGAATTGCTGGCGCCGCTGCTGGCGGACTTCCTGGCCGACAAGCCGCAGGTGCGATGCCTGCTGCATGACGACATCGCCGAGAACCTGGCCGGAATGGTGGCCGACGGCCAGCTGGACATGGCCATCGCCGGGCGCGCGCTGTATTCCCCGGACCTGCGCCAAAGCGAGGTTCTTCGCGACGAATTCGGCCTGGCCTGCCGCCGCGACGACGACCTGGCCGGGGGGCCGGTGCGATTGCGCGATCTGCGCGATCGCGTGCTGATCGGGCTTTCGACCCAGACCGGCACCCATCGGCTGCTGGCGCAAAGCGGCTTGCCCCAGGCCCTGCTGGATACTCGCCTCATCGCCCATTCCACGGTCGCGCAGCTTTGCATGATCCGAGCCGGAATGGGGGTGGCGCTGCTGCCGCGCAATGCAGTGCACCTGTTTCGCGATCCGCAGATCGGCTTCCTTCGCATCGAGGATTTCGAGTTGCAGCGCGTGCTTTACCTGATCGAACCGGCACGCCGCCCGCTGTCGCCAATCGCCGCCGCGTTCATCCGCCTGTTCCGGGCGCATATCGCGTCGCGGCATCCGGAATGAGGCGTGGCCGGGGCAGTGGGCATCCGGCCGGCCGGACGAACCCGTCCTTGATGATCTGGATAGCCACGGCATCAGCGCGGCAATCCGGATCAGGTGTCGAAGCGGTAAAGCGTCGCCGGGTTCTCGACCAGGATGCGTTCACGCAGGGTTTCATCCGGCACCCATTCGGACAGGAGGTCGATCAGGGTGGCATCGTCGGGATAGGCTGCCTGACCGCGATGTGGCCAGTCGCTGCCCCAGACCATGCGCTCGGGCGCGACAGCGGCAAAGGCCTTGGCGACCCGCGTCGCATCGGCATAGGCAGGCGCGCCCGTTTCCGTGTTCAGATAGGCGCCAGACAGCTTGAGCCAGGTGTTGCCGCCGTCCAGAAGTCGTTTGATGGTATCGAAGCCTGGATGATCCGTGCCTAGTTCGGCTGGCAGGCGCCCCAGATGGTCGATGACCAGCGGGACCGGAAGACTGGCCAAGATCGCGCCCATTGCGACGATCTGGTCGCCTGTCGCATAGATCTGGACATGCCAGCCCAGCGGCGCGATCAGACGGCAGGTTTCCTGCAGACGCTCGACGGTGGTTTCACCCCAAGACTGCGCCGAAACGAAGTTGACGCGTGCGCCGACAGCGCCCCGATCCGCCATCTCGCGCAACTCGTTTTCGGCAATGTCGAGATCGATGACAACGACGGCCCGCGCATCTGTGCCCATCTCTTGCACCGCCTCAAGCGTGCAGCGGTTATCCGTGCCATAGGTCGAGGGGTTCACGATCACCGTGCGGCCGGTGCCAATCCTGGCCTGAAGCTTGCGATATGCGGCTACCGTCGCGTCCTCGACCGGCTGCCCCTTCCAATGCGGCGAGGCAGGAAACCGGGTGTCGAAAATATGGATATGAGAGTCGCATGCATTTTGCGGAACACGCAGCCGCGGTGCTGCGTCACCCGAGGAAAATGGCGCCGCCTGTGCGCTTGCCCTGTTACCCAGTGCAAGAAGGGCCGCGGCCGCGCCGGCGGCCTGAAGCATCGCCCGACGGCTTATTGCATTCATGGTCATGTAAGTTCCTTCCGAGCGATTGGAATGAAAACGGCCGGAGGCGTCTCCGGCCGTTGCGATTTCACGCCTCTTCCTCCTGGAAGGCCTCCTCGCGCTTCTTGCGGAAGCTGGGCAGGATCATCAGCGCCAGCAGGATCACGGTCGCGATCAGCATCACCAGGCTGATCGGACGCTCGACGAAGATGCTCGCATCGCCCTGGGTGATCAGCATGGTGCGGCGCAGGTTCGATTCCAGCAATGGACCAAGCACGAAGCCCAGCAGCAGCGGACCCGGCTCGCATTTCGCCTTGCGGAAGGCATAGCCCAGCAACCCGAAGCCGGCAGCCAGCAGCACGTCGAAGATGCGATTGTTCATCGAATAGACGCCGACGCAGCAGAACAGCAGGATTGCCGGATAAAGCAGGCGGTAAGGCACGGTCAGCAGCTTTACCCACAGTCCGATCAGCGGCATGTTGATGATGACCAGCAGCGCGTTGCCGATCCACATGCTGGCGACCAGGCCCCAGAAGATTTCGGGCTGGTTGGTCAGCACGCTGGGTCCCGGCGTGATGCCGTGGATCATGAAGGCCGACAGCATCATCGCCATCATGTTGTTGGACGGGATGCCCAGCGTCAGCAGCGGGATGAAGGACGATTGCGCGGCTGCGTTGTTGGCAGCCTCGGGCGAGGCGACGCCCTCGACCACGCCGGTGCCGAACTTTTCCGGCGTTCTCGACACCTTCTTTTCCAGCGAATAGGCGCTGAAGGACGCCAGCGTGGCGCCGCCGCCCGGCAGGATGCCGAGGAAGGTGCCGATGCCGGTGCCGCGCAGCACCGCGGGCCAGGCGCGGCGGAAATCCTCGCGCGTCGGCCACAGCCGGGTCAGGCGGGCAACCGTCACGCCGGCCGAGCCGCTGCGTTCCAGGTTCGCGATGATCTCGGAAAAGCCGAACAGGCCGATGGCGATGACGGTGAACTCGACCCCGTCGAACAACTCCAGCGATCCGAAGGTCAGGCGCTCGGCCCCGGTGGCCTGATCGGTGCCGACCATGCCGAACAGCAGGCCGATCAGGATCATGCCGATGGCCTTCAGCACCGGGCCGCTGGCCAGGATCGTCGCGGCCAGCAGGCCGAAGATCATCAGCGAGACATACTCGGCCGGCCCGAAATTCAGCGCAAAGCCCGCCAGCATGGGACCGGCGATGGCGATGCCGAAGGTCGCGACCGTGCCGGCAAAGAACGATCCCAGCGCCGCGACCGCCAGCGCCGACCCCGCCCGGCCCTGTCGCGCCATCTGGTAGCCGTCCAGCGTCGTGACCACGGCCGAGGCCTCGCCCGGTAGGTTCACCAGGATGGCCGTGGTCGAGCCGCCGTATTGCGCGCCGTAATAGATGCCCGCCAGCATGATGATCCCGGCAAGCGGCGGCAGGAAGAAGGTGATCGGCAACAGGACCGCGATGGTTGCGGTCGGGCCGATCCCCGGCAGCACCCCGATCAGCGTGCCAAGAAGCGCACCGATCAGGCAGAACCCGAGGTTTGCGGGGCTCATCGCCTCGGAAAACCCCAGCAACAGAAGATCAAAGATTTCCATGATGTTTTCCTCGGCTCAGAACGGCCAGATCTTCATCTGGACGCCAAGGCCGTAGATGAAGACCAATGCGCCAAACAGGGTCAGGCCGCCTGCCAGCAGCAATGTCGTGCGCCACCGCCCACCGGGATCGGCCAGCGATCCGGCGATGATCAGCCACAGCGACGCGACGACGAAACCGGCATGTTCGGCAAGATAGGCAAAGCCGACGATCGACAGCACGATCACCGCCAGCGGCCGCAGCTTCATCGCCTCCAAGGGCTCACCCTGGCGATGCAGGGCCGAAAAGCCGATGACGGCGCCCAGGACGATCAGCCCCCCGCAGACAACGCGGGGCAGAAAGCCCGGCCCCATCTGCGCCAGCGTTCCCTGATCCAGCGGCCGCGAAAGCCACAGGCCGAGCACGCCGAATCCGATGAATAGCGCCGCCGTCAGAAGATCGGGCATGTCCCCTCTTTTCGTCGTGCCCGGCCCGGTCATCACTGTCCCTCTTTGATCAGCGCGAAGATATCGCGGTAGCGCTCGAGCCGTGCAGGCATGGCTTCCTTCCACTCGGCACCCGACTGGAACGCCAGGGGCAGGGATTGTTGCTTGGCCTGGGCCTGGAATTCGGGGTTGGCCAAGGCCGCGTCGACGGCCTCGGCCAGGCGGGCGCGGATTTCCTCGGGCACTTCGCAGCGCGCGGCAAGGCCACGCTCGGAGGACATGATGACGTCGAAGCCCTGTTCCTTGGCGGTCGGCAGATCCTCGGCTAGGACCGAGCGTTCCTCGGCGAACTGGGCCAGCGCGCGCATCGCGCCCTTGTCGGCGGTGGCGTATTCGCCGACATTCAGTCCGATGGCGGTGATGTGGCCGCCCAGAAGCGCGGTCTTGGCCTCGTTGGCGCCGGCAAAGGGAACTGCCGTCAGGTCCACGCCCGCCGAACGCTCCAGTTGCAGCATCGCCAGATGCTCGTCGGTGCCGACGCCGGTGGTGCCGATGGACACGGCACCCGGGTTTTCCCTGGCATGGGCGACGAGATCCTCCAGCGTCTGGAAGTCCGAGCCCGCGGGAACGATGAAGGTGCCGGGGTCCTCGACGATGCGCGCGATCGGGCAGATCTCCTCGGGGTCGAAGCGCGGCTTGCGGTCGATCTGCATGGTCAGGAAGCCGGGCGTATTCAGCGACGAGACGGTGTAGCCATCCGGCCGCGCCTGCGCCAGCGCGGTATAGGTGATCTCGCCTGCCGCCCCGGGACGGTTCAGCACCGGAAACTGCGTGCCCAGTTCCGCCTCAAGATAGGGAGCAAGGGTGCGCAGCATGATGTCGGTGCCGCCCCCGGGAGCGAAGGCGACGATCATCTCGATTGGTCGATCGGTCGGCCAGTCGGCATGGGCCATGGTCGCGGCCGATGCGAACAGCGCCGCAGCAAGCGGCAGACTCGTTTTAGCGGACATAGGTTTCCTCCCTTTGGTCCTGGCTGTTGGACTTAGATCCCTTCAGGGATCTCGCAGCCCAGTTTCTTCAGTGCGGCATCAACCCAGGAACGGTCGTTCGTCCCGGCCTCGATCGCCGCCATCTGCTTGGTTTCGGCGTCCTGCTTGGCACTGGTCCTGGCATAGACCTCTTCCACGATGTCGAAGGGGACCGCCAGCACGCCGTCGCTGTCGCCCAGGACCAGGTCGCCCGGCTCGATCACCATGCCGTCGATGGCGATGGGCACGTTGATCTCGCCCGGGCCGTCCTTGTAGGGACCGCGATGGGTCACGCCTGCGGCAAAGACCGGCAGGTTGGTGGAAAGGAACGCGTCCGCATCGCGGATCGCGCCGTTCAGCACGAAGCCCGCCACGCCGCGCTTGACCGCATGGGCCAGCATCAGCTCGCCCATCAGCGAGTTGGTCAGGTCGCCGCCCGCATCGACGACGATGACGTCGCCGGGCTGGGCCATGTCGATGGCCTTGTGCAGCATCAGGTTGTCTCCCGGGCGGGCCTTGACGGTGATGGCCGGGCCGGCAAGCTGGCCGTCGCGGTGCATCTTGGCCAGACGCGGCCCGGCGGCGGTCATGCGGTGCATGCTGTCGCTGACATTGGCGACGGGCAGTTTCAGAAAACGCCGCACCACGTCGGCGGAAACGGCGCGTTCGCGTTTCAGGACACGAAATCCGGTTGCCATGAAAATGTCTCCTTAGACGCTGATCTTCAGTTCTGCGCGGTTGACGATGCGCGCTTCGGGCACGGGACGGCCCTCCAGCATATCCACGATGCCCTGCGCGGCCTCGACCCCGACGCGGATGTTTGCGGCCTTGGTGACGCCGCCGATATGCGGGCTGAGGACAAGGCGCGGCTCTGTCCAGAACGGATGTTCGGCGGGGGGTGGCTCTTGTGCGAAGGTATCAAGCCCGGCGCCGGAGATCCGGCCGCTTGCCAGTGCTTCGGCCAGCGCGGGCTCGTCGATCAGCCCGCCCCGCGCGGTGTTGATGATGATGGCGCCCGGTTTCATCCGCGACAGGCGCTGGGCGTTGACCATGTTCTTCGTCGCGGGCGTCAGCGGGCAATGCAGGCTGATGATGTCGCAACTGGCGAACAGTTCGTCCAGATCCTCGACCCGCTCGACCCCCTCGGCCGCAAAGGCCTCCGTGGGCGAGAACGGATCGTGGGCGCGGACGCTGATGCCGAGCCCCTTGGCAAAGCGCGCGGTTTGGCGAGAGATGGCGCCGAATGCCACCAGCCCCATGACCGAGCCCGCCAGTTCGCGGCCCTGGAAGCCCGGCTTCTCCCAGCGGCCCTCGCGGATGCCGCGATCGAGCGGGATGATCCGCTTTGCCACGGCAAAGAGCAGCGCCATGGCCTGCTCCGCCACCGAGACCGCATTGGCGCCCGCCGCGTTCAGCACCGGGATTCCCCGGGCCGTGGCGGCCTCGACGTCGATATTGTCCACGCCCGCACCGTGCTTCGAAATCACGCGAAGCCGGGGCGCCGCCGCGAACACGGTTTCATCGATCCGACCCATGCGCGCCAGGATGCCGACCGGATCGGCCATGCGCACGACCTCGATCAGACCCTCGCCGTTGGTATAGGGCGGAACGTAGACCGGAACATAACCCGCTCGCGTCAGCACATCTGCGGCGGCAGGTGCCAGGCTTGGCCCCGTGATCAGGATATTCTGTGACATGATCCTCCGTGTGCCACACCCCGTGGCAGCTCCTCGGCCTGGAATTTATCAGTTGGATATCTGAATGAAAGCGGATAAAACTGTTTGATATATTCAGAAAAACTGCATCAAATGGATACGCGCCAGCTAAAGACACTTCTCGCCATTGTGGAAACCGGCAGCTTCGCCCGTGCCGCGAACCGCGTTGCGCTGACGCCCTCGGCGGTCAGCCAGCAGATCCAGGCCCTTGAAAACGAAGTCGGAGTTTCGCTTTTCAACCGCGAGAACCGCCCGCCGACGCTGACCGCGGCGGGACAGCAGATGGTCGAGGCGGCGGCAGAGCTTGTCAGGGCGGCGGAAAACGCCATCGATGCGATTTCAGGCCGCCGGATCGTGGGAAAATTCGTCATCGGCTCGGTCCGCACCAGCGCGATAGGGTTGCTGCCGCAAGCGGTATCGCGCGTCGTGGCGAATCATCCCGGCCTCAAGATCCGGCTTCTGGTCGGGAACTCGGAAAATCTGGTCCAGGATGTCTATGCCGGCAGGCTGGACGCCGCGATCATCGCCGAGAACAGCCTGTCCTCGCGCGATCTCGACTGGTCGCCCTTTATCCGCGAGCCGCTGTTTCTGATCGCGCCTCCGGGAACCCCGGTCGTTGATGTCCGGCAGGCGTTGTCGGCGCTTCCCTACGTGCGGTTCCGCAGCAACGTGCCCCTGGCGCGGCTGATCGAAACCGAGCTGGGCCGGATGAACCTGCCGCTGAACGACATCGCCGAGATGGACACGATTTCGGCGGTGACCGCCTGTGTCGAAAACGGGCTCGGGGTGTCGATCGTGCCGCGGATCGCCGCGATCGAGCGCGGGGTGGACCTGGTCATGCTGCCCTTCGGCGATCCGCCGGTCTTTCGCCAGATCGGGCTGCTACAACGCCCGAAAGGGCCTCGGGCCGGGCTGATCGCCGAATTGCACGAGCAACTGGCACTGGTCAGCGGCGAGTATGGGGTGCGAAGGCTTGTCTGATCCGCTTGCCAGGCCACCGATCGCTTGCATCGCGCGTTGGATTTCTCGGCGGTCTATCTTGAAACGGCGATCATGAAGGCGCTCGCTGCCCGTTCCGCCAGCGCAATCGGCCTTTGTCCTAATCGCGCGGACTGGATGGCCTCCTTCCTGCCGACCGACGCGGCAGTACGGCGGAAAGCCGTGCACGTCCGGTGCATCGACCAGACCGAGCGTCGCGTGCGCGCCGGTGCGGCCAAACCCTGCAAGGCCTTCGTCACCACCCCGATAGGTGGTTGGTGCAAGGGTCGAAGCTTCAGACAGAGGATTACAGAAATGATCGAGGGAAACGTCGTGGATCCCGATGTCGCTCCTCCCGCAAGTTCCTGTTTTACATCGCTCGACGCCGGGCAGTCAGGTCCGGTCAGGCAAGGCGCCCTTCTGTTCACGCATGACGAGCGCAACGATCGTGCCCGACAGCAAGCTCACGGCGGCGATGGCCGTGATGGCCGCGCCGAAGCCGAAGCGGTCCGCAATCAGCCCGGCAGACAGTGCCCCGATGGCATAGCCGAGATCCCTCCAGAAGCGGTAGACGCTGAGCGACCGGGCACGCCATGTCGGATGCGAGGCGTCCGAGACGGCAGCGATCAGGCTCGGATAGACCATCGCCGTGCCGGCACCGAGCAGAACGCTGTCAACGGCGGTGCAATATCCGGCCACGCGGCGGAGTAAAATCCGGCCACGCGGCGGTGACCGGCGCCATGGCGCGCGCGCTTACCAGATAGCTGGCGCGTGCCATGGCGCATTGGCCCCTTGGGCCAAAACAGCACCATCTGATTTCAGGACTTTTGTTGCTGCTTTCGGGCAGTGCTGTTGGCGAGACGATAACTCTCGCCGTTCATCTCGAGGATGCTGACGTGATGGGTCAGCCTGTCGAGCAGTGCGCCGGTGAGGCGCTCGGAGCCGAAGGTCTCGGTCCATTCATCGAAGGGCAGATTGCTGGTAATCAAGGTCGCGCCGCGCTCGTAACGTTGCGAGATCAGCTCGAACAACAATTCGGCGCCGGTCTTGGACAGCGGCACAAAGCCCAGTTCGTCGATGATCAGCAACTTGTAACCGGCCATTTGCTTCTGAAAGCGAAGCAGACGGCGCTCGTCGCGGGCCTCCATCATCTCACTGACCAGGCTCGCGGCGGTGGTGAAGCCCACGGAGTGTTGAGCGGCGTGGAATAAGGACCCCGCTTCTGGGGTGATCGGCGTCCAAAAGGGACCCCACCGACCGGGGGTTGGGTCCATTGTGCTTCCGAGGATTATCGGAGGCCGAGCGCGGGATGCTGATCGTGGAGACAATCGCAAAAATCAGGCGGCTGCATTTTACCGAGGGCAAGGGGATCAAGACGATCTGCCGCGACCTGAAGCTGTCGAAGAAGGTGGTGCGCAAGGTGATCCGCACCGGGATAACGGAGTTCACCTACACCCGGACGGTTCAGCCACGCCCGAAGCTGGGCGCCTGGCTTGAGGAACTGAGCCGGCTGTTGGCGATCAACGCGGCTCGTGGGCGCCGGGAACGCCTGACGCTGATCCAGATCTACGAGGAACTGCGCGGCCTTGGCTATGAAGGCGGGTATGATGCGGTCCGCCGCTACGCCTCGGTCTGGGCGCGCACTCAAAGCTCCGGTGCCTCGTCCGCCTTCGTGCCGCTGAGTTTTGCCCCCGGCGAAGCCTATCAGTTCGACTGGAGCCACGAGGTTGTCCTGATCGATGGGGCGACCACCACGATCAAGGTGGCCCATGTTCGCCTGTGCCACAGCCGGATGTTCTTCGTGCGGGCCTATCCGCGCGAGACGCAGGAGATGGTGTTCGATGCCCATGATCGGGCTTTCGCCTTCTTCAAGGGCACCTGCACCCGCGGGATCTACGACAACATGAAGACGGCGGTGGAGACCATCTTTGTCGGCAAGGAGCGCCTCTACAATCGTCGGTTCCTGCAGATGGCCAGCCACTATCTGGTCGAGCCCGTCGCCTGCACCCCGGCCTCGGGCTGGGAGAAGGGTCAGGTGGAGAGCCAGGTCGGCACGGTTCGCCAACGGTTCTTCTCACCCCGGGTCAGGGTCAAGAGCTACGAGGAACTGAATGCCTGGCTGCTGGACAAGTGCATCGCCTCGGCCAGGAGCAGCAAGCATCCGGAGTTGACGGACAAGACCATCTGGGAAGTCTTTCAGGAAGAACGCCCGCACCTCGTCCCTTATGCCGGGCGCTTCGACGGCTTCCACTCGCTGCCTGCGGCGGTATCGAAGACCTGCCTCGTGCGGTTCGACAACAACAAATACTCTGTCGCGGCAACGGCTGTCGGGCGGCCGGTCGAGATCAGGGCCTATGCGGAACGGATCGAGATCCGGCAGGAAGGGCGGCTGGTCGGGGACCATCCCCGTCACTTCGGGCGGGACCGGACAATCTACAATCCCTGGCACTATGTGCCTGTCCTGCTTCGCAAACCCGGGGCGCTGCGCAATGGCGCACCGTTCAAGGACTGGGTTCTGCCCGGCGCCCTCGAGCAGATCCGTCGCAAGCTGCAGGGCTCCTCGGACGGTGACCGCCAGATGGTGAAGATCCTCGGCGCCGTGCTGACGGAGGGAGTTCCCGCCGTGCAGAAGGCCTGCGCCGAAGCGCTCTCGCAGGGCGTCCACTCCGCCGATGTGATCCTCAACATCCTGTCCCGCAGGTGCGACCCGGAGCCGCCACCCTTGCTGCTCACCTCTCCGGCCTTGCGCCTGACCCATGAACCGGTGGCCGACTGTGCCCGCTATGACCTGCTGCGGAGGGCCGGCTGATGGATCGTGCAGAGATCATGGCAGCGATGGGCGAGCTGAAGCTCTACGGCATGCGCGCCGCTTACGACGAACTCATGGCGGTGGCTGTGCGCCGCCAGCACGAACCCCGCCAGATCGTCGGAGATCTTCTGGCCGCCGAGATCAACGAGAAGAAGGCGCGCTCGGTCAAATACCAGATCACCACCGCCAAGCTGCCCTATGCCCGGGAGATCGAGGAGTTCACCTTCGATGATACGCCGATCAACGAGACGCTGGTGCGCGACCTGGCCAGCGGGGAATTCCTCAGCCAGCAGCGCAATGTCGTGCTGGTCGGCGGCACCGGGACCGGCAAGACCCATATCTCCGTGGCGATCGCGCGCGCCGTCATCCGCAACGGCGCTCGCGGCCGCTTCTTCAACGTTGTGGACCTCGTGAACAGGCTGGAGGCCGAGGGCCGTGCAGGGCGGGCCGGCCGGCTGGCCGAGCATCTCATGCGGCTCGACTTCGTCATTCTCGATGAACTCGGATATCTGCCATTCGCGCAGTCCGGCGGCCAGTTGTTGTTCCATCTGATCAGCAAGCTCTACGAGCAGACTTCCGTCATCGTCACCACCAACCTCGCATTCGGAGAGTGGCCGACCGTCTTCGGAGACGCGAAGATGACCACCGCGCTGCTCGATCGTCTCACCCACCACTGCGACATCGTCGAAACCGGCAACGACAGCTGGCGCATCAAAACAAGAGCCTGACCGCCCTCCAAAACGCAGGCCCGCGTCGGCTGCGCCAGCTGAAAAGCTACGCCGCCACGGGCCTGCTCACCACATCGCCAGAGGGGTCCCTTTTGGACGCCGATAAGGGGGCACCATTCAACGCCGATTGACATAACAGGCGTCGCTGTGCGGCAGATCCAGAACAAAGAAGTGGGCCTTCTGCTCGACACCGCCGATCCTGACCATCGCCTCGCCGAAGTCAGCCTGCGCATGGCCCGGGGGATGCGCCAGCGGCACGAACACTTCCTGGCCCCGCCGTTCCCGCTCCCGAATGTAGTCCTTGATGATCGTGTAGCCGCCGGTGAACCCGCATTCGTCACGCAGCCGGTCGAACACCCGCTTCGCGGTGTGCCGCTGCTTCCGCGGCATGGAGCGATCCGCCTCAAGCCAGCCCTCAATGATCGGGATAAAGGGATCAAGCTTCGGCCGCCTGACCTCGGCCGTCCGCCGGTAGCCCGGTGGCACCGAGAACGTCATCATCTTCGCAACCGTATCACGGGAGATGTTGAAGGCCTTCGCCGCCTGACGCTGGCTCATGCCCGCCGCGCAGGCCTGGCGAACCCTGAGATATAGTTCCACGCTGAAAATCCTCCCGCCCTCCCTGCTGTCGCAGAAAGGGAAAAGGTGGACGACTTTTACGCCGCCCGCAGCAGCTCCATGCCGCCGCTTCCGTGGCCTAATTTCTCACCGCCGTTCTCAGAACGCAGGGTACAGAAGAAGCGCCCAGCAGGCGAGGATGCGTGATGCCTGTGGTTTCAGGCACCGGGTTTGTTCAGGATGGAGTCATGACCACTGTTGATTCCATTCCGTCCAGCCCAGTCCCGAAGAACTTTTGCATCAGGCGCGACAAGCGCCGGTGGAGATCACCCGGCACTGTCGCCGCGAATTCGTGCTGATGCGCGCCGACCACTATGACTGGCTCCGGGCTACCGCGCAGCGACGTAACCGCACGGCGGAAGCTGCCAATATCGTCATCGACGCGGTTGAGCGTGCGGGGATGGACGCCGGGCTCACGCCGCTGGACGCCCTGCTCTGGTAGAAGATCAGAGCACCCCGCACGTCCGTCATCACCTCGTCGCGACATCCGCGCCGCTGCATTCGCATATTCTTCTTGTGACCATTTTGGTCCCGTGATATAGGTAGGCTATGAGGATCATTGCCCGCCGCACCTTGCGGCAGTTCGTCGACAGCCTCGCGGGGCAGAAGGACCAGCCGGCGGTCAAGGCCGCGCTCGACGCCTGGTTCGACGAAGTCAGCAAGGCGGACTGGAAGAGTTCGGCGGATGTGAAGCGGCTCTACGCAACGGCCAGCATCGTCAGCGCCGAACGCATCGTCTTCAACATCAAGGGCAACGATTATCGCCTCGTGGTGGCGGTCGACTTCGAGAAGGCCATCGTCTGGATCAAGTGGATCGGCACCCACAAGGCGTATGACGGGATCGACGTGACGGAGGTCAGACATGGCGACTGAACTGAAGCCCATCCGCACCGAAGCGGATTACGATGCGGCACTTGCCGAGGTGGAACGGTTGTGGGGCGCGAAGAGCGGCACGCCGGATGGCGACCGGCTCGACGTGCTGGCGACACTGATCGAGGTTTATGAAGCGAAGAACTATCCGATGGATCCGCCCGATCCGATCGAGGCGATCCGGTTCCGCATGGAGCAGCAGGGCCTGACCCGCAAGGACCTGGAACCGATGATCGGCCCGCGTAACCGGGTAGCCGATGTCCTGAACCGCAAGCGGGGATTGTCCATCGAGATGATCCGGCAGTTGCACGACCATCTGGGCATCTCGGCCGAGGTGCTGATCCGGCCGAGCCGCTTCGACAAGGTTGCCTGAAGGAGTCTATCTCATGACGCGCGTCGCCCTTTATGCCCGCTATTCCTCCGATAACCAGCGCGAGGCGTCGATTGAAGACCAGTTCCGGATTTGCCGGGAGCAGGCGAAGCGCGAGAAGTGGAAAGTCGTTGGCACCTACAAGGATGCGGGGATTTCCGGGGCGAGCATGATCCTGCGGCCCGGCATTCAGATGCTGTTGCAGGACGCGCAGGCAGGAAAGTTCGACATGGTGCTGGCCGAGGCGCTGGACCGGATCAGCCGCGACCAGGCCGATGTGGCGACGCTGTTCAAGCATCTGCAGTTCGCCAGCGTGCCCATCGTCACGCTGGCCGAGGGAGAGATCAGCGAGTTGCATGTCGGCCTGAAGGGCACAATGAATGCGCTGTTTCTAAAAGACCTTGCTGCCAAGACCCACCGCGGCATCCGTGGGCGTGTCGAGGAAGGCAAGTCGGGCGGCGGGCTTTGCTATGGCTACAACGTCGTGAAGCAACTCGACGCGCGCGGCGACCCGATCCGGGGCGACCGCGAGATCAATAAGGCCGAGGCCAATGTCGTACGACGCATCTTCCACGAGTTTGCCGCTGGCATCGGCCCGCGCAGCATTGCGCGCAGGCTGAACGAGGAAGGCGTGCCCGGCCCGAATGGCAAGCTGTGGAGCGACACCACCATCCGCGGCCACGTGAAGCGCGGCACCGGCATCATCAACAATGAACTCTATATCGGCCGGCTGATCTGGAACCGGCTGCGCTACGTCAAGGATCCGTCAACCGGCAAGCGTGTCTCCCGGCTAAACCCCGAGGCGGAATGGATCGTCAGGGAGGTGCCGGAACTGCGGATCGTCGATGACCAACTCTGGCAGGCCGTTCGCACGCGTCAGGGCGAGATCGCCGAGAAGTTCGCCAATGTTACCGAAGCCGTGCGTGCCCACCACAAAAAGAACCGGCTGAACGGCGCGCGGCGTCCGAAGTCGCTGCTGTCGGGCTTGGTGTTCTGCGGCTGTTGCGGAGGCCCCTACTCACTTCGCGGGGCCGAGCGCTTTGCCTGCTCGAACCACATCAGCAAAGGCACCTGTACAAACAGCCGCACGATCCCACGCACTGAACTCGAAGCCCGCGTGCTGACCGGCCTGAAGGAGCGGATGATGACGCCCGAGATGGTGGGAGAGGCGATGCGCGCCTACGCCGAAGAGACAAACCGCCTGAACCGGGAACGCCGCGCGAACGGTGAAGCATGGAAAGCCGAACTGGCAAAGGTTGACAAACAGATCGAGCAGATTGTCGAAGCCATTGCAGACGGCATGTATCATCCCTCGATGAAGGAGAAGATGGATGTGCTGGAGACGCGTAAGGCGGAGCTGGCCTCACTTCTGGCCGATGCCCCGGAAGACACCCCCGACATTCTGCCGAGCGCAGCAGCGGTCTACGCCAGGAAGGTCGCCCGGCTCACTGCCGCCCTGAATCGCCCCGAAGAGCGCCAGCAGGCCGCCGAGGCCCTGCGGATGCTGATCGAGAAGATCGTGCTCACTCCCGGCCGGGAACGGGGGGAGATTTTCGCAACGCTGCACGGCGAGTTGCGGACGATCCTCGACTGGACGGAGCGTCAAGCCGTTGGCAAAGCTGGTAAAATGACAAAATCCGCCGCTGGTGCGACGGATTTGTCGGTATCGTTGGTTGCGGGGGCGCGCAACCATCTTTATCGGCGCTCCCCCGCACCAAACGTAATCCTCCTAATTAAACAACTTGAACCAGATGGTTCTGCACTTTTCAGAGCTGCGGCTTAGCTTCCGTTAGACGAACTTACGTGTTGTCTTCCGTATTCGCGGCGTCGGGGGCAGAGATAGGCCGGCCTCCCTCTTGCGCACCTAGTTCCCGGTGTCGCGGCAATCAATGCATGCAGAAAATGATGCCCAGTGATTGACGCATCGCATGAGGCAGCCTAAATATGTTTGTGACCACTCACTAACTAACGAGGTGCCCCGTGCGAAAGCCAGCGGAGCTTCGCAAGGCCGAGATCGTGGCCACCGTGCTCGACCTGGCCGACCGGATCGGGCCGGACCGGGTGACGACGGGGGCGGTCGCGTCGCAGATCGGCGTCACGCAGGCCGCGCTGTTCCGGCACTTCCCGACCAAGGCGGCACTCTGGCAGGCCGTTGCCGAGCATGTAGCCGAGGGGCTGGCAACGGCGTGGGAGGATGCATTGTGCCTCGGAGACACGCCGGTCGTCAGGTTGCGCGCCCTGATTTCCGCGCAATTCGCGCAGATCGACGCGACCCCCGCGCTGCCGATGCTGCTGTTCTCGCGCGAACTGAACGTCACCAACGCAAAGCTGCGCGCCACCTTTCACGGCAGGCTCACGACCTTCCACAGCCTTCTGGCGATGGAGGTCGGGGCCGGCCAGAAAACCGGCGCGTTGCGCGGCGACATCGCCGCAAACGATGCGGCGGCGCTGCTGACGTCGCTCGTGCAGGGCGTGGCGATCCGCTGGGCGCTCGGCACTCGCGATTTCGACTTGCGAGCCGAGGGGCTGCGCCTGTTCGACGCACAGTGCCGGCTTTTGGCTGCGGAAGGAGAATAGACGATGCGGCGCATTTGGCTGTCGAGTCTTCTTCTGGCGGCGGCTGTCGCTGCCGGCTTTCTGTTCTTCACCGAACGCCCGCTGACGGTGGTGGTCGTTCAGTCCGAACATGATGTGGACCTTCGCATCTACGGGCTCGGCACCGTCGAGGCGCGCATCCTCAGCCGCGTCGGCTTCGAGGTGGGCGCCGCCCTGACCTCGCTGGCCGCCGATGCAGGGGACAGCGTCACCAAGGGGCAGGAACTCGCCGTCCTTCACTCGGCCGAGCAGGAGGCGCGTGTCGCCCGCGCGGACGCAGCGGTGACGGCCAATGAGGCCAATCTTGCCAAGGCCACCGCAGCCGTGGTGCGCGCCCGTGCCGTTCTGGCCGAGCGCGAAGCGGCGAACCGCCGCCAGCAGGGGTTGGCGCAGCGCGATGTCGCCTCGGTCCAGCGCGCCGAGGAGGCGCAGCGCGACGATGATGTGGCCCGCGCCGATCTGGCGGTAGCCGAGGCCGATGTCGCGGTGATCCGGGCCCAGGGCATGGATGCGGCGGCAGCCCTGCGGCAGGAGGAAACCCTGCTGGCCCATCACCGCCTGATCGCGCCCTATGATGCGCTGGTCGTTGCCCGCCATGCCGAGGCGGGAACCGTGGTCAAGGCCGGCGATCCTGTCCTGACCCTGATCGACCCCGCGACCGTCTGGATTCAGGCCTATGTCGACGAGGAACGCGCCGGCCAGCTTGCCCTTGGCCAGCCCGGCACGATCCGCCTGCGCTCGCAGCCCGCGGCCGAGTTTCACGGCACCATTGCCCGCATCGGCATCGAAAGCGACCGGGTGAACGAGGAACGCCGCGTCTGGCTGACCTGCGCCGACTGTCCCGCGGAGATGTTTCTCGGTGAACAGGCCGAGGTGCGCATCCTGACCGGCACCCGCGCGACCGCGCTGATGGTACCCGAACTGGCGATCACCGGCTTCGACGGGCATCGCGGCACGGTCTGGACGGTTGTGGACGGACGCCTGACCCGCGCGGAACTGACCTTCGGCGCCCGCGACAATCGCGGTCGGGTCGAGGTCATCGGCGGCCTGCCCGAAGGAGCCACGATCGTCGCCCGGGTGCCGAAGGGCGCGGCCGAGGGCCGGCGCGCGCGCATTGGGGAGGCGCCATGAACCTCGCGCTCAAGGACATCCGCCACGGGCTGTTCCGCTTCGTGCTGACCTGTTTCGGGCTCGGGCTGCTGATGACGGTCGTGCTGGCGATGATCGGCATCTACAACGGCCTCGTCTCGGACGCGCTGGCAGTGGTGAAGGCGCCCGCCGCGGATGTCTGGGTGGTGGAGGCCGGAACCAAGGGCCCCTTCGCCGAAGCCTCCAGCATTCCCGCCGATACGCGCGATGCGGTGGCGCGGATGCCCGGCGTGGCCGAGGCCGGCGCGGTCAACTACCAGAACGTCGAGGCGCCGCATGGCGGGCGCACCCTGCGGCTCTATGTTGTCGGCTACGAGCCGGGTCGCCCGGGCGGGCCGCGGGCAATCGCCGAGGGGCGCGGCATTGGCGCCAGTCATTTCGAGATGGTGGCCGACCGCAAGACCGGCCTTTCGCCGGGGGAGACCATCCGGCTCGGGCGCGACCGCTTCACCGTGGTCGGGCTGGTGGAAGGCGCGATGAACTCGGGCGGCGATCCGGCGGTCTATGTCACCCTTGCCGACGCGATGGCGCTTCAGACCGAACTCGACCCGGCCGCCCAGCGGGTACAGGCCGCGCGCGGGGCTGTCTCCGTCAAGTCCGCCTCCGTCGCCGCGGTCATCGCCCGCATGGCACCGGGCGCCGACGTGGGCCTGCTGACCGCGACCGTGCGCCAGTGGAAGCACCTTGCCGCGATGACGCAAGGAGAACAGGAGGAATTGCTGCTGGCCTCCGTGGTCGACAAGGCGCGCCGCCAGATCGGGCTGTTCCTCGGCATCCTTCTGTCCGTCAGCGCCGTGGTGATCGCGCTCATCATCTACACGATGACGATGGAGAAGCTGAAGCAGATCGCCACGCTGAAGCTGATCGGCGCGCCCGACCGCACCATCGTCGCGCTGATCGTGCAGCAGGCGCTGATCCTCGGCGCCTCGGGCTGGGCGATCGGCCTGATATTGATCCTGACCGTCAAGGACTACTTCCCCCGCCGCGTGGTGCTGGAGCCGTTCAACGCCGTGGTGCTGGCCGGCATCATCGCTGCGGTCTGCCTGCTCTCCTCGGCGCTCGGCGTGCGGGCGGCGATGAAGGTCGATCCGGCCACCGCGCTCGGGAGCTGACATGGCGCTCGGCGACATCCTCATCGAGGTTTCGGGCGTCGCCAAGCATTTCGGCGAGGGCGAAACCCGCGTCGATGCCCTGCGCTCGGTTGATCTCACCGTGCGCGCCGGCGAGGTGATCGCGCTGCTCGGGCCGTCAGGTTCGGGCAAGACGACGCTACTCAACATCATCGGCTGCATCCTCGCCCCATCGGCGGGACGGGTGGTGCTGGACGGCGAGCCGGTCTTCGACGGCAAATGGCTGCGGCGCGACCTGAGGCGTCTCAGGCTCGACAAGATCGGCTTCATCTTTCAGAGTCACAACCTACTGCCCTTCCTGACGGCGCAGGAAAATGTCGCGGTCGTGCTCGATCTTGCCGGTCTGCCCGCCGAGGAAGGCCGGACACGGGCGCGCGAACTGCTGGACTATCTGGAAGTCGGCCATCGCGCCACGGTCAAGCCGGCGCTGCTGTCGGGTGGCGAGGCCCAGCGTGTGGCGATCGCCCGCGCGCTGGCCAACCGCCCCCGCATCATCCTTGCCGACGAACCCACCGCAGCCCTCGACGGCGCCCGCGCCGGGCTGGTGATGGACCTCATGCGCAAGCTCGCGGTCGAGCAGGAAGCCTGCATCGTGACCGTCACCCATGACGAAAAGATCTTCGACCGTTTCGACCGCCTGATCCACCTGCGCGACGGCCATCTGGTCAGCACATGACGGGCAGGATTCAGGAGGCAGACATGACCACAAGACCCCGCACGCCGATCCTCGCCCTTGAAAAGGTATAACCAAGATGCAGCCGACATCCTATTCCAGAACCCAGATCGCCCTGCACTGGACGATTGCTGCCCTCGTTTTTTTCCAGATCCTCATGCATGACGGCATCGTCAAGGTATGGGACGGGCGGATGGAGGGCACGCTCCCGAACCAGCCGACAATCAATCCCCATGCCATTGCCGGCGCGCTGATCCTCGTTCTCGTTCTGTGGCGGCTGGTGCTGCGCCGTCGGCGCGGCGTCCCCGGCCTGCCGGAAGGCGAGCACCCGGCCCTGAAAGTTCTGGCCACGGGCATGCATGCGGCTCTCAACCTCCTGCTGATCCTGATGGCGCTTTCGGGAATGGCGGCGTGGATTTCCGGCGTCGAGGCGATCGGCGAAGCCCATTCCATCGCGCGGCTGGCGCTGGTTCCGCTGGTCCTCCTGCATGTCCTCGCCGCACTTTACCATCATTTCTGGCTCAAGACCGATGTGCTGCGGCGCATGCTTGGCCGGGCCTGAGGCGGGGTCCGTTCCGCGCGCCGCAACCCGCAACCCATGGCAGGCCGGGCCACACCCGCCCGGACGCTCCCCAAACCCCGAACTTCGGAGGCAGACATGACGAGACGACCGCGCAGCCAGACCGTTGCCGCCGCCGTCGCGGTAATCTTCGGCCTGCTGACCATCGTTTCGGGCGGCAGGGCGCTGTTCGGCGGCGTCGATATGGGCGCAGTGGTGCCATTCGTGCTGTGGTTCAACTTCTTCGCGGGCTTTGCCTATGTCCTGGCCGGGATCGGCCTGTGGCGCGGCGCGGGCTGGGCGCCGATGCTGGCGATTGCCATTGCCACGGCCACGGTGGCCGTCTTCGCTGCCTTCCTGTGGCATGTCGGTGCCGGCGGCGCATGGGAAGCACGCACCATGGGCGCGATGATCCTGCGCAGCGCCATCTGGATAGCCGTCGCGGCCTTTGCATTTCGGTGCCATAAGCCATCCGATTGATACTCACCCAGCCAGCGATGGCGGCTGCCAGCCGCGACCTCGCCAGCCAGGAGCCTGACATGAAGCGATTTCCAACTATTGACCTGTCACTGACCCTATCGCTCGTCACCGTGCTCGGCATGGCAATGGCGGCGGCCGGCAGGTGGCTGCCAAGCGGAGCTTTCGACGCTCTGGAGCTGCCGGGACTGGTGCTGGTCTATCTGGCTGGCGGCCTGCCCACCGGCTGGCGCGCACTGTCGGAACTGTGGCGCGCGCGCGTGCTTGACATCGACCTGTTGATGATCGTCGCGGCAATCGCCGCCGCAATCGTCGGCGCCCCGTTCGAGGGTGCGGTACTGCTGACGCTGTTCAGCATCTCGACCACGCTGGAGGAACGCGCGCTTGGCCGCGCCCGCCGCGCCATCGAGGCGCTAATGGCGCTGCGCCCCGAGACCGCCTTGCGCAAGACCGCGGGCGGCGCTGTCGAGGAAGTTCCCGCCGGGGTGCTGACCGTTGGCGAAGTGGTGGTGCTGCGCCCCGGCGCCCGGGTGCCCAGTGATGGCGTGGTCACCGCCGGGCGGGGCGGCATCGACGAGGCCAATATCACCGGCGAATCCATGCCGGTGTCGAAAGAGGCCGGTGCGCAGGTGTTCGAGGCCACAATCAATCTGGACGGCGTGCTGGAGGTCGAGGTTACGCGCAGCGTCAGCGACAGCACCATCGCCCGCATGATCCGGCTGGTAACCGAGGCACAGGCCGCCCGCGCGCCCTCCGAACGGTTCAGCGAATGGTTCGGGCAACGCTACACGGTCGCGGTGCTGGCGGGTGCGGTGATCGCCTTTGCCACGTTCTGGTGGCTGGGCGGCGACTGGGAACTGGCGCTTTACCGCGCCGCCACGCTGCTGGTCGCCGCCAGCCCCTGCGCCATCGTCATTTCCGTCCCCGCCGCGATCCTGTCGGCCCTTTCGGCGGCGGCGCGGGGCGGTGTTCTGTTCAAGGGCGGCGGCGCGCTGGAGACGCTGGCCGAGGTCGATATCTTCGCCTTCGACAAGACCGGCACCCTGACCACCGGCCGCGCCGAGGTGACGGAAATCGTCGCGCTGGATGGCGACCAGGCCGGGTTCCTGTCGCTGCTGGCTGGGCTGGAGGCGCATTCCGAGCACCATATCGCCGCCGCGATCCGCCGTGAGGTCGCCAGCCGCGGGCTTGATCCGGCGCAGGTGGCCGATGTGAACGCCCGGCCAGGCATCGGCATCGAAGGGTCCGATGCGCTTGGCCCGGTTTGGGCGGGCAATGCCTATCTTGCCGAGGACATGAAGGCCGCAACGGATCACCCCGCGTTGCAGGCGCTGGCGGATGGCGCCAATACGGTCGTCTATCTGGGTCGCGGCGCCACCGTGCTGGGCGCCGTCAGCGTGGCGGATGAGGCACGGGCCAGTTCCGCCGGGGCGATCGCGGCCCTGCGCGACAGTGGTGTCCGCCGCATCGTCATGATGACCGGGGATCGCAGGTCGGTGGCGCTGCGCATCGGCGCCCGGCTTGGGCTGGGGCCCGAGGAGACTCACGCCGAAATGCTGCCACAGGACAAGGTTCGCGCGGTTGGCGAACTGGCCGCAACCGGCCGCGTCGCCTTTGTCGGCGACGGCGTGAACGACGCCGCGGCGCTGGCCCGCGCCGATGTCGGCATCGCCATGGGCGCGGCCGGGTCCGAGGTGGCGCTTCAGGCCGCCGATGTGGCGCTGCTGTCCGAGGATATGGAGCGGCTTGCGGACGCGCACCGCCTGTCGCGCCGAACGTCAAGGGTGATCCGGCAGAACCTGACCTTCGCCATCGGCGCCATGGTGGTTCTGGTCATCGGCGGGCTGTTCTTTGATCTGCCGTTGCCGCTGGTGGTGATTGGCCATGAAGGCGGCACCGTGCTGGTGGTGCTGAACGGGCTGCGGTTGCTGTCGGACCCGATTCGCCGGCCGAAGGCGTCTGTTGCCGGACAGGCGCTGACGGGTGTCGCGCAGCCCACCTAAACCGTAGGGATGCGCTCACCCCCGAAAGACGCGCAGATGCGGAAACGCGCCCTTTTCCAGATAGGCTTCCTCCTCGGGCGTCGATCTGCGGCCAAGGATGGCGTTGCGGTGCGGGTGGCGGCCAAAGCTGGCGATGATGCGGCGCACCTGCCCCGCTTGATCGACGAGCGAGGCATAGAGCGGCCGCAACGGCGCCGGCGCGCGGGCGGCGATGTCGCGGCGCAGGGCGATCAGCCGGTCGATGCGGGCCAGATGGTCCGACCCCTCTGCATGGCCCAAAGGCTGGGTGAAGGCGATCTGGAACCACGGCAGGCCAAGTGCCGCCCAGTCTCCGTTTTCCAACCCTTCCAGCGCCTGCGCCAATGCCGCCGGGTCTTGCGCCCAGGCCCGCGGGCTGCCCCGCCACAGCGAGCGCGGGAACTGGTCCAGCACCACGATCAGCGCCAGCCGGCTCTCGGGCGTCCCTGCCCAATGATCGAGGTCCCCCGCCGCGCCGCGTTCGGTCAGCGGGCCAAAGCGCGCCGCAATCGCACCATCCGCGCCGCCATGCATCCGCCAGCGCCAGTGCTCGGCATGGCGGTCGGGGTCAATGTCCAGCGCGCGGCCCTCGGGGAACCAGAAATCCAGAACCTCGCCGATCTGTCTGGCATCATTGCTATCGGCCATGTCATCCCCCCATTGAAAACGCCCCCGCGCCATGGGCACGGGAGCGGATTTGCCGATGAAGCACAAGCGCGCTCTATGCCGTCGCGGGCACCGTTGCCGGCACAGGTCGGCGCCCGCCGGGCCCGCGCGGGACGCGCAGCAGGCGCATAGCGTTGGCGATCACCACCAGTACCGAAAGCTGATGGATCAGCATGCCCTCGGCCATATGCACATCGCCGTTGAACACGCCCGCCAGCAGCCCGGCCACAGTCAGCAGCGCGATGGCCAAGTTCTGGCGCATATTGCGCAGCGTCGCGCGGGAAATCGCCATGGCCTCGGGCAGTTTCTCCAGATCGTCGGCCATCAGCGCAATGTCGGCGGTCTCGATCGCCACGTCCGAGCCCACGGCCCCCATGGCAACGCTGGTGTCGGCGGCAGCCAGCGCCGGCGCGTCGTTGATGCCGTCGCCGATCATGGCGACATGGCGGCCCTCGGCCTGAAAGTGGCGGATCAGCTCCAGCTTGTCCTCGGGCAGCAGCCCGGCATGAACCTCGTCGATGCCGATTTCGGCGGCGATGGCGTGGGCGGCCTGCGGCTGGTCGCCGGTCAGCATGGCGATGCGCCCCACCCCGATATCGCGCAGCCGGGCGATGGCGCTTTGGGCCGAAAGCCGGGGCTGGTCGGACAGCCCGAAGATGCCCGCGATGCGCCCGTCCAGCGCCACGATGATCGGCGTGCAGCCGCGGCCCAGAACCCCGGCCAGCGCGGCCTCGGCCTCGGCGTAGAAACCGATGCCCAGCCGGTCGAACAGCCGCCGGTTGCCGGCCGCGACCTGCCGCCCCTCGTGGTGGACCACCAGACCCATGCCAGCCACTTCCTCGACCGTCTCGGGCGCGGGAATCTCGCCCTCGGCACGGCCGGCCTCGATAATCGGGCGGCCCAGCGGGTGGTCCGAGCCGGATTCGGCGATCGCCGTCCAGTGCAGCAATTCGGCACGATCGATGCCGCCAAGAGGCACGATCTCGACCAGGCTGGGGCGGCCCTCGGTCAGGGTGCCGGTCTTGTCCAGCGCCAGCATGTCGATGCGGCCGGCGCTTTCCAGATGCTGCCCGCCCTTGATGAGGATGCCCGAGCGCGCCGCCCGCCCGATGCCGGCGACGATGGAGACCGGCGTCGAGATCACCAGGGCGCCCGGACAGGCCACCACCAGAAGGGTCAGCGCGAGGCGAATATCCTGCGTCACCGCCCAGGCACCCAGCGCCAGCATCATGATGCCGGGCGTATACCATTGGGCGAAACGCTCGATCATGCGCTGGCTGGGGGCGCGTTCCTCCTGCGCCTCTTCGACGCGGCGGATGATCCGGGCCAGCGTGGTATCGGCGCCGATGCCGGTGGCGCGGATGCGCAGCACGCCATTTTCCGCGATGGTGCCGGCATGGACGTGGGAGCCGGGGGCTTTCTCGGCCGGGATCGGCTCGCCGGTGATGGCGGCCTCGGACACGGCGGCGTTACCGTCGATCACCTCGCCATCGACGGGGATGCGGTTTCCGGCGCGCACGAGCACGACCTCATTCGGCTGGACGGCACTGGCGGCAATCTCGACCGGCTGGCCGTCGCGGATCACGGTGGCGACCTCGGGCGCGGCCTTCAGCAGATCGGCCAGTGCGCCACGGGTCTGGCGCAGGGTGCGGGCCTCAAGCCAGGCGCCGAAGCTGAACAGGAAAGTAACGGCGGCCGATTCCCAATATTCGCCGATGAACAGCGCGCCAATAGCCGCAACGGTCACCAGCAACTCGATCGAGAAATGGCGAATGCGCAGCGCGTGGTACGCCCGCCAGGCGATGTCAGAGCCGGCGACAAAGGCCGCCACCAGCATAGATGCCGCCCAGAGCCCGCGCAGGTCGAACCCGTAAAGGGCGATCAGGCCCAGCACGATCAGGCTGCCGCTGATGATGGTCAGCCACTTCCTGCGGCTGGCCGGCTGGTGAAGAATTGTCAGGATAGGGGTCAACATGCGGGGCCTCATGATGTGAAGGCCCGGCAGCGCGGGCAGGCACGGCCGGGCTGGAAGGGATGGGTCAGAATGCGGCGGGGCGGGCCTCGTAGCCGGTGGATTTCACCACCGAGACAAGGGCCTCGACCGGGGCGGATGCGGGGTCATGCTCGACCTCGATGCGGCCGGTGTTGAAGTGCACCTTGGCGGCGGTCACGCCAGGAGTTGCCGCCAGCGCCTTTTCGATTTTGGTGACGCAGGAGGGGCAGGAAAATTCGTCGCTGCGCAGGATGGTCTTGGTCATGGCTGGTTCCTTTCATGTCGCCGCCCGGTGGGCGGTCATTGCTTGTGAACTCAAGATATGCTGTCCTTTCAGGATCAGGATTGGCAACTCAGGCAAAGATTCATTGCATGAATGCACAGGCGCAGGATTGGGACGATCTGCGGTTGTTTCTGGCCGTGGCACGGGCGGGGTCGCTCTCGGGGGCGGCGCGCAGCCTTGGCGTTACCCATTCCACCGTCTTCCGCCGCATCGGCGCGTTCGAGGCGCGGCTGGGGGTGCGCCTGTTCGACCGGCTGCCCGGCGGTTACGCGCTGACCCAGGCCGGCGAGGAGATGCGCGATTCCGTCATCCGCATCGAGGAAGAAATCACCGCGCTGGCGCTGAAGGTTACCGGACAGGACCAGCGGCCCACTGGGACGATCCGCATCACCACGACCGACCTGCTGGCGGTGGGGGTGCTGCCCCGCCATGTCGCCGCCTTCCGCGCCGAATGGTCCGAGATCGAGATCGAGGTAATCGTTGCGGATACGGTGCTGGACCTGACCCGGCGCGAGGCGGACGTGGCCCTGCGCATCGGCAATCCGGGACAGGAAACACTGATCGGGCGGCGGGTCGGGCGGTTGGCCTTTGCCGCCTATGGTGCGGCGGACCGGCCGCCGGGCGATCCTGCCAAGGGTGACTGGATCGGCTACGGGTCTGCGCATGGCCCGCTCAGCCGCAATCTGACCCGCTGGTGGCCGGATGCGCGACAGGTTTACCGGACAAACTCGATCATCGCCGCCCATGCCGGTGCGAAGGCGGGGATCGGACTTGCTGCCTTGCCTTGCGTGATTGCCGATTGCGACCCCAGCCTGATCCGCGCCGCCGCGCTGCCCGAGGATTTCATGCTGGACCTGTGGTTGCTGATTCACGAGGATCTGCGCCAAACCGCGCGCATCCGCCTGTTTCTGGACTTCATGGCGACGGCCCTGGCGGCCGATGCCGACCTGCTGGAGGGGCGCTGCCCGTGCAAGACAAGGCCGGCGCAGGCGTAACGCCCGCGCCGGCCCATGCCTGCGCCCGTGGCGTCAGTCGATCATCTGCCAGCCCGGATGCTCGAAATGCTCGCCATATGCGTTCAACGCCTGAACGATCGTCACCGCGCCAGTCTCGACCTCGCCGGCCTCCAATGCCGAGATGCCGGTCATCACCTCACCAAGGACGATATGGAACTGCTCGTCCACCTCGGGTTCCAGCACACAGTTCTCGACCATGAAATCGACCTGCTTCTGGACATCGGCAGCGACCCCATTCGCGGCATCGGCCGGCAGGGTGCCGTTGTGGATCGCGTCCAGGTTCGCGGCCATGGTTCCGTGAATCGCGGTCATGCCGGTGATCATGTTCTGATCGCCCTGCCATTTGGCGCCATCGTTCAGCGTGATCTCGATAGCCCCCGCGCCATGGCTGTCATGATCATGGGATTGCGCGGCTGCAATGCCAGCTGACCCCAGCGCAAGGGCGAGAGCAACAGCGACGGCGGTGAAAGATTTTACAGTCCTCATAGTGATCTCCTGTATCTGCCAAGTGGTTCTGGCCGCAGCGGGCATCGACAGACGCCGCCGGGCTTGGGATAGACATAGGCTGTCCGTTTTCGCACGAGAATTGACGAAAACTGCAAAGACCCATTGCACGAATGGACAGACCTCAGGCACGAACCAGACCCTCGCGGCCTGCCGCCGATACCATCGGGCTGTCGAACAGCGCCCCGACGGCATGGGTCCGGATGCCGCCTGCCTCGCGCATCAGAAACAGCGCATCGAGGTCGAGACGCGCGGCGAGTTCGCCGCCAGCTTGCGGACCCAGCACCATCAGCGCGCTAGCCCAGGCATCGGCCTCCGCACAGGTTCCGGCGACGACCGTAACCGAGGCCGGTGACGAGCGCAGCGGGCCGCCTGTCGCGGGGTCCATGGTGTGTGACAGGCGCTGGCCCCGAACGGTCACATGATGCCGGTAGTCGCCCGACGTGGCGACGGCAGCATCCATCAGCGTCAGGATGGAGCGGGGCGCGCGGCGTTCGGGATCCGGCGTCTCGACGGCGACCGTCCAGGGCATGCTATCGGGCCGTAGTCCGGATGCACGCATTTCGCCGTCGATGCCGACGAGGAAAGCCGTGATGCCGAAGCCTTGCAACGTCCCTGCCAGCTTGTCCACGCCGAACCCCTTGGCGATCCCGTTCAGGTCCAGCGTGATCGGCGTGTGTTTCCGGACTAGCCCGGCCGCGCGGTCGATCTCCAGCACCTCATGCGCGGGCCAGCGCGCAGCAGCCATCACCGCGCGGATGGCCCCGGCGCTGACCGCCTCGGGTCCAAACCCCCAGGCCCGCACCGCATCGCCCATGCCGATGTCAAAAGCACCGCCCGATAGAGCGCCGATCCTTACCCCAAGATCGAGCACTTCGGCCAACCCAGCGGGAACGGCCACCCAGACATTTTCGGACGTCCGGTTCAGGCGCATCAGGTCACTGTCGGGTTTCCATGTCGACATGGCGGCATCGACCTCCGCCACGGCCGCCTGCAAGGCCGCCTGCACCGGGGCGGGGTCCAGCCCGGCATCGGCATGGAAAAGCGCCGACCAGCGTGTCCCCATGGTCGGGCCATTCAGCGCGTGGCGGATCGGGTCAGTAGACGTCTTCGGCATAGCGTCCCTCCGTTTTCAGCGTGAGCGGGGTGAGGCCGACCGGCGCGAGAATGTCCGTCAGCGCCTCGGCCACGCCCGCCGCCATGTCGCGCCCGCCGCAGACCATGATGCGCGCCCCGTCCCGGATCAGCCGGATCAGTTCAACGCTCTCAGCGCGCAGCACGTCCTGCACATAGCGCGGCTTCGCTCCCCGCGAGATGGCGGTGGTCAACTGGGCAAGACGGCCATCGGCCTGCCAGGCGGCCAGATCCTCACGATAGAGGAAATCGCTGTCGGGGTGGCGCATCCCGAAAACGAGATGAACCGGCCGCTTCCCACTGTTGCCCCGGATGAACCCTGCAAGCGGGCCGATCCCCGTGCCGGCGCCGATCAGGATCAGCGGCGGCTTTCCTCCTTCGTTATGGAAAGCAGGATTGTGCTGGACGAAGGCGTGGATCGCCTGATCGGGCTCCAGTGCCAGAAGCTGCCCGGAGCAGAGGCCGCCGGGATGCTTGCGCACCACGATCTCGACGAAGCCGTCGCGCCATCCGGACGCCAGCGAGTAGAAGCGCGGCAGATCCGCACCCTCGGGCAGAACGCCGAGGAGATCACCGGCCTGAAACCGGCCAAACCCCCGACCTGTCAGCCGTTGCAAAAACGTCGCCTCGGGTAGGGCAAAGCGCAGGATCGTGGTCGGCGCCTGCACCTCCGCCCCGTAATCACGGCGCGAGATCAGGGTGAGCCGCCCCGTCACGGGCGGGGTTGGCACATGTTCGAGCGTAAGCTCGATCCCCAGCGCCGCCCCCAGCGCGCGGCCCCAGCGGGCGAAATCCTGCGGCGACTGGCGATCGACCGTGTCGAAGGGCATCAATTGCGCCCAGCCTTTGGCAGCAGCCCGACTCCCGACTTCATCGGCGAACGCGCAGAACGCGGGAAAGCTGCGATCGCCGAAACCAAGCACCGCAAGCGGGGCCTCAGGGACAGATTCCAGCGCCGCGAGGCGTTCAATGAACCCCTTCGCCGTGGCGGGAGCCTGTCCCTCGCCCCAGGTGGCGGCAAGAATGACGAACCGTTCGGCCTGCGGATAGCGCGCCGGCTCGAAACCGGACATTGGCGCGACATGAACATGCTGGCCCGCCGTGGTCAGCGCATGTTGGAGCGTCGCAGCGAAACCCCAGGTGCTGCCGCCCTCCGAGCCCACCAGCAAGATGGTCGCAGCGCGGTTTGCAGGATGATTGCCACGGAGACGCGGTCTTGACCGCCGCCCCGCGAACCAGAGCACAAGACCACTCACCCCCATTGCCGGCACGCCGAGCGCCAGCACACCCAGCACGAGGCCGAGAGATGCGGCCCCCTGCCCGGTATGCAGCATGTAGATGGTTTCAGATATCTGTTCCCACATCGTCAGCTCGGCCCAGGCCAGAAGCTCACCCGTCCCCTGATCGAGATAGCCGGTGCCGCGATCCGTCTTCAGAGTGAAGGCGTCCGTGGCGTCGCCAGGATAGGGAAAGCTCAGCTCGCGCAACTCCGTGACAGCAATCACGGAGAGCGGCTCCATCGCAGCAAGCGAGACCCCAGTGCTTCCGCTGACCTCAGTCGGAAAGGTCGGCGGTGCGGCTCCATCCGGCAGAAGATCGAAGGTCGAGGCGGCCATCCACAGTGCAGTCGCCGAGGACAAAACCAGCCCCGTGACCGCCACGCGGGCGATCCCGGTATGGATGCGGCTCGACGCCGGCCCGCGCAAAGGGGCGAACCAACGCCGCCAGCCGCCCATGCGCCGCGCGACTAGCATCGCGCCGGAGACCGACAGGATCAGCATCGCCACGGCGCCAATGGCCATGGCGATACGACCGGCATCGCCTAGGAATAGCGAACGGTGAAGGTTGGTCAACCAGCGTTTGACCGGATCGGGATCGGCGCTGGCGATACCCTTGCCGGTCGCCGGGTCGATTACCGCCGCGCCGGGCGTGCCGTCGTCGAACCAGAACGCGGTGATCCGGCCCGACGGCGCGCGCCGGATCTGCTCCACCCCCGGATAGGCAGCCAGGATACGTCCTGCGAGATCGGCGACGGTCAGCCCGGCCTCGGCCTGCGGCGTGGAAAGCCGCTCGGCCGCGGGAAAGACCGAGAGCGCCGCGCCGCTCAACGCAAGGGCCATGACGAGAATGAGGGCCAGCAGACCCGACCAGCGATGCAGCGTGCGGATCATGGCGTTGCCTCACATGTCGTAGCGGAGGCTGGCGACATACCTGCGGCCGGGCGCAGGCTTTCCCGCTCCTGCCGTCGTCAGCGGCACGGCGATGTCGTTCGGGCTGTCGCGCATTTCCTCCACGGCGGCGTCGACATGCAGCGTATAGCCCGCATCGAACAGCGCATCGGCAAGGTCGAGGGTGATTTCGAGTGACCGGCCCGCGCCGACACTGGCGCCGGTGATGCCGTCGACCTGCGCCAGGTCGCCGCCGGTGGCGCGATACCAGTCGCTGAGATGTTCGTAATACTTCGACTTGCCGCCGGCCATCCACAGGGTTCCGGCATACGCCCCCTGCGCATCGGTGACGTAGAGGACGAGATAGGCGCCATCGCCGCCGTAAGTGTTCAGGGTGGTGGTGAGGGTGACCGGCCGGGCCATGGCAAGGCCGGGCGCTACAATGGCCGAGGTCAGTGCAAGGGCTGCGAGGATGGATTTCATGATCCTGCTCTCCTTTGTCCAATGCTTCAGTTCACCCGCACCATCGGCGGGGTGCCGTTCTGGAACAGCGGATTGGCGGGCGGTGTCGCCGGAGCGGCGGCGGGTGCGCGGTCGCGATCCCGCGCGCGGTCGTCTTCGCCGTCGCGGTGGCGCAACTTGACGACCTGCAACGTCGCGGGATCCAGTTTGGCCTTGATGCGACGGCCCTGGGCATCGCGCCCCTTGACCTCCCAGCAGCCGTCGTCGGCCTCGATTTTCTCGACCCGCCAGCCGAGGCCCGTCGCCGCCTGCATCGCCGCCTCGCGCTGCTGCCAAGCACTGCGCGGCACATGGCAGTCGTCGTCGGCAATCGCCGCCACGGCGGGCAATACCGCGAAAGCGGCTACGGCGAGCAATAGAGTTTTCATGGTTCGAATGTCCTTTACGATCATCTCGGGGGGACTTTCCCGGCTATGGCCGAGGCGAACGCCCGTGTGGAAAGAGGTCAGCCTCCGTAGCGAGGCGGACCCTTGTGGCCATCAGTTGCGCTTTTCGGGCTTGGTGCCGTCGCTCCAGCGTTTGACCTTGCCGTCGATCACCTCGAGGGTTCCGGGATCGACGGTCATCTTCAGGGTGTTGCCACCCTGGTCGATGACGTTCAGCTCGTAGCAGCCATCATCAAGTTCCATTTTCGAGATGCTCCAGCCGAATTCGTCGGTCACTTGGATAAGGGCTTCCCAGGACTGCATGTTCTCGGTCGGCACGTTGCATTTCTCGTCGGCGAGCGCGGCCCCGGCGGGGATCGCGAGGGCGAATGCGGTGGCGGTCAGGATGGTTTTCATGGCTATGCTCCTCAGCCTTGGTTGCCTGATGAAACCAATCTGGAGGGCGCGGCTGACGTGATCCTGATCGCCGCGGAAAACCTGCGTCAGCTTTCCGTCAGCCTGCCCCGACGAACCGCAACGGTCGCGCAAAACAAACCGGCCCCGCCAGACAGACGGGGCCGCAACAACAGTGGGAATGCGTAATGTTCAGGTCACGTCATTTGCGCCAGGGGGGCGCTTTCGGCCCGTGACCATGGCACGGGGCAGGTTCTCCCGATGGCGCCATGAGGTGAGCGCCACACCTCCGACATGCAGGGCCACGAGGACCAACGCCAGGTTGGCCAGCGTTTCATGCACCTCCTTCAAGGTCTTGTCCCCCCTGACTTCCCGGCCGCCATGCTCGCCCACAACCCTCACGGCACGGGCTTCCTCGATCGACTGTTCGAGCAGCCAGCCGCTTAGCGCGGTGCCGGAAAGCGTAACCATAAGTGCCACGATCATCGCGGCGCCGGCCGGGTTGTGCCCGAGATGGCGCCGCTCCCGCCCGCGCAGCATGTCTCCGAGATAGACCAGCGTTGCGGCAGGGCCACGCATGAATTGCGCGAAGCGGGCATGGTGACTGCCGACAAAACCCCAGATCAGGCGGAGCACAAGCAATGCCGCCACCGCATAGCCGGCCGCCTCGTGAAGCGGCCGCACCTCGTCAGCCGCGAGCCATGCCACTGCAAAGGCGGCAACCAGGCCCCAATGAAAGCTGCGCACCACCGGATCCCAGACCCGCACCATGCGCGTGGTATCGGCAACGTCCGAAATACCGCCGTCCCTTTTCGCCTCAATCATGTTTGCGTCCCCTGCCCTCACGGAAGTGCCGTTCACCTCCGTCCTCGTATTCGACCTCGATTACCTGAAGCGTGCCGGGATCGACCGTCACCTCGATGCGGCGTCCTTCCCGGTCCGTGCCTTTTATCTCGTAGCAGCCGTCGTCGATCTTGATGCGCCGCACCACCCATCCGTTTTCTTCCGCGAGCCGCACCACCGCGCTTCTTGGCTGCCAGTCTGCCAGCGGCACGGCACAGTCGTCGCCGGCAAGTGCAGCCCCGCACGGAAGGGCCGCGAGAAAGGTCAGAATTGTCAGCGATCTCTTCATGGACCACACTCCGCATAACGGCCATCGGATGACATTCTGCGTCGCGAACCTGACGGGATGCTGAAGCCTGGGGCGTCCCGCCATCAGCTTTGCGTCAGCCCGGATCGCCATAATGGCCAGAGGCAAATGAGTAGGAAGATCATGCGAATCCTGCTGATCGAGGACGACACCGTTCTGGGCGCCGCCGTGCGGGACCAGATCGCCGCGGGTGGCCAGTCGGTGGACTGGGTCACGCGCCTGGATGCGGCCGGCGATGCGATGGCCGGCGCCGGCTATGATCTGGTATTGCTGGACCTCATGCTGCCCGACGGACGCGGCATCACCTTCCTTCGGTCGCTGCGCGCCGGCGGCGACGTGACGCCGGTGATCATCCTGACCGCGCTGGACCAGATCTCGGACCGGATCGAAGGCTTGAACGCCGGCGCCGACGACTATCTGGTCAAGCCCTTCGATCTGGCCGAGCTTTCCGCGCGCATCGGCTCGGTCGCGCGGCGCTATAGCGGCAATCCCAACCCGATCATCGTCCACGGCGCGCTTGCCGTCGACCTTGCCTCGCGCAGCATCCGCCGCGACGGCCGGCCGGTGCAACTGACGGCGCGCGAATGGGCGCTGTTCGAGGCGTTCCTCACGCGCCCCGGCCAGCTTCTGTCCAAGGCACAACTTGAGGAAAAGCTTTATGCCTTCGATACCGAGGTGGAAAGCAACACCATCGAGGTCCATGTCAGCCGGCTGCGCAAGAAGCTGGGCGCCGAGGTGATCGAGACCGAGCGCGGATTGGGCTACCGGCTGGGTTCGCCATGACGATGCCACGCAGCCTTCAGATGCGGTTGGGGGTGTCTCTGGGCATCCTTCTGACGCTGCTGTGGATCGCCGCCGCCGCCACCACGGCGGTCATGCTGCGGCACGAGATGGACAGGATCTTCGACTCGTCACTACAGGAGGCGGCGCAGCGCCTGTTGCCGCTGGCCGCTGTCGAGATCGTCGGACGTGAGGAGGAAGGTGTGACGCAACACCTTGCCGACCTGCGCGACCACGACGAATTCCTCACCTATATCGTGCGGGATGACATGGGGAGAATCCTTCTGCAATCGCATGAGGCCGACCCCTCCATCTTCCCGGAATGGGATGGGCCGGGCTTTCACACGACCGCAACCCATCGCCTGTATGGCGAGGACGCCCTGCAAGGCACGATCCGCCTCACGGTCGCCGAGCCGCTTGCCCATCGCGCGGCGGCGGCACGCGATGTCTGGGCGGGCCTGGGACTGCCACTGCTGGTGTTCATCCCGGCCGCGCTGCTGGCGATCGTATTGACCGTCCGCTCGGGCCTGGCCCCGCTGCGCCGCTACCGCGACCGGCTGGCCGCGCGTTCACCGCGCGACCTTGCCCCCGTCGCCTGCAACGATCTCCCCGTCGAGGTCACCCCGGTGGGGCTGGCGGTCAATGTGCTGCTGGCGCAGCTCAAGTCCACATTCGAGGCCGAACGCACCTTCGCCGCCAACGCAGCGCATGAATTGCGAACACCGCTGGCAGGCGCAATCGCGCAGGCCCAGCGGATACAGGTGGAAACGAAAGATACCGGCGCCGGCCACAGGGCCGCCGAGATCGAGGCCTCGCTGAAGCGGCTGGCCCGGATCGCCGAGCGGCTGCTGCAACTGGCTCGGGCGGAGGGCGGGCGGTTGCGGCTCGATCACCTATCCGATCTTCGCATCACCGCCCGTCTGGTCGTGGACGATATCGAGAGGACCGCACCGAACCGGATCGCACTCGCTCTGCCGGAGCACCCGGTAATGTCCGACCTCGACCCCGATGCGTTTGGCATCATCTGCCGCAACCTGGTCGAGAACGCCCTGCGGCACGGCGCATCTGACGAGCCGATCGAGGTAAGCCTCGGTGAGGATGGCACGTTCCGCGTCGCCAATGACGGCCTTGTTGTGCCGACAGAAGCACTTGGCCGGCTGGCCCGCCGTTTTGAGAGGGGGACAACCGGAACGGAAGGCAGCGGGCTTGGCCTTGCCATCGTCGCCAGCATTGCGGACCGGATTTCGTCAAAGCTCACCTTGCAGTCGCCGAGACCGGGAAGCTCGTCTGGCTTTGAAGCGGCGGTGGTTTTGCCGACAGCTTCAAAGCAACCAATACCGCCCAGCCAGGCGAGCGCAGTCTTTCGTTGAGCCGATAGCCGGCCAGCAGATCTGAAAACTATTGGGCTGGCTGTGTCCGCCGGAACAGGATGCATCTGTATATAAGGGGCGCAGAATGTTGATCTCGAAAGGAGAAAGCCTAGCGCGCGCCCGTGGTGACAGTAGCCCTGCCGACAAAGGCGGACGAGGCAGCATGACCAGAAAATTGGTTACATCTTCGGATGCTATTGAATTTCGCCACCTACGTTACTTCATAGCCGCTGCCGAGCACGGCAGCTTCCGAAAGGCAGGAAATTCACTGGGTCTGTCGCAATCGGCAATCAGCCGCTGCATTGCCGACCTCGAAGTAAGCGTCCGGCCTGAGCGCTACCCGGGCCATTTCCAAGGCAGCAGGTCATCGACCTTTGTGATCTTGTAATCAGGGATACGGGCCAGGGTGTCGGCGAGCCAGGCATGGGGATCGCTGACGTTGAGCTTGGCTGTTTCGATCAGGGTGTAGGCGATGGCGGCGGCCTTTCCACCTGCCTCGGAACCGACGAATAGGTAGTTTTTCCGCCCGAGGGCGATGGCGCGCATGCCGCGTTCGGCGGCGTTGTTGTCGAGTTCGAGGATGCCGTTGTCGAGGTAGGGGCGCAGGCGTTCCATCCTGGTGAGGGCGTATCGGATGGCGGCCGCTAGCGGGGATTTCCCCGAGATCGTGGTGAGTTGCATGGCCAGCCAGACTTCCAGGTCATCGAAGACCGGGGCGGCATGTGCCTTACGGAGTTCGGCGCGGCGGTCCGGTGGCGAACCTCGGACTTCCTTCTCGACGGCATAGAGCCGGGCGATGCGGCCGATGGCCTCCTCAGCGATCGGCGAACCTTGCGATCGGTGGATGTCCACGAACTTGCGCCTGACATGGGCCATGCAGGCGACCTCGCGGATGGCGCCGGAACGGTAGAGATCCTCGAACCCGGCATAGCCGTCGGCATGCATCCAGCCGCGGAAACGGGCCAGATGATCCTTGGGGTGCTGACCCTTGCGGTCGCCCGAGAAGCGATACCATGCGGCAGGCGGAGCATCGCCATCCCATGGGCGCTCATCGCGGGCATAGGTCCAGAGCCGGGCCGTCTGGGTCTTGCCGGTGCCGGGCGCCAGCATCCGCACCGGCGTATCGTCGGCGAAGATCGCCTCGGCCGACAGGACATGGCGCCCGATGGCCTCGGCCAGTGGCTCCAGAAGGGTGGTGGTCTTGCCGACCCAGTCGGCCAGGGTCGATCGGTCGAGATCGAGCCCTTCGCGGCCGAAGATCTGGCTCTGGCGATAGAGGGGGAGATGGTCGGCATACTTGCTGACCAGCACATGGGCCAGCAGACCCGGCCCGGGGCGACCGCGCTCGATCGGGCGCGACGGCAGCGGGGCCTGGACGAAGCGTTCGCAGCAAGCGCAGGTCAGCCGGGGGCGGACAATCCGGTTCACGATGAAGCGCCCAGGAACATACTCCAGCTCTTCCGTGACGTCCTCGCCGATCCGGCGCAGGCGACCGCCGCAATCGGCACAGGCATCGGCGCCGGGCATCAGTTCCACCTCCATCCGGGGGATATGATCCGGGATCGGACGGCGCTTGGGTTTGCCCTTCTCCTCGATGTCCGGCAGACGCATCCGCGCCGTCATCGCGGCGGCCGCGATCTCGCTGGCCTCAAGAGCCAACTGAAGCTGTTCTGCCGTCTCCGAGGACGCGCCGAACCGGTGTGCCCGGTGCCCGGCCAGTTGGTGCCGCAGCCTCTCGATCAGGATCGCCTGCGCCTTCACCTCGGCCAGAAGCCGCGCGGTGAAGCTGCGCAACTCCTCGGGATCTTCCGGCAGGGTCAGGGTCTGATCGAGCATGCAAGGAGTTTATCCCACGGGATTCCTTATGGGAATCATTCTCTTGTGGCCCCCCCTGATTATCCCGCTGCCAAGGGCCGCCACGTTCGCTCCGGGGCACGCCAGTCGATCCCTTCCAGGAGCATCGACAACTGCGCCGGTGTCAGCGCCACCTTCCCCTCCTTGGCCGAGGGCCAGACGAACCGGCCCCGCTCCAGCCGCTTCATGAACATGCAGGCCCCCTGGCCATCCCACCAGATGACCTTCACCAGATCACCGCGACGGCCGCGGAAGACGAAGAGATGCCCGCCGAAAGGATCCTGCTTCAGCACCGCCTCGGCCTGCGCCGCCAAGGAAGCAAAGCCCTTGCGCATGTCGGTGACCCCGGCAGCCAGCCAGACCCGCGTGTTGGCCGGAACCGGGATCACGCCGAAAGTCCCCGGATCAGCCGCGCCAGCGCCTCCAACCAGTCCGGCACGATCATTTCGATACCATCGGGCCGACCGCTACGGTCGGTGCGCTCCTGCCACTCGTTGATCCACGAGAAGCGATGCCGACGGCCTTCGACCGGCTGGCGGATCGAGGTGGAAATCGTGGTCGATTGCAGCCGGTCGAGCGCCGCCTTCAGGCGCTGATAATCGCGCAAGCCGGTGCCGCGCCCGACATAGGTGAGGATCTCATAGGGCGTGGCGGCCATCAGCCGAGAGGTGCGAAGGCCACTGTCGCGGGCTTCGACGATCTGACTGGCCGCCCAGATCAGGATATCGGCGTCCCAGATCGTGGCCATGCCGTGATCGGGAACAGCCTCGACCCGGATGGAGACATTGCCGGCTGCGAAGTCGATCGGCGCGATGCGCTTCGACTTGGCGAGGGAGAAGAAGGGATAGGCCATGAGATCCTGTGCGTCTCGTGGCGCGAAATCGCCGGGGAGCGCCCTGAACAGATCCAGTTGCCCACGCTCGGAAAGGGATCGACGTCGCACCGTCATGAAGGAAACCGCGAGAGATCAGCGGGCGTAACGACCGGCCTGCGGGCCGGACGGAAACGCATGACGCTTGGCGGGCAGCACGGAGCCGCGCGGATCGGAGGTCGAGGTCACCGCGCCGCGTTCGGTCCAGGCTTCGAGATCGTCGATGGCATAGACGACGCGGCCGCCGAGCTTGCGATAGGCTGGCCCGGTTCCATAGGTGCGGTGTTTTTCGAGCGTCCGGGCCGAGAGGCTCAGAAAGGTCGCGGCCTCCTTGGTCCGTAGAAAACGCGGCGGCAGGACGACGGGTTCATGTGGCATGATCGGGCCTCCGTGGTGTTGCAAACGGCCACTGCGGATCAGCGGCGGGCAATGACCACGGTGGCGAAGGAAGACCGGCGAGGTGCAGGGCGAAGTTGGGGGGTATCGAAATCGCCCACCATCAGGGGCGAAAGATACCCCCTCCGTATCCGCGACGAGAGCAGCACGGAACTATTCTGAGGGCGATAGCTCGATTTATTCTCCCCCTCACGAACGCCACCGGCATCGAAGTATTCGGGCCGGCGATCCCGAAAAGCCGAAAAGCACACAATTTCAGCTTGCTGTAAGAAATTCACCAACCGGCACAGTCATCAGGTCAGGAGAATATCGGCCCCGAGAGACCGATTTCGGGCATCTTGGAACTGGGGGCAGTGCTCAGCCGCTCCCGCATAACCCTCGAAAACAACGGGAAAATCCGGCCGCGGCCGGATCGGGAGACACCTTTCGCGAGGGCAAGTGGCGGAGCGGATGGGCCTGGCGTCCAACCTTCTCTATCTTCTAAATTATTGTTTTAAAATAATTTTACGACCCGCGCGGCAGCATGGACCCATCCGCAACGACTGCTGCGCGGCGCGGATTGACCGCGATAGGGAAGCGGCCGCGGCATTTCAGTCGCGGCGGGAAACCTCCTTCTGATATCCGCGCTCGCGCTCCGGCCAGGTGCTCTTGATATAGGCGAGGACAGCCTGGATCTCGGCGTCGCCGAGGACATCGGCAAACCCCGGCATGTCGCTCTCATAGCCGCCCCCGACAATGGCGGCCGTGCCTTCCTTGACAATGCGGAACAGGATGTCATCGGGATGGTGCCATGTGTGGCCGCCGGCATCGTGCGGTGGCGCCGGGAGACGCCCGGACGGAAGCGGCGTCTTCCAGTCCGGCTGCCCCTCGAGCTGCGCACCGTGGCAGGACGCACATTGGTCTGCATAGACCTGCCGGCCCTGTTCGATGACTTTCGCAGAAGACGCGGTGGTGGATGCAGTACGGACCTGATGCCATCCGACGAGGATCGCCAGGATCAGGCCGCCGAGGAGCAACCCGAGCCACAAGATAGTACGAAGTTCTTTGCGCATGAGTTGAATGATTGCTGGTGAAGAATTTCAATCGGCTACATGCCGAAATTGAACTTCTGCCAGAGGCGTGACGCCGGAGGCAATGGACATTCCTGTGACCAGCGCCTATCTTCCCGGCATGTTCGCCCGTCTCGTAGCCCTGCTTGCCGTGCTCGCGATCACCGCCATGACGACGGTGACGTCCGCGCATGCGGCGCGCTTGAGCGCAGAGCCGGATCACGCGGTGCATGTCACCGAAATGATGCAGGTTGCTGTCGGCAGCGAAAATCCCTGTGATGGCGACCAGCACTGCGGATCGGGTCACGTCGCAAGCTGTGAGATGCTTTGCGCCGGCCTTTCGGTCTCCCTGACATCCCCGAGCGAAAGCTCAGGCCGCGATTACGCGCCTGCCAGCCATGACCTCCCCACCGGCGTGATCCTTGCCGGTCGGGCGCCCGGGTTGAACGAACGACCTCCCAAGCTCCGTCTCCTCTGATCGCGCCCGGGCTGAGGCCTGTGGCGTCCCATCGGCTTTGATGAACGGGACTGGCTGTCCCGAGGAGACGACCATGAATACCATTTCACGACGCGGCTTTCTTGCCGCTGGCGCCGCCATGCTGGCTTATGCGCAGTTGCCCCGGATCGCGGCAGCGCAGAGCGTGGCCCCGCTGTCTTTGCAAGCCGCCAGCCGGGTGCTGGACATCGACGGCCGCGCGGCCGCCGTCTGGGGTCTTGCCGGGCCGGCCGGACAGGGCCTGACGCTCGACCCCGGCGAACGGTTCCGGGTGGATCTGCGCAACGATCTCGATACCGCCACCCTGATCCACTGGCACGGCCAGATCCCGCCCAACGCGCAGGACGGTGTGCCCGACATGCCGCTGCCCATGCTCGCCCCCGGCGAGACCCGCGCCTATGACTTCGCGCCGCTGCCCGGCACCTACTGGATGCACGCGCATGTGCCGCTGCACGAGATGCGCCTGCTGGCCGCGCCGCTGATCGTGCGCAGCGCCGAGGATATCAGCGCCGACCGGCAGGAGGTGGTGCTGTTCCTGCATGATTTCTCGTTCAAGGCGCCCGAGGAGGTGCTGGCCGAGATCCTCGGCGGTCACGGGACCGCGGGCGGTCACGCTGGCGGCCAAGGTGCAGGCATGGGTGGCATGGCCGGCATGAACCACGGCGCGCTGGGGAACATGCCGATGGGTGGCATGGATCACGGCGCCATGGGCGGCATGATGGGGACGGGCGCCATGGGTGGCATGGCGATGGACCTCAACGATTACGACTGGGACGCCTATCTGGCCAACGACCGCACGCTGTCGGATCCCGAGGTGGTGCAGGTCGAGCGCGGCGGGCGCATCCTCCTGCGGGTGATCAATGCCGCCGCGGCAACGGTGTTCTGGATTGAGACCGGCGAGCCGCAGGCCCGGCTTGTCGCGGTGGACGGACATGCGGTTCAGCCCGTTCCGGGGACGCGCTTCGGCCTGGCGATGGGCCAGCGGCTGGATCTGGAGATCGACCTGCCGCAGCAGGGCGGCGCCTGGCCGATCCTCGCGCTGCGGGAAGGCGCGCGCGAGCGCACCGGCCTGATCCTTGCCACGCAGGGCGCCGAAATCCGGCGCATCGACACCATGGCAGAAGCCGAAGCCCCCGCCTTCGACACCGACCTGGCGCAGGAGCAGCGCCTGATTGCCGCCGACGCCCTGCCGGATCGGCCGGTGGACCGCAGCCACATGGTGATGCTGGGCGGCTCGATGCAGCCCTATGTCTGGACCATCAACGGTGCCGTCTGGGGCCAGCATCGCCCGATTGCCGCGCGCGGCGGTGAGCGGGTGGTGCTGTCCTTCCACAACATGTCGATGATGGGCCACCCGATGCATCTGCACGGGCATGTGTTCCAGGTCGTCGGTCTGAACGGACGTGCCGTCCGGGGCGCGCTGCGCGACACGGTATACGTGCCGCCGATGTCGATGGTCGATGTGGCGCTCGACGCCGGTGAGGCGGCGCGCTGGATGCTGCATTGCCACCACATGCCGCATCTTGAGACCGGCATGATGACCGAATTTGCCATCAGCGCATGATCGTATGATGCTGGGGGCGCCCATGCCAGCGCCCCCAGCGGGAAAGCTGCAAAGGGCAATATTCCAAGCCTCCTGATCGCCTCTTGACCTTCCAGCGGTTGGAAAGTGCAGAACAGGTGAAACGCAAGCTCAGGATGAAACGCCGAGGAGGCGTAAAAATGAACAGCAAGATCGAACACGATCACCAGAACCACGCTCATTCGGCCAACGATCACGCACATGACCACGCCGCCGCGTCGGACACAGCCCACAAGGTCAAGGACCCGGTCTGCGGCATGATGGTCGATCCGCACATGACCGAGCACAAGGCCGAGCACGCCGGGCGGCCGTATTACTTCTGCTCGGCCGGGTGCCGGGGGAAATTCCTGGCCGATCCGGAGCGCTATCTCGGTCCGGCAGCGGCGGCCACGAAGGCCGAACCGGTTCCGGAGGGGACGATCTACACCTGCCCGATGCACCCCGAGGTCCGGCAGGTCGGCCCGGGGTCATGCCCGATCTGCGGCATGGCGCTGGAGCCGGTGCTGGTCAGCCTCGAGGCCGGGCCGAACGAGGAACTGATCGACATGACGCGTCGGTTCTGGATCGGGCTGATCCTGACGCTGCCGGTGTTCGTGCTGGAGATGGGCGGCCACCTTCTCGGTCTGGACCACCTCATCAGCCAGCGGACGTCGAACTGGATCCAGATGCTGCTGGCGACGCCTGTGGTGCTGTGGGCGGGCTGGCCCTTCTTCCAGCGCGGCTGGCAGTCGCTGGTCAACCGCAGCCTCAACATGTTCACCCTGATCGCGATGGGCACCGGGGCGGCCTGGGTCTACAGCATGGTGGCGACACTCGCGCCCGACATCTTTCCTGACCAGTTCCGGCAAGCCGACGGCTCGGTCGCGGTCTATTTCGAGGCGGCGGCGGTCATCACCGTCCTTGTCCTGCTCGGGCAGGTGCTGGAACTGCGCGCCCGCGAAAGCACCAGCGGTGCGATCCGGGCGCTCTTGGACCTTGCCCCCAAGACCGCGCGGATCATTCGTGACGACGGCAGCGAGGAGGAGGTGCAGCTCGATACCGTTCATGTCGGCGACCGGTTGCGGGTCCGGCCCGGCGAGAAGGTGCCCGTCGATGGCGAGGTGCTGGAAGGCCGCAGCGCTGTCGACGAGTCGATGGTGACAGGTGAGTCGATGCCGGTCACCAAGGAGGTCGGCGCCACCGCCATCGGCGGCACCATGAACCAGTCCGGCGCGCTGGTGATCGAGGCCCGCAAGGTCGGCCGCGACACCATGCTGTCGCAGATCGTCCAGCTTGTCGCCGAGGCGCAGCGCAGCCGCGCGCCGATCCAGCGGCTGGCCGATCAGGTCTCCGGCTGGTTCGTGCCGGCGGTGATCGTGGTCGCGGTGCTCGCCTTCGTCGCCTGGTCGATCTGGGGGCCGGAGCCGCGCTTCTCCTTCGGTCTCATTGCCGCCGTGTCGGTCCTGATCATCGCCTGTCCCTGTGCGCTGGGGCTGGCGACGCCGATGTCGATCATGGTCGGCGTCGGCCGTGGCGCACAGGCGGGCGTGCTGATCAAGAACGCCGAGGCGCTGGAGCATATGGAGAAGATCGACACCATCATCGTCGACAAGACCGGCACGCTGACGGAAGGGCGCCCCGCCGTCACCGCCATCGTGCCGGCGCCGGGGTTCACCGAGGAAGAGGCGCTGCGGCTTGCCGCCAGCGTCGAGCGGGCCAGCGAGCATCCGCTGGCAATCGCCATCGTGCGCGCCGCCGAGGAACGCGGCATCGCGATGGCACCGGTTGCGGATTTCGACTCGCCCACCGGCAAGGGTGCCTATGGCACGGTCGAGGGCAAGCGCATCCCCCTCGGCAACGCCAAATTCCTCGCCGAACAGGGCGTCGATGTGGCGCCGCTGGCCGAGGAGGCCGACCGGCTGCGCGAGGATGGGGCGACCGCGATCTTCATGGGCGTGGACGACCGCGTCGCCGCGATCTTCGCCATCGCCGATCCGGTCAAGCCCTCGACGCCCGAGGCGCTGGCGGCGCTGAAGGCGCAGGGCATCCGGGTGGTCATGCTCACCGGTGACAACTGGACCACGGCCAAAGCCGTCGCCCGCCAGCTTGGCATCGACGAGGTCGAGGCCGAGGTCCTGCCCGACCAGAAAAGCGCGGTGGTGCAGCGGCACAAGGCAGCGGGCGAGGTGGTGGCGATGGCGGGCGATGGCGTCAACGACGCCCCGGCGCTGGCCGCCGCCGATGTCGGCATCGCCATGGGCACCGGCACCGATGTGGCGATGGAAAGCGCGGGGGTCACGCTGCTGAAAGGCGATCTGACCGGCATCGTCCGCGCCCGAAAGCTGTCGGAAGCGGTCATGGGCAACATCCGCCAGAACCTGTTCTTCGCCTTCATCTACAACGCGCTTGGTGTGCCGGTCGCGGCGGGCGTGCTCTATCCGTTCTTCGGCATCCTGCTGTCGCCGATCATCGCCGCCGCCGCCATGGCGCTGTCCTCGGTCAGCGTGATCGCCAATGCAGCAAGGCTGCGGAGGGTGAAGCTGTGATGTTGGCGGAGCCATCAGCCGGCCCGCACGGGCGCCGGCTCACCCCTTTCCTGCGTCGCGCCCGGACCGTGACGGTGAGACAATGAATCCATGCAACGAGGTTTGACGATGAGAGACAATCGCAGCATCAGCCGACGCGCCATTCTTGCCGCTGCCGGCGCACCTCCCTTGCTGATGGCCACCGCAAGCTGGGGGCAGGCAGAGCCTCTGCCGCTGGTGAACGTCAGCAAGGATCCCTCCTGCGGCTGCTGCGACGGCTGGGCTGCGCATATCGAAGCCGCAGGGTTCCCGGTGCGGGTGGTGGAATCCGCTGATATGGCCAGCCTCAAGCAGCGGCTCGGCGTGCCGGCCGATCTGGCATCGTGCCATACCGCCGAGGTCGACGGCTATGTGGTCGAGGGCCATGTGCCCGCCGAAGCGATCCGCCGCCTTCTTTCCGAGCGGCCCGAGGCAACAGGGCTGGCCGTTCCCGGCATGCCCGCCGGCTCGCCCGGCATGGATTTCCCCGGCGTCGACCCCGAGCCCTATGAAGCGTTCCTGTTCGGCCCGACCACCCGGCGCTTCGGGCGCTTCCTCGGCCCGCGGGAAATCTGACACGGGGTATACCGACATGACCGCCCGGCTTGCGAATGATCCGAAACAGCACCTGACCGAGGCGGCTTGCCTCCGTCAGCGGGGCTGTCTCGCGGCGTCGAGTAGGAGACGGCGCATGACCGGGCAGGCGCATTCTGCTTTCCGGGCGGGATACAGCCGATGGCGCCGGTTCGCGATCTGCATCCTGCTGCTTGCCATCGGCGCCCTGGTTCTGCAGGTCCCGGTACATGCCGGCCCCGCCCGACACGCCATCCACCAGCAACAGGCCGCCGCCACGGCAAGCCACTGCGCCGAGCACCACATGCCGGACGGCCATGGCGCAGGTTCATCCGCGGGCTGCGTCAGTGATGACATCGGCTTCAGTCTGGCCGACTGCTGCCCGACCTGTCTGACCGCCGCGGTTCTCGTCGCGCCGCCGACGGTCGGCCCGCCCGTGCGCGGTGAGGTTTTCACGGTTGTGCGCCCTGATCCGCACGACCGATCACCCGAAGGCATCCTGAGGCCGCCACGTCTCATCGCTGCGTGATGCGCAGGGATCGGCGCGAGAACGAGAGATGTCTCCGGCCGCTCCGGCGCAACCCGAAAGACCAGCGACCACAACGGAGACCTGCGTCCGCGAATCCGGGCCGGCGCTCCGGAAACCAAAGGATGAAATCAATGAACAGAACCGCAATCGCACTTTCCGTCGGCATCCTGGCAGGCCTGCCGGGCACTGCCCTCGCGCAGGCCGGGCACGACATCCACCATCCGGGGACCCCGCCCGCGCAAGCGGAGCAGGCTCCATCGCCGACGCCTCCCTCGGGCCAGATGCCCGGCATGCAAGGGATGATGCCCGAGCAGTGCCAGGCCATGGTGCAGGCCATGACCCCGGAATGCATGGGCGCGATGCAGCAGATGATGCAGGGAATGATGAACGGAGGGATGATGGGCACGCCGCAGGCCGCGACGACCCCGGCGAAGGAAAGCCTGCCCGACTTCACACAGGCCAACATCGACGCCATGAACGCAATGCACGGGCCGATGATGGACGGGGTCATGGCCGACGACCCGGATGTCGCCTTCGTCCGGGGCATGATCCCGCATCATCATGGCGCGATCGACATGGCCAGGATCGTCCAGCAATACGGGGACGACCCGCAAACCAGGAAGTGGGCCGGCCAGATCATCGCGGCGCAGGAACTTGAGATCGCCGAAATGCAGGCCTGGCTGGTGGCGAACGCCGGCGAGACGCCGGCGGCGCTGGGTCAGACCGGCGGAACCGTCTGGTCCGCCAATGAAGGCGGATATTCCATCAGCGCCATCGATCTCGGCACCGGAGCAGTCGATACGGTCTCGATCCCCGTCGCACCGCACAACGTCGATCTGACGCCGGACGGCAAGCTGCTGCTGGCGGTCGGCGATCCCGCCGCCGAGGGAGATCACGGGTCCGGCGGGCACGGTCACGGCGCGGAAGGCGCGGCCGAGGGTCAGTTGGTCATCCTCGATCCGCGGAACCTCTCGGTGCCCACGGCGATTGTTGCAGTAGGCTTGCATCCGGCGCACGTGGTCGCTGACCGGCAGGGGCGCGCTTTTGTCTCGCTGGCCGGCGGCGACGAGATCGCCGTGATTGACCTTGCAAAGGCCGAGGTCATCGGGCGCATCGCGACCGGGGATTATCCGCACGGCCTGCGGCTCAGCCCGGACGAGGCCGAGCTTTACGTCGCCAATGTCGAAGACGGGTCCGTGTCCGTCATCGACACGCAGGCGCTTTCCGAGGTCGCGCGCATTCCGGTGGGCGCGGCACCTGTCCAGGTCGGGTTCACGCCCTCGGGCGCTCAGGTCTACGTCTCGCTGCGGGATGAAAACCGCGTGGCGGTCATCGACACATCGTCCCGTGAGGTGACGAACAGGATCGACGTTGGACCGAACCCGATCCAGATGTTCGTGACCCCGGACGGAGCCCATGTCTACGTGGCAAACCAGGGCACCGACGCGGAGCCGAACGACACCGTGTCCGTCATCGACACCGCGACCGGAGAGGTGGTGAAGACCCTCACCACCGGCGGCGGCGCCCATGGCGTCTCAGCATCGGCGGATGGGGCATTCGTGTTCGTAACCAACATTGCCGACGATACCGTGTCGATCATCGACGTGGGGAGCCAGGAAGTGGTCAAGACAGTGCCGGTCGGCGATCGGCCGAATGGCATCGTCTACGGCGGCCCGACCCGCTGAGCGATCGGCGCCGGAGCCCGCTCCGGCGCCAAGGCAATCGAGACTACCTCACCAAACCAGACCCTTCCGGCACTGCTCGCGCGGCTCTCCATCCGCGCGAGCAAACCCGAGGAAAGGAGGAAAGACATCATGCGAACTGTTCTTGTCGTGGTGATTGCCGCGATCGCCACAGGCGGTGCCTGGTGGCTCTGGGGCCAGCCCGATGCCGCAAACCCGGCAGAAGAGGGCCAGGCTCTTGTTGCTGTAACTCTGCCGGCCACGCTGTCACCCGAAGCCGAAGTCGGTCAGCAGGTATTCGCCGCCAACTGCGCATCCTGCCACGGCACCAACGCTGAAGGACGTGCGGGGACCGCGCCCCCGCTCATTCACAAGATCTATGAGCCGGGCCACCACAGCGACATGGCTTTCGTCATGGCAGCACGCAGTGGAGTGCGCGCCCATCACTGGCCCTTTGGAAACATGGCCCCGGTGCCGGGACTCACGGATCCAGAGCTGTCCAACATCATCCGTTTCGTGCGCGAGGTTCAGGTTGCAAACGGCATTCGCTAAACCGCTGATCTTTGGTGACCTGGCCGTGATCGAGTCCGTGTCCCGGCTGGGGCCGTGGCGCATACTTCGCCACCGATCGTCGAGAAGGCCAAGGACCGCCTCGTATGGCAAATCGACGTGATCACCCAGCAGGCCGTCAGCACGGTACCGGACGGAGATCGGTCGAGCGGCATTCTCTACGGTGGTCCGGCCCGCGGCGATCGGCGCCCGGCATGCGCACATAGCCCTCGAATCGGGGTGGTGTCATCGAGTCCTCCCTCCGCCGCTCAACCCACCTTCGTTCCCCAGAAGGACGTGTGATCGGCGGCGAAATACCCGTCGGCGGCACGAAAGGTGCCCTGCAGTTCGACCGTGTCGCCTTGGGCGAGCGGCACCATGGTCTGCAGCCAGAGCGCCGTCGCTTCGGAGTTATGCGCGCCGGAAACCTCGCCCCGCGAGCCCCGGATTTCGGTCGAGCCGTTCAGCACCAGCCGCCCGCGCATCCGCGCATTGGTGCTGGAATTGATTTTGTAGAGCAGCGTCGCGCCGAAGAGGTAGGTGCCAGCGACGGGCGCGACGAAGCGGTTGTTGGCTGCGTCAAACGCCCCCTGATCGTTATAGTCGGTGTTGTTGATGCCGATTTTCGTCCAGCTGTCGATGGCGACGTAGTTGTCGTAGTTGGTGTAGCCCTTGAAGCGCGGCAGCCGGGGCTGGTCGACGATGCCGGTGGCGTTGTCGACAATCAGCCCGTCGAAGAAGCTGCTGCCGTCGGCGGAGACCGCCAACCGGAACCGGTCAGAGCCGAACAGGCCGACCAGCGCCTTGGTCACGAAGCCGGTCTGGAGGGTGAGGCCGAGATCGTCGGCCGCAGTCTCCTTGTTCATGGTGTAGAACAGATCGCCGGTCCCGCCCTCGGCGATGGTCTTCGCGGTCCAGAGCGCCGCATTGAGCTTGGCGGAGAACGGGTTGGCCGGGTCGGCGGTGGTGCCAACGCCAAGCAGCGCCATGTTCTGCAGCGTCGCAGGCGTAGTGCTGTTCCAGCCCGAGCCGTCGTAGACCAGCAGCAGACTCTCGTCCTCGACCCATGCCCGCCATCCGGCCCGCGGCGGCAGGCGAAGCCAGGCACCATCGGTCCAGAGCGCGACGTTCAGGTCCCACCCCGCCCACAGGCCGGTGGCACCCGAGGCGACGATGTAGCGGTCGCCATCGGCGGGGCTGGCGGGCGGTGCAGTCAGGTCGCGGTCATGGACGGAGAGATGGACGAGCCCGTCGAGGAGGCGCAGCGCCTCGTTGTGGGTGATGTGCTTCTGTGCCTGCGCCGCGAGGATGTAGGGCAGCAGGAGATGGGTCGTGGTGTCGGACATGGGATGGCCTCAGAACGTGAGCGTGATGGTCTCGGGCGCGCCCCGCCCCACGAGGGCGGAGAGCTGGGAGATGCGAATGGTGAGCGTGTCGCCAGGCCCGAGCGGCGCGCCCCAGTCGGCGGTCTGCTGGGCGGCGGTGTAGAGCGCGTTGGTGGCGCCCGTGCCGAGCACCCGCTTCACGGTGGCGCCGTCGAGGATCTCGACCTCGTAAGCTTCAACTTCCTCGGCGAGCGGCACTTCGACCGCGCCCCAGTTGTCGGCCGAGAGCACGCGGGACCGCCGCGTCCAGCGGATTGTAAGGTCGCCCAGTGTGCGCGGCGTGCGCCATGGCTGCTCCACATGGGCGACCGAGAACGGCCGCAGCCCCATGCCCACCGGTGTGAAGCTCTGCGCCACATAGGTGTCGTCGCTGACCGGGCGGCTGGCCGGGCCGATGCGCCAGTTCCACGGGATGCCGAGATCGGCCTCGGCGATCGGCAGCACGGCAAGGCTCTCGTCCAGCACCACGACCCGCGCGCCTGCCGGGGCCGGGTTGCCCATCGCCCCCTCGGTGCCGCGCTGGCCACGCAGGAGCCGGGTCAGGCGATAGCGACCAGGCGCCAACAGTTCGGCTGCACCCGCCTGGACGATCTCACAGAAACCCGGCGTGCTCTCCACCGCCAGCGCATTGGCGCCGCCGAACAGCGTCAGGTCGGTGACGCTTTCCAACGTGCCGGTCAGCAGATCGATCACCAGCGCATTGCCGAGGTCGAAGCGCGAGACCGGCCCCGCGTAGAAATCCGAGAACAGCGTCCCGATCCGGGCGCGGCTGCCAAAGCTGGTCAGCAGTTCGAAGCCATCGGCCGAAGGGCTGCGGAACACCGCCATCTCGCCGGGCCACGGCACGGCATGGGCTGCGATGAGCGGCCGATGCGCCGGCTGGTCCTCGGTCAATTGCGGCAGGTCCATCAGCACCGCATCCGGCGCGCCGAACACCACCGCCCGCGTCAGCGAGGCCGCGCGGGGATCGCCCGGCGGCAGATCGTAACTCGCGCGATCCTGGCGGACCGCCTCGATGCCGCGCGCCTCGGCGTCGGCGATGGAGACTAGCCGTAGGTCGACCAGCCGCCCGTCATGCACGAGCCGGATCGCGTCGGCCGGATCGAGCGCGAGACGCGAAGGCGGCAGACGGAACGCCGCTGTCTCGCGACCGACCCATGCTTCCATCAGCGCGCGGCGGCAGCGGCGCCCGGCCTCCTCGGGCGGCACCGCCATCGGGAAGGACTCGGAGGCAATCCGCGTCGTGTCGACGGTGATGCGCCGCGCCTCGACGAGGGCGGCGTCGTAATCCTCGTCGGCACGGGCCAGCTGCCATTTCAGGACCTGCGGCAGTTCGGTCTCCTGGCCGCGGGTCAGTTCGAGGACGTCGCCCTCACGGGCAGCGACCAGATCGTCGGGCGCGACGGTCGCGACGGAGGCCCGCCCGCGCATGACAAAGCGGATCACACCCTCGGTCTCGACAGCGTCGAAACCGAAATGGCGCGACAGCGTGGTGATCGAGGCGCGCGGGCTTTCCAGCGCCCCGATCACATAGCCTTCGACCGCGCCCCAGAGGCCGGAGACGTCGATGCGGGATTCCGGCATGCTTGCCCGCAGACAGAGGTGGCGGACGAGCGCGGCCAGCGACACAGCGCCAAGCCGTCCGGTCAGCCAGTGGCCGAGCCGCCAGTTCGCGCCGTCGGTCCAGACGTCGGTCAGCGCCGGAAAGAACGGATAGGGCCGCGCGTCCCAGGTCCAGGCGGCGCATTCGGGGACATGCACCATCCGGCCGCCATAGACCGACGAGATCGGGTTGTTCGCGGGCTTGCCCCACCAGAGATAGCTCGCCTCGAGATAGGCGCGCTGGATCGCGTCGTCGCGCCAGCCGCGCGAGAAATGCGGCGTGAAGCTCTCGGAAGACTTCGGGTCGAAGAAGACATTGGGCTGGTTGGTACCGCGGTCGATGGCCGGGCAGCCGAGCTCGGTGAACCAGACGGGCTTCGACTGCGGTGCCCATGCGGTCGGCGTCGCGCTCTCCACGCCGCCCTGGCGGCTATAGTGCGCGTTCGACCACCAGGCGCGCAGGTCCTTGTAGCGGAACACCCACGGCTTTCCGGCGGCGCCGTCGGTGATCGGAGTCCGCAGCTGCGCGGTACGGTCGGCGGCGCTGGCGTAGAACCAGTCGAAGCCCTCGCCACCGGCGATATTCGCCTGCAGGTAGGCCCGGTCGTGGATCGCGGGCCAGCCCTCGGCCGCGTCGGCATGCTCGAATCCGTCCCGCCAGTCCGACAGCGGCATGTAGTTGTCGATACCGATGAAGTCGATCTCGGGATCCGCCCAGAGCGGATCGAGGTGGAAGAACACGTCGCCGCTGCCATCGCCCGGCTGGTGCCCGAAATACTCAGACCAGTCGGCAGCATAGCCGATCTTTGTCCCGGCCCCGAGAATGCTGCGCACATCGCCAAGAAGATCCCGATAGGCCTGCACCGCGGGGTAGCTGCTGGCCCCGGAGCGGATGGTGGTCAGCCCCGGCATCTCGGTGCCGATGAGGAAAGCATCGACCCCGCCCGCCACCGTGCAAAGATGGGCGTAGTGCAGCACCATGCGGCGCAGACCCCAGTCTCCGGATGGCCCGGTCCATGAAACCGACTGACCCGAGACCGCAAAACTCGTGGGCGCCGCCGCGCCGAAGAGCGTCGAAACCTGCGTAGCGGCGGTGGCTGTCTTGTCCACGGTTCCGGCGAAGCCCGCCGCAGGTGAACAGGTGATCCGTCCTCGCCAGGGGAAAGCGGGCTGACCCGTCTCGGCGGCGTTGTCGGACCAGGGGTTCGGCAGGTTGTTCCCGGGCGGGACATCCATCAGGATGAACGGATAGAAGGTGACGCGCAGCCCGCGCGCCTTCATCTCCTGGATCGCCTGCACCACGGCGAAGTCGGACGGCGTGCCGCCATAGACGGGGCGATTCTGATCATCGCGGCTGACGAGAAAGGCATTGGCGCGGCCGACGCCATTGACCGACCAGCTGCGCGGCGTGGTGGATTTTGCCGATACCTCGACGCCCGGCCGCACCTTGCAGGTGCCCGCGCGCAGGTCGTCACCGAACCAGGCGACGACGAGGCTGACACTCTCGACCGCCGGGGCCATCGCCTGCAGCCGGTCGAGCGCCACCACCATGTCCGCCTCGTCCGGCAGCGCGTTCAGGTTCTCAGATACCGTCGCGCCGCCATCGGTCTTGCGGATCGCCTGAGTGGCATAGGTGAACTCGCCCGAGGCGGGGATCATGGTGACGGCGCGGGTCAGCCCCTCGGCGGTGTCGGGATCGGCAAGCGGCCGGAATACCTCGAAAGAGAGCTGCGGCAGGCGGTTGCCGTAGCTGGAGAGCGGCAGTTCCTCGAAAACCACATAGGCCGTGCCGCGATAGGCCGGCGTGTTCGCCGCGCCCATCTTCGCGGCGATGAACGGATCGGCCGCCTGCGCCTCGTCGCCCGGATACCAGCGCCAGGTCACGCCGGTCAGGTCCATCGGCTTGCCGTCGGCCCAGATGCGGCCGATGCCGGTGATCTGCCCCTCGCAGAGCGCCACGGCAAAGCTTGCATAGTACAGATATTCGGTCGTCTTGACCTTGCCGCCCCCGCCGCCCTTGCCGCCACCCTGCGTGGTGGTCTTCGTCTCCTCGCGGAAATCGGTGGCCCAGATGATGTTGCCGCCGATCCGCATCCGGCCATAGAGCCGCGGGATCACGGCCCCCTCGGTGGAGGATGTGATGCGCAAGCTGTCGAGCCGCGCCCCTTCGATCCGCTGCGTCGGCGCGAGCGAGGAAACGATCCAGCTGTCGACAACCGAGCCGATGGTGGAGCCGATGAAGCCGCCGATGGTCGCCGCACTGACACCGAGGATCGCGCCACCGATCGAACCGCCAATGGCGGCACCGGCGGCGCCGAGAATGAGGGTGGCCATGTCGTGGTCTCAGCGTTGCGGAAACAGGAAGACGAAGGCGATGCGCCGCCGCCAGGCTTGGGTCAGCGGCTCCTCGATCACGCCGAGTCGCTCGTAGGCATGGAGGAAGGTGTCGGGGCCAGTCAGGATCCCGACATGCTTTGCGATGGCGCGCGACCTCATCCGAAGGAGAACCAGCGCACTGGGACCGGCATCGGCCGGGGCGATCTCCGGCATCATGCGCCGCGCGCTTTCGGCCAGCACCTCGCGCGGACCGGTCTCGCCCCAGTCCCGACTGTAGGGCGGGATCGGGAATGGCTCGGGGCCCACGACTTCGCGCCAGACACCCCGGGCGAGACCAAGGCAGTCGCAGCCGACGCCCTTGAGGCTCGCCTGGTCGTGATACGGCGTGCCGAGCCACGACCGTGCCGCCGCGATGACCTTGTCGGGATCGGCGGTGTTCACAGCACACCTCCGTCGTGACCACCGTCCTTGGTGGCATAGCGCAGCACGGCATCCTGGCCGGGGATGTGCGGGAAGCCGCGGAAACTGGCGCTGTTCGCGAACTTCGCGCCGCAGGTCTCGATCCGCTTGTCGCAGCCCGCGCGGATGGTGAAACCGTCGTCCTCGCTGATGGCCCGCACCGGGGCCTCCAGCAGGGTCAGCACGGCGATGCCATCCGTAAGGTCATGGCCCAACACCTCGGTGCGCCGCCCAGCGTTTGCGCCGGAGGTCCAGTCCAGCGTCCCGAATGTGAACCAGCCCGCCTCGAAGCCGCCGAGACCGGAGGCGGTGAACGCGCGATCCCGCAGCAGATCGACCGCAGCACCCGCTCCCTTGAAGGCCGGGTCCTCCAGATCGACGCCACAGCGCGCATCGCCGAGCGCCGCGTCGCAACTCGCCTGGAATGTCCGCCCAACCGTCTGGCCCAGCACGTGCGCAAGCGAGCGCACCTCCGCCACGAAGGCGAGCCGCCCCCGCCGGATCTGGCCGATGGCCCCGCGCCGCATCAGCACGCGCTGCGCGGTGTCGGCCCAGTTCACCCGCCAGACCTCGACCGCCGCGTTGTCCCAACGGCCATCGAGGATGTCGGTCTCGGTGATGCGGTCCGAAGTCAGCACGCCTTCGGCGTCCTGCGCATCGACCGACAGGTCGGAACCCGAGCGCACCTCGGAGGCCGTCAGCCCGCTCTCGGGTTCGAAATCGGTGTCGTCGAAGCTGAGCGTCCGGTCGTGATCGGTGAAGCCGAAGGTGACACCATCGGCCCGCGTGATCCGCCAGCACCAGGCGAGCGTGGTCGTGCCCTCGTCGAGATGGGCCTGCAGAGCGGGCGAGAGGGATTTCACTTCCGCCCCCAGCCGCGAAGCAACGCCAGAGAGGCCAGTGCGGACGAGACGACACCGCCGCCAGCGCCGGTCAGGGCGTAGAGGTTGAAGGGCCTCAGGTCGAAGGTGCCGGTTGCCAGATCGAAATCAGCCAGCCCGGCCATCGCCAGACCAGAGGCTGCCAGACAGGCAAGGTAGATCAGCCCACGCGCGAGGTTCCAGTTCATGACGTTGCCTTTCCTTTGAAATGGTCCAACAGCCTCCGCCACCAAGACGGAGCGAAAATGGTTTGCGTCGGCACCGGCACGCTTGCGGGATGCAGCAGCGCCAGCGCCTCGCCCTCGGTCAGACGCCGGATCGGTTTCGAGAAATCGACCCGGCCGTTGCGGTCGACCGACCAGACGGGGATCGTTCCGGCGGGATAGCGGCCCGTGGCGAAGAGATCGCGTTCTGCCTCGCGGCGCGGGCGGATCGCGGCGGGTTTGAGCCAACCCATGAAGGCTGTTGCCGCAGCTGCCCGGTCGCCCGCGTTCAGGTGCCGGGTCAGCGCCGCCTTGGCGATGCCGCCCGTGTTGTAGTGAAACGAGACCAGCGCATCGAATTCGTGCGGTTCGAGCGGCACCTTCACGGCACGCAGGACGGCGGCCTCGTAGCGCGTGAGATCGGCGCGGAATACCCGGAACGCCTCGCGGATCCCGGCATCGAGATCAACGGGCATGCCGCGCGGCATTGTGGCGGGATCGGGCAGACCGGCTGCGGCCGTGTGGCCGATGCCGGAGGTCCAGACCTGTTTCACATCCGTGTAGGGTCCGGGCACGATGCCTTCGTGCCGGACGAGGGCCAGCAGCCCCCGGTCAGTCATCTGCATGGAAATCACCCCAGAAGCGAGAGGATCAGGATCAGCGCGGCGATGGCGATGCCGACGCCCAGCCGGTGGCGGAAGGCCTGGCCGGGATCGGACGGGTCGCAGCGCAGGGAGCGCGCGAGGCGGAGAAGGTCATGCATCGCCATCGCCTTTCCCGGCATGGCGCAGACGGGCGAGCAGCACCTCGATGAAGGCGGGACCGAAGACGCCGACCAGATAGGCCGCCGATCCGGCCGCGCCCCCGGCCGGGATCGCCTCGGGCGGCAGGCCGAGCCAACGGGTGATGATCGCCATCGACAGGCTGCCCATCCCGGCCGCGATCAGACCGCCAAGCAGGATGTGGCGTAGCGCATCGCGCAGCCGCATCTTCGTCGTCAGCGCATTGGTCGCCCCCCCGAGCGCGCCCCAGGCGGCGAGGATCACCGCCGTGGAGGCGAGCAGTTCCTTCAGCGCTGCCGCCAGAAATCCGGTTTCGTCGTTCATCGTCGGATCTCCAGAAGCGGGATGGAGGTGATCGAGCCCAGCCGCTCGAGGTCGAGCGTCACGTCGAGCACGTCGGTGTCGAAGCGGACCGGGACATCGAACTCGAAGCCTGCGGTGACCGCGACGCCAGCGCTCGGCGGGGTGGTGAAGGTGATGACGCCGGTCGTGGTATCGACGGACCAGCCAGACGCCTGCGGTGCGCCATTCAGGGCGATGGTGACCGAGCCCGCGACCGGCTTGGTGATGGTCCGCACCCACGACTGGCTGCCCGAGGCGTATCGCTTCACCAGCTGGAAGGCGGTCGTCGCGCCATTGCCGGTGCCGATCGCCTGGTCGGTCGGCGAAGGCGTGCCCGAGGGAAGGCAGGATTTGTGATCGCCCCAGTCCTTGAACCGGAAGCCATGGAGGCGACCGTTCCGCGTCTCGAAGAAGGCAACCACGGCGGCTAGATCGTCGGCCCGGCGGATACCGTAGGCCACGTCGTAGCGACGGCGCGAATTGGCCCAGCTGGCGTTGCGCTCTTCGTCGCCCGAGGCAAGTTCGACGATCTGGGTGCGCCGTTCGGGCCCGCCGCGCGCGCCTCGGCTGATGTTGTCCGGGAACCGGACCTCATGGAACGCCATGGGTTACATCCCCCGGCGCCCGAGCGAGACCGCCCGGGCGATGTCGGCCGCGACCTGCGTGCGGGATTGCCGGAAACTCTCGGCGTCGCGGGCCATGATGGTGACGTAGATCCCACCGCCCGTGCCGTAGCTCTGCGCATCTCGCCGGGAGAGCACGCGTTCGCCGCGCTGCAGGATCGCAGGCACCTCATCATGGCGAAGCCCCACCGCACCGCCCGAATGCATCCGGGGTGCGGCGGCGAAGGCCATGGCCGGGACCATGCGCGAGGGGCCGGACGATCCGACGATGCCGCCTGCGTGCAGGATATTGGCGAAGATCCCGCCCGCGCCGCCAAGCGCGCCCGAGAGCGCGTTGGCGATGGGACCGAGGATGAACCGCCGCGCCGCGAGCTTGGCGAGATCGGCGATGAGCGAGGTCACCAGATCGCGGAAGTTCAGCTTGCCGGTCTTCACGAACTCTCCCACCGCGTCCTCGGCCGACTGGAAGGCGCTGACGAGGCTCTGGCCGATATCGCCGCCAATCTCCCGAGCCCGGCTGGCATAGTCCGAGAGCGCCGCCGTCACGGCCTGCCATCCGGTCAGCGCGCGCTCCGCCCCGTCTCCAGCAGCGGTTCCGGCATCGCGGGCAGCACCTCCGGCGCCATTGGCCGCGGCAGCGGTGTCGTCGAGCCCGGCCGCCAGTGCATCGGCGGAGGTCGCGGCATCTGTCAGCGCGGTCCCAGCTTCCGTGCCGGACCCGGTCACGGCATCCTTCAGCGCCTGCCAGGCGGCAAGCGGCCGGGTCGCGGCATCGGTCAGCATACCCGCAGCCTCGCGATAGGCATCGGCCCGGGCACGCGCGTCATCCGCCATGGCACCGAGCCCGAGATCGGGCGGTGCGATATAGGTCCGGGCGAGCGCGTCTGAGAACGCATCGGCCGCTGCCGTACCGGCCGCCGTCGCGGCCCCCTCGAATGGGTTGTCGATCCGGCTCAGGTCCACTGCGTCGAGCGTGCCGATCCGCACGCCGCCTTCGCCGACCGCCCATTCGGGCAGCAGGGCCAGCGCGGCGTTCAGCGTTTCGATAAAGCTGTTGATGCGCGTGACGACGCCGTTCAGCATCGCCTCGACCCCGCCGATCAGCCCGTTTGCGGCCTGGTAGGTGAAGTCGCCGATGGTGCCCGGCAGGCTGCCCCAGATCGCCACCGCACCGTCATACGCGCCCTGGAAGATTGCCACAGTGCGGTCGCCGAATGTCAATCGGCGTTGAATGGTGCCCCCTTATCGGCGTCCAAAAGGGACCCCTCTGGCGATGTGGTGAGCAGGCCCGTGGCGGCGTAGCTTTTCAGCTGGCGCAGCCGACGCGGGCCTGCGTTTTGGAGGGCGGTCAGGCTCTTGTTTTGATGCGCCAGCTGTCGTTGCCGGTTTCGACGATGTCGCAGTGGTGGGTGAGACGATCGAGCAGCGCGGTGGTCATCTTCGCGTCTCCGAAGACGGTCGGCCACTCTCCGAATGCGAGGTTGGTGGTGACGATGACGGAAGTCTGCTCGTAGAGCTTGCTGATCAGATGGAACAACAACTGGCCGCCGGACTGCGCGAATGGCAGATATCCGAGTTCATCGAGAATGACGAAGTCGAGCCGCATGAGATGCTCGGCCAGCCGGCCGGCCCGCCCTGCACGGCCCTCGGCCTCCAGCCTGTTCACGAGGTCCACAACGTTGAAGAAGCGGCCGCGAGCGCCGTTGCGGATGACGGCGCGCGCGATCGCCACGGAGATATGGGTCTTGCCGGTCCCGGTGCCGCCGACCAGCACGACATTGCGCTGCTGGCTGAGGAATTCCCCGCTGGCCAGGTCGCGCACCAGCGTCTCGTTGATCGGCGTATCATCGAAGGTGAACTCCTCGATCTCCCGGGCATAGGGCAGCTTGGCGGTGGTGATCTGGTATTTGACCGAGCGCGCCTTCTTCTCGTTGATCTCGGCGGCCAGAAGATCTCCGACGATCTGGCGGGGTTCGTGCTGGCGGCGCACAGCCACCGCCATGAGTTCGTCGTAAGCGGCGCGCATGCCGTAGAGCTTCAGCTCGCCCATCGCTGCCATGATCTCTGCACGATCCATCAGCCGGCCCTCCGCAGCAGGTCATAGCGGGCACAGTCGGCCACCGGTTCATGGGTCAGGCGCAAGGCCGGAGAGGTGAGCAGCAAGGGTGGCGGCTCCGGGTCGCACCTGCGGGACAGGATGTTGAGGATCACATCGGCGGAGTGGACGCCCTGCGAGAGCGCTTCGGCGCAGGCCTTCTGCACGGCGGGAACTCCCTCCGTCAGCACGGCGCCGAGGATCTTCACCATCTGGCGGTCACCGTCCGAGGAGCCCTGCAGCTTGCGACGGATCTGCTCGAGGGCGCCGGGCAGAACCCAGTCCTTGAACGGTGCGCCATTGCGCAGCGCCCCGGGTTTGCGAAGCAGGACAGGCACATAGTGCCAGGGATTGTAGATTGTCCGGTCCCGCCCGAAGTGACGGGGATGGTCCCCGACCAGCCGCCCTTCCTGCCGGATCTCGATCCGTTCCGCATAGGCCCTGATCTCGACCGGCCGCCCGACAGCCGTTGCCGCGACAGAGTATTTGTTGTTGTCGAACCGCACGAGGCAGGTCTTCGATACCGCCGCAGGCAGCGAGTGGAAGCCGTCGAAGCGCCCGGCATAAGGGACGAGGTGCGGGCGTTCTTCCTGAAAGACTTCCCAGATGGTCTTGTCCGTCAACTCCGGATGCTTGCTGCTCCTGGCCGAGGCGATGCACTTGTCCAGCAGCCAGGCATTCAGTTCCTCGTAGCTCTTGACCCTGACCCGGGGTGAGAAGAACCGTTGGCGAACCGTGCCGACCTGGCTCTCCACCTGACCCTTCTCCCAGCCCGAGGCCGGGGTGCAGGCGACGGGCTCGACCAGATAGTGGCTGGCCATCTGCAGGAACCGACGATTGTAGAGGCGCTCCTTGCCGACAAAGATGGTCTCCACCGCCGTCTTCATGTTGTCGTAGATCCCGCGGGTGCAGGTGCCCTTGAAGAAGGCGAAAGCCCGATCATGGGCATCGAACACCATCTCCTGCGTCTCGCGCGGATAGGCCCGCACGAAGAACATCCGGCTGTGGCACAGGCGAACATGGGCCACCTTGATCGTGGTGGTCGCCCCATCGATCAGGACAACCTCGTGGCTCCAGTCGAACTGATAGGCTTCGCCGGGGGCAAAACTCAGCGGCACGAAGGCGGACGAGGCACCGGAGCTTTGAGTGCGCGCCCAGACCGAGGCGTAGCGGCGGACCGCATCATACCCGCCTTCATAGCCAAGGCCGCGCAGTTCCTCGTAGATCTGGATCAGCGTCAGGCGTTCCCGGCGCCCACGAGCCGCGTTGATCGCCAACAGCCGGCTCAGTTCCTCAAGCCAGGCGCCCAGCTTCGGGCGTGGCTGAACCGTCCGGGTGTAGGTGAACTCCGTTATCCCGGTGCGGATCACCTTGCGCACCACCTTCTTCGACAGCTTCAGGTCGCGGCAGATCGTCTTGATCCCCTTGCCCTCGGTAAAATGCAGCCGCCTGATTTTTGCGATTGTCTCCACGATCAGCATCCCGCGCTCGGCCTCCGATAATCCTCGGAAGCACAATGGACCCAACCCCCGGTCGGTGGGGTCCCTTTTGGACGCCGATCACCCCAGAAGCGGGGTCCTTATTCCACGCCGCTCAACACGCCACTGGCATCGAAGTGCTCAGGTGCACGTTCGAAAACTCAATCGTTTCAGATCTTTGAAAGCTATTCACCAAATCCGCGCAGTCATCAGGTCCGGAGAATATCCCGCCTGAGAGACCGCTTCCGGACGGCCCGGCAGCGGGGGCAGTGCTCAGCCCCACCCGCATAACCCTCGAAAACAACGGAAAAATCCGGCCGGGGCCGGATGGGGAGAACGCTTTCGCGAGGGCAAGTGGCGGAGGGGATGGTACTGCCGTCCAACCTTCTCTGGACCATGCTACGTAGCGGCGCGGGGCCGTACGAGTTGGATCGAAGTTTCCGGTACCACAACTTCTCCACGACGTCGGCGCGAGAAGGCAAAGGCGTAACGACCGAAATTGTCGCCCTAACGATTTATTTCTCAGATCGCGTATTATCGTGACAGGGAGATGTTCGGTGGCGAATAAGAAATTCGGATTGTCGAAATCGAAGATCGCGGCGTTTGAACAGTGTCCCAAGCGTTTGTGGCTGCATGTCCACCGAGCGGAGCTCGCCGATATTGATGATGCGGCTGCGGCCGGTTTCGCCGCTGGCAATACCATCGGTGCGATCGCCTGCTCTCTTCTACCGGACGGCGTCATGGTCAAGGCCGATCCAGATCTCAAAGCCGCTCTTCGGACGACCGAACAGCTGATTGCGGAAGGGCACCCCGGGCCAATCTTCGAAGCCACATTCTCCCATGACGGCGTTCTGGTGCGGATCGACATTCTCGAGCGCGATGCTTCCGGTGGTTGGGCCATCCGGGAGGTGAAGAGTTCAACCCGCGCAAAGGACCACCACCACGGTGATCTCGCGACCCAAGTCTGGGTTGCGCAGAAGGCGGGAGTCAATGTCAGCGCCGCCGCGATACGCCATATCGATAGCGCTTTCGTCTTGGGGCAGACGAACAAGTTCGATGGTCTCTTCGCCGATACCGAGCTTCTCGACGACATTGGCGGCATGGTCGCTTGCCGAGACGATACCATCCGTGAGGCCAGAACCACCCTAGCCGGTCCCGAGCCGGTGGTCGAAATTGGCGGCCGCTGCGCTAGTCCTTACGCTTGTGAGTTCACCGCCTATTGCAACCGCGACATCCCGGCGGGTCCAGACTGGCCGGTTGATCTCCTGCCCTATGGCGGCGGCCGCAAGTGGCGGGCGGAAGGCATAGAGGACTTGATGACCATCAATGCCACGGGCCTGGAAGGGCGCGAAGCCAACATCGTACAGGCCACGCAAAGCGGTCGTCCGTATCATGACGTAGAGGAAGCTCGCAGAGTGATCGACGGCTGGAGTTACCCTCGCGCCTGGATTGACTTTGAGACGATTGCCTTCGCCGCACCGCGTTGGGTTGGCACGCGACCCTACCAACAGATCCCGTTTCAGTTTTCGGTTCATCTTGAAGAAGCCGATGGAAGCATCACACACCACGAGTTTCTACACCTCGACGGCGGAGACCCGCGCCACGCCTGCGCGCAAGCACTCGTCGCCGTCGTTCCGGCAGGAGCAACCCTCGTTGCCTACAATGCTAGCTTTGAAAAACGCGTACTGGAGGCTCTCGCCGCCGCCGTGCCCACGTATGCAGACCGGGTGATCGGGATGGCGGAGACCATCGTCGATCTCCTGCCGGTTGCTCGGCAGTCCTGGTATCACCGAGACCAGCGGGGATCGTGGTCTCTGAAGGCGGTACTGCCTACCATCGCGCCGCTCGATTATGCTGGACTAGAAGTGAAGGACGGTGGCGCGGCGCAAGCGGCCTATCTTGAGGCGATTGATCTGGCTACCACGTCGGAACGAAAGCTTGCGATCGCCGCGGCGCTCCGTTCCTATTGCGAGCGCGACACTTGGGCAATGGTTGTGATGGCACGCGCACTGAGGGTGTCGAAGGTCGCTGAAGAAGAACATGTTGCCAGCATCAACCGGGTGTCGCGTGACGGCGAACAACCGTTCAGGCACGCCTAAGAGGTCGCACATTTACGGCAATACCGTGAAATCCTTCCGCCGGTGTCCCTTGACCAGATCGGCGACAGCCTTCGGGGCGATGACTTCGACGGTATCGCCCCATTGATACAGGTGCCACGCCATTTCGTAATGGCCTGAGGCCCGAAAGCGCACGGTGATCGAGCCATCTGCGTGATGCTCGAGCGTCTGGTCCGGATGGAAACGCCAGTTCGCAGCCGAAGCGGCTGCTCTCGGCGCGAACCGCCATTCCACATCCTCGTATTCATTCGCATTCCAGAAAACGCCGAAGCAGCGGCGTGCATGTTCGGCAAGCGTGAAGCCGTCTGGCATGGCACGCGCGGGCTTGTCGGCGATCACGGGATCAACGATCCGGTCCATGCGCCAGTGGCCAGGCTCGCCCCCGCTAGGTGCGGTAGCTACTCGCGCTACCAGATACTTGCGCGGGCCGAGGAGGACGCCCACGGGCTCCACGCTGCGGGGGGTCAACGATCCATCAGACCCCTTGTAACCGAAGCTGAGGCAGCGCCCTTTCAGAATGGCCTCGCTCACGATGCGTTCGATCGCCTCATCGATCCCGATCTGCGGACCTGGCTGCGCAACAATGGCCTGCGCGTCGCGGAGTGCCTCGAAATCAACTTCGAAGCGTGCGCGTCGGCGAGTATCAAGTGCCATCTGGAGCGCATTCTTCATCCGCTCGAGGCGTACTGCCCCGTCCCTGTCGTTGCGTTTTGCAAGTACGTCCGTGGCCCGATCGAGCGCGGCGAGATCCGCCGGATCAACGAGGGGCATGTTGGCAAGATCCTTCGTGCGCAGCGTCCAGCGCCGGTGATTCTCCTCGTCGGTGCTAACTTCAAGGCCCGCACCGAAAAGGACACCGAGTTGCGCAAGCATCCTCTGGCGCTGACGTTCCAGCGCTGTTTCGGACTGTTTTGAAGACCCGTTCTCTGTCAGTCGTGCTTCAATCTCGGAGGCGCTGAGTCCGTAATGGCTTCCGGCCAGTGCCAATGCCAGGTCCAATAATTCCCTCGCTTTCTCGTAGGCCATTCCGCATCGCACCTCCGTTAGTTCGGCCCATTTGTGCACTGCCGACCAAATTTGTCGACCCGGCGTGGCATCTATCATTCTAGAGAAGACAAGAACTGATCTGGAACGGGGACGAACATGACTGACGGTTTGTATTTCAGCGGTCACGCCACCGCCCGCATGACCCAGCGTGGGATCCACGGCGAGGTCGTCAAAACGTTGTTCGCCTATGGCAGGTGCAAGCGGTCTCGCGGAGCGGACATCTACTTCATGGATCGCAGCGCCCGGCAGCGGGCTCTTGATGATATCGGCCCAAAGACCTTCGCGCGGCTCGAAAAGAGCCTCAATACTTACCTCGTGGTCGCCGACGATGGCACTCTGGTCACTACCGCACGACGCCTACGCCGCCTCCGCGACTGAAGTTGCCGGCACGTTCGGCTGGGCCTCATCTTTTAATCTTAGAGATCAAACCATGCGACGCACCGCTCACGTCCGTTCGACTTCTCTTTTCGATGTCCCGTTCGGCGCTTATGAACGGCATCTCCTGCGCGGCTACGCGCTGGCCGCGTTCCTGCCTGAGAAAGGCAAGCGGCGTCGTGATGTCTCCGATGACCTCATCGACTGGTACAAGACCAATCGCCGGATGCTCGCCTACCGGATTGCGCCTCTCGATGCATTCTTGGAACGCGCCCGGTCAGATCGCGATTTTTCCGGCTCCACTTCGTTGCGATACACTGGCCGGAACTTTCCGGTCTACGATGGACCGGCGCCCGCGCCTTCTGCGCTCCAAAAGCGCCTCGACTGGGCAGCTGGAACGCTTCGACTTAACAGCACCGAAACAGCCTTTCTCGGCGCTGTTGTTCGTCTGACTTACGTCCGGCCGTTCTGCGAGTTCTACGAAGCAGCAATGGAAGGCCGCTCGTGCGACGATGAGGTTCAAGCGATGGCTGCCGCCCGCATGGCGGGATTGACCGAGCGCGAAGGCCGTCGTCTCGCCAGTCACCGCAGCCCCCTGATGCAACTCGGACTCCTGGAGGATCGCAGCGGTGGCGACGTTGCGGTGTCGGCCACCCTGATCGATCTGCTTGCGACACGAACCTGCGATCCGGTCGTTCTGCGCCGATCGCTCTTGGGCGAGGCGACGACGACCAACCTTACACTGGTTGATTTCCATCACCTGGGCGTGGCCCGCGACAACGCCATGAACCTCTTGAGCGGAGCTCTCTCGAGAGGCGAGCGCGGTGCGAGCCTTCTATTTTACGGAGCGCCGGGAACCGGGAAGACCGAGTTCGCCAAGCTGATTGGCGCGGAAATCGGTGCCGATGCCGTCTTCATCGGCGAGCGTAGATCGGAGCTGGAAGACAGTCGCCTGCGTGCGGAGCCCTCCCGCGCCGACCGGCTGTCGCATCTCGCCTTCGCCTCCGCGCTCGCTGAGCGCGCTGGGCGCGTTATCCTCATCATCGACGAGGCAGATGACGTTTTTACCGGAGTCGATGACGAGGAGTTCTCCAATCGCTCCGGCTCAAAGGTGTTCATGAACCGTATTGTCGAAGCCTGCCCCGTGCCGATGATTTGGATCACCAATCATCCGGACCGTCTCGGCGACGCCGTTCTGCGTCGCATGCTCTATGCGGTGGAGTTTCGCGAGGCGGACCGGACAACACGCCAGCGTATCGTTGAACGCCACGCAAACGAAAAAGGCGTTCCGCTTGCGCAGAGCGCGATTGACCGCCTCGCCAGTCTGCCCGCCGCCCCCGCATTACTCGAGACGGGAATACGCGCCGCCGCGCTGGCGGTGGCCGAGGGAGACAAGGCCTGCGACCTTGCGATAGCTGTCACTCGGTCGCTCCTAAAGGTCGCAGGACGCGACCGACCACCTGAGCCGCTCGCCGGTCCGATCGCGTTCGATGCCAACCTCTCCAACGCCGACACCGATCTTGCTGAACTGGAGCGGCAGGTAGCAGCGACCGGCCCGGCCGCGCTTTCCTTTCTCTTCTCCGGCTTGCCTGGCACGGGCAAGAGTGCGTTCGCCCGTCACCTCGCTACACGCCTCGGCCTAGAAGTCCTGGAGAAGCGCGGGTCGGACCTTCTTGGAATGTTCGTGGGCGAGACCGAGAAGCGCATCGCCGATGCCTTCGCCGAAGCTGCCGACACAAGACGCTTCCTGATCTTCGACGAGGCAGACTCGCTGCTGGCTGACCGCGCTGGCGCTCATCAGAACTGGGAGGTCGGCCAAGTTAATGAGATGCTGACCTGGATGGAGCGTCACCCCGCTCCCTTCGCTGCGACGACAAACCTCGCGGCGCGCCTTGATCCGGCGACGCAGCGCCGCTTCCTCTTCAAGGTAACCTTTGGTGCCATGACGAGCGAACAAGCGTCCAGCGCCTTTCGCCGGACGTTCGGTGTCGAAGCGCCCTTGCTCGTGCAGAGACTCCCCCAGCTTACACCAGGGGATTTCGCGATCGTCGCTCGCAAAGCCAAAGTCCTCGGCATCAATGATCCGATTGCGCTGGCCAGCATGCTCGAGGTTGAAGTACTGGCCAAGCCAAGCGCTTCAAGGCGTATCGGGTTTTGAGTAGGCGGAACAGAGATGCCAGAGAATACTTCCATTCCGTAAGGGAATTGTATCAAGCGGTTGCTGGTGCAGTTACAAACGCGTGCGGACTACAAACCGAGAGTTATTCCTAAATGACAATACATTGGGGCATGCTGGCGCCTGAAAACGTCAAGCCGTCGCGCAGAAGACTCACACTGGGGCTTGGCAGGGCAGTTATGCTCTACAACGAAGCTGCGGTTCCCGGGCTGGGCGGGATGTGGTTCATACGCCAGGCGGCGCTCGCTCTTCTAGGCATTCGGGTTGCGGAAGAGTCTCCTCATGCAGGAAGCAAGATAGAGGTCGCCAATGCCATAGAGGCTCTGGCCTGCTGGATCGGCTATCAGGACAGGGGCTGGAGCCGTGGAGACTGGAGACTGCGGGGACCACGCAAGCTCAAGTCACTGCATGACCGGGGGATGGAGCAGACCTTTCGCCGGCTGAAGTCGCCGTCGTCCTATGTAACGCAACCCATGCGCATGGGTTGTGTCGAAGCGCTCCCGGGGCTTGGACTCGTTGATGCGAGCGGATCAAGATTCAACAGCTTTTCGGTCAACGTTCGCGGACAACAGCTCATCGATGCCGTCTTTGGCGAAAGAGGCCGAGGGCAGCGATACCTTCCCGATTACCTACGCGACTGGGTGCTCGATGAGCCGGTAAAATTTACTGGCTCTCTTCGCGGAAAACTCAATCCAACGGCCGATGCGGGAGATGATGCTCGCATGGTGATGCGTGAGGCGCTGGCTTTTCCCGGAGCCGGGGCCGAGCGTCGTCGGAGCGCTTTGGCCTGGATGCGGAGAATCGATGCAGGGGACGATTTTGGCGCGACCCCGTACACCGACTGGGGGAACCAGCCCGCTGAAATTGAGGACAACCACTGGAAGGATCTGCGGGCAGGAGCAGCGCTTCTTCAAACTCGCGACGCCGCTATCAGTGTGCTGGCAAACATCGAACAGGAACTTGTAGCCCATTCACGTCTCGACCTGACACGAAAGCTTCCAGAAGGCGTAGCAACCTCGATGGAGGTGTGGCGCAAGGAAGCACAGCGCTTTCTGGCACTTGATGGCCACGGGCCGAATGAGGCGGCTGCAGCGGCACGCGAGTTTTGCACCGAAGCACTTCAATCCAACGTCCATGCAATCATGATGCTTGTGAGCCGCGAAGACCACATGTTGCGGGTGACGGGCAGCGTTGTCGTTCCGACTGCCGCGTGGCGAACAGACGCCGCTCTTCCTGTAAGCGACGCTGCGCAAGCGGGATCCGATATCGAACCGGACGCCGAGGGCATAGAGGACAGTGCGCCCAAGCGGGCCGAGCGTGACGTCCTGCCGCCTTCCATCTCTCCGCGCATAATTTACCTGCGACGCCTGTCACTTGACCTTGAGGGACGGCTCGGCAGGTTCATTGAAGCGCAGGGGCAGTACTGATGGCCGCTCCACATCTGCCCCTTTCCCTCGTGGACCATGCTGCACCTCCGACTGATATGACCGGCCATGCAGGATGGATGTGCGGCTTTTCTGCCGACGCAGATTTCATGGAGGCGTTCGTCGAGCGTTTCACCGGCCAGGGTCGATCGGCACGCGCTGACCTTGGCCGCACGTTCATCGGGCTCTGCCTTGACCGTTCGCAGGTACAGATCCCTCCTGGCGAAGTGCCGGGCGTCTTGCATCTGCCGGCCCGCAACGACGCACCGCCTTATCGCCTCATGCACGCGAAGGTGGCGCTTCTGGCTTTTCGCAATCCAACCGATGAAAGCAAGTGGGCTCTGCGCTTGCTCGTTACCACGGGCAACTGGACCCGGCAGACCACTGAGGACAGCATCGACCTCGTCTGGCGGCTCGATCTGGCTGCGGAAGATGTTCTTGCGCGGGAGACGGACGACGCGCTTGAGCAACACCGGACTGACATGGCCGCAGCGCGCGATTTCTGGCGATGGTTGCGGAAGCAATACCAGTGCCGGCTTTTGGAAGGGGACGCCGAGTCCGAAAAAGCCCACAAAACTCAAGGTGCGGCATTTGCCGAATTGGAGCGCTGGACGAACAAGCTGAAACCCCGGCTCAACACAGCGCCACGCTTCATCGACACAAGGCAACAGGCGCTGATCACCCAACTGGCCGGTCGCATCAAAACTCATGCTGGGTCGCAGCGCCGCAATAACCTCATTCTAGGCTCCGGATTCTGGGAAGGCGAGCAGGCCTCGGGCTTGCCAGTTGTTCCCAGCACGATCGCGAATACGCTGATAGAAGCCTCTCTCCTGACCCGATCCGCAAAGATCACGCTAGTCGTTGAAAGCGATAAATGCGCAGCACTGGCAGATGAGCATGTTTTCGACAGCATGCGTCAAGCCGGATGGTCGCTCCTTCATCCATTGAAGGTCGAGGGAGACATGAGGCGCCTGCACGCCAAATTCCTGTTCTCGGCAAACCGGCAAGCAGATGGCAAGGGGTGTGCCTCCGCCTGGGTCTATCTGGGCTCAGGCAATCTCACGCGTGCCGGTTTTCTCGCTGCACCAAGCCGTGGCGGCAATCTGGAGGCCGGTGTCATAATGGCGGCGGACGGTTTGAGCTGGGAATCCGCCGGGACCAAGTCCCGACTCACTCCTGTCGGGCACGTTCTACCCGTTGACTGGGACGCTCACATCACCGACCTTTCAGTGTTAACTGCAGGGGACGGCCCACCCGAGCGCGACACGCGCTTCATCGCGCCGCCCATTTCCCATCTTGTCTGGACACCTGGCGAGACGGTCCATTTCCTCACAGTGCCCCAAGGCGAGGATGCCACGGGAATAGTCATACTGGGGCCGAGCAATCAAGCGCTTACACCGAACGAGTCCGGACAGTTCCTGTGGGATGGCGAGCAGCCGGCGCATGTAGGCGTGGGTCGCCTCGACCAGAACGACGGTGCGTCGACTGTCCTGGTTCCCGTATTGGATCGCTACGGACGGCTTGCTGCGCGGCCGTTGGAGCCGATTGATCTGGAGCAGGCCATCGAGCTTCTAGATAGCTTTCCAACAGTGCCAGATGGAGGGGATACCGGAGAAGACGAGGATCCGCCTGCGCCGCCGGACACCAGAAATCCACCGGCCGCAGCTGGGCGACCGGCACCGGACGCGCGTTATGCCATTCGGCGAACCATGCAACTGATCGAGGCCATTGCCGAACGCCAGACGATGGTGCCCAAGGCGGATTGGACAAGTTGGACACAGCGGCTGCAATGTGTGCTGACGCAATTAGGCACCCTGCCGAAACATGGGAAGTTTGGCCAGAGGGCACACCACGACAAAGGGCCGACGAGAGGCGCATTGGTCGAGGCCCTGCTTCCGCTAAAGATCAACCCGCTTTCCTGCCTGCGGGAACCGCCATTCCTCCCGGACTACGTCAAGCGGGGCAGCACGGAGTTCTTGGCCCTTGACGAAGCCTTGAGTGCCGCTGAGGCCAACTGGGACGTGACCAAATTCGATGGGCTTGGAAGCAGGGTCTCTGATGTCGGCTAAGATGGGCAAGTTTGCAGGATGGGGAGCTGTTGCCGCTAACATCAGCGGACCACAGGAATCGCCATTATTACCGCAAGGCTATCTCGATGCGAGTCAGATCGACGCCTTGAAAACCTTGGCGGCATCCTTGAGAAATCACGGCGCCGTGCTCGCCGATGAGGTCGGCATGGGCAAGACGCGGATCGCGGTCGCTCTGGCCCTAGCGGTCAAGCGAAGCGGCGGCAGGGTTGCCTTCGTCATTCCGCCGGTCGTCGCCCCGCAATGGCGCGATGAGATCATCAAGGCAGGCGAGAGTTCCAAAGACATTTTGCGCAGCTTCGACGGCTTGATGCGTGAATATGAAACCGATGGCGCGGCAAGAATGGATGATGCTCTGGTCATCCTTTCCCACCGTTTTGGTGACCTGCGGGCACAAACATCCGGAAAGAGGTGGCGTGCCGATCTCCTTAAACTGATCGTCCGAAATGTAGACAGGAAGATCAGAAACGGGTGCCGCCTCGCACAGTGGCGGATGCCGGGCGTCGAACTAGCGGCCAACGAGATTTCGAAGCGAACTGAGGAATGCCATCTTACGAAGACTGCAGTTGAAGCGATCGTCGAGGAGTTCCGGGATCTCGATAACCGTTCTGAGCTCGATGATTCTCGGTCGTATCGCTTCGAGAATCACTCCCCCGAGCTCAAGTTGCTGGAGCGTACTCTCGGGCTTGCACTTGGCCCGTTCGATCTTGTCATCATCGATGAGGCCCATAAATCTCGTGGCGAATGGGGAAAGCTCTCGGCGCTTCTCGATCGCGTCATCCTCCCGCGTGGCAAGGCGTGCCGCCGCCTGGGCCTAACTGCGACCCCGGTCGAACTTGACGTGTGGCAGTGGAAAAGCACTTTAAAGCGCGTTTCCATGCCCGACCGTACATGGATGTCGATCGAATCCGCGGTGTTAGAATTTCGCGAAGCTGCTGAAGCGGTGCGCAGGCGGTGGCGTACGGACGAAGCGGCGCATCATCGTTACAAGGCGGCAGCGGCAAAATTTCAGGATGCTCTCGCGGCTTGGGTCGTACGCCGGGACAAGCGGCGTGATGAAACGATCATGCTGTTCGACAGGCATGCGCCCAACGGAATGAGCTACCGACGGGAGCACCCTATCGAAGTTCACGCCGGCGATTTGTCGCCAGGTTGGCGCCGGATCGTCTTTGCCGCCGAGGCGCTGTCAGTCATCGGCCAGGCGGCGGCTGACACAACCGCGGCGCGTGCACGGCTAACGATCAGTAATGGGCATGGAGTGGCCGGGATCATCGACAAGCTGGCGAACAGGCGGGCTGGAAACAGTAGCCTTGAAGATGATGAAGCCGATCGCCAGCAGGCAGCAGAAGATGGTGCCGAAGACGGTGTCGAAGCAAGCGCCGAGCTCACGGCCGAGCAATATGGCGTGCACAAGCGAAAGCAACGCGCGGATTGGTGGAAAAACGCGCTGGCTGCGTCATTCGCTGATGGTACCGAAAGCCTTTATGAACATCCGGTCCTGTCGGCGGTCGTTGACGAGATTGAAAACTACACACGCACCGGCGAGAAGGTACTTGTGTTCGGCCGCTTCACGCGGCCCATGCGCGTGCTGACCGATCTTCTCAATGCGCGGGCCTTGTTGCGGGCAGTGCGGGACGGAACGCCATGGCCACAGGAAAAGACGTCCGACGACGATCAAGGTGTACTGCGCGCAGCGGCCAAGCAGCTTGAACTCGACTACGACCGTAAGCGCGTCGATGATATCCTAGCCGATGCCTACAAAGCCTTTGAAACGCAACGCCAGACACTGCGCAACCACATCCTGGCTCTGATTGAAAGCGGGGCGGCCGACCAGACCATACTGTTGCAGGCCATGGCCAGTGACAAGAACCCGTCTGCGATCGTACCGCCACTTGCCCGGGCAGCCGAGCCCTTCTTACGCGAGGAGACTTCGGGAGCCAGGATCTCACGCGAAGCGGTAGCAAAAGCGCTCATCCAGGTAACCGATGCCCTGCGCGAACGCGGCGAAGGAAATGCCCAGGACGACGAACTTGACGGCATATCTGCGAGGGCATTGTGGGCAAAGCTTCGTGAGGGGCTGATAGAGGAGTACGGTGCGCCTCGAGCCTCATTCGCCCGGATGCTGTACGGCCAGACACTCCCTTCCACGCGACGTCTGGTTCAGCTTGCATTCAATCGTTCGGAAAGTGAACCGCACGTGCTCATCGCTCAATCCATGGTCGGACGCGAAGGGCTCAACCTGCACGAAAGCTGCCGGATCGTCATTCTACTCCATCTCGAATGGAATCCGGGTGTCGTGGAGCAGCAGATCGGGCGCGTCGACCGCAAGAACAGCTATTGGTCGCGGCTCCTGCAGGAGGCGGTAGATGCCGGTAGCCAGGAGCTGCCGCGGATCGAAATTCGACCCGTGATCTTTCGGGGCACGTATGACGAGCATCATTGGTCAGTGCTGTCACGGCGCTGGGACGAACAACGATCGCAGCTTCACGGGTTCATTGCCTCCGGTGACGATCGTGAGAATCTTAGTGACGAGGAGAGTAGGCTCCTTCAATCGCTCGAAGAAAAAAGCCCGGACTTCTGGCCAAAGCCGCCAGCAGAGAGCTAAGGGGTGCCTTTTTTCATCAGCACCCACGTACGCTATTACCGCCCCAACACCGACTTAATGGTGTGACCACCGCCATAGATCGCGAGCCACAGGCCGGCAAAGCCAAGGAGGTGTTCCCATGGGATCGGTACGATGGATGTGCCGGTAGTTGCGTTCGCAACCGGTAAGATCACGCCGTTCCACGACCAGAGGAACAGCAACATCCACGACATGGCCGGGCGCCATCCCCAGGAGAAGACGCTGCCACGCTGATCCTCGCGGTCCAGCATGTGGTCGCGCTGCGCGGTCGCCATCGTGAGATAGGCAACCCACTCGGCGCTTCGTTCGCGCTCGATCGCCTGCACCCTGGTGGCGGCTTTGGGATCAGCCTCGATCGCAGCTTTCACCGCTTCCGGTGTGGGCTTCGCACCAAAGGCCTGTTGACCGGCGTGGAATAAGGACCCCGCTTCTGGGGTGATCGGCGTCCAAAAGGGACCCCACCGACCGGGGGTTGGTCCATTGTGCTTCCGAAGATTATCGGAGGCCGAGCGCGGGATGCTGATCGTGGAGACAATCGCAAAAATCAGGCGGCTGCATTTTACCGAGGGCAAGGGGATCAAGACGATCTGCCGCGACCTGAAGCTGTCGAAGAAGGTGGTGCGCAAGGTGATCCGCACCGGGATAACGGAGTTCACCTACACCCGGACGGTTCAGCCACGCCCGAAGCTGGGCGCCTGGCTTGAGGAACTGAGCCGGCTGTTGGCGATCAACGCGGCTCGTGGGCGCCGGGAACGCCTGACGCTGATCCAGATCTACGAGGAACTGCGCGGCCTTGGCTATGAAGGCGGGTATGATGCGGTCCGCCGCTACGCCTCGGTCTGGGCGCGCACTCAAAGCTCCGGTGCCTCGTCCGCCTTCGTGCCGCTGAGTTTTGCCCCCGGCGAAGCCTATCAGTTCGACTGGAGCCACGAGGTTGTCCTGATCGATGGGGCGACCACCACGATCAAGGTGGCCCATGTTCGCCTGTGCCACAGCCGGATGTTCTTCGTGCGGGCCTATCCGCGCGAGACGCAGGAGATGGTGTTCGATGCCCATGATCGGGCTTTCGCCTTCTTCAAGGGCACCTGCACCCGCGGGATCTACGACAACATGAAGACGGCGGTGGAGACCATCTTTGTCGGCAAGGAGCGCCTCTACAATCGTCGGTTCCTGCAGATGGCCAGCCACTATCTGGTCGAGCCCGTCGCCTGCACCCCGGCCTCGGGCTGGGAGAAGGGTCAGGTGGAGAGCCAGGTCGGCACGGTTCGCCAACGGTTCTTCTCACCCCGGGTCAGGGTCAAGAGCTACGAGGAACTGAATGCCTGGCTGCTGGACAAGTGCATCGCCTCGGCCAGGAGCAGCAAGCATCCGGAGTTGACGGACAAGACCATCTGGGAAGTCTTTCAGGAAGAACGCCCGCACCTCGTCCCTTATGCCGGGCGCTTCGACGGCTTCCACTCGCTGCCTGCGGCGGTATCGAAGACCTGCCTCGTGCGGTTCGACAACAACAAATACTCTGTCGCGGCAACGGCTGTCGGGCGGCCGGTCGAGATCAGGGCCTATGCGGAACGGATCGAGATCCGGCAGGAAGGGCGGCTGGTCGGGGACCATCCCCGTCACTTCGGGCGGGACCGGACAATCTACAATCCCTGGCACTATGTGCCTGTCCTGCTTCGCAAACCCGGGGCGCTGCGCAATGGCGCACCGTTCAAGGACTGGGTTCTGCCCGGCGCCCTCGAGCAGATCCGTCGCAAGCTGCAGGGCTCCTCGGACGGTGACCGCCAGATGGTGAAGATCCTCGGCGCCGTGCTGACGGAGGGGGTTCCCGCCGTGCAGAAGGCCTGTGCCGAAGCGCTCTCGCAGGGCGTCCACTCCGCCGATGTGATCCTCAACATCCTGTCCCGCAGGCGCGACCCGGAGCCGCCACCCTTGCTGCTCACCTCTCCGGCCCTGCGCCTGACCCATGAACCGAAGGCAGACTGTGCCCGCTATGACCTGCTGCGGAGGGCCGGCTGATGGATCGTGCAGAGATCATGGCAGCGATGGGCGAACTGAAGCTCTACGGCATGCGCGCCGCCTACGACGAACTCATGGCGGTGGCTGTGCGCCGTCAGCATGAACCCCGCCAGATCGTTGGTGATCTTTTGGCCGCCGAGATCAACGAGAAGAAGGCGCGGTCGGTCAAATACCAGATCACCACCGCCAAGCTGCCCTATGCCCGGGAGATCGAGGAGTTCACCTTCGATGATACGCCGATCAACGAGACGCTGGTGCGCGATCTGACCAGCGGGGAATTCCTCAGCCAGCAGCGCAATGTCGTGCTGGTTGGTGGCACCGGGACCGGCAAGACCCATATCTCCGTGGCGATCGCGCGAGCCGTCATCCGCAACGGCGCCCGGGGCCGCTTCTTCAATGTTGTGGATCTCGTGAACAGGCTGGAGGCCGAGGTCCGTGCAGGGCGGGCGGGCCGCCTGGCCGAACATCTCATGCGACTCGACTTCGTCATCCTCGATGAACTCGGATATCTGCCATTCGCGCAGTCCGGCGGCCAGTTGTTGTTCCATCTGATCAGCAAGCTCTACGAGCAGACTTCCGTCATCGTCACCACCAACCTCGCATTCGGAGAGTGGCCGACCGTCTTCGGAGACGCGAAGATGACCACCGCGCTGCTCGATCGTCTCACCCACCACTGCGACATCGTCGAAACCGGCAACGACAGCTGGCGCATCAAAACAAGAGCCTGACCGCCCTCCAAAACGCAGGCCCGCGTCGGCTGCGCCAGCTGAAAAGCTACGCCGCCACGGGCCTGCTCACCACATCGCCAGAGGGGTCCCTTTTGGACGCCGATAAGGGGGCACCATTCAACGCCGATTGACATACAAGATCGACCGGCTCAGCCGCGCCCTGATGGATTTCTCGAAACTGGTCGAGGTCTTCGACCGCAACGGCGTGACCTTCGTCTCGGTCACGCAGTCCTTCAACACGACCACCTCGATGGGGCGGCTGACGCTGAACATCCTGCTCAGCTTCGCCCAGTTCGAGCGCGAGGTCATTGGCGAACGCATTCGGGACAAGGTGGCCGCCTCGCGCAAGCGCGGGATCTGGATGGGGGGCTATGTGCCGCTCGGCTACGATGTGCAGGACCGCAAGCTGGTGATCAATGAGGTCGAGGCCGCCTCGGTGCGCCGGATTTACGAGCGGTTCGCCGAACTCGGCTCGGCCACGATGTTGGCGAAGGAGCTGCGGCGCGAAGGGTTTCACAGCAAGCAGGGCACGCTGATCGACAAGGGCTACCTTTATCGGGTGCTCCGCAATCGCGTCTATCGCGGCGAGGCCGTCCACAAGGGCAAGGCCTATCCGGGCGAGCACGACGCCATCGTCACCGACAAGGTCTGGGATCAGGTCGACGCTATCCTGCAGGGCAACCGCCACGCCCGGTCCAGCAACAGCCGCATGCAGACGCCCGCGCCGCTGAAGGGCCTGATCTTCACCGACACAGGCGCGGCCATGACCCCGACCGCGACCAAGAAACGCGGCAAGCTCTACCGCTATTACGTGTCGATGGACGTGATCAAGAACCGCACCACGGAGGATGACTGCGGTGGCGATCAAGCACCGGTCCGCCTGCCTGCGGGCATGGTCGAGGACGCCATCGTCACAGAGGTCCGGCGCATCCTGCAGACGCCCGAGGTGGTCACGCAGGTGCTGGCGGCGCTGAAGCGCGATCAGGTCTCCGAGGCCGAGGCCATCGCGGCGCTGCATGATTTCAACACGCTCTGGGCCCAGCTGTTTCCGCTCGAGCAGGCGCGGATCATCCAGCTTCTGGTCCGGCGCGTCACGGTCACCGCCGCCGGGCTCGAAGTCGACATCCGGCGCGAAAGCGTCGCGGGCGTTATCCGCGAAATGATCGCGCCGCGCAACATGGAGGCCGCAGAATGACCCGGAGCAACGACACGATCCGCGTGCTGATCCCCCTGAAGCTGCGCAAGAAGAACGGGCGGCCCAAGATCATGCCGCCCGCCGATTACAGCCCGAGCGAGGATCAGGCGCAGGACCCGCACATCCTGCGCGCCATCGGCCGGGCTTGGGGCTGGCGGCGGCGCATGGAGGCAGGCGAGTTCGCCACGATCCAGGAACTGGCCGAGGCCGTCGGCTTGGCCGAACGCCATGTTAGTCGCCAACTGCGCCTCGCCTATCTGGCGCCGGAGGTGCTCAAACGCCTGACCTGCGGCCGCGAAGCGTCGGCGGTCAGTCTCTATGACCTGTGTTTTCTGGCCGGGGAGACATGGCAGGAGCAGGCTGAGCGGGTGTTCGGGTAGCTCACGGCAAGATTGCCATTGCGACGCGCATTCACTATAAGTGAAGTGAGTTCAGTTTCTTACGAGGGCCGTCCCATCCATGGCGAAGAAAAATGGTGGCGGAGAAAAACGCGCAGCCCCCTTGGTCGGAAACGGCGCGGATACTGAAGAAAGCAAGCAACCAGAACTTATCAATTCAGAAAATTTGTACAATTTTTCTTGGTGGTCGAAGACCGCCGACGCCAAAATTTCATCAATTATTTCATCTATTGATGTCCATGCTCGCGGGGAGCGTGACAGAACACCTTTGATGATGGCGGCACGGAACGGATCCCCCAGCCACATCCGCACATTGTTAAACGCCGATGCCGATGTAAATGCACACGATGATATCGGATGGACGGCGCTACTGTGGGCCACACGATCAAAGAAACCAGAGAATATCGAGGTTCTGCTCAATGCTGGCGCTGACATCAATTTTCGTGACAAGCATAATCGAACAGCGTTCAGCTACGCTCAAGAATGCGAGGTCCTCCGGGGCACAGTGCCGTACTGGCGATTGGCGAATGACCCGGATGCGCAACGAAAACCACTCGCCGACGTAGTAAAAGAGATACTCCGCTACTCCGCCGATGAAGGGAGTGACTTAATCATGGGAGGTGAACCGAGCTTCGTAAACCTCTCCTTAGTCTTTGACAAGGATAGGAGCCCCATAGTCACAAAAGAGGCATGGATCACTGCGCTGAAGGCAGGCGAGCACAAGCGAATAATTGGTGCAAGGATAGACGAGCCAGGTCTTATAGCCATAAGAGAACATGACTTACCAAACCTACTCTCGCTTGAAGAGGTAGAAGATGCTCAAGCCGCAAATGAATTAGAAAACCAGATCCGACGGTTTATGAAAGATCGCCTAAAAGAAGGGCCGCCATACTTTCGAGCCATCGGTGGCCACCCGCATTGGGGCTATCAAGAAAAGCATTCGTTCAGAATCTATTCAGACCACAATGCGGAACCCGATGAAATCGAGTCCAAAATTGAAAAATTCTGGCGGTACGGCGCAAGCGCTCATATTTCCCATCGAGTTCTTTCCATAAGCTATCGAGACAATATCGGCGTCTATATTGAGAAGCCTGACGAGGCGCTAATACTTTCATGGACGGGTCAAAGTGCAAGTGATGGCGACGAGCATATTATTTCGCGCAGCAGCATGAGAATGAAGGATTCGGCTAGGGCGTGTTGACAAAAGGGATTCACCGGGCGCGGTGATCGTGATTCAAGCTGGTATCTGCAATGGAGACCAGCGTGGCACGAAACCTGATGTCGAACGACGAGTGGGCGTTCTTTGAACGCTTCATCCTGGCTGTCCGTTCTCCGAACGGCCGCAAGCCCACGAACCATCGGCTTGTTCTGGATGGGATTTTCTGGATCGCCCGAACGGGGTCGCCCTGGCGCGACCTGCCGGAAGAGTTCGGCAAATGGTCGTCTGTCTATCGGCAGTTCCGGCGCTGGACGTTGGCGGGGCTGTGGGAACAGATCCTGGAGGCGCTGAACGAGAGCCGGATCGTGCCGGATGCGCTGCAGATGATCGACAGCACCGTGGTTCGCGCTCATCATCAGGCAGCGGGCGCAAAAGGGGGACTCCGCGCCAAGGTTTCGGCCGCTCGCGAGGTGGCTTCACGACCAAGATCCATCTGCGGGTCAATGCGGCAGGCCTGCCCATGAGAACCGAGATCACGGCCGGGCAGACATCGGACTACCTCGGCTTCGATCTGGTCATGGCTGACAACCTGCCCGAGCCAAGCGTTCTGCTCGCAGACCGCGGCTACGACTCCGACAACATCCGCAAGACCATGGAGGTGCGCGACGTGGTGCCGGTCATCCCCATGCGCAAAACCCGGAAGCTACGGGTCGCCGTTGACCGCAGGCTCTACCGCCTGCGCAATCTCGTTGAGCGGTGCTTCAACAAGCTCAAGAATGCCCGTCGCGTCGCCACCCGCTACGACAAGACCGCCGAAAGCTTCCTGGGCTTCATCGACATCACGTCGATCCGCCTCTGGCTCCGCCATTTGTCAACATGACCTAAGCGGTACACAAGGCTTATCTACGCAAGACTTGCAGAGAAGACGGCCATGTCGATCTACTCGTCTCTGTCAAACGAGACGGTCGAAGACTGCTCCATACTTCAAACCGGGGGAAAGGATAACCGATGGCGAGATTTCGATATCTGGGCGAGCAGACCTCTAGGTCATGTTGACAAATGGCGGAGCCAGAGGCGGATCGACGTGATGTCGATGAAGCCCAGGAAGCTTTCGGCGGTCTTGTCGTAGCGGGTGGCGACGCGACGGGCATTGTTGAGCTTGTTGAAGCACCGCTCAACGAGATTGCGCAGGCGGTAGAGCCTGCGGTCAACGGCGACCCGTAGCTTCCGGGTTTTGCGCATGGGGATGACCGGCACCACGTCGCGCACCTCCATGGTCTTGCGGATGTTGTCGGAGTCGTAGCCGCGGTCTGCGAGCAGAACGCTTGGCTCGGGCAGGTTGTCAGCCATGACCAGATCGAAGCCGAGGTAGTCCGATGTCTGCCCGGCCGTGATCTCGGTTCTCATGGGCAGGCCTGCCGCATTGACCCGCAGATGGATCTTGGTCGTGAAGCCACCTCGCGAGCGGCCGAAACCTTGGCGCGGAGTCCCCCTTTTGCGCCCGCTGCCTGATGATGAGCGCGAACCACGGTGCTGTCGATCATCTGCAGCGCATCCGGCACGATCCGGCTCTCGTTCAGCGCCTCCAGGATCTGTTCCCACAGCCCCGCCAACGTCCAGCGCCGGAACTGCCGATAGACAGACGACCATTTGCCGAACTCTTCCGGCAGGTCGCGCCAGGGCGACCCCGTTCGGGCGATCCAGAAAATCCCATCCAGAACAAGCCGATGGTTCGTGGGCTTGCGGCCGTTCGGAGAACGGACAGCCAGGATGAAGCGTTCAAAGAACGCCCACTCGTCGTTCGACATCAGGTTTCGTGCCACGCTGGTCTCCATTGCAGATACCAGCTTGAATCACGATCACCGCGCCCGGTGAATCCCTTTTGTCAACACGCCCTAGATGTCAAGAATGCGACCATCTATCGACAAAATACTCGACAGAACTTTGTTCCCAAGTTCAAGAGGTCAGGAAGCCAGGATGTTGTGATCTCAGCTTTTACGACTGCGCGCAGTACTTTTGGTGGGATTGAACAAACTTATCTCGGAGAGGTTTCACAGCACGATCTAGAATTGTCGAGAGCGGCGGTTCAACGTGCTTTTCCCGGCTTGGAGACAATACAAGTTCGCTTTGATGATCAGCATCTCCCAACTTGGTCATTCGAGTATCCCTTTGGGCAGCTAAATTACGAAGAACTGTTCAACGCATACTTGTTGCTTGCGGAGCGGCCGGAATCGATCCTTGCTGCGGCTCTCGCCGCTGGAAATGTTCACGAGATCGGAGCGTATACGCGGCTGAGTGCTCGACAGAGGCGGATTATTGATTCATTTTCGCAGGCAGTTCTCGAGTCGACATACTCGAAGAGAACAATCGTATTATTCGCAGTTTCGGGGTTTATCTCCGAGGCCTTGTCAGGCGGGTCGCCACTCAGGTTTGTAAGATTTTTTCGAAAGCTTTTCCAAATGGAGGAGCTCGGCAGGCGCTACGGGGACGGTGTTGGCGCAAAGAAATGCCCTCTTTTTCCTGAAAGCAAGACTGGTGGTCTCCCCGACCCACTACATTCAGTACGCAACATGTTCGACTTGCTCGAACGTGCCGCGGAGGCAATTTCAGCATCTGGTTTCGATTTCGAGGCGTTTCATGCGCAAAATCCACATGTCCTACTCGGACGCCTCAAAGGCGGAAGGCAGATCACAGTTTATGCCTATTGTGGCGGGCGATCGGAAGCCGGCATTCCGTGCGACACATTTCCTCTTATATTGGGGAAAAATGATACTTGTCATAGATGCGGAAAACTCGTGTGCCATGAATGCGGTTTCTGTAGCAGTGGTTGTAAGTAGGTATCTCAACAAAAACTCGCCTGAAACGTCGTTGCGGTCAATGAGACATGCGCGTCCAGCGGCGGATGCAATTCGAACGCCTTCGGCTCGCGCGCGAAGTTCCAGAGCCGGAACAGGGACCATTCCGAACGCCGCTCCTCGGCCACGGCCAGCTCGTTGCGGCTGATGTAGAAAGGGGTGCGTTCCCAGCCATTCGTCGTCTTCACCTCGATCAGGCGCGGACGGCCATCCGGCGCGAAGCTGGCGATATCGTAGCCGGCACCATCGCCGTCCTCCTCCGACACCCACCGGACCTTGCGCGCAAGATCGTCGCGGCCCGCTGATTTCAGGGCGGCCCGTTCGTGCGCCAGCACGCGTTCCTCACCGGCACGGCCGAGGGCGCGGTTTCGTTCGTCTCTCGCCGCGACATCGAATTTGCGGGCGATGTGCAGCATCTGCTCCAGCTCCTGCGGCGGCGGCTGGTTCGACAGCGTGGGCGGCGGTCCGATCCAGATCGGCCGCGCCTCCGCGAGGTCGGTCGTCGCTCTGATACCCGAATGGCGGCCGAGCCATGCCGGGTTCAGCGCCAGCCAGCGCGCCACGGCATCCACCAGCGTCATCTGGAAATTGAAGGCGGGCTTGTAGCCCGGGATCCAGTCCTCACCCAGCCCCTTCAGCACGGCGCTGATGTTCTGGTGCTTGAACTCGACCGATCCCTCGGACCGATCATTCAACAGCGGCATAAGCCCGCGCCGATGCTCGGCCTTGTTGTAAGGGCGGCCAGAGACGTCGTCGGCCAGCATCGCGAAGTAATCCGCAACGATCAGGTCGTTCTCTTGATCTGTCCAGGCCCCGTTCGACATCGCGCCAGGCTAGGGGCGGAAACTGCTCTTGTCATCAGAGACTTCGCGCAAAACTCCCAAGACATACCTACGACCACGCCGCCCGTGTCGTGTCTCCGCCTGCTTCGAGACAAGCCCGAACCAGCGAAACAGGGGCGCAGCGCGATCCGGTCAGTTCATTGAAATGTATTGGGGTTTTGAACCCGTCTCGCCGAGAGCGCAGGGCGGGTGGAAAGAGACGGTGGGCGTTCGGAGACCGATCTCGCGCGACTGGCCAGTCTCCGAAGGGCGGATGGCTCCTGCAAACCCCTTTGGCACATAAAGAAAAAGGCCCCGCGAGGGACCTGTTTTCGGGTTTGCAATGTGCAAGTGGCGGACGGTGAGGGATTCGAACCCTCGAGACGGTTCCCCGCCTACACACTTTCCAGGCGTGCGCCTTCGACCACTCGGCCAACCGTCCGTGGCGGTTCCTCTAGCGCGACGGACCGCGGGGCGCAAGACGCAGTTCTCTCAAAGCTTCGAAATCCGCTTCTGCAACTCGGCAAGCTGGCGGCGGATCTCGGCCATGTCCTCGGGTGCGGAGCCCTTCTGGCCGCCACGGCGGGTCTCGTCCGTCTCGGTCTCCTCCATCTCGGGGCCGCTGCTGCCGGCGCCCCAGCCCGCCGCCATCGCCTTCAAAAACAGCTGCTGCTGGCGCTGGAGCGCCTCGAAACCCGGCATCGAGGACATCGGGTTGGGAAAGGTCGACAGATTCTCCATCATCTTCGACTGACCCTCGCGCAGCATCTCGAAGCTGGCGGCCAGGAATTGCGGTACCACCGATTGCGCCTGGGTCGTGTAACTGCGCACCAGGTCGATCAGAACCTCGATGGGTAGCACGTTCTCGCCCCGGCCCTCATGCTCGGCGATGATCTGCAACAGATATTGCCGGGTCAGGTCGTCGCCGGTCTTGAGATCGACGATGCGGACCTGCCGCCCGGCACGGATGAAGCCCGCGATATCCTCAAGCGTCACGTAATCGCTGGTCTCGGTATTGTAGAGGCGGCGGCTCGCATAGCGCTTGATCAGAAGCGGGGTCGTGTTCTCGGGCTCAGCCATGGCTCCTCCGGCAGTGCATTTGCAGCATGATGGGAAATGACCCGGAAAAATGCAAAGAAAATCGCCATCCTGCGCCGGAAGCAGGGGCGAGGCATAAGAAAAGGGGGCAGCGAACTGCCCCCTGTCCCGAAACCGTCAAGGACCGCAATCAGGCCTTGGTCACGGTGCTGGCCGAAGTCGCGGCGGCAGCGGCTTTCTTGACCGCGGCCTGGGTGTCGCGGCTGGCCTTTTCGGCGGCCTTCTGCGCGTCGGCAGCCAGATCCTTGCCGGCGGTCAGCATCAGGTCGACGGTGTCCATCTGGACCTTCTTCGCCACTTCGGCAAAGGCGGCCATGTGCTCGGCAGCCATTTCGGCGGCGGCGGTGGCGAAATCGCTCAGCGCCTTGGCGTATTCGGCCGGCTCTTCCTTGGACGAGGTCAGCTCGCCCATGCGCGCGATGGTGTCCTTGGCCCATTGGGCCGAGATCTCGGTCGAACGCTCGGCAGCGGCCAGCGCGACGCGGGCCATCTTTTCGCCCAGCGCGGTCTGCGACTTGAAGGCGTCCTGGAACGACGAGGTGTCGACCGGGAATTTCGCCATAACTTCTTGCATGGTCTTGGTAAAGTCAGGGGTCTTGGCCATTTGCTCTCTCCTAGGTCGGCGCGAAGCTTCGGCACCGGTTGAACTGTTCTGTCCAACATATACTTTCTGCACCGCAGCATTGCAAGGTTTTCTTGCTGCGGTGCAGAAAAATTTTACGCCCGCTCGTGGACGTAAAGGCCCGGCGCAGGGCCGAAGCCCTCGCCCGGGTCGCGGGCATCGACCATGCCCCCCGCCCGCCGGGCCAGCCATTCGCCCCAGCGGCCCCACCAGCTGCCCTCGTGATGGCTGGCCTTGTCCAGCCAGTGCTGCTCGCCCTGACCGAAACCGGCGTCCGAGGTATAATGGCCGTATTTCTTCTTGCTAGGCGGGTTGACGATGCCGGCGATATGGCCCGATTCGGACAGGATGAAGGTCTTGTCCCTGGAACCCATCTGCGCGATGCCGCGCCAGCTGTCCTTCCAGGGCGCGATATGGTCGGTCTCGCAGGCGATGGCGCAAAGCGGCACGGTCACGTCGCCGACATGCAGGCGGTGGCCCATCAGATCGAACCCCTCCTTGACGAAGCGGTTCTGCTGGCACAGGCCGCGCAGGTATTCCACGGCCATGCGCCCGGGCAGGTTGGTGCCGTCGCCGTTCCAGAACAGCAGGTCGAAGGCCGGCGGCGTCTCGCCCAGCATGTAGCTGCGGATCGCCGGCCCCCAGACCAGGTCGTTGGCGCGCAGGAAGCTGAAGGTGCGCGTCATCAGCTGCGCGCCCAGGATGCCGGTCCGCGCCGCCTCCTCCTCGATGCCTGAGACGAAATCCTCCTGCAGATAGGCAGTGAACTCGCCCTGGTCGGCGAAATCGGTCAGCGCGGTGAAGAAGGTGGCCGCGTTCACCCGGTCGTCGCCGCGCTGCTTCAGCAGCGACAGGGTCAGCGCCAGGGTGGTGCCGGCGATGCAATAGCCCACCGCATTCAGCTTTTTCTGGTCGGTCAGATCCAGAACCCGGTCCATCACCTCCAGATAGGCGCTGACGTAATCGTCCATGCCGGTGTCGCCATAGCTGGGGTCGGGGTTCTTCCAGGCCACCACGAACAGCGTATGGCCCTGGTCCACGATCCATTTGATCAGGCTGTTCTGCGGCTTGAGGTCGAGGATGTAGAATTTGTTGATCCAGGGCGGAAAGATCACCAGCGGGATCTCATGCACCTGCGCGGTGGTGGGCTTGTACTGGATCAGCTCGTAAAGCTTGGTGCGCGCGACCACCGTGCCCTCGGTGGTGCCGATGTTCTCGCCCACGCGGAAGGCATCGCGGTCGGCCAGCGACACGATCAGCTCGCCGCTGTTCTGCTCGACGTCGCGCACCAGGTTCTCAAGGCCCCTGACCAGGCTTTCGCCCTCGGTCTCCAGCGCCTTTTCCAGCGCGTCGGGATTGGTGGCCAGGAAATTCGTCGGCGCCATCATGTCGATCATCTGGCGGGTGAACCATTCGATCCGGCGCCGGTCGGTCATCTCGGGCAGGTCCAGCGCGCTGGCCGCCTCCTGCAGGGCCTGGGCGTTGATCTGGTATTGCCGCTTGATGAAGTTGAAGAAGGGATGCGCCTCCCACAGCGGGTTGGCAAAGCGCCGGTCCCGCGGCCCTTCGCTGGGCGGCGGCGTCAGCGTGCCGCGGGCAAAGGCGGCCTGGGCCTCGGCGAAATGGCGCAAGGTTTCGCCCCAATAGCTGACCTGCTGGCCGATCACCCGCTCGGGCTGCTCGGCCAGAAGCTTGATCCAGGCCGAGGTCGCGGTGGCGAAAAGGTCGGGGCCCGGCATCTCGACGCCGGGATTCGAGGGACGGCGCTGCGCCAGCGCGCTGATCAGGCGCTGGGTCAGCGATTCGATGCGCTCGATGTTCTGGGCCAGCTGCTCGGGCAGGCGGCTGCCGGGACCGAAGGCCGCCTCGACGAAGGCGGCGGTGGTCGGGCTCGGATGCGGCTCGGCAGCGAGTCCGGCAGACTGGCCGGTCCCCGCCGGGGCGGCAGCCTGGGCGCGGGGCGCGGCCATGGGCGGCACGCCGCCGCCCGGTCCGACGGCGCCCAGCGGACGCAGCGCCTCGTCGGCCATACTGAGCGAGGCGGTCTCGGCCTGCGCCTTCGCGGCGGCCTTGCCCGAGGGCTTGCGGCGCGGACCGGGGCGCGGATCGCTGCGACCGGCCCCCCGCCCGCGCAACGCGGGCTTGCGTGTGCCGGCCTTGGCGGCAGGCTTGGCGGGATCGGAGGCCGCGGCCGCCTTGGACCTGGCAGGCGCCGCGGGCTCCGGCACGGGCTCGGGCGGGGTCTTTGCCGCGGCCTTTTCGCGCCGCGGTCGCGCCGGCTTTTCCGAATCGGCAGGCTTCGGCTCCTGTTTCGCGGCCCCGGCGCGGCCCTTGGCCCCTGCCCCGCGGCCCCTGCGTGGTTTGCCCCCGGCTTCGGCCGCGCCCGCAGCTTCCGGTTTTTCGTCCTTGCCCGCCATAATTGACAATCCTCCCTGAACCGTAAAATCATTATGCCCAGCACAATACGCAGGTAAAGCCGTGTCCTTCCCCGGCAAGGCCGAATCCGGCGGGTTCATGGGAGAAGGTTGCAATGACGACGTACAAGGGTTTGAGAGGGATCATCTCCTATGATGCGATGGAGACGATCCGCAACACCAATGAATGGATGGGCGCCAGCGCGCGGGCCCTGGCCTCCTACCCGGCCTTCGCGCTGCTGCCCAATCCGCTGTTCAAGCTGATGTCGGCCTGGGGCCGGGTGACCGAGCGCAGCTTCGCGCGCATGGTCATCAAGCCGGACTGGGAAATCCCGCCCGTCGTCTCCGAGGACGGCCAGGACCATGTCGTCTATGTCGAGCCGGTGATTGAGCGCCCCTTCGGCGACCTGGTGCATTTCCGCGTCGCCCGCCGCGCGCCGCTGGCGCGCAAGGTTCTGCTGGTGGCGCCCATGTCGGGCCATTACGCCACGCTCCTGCGCACCACGGTCACGTCCCTGCTGCCCGATTGCGAAGTCTATGTGACGGATTGGCACAATGCCCGCGACATCCCGGTCAGCTGCGGCAAGTTCGACATCGACGATTACACGCAATACCTGGTCGATTTCATCCGCCATCTCGGCCCCGACACCAATGTCATCGCCGTCTGCCAGCCCGCGCCGCTGGCGCTTGCCGCAACCGCGCTCCTGGCCGAGGAAGACCCCAAGGCCCAGCCGCGCTCGCTGATCCTGATCGGCGGCCCGATCGACCCCGACGCGGCGGCGACCGAGGTGACCGATTTCGGCAACCGCATCACCATGGGCGAGCTCGACTACCTGATGATCCAGCAGGTCGGCTTCAAGTATCGCGGCGCCGGGCGCATGGTCTATCCGGGCCTCGCGCAGCTTTCCTCCTTCATCGCCATGAATGCCGAAACCCATGCCAAGGCCTTCCTCGACAAGATCTTCGCCGAGGCGCGCGGCCAGGGTTCCGAAGGCGACAAGCACAACACCTTCTACGACGAATATCTCGCCGTCATGGACATGACAGCCGAATTCTACCTCTCCACGGTCGAGCGCATCTTCAAGGAACGCGAGATCGCGCAGAACCGCTTCACCGTGAACGGCAGGCCGGTCGATCTGGGCAAGATCACCGATGTCGCGGTGATGACGGTCGAGGGCGCCAATGACGACATCTCGGCGCCGGGCCAATGCGTGGCGGCGCTGGCGCTTTGCACCGGCGTGCCCGCGAACCGCAAGACCCAGCACCTGGAACCCGGTGCCGGCCATTACGGCATCTTCGCCGGGAAAAGCTGGCGGTTGAACATCCGTCCGCTGGTGCTGGATTTCATCGACGAGCAGGTGCAGCCCGCCGGCCAGCGCAAGCGCCGCCGCGGCGGCCCGGTCCCGGTCGATTGCGGCCTCGCCAACCTGTCCGAACACGACTCCAAGATCGCGGTCTAGGAAACCCGGCGCGGCCAACCGGCCGCGCCCCTCTCACCCCCGCGCCAGCACCTCCTCGACTGCCGCGCCGATCAGCGCCAGGCAATCGGGCGTCGAAAAGCGGTGATCCGCCCCCTTCACCAGCGTCAGCCGCATGTCCTCGCCGCGGGCATGGTCCAGCAGGTCCAGCGCCCAGGCCATCGGCACATCGGCATCCGCGGTGCCCTGCAGGAAGCGCGCCGGAAAGGGCAGCGGCAGGGGCTGGTCCAGCACCAGATGGTCGCGCCCGTCCTCGATCAGCCGGCGGGTGATGACATAGGGCTCGCCATAGTCGCTGGGCTGCTCGACCCGGCCCCGCTCCTGCAGCGCCGCGCGCTCGGCCGGTGAAAACCCGGCCCAATAGCCGCGCTCGGTGAAATCCGGCGCCGCCGCCACCGTGACCAGCCCGGCCAGCCGCTCGGGCATGGTGCGTGCCAGCAAGAGGCTGATCCAGCCGCCCATGGACGAGCCGACCAGCACCTGCCGCCCCTCGGTCAGCCCGCGGATCGCTGCCATGGCATCGGAAAACCAGTCGCCGATGCAGCCCTCCTCGAAAGCGCCCGAGGATTCGCCATGGCCCGAATAGTCGAAGCGCAGGAAGGCCCGCCCCTGCGCGCGCGCCCAATCCTCCAGCCACAGCGCCTTGGTGCCCTGCATGTCCGAGCGGAACCCGCCCAGGAACACTATGCCGGGCCCCTGCCCCTCGATCCGCTCATAGGCGATGCGTCGCCCCTGCGGCCCTTCCATGAATTGCGTCATTTCTCCGTTTCCCAAATACCCTGCGGGGGAGTCGCGGAACGCGACGGGGGCGCAAAGCCCCCTTGCACACCTAGCCGCATTGACAACGCCCGGCAATCGCGCCACACCCGCGCCACATACCCGCAGCCGGGCGTTCCGTGGGCGCCAAACCGACGAGGAGGACTCCATGTCCCAGATCTCCCTGACCTTTCCCGATGGCAATGCGCGCGACTATCCCGCCGGCATCACTGCGGCCGAGGTCGCGGCCTCCATCGCCCCCAGCCTGGCCAAGAACGCCATCTCGGCCAGTCTCGACGGCCGCCATATCGACCTGCAATGGCCGATCACGGCCAGCGGCAAGATCGCCATCAACACCATGAAGGACAGCGAGCCGGCGCTGGAGCTGATCCGCCACGACCTCGCCCATATCATGGCCCGCGCCGTGCAGGAGCTGTGGCCGGACGTGAAGGTCACCATCGGCCCGGTGCGCGACCAAGGCTGGTTTTACGATTTCGACCGCGCCGAGCCCTTCACCCCCGAAGACCTGGGCGCCATCGAGGCGCGCATGAAGCAGATCATCGCCGCCCGCGATCCGGTGCGCACCGAGGTCTGGGACCGCGCCCGGGCGCGCGCCCATTACGAGGCGCAGGGCGAGCCCTTCAAGATCGAACTCCTCGACCGCATCCCCGAGGGCGAGCCGATCCGCATGTACTGGCACGGCGACTGGCAGGATCTGTGCCGCGGCCCGCATCTGCAGCATACCGGCCAGGTGCCGGCCGACGCCTTCAAGCTGACGCATGTCGCCGGCGCCTATTGGCTGGGCGACGCCTCGCGGCCGATGCTGCAGCGCATCTACGGCGTGGCCTTCAAGAACCGCGACGACCTCAAGGCGCATCTGACCATGCTGGAGGAGGCCGCCAAGCGCGACCACCGCAAGCTGGGCAAGGAAATGGAACTCTTCCATTTCCAGGAGGAAGCGCCGGGCATGGTGTTCTGGCACCCGAACGGCTGGTCGATCTATCGCGAGCTGGAGGCCTATATGCGCCGCCGGCTGATCCGCGCCGATTACAAGGAAATCAAGACGCCCCAGGTCGTGGACCGCATCCTGTGGGAGAAATCCGGCCATTGGGAAGCCTATCGCGAGAACATGTTCATCGTCGAGGTGGACGAGGAGGGGGCTCGCGAAAAGCGCATCAACGCGCTCAAGCCGATGAACTGCCCCTGCCATGTCCAGGTCTACAACCAGGGCCTGAAGAGCTATCGCGACCTGCCGCTGCGGCTGGCCGAATTCGGCTCCTGCCACCGCTACGAGCCCTCGGGCGCGATGCACGGGCTGATGCGGGTGCGCGGCTTCGTCCAGGACGATGCGCATATCTTCTGCACCGAGGACCAGATCGAGGCGGAATGCGCCGGCTTCATCGAACTGCTGTCCTCGGTCTACCAGGATCTCGGCTTCGGGAAATTCGACATCAAGCTCTCGACCCGCCCCGAGGTCCGCGTCGGTTCCGACGAGATCTGGGACAAGGCCGAGGCGGCGCTGAAAGGCGCCATCGAGCATCTCGGCCTGCCCTATGAGGTCAATCCCGGCGACGGCGCCTTCTACGGGCCGAAGCTCGACTTCAAGCTGACCGACGCCATCGGCCGCGAATGGCAATGCGGCACCTTCCAATGCGACTTCAACCTGCCGCAGCGGCTCGAGGCGGAATATGTCGGCGAGGACGGCATGAAGCACATGCCGGTCATGCTGCACCGCGCCGTGCTGGGCAGCTTCGAACGCTTCATCGGCATCCTGATCGAGAACTATTCGGGCAAGCTGCCGCTCTGGCTCGCGCCGCGCCAGGTGGTGGTCGCCTCGATCGTCTCGGGCGCCGACGATTACGTGCATCAGGTGGTGGCCGCGCTACGCGATGCCGGGCTGCGGGCCGAGGCCGACACCCGCAACGAAAAGATCAACTACAAGGTGCGCGAGCATTCAGTCGGCAAGGTGCCGGTCATCATGGCCGTGGGCCTGAAGGAGGTCGAGGAGCGCAGCGTCTCGATCCGCCGCCTCGACCGCCAGGGCAGCGAAAGCCAGGGGCTCGAAGCGGCCATCGCCGCGCTGCGGGCCGAGGCCACCCCGCCGGATCTGCGCTGAACACCCGGCTTGGCGACAATTTGCCGATGCGAACGCGCAAGATGACCCTACGTCACCTTGCGCGGCGCATTCGTGCTTGCGTTTTTTGGCGAATCGTTCATCCTCTCGTCCGCGTGAGCACGACTTTCTACCGCCTCCCTTCACGGGGCAGCCGGACTTGACGGGAAAGGGCTGCACGGCCTGGGCGCAATCTCGCCCCAGGATGACTTGAAGGAGAGACGGTATAATGGCTACCGGCACCGTAAAATGGTTCAACGCCACCAAAGGCTATGGCTTCATCGCGCCCGATGACGGCGGCAAGGACGTGTTCGTCCATATCTCGGCGGTCGAACGCGCCGGCCTGACCGGCCTGAACGACAACCAGAAGATCGCCTACGAACTGCAATCGGGCCGCGACGGCCGCAGCTCGGCCTCGGATCTGAAGCTGCTCTGATTCGGCGACACCCGGAATTTCGGAAACGGCCGGCCCGCATGGCGCCGGCCGTTTTCATTTGCCTCTCCCGGCTTCTTTCTTGTCCAAATATCCTGGGGGAGCGCCTTGCCTGGCCCAGCGGGGGCAGGCGAGGCGCGGGGGCAAAGCCCCCTTCCCATGCGCGCCGCCAGCCTCTATCCCCAGGCCCGGGACGGAAAGAAGGGGCGACGGGATGAACCTGGCCGAACATGTGCTCAGCGCGGGGCTGGCTACGCCGGACAGGCTGGCCATGTCGGTGCTGGGCCTCAGCCGCGCCGACCGCTGGTCGCATGCCCGGCTGCGCCAGGCGGTGCTGGGCACCGCCACCGGCCTGCTGCAATCCGGCCTCGTCCCCGGCGACCGGCTGCTGATGCGGCTGGGCAACGATCCTGGCTTTCCCGTGACCTATCTCGGCGCCATCGCCGCCGGCATCGTCCCGGTCCCGACCTCGCCCATGCTGACCGCGCCCGAGATCACCCGCATCGCCGCCGCGATCCGGCCGGCCATGGTGATCGCCGCCCCGGACCTCACCCTGCCCGACCACCCGGCGCCGGTGCTGCCCGCGGCGAGGCTTGCCGATTTCGCCGCCCTGCCGCCGGCCGGCTTCGCGCAACGCGATCCCGGCGACCTGGCCTATATCGTCTTCACCTCGGGCACCTCCGGCCAGCCGCGCGCCGTCTGCCACGCGCATCGCGCCATCCTCGCCCGCCGGATGATGTTCCAGGGCTGGTACGGGCTGACCGCGCAGGACCGGCTGCTGCATGCCGGCGCCTTCAACTGGACCTTCACCCTCGGCACCGGGCTCATGGATCCCTGGACCCTCGGCGCCACGGCGCTGATCCCGGCCCAGGGCGTCGCACCCGAACAGATCCCGCTGATCGCCAGCCGCCACGGCGCCACCATCCTTGCCGCGGCGCCCGGCGTCTTTCGCCGCATGCTGCGCGCCGACTGGAAGCCCTGGGCCGGGCTGCGCCACGGGCTGACCGCCGGCGAAAGGCTCGATCCCGGCCTGCGCCGCGCCTGGCAGGCGCGCACCGGCACCGACCTGCACGAGGCCATGGGCATGTCGGAATGCTCGACCTTCCTGTCCGGCAGCCCCACGCGCCCCGCGCCAGAGGGCACGGCCGGTTTTCCCCAGCCCGGCCGCCGCATCGCCATCCTGGACGACAGCGGCGCCGAAGCCCCGCCCGGCGCCACCGGCATCCTGGCCGTCCACCGCTCGGATCCCGGCCTGTTTCTGGGCTATCTCGACCAGCCCGAGGAGACCGCCGTCCGTTTCCGCGGCGACTGGTTCCTGACCGGCGACCTGGCCGAAGTCGCGCCCGATGGCGCGATCCGCATCCTGGGCCGGGACGACGACATGATGAATGCCGGCGGCTTTCGCGTCGCGCCGGGCGAGGTCGAGGACGCGCTGGCCCAGGTCTCCGGCATCGGCGAGGTTGCCGCGGCGGAATTGCCGGTCGGCCCCGGCTCCAGCATCATCGCCGCCTTCTGGACCGGTCCCGCCGACGAGGCGCGTCTGCGCGAAGCCGCCAGCAGCGGCCTTGCGCGCTACAAGCAGCCGCGCGAATACATCCACCTGCCCGCCCTGCCCCGCACGCCGACGGGCAAGATCAACCGCCGCGCCCTGCGCGACCTCCATTCGCGCACACGGCACGACACCCATAGCAAGGACCAGCCATGACCGAACCCCTTCCCGGCCAAGTCCGCCTCGACATCTTCGCCGACCCCGTCTGCCCCTGGTGCCTGATCGGCAAGGCCGAACTGGACCGGGCGCTGGAAAGCCGCCCCGACCATCCCTTTGCGATCACCTGGCAGCCCTTTCGCCTCGACCCGCAGATGCCGCGGGCGGGAATGGATTACGTCGCCTACATGAAGATGAAATTTACCGACGAGAAGGGCATCATCGCCGCCATGAAGCCGGTGATGGAGGCCAGCGAGCGGCTGGGCCTGTGGATCAATCCCTCGCTGATCGAGCGGGTGCCGAACACGCTCGACGCCCACCGCCTGCTGCATTGGGCCGCGCTGGAAGGGGTGCAGACCCCGGTCATGGCGGCACTGATGCGGGCGCATTGGCGCGAGGGCAGGAACATCTCGAACCCGGACGTGCTGGCGGCGATCGGCGAAGGCGCGGGGATGGAGGGGGCGATGATCCACCGGCTGCTCGCGTCGGATGCCGATGCCGATACGGTGCAGACGCGCGAGTTCCATGCAAGGCAGCGCGGCGTGAACTCGGTCCCGACCTTCATCGTCGCCGATGCCCATGTGGTGACAGGCGCCCAGCCCGCCGATCTGTGGCTGCGGGTGATCGACGAGTTGGCGGGCACGCAGCACCAATAGGTTGCGCAGATACGCACAGCCGCCGCAATATCTGGAAATCGGCGCCGGTTTCGTCTATATTTCATTCTCTCACCCTTTCCGACTGGAACCGGGCGCGCGCGGCTGTATAAGACCCGCTCGCCAATTTCCGACCACGAACCAAGGACACCCGCCATGAGCCGATTCTCTGCCCCTATCGCCGAACAGATCTGGGACATGAAATATCGGCTCAAGGATGGCGCCGGCCAGCCGATCGACCTGTCGGTCGAGGATAGCTGGCGCCGCGTCGCCCGCGACCTTGCCCGCGTCGAGAAGGAGCCGGCGCTGTGGGAGGACCGCTTCTATGCCGCGCTCGAGGATTTCAAATTCCTGCCCGCCGGCCGCATCCTGGCCGGCGCCGGCACCGGGCGCGAGGTGACGCTGTTCAACTGCTTCGTCATGGGCACCATTCCCGACAGCATGGGCGGCATCTTCGACATGCTCAAGGAAGCCGCGCTGACCATGCAGCAGGGCGGCGGCATCGGCTATGACTTCAGCACCATCCGCCCGCGCGGCGCCGAGGTGAAGGGCGTGGCCGCCGATGCCTCGGGGCCGCTCAGCTTCATGGATGTCTGGGACGCCATGTGCCGCACCATCATGTCGGCGGGCAGTCGCCGCGGCGCGATGATGGCGACGATGCGCTGCGACCATCCCGACATCGAAGCCTTCATCGAGGCCAAGCAGGACAGCGCCCGGCTGCGCATGTTCAACCTGTCGGTGCTGGTCACCGATGCCTTCATGCAGGCGGTCAAGGCCGACGGCCCATGGGATCTGCAATTCGACGGCAAGATCTATCACACCGTGCGGGCGCGCGACCTGTGGAACCGCATCATGCGCGCGACCTATGACTATGCCGAGCCGGGCGTGATCTTCATCGACCGCATCAACCAGCAGAACAATCTGAACTATGCCGAGACCATCGCGGCGACGAACCCCTGCGGCGAACAGCCCCTGCCGCCCTATGGCGCCTGCCTCCTGGGCTCGGTCAACCTGGCCCGGCTGGTCGAGGCGCCCTTTACCGCCGATGCGCGCCTGAACCCCGAGGCGCTGGACGAGCTGGTCCGCACCGCGGTGCGGATGATGGACAACGTGGTCGATGCCTCGAAATTCCCGCTGCCGCAGCAGGCGGCCGAGGCGCAGGCCAAGCGCCGCATCGGGCTGGGCGTCACCGGGCTTGCCGATGCGCTGCTGATGCTGGGCCTGCGCTATGGCGCGGCGGATGCGGTCGAGCAGACGCGGGCTTGGATGAAGGCCATCGCGCGCTCGGCCTATCTGGCCTCGGTGGATCTGGCCCGCGAAAAGGGCGCCTTCCCGCTGTTCGACGCCAAGAAATACCTGGCCTCGGGCTTCATGCGCCGGATGGATGCGGATCTGCGCGAGGCGGTCAAGCAGCACGGCATCCGCAACGCGCTGCTGACCTCCATCGCGCCGACCGGGACGATCAGCCTTTACGCCGGCAATGTCAGCTCGGGGATCGAGCCGGTCTTCGCCTATGCCTATAGCCGCAAGGTGCTGCAAAAGGACGGCTCGCGCACCGAGGAAGAGGTCGTGGACTATGCCGTGCAGATGTGGCGCGACCTTCATGGCGACGCGCCCCTGCCCGACTATTTCGTCAATGCCCAGACCCTGGCGCCGCTGGACCATGTCGCCATGCAGGCGGCGGCGCAGGAATGGGTGGATAGTTCGATCTCCAAGACCATCAACTGCCCCGAGGACATTTCCTTCGAGGATTTCAAGGACGTCTACCTGGCCGCCTGGGACAAGGGTTGCAAGGGCTGCACCACCTATCGCCCGAACGACGTCACCGGCTCGGTCCTGTCGGTCAGCGAAAAGGCCGAGGAGGCGCCGCAGGCCGACAAGGGCGCCGACGTGGTCTATCTGACCGAGCCCTTGGACCGGCCGGCGGCGCTGGAGGGCGCGACCTACAAGCTGAAATTCCCCGGCAGCGAGCACGCAATCTACATCACCATCAACGACATCGTGCAGGGCGGGCATCGCCGGCCGTTCGAGGTGTTCATCAACTCGAAGAACATGGAGCATTTCGCCTGGACGGTGGCGCTGACGCGGATGATCTCGGCCGTGTTCCGGCGCGGCGGCGACGTGAGTTTCGTGGTCGAGGAGTTGAAGGCGGTCTTCGACCCGCGCGGCGGCGCCTGGATCGAGGGGCGCTACGTGCCCTCGATCCTCGCCGCCATCGGCGGGGTGATCGAGCGGCACATGATCGCCACCGGCTTCCTGGCCGGTGAGGGCATGGCGCTGAAATCCGACCCCCAGGCCGAGGTCATGGCGGTGGGCGAACGCCCGCGCGGCCCGGCCTGCCCGGCCTGCGGCCAATACGGCATGCGCATGATCGAGGGCTGCATGACCTGCCCCTCCTGCGGCCATTCGAAATGCGGCTGACCGGTGCGGCACACTGTGCGGCCATGCATAAAATACCCCTTGCCAGGTATTCTTGACCCTTCCTGCAAGCACAAAATGACTCCCGGGAAATCCAAGTTTGGATTTCCCATTTAAAATCAAATCAATACTGAATAACCTGCCTACGGCTCCTGCCGCCGTTTCAGGCATCGCTGATACGGCCCAGCCCCCGTTGACGAAGCAGCCATCGCCGAAGATGGTCGCAACATGTCCTCTGGGGCTGGCGGTTAGGCAACGCCCCCGTCCGCCCGGCTCTCAGTCGTTTCCACTCTCTCCGGGACAGCGCCACCGTTTCCGACGCCTCGCATCCGACAGGGCGGGCGCGACCGCTCAGCGTCTATCGGTTCTGGCGCGACCTCGGCCATGCCATCGGCGCCTTGTTCGCCGGGCGGATCGCCGACCGGTTCGGCTTCGCCGCCGCCATCCTCGCCGTTGCCACGGTCGGCTTCCTGTCGGAAACCCTTGTCGCCCTCCTCATGCGCAAGAACCGCGACCGGCTTTCGCGCATCAGCCGGGACACGGGGCAAGCCGGCGGGGCTGGCCTGGCGCGGCAGGCCGGCCGGCATCGCGCTATTTCACGCCGCGCACCACCGCCTGCACGGCAAAGACCGCAGCGCGGGTCCAGCCCGATCACCGCGTCGAGATCCTCGGCCGAGCGGGCGCAAAGCGTCACCGCCGCCCCGGCCGAGGCCAGCGCTTGCCGGCCGGCTCGAAGCTTGCCGCGATCATTCCACCGCCGTCCCATAGGCGACATCCGTGCCGCCATAGCGCCGGACGCGGATATTGGCCTGCTCGGCATGGCCGACAAAGCCCTCGAGCATGCATAGCCGCGAGCAATAGGCGCCGATCCCGGCCGCCGCCGCATCGGTGGTGATGCGCTGGTAGCTATGGGTCTTGAGGAACTTGCCGACCCACAACCCGCCGGTATAGCGTCCCGCCTTCCTGGTCGGCAGGGTGTGGTTGGTGCCGATGACCTTGTCGCCATTGGCGACATTGGTGCGCGGCCCCAGGAACAGCGCGCCATAGCAGGTCATCTTCTCAAGATACCAGTCGTCGCGATCCGTCATCACCTGCACATGCTCCGAGGCGATATCATTCGCCACCGCCAGCATCTCGTCATGGCTGTCGCACAGGATCACCTCGCCATAGTCGCGCCAGCTGGCGGCGGCGGTCTCGGCGGTGGGCAGGATCTTCAGCAGGCGCTCGATCTCGGCCAGCGTGTCCTCGGCCAGGCGGCGCGAATTCGTCACCAGCACCGCCGGGCTGTTATAGCCATGCTCGGCCTGGCCCAAGAGATCGGTGGCGCAAAGCTCGGCATCGACGGTCTCGTCGGCGATCACCATGGTCTCGGTCGGCCCGGCGAACAGATCGATGCCGACCCGGCCGTAAAGCTGCCGCTTGGCCTCGGCCACGAAGGCATTGCCGGGCCCGACCAGCATATGCACCGGCGCCATGCTCTCGGTCCCCAGCGCCATGGCGCCGATGGCCTGGATGCCGCCCAGCACATGGATTTCATGCGCGCCGCCCAGATGCATGGCCGCGATCACCGCCGGGTTCGGCTTGCCCTTGAAGGGCGGCGTGCAGGCGACGATGCGCGGCACCCCGGCGACGCTGGCCGTGGCGACCGACATATGCGCCGAGGCCACCATGGGGAACTTGCCCCCCGGCACATAGCAGCCCACGGATTGCACGGGGATATTCTTGTGGCCCAGGATCACGCCCGGCAGCGTCTCGACCTCGATATCCAGCATCGAGTCGCGCTGCGCCTGGGCGAATTTCCGCACCTGCTCTTGCGCGAAGCGGATATCCTCCAGCTCGCGCGGGCTGAGCTGGGCGATCAGCGCCTCGATCTCGGCCTGCGACAGGCGGAAGCTGGCGGGCGCATAGCCGTCGAATTTCTCGCTCAGCTCGCGGACGGCGGCGTCGCCGCGCGTCTCGATATCCTTCAGCGTGGCCTCGACCACGGCGCGGGTGCGGGCGTCGTCCTGGCTTTTCTCGGCCTCGGGCTTGCCGCGCTTGAGATGGGTGATTGCCATCGGGTGATCCTCCAAAATCCTGCGCCGACTGTTCCCGGAAGGCCGGATTCGGAACAAGAAAGACCCGCATGACTGAAAATTTTTCATCCACGACCGCCAAGCATATCGCGGTTTCGGCACGATCGCGCTAGAAATGCCGTGAAATTTTTTGCAAGGTAGGGCCATGCCGAAAGTCACCGCCAAGATGGTCGCCGATGCCGCGGGCGTGTCGCTGGCGGCGGTGTCGCGGGCATTCCGCAGCGACAGCGCGCTGGCCGAGGACAAGCGCGCCCGCATCCTGCGCGTGGCCGGGGAACTGGGCTACCTGACCCCCTCGGGCCGGACGCTCAGCCGCATCGCCACCGGCACGGTCAGCCTGGTGGCGGGCGACCTGACCAATCCCTTCTATCCGGTGGTGCTGGAAGAGCTGTCACGGCGCCTGCACCAGCAGGGCCGCCGGCTGGTCCTGCATGCGGTGCCGCCCGGCGGCTCGGTCGATCTGGTGATGCAGCAGGTGCTGGACTATCGCTCGGACGCGGCCATCGTCACCTCGGCGACCATGCCGTCGCGGCTGGTGCGGGAATGCCGCAAGCAGAACCTGCCGGTGGTGCTGTTCAACCGCGTGCAGCTGGATGCGCGGATGCTGGCGGTGACCTGCGACAATTACGGCGGCGGCCGGATGGCGGCCGAGCGCCTGCTGGCCCGCGGCTGCCGGCGCATCGGCCATGTCACCGGCCTGCGCGAGACCTCGACCCATCTGGAGCGGGCGCGCGGCTTTCTGGACGCGCTCGGCCAGCGCGGGCTTGCGCCCGCCTGCTCGGCGCGGGGCGAGTTCTCCTATGACAGCGCCCGGCAGGCGGCGCTGTCGCTGTTGCAGGCACCCGACCGCCCCGAGGCGCTGTTCTGCGAAAACGACATCATGGCGCTGGCGGCCCTGGACGTGGCCCGTTCGCTGGGCTTGCGCATCCCTCAGGATCTGGCGGTGATCGGCTTCGACGACATCCCGCTGGCGGAATGGGGGGCCTACCGGCTGACCACGATCCGCCAGCCGGTGCGGCAGATGGTGGCCGAGGCGCTGGAGCTGATCGCACAGGTCCGCTCGGGCCAGGGCAGCGAGGGCACGATCCGCGTCCTGCCGGTGCGGCTGATCGAACGCGACAGCGCCTGAACCGGACGGAGCCGCGGGGATGGCGCGGCCTTTCCCCGGTCAGGCCCTTTGCAGCCGGTCCAGCCGCGGACCAGCCGGCACCCGGCCTCGGCGGCGATCATCTTTGCGTCACCGCCGGCATCCGACAGGATGAAGATCTCGGCGGTGGCCGGCAAGCTGGCCGATACCGATGGGGCCGAAGACCTGGCGCCTGGCTTCGTTCACGAAGGCATTGCCGGGGCCGACGATCCCATCCACGCCGGGCACCGTTTGGGTATCGCAGGCCATGGCCGCGATAGCCTGCGCGCCGCCAACGCGGAAGATGCGGTCGGCGCCCGACAGCCGGCTCCGACCATCATCGCCGGATGCGCGTTCGGCGGGGAACAGGCAATCACCACGCCATCGGCCGCACCACGCAGAAGCCCCTCACCTCAACTGATCGGGCAAGGGAATGAACTCGTCCTGGTCGCCCGGCGGCAGTTGGAAGCGGCCATGTTCCCAGTCGCCCTGCGCCCATGCCTCCTTGGCGGCGTCGATGCGTTCCTGCGACGAGGCGACGAAGTTCCAGGAAATGTAGCGCGGCCCGTTCATGGTCTCGCCGCCCAGCACCATCAGCCGGGCACCGGCCTCGCCGGCCTTCAGGCTGATGCGATCGCCTGGGCGGAACACCATCATCCGGCCGGCCTCGAAGCTTTCGCCGGCGACAAGGATGCTGCCCTCGACCACATAGACGCCGCGGTCCTCGTGATCGTCGGGCAGCGGCAGGCTGGCCCCGGCGGCAAGGACGGCATCGGCATAGAAGGTCTCGGTGAAGGTCTTGACCGGCGCGCGCTCGCCCCAGGCCGAACCCAGGATCAGCCGCACCTGCTTGCCGCCTTCATCGAGGAAGGGCAGCGCCTCCTGGCCGTGGTGCTCGAAGGCCGCGGCGCGATCCTCCTCGGCTTCCGGCAGCGCGACCCAGGTCTGGATGCCGAAGAGCGAGCCGGGCCGCTGGCGCATTTCCTCGCTGGTGCGCTCGGAATGGGTGACGCCGCTACCGGCGATCATCCAGTTGACCTCGCCGGGATAGACCATCTGGTCGGCGCCGGTGCTGTCGCGATGATGGAACGCGCCCTGGTAAAGATAGGTCACGGTGGCCAGCCCGATATGCGGGTGCGGGCGCACGTCGATGCCGCCGCCGGTCAGGAACTCGGCCGGGCCCATCTGGTCGAAGAAGATGAAGGGGCCGACCATTTGCCGGCGCGGCGCGGGAAGCGCGCGGCGCACCTCGAAGCCGCCCAGGTCGCGGGCGCGCGGAATGATCAGCGTCTCGATGGATTCCAGGCCCTCGCGGTCGGGGCAATCCGGGTTCTGCGTGGGGTTCCAGCTCATGTCGGGCTCCTGTCATGGCTCCGGGGATGCAAAGGTTACGGTATCAGGTCTTGCGCCGCGCCGCATCGACACTGATCGGGCCGGCGCCCGCCGCCGCAAGATGGAGAAAGACCAAGCAGAACAGGATCGCGGCAACGCCGCCGTTCTGCGCCGGATAGAATCCCTGCGGCGCATGGACCAGGAAATAGGCAAAGGCCATGACTCCGGACAGGACGAAGGCCGCGATGCGGGTCTGGAAGCCGACAGGGACCAGAAAACCCGCGACCAGCTCGAAAATGCGCGCGATCCAGGACAGCGAGCCCTTCGGCGGCGCGGCCTCGCTGGCCGGAAAGCCCAGGATCTTCTGCGTGCCGTAGCGGAAGATCACCAGCGCAGCCACGATCCTGAGGATGCTGAGCAAAAGCGGTTCATGGGGTTTCAGGGCGTGTTTCATCATGTCTGTCCTTGGCTGGTGTCATGTCTGATCGTCTTGCAGGGCGACCGGACGCGGTCACAGCCGCCGCAGCAGGTGCCGGACCGGCGGCGGTCCTTCGCCGATATGGAAGGCGTTGAGCATCTGCTGGTCCAGCTGGTCGGCATGGGTGACGCGGGCGTGCTGGCGCTGATGCTCGGCCCAGCTTTCCACCACGAAGGCCTCGACCAGCCGCCCCGACTCGGCAACGTCCTCCCACAGGTTCCGGCGGATCGCGCCGTCGCGCTGACGGGTGGCGGTGAACCTGCGCAAGGCTGCGGTGAACGCGAGCAGCCGGGCCGGATCGACGCGATATTCGATCTCGATCAGCACCGGGCCGCGATCATCCCCCGGCGGGATGGCGACGACGGATTCCGCCCAATGGTTCGAGGGCGCAAGGTCGGTCGTCGCATCCTTCGGCAGCCACCAGATCCGTGCCAAGAGCACCAAGGCGGCCAGCCCCGCGACCACCAGCGCCGCCGGCACGCCGGCGCCCAGGCGATGGTGCCCCAAAACACGCTGCCGCCGGTCACCGCGCCCTGGAAGACCAGCAGATAGACCGCGAGCGCCCGCGCCTTCACCCAGCCCGGAGAGGCCGTCTGCGCCGCCACGTTCAGCGAGGCCAGCATCCCGATCCGGGCCAGTCCCGCCAGGAACATCACCACGCCCCCGATCCAGGCATTGCGCACCAGGCTCAGGGTCAATGTCGCCCGCGCGAATAGCAGCGTCGCCCAGACCGAGATGCGGTTGGCGGGAACCGTCCGGCGCAGCCGCTTCAGCAGCAGCGCGCCCATGCAGCCCGGAAGCGCGCCATAGCCCGCGGCGTCGAGCCCCAGCATCCTGTCGCCGACCAGCGGCAGCATGGCCCAGAGCGCGCTGCCGAACAGAAGGAACCCCGCCGCCCGGATCAGCACCAGCCGCATGGCGGGCGAATGCCGCGCATGGCGGTATCCGGCCATCAGGGCACCGAAGAAATGACCGGGCGGCAGGCTCTGCGCCGTCTCGGCGCATTCCCAAAAGAACAGCACGCCCAGGACGGCGAACACCGAAACCGCATTCAGCGCAAAGACCGCCGGGGTGCCGGCCAGCGCGACAATCACCCCGCCAAGCGCCGCGCCGATGGCGCGCACGATGTTCACGCCCAAGCTGTTCAGCGCCATGGCGTCGGGGAGGGCCTGCTTGTCCACCAGTTCCGGGACGGTGGCCTGGAACACCGGCGCGCTGACCGCCGCCAGCAGAACCCAGGGCCGGTCAGGTCCAGCAGGGTCAGGACCGAAAGCGCAGCCGCGGCGGCAAGGCCAAGCAGCTGCACCGCCAGCAGCAGCCTGCGCCTGCCGACGATATCGGCCATCGCCCCGGCGGGCCGCGCCAGCAAGAACATCGGCAGGGTCGTCGCCGCCTGCACCAGGGCGACCAGAAGCGGGCTGGGCGACAGCGAGGTCATCATCCAGGCGGCGCCGACATCGTGCATCCAGGTGCCGATCTTGGATATGATCGTCGCGATCCACAGCGCCCGAAAGACCGGGAAAGTCAGGAGACCGGATGTCCCGGGGCTCGGTTCGGCCATCTCGACGCCTCTCGAAAGGGAAATGGACACCAGGCACCGGCATCCGTGGCCGGCAGGATCGTGCATCCCGCCGCTGCAATCCCGTCCGGCGCAGACCGCCCAGCAGCAGCAGCAACTGCCGAAGCTGCCCCAGAAGCTCCGGGCGTCCGAGGCCGGCACATCGGCGCCAAGCGCCGCGGCGTGGTCATGGCCACGGGCCGCGCAGCCCGGCCCGCATCCGCAGGCGGCGGCGAAGCGGGTCCGGTCCTGCTGCAATTCCGCCCTGCGATAATAGCCGCCAAACCGCACCACCGGCGACCAGTCGGGCATCGGCGCGGGCAGCGCCGGCGCCAGCGGGCCGAATTCGTCGCCGCCATGCACGACCTTGCCGCCCAGCACGGTCAGGACCGAGCGGAGATGCACAATCCCGCTTTCCGGAACCGCGAAGTAATCCGCCGACAGCAGCGCCAGGTCGGCAAGCTGTCCCGCCTTGATCTGGCCCTTCTTGCCCTGTTCGTTCGAGAACCAGGTGTTCGCCTCGGTCCAGAACCGCAGCGCCGTCTCGCGGTCCAGCCGGTTCTCGGCCGGATAAAGCCGGGCGCCGCCCAGGATCCGCGAGGTCACCCCAGGACAGCGAGACCCAGGGGTTGTCGCTTGCCACCCGCGTCGCATCGGTGCCGGCGCCGACGGGCAGGCCCGCCTCCAGCATCCGCCGGATCAGCGGCGTGGTCTCGGCCGCCTTCCCGCCGTAGCGTTCGGTGAAATATTCGCCCTGATACATCATGCGGTGCTGCACCGCGATGCCGCCCCCCAGCGCCGCGATCCGGTCGGTGCTGCGCTCGCTGATCGTCTCGGCGTGGTCCAGAAACCAGTTGACGCCTTGCAGCGGCACGTCGCGGTTCACCTTCTCGAACACGGCCAGCGCGCGACGGAGGGTCTCGTCATAGGCCGCGTGCAGCCGCCAGGGCCAGCGGTTCTCGGCCAGCAGGCGGATGACGGGTTCAAGGTCGGCCTCCATGTTCGGCGGCCTCTCGGGCCGCTCCACCCGGAAACCCTCGAAATCGGCGGCGGAATAGACCAGCATCTCGCCGGCGCCGTTGTGGCGATAGGTGTCGTCGCCCTGTCCGGGGCCGACCTGCTTTACCCAGCCCGAGAAATCGGCCAGCTCCTCCTTGGGCTTTTGCGTGAACAGGTTGTAGCTGATGCGCACCGTCAGCTGGTCCTCGGCATGCAGCCTTTCGATGATCGCGTCATCGTCGGGATAGTTCTGGAAGCCGCCGCCGGCATCGATGACCGCGGTGACGCCCAGCCCGTTCAACTCGCGCATGAAATGGCGCGAGGAATTGAGCTGGTATTCCGGGTGGCATTGTTGCAGCACACTGACCGTGAAGGATTCACCTCGTGAATCCATGCGGTTAGACGGGCTGCATGAGCAAGCCCGAGCCCGCCCGCTACCGCACAACGAGCTGGCCCGCCTACAATGATGCGCTCAGGCAGCGCGGGTCGCTGCTGATCTGGCTGGACAAGGAGATGGCCTGGCACGCGCCGCATGAGGGTCGCCCCGGGCGCCCGCCGGTCTTCTTGAATGCGGCGATCCTGTTCTGCCTGTCGATCAAGGTGCTGTTCACGCTGCCGCTCAGACAGGCCGCCGGAATGGTCTCCAGGCTGTTGCGGCTGGCCGGGCTGGACCGGCCCGTTCCGGACGATTCGACCCTGCGCCGCAGGCAGAAGACCGTGGAGGGGCATATCCCATCGCCGCGCTGCCGGGCCGCTGAACCTGCTGGTGAACAGCACAGGGATCAAGTTCCTCGGCGACGGGGAATAGCGGGCGCGCAAGCATGGTGTTCAGAGCCGTCGCCAATGGTGCAAGGTCCATCTGGCCATGGACACCGCCACATCCGACATCCGCGCGGTGAAGTTCACCCCCCAGCCGGGAAGGCGACAGCCCCGTCCTGCCGGACCTTCTGGGCCAGATCCCCGAAGATGCGGAGATCGGCACCGTGACCGCAGACGGCGCCTACGACAGCCGCCGCTGCCACAGCGCCATCATCGCGTGCGGTGGCACGGCAATCATCCCGATCCGCAAGACTGGTCGAGCGTGGAAGGAGGACAGCCCAGCCGCCCGGCCCCGGAACAAAACCCTGCGCGCCACGCACCACTCCGGCCGCGCGTTCTGGAAACGATGGACAAGATACCATGCCCGCAGCCGAGCCGAGGCAAGGATGCGCTGCCTCAAGGCATTCGGCGAGCGCATCGCCGCAAGAGACCCAGGCCGCCAAACCGCCGAAATCGAGGTGAGCTCCGCGTCGCACTCATGAACCGCTTCAATGCACTCGGCACCGCCGAGATCGTCCGCGGGGTCCGAACATGAAGGGAGAAGGGGAAGTCACGCCTCAGTCCGACTTTCTGAAAATAATGCCGTCGCCATCGGTCGATGCTGAAACGCTCGGTCCTGCCCGAGGACATTGCCGAGGCCGCCTATTTCCTTGCCAGCGACCTTTCCGCGAAATCGACCGGCAATATCCTGAACGTGGACGCCGGCAACGTCCAGGCTTTCACCCGGTGACGACCATGATCGAGAAAACCGTGATCGAGGCGGAAAACGCCGCCCGCGAGGCCGATCTGCAGGCCGATTACCAGGCCCTTGGCGCCCGCCTGGCGCGCCGGAGCGTCGATATCGAGGCGTTGACCGCCCGCGCCATGTCCTTCGGCGTCGCCATCCCCAGCTGGGGGACCGGCACCGGCGGCACCCGCTTCGCCCGGTTTCCGGGCGAGGGCGAGCCGCGCGGCATCATGGACCGGCTGGACGATTGCGGCACCATCCACCAGCTCACCGCCGCCACGCCGCGGGTCAGCCTGCATATCCCCTGGGACAGGGAAGACCCGTCGCTGCTGCGCGAAAAGGCCGAGGAGGTCGGGCTGGGCTTCGACGCCATGAACTCGAACACCTTCCAGGACCAGCCCGGGCAGGCGCGCAGCTACAAGTTCGGCTCGCTCTCGCATACCGACCCGGAGACGCGCCGGCAGGCGGTCGAACACAACCTGGAATGCATCGAGATCGGCCGGGCCATCGGATCCAGGGCGCTGACCGTCTGGATCGGCGACGGCTCGAACTTTCCCGGCCAGACCTCGCTGTCGCGGCAGTTCGACCGCTATCTCGACTCGATGAAGGCGATCTATGCCGGGCTGCCCGAGGACTGGCGGATCTTTTCCGAGCACAAGATCTATGAACCGGCCTTTTATTCGACCGTGGTGCAGGACTGGGGCACCAGCCTGATGACCGCGCAGGAACTGGGTCCGCAGGCGCAATGCCTGGTGGACCTGGGCCATCACGCCCCGAACGTCAATATCGAGATGATCGTGGCGCGGCTGGTGCGGGCCGGCAAGCTGGGCGGCTTCCATTTCAACGACAGCAAATATGGCGACGACGACCTGGACAGCGGCACCATCGAGCCCTTCCGCCTGTTCCTGGTCTTCAACGAACTGGTCGAGCTGGAGGACCGGCCCGGCCTCGACCTGGCCCATATGATCGACCAGAGCCACAATGTCACCGATCCGATCGAAAGCCTGATCGTCTCGGCCGGCGAGATCCAGCGCGCCTTCGTGCAGGCTTCGCTGGTCGACCGCGCGGCGCTGGAGGGCTTGCGGGCGGAAAACGATGCGCTGATGGCGGCGGCGACGCTGCGCGCGGCCTTCCGCACCGATGTCGAGCCGATCCTGCAGATGGCACGGCTGCGCGCCGGCGCGGCCATCGATCCGGTCGCGACCTTCCGCGCCTCGCGCTATCGCCACCGCGTTGCCGCAAAGAGGCCCCGGACACGATCCGACGGCGGAGGTATCGTCTGAATCAGGGGCAGCGAACACGCTGTTTCGGCCAGCCGGACATCATCGCTGGCCCAAGGGCGGCAAGGCCATGTGCGGTGATCGCCCCACACGGGCCCTGTCGCCCAAGCCTTATCCGGGGACGCATCTGGTCTGGCAGGATAAGAGGCGCGACAGTCCCGACCTGCAGGACCGGAGACGGGCGAGCCAGCCGCAGGCCACGCCCTCTCGGCGAAGCGATCCGGGATCGCCGCAAATTCGCAAACAGGACCGGAAGCGAAAACCCGTAAAGGGCGCTGGTAGGGGTGGTCGGACTCGAACCGACACTTCTTGCGAAACCTGATTTTGAGTCAGGCGCGTCTACCATTCCGCCACACCCCCGTGGCGCCCTTTTCCTGGCCGGTGCGGCGCGGCGCGGCGGAACGGCACGACCTTCTGCAAAGGCGATGCTTTCCCGCCGCTGGACGCTTGGAATCCAAAACACCCGCTGCGCCCGGCACTCGGCCATCTCTGCGTTCCGCCTAAGGCGCAACGTAGGGTTTTGCAAGCCCCGACTTAGGCCTGGCCCAGCTTTGCCAGCCGCGCCTCGCGCAGCTGGGCGAAGTCGTCGCCGGCATGGTAGGACGAGCGCGTCAGCGGCGTGGCCGAGACCATCAGGAAGCCCTTGCCATAGGCGGCTTTCTCGTAGCCCTTGAACTCCTCGGGGGTGACGAATCGGTCCACCCGGTGGTGCTTGGGCGTCGGCTGCAGATATTGCCCGATGGTGATGAAGTCCACGTCCGCGGCACGCATGTCGTCCATCACCTGCAGGACGCCCTGGCGATCCTCGCCCAGGCCGACCATGATGCCCGATTTGGTGAACATGGCAGGGTCGAGTTCCTTGACCCGCTGCAACAGCCGCAGGCTGTGGAAATAGCGCGCGCCGGGCCGGACGGTCGGGTAAAGGCCGGGCACGGTTTCAAGGTTGTGGTTGAACACGTCGGGCCGCGCCTCGACCACCGCCTCCAGCGCGCCGGGCTTCGACTTCAGGAAATCGGGTGTCAGCACCTCGATGGTCGAGCCGGGCGAGCGGTGGCGGATGGCGCGAATGGTCTGGGCGAAATGCTCGGCCCCGCCATCGTCCAGGTCGTCGCGGTCCACCGAGGTGATGACCACATGCTTCAGCCCCAGCTTCTGCACGGCATGGGCGACGCGGCCCGGCTCGAACACGTCGAGCGCGTCCGGCTTGCCGGTCATCACGTTGCAGAAGGAACAGCCGCGGGTGCAGATCTCGCCCATGATCATCATGGTGGCGTGGCCCTGGCTCCAGCATTCGCCGACATTGGGGCAGCCGGCCTCTTCGCAGACCGTGGACAGGCGGTTGTTGCGCAGGATGTCGCGGGTGTCCTTGTAGCCCTGGCTGGTCGGCGCCTTCACGCGGATCCAGTCCGGCTTTTTCGGCTGCGGCTGGTCGGGGCGATGGGCTTTCTCGGGGTGGCGCAGAACCGGGGGCATATCCGCCATATCGGCATCCTTTGCTGGGAGTCGGCCGAACTTACGGGTTTTTCGGGTCTTGATCAACGCCCATGCAGGGTGCATCTATGCCCCTTCGATGCTGCGCCGCGGCATCGACCGAAGGGAGGAGCGGATGATGAAAGGACCAATGATGAAACAAGGCGATCTGCTTCCCGAAGTGACCTTCCAGACCCGCGTGCGCGACGAATCCGTCGGCGGCGACAACCCCTATCGCTGGCAGGCGATGACCACCGCGGATTACTTCAAGGGCAAGCGCGTGGTGCTGTTCTCGCTGCCCGGCGCCTTCACGCCGACCTGCTCGACCTATCAGCTGCCGGGGTTCGAGAAGGCGGCCGACGAGATGGCCGAGCTGGGCATCGACGCGATCTATTGCATGTCGGTCAACGACAGTTTCGTGATGAACCAATGGGCCAAGGCGCAGAATCTGCAAAACGTCAAGGTGATCCCGGACGGCTCGGGCGAGTTCACCAAAAAGGTCGGCATGCTGGTGCGCAAGGACAACCTGGGCTTCGGCGCCCGCAGCTGGCGCTATGCCGCCATCGTCGAGGACGGCCGCATCCAGGCCTGGTTCGAGGAGCCCGGCCGGATGGACGATTGCCCCGAGGATCCCTATGGCGCCACCGCGCCCGAGGCGGTGCTGGACTGGCTGCGCGCCAATCCCGCCAAGGCCGCGGCCTGATCCGGGGCCGGCGACGATGCGAAAAGGGCGCCGCCGGGCGCCCTTTTTCATGGCCGTCCATGACCATGCCCGATCGTCAGCCGATCAGCGGTGCGCCCGAGCCATAGGTCTCGCGATAGTGGCGTTCCAGCCGCATCAGGCCCAGGCGCAGCACGATCTTGCCCGAGCGCGCCGACCAGCCCAGCCGCCGCTCGGTCATCTCGATGCCCTCCAGAAAGCAGCAGACCCGCAGGCACAGGTCGCCCATGCCGGGGCCCAACTCGCGCAGCGCAGCGGCGACGCGGTTGCGCGCCCCTTCCGAACCGCCGCCATGGCCGGACGAGACGCGCGAGACATCGACGCCGGCGGTCAGGAAGCGATCCCAGTTCTGGGTGACGCGCGGCCCCATCTGCGCCAGTTCGAAATCCTCGCGCAGCCGTTCGCCGGCCGCGACCAGGTCCGGCGCCAGAAAGGGCCGCCCATCCGGCTCGCGCCGCCGCGCCAGCATCAAGAGCGGGCTTTCGGCGATATTGACGCGGGCACGGCGGCGTCGGCCATCCTCGGGGTCGGTGATCTCGCGCTCGTCCCATTGCCGGTGCCGGTCGGCATGGCGGAAGCCGGCCGCGTCCTCGGCGCAGCCCTGGACCGGGGAAGCGACCGGGGCCGCCAGCACGAAATCCTCGCCCCGCGGCAGGGCGCCGCCGCGCCGGGCGGCCAGGATCGCCCGCAGCGCCTCGCGCCCTTGGGCCGAGAGGGCATAGCGGTCGATCCTGCCCTGGCCCAAGAGCTGCACCCAGCCGCGCATCGCCATATGCTCGGCCAGTTCGCGGTCGAGGATGGCGGTGCGGATCTCGTCGCGCACGACGATGGCCTTGTCCATGCCGCCGGCCACCACCATCTGCGCCCCCGGCTCGGCCAGGCGTCGCAGGATGCGGGTGATCTGCTTGCGGCCCGCCAGCCCCGGATCGGCCGGACCCGCCCCCGCGCCCCTGCCCTTGCCCGCAACGCGCTCGACCGCGCGATCGACCAGCGGATCGTCGCGCCGCGCCTCGAAGCGCCGGATGCGGCGCAGGATGGTCGAGGCATGGCAGCCCGTCTCGCGGGCCAGCGAACGGATCGATTCCCCGCCCTCGACATGGCGCAGGTAAAGCTTGAGATCGCCGTCCTCGGCCTGCGGGACAAGCGCGGTTTCGGGCTGATTGCCGTCCGTGGGCCCGACGCCGGCCGGCAGGGCGGCAATCAGGGCGTCCGGCGCGAAATCTCCCGTCAAAATCGTCATGGTCATTCCTTCGCTTCCTGCAGACGAGCGGGCAGAGGCTCGCCGGTGGGTTGTTTCCCGCCCCGGTCCGGCACAGCGGGACCAAGGCAAGATGCGGCAGTATTTGCTAAGAATTCCTAACGATTCCTTGCTGCGGCGCGCGCAGCACGGGCGGGTGGCGCAACACACGCCATGGTTGCAAATAATTCCCCCGGCCTCGACCGGAAAGGGAAACCGCCATGACGATGATGAGCAATGTGATCGCCTTTCAGCCGCGTCCCGGACAGCCGCATCTGCGCCGCCCCCGACTGCTGGTGCGGGCCGCCAGGGCTGGCCAGGTCGGCTGGCGCCGCAGCCGCGACCTGCACCGGGTGCTGAAATGCGAGACGCCGCCGCCCGCCGGCAAGGCGCTGTCGCGGCTTCTGGCCGAAGAGGAGCGGCTGGACCTGCTTCGCCGCAGCGGCCAGGCCGGCTACGACATGCACCGTCACATCCTGCTGCTGATCGCCATCCTGGCCGAGACGGCCGAGGCCGCGCCCCGCCCGGTGCCGAACCCGGTCACTTGCCCCTGAACAGAGACCCCAGCACCCCGCGCACCAGCGCCTGCCCGGTCCTGGTGCCCAGTTGCCGGGCCAGGCTCTTGCCGAAGGTCACGGCGATCGAATCGCTGTTCGAACGGCGGGCACGGGGCTTGGGCTCGGCCGGAATCCGCAGGCCGGGGTCATAGCGGCGCGCGCGGGTATATTCGCGGTCCATCTGCCACAGATCGTCATCCGCCCCCTTGGCCCCGGCCCCGGCGCTGTCCGCGGCCACCGCCTCGGCGCGTTTCGCCAGGATCTCGGCCGCCGATTCGCGATCCAACGCCCGGCCGTATTTCAGCGCCATGGGCGAGGCCGCATTGATCGCCGCGCGCTCGGCATCCGAAATCGGACCAAGCTGCGACAGCGGCGGGCGAATCAAGGTGCGCTGCACGATGCCCGGCACGCCCTTGGCCTCCAGAAGCGAGGTAACCGCCTCGCCGGTGCCGACGGCCTGGATCGCCTCGGCGGTGTCGAAATCGGGATTGGGGCGATAGTTCTGCGCCGCCAGCCGCAGCGCCTTCTGGTCCTTGGCGGTGAATGCGCGCAGCGCATGCTGGACCCGGTTGCCCAATTGTCCCAGCACCGAATCCGGCAGGTCGGCCGGGTTCTGGCTGATGAACCACAGGCTGACCCCCTTGGAGCGGATCAGCCGCGCCACCTGTTCGATCTTGTCCACCAGCGCCGGGGGGGCGCCGTCGAACAAGAGATGCGCCTCGTCGAAGAAGAAAGCGATGCGGGGCTTGTCCGGGTCGCCCACCTCGGGCAATTGCTCGAAAAGCTCGGACATCAGCCACAGCAGGAAGGTGGCATAGAGCCGCGGCGCGTTCATCAGCCGCTCGGCCGACAGGATGTTGACCATGCCCTTGCCCGAGGCATCAAGCCGCATCATGTCGGCCAGTTCCAGCGCCGGCTCGCCGAACAGCCGGTCGCCGCCCTCGTTCTCCAGCACCATCAGCGCGCGCTGGATCGCGCCGACCGAGGCGGTCGAGACATTGCCGTATTTCAGCGCCAGTTCCTTGGCGTTCTGGCCGACCCAGACCAGCATGGCCTGCAAGTCCTTCATGTCCAGCAGCGCCAGCCCCTGCTCGTCGGCGACGCGGAAGGCGATGTTCATCACCCCTTCCTGCGCATCGGTCAGCCCCATGAGCCGCGACAGCAGCAAGGGCCCCATCTCGGCCGGGGTGGTGCGGACCGGGTGGCCGCGCTCGCCCCAGATGTCCCAGAAGGTGACGGGAAAATCCTGGTAGTCCAGCGCCATCCCGATGGTTTCGCTGCGGGCCTGAAAAGCCTCGTGCAGCTTGCCACCGGGATCGCCGGGCCTGGCGATGCCGGCGAGGTCTCCTTTGACATCCGCCATGAAGACCGGCACGCCAGCACGCGAAAACGATTCGGCCAGGGTTTGCAGCGTCACGGTCTTACCGGTTCCGGTGGCGCCGGCGATCAGCCCGTGGCGGTTGGCATATTTCAGCAGCAGCTTTTGCGGCTCGGCATGGCCAGCCCCGCCGCCCCCCACGAAGACCGTCCCGGTGTCCAGATCGACGATGCCTGTCATGTTTCCTCCACGGATCGGCAAAAAAGCGCAAGGCTCGGACGAAAGGACAATACAATCGTAAGGATTTTGTGCCAGTCTGTTCCTTGCCGGACCCCGCATCGGCGGATGGCCGGCTTCCTCCCTGTTGGACTGCCGCGCCTTCGGGCGCGGCATTTTTTCGCCCGGGCTGCCTGCAATCCGGTCAGATCGCGACGCGATCGCGCCGATGTCATATTTGACCTTTAGGACAGTTGACGGCTTGTCTTGCTGCATCTAGCCTTCCGCGCAATGATGACCGGCCAGTCCGGCAGGGAAGGAAAGCCATGGGGATCCGGGGCAGCGATCTTGCGCCCCGGATCCTCGTGTGTTGCGGCCTCGGGATGGACCCGCGCCTTCACGCCAACGCAAAGGTGACGCAGCGCGATGCGATCCGCCCTGACAAGGCGCGATGCCCATGTTAGGACCGGGGCCGATGCATGGACCAAAGGAAGAGAACATGGTCAACAGGACATCCGCGGCACTGGTTGCCGCCCTTGTTGCACTGGCGGGCAGCACCGCCGGCGTGATGGCACAGGACGCCAGCACCCAGCCCCCGGCCCAGCCGACCGCCGAAGCCCCCGCGGCCGAAGCCCCCGCTGCCGAAGCGCCTGCCACCGAGCCCCCCGCGGCCGAGGCTCCTGCAGCAGAGGCGCAGACCGCCGACGCCCCCGCTGCCGAGACCGCCGGCAACGGCGAGCCCCAGGTCGGCCAGCCCTATGCCAGGTCCACCCATGGCGACTGGACGCTGCGCTGCATGAAGACGGAGGACGGCAAGGATCCCTGCGAGCTTTACCAGCTGCTCAGGGATGACAAGGATTCGCCGGTGGCCGAGGCTTCGGTCATCCCGATGACCGGCAACGTCCAGGCCGTGATCACCTTCATCGCGCCCCTGGAAACCGATCTTCAGGCCGGCGTGGGCCTGCAGGTCGATGCGGGCAAGGAATCGCGCTATCCCTTCCTGCTTTGCGCGCAGGTCGGCTGCGTCTCGCGCGTCGGCCTGGCCGAGGCCGACCTGGCCCCGCTCAAGCGCGGCAAGGCCGCCAGCCTGTCGCTTCTGCCCTTCGGCGCGCCGGAAGACCAGATGGTCAAGCTGCCGCTGTCGCTGACCGGCTTCACCGCCGGCATGAACGCGCTGACCGAGGCCAGCAAGGGCCTTGCTGCCGCCCCCGCCCCCGCCCCTGCCGAGGCGCCCAAGCAGCAGTAAGCCGCAGCGAAAAGGGGCGCCGCAGGGCGCCCCGAGCAAGCGGGCCGGGTCACTCCCGGCCCATCTTCATGCTGCGTGTCACCCGACCGGAAGGGCGACGAAGCGCGGCTCGCCGGCACGGCGCACCATGACCAGGATGGACTTGCGCCCGGCATCGCGCGCCTCCTTGATGCGCGCCTCCAGATCGGCCAGCGTGGCGACCGGATGCTGGCCGGCCTCGGTGATGACGTCGCCCGCGGCCAGCCCCTTGTCGGCGGCGGCCCCGGTCGGCTCGACCGATTGCACCACCAGCCCCTGCATGTCGCGCGACACCCCCAGTTCGGCGGCGATCTCCGGCGTCAGCGGCGCCAGCGTCATGCCCATCAGGTCGCTGGCCGATGCCTCGGCGCTGTCCACCCTGCCGCCGCCGGTGCCCTCGGCCAGTTCGCGCCGGCCCAGCGTCACCTTCAGCTCAACGGGCTTGCCGTCGCGCTGCACCACGACCTCGACCGCCTCGCCCACCGGCGCATCGGCCACCCGGCGCACCAGGTCGCGCGGATCCTCGACCGCGCCGCCGGCAAAGCGGGTGATGACGTCGCCCGCCTTCATGCCGGCATCGGCGGCGGGGCCGGCGGGAACATCCGTGACCATGGCGCCCTTGGCCTCGGCCAGGCCCAGCGATTCGGCGATGTCTTCGGTCACCGGCTGGATCTTGACGCCCAGCCAGCCGCGCCGGGTTTCGCCATATTCCTCGAGTTGCTCGACCACCTTGCTGACCACGTTCGAGGCCATCGAGAAGCCGATGCCGATCGAGCCGCCGTTGGGCGACAGGATCGCGGTGTTCACCCCGATCACCTCGCCGTCCATGTTGAACAGCGGCCCGCCCGAGTTGCCGCGGTTGATCGCCGCATCGGTCTGGATGAAATCGTCATAGGTGCCCGAAAGCGCGCGGTTGCGGGCCGAGACGATCCCGGTCGAGGCCGAGAAGCCCTGCCCCAGCGGGTTGCCGAGCGCCAGAACCCAGTCGCCCACCCGCGCCCGGTCGCTGTCGCCGAACTTGACGAAGGGCAAGGCATCGCTGCTTTCCACCTTCAGCACGGCGATATCGGTCTTGTCATCCTTGCCGATCACCTTGGCCGGCAGCCGCTTGCCGGAAAAGAACTCGATCTCGATCGCATCGGCGCCGTCGATGACATGGTTGTTGGTCACGATCAGCCCGTCGGGAGAGATGACGAAGCCCGATCCCAGCGCGTTCGAGCGCTGCTCGCGCTGCGGCCCGCGCTGGAAGGGATTGCCCTCGCCCGGAGGGAAGCCGGGAAAGCCGAATTCGCGAAACAGGTCGCTGAACGGGCTGCCCTCGGGCAGTTGCGGCCCGCGCACCAAGGGCGTCGAGACGGTCGAGGTGGTGGTGATGTTGACCACGGCGGGGCTGACCTTTTCGACCAGGTCGGCAAAGCTTTCGGGCATGACCTGCTGCTGGCGGGCCTGGCTGTCGGGCGCGGTCAGCGGCTGGTTGTTGTTCGCGGCCTCCTGCGCTGCATCGGCGCCGGGGACCGCCGGTTCTTGCGCGATGGCCGGCGTCAGCGCCATCAGCAGCGCAAGCCCCGAGGCGGTCAGGAAATGGCGGGAAGAGGGTCTGTTCATCTGGATTGTCTCCTTCCATGCCCGGGCGGCGCTACCCGGTCTCCTGGCAATATGCTCATGTTCAAGGGGATTTTCGAGCCCGTTGCAAATGAACCACGCTCGCAAAGGATGAACTGATCGTGACTTGCAGGCAATGCCGGGCGCAGGCCTCGGGCCATAAAAAAGTTCCGCACCCCAGGGGACGCGGAACAGGTTTCATCGCAGCGATGATCTTCAGTGCAGCGCCGCCGCCTTTCCCGCGCAAATCAGCGTGACCAGGGTCGAGGCGCCGCGCATCTCGATGCCGGCCACGTCCATCGGCCGGCGATCCATGTCGCCGCCCAGGATCTCGACCCGGCCCGCGCCGTAAAAGGCCGCATCCAGCAAGGGCAGCACCGCGTCGCCCCGCAGCTCGGCCTCGACCCCGCCGGGGATCGGGTGGATGGCGGCGGGGGTGATGCGCCTGGCGCCGACGATCAGTTCCATGTCCTGCCTTTCGTCCTGGTCGGGGCCCGGCCGCGCGCTGCGCCCGGACCCGGATCGCCTCAGCTGCAACCGCTGGTCGCGCCGCAGGTGTTGCACTTCATGCAGGTGCCGTTCCTGACCAGCGTGTAATTGCCGCATTCGCCGCAGGGATCGCCCTCGTAGCCCTGCATCCGCGCCTTGGCGCGCGCATCCATGGCCACGACGCCGACCGCCGTCGCCGCCTCGACCGTCGAAACCGCCGCGACCGAGACCCCGGATTGCAGCGCCACCAGATCCTGCGGCAGGCGCTTGCGCAGATAGCCGGTCGAGCTGATCTGCTTGAGCATCTCGAGCGAACGCGAGGCGCCCTCGCTGACCGGGGCGAGATTGGGCTGGCTCTCGGCCTCGCCGCCGCCCAGGTCGTCGAAGCGCGCGCCCTGCGGCTTCACATGCGCCAGGTCGGTGCGGTCCAGATAGGACACGGCCAGCTCGCGGAACACATAGTCGAGGATCGAGGTCGCGTTCTTGATGCTGTCATTGCCCTGGACCATGCCCGCCGGCTCGAAGCGGGTGAAGGTGAAGGCGTCGACGAACTCCTCCAGCGGCACGCCGTATTGCAGGCCCACCGACACGGCGATGGCGAAATTGTTCATCATCGCCCGGAAGCCCGCGCCTTCCTTGTGCATGTCGATGAAGATCTCGCCCAGCTTGCCGTCGTCATATTCGCCGGTGCGCAGATAGACCTTGTGCCCGCCGATGATCGCCTTCTGGGTATAGCCCTTGCGACGCTGCGGCAGCTTTTCGCGATGGCTGCGCACCGCCTCCTTGACGATGATCTTCTCGACCACTTTCTCGGCGATGACCACGGCCTTTTCCTGCGCGCTGCCGCTGGCCAGGATCTCCTCGGCCTCCTCGTCGTCCTCGACCAGCGCCGAGGCCAGCGGCTGCGACAGCTTGGAGCCGTCGCGGTAAAGCGCATTGGCCTTAATGCCCAGCGACCAGCTCAGCTCATAGGCGGCCAGCGCATCGGCGATGGAGGCGCTGTTCGGCATGTTGATGGTCTTGGAGATCGCGCCCGAGATGAAGCTCTGCGCCGCCGCCATCATGCGGATATGGCTGTCCACCGACAGGTAGCGGGTGCCCTTCTTGCCGCAGGCATTGGCGCAGTCGAAGACCGGGTAATGCGCAGGGTCCAGATGCGGCGCGCCCTCCAGCGTCATGGTGCCGCAGACATGGTCGTTGGCGGCGTCGATCTGCGCCCGGGTAAAGCCCAGGTGCCGCAGCAGGTCGAAGCCGGGGTCGTTCAGCTTCTCTGCCGGGATGCCCAGGGTCTCGCGGCAGAAGGCTTCGCCCAGCGTCCACTGGTTGAAGACGAAGCGGATGTCGAAGGCCGAGGCCAGGGCCGCGTCGATCTTTTCCAGCTCGCGCGGTCCGAAGCCGTGGCCTACCAGGCTGGCATGGTTGATGCCGGGGCAATTGCCCAGGCTGGCATGGCCCACGGCATAGGCGATGATCTCCTCGATCTGGGCCGAGCCGTAACCCAGCGCCTCCAGCGCCGCCGGAACCGAGCGGTTGATGATCTTGAAATAGCCGCCGCCGGCCAGCTTCTTGAACTTCACCAGCGCGAAATCGGGCTCGATTCCGGTGGTGTCGCAATCCATCACCAGCCCGATGGTGCCGGTGGGCGCGATCACCGTCGCCTGCGCGTTGCGATAGCCATGCGCCTCGCCCAGGGTCAGCGCCTCGTCCCAGGCGCCCTGCGCCAGCGCCACCAGCCGCGGGTCGGGGCAGTTCGCGGCATCCAGTTCCACCGGGGCCACGTTCACGCCCTGGTAGGCGCCGGTGCCATAAGCCGCCGCGCGATGGTTGCGGATCACCCGCAGCATGTGCTGGGCGTTCTTGGCATAGCCGGGGAACGGCCCCAGTTCCGCTGCCATCTCGGCCGAGGTGGCATAGCTCACCCCGGTCATCACCGCGGTCAGCGCGCCGCACAGCGCCCTGCCCTCGTCGCTGTCATAGCCAAGGCCCATGTTCATCAGGAGCCCGCCGATATTGGCATAGCCCAGGCCCAGCGTGCGGAAGTCATAGCTGCGCTGCGCGATCTCCTTGCTGGGGAACTGCGCCATCATCACCGAGATTTCCAGCGTCACCGTCCACAGCCGGCAGGCATGGACATAGCCGTCGGCGTCGAACTCGCCGCCCTGCCAGAAGCTCAGCAGGTTCATCGAGGCCAGGTTGCAGGCGGTGTCGTCCAGGAACATGTACTCGCTGCACGGGTTCGAGGCGCGGATCGGCCCGTCCTCGGGGCAGGTGTGCCAGGCATTGATGGTGTCGTGGAACTGGATACCCGGATCGGCGCAGGCCCAGGCGGCATGGCCGATCTGGCTCCAGAGTTCGCGCGCCGAGACGGTCTTGGCCACCTTGCCGTCGGTGCGGCGCACCAGCTCCCAGGGCAGGTCGTCGCGCACGGCGCGCAGGAAGGCATCCGTCACCCGGACCGAGTTGTTCGAGTTCTGCCCCGAGACCGAGACATAGGCTTCCGAGTCCCAATCCGTATCATAGGTCGGGAACTCAATCGAATCAAAGCCCTGGCGGGCATATTGAAGAACCCGGTTGATATAGGTTTCCGGGATCATCACGCGTTTTGCCCCGCGGATCGCCGCCTTCAGCGCGGCGTTCCGGGCGGGATCGGTGGCATCCTCGACGCTGCCGTCCCATCCGCGGATGGCGGCGAAGATGGCATTCAGCTCGCGCTCATGCATCTTCGAACCCGCCACCAGCGAGGCGACCTTCTGTTCTTCGATGACCTTCCAGTTGATGAACTGCTCGATGTCGGGGTGATCCATGTCGCAGATCACCATCTTTGCCGCGCGCCGGGTCGTTCCGCCCGATTTGATCGCGCCGGCTGCGCGGTCTCCGATCTTCAGGAAGCCCATGAGCCCCGAAGATTTCCCGCCGCCCGACAGTTTCTCGCCCTCCCCTCGAAGGGACGAAAAATTGGTGCCCGTGCCCGAGCCGTATTTGAAAAGCCGCGCCTCGCGGACCCACAGGTCCATGATGCCACCCTCGTTCACCAGGTCGTCGGCGACGGACTGGATGAAGCAGGCATGCGGCTGGGGATGTTCATAGGCGCTGTCCGACCGGACCAGCTTGCCGGTCTTGTAATCGACATAGAAATGGCCCTGGCCGGGGCCGTCGATGCCATAGGCCCAATGCAAGCCGGTGTTGAACCATTGCGGGCTGTTCGGCGCCCCCATCTGGCTGGCCAGCATGAAGCGCATCTCGTCGTAATAGGCGCGGGCGTCTTCTTCGTTCGAAAAATACCCGCCCTTCCAGCCCCAATAGGTCCAGGCGCCGGCCATGCGGTCGAAGACCTGCCGCGCGCTGGACTCGCCGCCAAAGCGCGCCTCCTGGGGCAACGCCGCCAGCGCCGCCTCGTCGGGGACGGAACGCCACAGGAACTCGGGCACGCCCTTTTCCTTGACGCGTTTCAGCCGCGCCGGCACCCCGGCCTTGCGGAAGTATTTCTGGGCGATCACGTCCGAGGCGACCTGGCTCCAGCCCTGGGGCACCTCGACCGAATCGTTGCGAAAGACGACGGTGCCGTCCGGGTTGCGGATCTCGCTGCTGGTGGTGGTAAAGGAAAGCGCGCCGTAAGCCCCGCTCTCGACCGTGGTGAAGCGCCGTTCGATCCGCATCCTGACTGTCCCCCGTCATCCGCAACAGGACCGCATGCCGCCCGCCGCCGCCCGCGCCAAGCACGGGCCCAGGCGGCCGGATCGCACGGCACCCCGAAGCATTTTTCCTGATCTTCGCCCCGGCGCCGGACCGGATCACCTGTCGAAAAAGACACAAGATCTGGTGGCACCGAGGGCCTGGGCCACAAATTGACCCGAGACAGGACGCATTTCAATCAAAATTTTCGCTGGACTTCGCCACCGATTCCGACCCTCGCGGCGCCGCGAGATTCGCTGCAAATGCACTGTTAACAACTGCCCCTTGGCGGCCGGCGGCGAAAAGCCAAGCGATCTGGCGGGGTTCCTTGCGGCCGCTCACCCGGTTTCCACAGGCTTATCCCCAGTCGCAAGGCATCAAGGTTGCAATTTCGTTCCCGCACTCGCGCCTCGCGATTTTTCCGGCTGCGGCAGGATGACGCCCCGGTCGGTCACGATCAGGTCCAGGGGCTGGTCGGTCGCCTCGGCGGGGATGGCGCGAATCTCTTGCGCCGCGTAGGCCAGCCCGATGGCGACCACCGCCCCCTCAGCACGCAGCCGGGCCAGCGTGCGGTCATAGAATCCGCCGCCATAGCCCAGCCGATGCCCGGACCGGTCAAAGCCGGCCAGCGGCACGATCAGCACCTCGGGGCGCAGCAGCGGCGAATCGGCTGGGGGATGAAGGGTGCCGAAGCGGCCCGGCTCCAGCCGGTCGCCATGGGCGCGGAACGCCAGCGGCTGGGCCGGGCCGATCACCACCGGCAGGCAGACCGGCCCCTGATGCGCGGCCATGGCCGGGCGCGGATCGGCCTCGCCCCGCATCGGCCAGTAGCCGGCCAGCACCCTGCCGCGATGGGGCGCCAGCGCCGCGATCAGATGGCACGTCAGCGCGGCATCGTCGCCGCCCGCCGCGCGCGCCGCCAGAGCCGCCTGGCGCAAAGCGGCCTTCAGACCAGTATCCATGAAGCCAGCCCAAGGAATGCAAAGAACCCCATCATGTCGGTCATGGTGGTGACGAAGGTGCCCGAGGCCAGCGCCGGATCCAGCCCCAGCCTGCTCAGGCTCAGCGGCACCAGCACGCCGCCCATCGCCGCGACCACCTGGTTGGCGATCATCGCCATGCCCAGCACCAGGCCGATCTGCAAGCTGCCCAGGATGATGGCGCCGGCCAGGGTCAGGATCACCGCCAGGCCGAGGCCGTTGAGCATCCCCGCCATCAGTTCGCGCAGGATCACGCGGCGCGCATTGGCGCTGGTCAGCTCGCGCGTGGCCAGCGCGCGCACCGCCACGGCCAGCGACTGCGTGCCGGCGATGCCGCCGGTCGAGGCGACGATGGGCATCAGCGCCGCCAGGATCACCAACTGCGCCAGCGTCGATTCGAAGCGCGAGATCACCAGCGCCGAAAGCGAGGCGGTGCAGAGGTTGATCACCAGCCAGGGCAGGCGCTGGCGCGCGGTCTGGAACGGCCCGTCCGAGACGTGGCTGTCATCCGAGACGCGGGCCATGCGCAGGAAGTCCTCTTCGTGCTCCTCGTCCAGCACCGACATGGCGTCGTCGATGGTGATGACGCCGACCAGCCGGTCGTCGTCATCGACCACCGGGGCCGAGATCAGGTGATACTTGTTGAAGGCATAGGCCACGTCGCCCTCGTCCTGCCGGGCCGAGATGGTGCGGAAGCTGTCCTCGGTGATGTCGCGCAACAGCACCTCGCGGCGCGAGGCCAGAAGCTTGCCCAGCGTGACATAGCCGGTCGGATGGCGGCGCGGATCGACCAGCACCACGTGATAGAACTGGTCGGGCAGCCATTCCTCGGCGCGCAGGAAGTCGATGGCCTCGCCCACGCTCCAATGTTCGGGCGCGGTCACCACCTCGGATTGCATCAGGCGGCCGGCCGAATATTCCGGCCAGGTCAGCGAGCGTTCGACGGCGGCGCGGTCGGATTCGTCCAGCGCCGCCAGAATGGCCTGCTGCTCGGGCTCCTCCATGTCCTCGATCAGGTCGACGACATCGTCGCTGTCCATCTCGCGCACCGCCTCGGCCACCACCTCGCGGGGCAGCTGCTCGATCACTTCGTCGCGGATGGATTCGTCGATCTCGGACAGGATCTCGCCGTCGATCTCGCCGGAATAGAGATGCAGGAACTCGCGCCGGCGCGCCGGCGTCAACTGCTCGATCAGGTCGGCGATGTCGGCGGCGTGCATCGGCTCCAGCGCGGCATCCAGCGCCGGGCCGTCGCCGTCGTCCACGGCCTTGTTGATCGCGTCGATGTCCTGCCGGCTCAGCTGGAAATCGGCTTCGGGGGCATCCGTGTCGGTTTCGCGCGGCTCGGTCATCGGCTGGCTCCTCGGGGTTCGGGTCTTGCGACGAGGATGGCGGTCGGGGCAGTTCGATAGGGGCGCACCATAGGGGGCCCGCGCCGGGGTCTCAATCGTCCTTGAGCAGGGCTAGCGCCTCGGCATGTAATTCTTGTGAACCCGCGGCCAGGATGGTGCCGCCGCCATGCGCCGGCCCGCCCCGCCAGTCGGTCACCACCCCGCCCGCGGCCTGCACCACGGCGATGGGCGCGGCCACGTCATAGGGTTGCAGCCCGGCCTCGATCACCAGGTCGACATGGCCGGCCGCCAGCAGCGCATAGGCATAGCAGTCGAGCCCATAGCGCACCAGCCGCGCCCGTGCCGCGACGCGGGAAAAGGCGGCATGTTCGGCGGGGCTGCCGACCTCGGGATAGGTGGTCATCAGCGTGGCCTGTGCCAGCGCGACGCCGCGGCGCGCCCGCAAGGGCACGGTGCCGCGGCCCGAGATCAGCCGGGCATGGCCCAGCCCGCCCTCGAACCGCTCGTCCAGATGCGGCTGGTCCACGATGCCGTAGATCGGCCCCCGCGCATCGCTGAGCCCGATCAGCACGCCCCAGCTCGGCGCCCCGGCCATGAAGGCGCGGGTGCCGTCGATCGGGTCCAGCACCCAGGTCAGGCCGCTTCGCCCTGCCTGGGCACCGTATTCCTCGCCCAGGATCGCGTCCTCGGGCCGCTCGGCGGCCAGGATGGCGCGCATCGCGCGCTCGCTGGCCCGGTCGGCTTCCGTCACCGGATCGAACCCGGTCGCGGATTTGTTGTCGGGCCGCAGGGCCGGGCTGCGGAACAGGCTCATCGTCTCGGCCCGCGCCGCATCGGCCAGACGATGCGCCACGGCCACGATCCGCTCGGCTTCTTCGACAGGATTGGTCTTGTTCGCGCTTGTCATGACCTGCCCCCGCGGACTGCTTCGGGCGCAGGTTTAGCCGCAGTATCCCGCAAGCGAAAGCCCCGGAACGCGGCAGGTCTGGATCAGGCCGCGTCCGACAGCACGCGGGCGAGTTCGAAGATCTGGCGCCGCTGCGCCTCGGGCATGGCGTAATAGGCCCGCACCAGTTGCAGCGCCTCCTTGTCGGCCAGGATGTCGCCCTCGACCGAATTCTGGACCTGGCCATCCTCGAGCCCCTCGAAGAAGAAGCTGATCGGGACATCCACCGCCCGCGCGATGTCCCAAAGCCGCGAAGCCGAGACGCGGTTCATCCCGGTTTCGTATTTCTGGATCTGCTGGAACTTGATCCCGACCTTTTCGGCCAGCTGCTGCTGGGTCATGCCGATCATCCATCGACGATGGCGGATCCGCTTTCCGACATGGACATCCACGTTATGTTTCATGGTAACACCTCACTCAATCTAAACGGGCGCTACATCAGAACGGCGCAATTTTCGAGGTCGATAATGGCCACTTGTCCAAAAAGACAATCGCTTGCGGGCACCGAAAGCCTCTGGCCGAACCCCCCGAAAACATGGAAAAAAGCCGGGAAAAGGACAGGCGGAACGCGCCGGGAGGAATCATGAAGACGACCTGGAAAATGATGCAAATCAAAGAAATGTCGGGTTCTCCCGTCGCGGGCTGCCTGTCGCTTGCCGCGCCCGGTCCGGGCGAGGTGCTGGTGGGCCTGCGCGCGGCCGCCCTGAATTTCGCCGATCTGCTGATGACGAAGGGACAGTATCAGGAAACCCCGCCCCTGCCCTTCATCCCCGGACTCGAGGGCGCGGGCGAGGTGCTGGCGGCGGGCGCAGGCGTGGCCCTGGCGCCGGGCACTCGCGTCGTCGTGCAAGGCCAGGGCACCATGGCCGAGGCCAACCTGTTTCCCGCCGAAAGCTGCCACCCGATCCCCGACGCCATGGGCTATGACGAGGCGGCGGGCTTCCTGATCGCCTATGGCACCAGCCATTTCGCGCTGACGCTGCGCGCGGGCCTGCGCAAGGGCGAGACGCTGGCCGTTCTGGGCGCCGCGGGCGGGGTCGGGCTGACGGCGGTCGAGATCGGCGCCGCCCTGGGCGCGCGGGTGATCGCCGTGGCACGCGGGGCCGACAAGCTGGCGGTGGCGCGGGCGGCGGGCGCCTCGGATTGCATCGACAGCGAGACCTGTCCCGACCTGCGCGCCGCGCTGCGCGATCTGGGCGGGGTCGATGTCGTCTACGACCCGGTCGGCGATGCGCCCGGCGAGGCAGCCTTCGGTGCCCTGCACCCCGGCGGCCGCTTCCTGGTCATCGGCTTTGCCGGCGGCAAGCCCCCGGCCCTGCCGCTGAATCATGCGCTGGTCAAGAACATCGCCATCCACGGCTTTTACTGGGGCGGCTATCGCAAGCTGGACCCCGCGCTGCTGCGCCAGGACATCGCCGCGCTTTTCGCGCTTTACGAACAGGGCCGCCTGCGCCCGCATGTCGGCGCCACCCTGCCGCTGGAGCGGCTGGCCGAAGGCTATGAGCTGCTGGCCAGCCGGCGCTCGACCGGCAAGGTGATCGTTAGCATCTGAAATTTTCGTCAGCGAGGGCCGAAACCGCCGGTTCTGCATTGAAAAACCGGCGTGCTTTGCCAATATCTGCGTGGATGGTCGGCCATGCGGGCCGCACCGCGATTTTCGACCGGGGAGAACCTATGCAAGACTACAATTCGATCCGCACGGCCGGGACCGCGACGCGCTCGGCTGCCGTGGATGAGGGCCTGCGCGCCTATATGAACAAGGTCTATGGCCTGATGGCCGTGGGCATGCTGGTGACCGCCGGCGCCGCCTGGGGCATGGCGGGCCTTGCGCTGTCCGACACGCCGACGCAATGGGCGCTGGGCAATGGCCACTACCTGACCGAGTTCGGCAAGACGCTGTATCTGTCGCCGCTGAAATGGCTGGTGATGTTCGCGCCGCTGGTCATGGTCTTTGCCTTTGGCGCCGCGCTGAACCGGCTGTCGGTTCACGGTGCGACGACGCTGTTCTATGCCTTCGCCGCGGTGATGGGCATCTCGATCAGCTGGATCTTCGCGGCCTATACCAGCTTCTCGATCATCCAGACCTTCCTGATCACCGCCATCGCCTTCGCCGGGCTGTCGCTTTACGGCTATACCACCAAGCGCGACCTGTCGGGGATGGGCACGTTCCTGATGATGGGCCTGATCGGCCTGATCGTCGCGATGATCGTGAACATCTTCCTGCAATCCAGCGCGATGCAATTCGCCATCTCGGTGATCGGCGTGCTGATCTTTGCCGGCCTGACCGCCTATGACACGCAGAACATCAAGAACACCTATCTGCAACTGGCGAATTCGGACCGCGACTTCCTCGGCAAGGCCGCGATCATGGGTGCATTGCAGCTCTACCTGGACTTCCTGAACCTGTTCATGTTCCTGCTGCAATTCCTGGGCAACCGAGAATAAGACCGGAAGCATCCCGGAGCTTCCCTTTTCGGCCCCGCCGGTGCATGATGCCTGGCGGGGCCTTTTGTTGCGCGGAGCGGCCGCGCGCCGCGATGGCCCTCGCAACACCGGAATGCAAAAGCCCATGGCGATCCCCTGGCATGCCTTCACGGTCGGCCGATCGAGGCGATCGGACCGCGATCCTCTCCTCCAGATCCGGCGATGCCGGCATCGGAATGGCTGGCGATCCTGCTTGCGCGGACAGGGCCAGCCGCTTGCCGCGACGATGCACGGGGCCCAAGCCCGGAATGCCAGGCCGGCATGGCGCCCCAGACTGCAACCGCGGATCCGGGTCCGGCTGACGATATTGTCGCAAGATGTGCCGCTATCGTTGCATCCGGGACAGGACGAGGCGGGGATGATGCGGCATGAACACGTCCGGCTGCCGGTTGGCGCCTTGCCAGGCAAGCATCGCATTGCCCGAACTGCAACCGCAGGCCAGGATGACGACCGGCAGGAACCCGGTTCCTGCCCAAAGAGCCCCCGGTTGGAGCGACGCGCCGGGGAGCGGAGGATAGTTGTCGCAACAGGGAGATAACGATGAAACGACGCTTCTTTCACGGGACTGTTGCCGGGCTTCCGTTTCTGGTGCTGGCCGGCACTGCCTGGGCCGATTGCGGCAGCCCGACCATCGCCAGCATGAACTGGCAAAGCGCCGAGCTGGCCGCGGCGCTGGATGCCTTCATCCTGAACAACGGCTATGGCTGCCGCGCCGAGGTGATCCAGGGCGACACGGTGCCGACGCTGACCTCGATGGTGGAAAAGGGCCAGCCCGAGATCGCGCCCGAGGGCTGGGTCGACCTGGTGCCCGAAGTCATCCAGTCGGGCCTCGCCGAGGACAGGATCGTGGTCACGGGCGACATCCTGACCGACGGCGCCGTCCAGGGCTGGTGGATCCCGAAATACCTCGCCGATGCCAATCCCGAGTTGAAGACCATCGACGACGTGCTCAAGCGGCCCGACCTGTTCCCCGATCCCGAGGATCCCTCGAAAGGCGCCATCTTCAACGGCCCGGCCGGCTGGGGCGGCACGGTGATCACCAGCCAGCTCTACAAGGCCTTCGACGCCGAGGCGGCCGGCTTCACCCTGGTCGACACCGGCTCGGCCGCCGGGCTCGACGGCTCGATCGCGCGCGCCTATGAACGCCAGCAGGGCTGGGTCGGCTATTACTGGGCGCCGACCGCGCTGCTCGGCCGCTACGAGATGGTCAAGCTCGAGCACGGCGTGCCGCTCGACATGGACGAATGGCAGAACTGCACCTCGAATGCCGACTGCGCCGATCCCAAGAAGAACGACTGGCCGGCCGACAAGGTGCAGACCGTCGTCGCCAAGGGTTTCGCCGACAGCGCCCCGCCCGAGGTGATGGACTACCTGTCCAAGCGGTCCTGGTCGAACGACACCGTCAACGCGCTGATGGCCTGGATGACCGAGAACCAGGCCCAGGGCGAGGAAGGCGCGCGGCAGTTCCTGCGCGAGAACGAGGCGATGTGGACCGAATGGGTCACGCCCGAAGCGGCCGAAAGGATCAAGGCCGCGCTCTGATCGCGGCCGCGCCGCGGCCGGGCGGGCCGATCCCGCCCGGCCATTTCTCCGGCCACTCCCCCGATGCCGGCCGCCGCGGCGGTGCCGGCCCTGCCATGCCGCCCCGGCCCTGACCCAGCCCTTGCGCGAGGATCCCATGACCTGGCTCACCACATTTCCCCAATTGAAAAGCACCTGGCTGCGCGATCTCCAGCGGCTGATTGACGACGGTTTCCGCAGCTTCACGCGCAGCTACGGCGACCTGATCGAAGGCTTCTTCAGCCCGCTGCAGAGCCTGCTGATCTGGTTCGAACGGCTGCTTCTGGGCACGCCCTGGCCGGTGATCCTGCTGGTCGTGGCCGGCCTGGCCTGGGGCGCCAGCCGCAGCCTGCGCGTGGTGATCGGCTCGGTCGCCACCCTGGTGCTGATCGGCCTCTTCGGCATGTGGGACGACACCATGAAGACCATCTCCATGGTGCTGGCCGCCACGCTTTTGTCGATCGCCGTCGGCCTGCCGCTGGGCATCCTGATGGCGCGCTCGCAGCGGGTGCAGCGGATCATCAGCCCGATCCTCGACATCATGCAGACCATGCCCAGCTTCGTCTACCTGATCCCGGTGGTGATGCTGCTGGGCATCGGCCGGGTGCCGGGGCTGATCGCGGTGGTGATCTATGCCATCCCGCCGATGATCCGGCTGACCAACCTGGGCATCCGCCAGGTCGATCCCGAGGTGCTGGAGGCGGCCGACGCCTTCGGCTCCTCGGCCTGGCAGAAGCTGGTCAAGGCGCAGCTGCCGCTGGCGCTGCCCACCATCATGGCCGGCATCAACCAAACCATCATGATGGCGCTGGCCATGGTGGTGATCGCCTCGATGATCGGGGTGCAGGGGCTGGGCCAGCCGGTGCTGCGCGCCATCAACAACCAGTATTTCACCCTGGGCCTGTTCAACGGCTTCGCCATCGTCGGCATCGCCATCCTGTTCGACCGTATCAGCCAGGCCTGGGGCAAGCGGCTGCAGAAACACCATGAGGCCAGCCATGACTGATCCCATCGGCATCGAGATCAAGAACCTCTACAAGATCTTCGGCGCGGACCCCCAGGCCCATGTCGCGGCGGTGCGCGCCGGCATGACCAAGGCCGAGCTGCAGGCCCGCCACGGCCATGTGCTGGGGCTCAGCGACATCAACATCTCCATCGCGCCGGGCAGCATCCAGGTGATCATGGGCCTGTCGGGTTCCGGCAAGTCGACGCTGATCCGCCACATCAACCGGCTGATCGAGCCCACCGCCGGCGAGATCGTGATCGAGGGCCGCAACGTCGTCGGGATGTCCCGCGACGAGCTGCGCGCCTTCCGCCGCCACAAGACCGCGATGGTGTTCCAGAAATTCGGCCTGCTGCCGCATCGCACGGTGCTGGACAATGCCGCCTACGGGCTGGAGGTGCAGGGCATGGCGGAGGCCGAGCGCTATCGCACCGCCATGCGCTGGATCGAGCGGGTGGGCCTTGCCGGCTTCGAGAAGAGCTACCCGAGCCAGCTTTCGGGCGGCATGCAGCAGCGCGTGGGCCTGGCCCGCGCCCTGGCCAATGACGCGCCGATCCTCTTGATGGACGAGGCCTATTCGGCGCTGGACCCGCTGATCCGCTATGACATGCAGACGGTGCTGCTGGATTTGCAGCAGGAGGTGAAGAAGACCATCGTCTTCATCACCCACGACCTCGACGAGGCCTTGCGCATCGGCGACCGCATCGCGCTTTTGCGCGACGGCTCGGTGATCCAGCAGGGCACGGCGCAGGACATCGTGCTGCGCCCGGCCGACGATTACGTGGCCAATTTCGTCCAGCATGTCGACCGCGGCAAGGTGCTGAAGGTCGGCGCGGTGATGCTGGCCCAGCACGGTTTCGACGCCCTGCCCGAGGCCGCCATCGCCCCCGAGGCCAGCATCGCCGAGGCCCTCCAGCACATGGCCGCAAGCCGCCTGCAGGCCCTGCGCGTCCAGACCGCCGACGGAAGCACCATCGGCATCATACCCTTCCAGGAAGCCATCAACGCATATACCGGGCAGCGGGCATGAGGCGCCGCCATCGGCCGGCTCAGCGCAGGCCCATCTCGGCCAGCGCCCTGGCGATTTCAGGGGGCAGGTCCGGCTCGGCCCCGCGTCCTGCCGGCAGGTCGGGCGGGGCCTCGGTGCCGGGCAGATAGCGCCAGCCCTGAAAGGGCCGGCGCGGCACGGCCGCGACGCGCACCAGTTCCGGGTGGAGGATCAGCGCGCAGCGGCGGATGCCGTCCTCGCCCTGCACCTCCTGCAAATCCAGGATGCGCTGGCGGGCCTGCATCACGCCCTTGAACACCCAATAGATCGAGCCGCCGTCCAGCAATTCGGCCTCGCGCCTGGGCCACATGCGGGTGACGTGGCGGGCCGGGCCACCGCCGAAACGGTGTTTCTGCCATGCCGCGAGTTCGGCCGGATCGTCGCAGCCGACGCAGAGTTTCATCAGATTCAGGGACGCGCTCATGCGCCAGATATAGCCCGGCGGCGGGCGGGTGCAATGGACCTGCGCGCCGGCGCCATGATCGCTGCGCGGCGGCCGGCAAGCAGGACGAGGCGCGGCCGGGCCGGAGCGTGCCGTTTCCCCCGAGGCGATGACCGCCCTGCGACAGCATGGGCGCTAGGCCGAATCCGGTTCTTTGGCCAGACAGCGTTCATTCAAGAGAAATATTGCAAAACAATGCAGTCCGGTGCAGTCCGGTCCGGTGCAGTCCGCGCGCCCGGCCTCCTTGGGCTGTGAACCCATGAACACAACGGGAGGAGTAACCCATGATCAACCGCCGCATGTTCCTTTGCAGCACCGCTTCGCTCACGCTGGCTTCCGCCGGCGCGGCCCTGGCGGAAACCGCCTGCCTCATGCCAACGCAGGCCCGGCAGGCCGGCATGTCCCCCGCCGATGTCATCGCGGCGCTGAAAGAGGGCAATGCCCGCTTCGCCGCCGGAGCAATGCGGAACTGCGATCTGAACGCGATGGTGCGCGAAACCTCGGAAGGGCAATATCCCATAGCCGCGGTCGTGGGCTGCATCGACAGCCGCGTGCCGCCGGAACTGGTCTTTGACCAGAAGATCGGCGACCTGTTCACCGCGCGCATCGCCGGAAATTGTGTGAACACCGACATCATCGGCAGCCTGGAATTCGCCTGCAAGGTCTCGGGCTCCAAGGCCATCGTCGTGCTGGGCCATAGCTCTTGCGGTGCGGTCAAGGGCGCGATCGACAAGGTCGAACTGGGCCATCTGACCCATGCTCTGCAACTGATCGAGCCGGCCGTCGCGGCCGTTGCCCCGACCAATCGCACATCGAAAGACAAGGCTCTGGTGCAGAAGGTGGCCGAGAAGAATGCCGAACTGACCCTGGCCAAGATCCTGTCGGAAAGCCCGATCCTGAAGGACATGGCCGATGCGGGCGAAATCGTGGTGATGGCCGCGATGCATGACATCGCCACGGGGGAAATCCGCTTCCTGTAAGCGGAAAGCGCCGGGAGGATGCCGGGCGCCCCCAGGGGTTGAACCTGGGGGCCTGCGGGGATAGGCCGCAAGCTGCCCTGCCATGGAAACCGTCATGCCCGACCCGATTGCTCGACCGCCCCGCAGCCAGCCCCTGCCGGAGTTCATCGCGATGCTGGCGCTGATCTTTGCCGTCATCGCCTTTTCGATCGATTCCATGCTGCCCGCCCTGCCCGAGATCGCGGCCGCCCTGACACCCGGAAACGTCAACCGCGCGCAGCTCGTACTGACCTCTTTCGTGGGCGGGCTGGGGATGGGCCTGCTGGTCGGCGGGCCGCTTTCCGACGCGCTGGGGCGCAAGCCGGTCATCACCGCCGGCTTTGCGCTTTACGCCATCGCCGCCGTGGCGGCGATCTTTGCCGATTCGCTGGACCTATTGCTGGCGGCGCGTTTCGTGCAGGGCATCGGCGCCGCCGCGCCGCGGATCGTGGCGCTGGCCATGGTGCGCGACCTGTACCAGGGCCGCGAGATGGCGCGGATCACCAGCTTCGTGATGATGGTCTTCATCCTGGTGCCGGCGGTGGCGCCCTCGATCGGGGCGGTGGTGATCCATTTCGTCGGCTGGCGCGGGGTGTTCGGCTCTTTCGTGGTGCTGGCGCTGATCGGCAGCCTGTGGCTGAACCTGCGCCGCCCCGAGACCCTGCCCGAGGCCGCGCGCCGGCCGCTGAACACGCGCAGCCTGGTCGCCGCGGCGCGCGAGGTGATGGGCAACGGCCAGGTGCAGCTGGTGACGGTGGTGATGACGTTGGGCTTCGGGCAGATGTTCGCGCTGCTGAGTTCGGCCCAGCAGCTTTTCGTCGACACCTATGGCAAGGGCGACAGCTTCCCGCTGTGGTTCGCCGCCATGGCGCTGCTGTCGGGCAGCGGCACGGTGCTGAACGCGCGCTATGTCGTGCGGCTGGGCATGCGGCGGATCGTGGGCTGGGCCTATGGCATGCAGGTGCTGGTCTCGGGCTTGATGACGGTGCTGGTGTTTTGCGACCTGCTGCCCGAGGCGCTGCGCTTTCCGGCCTTCTTCTTCTGGGCGGTCAGCGTGTTCTTCATGGCCGGCGTGACCTTCGGCAACCTCAATGCCATGGCCTTGCAGCGCATGGGCCATGTGGCGGGGATGGCGGCCTCGGTGATCGGGGCGATCTCGACGCTGGGCGCGGTGCTGATCGCGGCGCCGGTCGGCCTGCTTTACGACGGCACGGCACGGCCCATCGTCCTGGCGACGCTGGTCTGCTCGGGGCTGGCGCTGATGCTGATGCGCGGCGTGCGCGAGGGCTGACGGCGCCGGAGCGCGAGTTACCCACAGGGAATGCACCGCGCCCCCTTGCGCAGCCGCCGAAGCTGGCCTAAAGAGCAGCCGTGTCGCCGGCCAAGGTGCAGGCGCAGGCATGGCCCGTTCGTCTATCGGTTAGGACGTCAGGTTTTCAACCTGAAAAGAGGGGTTCGACTCCCCTACGGGCTGCCACTTTCCCTTTTACCCCGATCCCGATCCCGCCTTGCGCAATCCGCCTGGGCCAGGCGGCAGGGCGCATAGGCGCGAAATGCGACCGACCCGGCCATGGTGCTTAGGGTGGCCTGCCGGCCGCGGCCATATTGCGCGGGCGCGAGGCTTGGCCGGCCCGCGGGTGGCATTGTGACACCGGCCCGTGGTCAGCCTGGAATATCCCGGCACGGCGCCTGCCGCTGACGGGCGGCGGTTTGGGCCGGATACGGGCAGGCCGCCAGGAAGGCGGCCCGCCTTGCGATCAATGGCTGGCCGGCCGGATCAGCGGCACCTCATTGCCGTTCGCGTCGTAAAGCCGGCCGTCCATGAAATAATCCCCGTCCTCGAGCTGGGCGATGTCGGTATAGCGGATGGTTCGTTCCGCCGCGGCACCGAAGACCGAGGGCTGGTCGGAATTGCCGGCCGTGAAATGGTTGAACAGCAGGTTGAGCGTGATCGCCATCAGCGCCGAGGAGCTGATACCCGAATGGAAGATCGTCTCGACCCAGGCCGGGAACTGGTGGTAAAAGGCCGGAAGCACGATCGGGATGGTGCCAAAGCCGATCGAGGTCGCCACGATGATCAGGTTCATGTTGTTGGCGTAATCGACCTTGGACAGGGTGCGGATGCCGCTGGCCGCAACCGTCCCGAACAGGACGATGCCGGCCCCGCCCAGCACCGGGCTGGGAATCGCCGCGACGATCCGGCCCATCACCGGGAACAGCCCCAGCGCCACCAGGATCAGCCCGCCCGTCGCCACGACATAGCGGCTCTTGACACCGGTCACGGCCACCAGGCCGACATTCTGGGCAAAGGCGCTTTGCGTGAACGAGCCGACAACCGGCGCCAGCATGCTCGACAGCATGTCGGCGCGCAGCCCGTCGCCCAGCCGCCGCCCGTCCACCTTGGTCTCGACGATCTCGCCCACGGCGAAGATATCCGCCGAGGTCTCGACCAGGGTCACGAGGATGACGATGAACATCGAGATGGTGGCCGCGACGCCGAAGGTCGGATAGCCGAAATGAAAGATCTGCGGCAGCGCAAAGACCGGCCCCTGCCCGACCTGGGAAAAATCGGTCATGCCGGTCGCATAGGCGATGGCAGTGCCGATCACCAGCGCCAGCAGGATCGACAGCCGGGAGATCGCGGCATTGCCGACCTTGCTGAGCAGCAGCACGATGGCCAGCGTCACGCCTGCCAGCAGGATATTGGCCGGGCTGCCGAAATCGGCCGCGTTGCGGTCGCCGCCCATCGCCCAGGTGCCGGCGACCGGCATCAGCGTCAGGCCAATGGTGGTGATCACGATTCCCGCCACCAGCGGCGGAAAGAAGCGGGTGATGCGGGAAAACACCGGCGTGATCAGTAGGCCCAGCAGCGACGAGGCGATGACCGCGCCGAAGATCGCCTGTATGCCGCCATTGCCCGAGATGGCGATCATGGTGGCGACCCCGGCGAAGGAAACGCCCTGCACCAGCGGCAGCTGGCAGCCAAAGAAGGGCAGGCCGATGGTTTGCAGGATGGTCGCGACCCCGCCGGCGAACAGGGATGCCGTGATCAGCAACCCGATGTCGGCGGGCGACAGGCCGGCGGCCTGGCCGACGATCAGCGGCACCGCCACGATGCCGCCATACATGGTCAGGATGTGCTGCATGCCATAGGCCAGGTTGGCGGCAAGGCCCAGCCGTTCGTCCTCGGGCCGGATCGGCCCCGCTTCTGCATTCGTTGCCGTTTGCACAGTCATCTCCCCCTCTTTCTCCGCAAGCAGACGCTCTCCCTGTAAAGATTGGCGGAACTTATCGGGATAAGCCGGGGGTGACTTTTACAGAAATCTATATGCTGACTTAAAATACAGTAGAAAGTCGGCACGGCCGGGGGCGCGGCGGACCAGGCCCGCGGCAGGGTTTCCGCCCTGCCGCTAGCCTGGGCCAGGGACGCAGGGCTTCAGTCGTCGCTGGCCGCATCGGCCGGGTTGACCATCGCCTCCAGGATCGAGGGCAGGTCGATGATGCCGACCAGCCTGTCGCCGTCGCGGACCTGCGCCTCGGACACGCCGGCCTTGGTCATGCGGCGCGCGACCAGGTCCAGCCGCGAGCGCGCCTTGACGGCAAAGCCGGGCAGCGCGCGCCCATCGGCAGCGGGGGCGGCGATGGTGCGCGCCTCGATGATGCGGCCGCGGTTCACCTCGCGCACGAACTCGGCGATATAGGCGTTGGCGGGGCGCAGCACGATCTCCTGCCCGTCGCCCACCTGCTCCATGGCGCCGTCGCGCAGGATGGCGATCTTGTCGCCGAGCCGCAGCGCCTCGTCGAGGTCATGGGTGATGAAGATGATGGTCTTGCGCAGTTCCTGCTGCAATTCCAGCAGGATCGACTGCATGTCCATGCGGATCAGCGGGTCCAGCGCCGAAAAGGCCTCGTCCATCAGCAGGATCTCGGCATCATTGGCCAGCGCCCGCGCCAGGCCCACGCGCTGCTGCATGCCGCCGGAAAGCTGGCGGGGATAGTATTCCTCGTAGCCCTGCAGGCCGACGCGGCCGATCCAGTGCCGCGCCCGCTCCTCGGCCTCGGCGATGCCGCGGATGTCCAGCCCATAGGCGACGTTGCGCAGCACGGTGCGATGCGGCAGCAGCGCGAATTTCTGGAACACCATCGCGGTCTTTTGCCGGCGGAAGTCGCGCAGCTGCGCCGGCGTCATCGTCACCACGTCCTGCCCGTCGTAAAGCACCTGCCCCGCCGTCGGCCGGATCAGCCCGTTGATATGGCGGATCAGCGTCGACTTGCCCGAACCCGACAGCCCCATGATGACCGTGATCCGGCCATGCGGGATGGTCAGGTTGATGTCTTGCAGGCCCAGGACGTGATTGTGCCGGTCGTTCAGCTCGGCCTTGGTCAGCCCGGCCTTGACCGCCTCGACATGGCGACCGGCCTCGGGGCCGAAGATCTTGTAAAGGTCGCGGATCTCGATGTCATGCATGCCCGCCTCGGTCATTTGCCCGCCTCCGTGTGCTTTTGCAGCCGCTTGCCATAGGCCTGCGTGGTGCGGTCCATGATGATGGCGATGGCGACGATGGCCAGGCCGTTCATCACCCCCATGGTGAAATATTGCTGGTTGATCGCCTGCAGCACCGGCTGGCCCAGGCCCCGCACCCCGATCATCGAGGCGACGACGACCATGGCAAGGCTCATCATGATGGTCTGGTTGACGCCCGCCATGATCGTCGGCAGCGCCAGCGGCAATTGCACGTCGCGCAGCTTCTGCCAGCTGGACGAGCCGAAGGCCTCGGCGGCCTCCAGGACGTCCGGCGCCACCTGGCGGATACCCAGGTTGGTCAGCCGGATCACCGGCGGGATGGCATAGATCACCACCGCGATCACGCCCGGCACCTTGCCCAGGCCAAAGATCATCACCACCGGGATCAGGTAGACGAAGCTCGGCATGGTCTGCATCATGTCCAGGATCGGCGTCACCAGGGCGTTCATCCGGTTCGACTGCGCCATCAGGATGCCGATGGGAATGCCCAGCACCACGGCGATCAGGGTGCAGACCGCGACCATGGCGATGGTGCGCATCGTGTCCTCCCACATGCCGAAATATCCGACCACCAGCAGGGCCAGCACCGAACCCAGCGCGATCTTCCAGCTTCGGCTGGCCAGCCAGATCGCCGCCGCCAGCACCGCCAGCACCAGGATCCAGGGCGAGCGGATCAGCAGGTTCTCGATCAGGGTCAGCAGGTCTTGCAGCGGCGCGAAGATCGCCTCCAGCGTGTCGCCCCAGGCGCGGGTGAAGTCCCGGAAGCCGCTGTCGATGGTCTGGCGCATCGCGCGCAGGCTCCCGCGGCTCATTTCCGGGAAACGGATCAGGTCCATGTCGTTCATCCTTTGGAAATGGAAATGGGCAAGACCGCGGCGGCGGCCTTGCCCGTCAGGCGCGAAGGCGCGGATTACAGGGCGGCCCTGACCTTTTCGGCCACCTCGGCGGGCACCCATTGGGTCCAGATCTCCTCGTGCCGTTCGAGGAACTCATAGGCGGCGTCCTCGTTGCTGGCCTGGTTCTCGACCATCCAGGCCAGCATCTCGTTGACGGTGTCATTGCTCCAGGCGCGGGACTTGACATAGTCCATGGCCACGCCGGCCTTGTCGGCAAATTCCCGGGTCACGGCGGTATAGACATCCGAGACCGGCCATTCCGTCACCTCCGGCTCGGCGCAATCGGGCTTGACCATGCAGCTGTCCCAGCGTTCGCGGTCGAACTCGGCCTCGAGGTCCAGCCGGGTCATCTCATACTGGCCCAGGATCGCGGTGGGTGCCCAGTAATAGCCCAGCCAGCCCTCTTTGCGGTTCGCCGCCCGCGCGATCGAGCCGTCCAGCGCCGCGGCCGAGCCGGAATCGACCAGTTCGAACCCCTTTTCCGCGGCGCCCGAGCCGACGAACTGGTTGCGGTTGATCGCCTGGCAGGCCCAGCCCGAGGGGCAGCCGAACCAGGCGCCCTTGCTGCTGTCCTCGGCGCCGGGGAACAGTTCGGGATGCTCCAGCGCGTCCGCGAGCGTGCGGATGCCATGTTCCTCGGCCAGCCAGGTCGGCACCCAGATGCCCTCGACGCCGCCATCGGACAGGATCTTCGAGGCGATGACGATCCGTCCCTCCTCGACCGCCTGGTCCAGGGGTTCCTTGACGGCATTGACCCACAGTTCGGGCGCCATATCCGGTTCGCCCTTTTCGTTCATCGAGGCGAAGGTGGGCATGGTATCGCCCGCCACCAGCCCCACGTCGCATCCGTAGCCCTCTTCAAGAATGATCTTGTCGACCCAAGCCGCCAACCCCGCCGAGGCCCAGTTCATTTCCGCGACGGTGATGCTGCCGCATTGCTCATCCGCGGCAAAGGCGGGAACGGTCAGCGCCAAGCAGGCAAGCGTGGTCGAAGCAAGAATTCTGCCCATCAAACATGATCTCCGGATTTTCAATGCGCACGCATGCCGCGGCGCAGGGCGAAACCAACCGGCGCGCGGCGCCGGTCACCTCCGCGGGTCGATTGCGACCCTGTTGCGTGGAATGGGGCATGAGCCCCGATTTCGGTGGGCGATATTATACAGTTCCGCGAGAAAAGTTCAAATCCGCATCAGGGTTTTCTGCCCGCGGGGGATTTGCGCCACCATCTCCGGGTCGGTTCGAGGGCCTGACGCAAGCCGTCGGCAGCCCACCGGACGCAACCCATCCCGATCCCCCGGGCGCTGAATCGCGCGCCGCGAATCCACCATTCAAACCGCTGGTCTGGAGGATAATGGTGGGCGACCCTGGAATCGAACCAGGCATGGGTCTCCCCGGCGGAGTTACAGTCCGCTGCCGCACCTTGCAGCACGTCGCCCGCCGAACGCTTTCGGCGTGAAGCGGTGATTATCCCGACCGTCCGGGGGCGTCAAGCAGGGAACCGCCGAAAAGTCGCACTTCCTTGCGCACCATGCCAACCCGCCGCGAAGGTTGCATTCGGCCGCGTTTTCTGCGCAGTCGAAACAGCAACCGGGAATGCGACATGGCCGAGAAACCACAGAAATCCAAGAAACCCGCCTGGGTCATCGACAAGGAACGCGCCCGCCGCGCCGCCGCGGCCGAAACGGTCTGGTTGTTCGGCCTGCATGCGGTGCGCGACGCCCTGGCCAATCCCCGCCGCGACAAGCTGCGGCTGGTGGTGACGCGCAACGCGCTGGACCGGCTGGGCCCCCTGCCCGCCGATCTCGCACCGGAGATCATCGACGCCCGCGTCTTCGACCGAACGGTGCCACTGTCGCCGGAAAGCGTCCATCAGGGCGCGGCGCTAGAGGTCAAGCCGCTGAAATGGGATAGCCTGGCCGACCTGGCGCTTACCGGGCCGGGCCGGCCGCTGCTGGTGGCGCTGGACCGGGTGACGGACCCGCATAACGTCGGCGCCATCCTGCGCTCGGCCGAGGTCTTTGGCGCGCGCGCGGTCATCGCGCCGGCGCGCCATTCCGCGCCCGAGACCGGGGCGCTGGCCAAAACTGCCTCGGGCGCGCTGGAGCGGCAGCCCTATCTGCGCGTCGTCAACCTGGCCGATACGCTGATCGAGCTGCAATCCATGGGCTATGTCGTGCTGGGCCTGGACGGCACCGGCACGGAGACCCTGCCGCAGGCGCTGGCGGAACTCTCGGGCCGGGCGATCTGCCTGGTCCTGGGCGCCGAGGGGCCCGGCCTGCGCGAACGCACGCGCGAGACCTGCGACCGCATCCTGCGCATCCCCTTCGCGGCAGATTTCGGCTCGCTCAACGTCTCGAACGCGGCGGCGGTGGCGCTTTACGCGGCTTCACAGAGTTGAGCCCAGCCTTCACATCGGCGCTAGAACCCGCCCGCCCCGGTTGAGAATCGCCAACCGATTTGCCAGATCGAAAGCAGTTCCACCAACCCCCCACGCGCCATGATTCGTCCGATTCTCGCCAGCCTGATGCTTGCCCTGCCCGTTCCGGCGGCGATGGCGCAGGATTGGGCATTGGACGGCATGGACCCGGTCTCCTATGGCACGGAAAATGCCGCGGTACCGGGGCGCACCGACCTGGTCACGGTCTGGCGCGGCCAGGCCTGGCATTTCGCCAGCGAACAGAACCGCAATCTTTTCGAGGCTAATCCAAAGGCTTATGCCCCAGGCCTTGGCGGGCTTTGCGTCCTGGCCCTGTCCGAAGGCCGATCCGAACCCGGCAATCCGCGCCATTTCGTGGTGATCGGCCAGCGCACCTATTTCCTGCGCTCCGAGCAGGCGCGTGAGCGGCTTCTTGCCGATCCGCAGCAAATCCTGATGCGCGCCAAGGCCGTCTGGGCACGCATGAATCCGTGAAATTTCACTTTTTTGCGAGCCGGGTGGAACTTTTTAGCCACGGTTCCCATTTATTTATCGAACATGACCACGGAACGGTCATGTTCAGATCACTGTCCCTCGTTCCGCGACTTGCGCCCGGCCAGACCTCTGGACCGGGCGCTTTTTCCATGCCACTTTCGGTTGAGATCTGGGGGAGGATCAGATGAACCTGGCAGTACTTCGCGACATCGGCACCTCGCCGGTCGACGACGACATTGCGCGCATCGCCCGCACGGTGCGCTGCATTGCCATCGTGGGCCTGTCGCCGAACGAGGCGCGACCATCCTGGGGCGTGGCCCGTTACCTGAAATCGCAGGGCTATCGCATCATTCCGGTCAATCCGGGCCATGCGGGCGGCACCATCCTGGACGAGCGGGTCTATCCCGACCTGCGCGCGATTCCGCCCGAGCAGGCGGTGGACATGGTGGACATCTTCCGTCGGGCCGAGGCCGTGCCCGCCATCGTCGACCAGGCGCTGGCGCATCTGCCCAGACTGGACACGATCTGGATGCAATTGGGCATCCGCCATCCGCAGGCGGCCGGCCGCGCCCGCGCCCGCGGCCTGACGGTGATCGAGGATCGCTGCCCGAAGATCGAGTTCCCGCGCTTTCTTTAAAGCCTTGAAAGCACGAGAAAGGCCCCGGTCCGGCGGATCGGGGCCTTGCCTTTGCGTCGCCGGCGATCAGAAGCCGGAATAGAGCCCTTCGTAGATCGGGCCCAGCGTGTCCACCTCGAACAGCGAGCTGACCGAAGTGCCGTTCCAGATGTTCAGAATCGCCTGGGCGAACATCGGCGCCGTCGGCACGATGCGGATGTTCGAGGCGGCCTTCACCTTCTCGGTCGGTTCGATGGAATCGGTGATCACCAGCGATTTCATCACCGAGGCCTGCACCCGCTCGACCGCCGGGCCGGAAAGGACGCCGTGGGTGATATAGGCATGCACCTCGGTCGCGCCGTGCTCGGTCAGCACCTGCGCCGCCTTGCAGAGCGTGCCGGCGGTGTCGCAGATGTCGTCGACGATGATGCAGGTCTTGCCGGTCACGTCGCCGATCACCGTCATCTCGGCCACCTCACCCGGCTTCTCGCGGCGCTTGTCGACGATGGCCAGCGGCGCGCCGATGCGCTGCGCCAGCTCCCGCGCCCGCGCCACCCCGCCCACGTCGGGCGAGATCACCATCAGATCGGACAGCCGCTCGCGGAAGTGATGCTTGATGTCCAGCGCAAAGACCGGCGCGGCATAGAGATTGTCCACCGGGATGTCGAAGAAGCCCTGGATCTGCGCCGCATGCAGGTCCAGCGTCAGCACCCGGTCCACGCCCGCCTCGGTCAGCAGGTTGGCGACCAGCTTGGCGCTGATCGGCGTGCGGGCCTTGGCGCGGCGATCCTGGCGCGCATAGCCGAAATAGGGGATGACCGCGGTGATGCGCGCCGCCGACGAACGCTTGAGCGCATCCGTCATGATCAGCAGTTCCATCAGGTTGTCATTGGCCGGGTTCGAGGTCGGCTGGATGATGAACATGTCCTCGCCGCGGACATTCTCATAGACCTCGACGAAGATCTCCTGGTCGTTGAACCGCTCGACCCGCGCCTCGACGGGGGCGACATTCATCCCGCGATGCATCGACATGCGGCGGGCGATGGCATTGGCCAGAGGCCGGTTCGCATTTCCCGCGATGAGCTTGGGTTCGGTCATGGCCGGCATGGGCTTTCCCTGTCTGGATTCGTGCGATTGCACCCCGCTTAGCACCGGGCTAGCCTGCCCGCAAACCCCGAGGACGAAACCATGGCGCATATCGACTATTACTTCGGCACCCCCAGCCCCTGGAGCTATCTCGCCGGCAACCGGCTGGAGGAAATCGCCGCCCGCCACGGGGCGACGATCACCTACAAGCCCGTCGATCTGCTGCAATTGTTCGACCGCACCGGTGGGGTGCGGCCGGCGAACCGCCACCCCTCGCGCATGGAATACCGCGCGCAGGAATTGCGGCGCTGGTCCGAACACCTGGGCATGGCGCTGAACCTGAAGCCCGCCTTCTGGCCGGTGAACCCCGCGCCTTCGTCCTATGCCATCATCGCCGCACAACAGGCGGGCGGCGGCGACCTGCCGGGGCTGGTGCAGGGCTTCCTGCGCGCCGTCTGGGCCGAGAATGCCGACATCGCCGACGACGCGGTGATCCGCCGCACGCTGGCCGCGGCGGGCTTCGACCCGGACCTGGCCGACAAGGGCCTGTTCGTCGGCGCCGAGACCTTCGGCCGCAACCTGGAACAGGCGGTCGAGGCCGGGGTCTTTGGCGCCCCCTTCTATGTGGTGCGCGAAACGGGCGAACGGTTCTGGGGCCAGGATCGGCTGGATTTCCTCGACCGGCACCTGGCAAGCCTGTGAGCGCGCTGCACCTGAGGCGCTGGCCGGGCAACGAGGACCGCCCGGCCCTGGCGCTGCATTGCATGATGGGCAACGCGGTCTATTGGGGGCCGATCGCCGAGGTGCTGCGCGACCGGGTGCGGATCAGCGCGCCGGACCTGCCCGGCCATGGGCAAAGTCCGGACTGGGACGAAGACGGGGACGCGCCGGATTACCACACCGACGTCACCCGCAAGGCCGCGGCGCTGATCGACCGGCCGCTGGACCTGATCGGCCACAGCATGGGCGCGACCGTGGCGCTGCGCATCGCCGTCGCCGCCCCCGAAGCGGTGCGCAGCCTGACCCTGATCGAGCCGGTGCTGTTCGCCGCCGCCCCCGAGCCGCTGAACGACGCGCTGATGGAGGATGTCGCGGCCCGGCTTGCCGCCGGAGAGGATGCCGAGGCGGCACGCGCCTTTCTGGGCGTCTGGGGCGGGCTCGACTGGGAGTCGCAGACCGCCGCGGGCAAAGCGCGGCTCGCGCGGCAGATCCACCTGGTCCAGGCCAGCAACCAGGCGCTGCGCCAAGACAGCGCCAATATCCTGCGGGAAGGCGGGCTGGAGGCCATCGACGCGCCGGTGCTGATCGTCATGGGCGAGGATTCGCCCGCCGTGATCCCGGCCATCGCCGATGCGCTGGCAGCGCGGCTGCCCGATGTCGGGCGCGCCCGCGTTCCCGGCGCCGGCCATATGCTGCCGATCACCCATCCGCGGCAGGTGGCCGAACTGATCGCGCTGAACCTGGACCAGGCCTGAGCAGGGTCAGTCCAGATCCCAGTCGTCCGCGTGTCGCAGGGGACCGATGGCCATCCAGCTGGCGCGGACGCGCGCGACGCGGGTATCGCCCCAGGTGCTGAATTGCAGCTCGAACCCTTCGGCGGTGATGTTCACCGCCTGAATATCGGCGCGCTGGTTGGCGGTGCTGTCCACATCCCACATGCTCAGCGAGACATGCACCACCGGCGGCTCGACGAAATGTTCGTCGAAGCGCACGGATCGCACTTCCACCCGCGGTCCATGCCCGGTCCACATCGGCCCGCCGCTCTCGAAAGCCGAAAACATCTCGGTCGAGCCATTGGCGACACCGACGGCGAAATATCCGAAACGTCGCACCCCTTCCCCCCTCCCCACGCCATGACAAACGATGGCGCAGAACAGATAAAGCCCCGGAAAACCGGGGCTTACCATCCTTTTTTGTCAATCCCGGTTAATGCGGGAAATTCGCCTGGTTCGGATCAAGCCCGATATGCGTGCCGAGCGCCTCCATGTCGGCCAGGAGCTTGACCGCCGCGGCGACCAGTTCCTCGCCGGCGGATTCGCGCTCCTTGGCGACTTCGACGCGACGACGGGCCTGGGCCATCATCTCGTTGAAGACCTCCTGCGTCATCTCGGCACGGGGATGCCCGCGTTCGGCCAGCAGGGTGACGGAGTCGTTGTTGATCTCGGCGAAGCCGCCGGTCACCGCGAATTCCGTCTCGGACCCGTCGCCCGCCACCACGGTCACCAGACCGGGGCGCAGGTTGACGATGGCCGGCGCATGGCCGGGCATCGCCGTCAGGTCGCCATCGGCGCCGGGCAGGCGCACCTCGCGCACCGGGACGGAAACCAGGTTCCGTTCCGGCGAGACGAGGTCGAACTGCATCGTGTCGGCCATGTCGCCCCCTTACGCCGCGTCAGCGGCGAGACGCTGAGCCTTGGCTTTCACTTCCTCGATGCCGCCGACCATGTAGAAGGCCGCCTCGGGCAGGTGATCGTATTCGCCGGCCACGACCGCCTTGAACGACTTGATCGTATCCTCCAGCGGCACCTGCACCCCGTCCGAGCCGGTAAAGACCTTGGCCACGTCGAAGGGCTGCGACAGGAAACGCTGGATCTTCCGGGCGCGGGCCACGGTCAGCTTGTCCTCTTCCGACAGTTCGTCCATGCCGAGAATGGCGATGATGTCCTGCAGCGACTTGTATTTCTGCAGGATGCCCTGGACGTCGCGGGCGACCTGGTAATGCTCTTCGCCGACGATCGCCGGATCGAGGATCCGCGAGTTCGAGTCGAGCGGGTCCACGGCCGGGTAGATGCCCAGTTCCGAGATGGCGCGCGACAGAACCGTCGTGGCGTCCAGGTGGGCAAAGGTCGTGGCCGGGGCCGGGTCGGTCAAGTCGTCGGCCGGAACGTAGACGGCCTGGATCGAGGTGATCGAGCCGTTCTTGGTCGAGGTGATGCGCTCCTGCATCGCGCCCATGTCGGTGGCCAGCGTCGGCTGGTAGCCCACGGCCGAGGGGATGCGGCCCAGAAGCGCCGACACTTCCGAACCCGCCTGGGTGAAGCGGAAGATGTTGTCGACGAAGAACAGAACGTCGGTGCCGGTCGCGTCGCGGAACTGCTCGGCCAGGGTCAGGCCGGTCAGCGCCACGCGCATCCGCGCCCCCGGAGGCTCGTTCATCTGGCCATAGACCAGCGCCACCTGCGATTGCGCCAGGTTGTCCGGCTTGATGACGCCCGATTCCACCATCTCGTGATAGAGGTCATTGCCCTCGCGGGTCCGCTCGCCGACGCCCGCGAAGACCGAATAGCCCGAGTGCACCTTGGCGATGTTGTTGATCAGTTCCATGATCAGAACCGTCTTGCCGACGCCGGCGCCGCCGAACAGGCCGATCTTGCCGCCCTTGGAATAGGGGGCCAGCAGGTCGATGACCTTGATGCCCGTCACCAGGATCTCGGAGGCGGTCGCCTGGGCGGCGAAGTCCGGGGCCGGCTGGTGGATGGCGCGGGTCTGGGTCGCCTCGACCGGGCCGCCTTCGTCGACTGGCTCGCCGACCACGTTCAGGATGCGGCCCAGGGTCGCATCGCCGACCGGGACGGTGATCGGGCCGCCGGTGTCGCGCACCGGCAGGCCGCGGACCAGACCTTCGGTCGCGTCCATGGCGATGGTGCGGACGGTGTTCTCGCCCAGGTGCTGGGCCACTTCCAGCACCAGGCGCTTGCCGTTGTTCTCGGTTTCCAGAGCGTTCAGAATCGCAGGAAGCTGGCCGTCGAACTGCACGTCGACGACGGCGCCGATCACCTGCGTGATTTTTCCATTGGCCTCTGCCATGTCTCTACCTCTACGTGTCAGAGCGCCTCTGCGCCCGAGATGATTTCAATCAGTTCCTTGGTGATCGCGGCCTGACGCGAGCGGTTGTATTCCGTCGTCAGCCTGTCGATCATGTCGCCGGCATTGCGCGTGGCGTTGTCCATGGCGGTCATCCGCGCGCCCTGTTCGGACGCGGCATTCTCCAGCAGCGCCGCAAAGACCTGCGTCGCCACCGAGCGCGGCAGAAGGTCGTTCAGGATCGCGCTTTCATCCGGCTCGTAATCGTAGAGCGCCGAGGCCGCGGCCTCGCCCTCCTCGACCACGGCGGGGATGATCTGCCTTGCGGTCGGAACCTGGCTGATCACCGTTTCGAAGCGGTTGTAGAACAGCGTCGCCACGTCGAACTCGCCGGCGTCGAAGCGGTCGAGGATCTCGTCCGCGATCTGGCGCGCGTTCTCGTAGCCGATGCGCTTGACCTCGCTCATGTCGACGTGATGGACAAAGAGGTCGCTGTATTCGCGCTTCAGCTGCTCGCGGCCCTTCTTGCCGACGGTCAGGATCGACACCTGCTTGCCCTGCGCCTGCAACTCCTGCAGGCGCAGGCGGGCGAGCTTGACGATGGACGAGTTGAACCCGCCCGCAAGCCCGCGCTCCGAGGTCATCACCACCAGCAGGTGACGGCGGTCTTCGCCGGTCCCCGCCAGCAGCCGCGGCGCCATGTCCGAGCCCGCCGCCGCAGCGGTCAGCCCGGCCATCACCGAGGCCATCCGGTCGGCATAGGGACGCGCAGCCTCCGCCGCTTCCTGCGCGCGGCGCAGTTTCGCGGCGGCGACCATCTGCATCGCCTTGGTGATCTTGCGCGTGTTCTTGACGCTGCCGATCCGGTTCTTGAGATCCTTGAGGCTGGGCATCTATCCCTCCTCTCAGGCGTAGGTCTTGGCGTAGCCGTCCAGCGCTGCCTTGATCGCATCCTCAAGCTCGCCCGCCACCTTGCGGTCGTTCCTGGTCATGTCCTCAAGCAGATCGGCCTTCTGGTTGCGCAGATACTGGATCAGCCCCTGCTCCCATTTGGTCACGTCGCGGACCGGGATGCCGTCCAGGTAGCCCTTGGTGCCGGCATAGATGACGATGACGATCTCGGCATTGGTCAGCGGCGAGTATTGCGGCTGCTTCATCAGCTCGGTCAGGCGGGCGCCGCGGTTCAAGAGCTTCTGCGTCGCCGCGTCGAGATCCGAACCGAACTGCGCGAAGGCCGCCATCTCGCGATATTGCGCCAGTTCCAGCTTGACCGGGCCGGCGACCGATTTCATCGCCTTGGTCTGGGCGGCGGAGCCCACGCGCGACACCGAAAGGCCGGTGTTCACGGCCGGGCGGATGCCCTGGAAGAACAGCTCGGTTTCCAGGAAGATCTGGCCGTCGGTGATCGAGATCACGTTGGTCGGGATATAGGCCGACACGTCGCCCGCTTGCGTTTCGATGATCGGCAGCGCGGTCAGCGAGCCGGCGCCATTGGCCTCGTTCAGCTTGGCCGAACGCTCCAGCAGGCGCGAATGCAGGTAGAACACGTCGCCCGGATAGGCTTCGCGCCCCGGCGGACGGCGCAGCAAGAGCGACATCTGGCGATAGGCCACGGCCTGCTTGGACAGGTCGTCATAGATGATCAGCGCATCCATGCCGTTATCGCGGAAATATTCGCCCATGGCGGTGGCCGAATAGGGCGCCAGATACTGCATCGGCGCCGGGTCCGAGGCGGTCGCGGCCACGACGGTGGTGTAGGCCATGGCGCCGGTCTCTTCCAGCTTCTTCACCAGCTGGGCCACGGTCGAGCGCTTCTGGCCGACGGCGACATAGATGCAGTGCAGGGTCTTCATGCCATCGGCCTCGCGGCCGTTGTAGTTCGCCTGGTTCAGGATGGTGTCCAGCGCGATGGCGGTCTTGCCGGTCTGGCGGTCGCCGATGATCAGCTCGCGCTGGCCGCGGCCGACCGGGATCATGGCATCCACCGATTTCAGGCCGGTCGCCATCGGCTCGTGCACCGATTTGCGCGGCATGATGCCGGGGGCCTTCACGTCGGCGATGCGGCGCTCGGAGGCGTTCAGCGGGCCCTTGCCGTCGATCGGGTTGCCCAGCGCGTCGACGACGCGGCCCAGCAGTTCCTTGCCGGCGGGGACTTCCACGATGGCGCCGGTGCGCTTGACGGTGTCGCCTTCCTTGATGTCGCGGTCGTCGCCGAAGATCACGACGCCGACGTTGTCGGTTTCAAGGTTCAGCACCATGCCGCGGATGCCGCCCGGGAATTCGACCATCTCGCCGGCCTGAACCTTGTCCAGGCCATAGACGCGGGCGATGCCGTCACCGACGGACAGCACCTGCCCGACCTCGGCCACCTCGGCGTCCTGACCGAAATTCTTGATCTGATCCTTGAGGATGGCCGAGATTTCGGCTGCCTGGATTCCCATTATCCGACCTCTTTCATAGCATTCTGGAGGGAGGCGAGCTTCGAGCGGATCGAGCTGTCGATCATCTGCGAGCCCAGTTTGACGATCATGCCGCCGATGAGGCTGTCATCGACACGCGCGTTCAGTTTCACCTTCTTGCCCGATTTCGCGGCCAGCGTATCCGCAAGGCGGGCTTTCTGTTCGTCCGTCAGCGCCTGGGCGCTGACCACGTCGGCGGTGACTTCGCCCTTCGCATCGGCGATCAGGCTGCGCAGCTTGGCCAGCAGTTGCGGCAGGGCGAACAGCCGGCGGTTGCGGGCCATCAGGCGCAGCGTGTTGGCCAGTTCGGGCGAAAGCCCCATGCGGCCGGCAAGCGCGCCGATCGCAGTTTCCTGCTGCTGGCGGTCGTAGAGGGGCGAGAGGGTCAGATCGCGCAGATCCTGGCTGGCGTCATAGGCCGAGGCCAGATCGTCGATCTGGGCGGACAGGGCGTCGATGCCGCCCGAGTCCCTGACCAGATCGAACAGGGCCTGCGCGTAACGCCCGGCGATATCAGCGGAAATCGAAGCGGAATTGGCCACGGTCATCCTTCCGGTTAGCGCAAGCTCCGCAGGCGGGCCGGCGGGCGGGCCGGTCTGTCGCGGAGCGCGGGTCAAGGGCGGGCCCTGGCACAATCCGGCTGAGGCCTTCCCGAAATCTGCGGCGTCTCTAGCAGGTGATTTTCCCTGCCGCAACCGCCTTGAACACGGAAAAATGAGCGTTTGCGGCCCTTGGCCGAGGACCGGCTGCGACCGATTGCGCAAACAGCCCGTCCGCCCGGTCGCCGGCGCCTGCGCAGAACCGCGATGCGGCGCAGGCAGGCGGGGGGATTCGCCCGGCGGCGGTCGGCCCGCCCGCCCCGCTCAGCCCGGACCCCGCGCGGTGCGCCCGGCCCCCTGTCCCGCCGGCTGCGGCCGGGCGATGCCGCCCAGCACGTCGAGCGGGCTGGGCACGCTGACGCGCCGCCCCGGCCCGGCCGGCGCCTGCACCTGCTTGCTGAACTCGGTCAGCACCACGCCCGCGACCAGAACCTGGCTGATGCGCAGCCCGGCGCGCTCCCACATCTGCGCGCTTTTCAGCCAGAACCGCCGATCCGAGGGCGGGATGTAGAGCGCGGCCCCCGTGCGCTCGGTCACGAAGCCCGCCTCGCGGGCCTGCATCTCCAGCTGCCCCGCGGTATAGCTGCGCCCGAAGCCGAAGGGCGTCGTCTCGGACCGCGCCCACAGCCCGGCACGGTTCGGCACCATGATCAAAAGCCGTCCGCCCGGCCCCAGCACGCGCCAGGCCTCGTCCAGCAGGACGAAGGGATGGTCCGCCGTCTCCAGCGCGTGCAGCAGCACCAGCCGGTCCACGCTGCCGGTATCCAGCGGCCAGGCCGTCTCCTCGCACAGGACCGAGCAGTTGGGCATTCCCGTCGGCCAGGCCATCACCCCCTGCGGCCCCGGCATCAGCGAAATGACCCGCCGCGCCCGCGCCAGCCAGGGCCGCAGCAGCGGCGCGGCGAAGCCATAGCCGGCCACGGTCATGCCCTGCGCCTGATCGGGCGGCCACAGCCCGGTCAGCCGGTCGCGCAGCACGCGCTGGACCACCCGGCCCAGGGGACGGTTGTAATAGAATTTCCGCAGCTCATAGACGTCGTGATGCATTGCGCCTCCGGCCTCGCGAGGCCAGACTGCGGCAAAGAAAGGAATTTGCCAATGCCGCTGGAACTCGTGCCTGTCCGCTGCCTGACCGACAACTATGCCTGGCTCGTGCATGGCAACGGCCGGACCGCGCTGGTCGATGCGCCCGAGGCCGCGCCCATCCTGGCGGAACTGGCGGCGCGCGGCTGGTCGCTGGACCAGATCGCGCTGACCCACCACCATGCCGACCACATCCAGGCCGTGCCCGAACTGGTCGCGCAGACCGGCGCCGCGGTGATCGGCAACGCCCGGGATGCCGCCCGGCTGCCGCCGCTGGACCAGGCCGTGCGGCCCGGCGAACGCTTCGCGCTTTGCGGCGAAGCAGCCGAGGTGATCGACGTTCCCGGCCATACCATCGGCCATGTCGCCTTCCACCTGCCCGGCCCGGCCATGGTCTTCACCGCCGACAGCCTGATGGCGCTCGGCTGCGGCCGGCTGTTCGAGGGTAATGCCGAGACGATGTGGGCCAGCCTCTCACGCCTGAACGCCCTGCCGGCGGAAACGCTGGTCTGCTCGGGACATGATTATTGCCGCGGCAACGGCGCCTTCGCCCTATCGGTCGATCCGGGCAATGCCGCGCTGCGCGAAAGGCTGGCCGAAACCGCGGCCGGCACCCGGCCCTGCGCCCCCTCGACCCTGGCCGAGGAACGCGCGACCAATCCCTTCCTGCGGGTGGCCGAACTGGCCGATTCCCTTGGCTTGGCAGGGGCTTCCGAGGCCGCGGTCTTTGCCGAGCTGCGCGCCAGGAAGGATCGGTTCTGAGGTGTTTTCGCAACGCAGCAAGAGCAAGACGCCCCAGGCGCATCCCGGCCGCGCCGGTGCAATCTGCGGGGGCGGCATGCTTGAAATTCGGCCAAGGAACATCACATCTGCCTTAACCGCGGGAAATTCGGCAGGGGCGGACGCAAATACCGCTTGAACTGCGCGAGAATCCACCAAATCTTAACTGTATCGTGACAGTCTGGTCAGGTGGACCGCTAAATCTGGCGGCCCATACCGCCAGCCGACTGACAGGAGCTTGAAGTGCCGTCCTTTTCGACCTCGCTGGAACAGGCCATCCATGCCGCGCTCGCGCTGGCCAACGAACATCGCCATGAGCTTGCCACGCTTGAACACCTCCTGCTCGCGCTGACGGAAGAACCTGATGCCGTGAAGGTGATGCGCGCGTGCAATGTCGATCTGGACGAGTTGCGCCGCATGCTGGTCGAGTTCATCGAGGACGACCTTTCGACCCTCATCACCGATGTCGAGGGTTCTGAGGCCGTCCCCACCGCCGCCTTCCAGCGCGTGATCCAGCGCGCCGCGATCCATGTGCAAAGCTCGGGCCGGACCGAGGTGACGGGGGCGAACGTCCTGGTCGCCATCTTCGCCGAGCGCGAATCCAACGCCGCCTTCTTCCTGCAGGAACTGGACATGACGCGCTATGACGCGGTGAATTTCATCGCCCATGGCGTCGCCAAGAACCCTTCCTTCTCGGAAAACCGCCCGGTCCAGGGCGCCGAGCAGCAGGCCGAGCAGGCCCAGGTCGAAACCGCCCAGCCCAAGGACGAATCCGCGCTGGCGAAATATTGCGTCGACCTGAACAAGAAGGCCGCCAAGGGCGATGTCGATCCGCTGATCGGCCGCGCCGACGAGGTGGAACGCTGCATCCAGGTGCTGTGCCGGCGTCGCAAGAACAACCCGCTGCTGGTCGGCGATCCCGGCGTCGGCAAGACCGCCATCGCCGAGGGGCTGGCGCTCAAGATCACCCGCGGCGAGACGCCGGACGTGCTGGCCGGCTCGACCATCTTCTCGCTCGACATGGGCGCGCTTCTGGCCGGCACCCGCTATCGCGGCGATTTCGAGGAACGGCTGAAGGCGGTGGTCAAGGAACTGGAGGACCATCCCGACGCCATCCTCTTCATCGACGAGATCCATACGGTGATCGGCGCGGGCGCCACCTCGGGCGGCGCCATGGACGCCTCCAACCTGCTCAAGCCGGCCTTGGCCGGCGGCAAGCTGCGCTGCATGGGCTCGACCACCTACAAGGAGTTCCGCCAGCATTTCGAAAAGGACCGCGCGCTCTCGCGCCGCTTCCAGAAGATCGACGTGAACGAGCCGACCGTGCCCGACACGATCAAGATCCTGATGGGGCTGAAGCCCAGCTTCGAAAAGCATCACGACCTGCGCTATACCAATGACGCGATCAAGATGGCGGTCGAACTGTCGGCGCGCTACATCCACGACCGCAAGCTGCCCGACAAGGCCATCGACGTGATCGACGAGGCCGGCGCGGCGCAACACCTGGTCGCGGAAAGCAAGCGCCGCAAGACCATCGGCCCGAAGGAGATCGAGGCGGTGGTGGCCAAGATCGCCCGCATCCCGCCGAAAAGCGTCTCCAAGGACGATGCCGCGGTGCTCAAGGATCTGGACGCGACGCTGAAGCGGCTGGTCTTCGGCCAGGACGCGGCGATCGAGGCGCTGTCCTCGGCGATCAAGCTGGCGCGGGCCGGCCTGCGCGAGCCCGAAAAGCCGATCGGCAACTATCTCTTCGCCGGCCCCACCGGCGTCGGCAAGACCGAGGTGGCCAAGCAGCTCGCCTCGACGCTGGGGGTGGAACTGCTGCGCTTCGACATGTCGGAATACATGGAAAAGCACGCAGTCAGCCGGCTGATCGGCGCGCCTCCGGGCTATGTCGGCTTCGACCAGGGCGGGCTTCTGACCGATGGGGTGGACCAGCATCCGCATTGCGTGCTGCTGCTCGACGAGATCGAAAAGGCGCATCCGGATGTCTATAACATCCTGCTTCAGGTCATGGACCACGGCAAGCTCACCGACCATAACGGCCGCCAGGTGGATTTCCGCAACGTGATCCTGATCATGACCTCGAACGCGGGCGCGGCGGACCAGGCCAAGGCCGCCTTCGGCTTCGGCCGCGAGCGGCGCGAGGGTGAGGATACCGCCGCCATCGAGCGCACCTTCACGCCGGAATTCCGCAACCGGCTGGATGCGGTGATCAGCTTCGCGCCGCTCTCGCGCGAGATCATCGTGCAGGTGGTCGAGAAATTCGTCCTCCAGCTCGAGGCCCAGCTGATCGACCGCGGCGTCCATATCGAACTGAGCCCCGAGGCCGCCGACTGGCTGGCCGAACGCGGCTATGACGAGAAGATGGGCGCACGCCCCCTGGGCCGGGTGATCCAGGAAACGATCAAGAAGCCGCTGGCCGAGGAGCTGCTGTTCGGCCGGCTGACCAAGGGCGGCGTGGTCCGGGTGCGGATCGAGGACGACAAGCCCGTCTTCGACATCACCGGCCCCGAGACGCCCAGGATCAGCAACTCCAAGCCGCCGCTCTTGACGGCCGACTGATCCGGACCCGAAGGGCGGCGCCACCACGACGCCGCCCTTTTTCTTTCGGCCGGCCTAGCGGGGCGGGCTTGCATGCCCTTGCCAGCCAACGGCCGCCGGCAGGGCTTCGGTTATCGGCCTGGCTGCCTTCCGCACGCCTGCCAGCCGACCGCGCCGAGAGCCCCCCTTTCACTGGCCAAGAATACCCTTGCCGGGGCGTTCAGCCGGTTCGGAAACGAAGCCGCCACCTCCAGGTCAGCCCAGGCCCGATGTCCCGCAGGCAGGGGCGGTTCCGCAAAATCCCCCGCACGCTCGCCGCATCCCTTGTCTCCGGACGCCGCACATGGGTTCGCCCAGCGGGCCTGGCCTCGGCACGCCCTGCTTCTTTCTTGTCCAAATATCCTGGGGGCCCGGGGGCAAAGCCCCCGGCTTCGGCACTGCGGCCAGAGCCGCGCTATCCCTTGGCCCTGCCTTCCCTGATCTTCGCCGCCAGTTCCTTGGCGATGGCGAAACTGCCCTTGATGCGGTCGGCATCGGTCGGCCAGTCGCGCAGGACGATAATGCGGTTGTCGCTGACCTTGGCCTGGCCGCGCTGGTCGTGGATGAACTCGACCAGCCCGGCCGGGTTCGGGAACTTGTCGCCGTGGAACTGGATGGTCGCGCCCTTGGGGCCCGCATCCAGCTTGGAAATATTCGCCCGCTTGGCCATGGCCTTGATGCGGATGACCAGCAAAAGCGTGTTCACCTCGCGCGGCAAGGGCCCGAAACGGTCGATCAGCTCGGCGGCAAAGCCCTCCAGTTCCACCTTGGTCGTCAGCTCGGCCAGCCGCCGGTAAAGCCCCAGCCGCACGTCCAGGTCGGGCACATAGCTTTCCGGGATCGTCACCGGCACGCCCAGGTTCAGCTGCGGCGCCCATTCATCCTCGGGCGTGCCCTCGATCTCGCCGGATTTCAGCTTGGCGATGGTCTCCTCCAGCATCTGCTGGTAAAGTTCGAAGCCGACTTCCTTGATATGGCCGGACTGTTCCTCGCCCAGCAGGTTCCCGGCGCCGCGCAGGTCCAGATCCTGCGAGGCCAGGTTGAAGCCGGCGCCCAGGCTGTCGATGGCGCCCAGGAACTTCAGCCGCCGCATCGCCTGCGGGGTCAGCGGCACCCGCGGCTTGGTGGTCAGGTAGCAATAGGCGCGGGTCTTGGAGCGCCCGACCCGGCCGCGGATCTGGTATAGCTGCGCCAGGCCGAACATGTCGGCGCGCCAGACCACCATGGTGTTCGCGGTCGGGATATCCAGGCCCGATTCGACGATGCTGGTCGCCAGCAGCACATCAGCGCCGCGGTCGTAAAAGGCGTTCATCCGCTGGTCCAGGTCGCCCGCCGCCAACTGCCCATGAGCGACGATGGTGCTGACCTCGGGCACGTGCTCGCGCAGCCATGCCTCGATTTCGGGCAGGTCCGAGAGGCGCGGCACGACGAAGAAGCTCTGCCCGCCGCGATATTTCTCGCGCAGCAGCGCCTCGCGGATGGTCACGCTGTCGAACTCCGATACATAGGTGCGGATCGACAGCCGGTCCACCGGCGGCGTGCCGATGATCGACAGGTCCCGCACCCCGGTCAGCGACAGCTGCAAGGTGCGCGGGATCGGCGTCGCGGTCAGGGTCAGGACGTGGATGTCGCTGCGCAGCTCCTTCAGCCGCTCCTTGTGGGCGACGCCGAAATGCTGCTCCTCGTCCACGATCAACAGGCCCAGATTCTTGAAGCGCACCTGCTTGGCCAGCACCGCATGGGTGCCGACGACGATGTCCACCGTGCCCTCGGCCAGGCCCTTGCGGGTCTCGGCCGCGTCACGCGCGGAAACGAAGCGCGACAGCGGCCGGACATCGATCGCCGTGCCGCGGAAGCGTTCGGCGAAGGTGCGGAAATGCTGGCGCGCCAGCAGCGTCGTCGGCGCCACCACCGCCACCTGCCGGCCCTGGCTCGCGGCGATGAAGGCGGCGCGCATGGCGACCTCGGTCTTGCCGAAGCCCACGTCGCCCACCACCAGCCGGTCCATCGGGCGGCCGGCGGCCAGATCCTCGGCCACGTCGGCAATGGCGCTGGCCTGGTCCTCGGTCTCGGCATAGGGAAAGCGGGCGGCGAAGCTTTCGATCTCGTGATGCTCGGGCTCCAGCACCGGGGCGGGGCGCAGCATGCGCTCGGCTGCGACGCGCATCAGCTTGTCGGCGATCAGCTTGATGCGTTCCTTGAGCCGCGCTTTCCGGGCCTGCCAGGCGCCGCCGCCCAGCTTGTCCAGCAAACCCTCCTCATGCCCATAGCGGCTGAGCAGTTCGATGTTTTCCACCGGCAGGTAAAGCCGGTCGCCGCCGGCATATTCCAGCGCCACGCAATCATGCGGCACGCCAAGCGCCTTGACGGTTTCGAGGCCAGTATAGCGGCCGATGCCGTGCTCGACATGCACGACTAGGTCGCCGGGGGTCAGCGTGGTGGTGTCGCGCAGGAAATTCTCGGCCTTGCGGCGCTTCTTCGCCCCCCGGATCAGCCGGTCGCCCAGCACGTCCTGTTCCGAGATCACCGCCAGGGCCCCGGTGGCCGAGCCGTCCGAGGTGAAGCCCTCCTCCAGCGGCCAGACCGCCAGCCCCAGCGCGCCGGGCTGGTCGGGCAGGTCACGCAGATCGGCGATGGGCTTGGCGCCCTTGATGCCCTCGTCGGCGATCAGCCCGGCAAGCCGCTCGCGCGCGCCTTCCGAGAAACTGGCGATCACCACCCGGCGCGAAGCTTGAAGATTTCGAATATGATCCGCGAGTGCATTGAAAAGATTTCCCTTCTCGGCCTGCCGCTCGGGCGCAAAATTGCGACCGACCCGGCCGCCGGCATCCAGCACGCCCGGACCAGGAGGTTGCGGCAGCACCGACAGGCGCAGCAGCCGATGCGCGGCCAGCCAGCGCGCCCATTCGGCCTCGTCGGGGAACATCCCGGCGGGGGGCACGGGGCGATAGACGGTGTCACTGCCGCCCTTGCGGGCCAGCGCCTCGCGCCGGGCGTCGAACTGTTCGGTGATCGTGTGCCAGCGCGCATCGCGCACCTGGTCCAGGTGATCGTCCGCAACCACCGAGGCGCCGGGCAGGTAATCGAACAGGCTTTCCAGCCGCTCGTGGAACCAGGGCAGCCAATGCTCCATGCCCGCCATCTTGCGGCCGGCGCTGATGCCTTCGTAAAGCGGATCGTTGGCGGCGGCGCCATATTCCACGCGGTAGTTCTGGCGAAAGCGGGTGATGGCAGCCTCGTCCAGGATCACCTCGGACATGGGCGCAAGCTCGATACGGTCAAGCTTTTCGACGGAACGCTGTGTTTCTGCATCGAATCTGCGCGCGCCCTCCAGCACGTCGCCGAACATATCCAGCCGGATCGGCCCCGATTCACCGGGCGGGAAGATGTCGATGATGCCGCCGCGGATCGCGAAATCGCCGGGCTCGGTCACGGTCGGGGCCTGCGAGAATCCCATGCGGGCCAGGAAGGCGCGCAAGGCGGCCTCGTCCATGCGGTCGCCCACCGCGGCCGAGAAGCCGGCATCGCGCAGCACCTCGCGCGCGGGCACGCGCTGCATGGCGGCCGACAGCGTGGTCAGCACCACGAAGGGCCCTTTCAGCGCGCCATGCGCCAGCGCCGTCAGCACCGCCATGCGCGCCGCCATCACCCCGGCGGCGGGCGAGACGCGGTCATAGGGCGTGGTGTCCCAGGCCGGGAATTCCAGCACCGCGGCCGCAGGCGCAAAGAACGCCAGCGCCGCCCGCATCGCGGCCATGCGCCGGTCGTCGCGGGCGATATGGATGACGGGATTGCCGCGGGCCAGTTCGCGCGCGACCAGCGCGGCGTCCATGCCCTCGGGCGCGCCGGACAGGGTCAGGTGTTCGGGAAGCGGTGCCATGCGCCCCGAGGTAAAGCGGGCATCGGCGAAGTCAAGACCGGTTCAGAAGCCGAAGGGATGCAGGATCATCCAGAGCGCGCCGTAAAAGGCGGTCAGCGCCACCGCCAGGACCGACATGGCCAGGATCACCATCCGGTGCCGGCGCATCAGCCGCGCGGCCTCGGCCCCGGCCTCGTTGACCGGCTGGCCCACCTCGGCGCGGGCCAGGATCACGCGCAGGCGCCGCGCCAGCCGCAATTCCAACCCGAAAAGCAGGGCGAAGGGCAGAACCAGCAGCACCAGCGCCTGCGCCATCTCCAGCCCGTAGCCAAAGCCCAGGATGGCCAGCGTCGTCAGCAGGAACGAGCCCAGGCCCAAGAGGATCGCGCCCTCGCGCCGGTCGAGGCGCCAGCGCGGCAAGGTCAGCGACAGCCAGTCGAGCAGCGCCAGGGCGGCGGGGTCGTCCTCGGGGCCCGGCTCGGCGCTGATGGCCCCGGAAATCACGTCCGAGGGCACGCCCAGGATGCGGCGTCCCGCCAGGGTCCAGGCCAGAGTCAGGATCACCCAGAACCAGATCGAGCCGAAAGACCGGCTGTCCAGCAGGGCGAGGATTCCCTCGGGTCGGGGCACGTCTTCTCCTTGCAGCGGTTGCGCGGGGCAAACTAACCGGGTGCGGCGCAAAGGAAAACCTCGATTTTCGGCGCCGGGCGGCAAGGGGTTGCGCGGCGCGGGGCATGGGTGCAGGTTCGGGCCAGATCATTGCAAGCCACAGGCCCTGCCCATGTCCCCGACCCCGATCACCGCCCCCTTCCCCGCCGCCCGCCTGCGCCGGCTGCGCCGCACGCCGGCGCTGCGCGCCATGGTGACGGAAACGACCCTGACCCCCGCCAACCTGATCTGGCCGATCTTCGTGACCGAGATCGCCGGCGGCGAGGGCGAGATCCCCTCGATGCCCGGCGTCGAGCGGCTGACGCTGGACGGCGCCAAGCGCGCCGCGGAAACCGCGATGCGGCTGGGCATCCCGGCGATCTGCATCTTTCCCCATTCCGACCCGGACCTGAAGACCGAGAGCTGCGAGCGCGCCTGGGATCCCGACAACATCGGCAACCGCGCCATCCGCGCCATCAAGCAGGTGGCCCCCGAACTGGCGGTGATGACCGACATCGCGCTGGACCCCTATAACGCCAACGGCCATGACGGGCTGGTGCGCGACGGGGTGATCCTGAACGACGAGACGGTCGAGGCGCTTGGCCGCATGGCGCTGGTCCAGGCCGAGGCGGGGGCGGACATCCTGGGCCCCTCGGACATGATGGACGGGCGCATCGGCGCATTGCGCGGGCGGCTGGAGGAAAACGGCCACAAGGACGTGGCGATCCTGTCCTATGCGGCGAAATTCGCCAGCGGGTTCTATGGGCCGTTCCGCGACGCGGTGGGCGCCTCGGGGCGGCTGGTGGGCGACAAGAAGACCTATCAGGTGAACCCCGCCAATCGCGAAGAGGCGATGCGCTGCGTCGCCCGCGACCTCTCCGAGGGCGCCGACATGGTCATGGTCAAGCCCGGCATGCCCTATCTGGACATCTGCCGCATGGTCAAAGACCAGTTCGCGGCACCGACCTTCGCCTATCAGGTCAGCGGCGAATATGCGATGATCGAGGGCGCGATCCGCAACGGCTGGCTGGCGCGCGAGGTGGTGGTGGAAAGCCTGCTCGCCTTCCGCCGCGCCGGCTGCGACGGCATCCTGACCTATTACGCGCCGCAGGTGGCCGAAAGGCTGGCATGAGGGCGCGCGCCCGTCTATCATCGCCGCCTTGACAGGTGGGGCAACCGCCGAACAGGGAACGAGGGCTAGGATGATGTATTCCAACGGGATGAGCCGGCGATTTGTGCTGCTGGGCGGGGCGGCGCTGGGGCTCGCGGGCTGCTCGAACGCGATCGGACAGGATGCGCCCTCGCGGCTGGACGCGCGCGTCGATGCGACGCGGGACTTCCTGCTGCGCAGCTATCCCAATGTCGCGCCCATGGTGCAGAACGCCAAGGGCGTGCTTTACATGCCGCTGATGACCGAGGCGGGCTTCGGCGTCGGCGGCGCCTATGGCCAGGGCGCGCTGCGCATCAACGACGTGACGGTGGATTACTATTCGGCGGCGCAGGCCAGCGTCGGCTTCCAGATCGGCGCGCAGCAATATGCCCATGTGCTGATCTTCCAGACCGATGCCGCGCTGGCCGATTTCCGCCGCGCGCCGGGCTGGGTGGCCGAGGCCGGGGCCTATTACGCGCTGCCCGCCGGGGGCGTCTCGATGGGCACCGATACCATCACCGCGCAGCAGCCGGTGGTGGCGATGATCTTCGGCCAGTCGGGTCTGATGGCCGGCGCCTCGATCGCCGGGACGAAATACAGCCGCGTCATCCCCTCGACCTTCTGAGGAAAAACGCCAAGGCCGGACGCCCTGCCCGGCCCTGCCTTTCAGCTGCCGTGGATGATGCGGACGTAGTTGCGCGTCTCGCGATAGGGCGGCACGCCGCCGTATTTCGCCACCGCCGCCGGCCCGGCATTATAGGCCGCCAGCGCCAGCCGCCAGCTGCCGAAGGTATTGTACATCATGCGCAGGTAGCGCGCGCCGCCTTCCAGGTTCTGGATCGGGTCGTTCGGATCGACGCCCAGCTTGGCCGCCGTGCCCGGCATCAGCTGCGCCAGCCCCTGCGCGCCCTTGTGCGAGCGCGCCGACGGGTTCCAGCCCGATTCCTGCTGCACCAGGCGCAGGAACAGATCCTCGGGGATGCCGTGCTTGCGCGCGACGGCGCGGGCATGGGGCAGATACTGGCTGCGCCGGTTGCCGCGATAGGCGGGAATCGCGGTGGGGATGTCCAGTTCCACCACGCTCTTGGTCGAGGTGCCGCCGGGGCGCAGCCGGGCCGACTGCTGGTATTGCGCGGCCAGACGCGAATCCATCAGCCGGGTCTGGCGCTCGAACTGGGCCAGCCGCGACTTGCCGCTTTTCGCCTGCAGCCGCAGCCCGTCGGCCGCGGCGGGGGCGGCCAGCCCGGCCGAAAACGCCAGGACCATCACGGCCCGGCCCAACTGGCGCATCATCGCCCGATCGCGTGAAAGCATCATTCGTCCCTCATGCATGGCGTCTTCTTTTTTGGCTGCACTATAGCGCAAAGCCCGGCGCGTGCCGCAAGGGGATTTTACCGCGCGCCGGCGGCCGCGATCATCGGCGGATTTCCGCCTGTGCCCGCTGATGCCATTCCGCTTGCTCCCCCGCCCCCTCACGCGCTACACCCCGCGGGAACGAAGCCAACGAAAGGGACCGCAGCATGGCTGGCAGCGTGAACAAGGTGATCCTGGTCGGCAACCTGGGCCAAGACCCGGAGATCCGCAGCTTTCCCAGCGGCGGCAAGGTCGCCAACCTGCGCATCGCCACGTCCGAGACCTGGAAGGACCGCAATACCGGCGAGCGCAAGGAGCGCACCGAATGGCACACGGTCGCCATCTATTCCGAGCCCCTGGTCCGCGTGGCCGAGCAATATCTGAAAAAGGGCTCCAAGGTCTATGTCGAGGGCCAGCTGGAAACCCGCAAGTGGCAGGACCAGAGCGGCAACGACCGCTATTCGACCGAGGTGGCGCTGCGCCCCTTCCGCAGCGAGCTGCACATGCTCGACAGCCGCGGCGGCGGCGGTGGCGGCGGCCGCGATGACGGTTATGGCGGCGGCGGTTACGGTGGCGGCGGCTATGGCGGCGGCAGCTCGTCGGGCGGCAATTCCTCGGGCGGCGGCGGGCAATCGCAGAACCGGCCCGATTTCGACGACGACATCCCGTTCTGATCGCGGGTGCCCAACCCGGTCCCACAAATCCCGGCCCCTCGCGGCCGGGATTTTCCGTTTCAGAACCGGCTCAGCAGGTCCGAGCGGAACGAGGCGTCCAGCCGGCGCATGTAGCTTTCGGCGCAGCACATGTGATCGTGCATGATGCGGGCCGCGGCATCGCCATCCTCGGCGCGAAAGGCGGCCAGCAGCTGCCGGTGGCTTTCGATATTCGCCTCGCCGAAGATCTCGTGCTCGCGCATGCTTTCGCTGCGATAGCTGACCAGGTCGCGCAGCATGCTGTTCAGGAAGCGGCACATGAAGACCAGGATCACGTTGTCCGAGGCCTCGCAGAGGATGTCGTGGAACTCGGTCTCGGCCCGGCGCACCAGGGCGCGGTCCTGGGCCGCGTTCGCCGCTTCGCAGATGCGGATGTTCTCTTCCAGCCGACGGAAATGCTCGGGCGTCAGCTTGCCGATGACGTTACGCGCCAGGCTGACTTCCAGCGACTGGCGCAGCTCGTAGACCTGGGCGAAGTCGATCCTCTGGAAATGCAGGTATTGCCGCAGCTGCTGGGTGACGATGTCGATCGAGGCGGGCTGGATCTCGGGCCCGCCGTTCGGACCCGAGAGCATGCGCACCAGCCCCTCGACCTCTAGCGCCTTCAGCGCCTCGCGGATGGTGCCTTTCGAGCAGCCGTAATGTTCCATCAGCGCGCGCTCATGCGGCAATCGGTCGCCGGGGCGCAAGCCGTCGCGGGCGATGCGGCGGCGGATGTCCTCGGCCACCTGGTCCGACAGCTTGATGCGGGTAAGCCTGCGTTCCTTGCCTGCCGGCGCGTCCTGATCCATGCGGTCCTTCAATCCTGCCAGGTTGTCCCCAGGTCCAGCGGATATATGGGCCGGGCGAGTTTTTTGAAAGCGAACAGATCGTAATCCGAGGCGGTTACGCCCGAGCTTGCGCATTCCACCACGGCTTGCGCAAGCGGCTCGAAGACCGGGCGACAATACATGCGCGATTTCAGGTGCAGGAAGCGCGCCTGCGCGGCGTCAAGCCCCAGGCAGGAAAAGCAACCCAGGTCCAGCGGCTCGTGCGGCTGCTCGCAGACGACGATGCGCGCGGCGCCGGTGTCGAAGGCGGCGGCGCGGCCCATCGACAGCTCCTGCCCGTGATAGATCGGCCCGGCGACGCGATAGCGCCCGTCCGACAGCGCCGTCACCCGACCCTTCAGCCGCAGCGGCGGGCGCGGCGCGGGCAGGCCCTCGGCCGGGGTCTTGTTGCCCAAGGTGATTTCCAGCTCGGCTCCCTCGCCTGCGGCGAAAAGCTGCACCACGGTTTCGGGATCGGCGACGGGACCGACCAGGATGCCCTGCTGCCCGGCGGCCAGCAATTCCTCCAGCACGTCCATCACGTCGCAGCTGCCGCCCGACATGCAATTGTCGCCATGATCCAGCAGCAGAACCGGCGCCGAACCGTCTGCCAGAGCCGCGGCGCGGGCGACGGATTGCGCCAGCGGCTCCTCGACATAGACATATTCGGCGCGCCGCCGCCATGCCTCGCGGCCAAGCTCCTGCGCGACCGCGCGCGCAAGCTCGGGCGTGTCGGCAACGGTGACGATGGAGAGGCCGGTCTCGGCCAGGTCGGCGATGGGAAAGCCGCCAAAGACCGTCGCCGCCTGCACGCCCGGCCGCGCCTCGGCCTGCCGCGCCAGCGCGATCAGGTCGGTCATGGCGCAATCGGTCGTGGTGTTCATGCACAGCGTCGCCGCCAGCATCGGCGGGTGGCACAGCGCCATGGCCGGGCGCGGGCCGCCGGATAGCAGCGGCTCGAACAGGCGCGCGACATGCTCGCCGGTCGCGACCATGTCCACATGCGGATAGGTCTTGAAGCCGACGATCACGTCGCAATGCTCCAGCATCGCTTGGGTGATGTTGCCATGCAGGTCCAGCGCCACGCCGATGGGCACGCCCGGCGCGGCGGCGCGGACGCGGCGCAGAAGCTCGCCTTCGCCATCGTCATGGCTGCGCGTGACCATGGCGCCGTGCAGGTCCAGCAGGATGCCGTCGCAGCCCCCTTCCACCGCCGCCAGGATCGCCTGCGCCATGGCCTCGAAGGCCTCGTCCTCGACGGGCCCCGAGGGCATGGCATGGGCGATCAGCGGCACTTCCACCTCGGCACCGATGCGGTGGGCGAAGGCGTGGAAGGCGCCGATGGCGGCGGGATAGTTCTCGGCCGCCGCCAGCGCCTCCCCGCCCCATTTCGGGGCAAAGGCGGCCAAGGGCGTCTTGACCGGCGAGAAGCTGTTGGTCTCGTGGTTCAGCCGGGCCAGGACAAGGCGGGTCATGCGGCGGCCTCCTTGCGGGCCTCGGCCATGCGGCGGTCATAGTCCAGAACCGCCTCCAGCAGCACCTGCGCGCCGGCGGCGCATTCCTCGGGCTCGGTCGATTCGGCGGGGTTGTGGCTCAGCCCGTCCCTGCAGGGCACGAAGATCATCGTCGTCGGCGCCAGTGCCGCCGCATGGGCCGCGTCATGGCCGGCGCCCGAGATGATGTCGCGCGTCGAATAGCCCGCCGCCTGCGCCCCCGCCCTGACCGAGGCGATGCATTCGGCGTCGAAGACCACCGGCGCGGTGCGCGAGATCTGCTCCAGCCGGCTTTCCAGCCCGACCGCTTGGGCGGCATCCCGCACCAGTTCCTCGACCTCGGCCTGCATCCGGTCCAGCACCGCGTCCGAAGGATGGCGCAGGTCGATGGTGGCGCGCACCTGGCCGGGGATCACGTTATGCGAATTGGGGCTGATCTCCAGGAAGCCGATGGTGCCTACCGCGTCCCTATGCGCCTTGGCGATGCGGTCGATCCCCTCGATCACCCGCGCCATGCCCAGCAGCGCGTTGCGGCGCATCCCCATCGGGGTCGAGCCGGTATGCGCCGCCGTACCGGTCAGCGTCAGTTCGAACCAGCGCATGCCCTGGATGCCCTGCACCACGCCGATCTCAACCTCCTCGGCCTCCAGGATCGGCCCCTGCTCGATATGCAACTCGAACATGGCGCCGAAGCGGACTGATCCCGCCTTGGTCTCGCCGCGATAGCCGATGCGGTCGAGGCTGGCGCCGAAGCTGTCGCCGCGGGCGTCCGTGCGCCCGTCGCCATAGTCGCGGCTGTAGACCCCGGCCCAGATCCCCGAGCCGAGCATCGCCGGCGAAAAGCGCGAGCCTTCCTCGTTGGTCCAGTTGACCAGCATCAGGGGCGCCTCGGTCTGGTAGCCGGCGGCGTCGAGCGTGCGCAGCACCTCGAGCCCGGCCAGCACCCCCAGCACGCCGTCGAACTTGCCGCCCGTGGGCTGGGTATCCAGATGGCTGCCCATGGCGATGGCAGGCAGGTCCGCGCGGGTGCCGGGACGGGTGGCGAACATGTTGCCGGCCTCGTCCACGGTCATGCTGAGACCCAGCGCGGCGCATTGGGCGCGCAGCCAGTCGCGCACGCGGCGGTCGTCCTCGGACAGCGTCAGCCGGGCAATGCCGCCGTCGGGCGTGGCCCCGATCCGCGCCGTCTCCATCAGGCTGTCCCACAGCCTTTCGGCGTCGATTGTCAGGTTGGACATGGTGTTTTCCTTCATGCCTTGACGCCCAGATAGCGGTCGATGGTGTCGGGGTCGCTGCGGAACTGCTCGGCGCTGGCGCAATGCACGATGCGGCCCAGTTCCAGGATGTAATGCCGGTCGGCCAGCTGGCTGCAGACGGCCAGGTTCTGCTCGACCAGCAGGATCGGCACGCCGGCCTCGCGGATCAGGCGGATCTGGGCGACGATCTCCTCGACGATGATCGGGGCGAGGCCCTCGACCGGCTCGTCCAGCATCAGCACCTTGGGACCGTTGAGCAGCGCCCGGGCGATCGAGAGCATCTGCTGCTCGCCCCCCGAAAGCTGGCCGCCGCCGTTCTTCCTGCGCTCTTCCAGCCGCGGGAAGATGCGATAGATGTCGGCCAAAGCCCAGGGCGAGCCGCGGCGCGCGGCGATGCGCAGGTTCTCCTCGACGGTCAGCAGCTGGAAGATGCCGCGATCCTCGGGCACCAGCGACAGCCCGGCCGCGGCGATGCGATGCGCCGGCTGGCCGGTCACGTCGCGGCCGGCCAATTCGACGCGCCCCTGACGCGGCGCGATCAGGCCCACGGCGGTTTTCAGCGTCGTGCTTTTGCCGGCGCCGTTGCGGCCCAGCAGGGTGACGATCTCGCCCGGCCCGACCTCCAGCGTGACGCCCTGCAGGATGTGGCTCTTGCCGTAATAGGCGTGCAGGTCGATCAGTTTCAGCGCGGCGGTCATGCGATGTCCCCCGTGATCATGTTGCCCAGATAGGCGCGCTGCACCTCGGGGTCGTCGCGGACCTGGGCGGGCGTGCCCTCGACCAGCTTGCGGCCCAGCCGCATCACCGTGACCACGTCCGAGATGTTCATGACGATGCCCATGTTATGCTCGATGAACAGCACGGTATGGTCGCGGCCGAGGTCGCGGATCAGCTGCTTCATCGCCTCGATATCGTCGATGCCCATGCCGGATGTCGGCTCGTCCAGCAGGATGACGCGCGGCCGCGCCGCCATGGCCATGCCCACCTCCAGCCGGCGCTGCTGGCCATGCGACAGCTCGCCCGCCAGCCGGTTCGACACGGGGGCAAGCGCCAGACGCTCGATCACCTCGTCGGCGATGGCCAGCGCCTCGGCATTGGCTTCCGCCCGCCGCCAGGGCGCCAGCGCCTGCCAGGGCGTGCGGCCCTGGGCGGCAAGGCGCAGGTTCTCGCGCAGGGCCAGGTTGGGAAACAGGCTGGTGACCTGGAACGAGCGCGCGATCCCCAGCCGCACCCGGTCGTCGTCCGAGGTGTCGGTGATGTCGCGCCCGTCCAGCTCGATCCGCCCCGAGGATGCCCGCACCCGCCCGGTCAGCGCGTGAAACAGCGTGGTCTTGCCCGCCCCGTTCGGCCCGATGATCGAATGGACCGAGTTGCGGCGGATCTGCAGGTCCACCTCGGCCAGCGCGTGGAAATTGCCGTATTTGACCCCCAGGCCGCGGGTCTGCAAGGCGATGTCGGTCATCTCAATGCTCCTCGGCCGGGGTTTCGGGCGCCCGCTCGCGGCGGAAGACCAGGTCGTAGCCGCGCTCGACCAGCCCCCAGAGCCCGCGTTGCAGGAACAGCGCCACCGTGACCAGCACCAGGCCCAGAAGCAGCAGCCAGCGCGGCCAGACGGTGGACAGCGCATCGGCCAAGAGCAGGTAGAACCCCGCCCCCAGCACCGAGCCGAACAGGCTGGAACTGCCGCCGATGATGGTCATGATCAGGATCAGCTCGCTGGTGTGGTATTCGATGTTCGACAGCGGCGCGACGCCGATCAGCATCGCATGCAGCGCGCCGCCAAAGGCCGTGACCGCGCCCGAGATGGCGAAAGCCTCGATCTTGAACAGCCGGGTCGGGAAGCCGATGGCGGCCGCCCGCCCCTCGTTCTCGCGGATCGCCAGCAGGGTGCGGCCGAAGGTCGATTGCGTGACCATGACCAGCACCGCGAAGACCGCCACGAAGCAGATGGCGACGAAGGTGTAATAGGACCAGGGCGCGTTCAGCACCGTGCCGCCGACCGAGGGGCGCGGCACGCCCAGCAGCCCGTTGTCGCCGCCGGTCACGCCGCTGAACGTATAGGCGACGAAATAGAACAGCTGCGAGAAGGCCAGCGTCAGCATGACGAAATAGACCCCCTGCCGGCGGATCGACAGCCAGCCGACCAGCGTGGCCGTGGCCGCGCCCAGCACCGCCGCGCCGGCCAGCACCAAGGGCACCGGGACCTGCCAGCGCGTCAGGCAGATGCCCGCGACATAGGTGCCGATGCCGAAGAAGATGCCCTGGCCGAAGGACAGAAGGCCGGTATAGCCCAGCAGCAGGTTGCAGGCCGCGACGACCATGGCGAAGATCAGGATCTCGGTCGCCAGGATGCCGGATTTCAGGAACAGCGGCAGCACCAGCACGGTCAGCAGCGCCAGCGCCAGCTGCGCATAGGGTTTGTCGAGCGGGTTCATGCTCATGCCCTCCCCAACAGGCCGCGGGGCATCAGCGCGATGACCAGCGCCATGCCGACATAGATCATCAGCCGCGCGCCCTCGGGCCACAGCGTGGTCATGACGCTTTGCACCACGCCGACCAGCAGGCCCGCGACCAGCGCGCCGGTATAGCTGCCCATGCCGCCGATCACGACGACGACGAAGGCCACCGACAGCGCCTCGATCCCCATGAAGGGCTCGACGCCGCGGATCGGCGCGGCCAGCGCACCCGCCAGCCCGGCCAGCCCGGCGCCGAAGCCGAAGACGGCCGTGTTGATGCGCAGCGTGTTGTAGCCCAGGAGCGCCATGTTCGCGGGCGACTCGGACCCGCCGCGCACGATGGCGCCCAGCCGCGTGCCCTCCAGCAGCCACCACAGCAGCCCGGCCAGAACGGCGGTGAAGCCGATGGTGAACAGCCGGTATTGCGGATAGATGAAATCGCCCAGGATCACGACGCCCTGCAGCCCCTCGGGTGCCGGCACCGAGCCGCCCAGCGGCCCCCAGGCGATGATGACCAGTTCCTGCACGACCAGCGCCAGGCCCACGGTCACCAGGATGTGGAAGGTATGCGGCAGCTTGTAGATGCGATGCAGCAGCACCGCCTCGATCAGCGCGGCGATGCCGGCGACGATCAGCGTGGCCAGCGGCATGGCGGCCCAGAAGCTGAAGCCGCGCATGGTCAGGTCATAGGTCAGATAGGCGCCCAGCAGGTAGAAGGCGCCATGGGCGAAGTTCACGAACTGCAAGAGGCCGAAGATGACGCTGAGGCCGACGGCAAGCAGGAAATACAGCATCCCCAGACCGATGCCGTTCAGAACCTGGAAAAGGTAGATCACGGGCTTCTCCCTGAAACCGGGCGAAAAGGCCCCGCGCGACCTGCGGCCGCGCGGGGAGGCGGGGGATCAGGCGGGCATGGCGCAGCCGGCATCCTCGGGCGCAAGGAAGGATTTGCCGGCGCTGATGACCTCGGCGTAATCGTCCTTGTCGGCCATGTCGGCCTTGGCCTTGCCCTTGAGCAGGTAGTAGTCCTTGATGACCTGATGGTCGGCGGCGCGGATCTCTTCCTCGCCGGTCAGGCCCTGGTATTTCAGCCCGTTCAGCGCCGCGGCGACGCCCGTCCCATCCGGCGAGCCGGCCTTGACAGCGGCTTCCAGCAGCAGTTTCGCGCAGATATAGCTGCCGGCAAAGGAATAGTTCGGGTTGAAGCCGTGCTTTTCCTGCACCTTGGCGACCAGCTCGCGGTTCAGCGCCGAATCGGCGCCGTGCCAGTATTGCGCGCCGAAATAGACGCCTTCGCAGATATCCGGCCCCAGCGCCTCGAACTGCTCCAGCCCCGAGGCCCAGGCGACGACGATGGTCATGCGTTGCTTGAGGCCAAAGCTGACCGCCTGCCGCAGCGTGTCCGAGCTTTGCGCACCGAAGTTCAGCAGCAAGAGCACGTCGGGCTGCGCGGCGATGGCATTGGTCAGGTAGCCGGAAAATTCCTTGTCGGTCAGCGAATGGTAGCTGTTGCCGACATGCTCGATGCCCTTTTCCGCGAACACGTCCTTGGCGGCGTTCAGCAGCCCGTCGCCAAAGACATATTGCGGGGTGATCGTATACCATTTCTTGGCATCGGGCAGCGCGTCGATGATCGGGCGCACGGTTTCGTTGATGGCGCCATAGGTCGGCACCGACCAGCGGAAGGTGGCCTTGTTGCAATCGACGCCAGTGATCTCGTCGGCGCCGGCGGTGGTCATGAAGGCACCGCCGCCGCGCTCGACCTCCTTGCCCATGGCCAGCGATTCCGACGACAGGATGCCGCCCGCGAACAGCTTGACCCCGTCCTGCGCCAGCGCGTCCTGCACCTTGCGCACCGCGGTCGCAGGCTTGCCCTCGGTGTCGAGGTCGAGGGTCGAGACCTGCACGCCATGCGCGGCCGCGACCTCTTCGGCGGCCATCAGCGCGCCGATGGTGGCGAACTTGCCATTGGCGGCGAAGGCGCCCGAAATCGGCACCGGCACACCGATCTTCAGCGCCTCGCCCTGGGCAAGCGCGCGGGTGACAAGTCCCGGCGCGGCCAGCGCGGCGGCGGCCAGGGTGGATGTGGTCAGAAAGCGACGACGATTGAGCATGAGGAAACCCTGTTGTTGGCGTTGCATTGGTTCTTGGGGAGGCAACTTTCAAAACTATACGGATAGATAGGATTATCTGTCCATAAGCAGATTCGCATGTCGCTGCGAATATTTTATATTAAAAACAGCATATTGATTGTTTTTGCAGCGCAGCGTTGCTTTCGCGCTCGCAGAAACGGCAGCGGAAAAATGCGCATTTCCGGCCCGAATCCCAACCCGATTCGGCCCTGCCCGGGAAGAACTGGCTCCATCTATTCACCAAATCTGGCTCTATCGCTTTGCCGCATTCGGGCGCAGTCAGGGGGAAACGCCCTTCACCCGCAGGAGTCCGGCCATGACGCTCGATCTGAACCCCAACGACATGTCCCAGGTGGTCGCGGCCGACCGCAGCCATGTCTGGCACCACCTGAGCCAGCACAAGCAGTATGAGACCATCGACCCGCGCGTCTTCGTCGAGGGCAAGGGCATGCGGCTGTGGGATGCCACCGGGCGCGAATTCCTCGATGCGGTCTCGGGCGGCGTCTGGACCGTGAACGTCGGCTATGGCCGCGAAAGCATCGCCGATGCGATCCGCGACCAGCTGGTCAAGCTGAACTATTACGCCGGCGCCGCCGGCACCGTGCCGGGCGCCATCTTTGCCCAGAAGCTGATCGAGAAGATGCCGGGCATGACCCGGGTCTATTACTCGAACTCCGGCTCCGAAGCGAACGAGAAGGTCTACAAGATGGTGCGCCAGATCGCGGCGCGCCACCATGGCGGCAAGAAATGGAAGATCCTCTATCGCGACCGCGACTATCACGGCACCACCATCGGCACGCTCGCGACCTCGGGCCAGGACCAGCGCGCCATCGCCTATGGCCCCTTCCCCGACGGCTTCGTGCGCGTGCCGCATTGCCTTGAATACCGCAAGCAATGGGATGTGGAAAACTACGGCGAGCGCGCCGCCGACGCCATCGAGGAGGTGATCCTGCGCGAGGGCCCCGACACCGTCGGCGCCATCGTGCTGGAGCCGGTGACGGCCGGCGGCGGCGTCATCACGCCCCCCGAGGGCTATTGGCAGCGCGTGCAGGAAATCTGCCGCAAATACGACATCCTGCTGCATATCGACGAGGTGGTCTGCGGGCTTGGCCGCACCGGCACCTGGTTCGGCTATCAGCAATACGGGATTCAGCCGGATTTCGTGACCATGGCCAAGGGCGTCGCCTCGGGCTATGCCGCGATCTCCTGCACCGTCACCACCGAACGCGTCTTCGAGATGTTCAAGGACGCGCCCGAGGACGGCATGAGCTTCTTCCGCGACATCTCGACCTTCGGCGGCTGCACCTCGGGGCCGGTGGCGGCGATCGAGAACATGCGCATCATCGAGGACGAGGGGCTGCTGGCCAACACCGTCGCCATGGGCGAGCGCACGCTTTCGAACCTGCGCGCGCTGATGGAAAAGCACGCGGTCATCGGCGACGTGCGCGGCAAGGGCCTGTTCTGCGGCGCCGAACTGGTCGCGGACCGCGCCAGCAAGGAACCGATGGACGAGAAGAAGGTGCAGGCCGTGGTCGCCGAATGCCTGGCGCAGGGCGTCATCATCGGCGCGACCAACCGCTCGCTGCCGGGCTTCAACAACACGCTCTGCCTGTCGCCGGCGCTGATCGCGACCGCCGACGACATCGACCGCATCACCGATGCCATCGACAATGCCCTGACCAAGGTCTTTGCCTGACCCTTGATCCGAACCCTTGATCCGGGGCGGCATTCGGGGGAGTGATGAACCCCGCCAGCCGCCGCGGATCACCCCATGCCGATTCCCCCCGACGCCTTCTTCCTGGACCATGCCGCCGGCCTGCCCTTGCAGGTCCAGCTGCGGCGCCAGATCATCGCCGCGGTAACGGCCGGCCGCTTTCGCGCGGGCGAGAAACTGCCCTCGACCCGCGCCCTGGCCCGGCACCTGGGCGTGGCACGGGTGACGGTGGCGCAGGCCTTCGCCGAACTCGTCTCGACCGATTACCTGGCCAGCCGCGACCGGTCCGGCCATTACATCTCGGACAGCATCGAGCGGCGGCTGGAAGCCGAGCCGCCCGCGCCCGACACGCCGCGCTTTGACTGGGACAGCCAGATCGAGGGCCGCTTCGTGCGCGCGCAACGCACCGATCGCGAGCGCGACTGGCGCGGCTTTGCCTATCCCTTCGTCTATGGCCAGGCCGATCCGGCGCTGGTCGACCACGCCGCCTGGCGCGACTGCGCCATGCGCGCGCTTGGCCGGCGCGAGTTTGACAGCCTGACCGGCGATCTCTACGACGCCGACGACCCGGAACTGGTCGACCATATCGCCCGCCAGATCCTGCCCCGGCGCGGCATCAGCGCCGGGCGCGACGAAATCCTGCTGACCCTGGGGGCGCAGAACGCGCTGTGGCTGGTGGCGCAGGTGCTCTTGCGCCCCGGCGCCTCCTGCGCGGTCGAGGATCCCTCCTATCCCGGCCAGCGCGAGATCCTGCTGGCCAGCCGCGCCCGCATCCTGCCGGTCCCCGTCGATGCGCGCGGCCTGCCGCCCGACGCCATCCCGCCCGGGGTCGCGGCGGTCTTCACCACCGCCAGCCACCAATGCCCGACCAATTCCACCATGCCGCTGGCCCGGCGCAAGGAACTGCTGGCGCGCGCCCAGGCGCAGGGCTTCGCCGTGGTCGAGGACGATTACGAATTCGAGATGTCCTTCGCCGGCGCGCCCTCGCCGGCGCTCAAGGCCATCGACCGCGCAGGGGCGGTGATCTATATCGGCTCGTTTTCGAAATCGGTCTTTCCCGGCGTGCGGCTGGGCTATGTCGTGGCCGATCCGCGCGTCATCGCCGAGGCCCGCGCCCTGCGCGGCATGGTGCTGCGCCACCCGCCCGGCCACATGCAGCGCACGCTGGCGCATTTCCTGTCGCTGGGCCATTACGACGCGCAGGCGAACCGCATGCGCCGCGCCTATGCCCGGCGGCGCGAGGTGATGCTGGCCGCCATCGCGCGCGAAGGGCTGCGGCTTGCCTCACCCGAGGCGACCGGGGGTTCCAGCTTCTGGCTGGCGACACCCGAGGGGGTGGATTCCTCGGCGCTTGCTACCCGGCTCAAGGCGCGCGGGGTTCTGATCGAGGGCGGCGCGGCCTTCTTCGCCCAGCCGGCGCGGGGGCGGGGCTTCTTTCGCCTCGCCTATTCCTCGATCTCGGCCGAGCGTATCCCCGAAGGCATCCGCCGCATCGCCGAGGCCCTGCGCGAACAGGGCCAAGACGCGCTGCCACCCGCGCCCGAGGGCTAGGCTAGCCCCTGCCCCAATCGGCGTCGCGCATCTCGCGCAGCCGGCTGGCGGTGCGCTCGAACTCAAAGGCGCCCTCGCCCTCGGCGTAAAGCTGCTCGGGCTCGTCCGCGGCGCTGGCGACCAGCCGCACCCTGGCCTCGTAGAGCGCGTCGATCAGGGTCACGAAGCGCTTGGCCTCGTTGTAGTTCGACTGGCCCAGGCGGGGGATGGCGTCGATGAACAGCAGGTCCAGCACCTCGGCCATGGCCAGGTAATCGGCCGGGCCCAGGGGCTTGCCGCAAAGATCCCAGAAGCCCGCGCGCCCGATGCGGCCGGCATGCCGCGGGATCTCGACCTTGCGGCCCTTGACCTCCAGCAGCAGGGGCGCGGCGGCCGCGCCGCCGGTTTCGGCCTGCCACAACGCATCCATCTGCGCCCGCGCCGCCGCATCGGCGGGAACGAACCAGACCTGCCCGCCCTCGTCGCGGTTCTGGCGGTGGTCGGTGGCGCTGGCCAGTTCCACCACCTCCAGCTTTTCGCGGATCAGCGCGATGAAGGGCAGGAAAAGCTGGCGGTTAAGGCCATTCTTGTAAAGATCCTCGGGCACCCGGTTCGAGGTGGTGACGATGGTCACGCCTTCCTCGAACAGCACCTGGAACAGCCGGCCGACGATCATCGCATCGGCGATGTCGGTGATCTGCATCTCGTCGAAGCACAAGAGCCGCGCCTGCTGCGCCACCGCCTTGGCGACCGGGCGCACGGCGTCCTGCTGGCCGGTCTTGCGCACGCCTTCCAGCGCAGCCTGGATCTCCTGCATGAATTCGTGGAAATGCACCCGGCGCTTGGCCGCGACGGGAGCCGCCTCCATCACCAGGTCCATCAGCATGGACTTGCCGCGGCCGACGCCGCCCCACAGGTACAGCCCGCGCACCGCGGCCGCCGCAGGCGCGGGGGCACCGCCCCGCAACCGCGCGAGCCAGCCATTCTTCTGCGGCGCTGGCACAGGAGCCGCGGCCAATTCCCGCACCAGCCGGTCCAGCACCGGCAGGACGCCGCGCTGCGCCGCGTCGGGTTCCAGCCGCCCCGCCGTCACGCGGGCCTCGTAAAGTTCGGATACGCTTGCCATATCCGCCCCCTGCCAAAGAAAGGACCGGCCCGCAAGGGCCGGCCCGGCAATTCCCATGAATTTCGTCGGGTTCAGCGCCCGCGGCGCTGGAAACTGCCGCGCGGATCGGGGCCGCGGCCCAGCCAGCTCTGCGTCGCCGCGGCGATCTGGTTCACGATCTGCACCCGCTGGGTCTGGCCCTTGGCATCGGCCTCGTCCCCGGCCCGGCCGACAAGGGCGGGAAGCTCGACCTTGACCAGTTGCGGCTGGCTCAGCGCGGCGCCGCTGCGGGCGTCGAAGACCTGCACGGTATAGTGGATGCTATGCACGCCGGAATTCTGCAGCCGCTCGCGCACCACCGGGGTGATGGCATGGAAACGGGTAAGCGTGGCGACGATGCGCACGCCCGTCTTGCCCTTCAGCCCGGCCCCGCCCCTTTCGATGCCTTCCTTCAGGATGGCAGCCACCTGGACGCGCCGGTCGCCCGCCGGCTCGCCATGCCAGACGATGTCGACATTGGGCATATAGCTGTTCGCCTCGGTGGTGGTCAGTGTGTCGGGCACCGCGACCTCGACCGCGGCAAGGCGCCAGCCGGCGGTCTGGGCCGGCTCAAGTTGCTCGTAAGCGGTTTCCCAGGTGCTCGCGCAGCCCGAAAGGCCAAGGGCCAGGCCAAGCACCAGAAGCGCAGGTTTCAACATGGGGTGGTTCCTCGTTAAAATCGAATGGATGGAAGGCCGCCGACAGGCCGGCCGTTGAAATTGCGCCAGGGTCTTTGGGCATGATCATGACCAGGAGAGAAGGGATGGATCAGAAAAGCGCCTTTCGCAAATTGGCAGGCTAGCCCCGCCCTCGGGCCACGGGGAGAATCCCGCAAACCGATCAAAGGATAGACATTCTCTTTCAATCCGCAAGAGATTCAGCTTCATGCGCCGCCGGCACAAGCGGTGGACAGGACCATGATCGGCAAGCGGCTCGGCGCCGGCCGGACCTGCGGCGCCCGTCTGGCGACACAGCGCCGGTCCCAGGCGGCCGCGGATGCCGCGGCCGATCGTGATCGGCACAGAGGGTCCGCCGAGATCTGCGGCCCCGGCCGGCGGCCGATTCCCCTGCGACAGACCGCGCGGGGTCGTGGATCACATCCCCGCTTCGCAGCGGCCGCCGGCCCCTTATCCCTTTCCCCAGGACGACGAGCCGTTGGCGCGGCGGTGTCACGGCCAGCGGCACGCCGCACAGCGGCATGGGCGCCTGGCGCCGCGCAGCGGGCCCGGCCGCATGTCGCATCCGGTGCCGGGACTCAGCCAGGCGCGGCGAAACGACGCAGGGCGGCTTGCCTCGCCCATGTCGCGCGGTTCCGCATGCCGATGCGCCGGATGCCGCGGCTCTAGACGATGGACTGGTTGCGGGTCTCGGCCCGGATGAACAGCGTGCCGATGGCGGCCAGCAGCAGCAGCGCCGCGAAGACGCCGATGGCGACCCCGAAGCCGCGCGCCACCACATAGCCCATGAGCGAGGGCGCAAGCAGCCCGCCCACCCGCGCCACCGCGCTGGCCGTGCCCATGCCGGTGCCGCGCAGCCCGGTCGGGTAAAGCTCGGGCGTATAGGCGTAAAGCGCGCCCCAGGTGCCCAGAAGCGCAAAGCTCATCAGCAGCAGCGCGAGGGCGACCAGCCAGGGGCTGACGGCAACGGTGAAAAGGAAGCAGCCCGCGGCGCTGAGCAGCAGGAAGACCTGCAGGGTGGGTTTTCTGCCCCAGCTTTCCACGCCATGCGCCGCCAGCGCATAGCCCGGCAGCTGCGCCAGCGCCATCAGCACCAGGAAGCCATAGCCGCGCACGAAGCCGAAACCGCCCTTGGCCAGTTCCGCCGGCAGCCAGACGAAGACGCCGTAATAAGACAGCGATACCAGGAACCAGGCGGCAAAGATGCCCAGGCTGCGGTTGCGCAGCTCGGGGCCGAAAAGCCGCGCCTCGGCGGTGACGGGCGGCGCGGTCAGGCGGGTGCTCTGGGGCAGCGCGCGGGCGCCGTTCGCGGTCAGCACCCGGTCGACCACCCTTCGCGCGCCGGCCTCGTCGCCCTTGCGCAGCAGGTACATCGGCGATTCCGGCACCCAGAGCCGCAGCCAGATGCCGATCAGCGCCGGCAGCGCCGCCACAGCAAAGATCCAGCGCCAGGGCTCGGCCGCACCAGCCAGATGCGCGATCCAGGCGGTCAGGGCGATGGCGATGGTTCCGATGGCCCAGAACCCCTCCAGCCAGACCAGCCAGCGGCCGCGGTTCCGCGGCGGCAGGAACTCGGCCATCATGGCGTAATCCACGGGCAGCGTGCCGCCGACCGCCATGCCGGTCAGGAAGCGCAGCAGCATCAGCGACCAGATGTCCGGCGCGAAGACCGAGGCCAGGCCGAAGACCGCGTCGCAGCCCACCGTCAGAAGCAGCACGTTGCGCCGCCCGATCCGGTCGGCGATGCGCCCGAACAGCGTCGCGCCCGCGAACATGCCCAGGAAGAACAGCGTGCCGGTCTGCAAGGCCTGCGGCACGGTCAGCCCGAAGCTCGTCGCGATCGAGGCGGCGGTGAAGCCTATGGCGATGACCTGCATCGCATCCGCCGCCCAGACCAGGCCGAAGATGCCCAGCAGCCGCTGCTGGAAACGGCCCGCGCCGCCCTGGGCCAGCGCCTCGTCGATGGTCAGGTTCATGGGTCTTCTCCGCCTTGACGCCTGCGCCGCGGTCTTGCAGCGATCACCGCCATGTCCCACAGGGAAACGCCCGCCGACAAGCGGTTTTGCGCAAGGCGATGCGGGGCTGGCCGCACAGGCATGAAAAGCAGGCATGAAAAAGGCCGCCCCGGCAGGGCGACCGCTGGCAGAACGGGCAGGGCTGCGGGGCCGTCAGGCGGACAGGAAATCCTCGATCACCTGCTCGAAGCTGGCGGCAAAGCTGCCGCCCGCCGGGCGGCCGAACAGCGCCGCGCGCGTCAGCGTGCCGTGCAGCCTCTGGCCGATGGCGACGGTCCCGTATTCCACGCCCGGAATGCCTGGCACGCTGAAGGTCGCGATGCTTCCCCCCCGCGTATAGGCGCGCACCGTCTGCGCCGCATTGTCGATCTCGATCCCGATCACGAAGGCCTCGGGCGTGGCGGGTGCCCCGCCGAGATTGACCACGCGCGAGGTTTCCCCGTCGTGGTAATAGGCTTGCAGCTTGCCCTTGTTGCTGGTGATCGAGACGGGGCCGCCGGCGGGATTGGTCGCGAAAAGCTGCGCCACCCCGGAGTTGTGATGCTCGATCGCCACGCGCAGGACGAGGAACATCCCGCCGATGCCGCTGGTCGATATCCCCGAGGCCTGCAGGAAGCTGCCGCCGTCGAAGCGGATGCCCGCGGGCGTCATGGCGATAGCCTGTCCCGAGCCGACCCGCGCAAGGTCCCAGCCGCCATTGCCGCCGTTCGCCACCCCCGAGACGGCCTCGGCCGTGCCGGAAAACACGGAACCGGCGTGAAAATACCCCGCCGCCCGCGCGTAATCCAGGCCCGGCGCCCCCGGCTCGGCGACCGTCAGCAGCGCCGGGGCGGCGGCGGCCGTGCCCGAGGCATTGCTCCAGTTGACGGCCAGCGCATATTCGCCGGGCTCGGACAGGTCCATGCTCAGTTGGTCCGGGTCGACCTGGTCGCGAATCGAGCTTTCGCCCAGCGTCAGATCCCATTCCGCGACTGGCGGCGGCGCGCCCTCCGCCGCGCCCAGGTCCAGGGTGATGCTGTCGCCCAGCCCCGCCCCTTCGGGCAGCAACGCGGGCTGGCGGGTGATCGTCGGGGCCGCCGCAGGGACGGAGGATTGCGCTTCGATCAGCACTGCGCCGCTCGCCTCCAGCAAGGCCGCCGGCTCGCCGCCCAGATAGACCTGCTGCACCCCCTGGAACAGGCTGCGCTCGATGGTGCCATGGATCACCGGCGCCGCTTCCCGCCCGTCCACGACCAGCAGGTCGTTCGGCCGCCTCTGGCTTTCGGGCAGGGCCAGGTAGCGGTCGTAATCCGGGACGCTGATCAGCCGCGCCGCGTTGCCCTCGCGCGCGGCCCGCAGGTTCGGCGCGCTGCTCCGCTCCAGATCGCCCAGCGTCGTCGCCAGCGCCGAGGCCAAAAACAGCGATTTCGCCTCGAACACCTTGGCCACATATTGGTTGTAGCCCGTGATCGTCCAGGTCGTGCCCGCCCGCTCGCCCTCGCCGTTCACGATCAGATCCAGCGACCAGCCGCCCTGCGCATCCGTCGTCGCCTCGACCTGCTGCGTCACCACCCGCAGCCCGCCGTCGAATATGTCCGAGCCCTGAAGCGTCGCGACGATCTTGCCCGAAGCGATCGGCGCAAGCGTCGCATCCATCAAAACGCCCCTGACCGTGGCCTTGTTCGGCATCTCACCCTCTCCTCATCCGAAATCGCCACGCATTATCGGGGAAGGGAAAGGGCGTTGCGCCGCGGCCGGGTGCAACGGCCGGGCCAGGGGGCGTGCCGGACGAACGGGGCCGAAAACGGGACGGAAACGCAAAAATCCCAGGGAAACCAGCGCAATGCGTCGATTTCCCTGGGATTTCTGGTGCCGGTGAAGGGACTCGAACCCCCGACCCCATCATTACGAATGACGTGCTCTACCAGCTGAGCTACACCGGCCTCTCATGTGCCGCGCCGGATAGCAGGTTCCGGCGCGGGCGAAAAGGGGGGTCAGCGATTTTTCCCCGCCATCTTCACTTCCTCCTCGTCGATCGGCTCGACATCGGGGCGCACGGGCAGCAGATCGCCCGGTTCGTCAAGCGCCGGCCGGCCTGCGGGTTCGGGCGCAGACGGCGCGGCCAGCACCGGTTCGGGATCGGTGACGGTCATCGCCGGCTCGGATGCGGCCGCAGCCGGAGAGACGCGGCGATAATCCGATTCGCGCGGCACCATGCCGGGCGAAACATCCGCGATCTCGACCGGGCCGGTCGTCTCCGGCGGCTTGCGCGGCTCGGGTTGCGGACCGCCCATGCCGGCGGGGCCGGCGGCAACCGCAGGATCCGCGGCGGCCGGGGCGCTCGGCTCGGCCGCCGCGGTTCCCGCTGCCGTGCCATGCGCCGTGCCCACCAGCAGCGGCAGCATCTCGACCCCGTTCGGGGCGGTGGCGCCCCAAGCGGGGGTGTCGGGCTCACGCCATGTCAGCGTGTCGAAACCGCCGCAGCTGTCGCAGGTCGGCGACCAATCGGCCATGACATTGTGGCACTTGTCGCAGACCCATTGCGGGCCGCGGCTGGCAACCAGCGCCCGCGCCAGGATGCCGCGCACCACCGCGTCGTCCGAACCCTCACCCCGTTCCACGGCGGCCAGGATCGACAGCGAACGCACCGTGGGATGCTTCTCTGCCAGATTGCCGAGCGCGCGGCGGGCGCCGGGGAAATCCTCGGCCGCCAGCAGCAGTTCGGCACGCAGCAGCCGGGTTTCCTCGTCATCCGGGTTCTGCCGCATCAGATCCTCGAAGCGGCGCAGCCGCGCGGCCGGCTTTTCATCCGGCACGATCTCGGCATAGGCCGCGGCGACCGAGGGATGCGGGCGCACGCTCCAGGTCTTTTGCAGCACCCGGCTGGCGTTGCGCGGATCGTTCTGCGCGATATAGCTGCGCGCCGCCAGCACCGCGGCCGGGATCAGGTCGGGGCTGGCGCGGTTGGCGGAAATCGCCGCCTCGCGGGCGCTGATCGAATTGCCATGCGCCAGCACCTCGGAGGCCTCCTTCAGCGCCAGGACCGCGTCGCGGCGGACATGCACGTCCTTGGGCAGCTGGCCCTGCTGGCGCTTGTCCTTGAGCACGGCGCGCGCGCCCTTCCAGTCGCCCTCGCGGGTCTGCAGTTGCAAGAGCGTGTCCTGCAACTCGGCGTGCTTCGGCTTCAGCGCATAGGCTTTCTCGGCCAGTTTCAACGCGGTAGCCGTATCGCCTTCATCCAGTTTCTGGCGCATCAGCCCGCGGATGCCGACAAAGCGCGTGCGCGGATCCGACAGCAGCCGGCGATAGACCTCGCCGGCCTTGCGGCGGTCGCCCGCCACCTCGGCCGCCTGGGCGGCCAGAAGGTCGGTGACATGCGGCTTGTCCAGAAGCTTGGCCGCCTTGGCGGCCTTGTCCTGCGCAAGCTTGCCCTCGCCCGAGGCGACGGCCAGCATGCCCTCGGACAGCGCATCATAGCCCTTGCGCTCGCGCGAGCGGGCGAAATAGCGATTGATCGCCGTCTCGTCGCCCAGAAGGAAGCGCAGGAAGGCCAGAAGCAGCCCCAGCAGCCGCACGGTGATCCAGCCCAGCAGCACGACGACCAGCGCCGCGATCACCAGTTGCACCGGACCCAGCGTGTATTCGGTGCCGCCATAGACCATGCTCAAGCCCTGGCCGGTTTCCGAAAGCTGCATCGCACCCAGCGTCAAAACCAGCACGATGGCGAAAAAGATCAGGATTTTCAGTGCCGAAAGCAGCATGGCGCGCCCCTTACATGCTGCCCGCGGCCAAAGCGGCCAGCGCGGCATTGGCTTCGACCCAGGCCTGGGCCCCGGCAGTCCAGTCGGCCATCGCCGCCTGGGCCGATTGCGGCAGGGCGGCGATCTCGGCCAGCGCGCCCTTGATGTCGCCGGCATTCACCGCGGCATCGGCGCGCGACAGCACGGCATCGGGATCGCTGCCTTCGCGCGGTTCGACCGAGCGGGCGCCGGTCTGCACGCGCAGGAAATTCCCGATCGCCCCCAGCGCGCCGTCCTGCGGCGCCTCCTGGCGCGCGGCGGCCAGTGCCTCGCGCGCGGCGGCGGGAAAGCCCGCGCGCAACTGGGCCAGCGTCGGGATATCGCCGGTCAGCGCGGCCGGCGGCTCGACCCCGGCGGCGCGCAGATCGGCCAGCGCCTGATCGCGGGGGCCGCCGGTCTCGATCGCGGCCTGCAGCGCGGCGGCGGCCTTGGCCGCCTGGGCGCGGCGGTTCGCCGCCTCGGCCGTCTCCTGCAGCACGGATGCCTGCGCCTGGGCGGCAGCGATGCGCTTTTCGGCCTCATCCGCCGCGGCGGTGATGCGGGCTTGCAGCGCCTCGGCCTGGGCGGTCAGTTCCTGGACCTGCCCTGCCGCCGCCTGCGCGTCGGGCCGCGCGGCCAGCGCATCGATGCGGTTCTGCTGCGCCGCCAGTCGCGCGGTCAATTCGTTCAGCACCTGCTGCAGCCCGTCGCTGCCCTCGCCCGAGACCACGGGCGCCACCACGGGCCGCGCGGCCAGATCGGCCAGGGTCTTTTCCAGCGCGGCCAGCTTTTCCTGCTGCGCCTGCAACGCCTCGGCATCGCCGCCCCGCGCCTCGACATCGGCCAGCGCCTGTCGTGCCGCATCCGCACCCGCCTCGGAGGCGCGGTTGGCAAAGGCGTCGGCCTGGGTCTGGATCTCTTCGCGCGCCGCCTCGACGGCCGCCTCGCGGGCAGCGGCGATCTGCGCCTCGGTCGGGGCCGGGTCGGCACCGAGCGGCTGCCAGGCTGGCGGCAGATGCGGGATCGCCCACCAGGCTGCGGCAGCACCCAGGCCGGCGGCGACGACGCCGCCCAGGAAGGTCGGCATGAAACCGGCCTTGCGCACCTCGACCACGCGGGTCTCGACCTTGGCCGGCTGGGGCGGGATCGGCACAGCCTCCGGCCTGGCGACCGGCGGCACGCCGCCATGCTTCGCTTCGGTCGCAGCCTGGGATGAAGGGGGCTTCGATTCGGCAACCGCCTCGCCGGCAGCGGACCGGCCCGCGTCCGGCTTGGGCGCGGCGGCTTCGGGACCGGGGCCGGTGCCGACCAGCCTTGATTCGATCTGCGGCTTGGGCTCGGGCTTTGCGGCCTGGGCACCTTCACCGGAACCGACCGGGCGGCTGTCGATGACCGAGCCCGAAACCGCCTTCTTCTTGCCGTCTTTTCCGGGGCTTGCCTTGTTCTCGCTGGAATTGGTTTCTGGCTTCTTCACAATTCTTCCCCGTTCCCTTTCGCATCGCGGCCCGGCTGGCATGGGGCGAGGCCCGCCCCTGCCGCCCGCAATCATGATTGGCTCCAGCCGGCAGTCTAGTCGGCGGTGCGTGGCGCCTCAACCGCCCTCATGTGGATTGTTCCGCGGCCAGCAGCCGCTGGATGGCGCGAAGCACCCCCTCGGCGTCCGGGGTCGGCGCCGGCACGCAGCGCGCTGCCGGACCCTGCCAGGCATCCCGCGCCGCCGGGCTGATCGGCGCCAGCCACAAGGGCGCCCGCGCGCCCGCCGCCTGGCCCGAGAGCAGCCGCGCCGAGCGGGGCGAGAACAGCGGCAGGATCACCGGCGCGCGCCCCGCCAGCGCCGCCAGCGCCACGGCATTCAGCGGTTCGGGCAACTGGTCATAGACCACCATGCCCGGCACCGGCAGCACCTTGGCGACATGGGCGCCGTGCGGATGCAGCCAGCCCTCGCCCAGCCCGTCCAGCATCGGCAGCATCCGCGCCGCGTCGCCCGGCCCTTCGGTCACGTCGAAACCCGCCGCCTGCGCCGCCTCGGCCGTAGCGGGGCCGACGCAGATCGCCGGCCGGCCGCGTCCCGCCCCCGCCGCCGGCACCGCGTTGACCGAGGTGAAGACCAGCCCCTGCGCCGCGGCCAGCCGCGCCGCGTCATGCACGACTGGACGGATGCGCAGCACGGGCGAGATCAGCACCTCCAGCCCAAGCGGCGCGACCTCTGCGGCAAATCGCCGCGAGGCCGGCTCGGGTCGGGTCAGAAGCAGGATGGGCGCGGGGTTCGGCGGCATGGCAATCGGCCTGACAAGATGTTACTTCGCATCTGCCTAGGCCCTTGGCGGCGCGGGAACAAGGATGAGCATGGGACTGACCTTTCTGGGCATCGAAAGCAGCTGCGACGACAGTGCCGCGGCGGTGGTGCGCGGCGACCGCGCGATCCTGGCCTCGGTCGTGGCCGGGCAGACGGCGCTGCATGCCGATTTCGGCGGCGTGGTGCCCGAGATCGCCGCCCGCGCCCATGCCGAAAGGCTGGATCTTTGCGTCGAAGAGGCGCTGGCCCAAGCCGGGCTGCGGCTGCCAGACCTGGACGGCATCGCCGTCACCGCCGGGCCGGGGCTGATCGGCGGCGTGCTGTCGGGGGTGATGCTGGCCAAGGGGCTGGCGGCGGGCAGCGGCCTGCCGCTGGTCGGCGTGAACCACCTGGCCGGCCATGCGCTGACGCCGCGGCTGACCGACGGCGTTCCCTTTCCCTATCTGATGCTGCTGGTCTCGGGCGGGCATTGCCAGTTCCTGCGCGTGGACGGCCCCCAGGACTTCACCCGGCTGGGCGGCACCATCGACGACGCGCCGGGCGAGGCTTTCGACAAGGCGGCCAAGCTTCTGGGTCTGCCGCAACCCGGCGGTCCCTCGGTCGAGGCCGCCGCGCGGGCGGGCGATCCGCGCCGCTTCGCCCTGCCCCGGCCGTTGCTGGACCGGCCGGGCTGCGACCTCAGCTTTTCCGGTCTCAAGACCGCCGTGCTGCGCCAGCGCGACGACCTGGTCGCGGCGCAGGGCGGCCTGCACGAACAGGACCGCGCCGATCTATGCGCCGGCTTCCAGGCGGCGGTCGCCGAAGTGCTGGCCGAAAAGACCCGCCGGGCGCTGGCGCTGACCCCTGCCCCGGTGCTTGCCGTGGCGGGCGGGGTCGCGGCCAACGAAACCCTGCGCGCGGCCTTGCAGCGGGTCGCGGCCGAGGCCGGCGCGACCTTCCTGGCGCCGCCGTTGCGGCTTTGCACCGACAATGCCGCGATGATCGCCTGGGCCGGGATCGAGGCCTACCAGGCCGGCCGGCGCGACGGCATGGAACTGGCCGCGCGCCCGCGCTGGCCGCTGGACCAGAAGGCCGCGCCGATGCTGGGCGCCGGCAAGCGGGGGGCCAAGGCATGAGCGTGGCGATCATCGGCGCAGGCGCATTCGGCACGGCGCTGGCGGTTTCGCTGGCAAGCAAGGGGCCGGTCACGCTCTGGGGCCGCGATACCGGCTGGGCCGCGGCGCGCGAGAACCCGCGCCTGCCCGGCGTCGCCCTGCCGCCGGCGCTGCATGTCACCGGCCGGCTGGACCAGATCGCGGCCGAAACCGTGCTGCTCGCGCTGCCCGCGCAGGTGCTGGGCGGGTTTCTGGCCGAGCATGGCGCGCGCTTCGACCGCCGCAACCTGGTCAGTTGCGCCAAGGGCATCGACCTCGCCACGCTGACCGGGCCCTCGGCGCTGATCGCCGCCGCCTGCCCGCATGCCACGGTGGCGGTGCTGACCGGCCCCAGCTTTGCCGCCGACATCGCCCGCGGCCTGCCCACGGCGCTAACGCTTGCCTGCGCCGATGCAGGGGCGGCCGAGGCGCTGCAACGCCAGCTTTCCACCGCCACGCTGCGGCTTTACCGCACCACCGACATGGCCGGGGCCGAGCTGGGCGGGGCGCTGAAGAACATCATCGCCATCGCCGCCGGCGCCGCCATCGGCGCGGGCTATGGCGACAGCGCGCGGGCCAGCATCGTCACCCGCGGCTTTGCCGAGATGCTGCGGCTGGCCACCGCGCTCGGCGCCCGGCCCGAGACCTTGCCGGGCCTGTCGGGCCTGGGCGACCTTGTGCTGACCTGCACCTCGGAACAGTCGCGCAATTTCCGCTATGGGCTGGCCCTGGGCGCCGGGCGCGACTTCGCCGCCGGCACCACGGTCGAGGGCGCCGCCACCGCCCGCGCCGTCACCCGGCTGGCCGAAAGGCTGGGGATCGAGATGCCGATCTCGAATCTGGTGGCGGGGCTTGCCCAAGGCAGCATCGCCATGGAACATGCGCTGGATTTTCTGCTCAACCGCCCCCTCAAGGAGGAATGATGCCCCTTTTCGCCGTCATCTGCCGCGACCATGCCGGCAAGCTGCAAACCCGTCTCGACACCCGCGAAAGCCATCTGGCCTTCCTGGGCGCGCAGCCCGGCGTCAAGCTGGCCGGCCCGCTGATCGAGAACGGCCAGCCCTGCGGCTCGCTGCTGCTGGTCGAGGGCGAGAGCTTGACGGAGGTCAAGGAATGGGCGGCACAGGATCCCTACAAGGCAGCCGGACTGTTCGCCTCGGTCGAGGTGATCGAGTGGAAGAAGGTGATCGGCTGATGGCGTATTGGCTGTTCAAATCCGAGCCGGACGTCTTCAGCTTCGACGACCTGATCGGCCGCGGCGAGACGGGCGAGCAATGGGACGGCGTGCGCAACTACCAGGCCCGCAACAACATGCGCGCCATGAAGAAGGGCGAGCGCGGCTTCTTCTATCACTCGAACATCGGCAAGGAGATCGTCGGCATCTGCGAGGTGGTGGCCGAGGCACATCCCGACACGACAGCCGCCGACCCGAAATGGGAATGCGTCGATGTCCGCGCCGTCGCCCGCGTCAACCGCCCCGTCTCGCTGGACGAGGCCAAGGCCGAGCCGCGGCTGAAGGACATGGTGCTGGTCAACAATTCGCGCCTTTCGGTGCAGCCGGTCTCGGATGCGGAATGGGAAATCATTCTGGAACTGGCCGGCGGCACCAAGCCGCTGTGAACGCGCCAGCAGGCAGCCATCCGGCGACCCAGGGAGGATAAATGGCACGCGGACCCAAACCCATCGTGGATCGGCCGACCACGAAACGTATCGGCGCGCTGCGTGCGCTTTGGCCCTTCATCCGGCCCTATCGCGGCTTGCTGGCGGCGGCGCTGCTGGCGCTGGCGGTCACGGCGGGCATCAGCCTGGTCCTGCCGCTGGCGGTGCGACGCGTCGTGGACGGCTTCGACGCCGGCGCGCATCTCCTGGACCAGTATTTCGGCGCGGCGCTGGCCATCGTGGCGCTGCTCGCGCTGGGGACGGGGATGCGCTATTACCTCGTCACCCGGCTGGGCGAGCGGGTGGTCGCCGACATCCGCAAGGCCGTCTTCCAGCGCGTCATCGCCATGAGCCCGGCCTTCTACGAGCGGGTGCTGACCGGCGAGATCATCAGCCGCATCACCACCGATACCACGCTGATCCAGTCGGTGATCGGCTCGTCCGTGTCGATCGCGCTGCGCAACTTCCTGATCCTGGTCGGCGGCATGGCGATGCTGGTCTGGACCTCGGCCAAGCTGTCGGGCCTGGTGCTGCTGCTGGTGCCGGTGATCGTGGTGCCCATCGTGGTGCTGGGCCGGCGGCTGCGCAAGCTGTCGCGCGAGAACCAGGACTGGATCGCGCAATCATCGGGCGCGGCATCGGAAAGCCTGCTTTCGGCGCAGACCGTGCAGGCCTTTACCCAAGAGGGGCCGACGCGCGCGCGCTTCGACGACGTGACCGAGCGGTCCTATGATTCGGCGCTGAACCGGGTCAGGACGCGGACGGTGATGACGGTGATCGTCATCTTCCTGATCTTCTCGGGCGTTCTGGGGGTGCTGTGGATCGGCGCCCGCGACGTGCGGCTGGAGATGATGACCGTGGGCGAGCTGGTGCAGTTCGTCATCTACGCGGTGCTGGTCGCCGGCGCGGTGGGCGCGCTGTCCGAGATCTGGGGCGAATTGCAGCGTGCCGCCGGCGCCACCGAGCGGCTGACCGAGCTGCTGACGGCGCAGGATTCGCTGACCGATCCGGCCCAGCCGATTGCCCTGCCCCGGCCGGTCCAGGGCGCGATCCGCCTCGACGATGTGACCTTCCACTATCCCTCGCGTCCCGACCGCTCGGCGCTGGAAGGGGTCACGCTGGACATCCGCCCCGGCGAGACGGTGGCGCTGGTCGGGCCTTCGGGCGCCGGCAAGACCACGGTGATCCAGCTGCTGCTGCGCTTCTGGGATCCCGATTCCGGCGCGGTGCGCATCGACGGCATCGACCTGCGCGACATGGCGCGGGGCGATTTCCGCCAGGCCATCGCGCTGGTGCCGCAAGACCCGGTGATCTTTGCCGCCACAGCGCGCGAGAACATCCGCTTCGGCCGCCCCGACGCCTCGGATGCCGAAGTCGAGGCCGCGGCCCGCGCCGCCCATGCCGACGAGTTCCTGAACCTGCTGCCCGAAGGCTATGACAGTTATGTCGGCGAGCGCGGGGTGATGCTGTCGGGCGGGCAGAAGCAGCGCATCGCCATCGCCCGCGCCATCCTGCGCGACGCGCCGATCCTGCTTCTGGACGAGGCGACCTCGGCGCTGGATGCCGAATCCGAGCGGCTGGTGCAGCATGCCGTGGACGAGCTGGCCCGGACCCGCACCACGATCATCATCGCGCATCGGCTGGCCACGGTGAAGAAGGCCGACCGGATCGTCGTCTTCGACCATGGCCGCATCGTGGCCCAGGGCCGGCACGAGGAACTGGTGGCGCAGGGCGGGCTTTATGCCCGGCTGGCACGGCTGCAATTCACCGAGGGAACCATGGAAGCGGCGGAAGTGGTGGAGGGTATCGCCTGACCGCAAGGACAGGCCGCGGGCCAAGCCGCCGGCAACCAGTCGCGCGACCAGGCGACGCAAGCCCGCAGGCACGGCCGGGGATGAAAAGCCTGCGGCCCCGGCTTGCCGGCCGCAGCGCGCGCCGCCGCTCAGCGCGGCGCGCTATAGACCGCCGCCCAGAAGACGGTCCTGCCATCCGCCCCCAAGGCCTTGCCGATGCCGTAATGGCGGGCCTGCGGGATCAGGATATTGGCCAGGTGCCCGCTGGAACGCGCCCATTCGACCAGAACGCGATCCTGCCCCCAGGGACCGGCGGCGATGTTTTCGGCCGCGATGCTCGGGCGGTAGCCTTCCTGCTTCAGCCGCTGCATCGGCCCCTTGGTCTTGCTGCCCCGATGCGACATCACCCCGCGCCGGGCCATGTCGCAGGCATGGCGGGCCGCAGCCGCGGCCAGGTCGCGATTCGGCTTCAGCGGCGACAGCCCGCGCGCCTGGCGCGTGGCATTGGTGGCGCGGACCGCTGCCTCATTTTCGCGCATCGAGGTCTGGAAGCAGGTGACGCTTCCCGGACGCGCCGGATCCCCCGCATTGGACTTGGTCGAGATTCGCACCCCATCCTCGGCAAGGGCGGGCAGCGCCGCCAATCCAAGAAAAGACGCCAAAACCAGTGATTTGCAGTATTTGTTCAAATTTTCTATCCCCTAAGACCCGCGAAAGCTAGGGATCGGCCCGGCATTCCTCAACCTCAGATTGCTGAAATTTGTCTGGAACCGCCGCTTTCGGCGAAACGTTGCCGCTCCAGACACAGCCCTGAAAGGAGAGGTCATGGCCATCTGGGATTTCGTGAAGGACGCCGGAAAATCGCTTTTCGGATCCGAGGCCGAGGCGCAAGAGGCACCCGCCCCCGCCCCTGCCCCGCAAAGCGACACCGACCGCAAGGTGGCCGCGCTCAAGGCCGAACTCTCGGCCCTGGGCCTGACCGGCAAGGACGTGCACCTGACCCTGCGCGGCGATACGGTGGTCATCTCGGGCAAGGCGCGCGATCAGGAGACCCTGGAAAAGCTGATCCTGGCGGTCGGCAACATCAAGGGCATCGCCCATGTCGAGCTGGCCGAGGGCGCCGGCACCGAAACCCCCGCCCCCGCGGCGGCGATGCCCGTGTTCCATACCGTGCAGAAAGGCGAGACGCTGTCGGCCATCGCGCAGAAATACCTGGGCAAAGCCGGCCGCTACCCCGAGATCTTCGAGGCCAACAAGCCCATGCTCAGCCATCCCGACAAGATCTATCCCGGCCAGACCCTGCGCATTCCCCAGGGCTGAGCCCGCGAAGCGACGCAGCGTTTTGACGCCGGCATGGCGTCGCGGAATGCTTGCCATCATGCTGATCGTTGCACCATTCTGCCTGTCAGTGGGGCACGACCCCGAATGGGAGAACGGGAGGTAAGGGAATGGCCAGGTTCGCGAGCGTCGCAGACCGCGATGCGGTCGAGACGGAAATGTCCTATGCGCAGCGCCAGGTGCCGCGCACCGTCTATCAGGCGCTGACCCAGACCCGCGACCGCCATCCCCAGCGTCCCGCGATCAGCTTCCAGCTGTTCTCGGACCCCAAGGCACCGGCCCGGACCCTGACCTGGAGCGAGCTGCACGAGCGCGTGACCGAGACGGCGAACCTGTTTCGCAGCCTGGGCGTCGGGCCGGGCGATGTCGTGGCCTATCTGCTGCCCAATTGCGTCGAGGCGCCGGTCGTGCTGCTGGCCGGCGCGACGGCGGGGATCGTGAACCCGATCAACCCGCTGCTGGAGCCCGACCACATCGCGGCCATCCTGCGCGAAACCGGCGCCAAGGTGTTGGTGACACTGAAAAGCTTTCCGAAATCCGAGGTCGCGCAAAAGGCGGCCGAGGCGGTGGCGCAGGCCCCGGACGTGCAGACCGTGCTGGAGGTCGACCTGCGCGGCTACCTGACCGGGATCAAGCGCCTGCTGGTGCCGCTGATGCGGCCCAAGGTTCCCGCCCGGCACCATGCCAAGGTCATGGATTTCGAAGCCGCCGCCAGCGCGCAAAAGCACGACCGCCTGACCTTCGACGAGCCGGCCGAGGACCGCGTCGCCGCCTTTTTCCACACCGGCGGCACCACCGGCATGCCCAAGGTCGCCCAGCACAAGCAATCGGGCATGGTCTATAACGGCTGGCTGGGCGCCACGCTCTTGTTCACCGAGACCGACGTGCTGATGTGCCCCTTGCCGATGTTCCACGTCTTCGCGGCCTATCCGGTGCTGATGTCCTGCCTGATGTCGGGGGCGCAGCTGGTCATGCCGACGCCCGCCGGCTATCGCGGCGAGGGCGTGTTCGACAATTTCTGGAAGCTGATCGAACGCTGGCAGGCGACCTTCCTGATCACCGTGCCCACCGCCATCGCCGCGCTGATGCAGCGCCCGGTCGATGCCGATGTCACCTCGCTCAAGACCGCGATCTCGGGCTCGGCGCCGCTGCCGATCGAGCTTTACAACCGCTTCAAGGCTGCGACCGGGGTCGAGATCGCCGAAGGCTACGGGCTGACCGAAGCGACCTGCCTGGTCTCCTGCAACCCCATCGACGGGCTCAAGAAGGTCGGCTCGGTCGGCATCCCGCTGCCCTATACCCATGTGCGCATCCTGCAGCGCCGCAACGGCGATTTCCACGAATGCGCCACCGACGAGATCGGCGAGATCTGCGTGGCCAATCCCGGCGTCTTCGAGGGCTCGACCTATACCGAGGCCGACAAGAACCACGACCTGTTCGCCGAAAGCCGCTTCCTGCGCACCGGCGACCTGGGCCGGATGGACGCCGACGGCTATCTGTGGATCACCGGGCGCGCCAAGGATCTGATCATCCGCGGCGGCCACAATATCGACCCCGCCGAGATCGAGGACGCGCTGCTGTCCCACCCCAAGGTCGCCGCCGCCGCCGCCATCGGCCAGCCCGACTCCTTCGCGGGCGAACTGCCCTGCGCCTATGTCGAGCTGATCGCCGGGGCCGAGGTCTCGCTGGACGAGTTGATGGAGCATGCCCGCGCCCATATCCACGAACGCGCGGCGGTGCCCAAGCACGTCGAGATCCTGCCCGAGCTGCCCAAGACCGCGGTGGGCAAGATCTTCAAGCCCGACCTGCGCAAGCTGGCGATCCGCCGCGTCTATGACGCCGCCCTGGCCGAGGCCGGGCTGGCGGCCGCTGTGGCCGCGGTGGTCGACGACCGCAAGCGCGGCCTGGTCGCCCGCATCCGGCCGAACGGCGAGGTCGACCGCAGCGCCGTCGCCCAGCTGCTTGGCCAATACGCCCTGCCCTGGGAATGGGAATAGGGATCAGCCGACCTTTGGCGGAGCGCCGTCACAGGCCGGTTTGACTTGCATTGTCAAGGAGGTGTTGCCAAACAGGGCGGTGATTGGGATGTTCGCCTTTTCTGGCGAATCGCTGTGTATGAGTTTGAGAGCGTAAATTGAACGAGCCTTGTCCCCCGTTGCCCGATCAGGGTTGGTCCAGAAAAACGATTACCCTGCAAAATGCGATTGTGGTCCCTCCGTGGGAATCCCGCCCCCGAACCCCAAGCGGCGTCTGGAAGGACGGCGACATCGCCGAGGCGGCCGCCTGGCGTGGTGCTGGACGCATGTCGCTTGCGCTTGAAGAGGCTCCCGAGCCGGTTGAAAAGCTGGAAGGGCATTTCCTTTTCGCGGGGATGTTTTATGGCCATTTCGGGCATTTCATTACCGAAACGATCAGCAGGCTTTGGGCCGCGAACAGCGATTATGATGGGGTCTTGTTCACTCCCAAGCACTCGACCCTGACGCATTTCAAGAAGCCGCATCGAGAGATTTTCGATATTTTCGGCATCAGGTGCCCGACCCTGGTCGTCAAACAGCCTTCTCTGGTCGAAAACCTCACCATCCCCGGCCAGGGATTTGGACTTGGTGAAATCGCCACCGGCACGGAAGAGTTCCGAAATTTCCTGCGCGAGACCGTGGGCAAGCTTCCCCCAAACGGGCCGGAAAAGATCTATATCTCCAGAACGAAATATGTTGCAAACGGCGGGTTGCTGGCTGAAGCGATCCTCGAGGAAAACCTGAGGCGTTCCGGCTATGTCCCCGTTTTCCCCGAGCAGCTGTCCTGGAAAGATCAGTTCGCACTTTACCGTGCCGCCCGGAAAATCATCAGCCTGGACACATCCGCCCTGCACATGGCCGGGATGGCAGCCGACCCGGACAAGGATATTGCCGTCATCCTGCGCAGGAACAATGCCGAACACCATAGCATGCGCCTGCAGCTTCGGGGAATGACGGGAAAGGATCCCTTGCTCATCAACAGCCTCGTCGCCGAATATCTGACGCCAGGCAAGAAGCCGAACCACAACAGCTGGGGCCAGGCGGATTTCACGGAAATCCATGCGGCATTGCTGGAACATGGCTATCTGGACGCTGATGCGGTCTGGGACATTCCTTCGGACGAAATCATTAAGGCCGACGTCGCCGAGGCCGAGCGGCGCGCAAAGGGAAGCCTTGTCTACACACCGGTCACGAAACGGTTCGCACTATGAAGAACACGATGACCATAGTCGGGATTTGCCGCTTTTCCATGATCGGGCGCGGCGACTGGAAAGCCTATCGCAACGTCGCGGAAAGCGACCTGGAGCCGATCTACAAGCAAAAGGAGCAGGAGCTTTTCGGCGACGAGCGGATGAAGGCCCGTTTCGTGACGTTCGAGCAGTTGACGCTCGCCTCCCTGGACGCGCAAACCGATCCCGATTTCAAGCTGCTCGTCATCTCTTCGGACCGGATGCCCAAGGTCTATCGCGACCAGCTGCAAAGGCTTTGCGACGCGCGCCCCTATGTGGTTCTGCGCTTTGTCCCGCCGATGCATGTCGCCGATGCCCAGGTCCAGACCCTCAAGGAAATCGGACTGGAACTGCAGGATTGCCTTCAATTCCGCCTCGATGACGATGATTGCCTCTCCAAGGATTATATCAGGAAGCTGCGCAAGCATGGCGATACCCTGTGGAAGGCGCATGGGGTCTTCGCCGTCAGCTTCCCCACGGTGATCTATTCGGTCATCGACGGGCCGACGCAGGGGCTTTACCGCTGGTTCAACCCCTTCCTTGGCGTGGGTGTCGCCGTGCGCCATCCCCAGCGCACGGTATTCGGCTTTGCCCATTATCGCATCCCGACAGTGATGGTCGCCCTGACCGACCCCTCGGTTCCCAGCATCGTGACCCATTATGGGATGAACGACACGCCGCGGCACGCCAAGGAAATCCTGGCCAAGAGGGGCATGAAGAAAGCCCCGCGCGACGAATTGGACCGCCTGATCACGCGGCATTTCGACTACCTGTCGGAAACGGGCATGAAGGCCGCCGGATTTCGATAACGGCCTGCGAAGAAAAAAGGGGGCAGATCTGCCCCCTTTCCTCCATCTTATTACCGCGTGAACTTCTTGTATTTCACCCGCTTCGGCTCGACCGAATCGGGGCCGAGGCGGCGGATCTTGTCGGCCTCGTAATCCTCGAAGTTGCCCTCGAACCATTCCACATGCGCGTCGCCCTCGAAGGCCAGGATATGCGTGCAGAGCCGGTCGAGGAAGAAGCGGTCGTGCGAGATGATGACCGCGCAGCCGGCGAAATCCTCCAGCGCCGCCTCCAGCGCCTGCAGGGTTTCCACGTCCAGGTCGTTGGTCGGCTCGTCCAGCAGCAGCACGTTGCCGCCGGATTTCAGCAGCTTGGCCATATGCACCCGGTTGCGTTCGCCGCCCGAGAGCAGGCCGACCTTCTTCTGCTGGTCGCCGCCCTTGAAGTTGAAGGCCGAGCAATAGGCGCGGCTGTTCATCGTGGCGTCGCCCAGCTCGATCTGCTCGGCCCCGCCCGAGATTTCCTCCCACACCGTCTTGTTGGGATCCAGCGCGTCGCGCGACTGGTCCACATAGGAAAGCTTCACCGTGTCGCCATAGGTGATTTCGCCGGCATCGGGCTGTTCCTGCCCGGTCAGCATCTTGAACAGCGTCGATTTGCCGGCGCCGTTCGGGCCGATCACGCCGACGATGCCGCCCGGCGGCAGGCTGAAACTCAGATCCTCGATCAGCAGCTTGTCGCCCATGGCCTTTTTCAGCCCGTTGACCTCGATCACCTTGCTGCCCAGCCGCTCGCCGTTGGGGATGATGATCTGGGCGCGGGTCAGCTTCTCGCGCTCGGACTGGCTGGCCAGTTCGTTATAGGCGTTGATCCGGGCCTTCTGCTTGGCCTGCCGCGCCTTGGCGCCGGCGCGGATCCATTCCAGTTCGCGCTCCAGCGTCTTCTGCTTGGCCTTGTCCTCGCGCGCTTCCTGTTCCAGCCGCTTGGCCTTCTGCTCCAGCCAGGCCGAGTAATTGCCCTCATAGGGGATGCCGCGGCCGCGATCGAGTTCCAGGATCCAGCCGGTGATGTCGTCCAGGAAATAGCGGTCGTGGGTGACGATCAGGATGGTGCCGGGATATTCGATCAGGTGCTTTTGCAGCCAGGCGATGGTCTCGGCATCCAGGTGGTTGGTCGGTTCGTCCAGAAGCAGCATGTCGGGCTGTTCCAAGAGCAGCTTGCACAGCGCGACGCGGCGGCGCTCGCCGCCCGACAGGCTTTCCACATCGGCATCGTCCGGCGGGCAGCGCAGCGCCTCCATGGCCACGTCGATCTGGCTGTCGAGATCCCAGAGGTTCTCGGCATCGATCTCGTCCTGCAGCTTGGCCATCTCCTCGGCGGTCTCGTCCGAGTAGTTCATGGCCAGCTCGTTATAGCGGTCGAGCTTGGCCTGCTTGGCCTTGACGCCCTCCATGACGTTGCCGCGCACGTTCAAGGCGGGGTCGAGCTGCGGCTCTTGCGGCAGGTAGCCTACGGTCGCGCCCTTCGCCGCCCAGGCCTCGCCGGTAAAGTCCTTGTCGATGCCGGCCATGATGCGCAGCAGCGTGGATTTGCCGGCGCCGTTGACGCCCACGACGCCGATCTTGACGCCGGGCAGAAAGTTCAGGCGGATGTTCTCGAAGGTCTTCTTGCCGCCCGGATAGGTCTTGGACACCCCGTCCATGTAGTAAACGAACTGGTAGGAGGCCATGATCTTTCCTCGTTGCTGAACCCGTGAAGTTGCGCGCTATGTAGTCGAGCAGCGGCGAAAGGGGAAGGCTCAGCGGAACTGCCGGATGAATTCCGGCCCGAAGGTCCGGTCGAGAAACTCGAATTGCGGTTCCAGCTTCTCGCGCAGCCGGGCGCGGGCCCGGTCGGGCACCACCAGCGCATTGTCCGAGGCGAAGACCTTCTTGCCGAGGTCGCGATAGTCGTGCGGGGCCAGGCCCAGGAAGTCCTCGACCCGGCGCAGGAAGCTCAGCGGATCGCGGGCGATCATGCCGAAGGGCAGGTAAAGCAGCCGGTCGGGGCCGAAATGCGCGTTCCAGCGCGGCACATAGCTCATGTAATCGCCACGATCCATCAGCTCGGGGGCCTCGACCTCCTTGAGCCAGTCCTCGACGGTCGCCGGCTTTCGCCCCGCCCGCGTCAGGTTCATCTTGAGCTGCGAGATGGCGCGATCGACGGGGTGGCGGATGATATAGACGAACTTCGCCTGCGGCAGGAATTTCGTTACGAAATCCACGCCTTCCGGCGGAAGGGTCGAATATTCCGGGGTAACGTCGATCGCCTTTGTCCCCTGGGGCGCGGGGGCGAAGACCAGCTTGTACCAATGGTTGGTGAACATCGGTTCACGGGTGACGCGGTCCAGATAGCGCACCATCGCGCGCGGCATCTCCTCGCCGCGGGCGGCCCAGCGTTTCTCGATGTTCTGGCGGCCGCGGCGGAAATGCCAGGGCAGCCATTTGCGATGCTCTTCGACGAAGCGGTGATTGAAGAACTGCACCTCCTTGAAGGGGGGAGCCCAGACATCAGGATGCTGGCCCAGCATCTGCGACAGCCAGGTGGTGCCGGCCTTTTGCGCGCCGATGCCCAGGACATCGGGTTTTCGGGGTTTGCCTTCGGGATCCCAGTTCATCCATGCCGCCTTGTTGCGTCGCGCTGCCGCCTGATTAAGCCAGCGGCGCCGGCGCCACAACCGGCACGATTGTCGCCGCCTAGAGCCGGCCCCAGAGGTCGTATTCGCCGGCCTCGTCCACGGTGACGCTGACGATGTCGCCCGGCGCCAGTGCCTCGAACCCCTGGTCGATGAACAGGTTGCCGTCGATTTCCGGCGCATCGGCCTTGGTGCGGCAGGTCGCGCCCTCGTCGTCCACGCTGTCCACGATCACCTCGATGCGGCTGCCGACCTTGGCCGCCAGCTTGGCCTCGGAAATCGCCTGCGCCTTCTGCATGAAGCGGTCCCAACGGTCCTGCTTGACCTCGTCGGGCAGGTGGTCGGGCAACTCGTTGGCGCGCGCGCCCTTGACGTTTTCGTATTGGAAGCAGCCGACCCGGTCCAGCTGCGCCTCGTCCAGCCAGTCCAGCAGGGTCTGGAACTCGGCCTCGGTCTCGCCGGGATAGCCGACGATGAAGGTCGAGCGCAGGGTGATCTCGGGACAGGCGGCCCGCCAGGCGGCGATCTCGTCCAGGGTCTTGGCCGCCGCCGCCGGCCGCGCCATGCGCTTCAGCACATCCGGGTGGGCGTGCTGGAAGGGGATGTCCAGATAGGGCAGCACCAGCCCCTCGGCCATCAAGGGGATCAGGTCGCGCACATGCGGATAGGGATAGACGTAATGCAGCCGCACCCAGGCGCCCAAAGACCCCAGGTCGCGCGCCAGGTCGGTGATATGCGCCCGATGCCCGCGCTCCTCCGCGAACTTGCGGTCGAGCCCATAGGCCGAGGTGTCCTGCGAGATCACCAGAAGCTCGCGCACGCCGGCCTCGACCAGCTTCTCGGCCTCGCGGATCACCGCATGCGCCGGGCGGCTGACCAGTTTCCCGCGCATGTCGGGGATGATGCAAAACTTGCAGGCGTGGTTGCAGCCCTCGGAAATCTTCAGGTAGCTGTAATGGCGCGGCGTCAGCTTCACGCCCGAGGCCGGCAGCAGGTCCACGAAGGGATCGGGCGAGGGCGGCACGGCAGAATGCACCGCATCCAGCACCTGCTCGTATTGCTGCGGCCCCGTCACGGCCAGGACCGAGGGATGCGCGCCGGTGATATATTCGGGCTCGGCGCCCAGGCAGCCGGTGACGATGACCTTGCCGTTTTCCGCCAGCGCCTCGCCAATGGCCTGCAGCGATTCCGCCTTGGCCGAATCGAGGAAGCCGCAGGTGTTCACGATCACCGCGCCGGCGCCCTTGTAGTCGGGGCTGATGGCATAGCCCTCGGCCCGCAGGCGGGTCAGGATGCGCTCGCTGTCCACCAGCGCCTTGGGACAGCCGAGGCTGACCATGCCGATGGTCGGTTGCCCGTCCCTTCGCCCCCCCTCCCCTTGTGCAGAGTCGAAGATCGGGCTGGGGGCTAGATCGGGGCGCAACAGGGGCGGGTTCTGGCTCATGATGCGCGGCATATAGTGGCAAGCAGGCCGCTTGTTAAGCAGGAAGCGCGGCTCGCCGGAACGTCATTTGGACTTGCGCGTTCAGCGAGGCATAGCAAAGGACATGAACATGTCTTCCCTTCTGACCCGCCTTTCTTCGGCGCTTGCCCTGTCGCTGGCCCTTGGCACCGGCGTCGCCGGTGTCGCCGGCCTGCCCGCGCCCGCCGAGGCGCAGCCGCGCGGCAAGCCGATCGTGATCATGAACAATCGTGGCGGCAATGTCGTCGAGGCGATCCGCTATCGCAACAAGCTGGCCGCCAGCGGCCGCCCGGTCGAGGTGCGCGGCTATTGCCGTTCGGCCTGCACGATCTATATCACCCTGCCCAATGCCTGTCTGGGACCGAAGGCGACGGTCGGCTTTCACGCCCCCCGCATCCCCGGCACCACCATCATCCCGCCCATCGTGGACGAGTTGATGGCGCAATATTACCGAAACGGCATCCTGCGTATGTGGAACACGCAATGGAAGCATTCGCTGAAGATGCACAGGATCTCGGCCCGCGAATATGTCCGGCTGGACCCGCAGACCCGGCTGTGCCGGGGCTGAGGCGCATCCCAAGGGATGACCGGGGCGCGGTTTTATGGCAGGCTCGGCGCAAAGGAGGACAGCCATGTCGGGACAAGGATGGGCCGCGGTCGCCGCGGCCGTGATCTGGGCTGGCGCGGCCGGCGCGCAGACGCCGTGGTTCGACGCCGGAAACCAGGCGATGATCATGCATCAGGGCGACCTGCTGGAACAGCAGACCGCACCGAACGGCGGCGCGCCCGCCGGCAAGGCGGGCAAGAAGCCGGTGCGGACGGCCGATTGCTCGATCTCGGCCAGCCGCGAGCAGTTGCGGCCGGAATACCACCGGCGGGTACAGGCGCAGGGGCGCAAGGCGGCGGATGCCTGGCTGCAACGGCAGGCGGCGGCGCTTGGCCGGCACGCGGCGCAGATGGCCAAGGCCGGGACACCGTGCCGGCCGTAAATGGGCGGCGCCTGAACGCACCCCATAGGCGCGGTCACTCCCGCAGCCGCCAACCGGTCAGGAAGATCCAGCGGATCGCGCCCATGCAGACCAGGATCATCAGCGCCACCGCGCCCAAGGACAGCCCGACCGGCACATCGGCAAAGCCGAAGAAGCTCCAGCGGAAGCCCGAGATCAGGTAAAGCACCGGGTTGAGTTTGGCGACCCCCTCCCAGAAGGGCGGCAGCATCGAGGCCGAATAGAAGGCGCCGCCCAGGAACACCAGCGGCGTGATGACCATCATCGGCACGATCTGCAACTGCTCGAAATTCTTGGCCCAAAGGCCGATGATGAAGCCCAGCAGCGAAAAGGCGATGGCGGTCAGGACCAGGAAGGCCAGCATCCAGAACGGATGCGCGATATGCACGCCGGTGAACCAGAAGCTGGTCAGAAGGATCACCAGCGCGATCATCACCGCCTTGGTGGCGGCGGCGCCGACGAAGCCCAGCGTGACCTCGATCCAGCCGGTGGGCGCGACGAGGATCTCGTAGATCGTGCCGGCGAATTTCGGGAAATAGATGCCGAAGCTGGCATTGGCCACCGATTGCTGCAGCACGGTCAGCATCATCAGCCCCGGCACGATGAAGGCGCCATAGGCCACGCCCTCGACCGCCTGGATGCGCCCGCCGATGGCGGCGCCGAAGACAACGAAGTAAAGCACCGTGGACAGCACCGGCGAGGCCAGCGACTGCCAGATCGTGCGGAAGAACCGCGCCATCTCATGTCCGAAGACGGCGCGGGCGGAACGCCAGTTCATACGGTTTCCTCCTCGACCAGCGACATGAAGATTTCCTCAAGGCTGCTTTGCTTGGTCGACACGTCGCGCACCGCCAGGCCCAGCCCCGCCAGTTCGGCCAGCAGATGCGCGATCCCGGTGCGCTCGGCCCTGGTGTCGTAGTCATAGCCCAGTTCGCGCCCGTCGGCCGAAAGCACCAGCCCGCGCCCCGCCAGTTCGGCGGGCAGCGCCGCCAGCGGCTCGGAAAGCGAGACGGTCAGGCGCTTCTTGCCGAATTCGCCCATCAGCGCGTCCTTGGACCGGACCAGCAGCAATTCGCCGCGGTTGATGACGCCGATGCGGTCAGCCATGTCCTCGGCCTCTTCCAGGTAATGCGTGGTCAGGATGATGGTCACGCCCTCGGCGCGCAACTGCCGCACCACCTGCCACATCTCGCGCCGCAGCGTCACGTCCACGCCCGCCGTGGGCTCGTCCAGGAACAGCACCTTGGGCCGGTGCGACAGCGCCTTGGCGATCAGCACCCGGCGCTTCATGCCGCCCGACAGCTCGCGCGTCTTGGCCTCGCGCTTGTCCCACAGCGCCAGGCTGCGCAGCAATTGCTCGATATAGGCGTCGTCCGGCGGCTCGCCGTAAAGCCCGCGGGTAAAGCGCACGCAGTCGATGACGCTCTCGAAGGGCTCCAGCGCGACCTCTTGCGGGACCAGACCGATCAGCTTACGCGCCGCGCGCCAGTCGCGGCCGATGTCGTGGCCGCCGACGCGCACCGTGCCGCCGCTGGGCACCACCAGGCCGCAGATGATCGAGATCAGCGTGGTCTTGCCCGCCCCGTTCGGGCCGAGCAGCGCCAGGATCTCGCCCTCCTCGATCTGCAGCGAGACGTCGTTCAGCGCCACCGTGCCGCTGCCGTAGCGCTTGGAAACATGGTCGATGTCGATGATCGGACGCATCCCGTCCCCCTGTTCTGGCCCGAAGGCCCGCAAATCCGCCGGGCAGGGTGGACCGCAACCACGGGCGGGCGCAATGGCGAAAACGCCCCTGACCTTGCGTCAACCGTCAGGCCGGCGGCAGGCCGCCCGCTTCGGCCAGCAGCCGGTCGCTGGCGGCCTCGATCCGCGCCTCCAGAAGCTCCATCACCGCGCTCGAGCGCGGGCCGGCCGGGATCGGCGGCAGGAACTCGATCACCGCGATGCCGCCGCGGATCGGGATGCCGCGCTTGGGCCAGAACAGGCCGCAATTCACCGCAACGGGACGGATGGAGAGGCCGGTCGCGCGCTGAATCGTGCCGGCGCCGTGCTTGTAGGGCAGTTTCTGCCCCGGCCGGGTGCGGGTGCCCTCGGGATAGATGATAAGCTGGCCCAGACCCTCGGGGCGGGCGCGGGCAGCCTCGATGCCGGCGATGATCTGCTTCATCGCCTCCTTGCCGCGCGCGCGGTCGATGGGGATGCAGCCGACCTTGCGCGCGAACCAGCCCATGACCGGCACCCGCAGCACCTCGCGCTTCATCACGAAGGCGCGGCGCGGGCAGGCGCGGGCCAGCGCGAGGATGTCGAGAAAGCTCTGGTGCTTCGAGGCCACGATGCATTCTCCCGCGGGCGGCGTGCCGCGATATTCGATACGCACCCCCAGGAGCAGCCGCGCCGCGCCCAGCATCTGGTCCAGCCACAGGCTGGCCACGCGATGCGCGCGCTCGGGATGGACCAGCACCTGCGGCAGGCCCCACAGCCCCAGAACCAGCGTCACCAGAACCGCATAAAGGTAATAAAGCACCGTGCGCGGCCAGTCGAGGATCGAGGCCCGACGCGGGTGATAGGCGCTCATCAGCGCACCTCGCGCAGCATCTTCAGCGCCGCCCAGCGGGTCGCGACGAATCCGATGGCGGCGGCGGCGGGCGGGATCAGCAGGGGCCAGAGCCAGCCCCAGCCCTGAAACCCCAGCCCGGTCAGGAAACTGCCCGCCTGGTCCATCGAGGGCAGCGCCCAGATCGCCGCCATGCCCAGCACCGTGCCCCCGGCCGCACCCATGGCGGCGCGGCGGGTAAAGCGGCGCACGAAGGCGGTGGCGATGGTGATGTCGCGCGCCCCGATCAGGCGCAGCACCCGGATCACCTGCCCGTTTGCCGCCAGCGCCGCCTTCGCGGCCAGCGTGATCATCGCCCCCGAGGCGGCAGCGATCAGCAGCAGCGAGACAAGCCCCAGCACCCGCAGCCGGTTCGCCGCCGAGACCAGCGGCTGGCGCCAGCGGGTATGGTCGTCCAGCACCGCGCCCGGCGCCTCGCCCTCCAGCCGCAGGCGCAGCGCCTCGGCATCGAAACCCTCGGCGGCCTGGGCGATCTCGATCAGGCGCGGCACCGGCAGGGCCTCGACCGGGACATCGGGACCGAACCAGGGCTCGAGCAGCCTTTCCACCTCGTCATCGGGCAAGAGCCGCGCCTCGGCGATGCCGGGGGTGGTCTTCAACGCCTCCATCACCGTCACGGTCTGCTCGTCGATCTGGTCCTCGGGGGCCGAGATGCGCACGGTCACGGTCTGGGCCAGCTCGGTCGACCAGCGTTCGGCCAGCCGGCCGGTGGCCAGCGCCAGCGCCAGGGCAAAGACCGCCAGGAAGGCCATGGCGCCAGCCGAGAACACCGTCAGCTGCGCGGTGAAGCCGGTCGGCGGCACCACGCGGTCCGTTCCCGCCGGGTCGGGCCGGGTCAGCCCCCGCCACAGCGTTGCCAGGTCCAGCGATTTCAGATCGGCTTTCTTCACAGGTCCGCCCCCGCCAGTTGCAGCCTCTTGCCCGCGATGCGCAGCACCCGCGCCTGCACCTGCTGCTTGGCGGCACGGATCAGGTTCAGGTCATGGGTGGCGATCAGCACCGCCTTGCCAGAACGGTTCAGTTCGATCAGCAATTGCAAGAGCCGCATCGACATGTCCCAGTCCAGGTTCCCCGTCGGCTCGTCCGCCAGGATCAGGTCGGGCGACATGATGACGGCGCGGGCCAGCGCGGCGCGCTGCCGCTCGCCCCCCGACAGTTCCGGCGGCATGGCGCGGGCATGGCCCGACAGCTGCACCCAGGCCAGCAATTCGCCCAGGGCGCCCATGTCCACCTGCTCGCCCGAGACCAGCAGCGGCAGGGCGATGTTTTCCGCGACAGGCAGGTGGTCCAGGAACTGCGTGTCCTGATGCACCACGCCCACCCGCCGCCGCAGCCCGGCGATGCCGTCGCGCGACAGCGCCTGCACGTCCTGGCCGAAGGCCGTCATCCGCCCGCCGCTGGGCAGCAGGTCGGCATAGCACAGCCGCAGGAAGGTGGTCTTGCCCGCGCCCGAGGGACCGGTCAGGAAATGGAAGGAACCCGGCTGAAGCGTCAGCGACATGTCGGCAAGCAGCGGATCGTTGCCGCTGTAGCCGAAGGACAGGTTCTGCATCTCGATCACTGGTGGTCCCTTTCCGAGCGGGCTGCTTGGCGCGCGGTTCGTGGCTTGATAGAACAGTCGTGCGGCGAATGCGAGACGCCCGCATGATCGAAACCATCCCCCTACCGGAGCCGAAAGACCAGCCCATGCGCCTGACCTGCCCCCGCTGCGCTGCCCAGTACGAGATCGCGGAATCCGCCATTCCCGCCTCGGGGCGCGAGGTCGAATGCTCGGCCTGCGGCCATGTCTGGCGCCAGCCCGGCGCGGGAAAATCCGCGCCGCCCGCCCCTGCTGCCGCCGCTGCCGCCGCCCCTGGCGCCTATGACCCGCAGGCGCGCCCGGTCCTGAACCGGCCGCTGGACGAATCGGTGCTGGCCATCCTGCGCGAGGAAGCTGCGCGCGAGTTGCGCGCCCGCGAGGCGCCGGCACGAAAATCCAGCCCCGATCACATTCCCGCGACGACCCCGGCAGCGGCACAGGAGGCGGCACAGGACGCGGCACAGCCTGCCGCAGGCGAACGCCGCGCCAAGGCCGAGCCACCGATCGACTGGCCTGCCGTCACCGTGACCGAAACCGGCAGCGCCGCGGCGCCTGCCGAACCCGTCGCCGGCAAGGAGGCCCCCGCCAACCCGCAAATGCCGCCTGTGCCCCAGCAGGAAAGCCCGGCCGCGGAAGCCCCTGCCGCCAGGCCCGCGTCCCCGGACCGGCCCGAGCCGGTCGCCCCCGCCCTGCCCGATGCCGAGGAACTGGCCGCGACCCTGACCCGCACCGGCCCGCCACGGCCCGACGCGGCCATCACGGCCGAGGAGCCGCCCCCGGCCGTCGCGCCGCTGATCCGTCCGGCCTTGCCGGAAATCCCGGCCGCGGCTACGCCGCCAGCGACCGCCGCGGCGACCGTCCCGCGCGAGGCGCCGGTCCCCGCCCTGGTGCCGGTGCGCCGACAGCGCGGCGGCTATGGCATGGGCTTCGGCCTTGCCGCGATGCTGGCGCTGGGGGCGGTGATCCTCTATGTGCTGGCTCCCCAGATCCCGGCCGAGGAAGGCGGCGGCTGGCTCGCCGACTGGCGCCAGCAGGTCGACCAGGCCCGGCTCTGGCTCCACGACCGCCTCCTGGATCGATAGGGGCTTCGCCGAACCGAACGGCCCCGCCGCAAGGGCCGGCAGCGCGTCTTCAGAAATTCTCCAGCAGCCGCCCCAGGTAGTCGCGCTCGTCGCGCGGCCGTTCGCGTTCGCCGCTGCGCCGCCGGATCTCGTCCTGCAATTCGCGGGCCTTGCGCGAGGGATCCCCCCCCTCGGCCAGGGGATCGCCCGAAGTGATCGAGCCGCCGTCGCCCGACAGCGCCCGTCCCAGCGGATCGGTCTGCGGCTGGCGGTCATAGGGCTGCGCCAGCCCGCGCCGCCCGCGCGGATCGCCCGAGGGCCCTTCGGGGCCGTCCTGCTGCCCGCCTTGCTGCGGCTGGCCGTCCTGGCCCTGCTGCCGGTCCTGCGCCATCATGTCGCCAAGCGCCCGCATTCCCTCGCGCATGGACTGGATCGCCTGGGCCTGGCGCTCCATCGCGCCGGCCGCATCGCCCTCGCGCAGCGCCTGTTCGGCATCCTCCATGGCGCGGCCGGCCTCGTCCAACTGGCGCCGCGCCTCCTCGCCCTGCGGGGTGCCGCGGCCGGGCAGCAGACCGCGCTGGCGGCCCAGATCCTCGCGCAATTCGCGCTGGCGGTCGGCAAGCTGCTGGTTGTCCTGGCTGCCCTGCCCCTCCTCCTCGCCCGGCTGCCATTGGCCGAACCGATCCTGCATCTGGCGCATGGCCTCGTCGGCCAGCTTCTGCTGGTCGCGCAGGGTCTCGGCCAGCCTGTTCATCGGCCGCTGGCGGCCGCCCTCGCCGCCTTCGGATTGCGTCACCCGCATGTTCTGCATCATGCGGTTGAACTGCTCCAGCAATTCCTGGGCCTCGGCCATGCGGCCCTCGTTCATCAGGCGCTGGATCTCGTCCATCATCTGCTGGATCTGGTCGCCGGTGATCTGCTGGCGGTCCCGGGCCGAGCGGTCGAAGCGCTCGGCCGGATCCTCGCCCTGCTGCTGGGCCAGCATGTCCAGGTAATCGTCTGTGGCCTGCTTCAACTCGTCCATCAGGCGCTGGATCTCGTCGGGGCTGGCGCCGTTGCGGATCGCCTCGCTCAGCCGCTCCTGCGCCTGGCTCATCCGTTCCAGCGCATCGGCCAGCCCGCCATCCTCCAGCGCCACGGCGGCATCCCACAGCTGCTGCGCCAGCTTGTTGCGCGCCTCCTCGCCCAGGTTGCCGGATTCCAGCGTGCCGATGGCGCCGCGCAGACCGCGATAAAGCTCCTCCTCCATGAAACCCTCGGGCTGCCAGCTCGCCGCGCGCAGGATCTGGGCGCTGCGGGCGGCATTGTCGCGCGACCACAGCAGGTCGCGCCGCACCTCGATCAGCGCCGCCGCCAGCGGATCGAAGAAGCGCCGCCCCGGCAGGACCATGCGCATGGGGGCCGAGACGCCCTGCTGCTCGATCCCGTCCTCGACCTTCAGCGAAACCGTCACCGGCAGATTGGCCCAGGGGTGGCGCGCCAGGTCGCCCACCAGCCGGCCGCGGATCTGCTTGCGGCTGCCGGTCGCGGGCAGCGGCAGCACCAGTTCCACCGCCTCGCGCGGCTCGGGCTCCGGGGCCAGGCCAAAGCGGCGGTCCACCGCATCCAGGTCCAGCACGATGACCGCCTGGCCCGCCGCGATGCCGTTGTCGTCGCTGGCGGTGAATTCCTGCACCAGCCGACCGTCGGCACGCCGCTCGGGCGCCTTGCCGGGCGCCACGACCGGCACCGCATCGGGCAGCACCGTCACGTCGAAGCGCCGCCCGGCGACCTCGATCATCCCGTCGCGCTCGGCCATGAACTCCGGCGTGGCAGGCTCGCCGCCCGGCACCGCCGCGCCGATGTCCTGCGCGATCTCGGCGCCCTCGCCGTAAAGCCGGAAGCTCAGCTTCGAGCCCTTGGGCAGTTCCAGCCCCTGCCCCTCGGGCAGGGCGTTCAGATACAGCGTCGGGCGTCGGGTATAGGTGGGGGGCTCGGCCCAGCCCTCCCATGACGGGCCGGCCTCGGCGCCAGGCCGCGCCTCGGGCAGGGGCCGGAAGGTCGCGCCCAGGGCGGCAAGGCCCTGCCCCAGCTGCCCCGCCGGCGCAAAGACCAGCGCCATGACCAGCGCCACCACGCTGGCCAGCCGCAGGGCGGCCGGATCGCGCCAGCGCAGCCGTGCATCGGGCGGCACGGGGCGCGCCGCCGCCGCCGCCATCTGCATCCGCGCCAGATGCGCGCGCCACAACGCATCCGCACCCTCGTCCCCGGCCCCCAGGGCCAGGCGGTCGCGCAGGGCCGATAGCGGCCGCCCCGGCAGGGTCAGGTCGACCCGCACCCGCGCCGCCAGGGCCGAGGGTCGACGAAAGCGCCGCAGCCCCCGGCCGAAAGCCAGCACGGCGACCAGGGCCACCAGGCCCATCAGCCCCATCAGCGCCTGCGAGGAGAAAAGCTCGGCCGCGCCAAAGGCCAACGCCGCCAGGACCAGCGCCAGCAATACGCCCAGGGGCCAGAAGGCCGCGGCCAGCGCCTCCCACCACATGCCGGCACGGGTCAGTCCGACCGCCCATCCGATGCGGCGCGGTTCAGCCATGGCCGCTTCTTTCTTGGGCAAATATCCCACGGGGGTCCGGGGGTGTGAAACCCCCGGCGACCACGCAGCAGGAAGCGATACCTAAAGCCATTCCGGGATGGTATCGCGTCCCAGCATTTCCTCAAGCGTCGGTCGCGCCCGGATGACGGCGAATTGATCGCCGCTGACCAGGACCTCGGGCACCAAGGGCCGCGAATTGTATTCCGAGGCCATCACCGCCCCATAGGCCCCGGCCGAGCGCAGCGCCACCAGGTCGCCGGGCCCCAGCACCGGCAGATCGACCGCCTTCTGGAAGGTGTCGCCGGTCTCGCAGACCGGGCCGACCACGTCATGGGGCGCGGCCTCCGCCCCCGGCGCCGGCTCGCGCACCGGGACGATGTCGTGATGGGCCGAATACATCGCCGGCCGGATCAGGTCGTTCATGGCGGCGTCGAGGATCAGGAAATCCCGCCCCTCGCCCTGTTTCAGGTAGATCACCGAGGCCAGCAGGATGCCCGCATTGCCGGCGATGTTGCGCCCCGGTTCGATCTCGATCTCGCAGCCCAGGTCGCCCACGGCGTCGCGGATCACCTGGCCGTATTCGATCGGCAGGGGCGGCGCGTTGTTGTCGCGCCGGTAAGGGATGCCCAGGCCGCCGCCCATGTCGAGCCGGGTGATGGCATGGCCGTCGGCGCGCAGCGCGCGGGTCAGCTCGGCCATCTTGGCATAGGCCTGGCGATAGGGCTCCAGGTCGGTCAGCTGGCTGCCGATATGCATGTCGATGCCGACCACCCGGATGCCGGGCAGGCGCGCGGCATGGGCATAGACCTCGCGCGCCCGCGCGATGGGGATGCCGAACTTGTTTTCCGACTTGCCGGTGGCGATCTTCTCATGCGTCCTGGCATCCACGTCCGGGTTCACCCGCACGGCGATCGGCGCCTCGACGCCCATCGAGGTGGCGACGCGCGACAGCAATTCCAGCTCCGGCTCGGATTCGACGTTGAACTGGCGGACGCCGCCTTCCAGCGCCATGCGCATCTCGGATTCAAGCTTGCCGACGCCGGAGAACACGATTCGCTCGCCCGGCACACCTGCCGCCCTGGCCCGCGCATATTCCCCGGCCGAGACGATGTCCATGCCCGCGCCCAGGTCGCCCAGAAGCTTCAGCACGGCGATGTTCGAATTCGCCTTGACCGCAAAGCAGACCAGGTGGTCGGTCCAATCCAGCGCCTGCTGGAACAGCTTGAAATGCCGGGTCAGCGTCGCAGTGGAATAGACATAGACCGGGGTGCCGACCTCGGCCGCGATGCGGGCCAGCGGCACCTCCTCGGCATGCAGCCAGCCATCGACATAGTTGAAGTGATCCATCAGGTGATCCTGCGAGAGCGGATGAACAGATAAAGCGGCAGCGCAAAGCCGATCCCCAGCGCCAGCGCCGGCAGCGTCAGCAGCGCCGCCCAGTTGCGGCGCTGCATGGTCTCGACCAGGCACCACAGCGCCAGCGTTGCGTGTGCCACCAGCTCGGACCCGCCCGCGCCCTGCCACGACGCCTCGCCCCGCCACAGCGCCGCCACCAGGCCGGCCAGCGCAAGCGCGGCCCAGGCCAGCCGCAGCGGCGTCAGCTCAGAGCTGCGTGACGACACCGAAACGCGCCTCTCCGCTGATATGCACGCCGGGTTCCGGCACGGTTTCGCGGGCGGGCTCGGGACGGGTCGGGGCGCCGTCGACGCCGCAAGCGGCCAGGCTTGCCAGGATCAGCGCGAAAGCGGCCAAAAGCAGATGCTGCGTCATGCGGATTTCTCCTCCAGTTTCTCTTTCCAGCGGGCGATCTGGGCGCGCACCTGCCGGGGTGCGGTGCCGCCATAGGACATGCGCGAGGCGACCGAGTTATGCACGCCCAGCACGTTATAGACATCCGCGGTGATCGCGGGGTTGACCGATTGCATCTGCTCAAGCGTCAGCTCCGGCAGGTCGATGCCGGCCTGCTCGGCCATGGCGACCAGCGCGCCGGTCGCGTGATGGGCGTCGCGGAAGGGCAGCCCGGCCTCGCGCACCAGCCAGTCGGCCAGGTCGGTCGCGGTGGAAAAGCCCGAGCCCGCCGCCGCCTCCAGCCGCTCGCGGTTCGCCGTCAGGTCCGACAGCATCCCGGTCATCGCCGCCAAGGCCAGCATCAGGTTGTCCGCGGCATCGAAGACCTGCTCCTTGTCCTCCTGCATGTCCTTGGAATAGGCCAAGGGCAGGCCCTTCATCACCACGAACAGCGCCACGGCCGCCCCAAGGATGCGGCCGATCTTGGCCCGGATCAGCTCGGCCGCGTCGGGGTTCTTCTTCTGCGGCATGATCGACGAGCCGGTCGAGAAGCGGTCCGACATGGTGACGAAACGGAACTGCGCCGAGGACCAGATCACCAGCTCCTCGGCCAGCCGCGACAGGTGGACGGCGCAGATCGCGGCCGAGGACAGGAACTCCAGCGCGAAATCCCGGTCGCTGACCGCGTCCAGGCTGTTGGCCATCGGCCGGTCGAAGCCAAGCGCGCGCGCCGTCGCCTCGCGGTCGATGGGAAAGCCGGTGCCGGCCAGGGCGGCGGCGCCCAGGGGCGATTCGTTCATGCGCTTGCGCGCGTCCCGGAAACGCGACAGGTCGCGGCCGAACATCTCGACATAGGCCATCATGTGATGGCCCCAGGTGACCGGCTGCGCCGTCTGCAGATGGGTAAAGCCGGGCATGACCCAATCCGCGCCCCGCTCGGCCTGCGACAGGGCGACGCGGATCAGCGCATCGAGCCCCTGGATGGCCGCATCGCATTGGTCGCGCACCCAGAGCCGGAAATCGGTCGCCACCTGGTCGTTGCGGCTCCGCGCCGTGTGCAGCCGCCCCGCCGGCTCGCCGATGATCTCCTTGAGCCGCGATTCCACGTTCATGTGGATATCTTCCAGCGCGGTCGAGAAGGGGAAGTCGCCCGCCTCGATCTCTGACAAGACCGTGAGCAGCCCTTCCCCGATCGCCTCGGCATCGCTAGTGCTGATGATGCCTTGTGCCGCAAGCATCGCGGCATGGGCGCGGCTGCCCCGGATGTCCTGGGCATAGAGCCGCCGGTCGAAGCCGATCGAGGCGTTGATCGCCTCCATGATCGCGTCCGGGCCTGCGGCGAAACGTCCGCCCCACATCTGGTTGGCGGTGGTGGGCTGCTCGGTCATGACTTGTCCTTCGGGGGGTGGAATGCGTTGGCTGGTTCTTTATACGGCGCTGCTGATCGGTGCAAATGCGGGTTTCGGCCCGGCATTTGCCGGCGAAATCGACTGGCAGGCCGCCCGTGACGGCGGGCTTGCCAAGCTGGCGCCCACCGATCCGACCCCGGTGCCCGCAACCGGCTTCACCGACCCCGAGGGCGGCACGCACAGCCTGGCCGACTGGCGGGGCAAGGTGGTGCTGCTGAATTTCTGGGCCACCTGGTGCGCCCCCTGCCGCGAGGAAATGCCCTCGCTCGACGCGCTTCAGGCCGAGATGGGCGGCGAGGATTTCGAGGTCCTGGCCATTGCCGCCGGCCACAACCCGCCGCCCGCGGTCAGGAAATTCCTGGACGAGGAAGGCATCACCCATCTGCCGGTGCATCTGGACCCGCGCCAGCAACTTGCGCGCGAAATGGGGGTGATGGGCATGCCGGTGACGGTGCTGATCGACCGCGACGGCAACGAGATCGCCCGGTTGATCGGCGGCGCCGACTGGTCCTCGGAGGCGGCCAAGGAACTGGTCAGGCAGGCGACAGCGCCTTGACGCGGGCATGGGCCGGGCAATGGGTCATGTGGTCGTTGACCAGCCCGCAGGCCTGCATGAAGGCATAAGTGATCACCGGCCCGCAGAAGTTGAAGCCACGCTTTTTCAATGCCTTGGCCATGGCCTCGGATTCCGCGGTCTTGACGGGAACCTGGCTCATGGCGGTGAAATGGTTCTGGATCGGCCGACCGCCGACGAAGGACCAGATGAAGGGCGAGAACCCCTCGCCCGCCTCGATCTCCAGGAACAGCCGGGCGCCCCGGACGGCGGCCTCGATCTTGCCACGATGGCGGATGATGCCGGGGTTTTGCAGGGCGCGCGTGATCTGCGGCTCGCCCCAGGCGGCGACGCGCTCGGGGTCGAAGCCCTCGAAGGTCTCGCGGAAGGCCTCGCGCTTGCGCAGGATGGTGATCCAGCTCAGCCCCGCCTGAAAACCGTCCAGCACCAGCTTTTCCCAAAGCGCGCGGGAATCGTATTCCGGCACGCCCCATTCATGGTCGTGATAGGCGACGTAAAGCGGGTCGGAGCCGCACCAGGCGCAGCGTTCGGACAGGTCGGGCAAGGATCCGTTAACCTCGAGTCGAGAATGCGGCTTCAGTTTACGCGATCTTAGGAGATGATCGCCAGAGTGCCGTGGATGACAGGAGTCTTGGCATGACCGACAAAATCGATTCGCGACTGGAAATGGGCTCTCCGCTGGATTTCGCCGTGGACCGGCAGGCGCGGGTGACAATGGCGACGGTGCGGCGGGCGGTCTCGCGCGGCGACGCCGTCCTGGCCTATCAGCCGGTGGTGCAGGCGGATCGCACCGACCACGCAGCCTTCCACGAGGGGCTGATCCGAATCATCGATGAAACCGGGCGCATCGTGCCGCTGCGCGATTTCCTGCCGCTGGCCGAAACCACGGAACTGGGACGGCAGATCGACTGCCTGTCGCTGTCGCTGGGGCTGAAATCCCTGGCCGAAGCGCCCTCGCTCAGGCTTTCGATCAACATGTCGGCGCGCTCCATCGGCTATCCGGCCTGGCTGCGCACCCTGCGCAAGGGCATCGCCGGGGATGTCAGCATCGCCGAGCGGCTGATCCTCGAGATCACCGAAAGCTCGGCCATGGGCATGCCCGAGCTGGTCGAACAATTCATGCAGGAGTTGCAGGCCCAGGGCGTCAGCTTCGCGCTGGACGATTTCGGCGCCGGCTATACCTCGTTCCGCTACCTGCGGGATTTCTGCTTCGACATGGTCAAGATCGACGGACAGTTCGTCCGCGATATCGCCACGCAGCGCGACAACCAGGTGCTGGCGCGGGCACTGCAATCCATTGCCCGGCATTTCGACATGTTCACCGTCGCGGAATCGGTCGAGACGGCCGAGGACGCGGCCTTCCTGATCGACATGGGCATAGACTGCCTGCAGGGCTATTATTTCGGCGCCCCGACCATCGTGCCGCCCTGGAAATCGCCCAGCACCGCCGCCCGGCGCAGCTGAACCCGATTCACCCTGCGGTAGAAATGCCCGCCGCCGCCATGGTGACCGGCGGCGCCCTGGCCCGCGGTCCAGAGCGATGGCGGACGATTTCCCGACCGACCGGCCGGCCGGCGCGGATCGGCCTGGCAGGCGTCACGACCACGCGGCTTGCCGGCCTGCGCGAACGGGCGCCCAAGCCTCGCGGCCATGCCGCCTATTGGCAGCAGCACAGCATCAAGTCCGCTTGACCTCGGGTAACGAAACGGCAAACAGTCTTCCTGTAACCGAATATTTTCGGCCATCTGGGAAGGAGCCCGTCATGACCAAAGCCGTAATCGTTTCCGCTGCCCGCACCCCCGTCGGCAGCTTTCTGGGATCCTTTGCGAACCTGCCGGCGCATGAGCTTGGCGCCATCGTCCTGAAAGCGGTCGTCGAGCGCGCCGGAATCGATCCTTCCGAAGTGTCCGAAACCATCCTGGGCCAGGTGCTGACCGCCGCCCAGGGCCAGAACCCCGCCCGCCAGGCGCATATCAAGGCCGGCTTCCCGCGGGAATCGGCGGCCTGGGTCATCAACCAGGTCTGCGGCTCGGGTCTGCGTACGGTGGCGCTGGCGGCGCAGCAGGTTCTGCTGGGCGACGCCAGGATCGTCGTGGCCGGCGGCCAGGAATCCATGTCGCTGGCACCCCATGCCGCCTATATCCGCGCCGGGCAGAAGATGGGCGACATGAAGATGCTCGACACCATGATCAAGGACGGGCTCTGGGACGCCTTCAACGATTACCACATGGGCACCACGGCCGAAAACGTCGCCGGCAAATGGGAAATCTCGCGGGCCGAGCAGGACCAGTTCGCCGTCGCCTCGCAGAACAAGGCCGAGGCTGCGCAGAAGGCCGGCAAGTTCGCCGACGAGATCGTGCCCGTGACCATCAAGTCCCGCAAGGGCGAGACGGTGGTCGATGCCGATGAATACATCCGCCACGGCGCCACGCTGGAGGCAATGGAGAAGCTGCGCCCCGCCTTTAGCAAGGAGGGGACGGTGACGGCCGGCAATGCCTCGGGCCTGAACGACGGCGCCGCCGCCGTGCTGGTCATGACCGAGGACGAGGCCGCTCGCCGCGGCCTGACGCCGCTGGCCCGCATCGCCTCCTATGCGACCGCCGGTGTGGACCCGCAGATCATGGGCACCGGCCCGATCCCCGCCAGCCGCAAGGCGCTGGAAAAGGCCGGCTGGTCGGTCGGCGACCTGGACCTGGTCGAGGCGAACGAGGCCTTCGCTGCCCAGGCCATCGCCGTGAACCGCGACATGGGCTGGGATCCCTCGATCGTGAACGTGAACGGCGGCGCCATCGCCATCGGCCATCCCATCGGCGCCTCGGGCTGCCGCATCCTGAACACGCTGCTGTTCGAAATGCAGCGCCGCGACGCGAAAAAGGGCCTGGCCACGCTGTGCATCGGCGGCGGCATGGGCGTCGCCCTGTGCCTCGAGCGCCCCTGACCCGAAAAGGCGCGCGCAACTATCTTGCGCGCGCCGTGCCAGTTCGGTAACACAATTTCACGACCATTTTCAAAGGGGGACGAAAAATGGCAAAAGTGGCCCTTGTGACCGGCGGGTCGCGCGGCATCGGCGCGGCAATCTCGAAGGCGCTGAAGGAGGCCGGCTATACGGTCGCGGCGAATTACGCCGGCAATGACGATGCCGCCCGCGCCTTTACCGAGGAAACCGGCATCAAGACCTACAAATGGTCGGTGGCGGATTACGACGCCTGCGCGGCGGGCATCAAGCAGGTGGAGGAGGAGCTTGGCCCCATCGCCGTGCTGGTCAACAATGCCGGCATCACCCGCGACGCGATGTTCCACAAGATGACCCCCCAGCAGTGGAAAGAGGTCATCGACACCAACCTGACGGGCCTGTTCAACATGACCCATCCGGTCTGGTCGGGCATGCGCGACCGCAAATACGGCCGTATCGTCAACATCAGCTCGATCAACGGCCAGAAGGGCCAGGCCGGCCAGGCGAACTATTCGGCGGCCAAGGCAGGCGACCTGGGCTTTACCAAGGCGCTGGCCCAGGAAGGCGCCCGTGCCGGCATCACCGTGAACGCGATCTGCCCCGGCTATATCGGCACCGAGATGGTCCGCGCCATCGACGAGAAGGTGCTGAACGAGCGCATCATCCCCCAGATCCCGGTCGGCCGCCTGGGCGAGCCCGAGGAAATCGCGCGCTGCGTGGTCTTCCTGGCTTCCGAGGATGCCGGTTTCATCACCGGCTCGACCATCAGCGCCAATGGCGGCCAGTTCTTCGTCTGAGCCGGCTCCCCCGACAGGCAACGGCCCGCGAGATGTCGCGGGCCGTTTCTCATTCCATGGTCCTAGCCTTCGGGCGGGCACGGGCCCGCCCGCGCCGCAGGTCAATGCGACAGGCGCGTGATCTCTTCCTTGAGGCGAAGTTTTTCCTTCTTCATCCGGGCGATGGTGAGGTCATCCGTGCCGGGGCTGCGATGCGCGGCCTCGATGGCGTTCGAAAGTGACTGATGTTTGCGGCGAAGCTCCTGCACATGGGATTCAACCGACATTCCGTCCTCCTCTTGGATTGATCGAACCAAGGGATTGCAGCATAGAATCGTCACATTGTCACCGAAAATTCGGCCCGCCGAGCGAAAGTGCCGCACCCTCGCGCAAAACCGCCTGTGCGGCCCCGGTCAGGTCTTCTTCATCGGCCGAATGTAACGGTTTTGCATGCATGACAAAGGGCGACAGCAGGCGCAGCGGCGCCCGCGCGCCCTTGCGCGCGGCGACGATGATCCGCCCCGCTTCGCGCCCCTCGCGCGCCGCGACCGGCAGGATCGTGATCGCCCCGGCCGCGGCCGAAAGCGCGGCCAGGATCTCGGCCAGCCGCTCGCTGCGCTGGATCAGCGTCAGCCAGCCGCCCGGCCGCAACCGGCGCAGCCCGGCCTCGATCCACAGCGGCAGGGGCGTGGCCTCGTGCCGGGCGCGGCCGCGGCCGGCATCGGGCGCCGGCGGGCCGCCGGTGAAATAGGGCGGGTTGGCGATCACATGGTCGAAGCTTTGGCCGCGCAGGGCGGCAGGCATCCGGGCCAGGTCGCCCTCATGCAGCTCGGCCGGAATGGCATTGGCCGCGGCATTGCGTCGCGCCAGCTCGGCATAAGCCGGCTGGAGTTCCAGCCCGGCCAGCCGCAGGCCCGGCACCCGCGCGCCCAGGCACAACAGCGCCGCCCCTGCCCCGCAGCCCAGTTCCAGCACGCTGTCGCCGGGTCGCGCCGGGCAGGCCGCCGCCAGCATCACCGCATCCGCCCCGGCGCGATAGCCCTGCGCGGGCTGGGCAATGCGCAGCCGGCCGCCGAGGAATCCGTCCTCGCGCAGTTCAGTCATGATGGATGCGATTGTCCCGCAGGATGGCGCGCGCCATGAACAGGTCGCGATCCGCCACCATCAGCCGCCGCGGCAGGATGCCCAGCGAACCTTCCAGCACGCTCATGTGCTGGTCCAGCGGAAAGGCATGGATCCCCTCGGCCGCCAGCAGGTCGGCGGCGCGGGTGATGAGAAGTGGATCGGTGGTGCGCAGAAGCTCTTTCATGACACAGCAAAGTTACGCGGCTGTTGCGCATGTGTCCATGGCGTGGCAATGGCTGGCAGCGAAAGGGGATCGCTGATGGGCATGAACGAAAACGTCTCCAAGCCGCTCGACCGGCTCTCCGTGGAACTGGCCGGGGATATGGGCCGGGTCAATGCGCTGATCCGCGAACGCATGGCCAGCCGCCACGCCCCCCGCATTCCGGAAGTGACCGCGCATCTGGTCGAGGCCGGCGGCAAGCGGCTGCGGCCGATGCTGGTGCTGGCGGCCGCGCGGCTGTGCGGCTATGGCGGCGACAGCCATGTGCTGCTGGCCGCGGCGGTCGAGTTCATCCATACCGCAACGCTTCTGCATGACGACGTGGTCGACGAAAGCCGGCAGCGGCGCGGCCGGCCGACGGCCAACCTGCTGTGGGACAACAAGTCCAGCGTGCTGGTCGGCGATTACCTGTTCGCGCGCAGCTTCCAGCTGATGGCGGATACGGAGAGCATGCAGGTCATGCGCATCCTGGCCAATGCCAGCGCCACCATCGCCGAGGGCGAGGTGCTGCAGCTGACCGCCGCGCAGGACGTCTCGACCACCGAGGACACCTATATCCAGATCGTGCGCGGCAAGACAGCGGCGCTGTTTTCCGCCGCGACCGAGGCAGGCGCGGTGGTGGCCGGCGCCGACCCGGCGGTGCAGCGGGCGCTGTTCGATTACGGCGATGCGCTGGGGATCGCCTTCCAGATCGTCGACGACCTCTTGGATTACGGCGGCTCGACCACCACGATCGGCAAGAATGTCGGCGACGATTTCCGCGAGCGCAAGCTGACTCTGCCGGTGATCAAGGCCATCGCCCGCGCCGACGAGGCCGAGCGCGCCTTCTGGGAACGCACCATCGGCCAGGGCCGGCAGGACGAGGCCGACCTGGCCACTGCGCTGGAGATCCTGCGCCGCCGCGAGGCGCTGGAGGCCGCCCGCGCCGATGCCATCGCCTGGGCCGGCCGCGCCAAGGCGGCGCTGCAAGCCGCGCCCGACCAGCCCCTGCGCCGCATCCTGGCGGACTTGGCGGATTTCGTGGTCTCGCGCCTGTCCTGACCATCAAGCCCCGCGCCGACGAAAAAGCCCGGCAAGAAGCCGGGCTTTTCCTTTTGCCTGAAGCCCTGCCTCAGCTGTTATAGGCGTTCTCGCCATGGGTGGTGACATCGAGGCCCTGCCGCTCGTCGCCGCCCGAGACGCGCAGGCCGATCACCGCCTTAACGATCATCAGCGCGATGAACGAGACCACGGCCGACCAGACCACCGCCACGGTCACGCCCAACGTCTGGGTCATCACCTGGCCGGCGATGTCATAGCCGGCCACGACCGATTCGGTGGCATAGTCGTAGATGCCCGAGCCGCCCAGCGACGGCGCGGCGAAGACGCCAGTCAGGATGGCGCCGACGATGCCGCCGATACCGTGGATGCCGAACACGTCCAGGCTTTCGTCCACGCCCAGCTTCGCCTTCAGGCTGACGACGAACCACATGCACAGGAAGCCCGCGGCCAGGCCGATGACGATGGCGCCCATCGGGCCGACGAAGCCGGCGGCGGGGGTGATGCCGACGAGGCCGGCGATGGCACCCGAGACCCCGCCCAGAAGCGAGGGGTGGCCGCGCAGCAGCCATTCGCCGAAGGCCCAGGCCAGCGCGGCGGCGGCGGTGGCGACGGTGGTGTTCAGGATCGCCATGGCGGCGGTGCCGGTGGCCTCCATGTTCGAGCCGGCGTTGAAGCCGAACCAGCCGATCCACAGCAGGCAGCCGCCCAGGAAGGTAAAGGGCAGGTTGTGCGGCGCCATCAACTCCTTGCCGTAGCCCAGCCGCGGCCCGACGACCAGCGCCGCCACCAGCCCGGCGACGCCGGCGTTGATGTGGATGACCGTGCCGCCGGCGAAGTCCAGGTCGCCATGGCCGAACAGGAAGCCGCCCGGCGCGTCATAGGCCGAGGGCCCGCCCCACCACCAGACCATATGCGCCATGGGCAGGTAGGAGAAGAAGAACCAGATCACCACGAAGGCCAGCACGGCCGCGAATTTCATCCTCTCGACCGTGGCGCCGACGATCAGCGCCGGCGCGATGCAGGCGAAGGCCATCTGGAAGATGATGAAGACATATTCCGGCACATAGACATTGGTGGTGAAGGTCTCGGCAAGGGACGCGCTGTCCACCCCCGCCAGGAACGCCTTGGAGAGGCCGCCGATGAAGGGCGTGAGCCAGGTCGCCTCCTCGGCCGAGCCGGCGCCGGTGAAGGCCAGCGAATAGCCGAAACAGACCCACAGGATCGACATGATGCAGAAGATGGTGAAGACCTGCATCAGCACCGAGAGCATGTTCTTGGCCCGCACCAGCCCGCCATAGAACAGCGCCAGCCCCGGAATGGACATGGCCATGACCAGGATGGCCGAAATCATCATCCAGGTCGTGTCGCCCTTGTCGACGATGGGCGCCAGGGTCTCGACGACGGTTTCGACGGTCGCCGCCGGGGCCTCGGCATCCTGCGCCAGGGCCGGCACCGCCAGCCCGATCAGCGGGAGGGCGAGCGCCGGGATCATGGGTTTGATCGCGGTAGGTCTCATCATGTTTCCTGCACCTTCTTTCTGCGTTGCAGCAGTTCCATGTCCCGGTCAGGAAACCCGCCGCCCCCCTCCAGGCACAAGGTTTGTGCAGCTTTCGGCCCGGCCCGCCCCTCGCCTGCACGAAATAAGGGCAGGAATGCCGGGTTCTGCAGCCTGCGGGGGCAGTTCACTGATAGGTCATCTCGGTTCTCAAGCCCCTGGCTTTGATGTATGTTGCGCGCCAATGGGCCGGAGCAATCGGCCGGGCAGGAAAGCAGGCATGAAGAAACCGACCGGCAAGGGCCGCATCGTCGCGGACAAGCGCAATTTCGACCAAGCCCCTCAGAAAGCGCAGAAACGAACCGGCGGATCATCCCCTGGCAAGCCCCCCAGGCGGCGGCGCGGCGGCAATGTGGTGACGCGGGGAATCGCCGGAATCATCGCGCTGGTCTGGCGGGTGATCTGGGGCGCCTTCTGGCGGCTGGGGCTGACGGTGGCGCTGATTCTGCTGGCCGCCAGCTTCTATTATTACACCACGCTGCCCGAACCTGCGGCGCTTTTCGACGGCCGTGCCCGCGGTTCCGTCACCATGCTGGACACCGAGGGCCGGGTCTTTGCCTGGCGTGGCGAAACTTTCGGCATGGTCAGCGCCGACAAGATCGCACCGGTGCTGAAGGACGCGGTGGTCGCCACCGAGGACAAGCGATTCTATCGCCATCCGGGCGTGGACCCGCAGGGCATCGCCAGCGCCATCAAGATCAACCTGGCCGCCGGCCGCGGCCCGCTGGAGGGCAACGGCGGCTCGACCATCACCCAGCAGGTCGCCAAGCTTCTGTGCCTGGGCGAGAGCTTCGACCCGATCCGCTGGAAATCCGAGGCCGAGTTCGAGGCCGAGTGCCGCAAGTCCTCGATCTGGCGCAAGGTCAAGGAAGTGCCCTATGCGCTGGCGATGGAGTTCAAGTATTCCAAGCAGGACATCCTGAACATCTACATGAACCGCTCGTATCTGGGTGCCGGGGCGCGCGGCTTCGAGGCGGCGGCGCAGCGTTACTTCGACAAGTCGGCCGCCGAGGTGAACGCGGCCGAGGCGGCGATGCTGGCCGGGCTGCTCAAGGCGCCCAGCTATTTCGCGCCGACCTCGAACCTGCAGCGCGCCCAGGACCGGGCCACGGTGATCCTGGGGCTGATGCATGACCAGGGCTATCTGGACGACAGGCAGTTCGCCGAGGCCAAGGCGCAACCGGCGGCGCTGTCCAAGGCGGCGGCGGCGCGGGCCGGCGGCTATTTTGCCGATTGGGTAATGGAATCCGGCCCCGGCTTCCTGACCAGCGAGACGACCGAGGACGTCACCATCACCACCACCTTCGACCAGCGCGTGCAGCGCGCCGCCGAACGTGCGCTGAAGCGCATCTTCGACGAAAAGGTCGCCGAGGGCTCCAAGGCGCAGGCGGCCGTGGTGGTGATGTCGCCCGACGGCGCCGTGCGCGCCATGATCGGCGGGCGCGACAATACCGCGACCGGCACCTTCAACCGCGCGACCCAGGCCAAGCGGCAGACCGGCTCCAGCTTCAAGCCCTTCGTCTTTGCCGCCGCGCTGGACCAGGGCTACAGCCCGAACGACACGGTGCTGGACGCGCCGCTGACCATCAACGTGCGCGGCTCGGGACCGTGGTCGCCGCAGAACTACACCCGCCGCTATTCGGGCGAGGTGACGCTGACCCGCGCCCTGTCGCAATCGCTGAACACCGCCACCATCCGCCTGCAGGAAATCGCCGGCCGCGATGCCGTGCGCCGCGTGGCGCAGGATTTCGGCTTTGCCAGCGACCTGGCCAGCGGCCCCTCGCTGGGGCTGGGCGTCTCGGAATCGACGCTGCTGGCGATGACCGGCGCCTATGCCGGCATCCGCAACGGCGGCACCGCCGTCAGCCCCTACGGCCTGGTGGAGCTGCGCATCAAGGGCGACGACCAGGCGCTGATCGGCCAGGCCGGCGGCATGGGCCAGCGCGTGATCTCGCAAAAGGCGGCGCGCGAGCTGATCGGCATGATGCAGCAGGTGATCGAGCGCGGCACCGGCACCCGCGCCAGGCTGTCGGGCCGTCCGGCGGCGGGCAAGACCGGCACCACCTCGAGCTATCGCGACGCCTGGTTCATCGGCTTCACCGGGCAATATGTCACCGGCGTCTGGATGGGCTATGACGACAACACGCCGCTGAAGGGCGTGACCGGCGGCGGGCTGCCGGCCGAGATCTGGCAGGCGGTGATGGCCGAGATCCACGAGGGCCTGCCGGTCGAATCGCTGGGCAGTTTCGCCTTCGACCCGGACAGTGCCGTCCCGCAGGTGGTCAGCACCGGCGGCGATGGCGCGGCCGATCCCCTGGCCGCGGCGCTGTCCGAGGCGCTTGGCCAGCCCTTGCCGCAAGGCCAGCGCCAGGATCAGACGCAGCCGGGGGACGGGGCCGGGCGCGCCCTGCCCGATCCCGGCGTGCAGACGCCCGGCGGCCCGCCCACCTTCCCGGCCGAGACCATCACCAGCGGCCCCGAAGCCGAGATGCCGCCGCCCGGCGCCGACGACGCGCTGACCCAGGCGCTGCGCGGCATCCAGGGTGTCTATCAGGAATGAGGAACGGCCGGTTCCGCGGGACCGGCCTTCCTGTTTTTCGTGCAGGCCGCAGGCGTCATCACTGTGCCCGCCCGGCCGCGCCGCCGCGGTGGGTATTTGGGGAACGAAGAAGCCGCTTTGTCCTTGGCGCCGGGACGCGCGCCGGGGCTCAGCCTGCCTGCTGCAAGTCCGCCGTCAGCGCCGCCAGATCGCCCTTGCGCCGCGCCAGCATCGCCCCGATCTCGGCCCGTTCCGAGGCGAGCATGTTCACCCCCTCGATGATGATGTTGAAATAGCGGCTCTTCCCGGACTTGTCCGAGACATGCCATTCCACTTCCATCGGGCTGCGACCCTTGAGATAGGCGACCGAGGTCACGGCAAAGAAGGATTTCACCGGCCTGGCGCCCGTGACCTCGATCTTCGAGCCGATGAACTCGCGGAAGCGCTTGCCGTATTTGCGCCCGATATAGCCCTGGAACGCCTGGCGATAGGCCGCAAACTCGGCCGCCCCGGCCTGGCGCGCCGCCGGACCCAGGGCCGAGCGGGCGATGATCTCGACATCGGCATAGCGCGCGAAGATCGCCTCGAAGGCGCGATACATCTGCGCCGGCGGCTGGCCGGAATTGATCACGGCATAGACTTCGCCCAGGGATTTCTCGATCAGCGCCCGCGCCTCGCCGGTGTCCAGCGCCCAGGCGGGCCGGACGGCGATGGCCAGCCCCGCGCCGACCAGGCCCAGGAACCCGCGGCGGGTTTCATTCGGCATAAGGGTCAATGTGCTCTCCTTCCTCGCCCAGTTCGTGACGGCGATGCTGCAACCAGATCAGCCGCGTCTGGGCATAACTATCGGCGCTTTCGTGCAGGATGGAATCGACGGAATCGCCGAAACGGCCCCGCTCACCGGCTTTTGAGGCGACGCGTGCCCCCATGCCGATCAGGTATTGGTCGCGGTTCAGCCAGCCCCGCATCGGGTCGATGACCAGATCGACGACGCGGCCCGCCGCATCGCGCTGGGTCGAGGGACCAATCAGCGGCAGTTCCAGATAGGCCCCCTCGCCCACCCCCCAGGTGGCAAGGGTCTGGCCGAAATCCGTGTCCTCCTCGGGCAGGGAGAAATCGCTGGCGGCCGGATCGAGAAAGCCCGCCAGCCCGACCGTCGTGTTCACCAGGAACCGCAGGGTCATGCGCGCGGCCGGCCCCGGCTTGCCTTGCAGCAAGTGGTTCACCACCCTGCCCGGCTGTGCCAGGTTCGAGCCGAAATTGCCAAGGCCCGCGACGACATGGCTGCCGATCCCGCTCCCTTCGCCGCCCGACATGCCTGCGCCCAGCGGCTTGACGACATGCGCGTCGATCCCGCGGTTGAAGGCATGGACCTTGCGGTTCATCGGTTCGTAAGGGTCATGGATGCCGTCACCGTCGCGGTTCGAACAGGCCACCAGCACGACGGCCGCGACAAGAAGCAGGGGGAGATTCCACGCAGGCAAGCTTTTGATAACCTTCTGAAGCTAAGACTGGTCGGACCGGCGGCGATTCGCCTCGGGGCAGACGGCGGGGCGGCGGCGGACTGTTTCACGGCTGCGCTTTGGGATATGCGCTGGGGCGATTCCGGGCAAGCCCGGTCATGGTAACGAGGAAGGAACCGGCATGGCCTTGCCGCCGATGCGACATGACGGCCAGCGCGAACTGCAATCCGCGCGCAGCCTGGCCTGGCAGCTTTACGCCATTGTCGGCCTGTTTTCCTTTGCGGTGAACCTGCTGATGCTGACCGGGCCGCTGTTCATGATGCAGGTCTATGATCGCGTGCTGGCCAGCCGCTCGGTCGAAACATTGACCGCCCTGTTTCTGCTGGTCGCGTTCCTGTTCACGCTGATGGGGGTGATCGACCTGGCGCGCAACCGCGTGATGTCCCGCATCGCCGCCCGTTTCCAGGACCGGATGGAGGGGCGGGTCTTCACCGCCGCGCTTCAGGACGGCCAGGCCGCCGGCTCGGACCTTGTGGTGCGCGGCGGCATGCGCGACCTCGAGGCAGTGCAGCGGCTGATCGCCTCGCCGGTGCTGATGGCGCTGTTCGACCTGCCCTGGGCGCCCTTTTTCCTGGCAGCGGTCTTCATCTTCCACCCGATCCTGGGCGCGGTGGCGACGGCGGGCATGGCGGTGCTGGTCGCGGCGACGCTCTTGAACCAATGGCTCAGCCGCGATCTGCTGCAGCAGGCCGGCGTCGCCGCGCAATCGGCCGAGCGCATGTCCGACCTCTACCGCGACGAGGGCGAGTTGATCGGCTCGCTCGGCATGCGGGCGGCGGCCTTCCGCCGCTGGCAGGCGGCGCGCGACCGTGCGACCGAGGCGACGCTGCGCGCCAGCGACCGCGCCACCGGCTTCACCGTCTTCTCCCGCACCTTCCGGCTGTTTCTGCAAAGCGCGCTGCTGGCCGCCGGCGCCTGGCTGGTGCTGCGCCAGCAGGTGACGCCGGGCGCCATGATCGCCTCGTCGATCCTGATGGGCCGGGCGCTGGCCCCGGTCGAGCAGGTGGTGGGCGGCTGGTCCATGGTCCAGCGCGCCCAGGACGGCTGGAAACGGCTGGCCGAGCTGCTGTCGCGCCACCCGCCGGTCGCGCAGCGCACGCCCCTGCCCCGGCCCGAGGCCCGGCTCGAGCTGCGCAACCTGGCCGTCGTGCCCCCCGGCCAGGGCGCGGCGATGCTGCGCGGGGTCAGCTTCGACCTTGCCCCCGGCCAGGCGCTCGGGGTGATCGGCCCCTCGGGCGCCGGCAAGACCACGCTGGCGCGGGCGCTGATCGCCGCCTGGCCCGTCGCCTCGGGCTCGATCCGGCTCGGGGGGGCGACGCTGGACCAATACGACCCGGACGCACTCGGCCGGCTGATCGGCTATCTGCCGCAGCAGGTCACGCTGTTCGACGGCACCATCGCCGAGAACATCGCCCGCCTCTCGCCCCAGCCCGATCCGCAGCGCGTCGTCGCCGCCGCCACGGCCGCCGCCGCGCATCGCATGATCCTGGACCTGCCGCAGGGCTACGACACCCGCGTCAGCCAGGCCGGCGGGCAGCTTTCCGGCGGCCAGATCCAGCGCATCGGCCTGGCCCGCGCGCTTTACGCCGACCCGGTCATCTTCGTCCTGGACGAGCCGAACTCGAATCTCGATAATGAGGGATCGACGGCGCTGAACCTGGCGATCCGCACCATCAAGGCGCGCGGCGGCGCCGTCATCATCATGGCCCATCGCCCGGCTGCGATCACCGAATGCGACCTGCTGCTGGTGCTGGACCAGGGCCTGCGCCGTGCGTTCGGCCCGCGCGACGAGGTGCTGAAATCCCTGGTCAAGAACGCCGAGCAGATCGCCCGTGCCCAGGGCCACGGCGGAGGGGTGACATGAGCGATCCGAACCGATCCGGCCGCGCGCCGGCCGACGACATGCCCGGCGACGTGGCCCGCGTTTCCGCCGGGCCGCATCCGGCCCCGGGGCCATCCCCACCGCCCAGGCGCCCCGACTGGTCGGCGCGTGGCCCGGTCATCCTGGGGCTGGCGGCGATGCTGGTTCTGGTCGGCGGCTTCGGGCTCTGGTCCTGGACCGCGCGTATCGCCGGCGCTGTGGTCGCACCCGGCCAGGTCGAGGTCGAGCAGCGCCGCCAGGTCGTCCAGCACCCCGATGGCGGGGTGGTGGCCGGGATCCTGATCCATGACGGCGAAAGCGTGACCGCCGGCCAGCCGCTGATCCGGCTGGACGGCGCGCTTCTGGGGACCGAGCTCGCCATCGTCGAGGGCCAGTATTTCGAGATCCTCGCCCGCCGCGGCCGGCTCGAGGCCGAACGCGCCGACCGCAAGCGGATCGCCTTCCCGCAGGAACTGGTCGAGGCCGCCGCCAACCGCCCCGAACTCGCCGCGCTGATGGAGGGGCAGGCCAGCCTGTTCCAGGCCCGGCTCGACACGCTCGAACAATCCCTGGGCCAATTGGCCAAGCAATCCGAACAGGTGCAGTCGCAGATCGGCGGCGTGGACGCGCAAACCCAGGCGCTGGAGCAGCAGCGCGGCTTCATCGCCCAGGAATTGCGCGACCAGCGGTCCTTGCTGGAAAAGGGCCTGGCGCAGGCCCCGCGCGTGCTGGCGCTGGAACGCGAGGCCGCCCGGCTCGACGGGCTTCTGGGCGAGGCGACGGCGACCCGCGCCCGCGCCGTGACGCAGCTGGCCGAAATCGACCTGTCGCGGCTGGAAAAGACCGCCACCCGCCGCGAAGTCGCCGAAACCGAACTGCGCGAACTGGGCTATCGCGAGCTGGAACTGGCCGAGCGCCGCCGTGCGCTGGCCGAGCGCATCGCCCGGTTGGACATCCGCGCCCCGGTCTCGGGCGTGGTACAGGAATTGCAGATCACCACCCCGCGCTCGGTGATCCGCCCGGCCGATCCGATCCTGTTCATCATCCCGCAGGACCGGCCGCTGCTGGTCGCCGCCCGCATCGCCACCATCAATATCGACGAGGTCCAACCCGGACAAAGGGTGGTGCTGCGCTTCTCGTCCTTCTCGTCGCGCACCACGCCCGAGATCGACGGGATGCTCAGCCGCGTCTCCCCCGACACCCTGGTCGACCCGGCCACGCATGTACCCTATTATCGCGGCGAGGTGACGATCCCCGCCACCGAGGCCGAAAAACTGAAGGGGCTGGACCTGATGCCCGGCATGCCGGTCGAGGTCTATGTCCAGACGGGCGAACGCAGCCCGATGGCCTATCTGGCCAAGCCCCTGACGGATTACTTCACCCGTGCCTTCCGCGAGAACTGAACGGCCCCGGCCCCCCCGTCATTCTCCCTTGTCCAAATATCCCGGGGGAGTCGCGCCCCCGGCGTGATGATGGATGACAAAAGGTTTGAGACTCTGCAGTTTTTCGGGTGTTTAAAATCAATGGCTTCCCAATGCTTCTCAAGCTGGGCCGCGATAAGCCGGTTCTCCGGGTCGCAGGCGGCATAGCGCCGTTCCGCCAGCGAAGCATCGTATTCTGACTGCTGCAGGCCGAGTTCGGCTATGCGCCGGCGCTCGGCCTCTCCTTCCCTGTGCATCCGCTCTGCCTCCAGCGCGGCCTCGACCGCCATCGGCTCGACCACCCGCAGTATCTCCGATGCGATCGCGGCGTCCACACGGGATCCGCCGAAGCTGAGACAGCGCAGCAGGCCGAGCATGAGATTGGGCCGATCGCAGCGATAGGTCGGACGCCTAGAGCGAATTTGACCAACACCGGGTCGCTTTGAGGATTCACGCGATGAACAATGTCTGATTCACTGCTCCTGTGATTTGCCAGGAGGAGATGATGACGAGGAGCCTGAGACGAGGAGCCTGAGCGGAGACCTTCGCGGTCGGGTAATTGCCGCGATCGAAGATGGGGTTTCGACGCGGGAGGCGGCACGACGCTTCCGCATCGGCATCTCGACGGCCGGGGCCTGGTATCGCCGCTATCGCGAGACCGGCGAGATGGAAGCGCGCAAGCAGGGACAGCCGTCGCGCTCGAAGCTTGATACGCACGCGGCCTTCATTCCGGGCCTCATCGAGAAGACACCGGACATCACTCTTGCTGAGATCGGCGAGCGCCTTGCTGGCGAGCGCGGCGTGCGGGTGGCGCCCTCGACGGTCTGGCTGTTTCTTGACCGGCGCGGCATCACGTTCAAAAAAAGACGGCCAAAAAAAGACGGCGCATGCCTCAGAGCAGCAGCGTCCCGATGTCTTGCGCCGCCGCATAGCCTGGTTCGACGGCCAGCTCGATCTCGATCCCGAGAGGCTCATCTTCATCGATGAGACCGCGGCATCCACGAAGATGGCGCGGCTGCGAGGACGAGCGCCATGTGGCGAGCGATGCCGGGCGCCCATTCCACACGGACATTGGAAGACCACCACCTTTACCGCGGGCCTGCGGCTATCTGGCATGGCGGCACCGATGCTGCTCGATGGGCCAATGAACGGACCAGCCTTCCTCGCCTATGCCGAGCAGGTGCTCGCACCAGAGCTGCGCCCCGGTGACGTCGTGGTCATGGATAATCTGCCCGCCCACAAGATCAGCGGCGTGCGCGACGCCATCGAAAAAGTTGGAGCACGGCTCCTGTTCCGCCCGCCATACTCGCCGGACTTCAACCCCATCGAGATGGCTTTCTCCAAGCTCAAGGCACTGCTCAGAAAGGTCGCTGCCAGAACCGTTGACGATCTCTGGTCAGCCGTCGCCGACTGTCTATCCGCCTTCACCCCCGAGGAATGCCGGAACTACTTCGAGCCCGCCGGATATGACCCGGACTAAGTCGAATCCGCGCTAGGTAGTGTCTTCATTTAAGGATTCCCATACTGTCTGAGTTCTGTTTCAAGATCGAAAACGGAGGCGATCTTGAGCAGGCGGACGCTGACAGACGAGCAATGGGAACGGATCGGGCCTCTGTTGCCCGGCAAGGCTGGTGATCGGGGCCGCAGCGCTGCGGACAATCGGCTGTTCATCGACGCGATCCTGTGGTTGGCACGAGGTGCTTCGCCCTGGCGCGACCTGCCGCCGGAACTGGGGCACTGGAAGAGCGTCTACACCCGGTTCCGCCGCTGGTCCCGCGCCGGGGTCTGGGAGCGTCTTTTCAGGGAGTTGAGCGCCGATCCCGACTTCGAATATGTGCTGGTCGATGCCACCATTTCCAAGGTCCACGCAGATGCGACCTCGCAAAACGGGGGCTTGAGGCTCACGCCATCGGCCGCTCTCGGGGTGGGCTGACGACCAAGATCCATGCTGCGGTGGACGCGCTTGGCCTCCCGGTCCGGTTCGCGATCACGCCGGGCCATTGGGCCGACAGCCCGCAGGCCCGGGGGCTGATCCGCGGCCTTGCGGGCGGCGGCCATGTCATCGCCGACGCCGGATACGACACCGAGGCGTTGCGCCGCTTCATCGCCGGCGACCTGCGCGCCACCGCACAGATCAAGCGCAACCGAAGCCGCGCCGGAAGCCGGCCGCTGGATCGGGCGCTCTCCGGGGAACGCCACCTTGTGGAGTGCTTCTTCAACCGCCTCAAACGATTCCGCCGGATCGCGCTCCGATGCGAGAAAACCGTCGCCTCCTTAAAGGCATTCGTCGACCTCGCCTGCGCAATGGCAGCGATCGCCTAAATGAAGACACCGCCTAGGCTGGGGCGCCGGCAGGGGCGACCGCCAGGCCGCGGCCACAGCGCCCGCAGGTCAGCATGCCCGCAAGAAGGGCACGGCCGCCCCGCCCGGACTTCTATCCTCCCGCACGTCCATAGGCATTGGCTGCGAGCAGCATCCGGTTCCGCTCGTATTCCGCCCAACCGATATAGGCGGCATGATGATCGCGGATCAACACGTCCCACGCCTCCGGCGGCTTGCCATGGCCGTAGGACTTGCGGGCGCGGCCGTCGACCAGTTCGATGCGCTTCTCACTCTTTCCATAGACATAGGCCCCGGCGTAGAAGGGATTCTTCAGCATCCCGATGACGTTGCGGTAGCGGATCGCTGTCCAGTCGAAGGAGGTCAGGCGCTTGCCGTCCGAGGGGCGTGGAAAGACCACCCCCTCCGCCGCCAGCGACAGATGCGCCTGCCGTGCGCTGCCGAGCTGGCGAAACCGCTCGAAGACCAGCCGGATGACCTGCTGGAGCCGGAAGTCAGGATCGAGGCCGAGGCCGGTCTCGCGATGCCGGATGTAACCGAGCGGCACGCTGATCCGAAGTTCGCCACGGCGCGCCTTCGCCCGGGCAGCGTCAAGCATGCGCGCCCGGATCACCCCGAGCTCGAACTCGCTGATGCTACCCCTCATGCCGAGCAGCAGGCGGTCGTTCGGCAGGCAGGGATCGTGAGAGCCCATCGAGGTCGATGACACGCGCCTCGACAAGCCCGCACAGTTCGAGCAGGTGGTGCCAGTCCCTGCCATTGCGTGCCTGCCGCGAAGCGTCAAAGCAGAGCACGGCGCCGACTTCCCCGGCGCACAAGGCGGTGACAAGCTTCTCGAAGCCGGGCCGGGCCACCATGCCGCTGGCGGAGCGGCCGAGATCGTCGTCGATCACATCCACGGTCCGGAAACCACGACGACATGCGATCTCAACCAGTTCATATTGAGCCATCCGCCGAGAATCGGACAGTGAGGCAAGCTGCGATCCGCCGTCTTCTGGTCTCCAGGGACGAGGGGATCGGACGATGCCGAAAGGCAGGAACCATGACGCGGGCTTCAAGGCTCGGGTGCGCCGGAGGCCGCGAAGGGCGGGCGCATCGTGCCGGAGCTGGCCGCGGAATACCGCGTGCGCCCGACGATGATCCATCAATGGAAGAAGGCGCTGCTCGAAGGGGCATCGGACATCTTCGAACGCGGCGGGAAGAAGGCCGAGATCGATGAGGCCACGATGCGGTCGCTGCACGCCCGGATCGGGGAGCCGGCCGGCGCCAACGCTTCCTGTCCGGAAAGCCCAGGCCCTGGACCGGCCAGTGACGAGGGATCGAAGCCGCCACCGGTTCAAGGCCGATCCCGAACGCGATGATTGAACGCTCCCGTCCCGCGCTGTCGCTCGGGGCGCCATGCCGCCTGCTGTCGATCCCGCGGTCCTCGATCCCGCGGTCCGCGTCCTGTTGCGCAGCAAGGGACGAGACCGGGATGAACCTCGCCCCTATGCGGCTGATCGACCGGCAGTTTCCGGAAACGCCCTGCTACGGCGTGCAGCAGATGACGGCGTGCAGCAGATGACCCGGCCCCTGCACAACGAAGGCCATGCCGTGAACGTCACGCGCAGCCGGCGGCTGATGCGGCTCATGCGCTTGATGCCGATCCGCCGGAAACCCGCTGCCAGCAGGCCCGCGCCCGGGCGCAAGACCTATCCCTATCCGCTGGGGGGGCGGGTCGAGCAACCCGACCAGGTCGGGTGCGCCGGCATCGCCGACCTGCCGATGCGGCGGGGCTGCCTCTGCCCGGTCGCCGTCATGGACCGGTTCCCCCGCAAGCTGCTGGCCTGGCGCATCTCGAACACGCCGGCGGCGGATTTCTGCGTTGCGGCCCGAAACGAGGCGGTCCACCACTGTGGCCCACCCGAGATCATGAACGCCGATCGAGCTTCGCAGTTCACGTCCTGCGCTTGGGTTGATCGGCTGAAACGGGCCGGCACCCGCATCTCGATGGATGGCAGGGGCGCTGTCTCGACACCGTCTTCATCGAGCGCCTCCGGCGATCCCTGATGCATGAATGCGCCTACCCGCACGCCTGGGAGACCGGCGCGCAGGCCAAGGCCGGCGCCGGCAGATGGATCGCCTTCTGCAGCCACCAGAGCGGCCTCGCACCGCCCATGGCGGACAGCCGCCCGCCGCGGTCTGCGTCAACCAGAGCGAAACCGACCGGCAGAGCCAGAGAGCGGCTTAAGTCACCCCAGAGCCCGCCCAATGATCGCGGAGTGGCTCATTATACCTCATTAGGTTATAATATGACCTGATGAGGGCGCTTTTTCAGCTTCTAACACCTATCATGCCAATCTTCCCGCGCACCATCTCAAAATCTGCGTGGCTTTTGCTGCTCGCGGCACATCGCTGCACGCTTGGTGCCAAGAATCGGGCGTGAAAATGCAAAACGCCCGGGCATCGCTGTTGGGACAATGGCGGGGTCCAAAGGCTCAACAACTCATCGAGCGCATACTGGAAGCAGCGGAGCGGCCTCACGGATGTATGGTGCCGCTCTCAAATCTTGCTGGCATAGGACCACTGCCTGCAACGCGCATGGGTATTCCCACCTGATCCCACGAAAAACGGGCTCAAACCTTTTGACGCCGTAGATCAAAGGTTTTGACACATGACATCCCTGCCACAGGCGCAGGGCCCCCACCTCCCGGCGGCCCTGAAAGGATCGGGATGCGCTGCGGACCGGGTCAAAGACCCAGGCACCAGCGCATGATGGCCTTTTGCGCATGCAGCCGGTTCTCGGCCTCATCGAAGATGACCGAGTTCGGACCGTCCATCACCGCGCTGGTCGCCTCGTCGTCGCGATGCGCGGGCAGGCAATGCATGAACAGCGCATCAGACTTGGCACGCGCCATCAGCGCCTCGTTCACCTGATAGGGGCGCAGCTGGTTGTGCCGCCGCTCGCGCGCCGATTGCGGGTCGTGCATCGACACCCAGGTATCGGTCACCACCAGGTCGGCGCCCTCGACCGCCTTGACCGGATCGCGCTCGATCACCGCCTGCACGCCCTGGGCGCGGGCAAACTCCAGCGCCTCGCGCTCGGGGTCCAGCGTCGGCGGGCCGGTAAAGGTGAAGTCATAGCCGAACTGCCCGGCGGCATGGATCATCGAGCAGCAGACATTGTTGCCGTCGCCCGACCAGACCACCTTCCTGCCGGCAATGGGGCCGCGATGCTCCTCGAAGGTCATCACATCGGCCATGATCTGGCAGGGATGGGTGCGGTTCGTCAGCCCGTTGATCACCGGAACGCTGGCATATTCCGCCATCTCCAGCAGCGTCGCCTCTTCGAAGGTGCGGATCATGATCAGGTCCACATAGCGCGACAGCACCCGCGCCGTATCGGCGATGGTCTCGCCATGACCCAGCTGCATCTCGCTGCCCGACAGCACCATGGTCTGCCCGCCCATCTGCCGCACGCCCAGGTCGAAGCTGACGCGGGTCCGGGTCGAGGGCTTTTCGAAGATCAGCGCCACCATGCGGTTCCTGAGCGGCAAATCGGCGTCGGGCGCACCCTTGGGCTGGCCGTTGCGCGCATCCTTCATCCGGCGCGCGGAATCGATCATGTCGCGCAGATCGGACCTGTCGGTGGTATGGATGTCGAGGAAACTGTTCATGTGTGACTGTCTTTCGGATTGGTCCGGCAAGCAAGCCGCTTTGCCTGGGGGAGGTCAAGGCCAAAGGCCCCGCGTCGTGACGGAAATCGGCCTCTCCTCATCGGTGCCGCGTCATGATGCGCGCCGGAGTTCCATCCTCCGAGGGACGCAGCTCCTCGCCGCGAAAGCCGGCCTTTTCATAGGCGCGAATGGCGCGCAGGTTGTCGGGCTCGGGGTCGATGACCAGGACCGGCGCCTCGGCCAGCAGCGTGTCGGCCAGGGCGCGCAGCCAAAGCCCGCCATGGCCGAAGCCGCCGGGCCCGGAAAAACAGTCGATCGCCAGCGCCTCGGCCGGCAGGCCGGCGAAATGCGGCGCGCCCCAGTGATGCGCCGGATAGAACTGCGCATAGGCAATGGGCGCGCCGTCCATCAGCGCCAGCCATTGCCGCATGGCCGGCTCGTCCAGGTCTTCCTCGATCCCGGCCAGCTCCTTCTCGGCCCCGCGCCACCAGCGCGCGACCTCGGGCTGGCGCAGCCAATCCGCCAGCATGGGCAGATCGGCGCGCGTGACCGGCCGGAAGCCGAACCTATCCATCGATCCTTCCGGCCGCCCGGTCCAGCCGGACGACCGCCTCGGCGATCTCCTCATCGCTGATGGTCAGCGGCGGCAGCAGGCGCAGCGTATCGTCCGCCGCGGCCACGGTCAGGATATGCTCGCCGTAGCCGGCCTTGACCAGGTCGCCCGGCGCGACCTTGCATTTCAGGCCCAGCATCAGCCCCTGTCCGCGTACGAAGTCGAAGACATCGGGATGCGCGGCCACCAGCCCCTCGAGCTTCTGGCGAAACAGCGCGGCCTTGCGATTCACCTCGGCCAGGAACTCGGGCGCCGCGACGATCTGCATCACCCTGGCGCCGACCGCGCAGGCCAGCGGATTGCCGCCATAGGTCGAGCCATGCGTACCCGCGGCCATGCCGGCGGCGGCCTTTTCCGTCGCCAGCACCGCGCCCAGCGGGAAGCCGCCGCCGATGCCCTTGGCGATCATCATGATGTCGGGGGTGATGCCGGCATATTCATGCGCGAACAGCTTGCCGGTGCGGCCCATGCCCGATTGCACCTCATCCAGCACCAGCAGCGCGCCGGTCTGGTCGCAAAGCTGGCGGATCAGGCGCAGGTCGGCATCGGGCAGCGGGCGGATGCCGCCCTCGCCCTGCACCGGCTCCAGCATGACGGCGGCGGTGCGGTCCGAGATCGCGGCTTTCAGCGCCTCCATGTCGCCCCAGGGCAGCTGGCGGAAGCCCGGCATCAGCGGGCCGAAGCCCTTGACCATCTTTTCCGAACCCGCCGCCGCGATGGCGCCGGTCGAGCGGCCGTGAAAGGCGCCCTCGAAGGTCAGGATCTCGTAGCGGTCGGGATCGCCCTGCTCGTGCCAGTACTTGCGCACCATCTTGATCGCCAGCTCTGCCGCCTCGGTGCCGGAATTGGTGATGAAAGCGGTATCGGCGAAGGTATGCTCGACCAGCAGGTCCGCCAGCTTCTCCTGCTCGGGGATCTGGTAGAGGTTCGAGACATGCCAGATGCGGTTCGCCTGCTCGGTCAGTGTGGCGACCAAGTCGGGGTTGGCGTGACCCAGCGCGTTCACCGCGATACCGGCGCCAAGGTCCAGGTATCGCGTCCCGTCCGTCGCGATGGCCCAGGAGCCCTCGCCCCGCTCGAAGGCGATGGGCGCGCGGTTATAGGTCGGCAGGACGTGCGAAATCATGGAGTTACCCTCTCTGGGAACGGCCGCTTGGCGGCACCATGGCTGACGGAAAGGCGGAAAGGCAGGCGGGATCGGACGTTGAGGGCGTCAACGTCGGGGACGGGCGATCTGGATGGTCCGCGTGATCATGCTTCGTCGCATAGCGCGGAAGCGTGTCCCATGCAACGGGGTTTTCAGGGCTTCATCCGATAGCCCGAGGCCAGCCAGCGCCAGGCCGTGAACAGCACCAGCGCCACCGTCAGCGCGCAGACCGCCAGCCCGCGCAGCACCGGCGCGTCGGAAACCCCGGCGATGCCGTAGCGCGCGCCGTCGATCAGGTAGAAGATCGGGTTCCAATGCGCCAATGCTCGGAAGGGCTCGGGCAGCGCCTCGACCGAATAGAAGGTGCCGGACAGAAACGAGAGCGGCGTGACGATGAAATTGGTGATGACCGCCATCTGGTCGAATTTCTGCGCCACGATGGCGGCCAGCAGCCCCAGCCCGCCCATCAGCGCCGCGCCCAGCACGACGAAGGTCAGCGCCCAGAAGGGATGCGCCACCCCCTGCCCGATGACCAGTGCCATGCCCAGGGCGATGGCGGCGGCGACGATCAGCGCGCGCGCCACGGCGCCGATCAGATAGCCGGCCAGGATCTCGCCCGCCGAGAGCGGCGGCATCAGCGTATCGACGATATTGCCCTGCATCTTGGCCGAGATGATGCTGGAGGAGGTATTGGCGAAGGCGTTCTGGATCACCGTCATCATCAGGATGCCGGGGCCGAGGAACGCCAGGTAGGGCAGGCCCATGACTTCGCCGCGGTTTTGCCCCAGTGCCAGCGCAAAGACGATCACGAACAGCGCCGAGGTCATCAGCGGCGCAAAGATGGTCTGCTGCCAGACGCTCATGAAGCGCATGATCTCGCGCCGGCTGAGCGTATAAAGGCCCAGCCAGTTCACCCGGCCAAAGCGGCGCACACCCATCTGGCGGAATCCGGGGCTGGTCGGGTCTGGCTGCATCGGGGCTCCTTGAATTTGCGGGCTCGGATGGGTAAATCTGGCTATCCCCGGATTTAAGGCCGGGTCTTGCGGAATTGAAGCCACTAGCACGAAGAGCGCCGGGACGCATCCCGGCGCAGGAAAGGCAAGCCATGTCCTGGACCGACGAGCGCGTCGAGACGTTGAAACGCATGTGGGCCGAAGGCCAGTCGGCCAGCCAGATCGCCAAGGAGCTGGGCGGCGTGACCCGCAACGCGGTGATCGGCAAGGTGCATCGCCTGGGCCTGTCGAATCGCGCCGAGGAAGGCGCCGATCCGGCACCCGAACCCGTCGCCAAGCCCGCCGTCACCGCGGCCCCCCCCGCGCCCGAGCCCAAGCCCGCCCCCGAGCCGGCCCCGGCGCCCGAGCCCAAGCCCGCCGCTGCGGCCGCCCCCGCGCCGGCGCCCGAACCCGCGCCGCAGCCGGCCAGCTTCAATCGCCGGCCCATCGTGCCGGCCGGCCAGCCGCTGCCGCCCCAGCCCTCGGCCAACGAGATCAGCCCCGAGGCGCTGGCCTCGGTCCGCGAGGTCGAGAAGCGCGCCCGCAAGCTGACGCTGATGGAACTGACCGAGCGCACCTGCAAATGGCCGATCGGCGACCCGGCGACCGACAAGTTCTGGTTCTGCGGCCTGCCCTCGATGCCCGGCAAGCCCTATTGCGAGGCGCATGTCGGCGTGGCCTTCCAGCCGATGAGCTCGCGCCGCGACCGCAGGCGCTAGGTGCCCGATTTTCCCCGGCTCGCCGCGCTGGCCGTCACGCTGGACGGCTGCGGCGACGCGGCCCGCGCGCTGCTGGTGCGCCGCCGCAATCCGCCCGATGCCGGGCTTTGGGGCTTTCCCGGCGGCCATGTCGAGCCGGGCGAGACCGCGCTGGCCGCCGCCGCCCGCGAACTGGCCGAGGAAACCGGCATCACCGGCCGGCCCCGCGCCTATCTGGACAATATCGACGTGATCGAGCGCGGCGCGGACGGCGCACTGCGCTTTCACTTCCTGCTGGCGGCGGTGCTCTGCGACCATGTCGCGGGCGAGCCGGTGGCGGCGGACGATGCGCTGGACGCGCGCTGGGTGGCGGTTGCGGACATCCTGGCCGGCCGCCTGCCGCTCAGCGCCAGCGTGCCCGATGTCATCCGCAAGGCGCTGGCCTGCCGGGACGCCCCCTGCTGACCCGGCGGCCCGGCCCGCGGCGAAAACCGTGCGAACCGCTGGCCTTCGCCGCCGGTGCTGGATAAAGAAGCGCCAGAGAATAATAGGACCGGATCATGGCGCGGCATCTCATCACCTCGGCGATCCCTTATATCAACGGGATCAAGCACCTCGGCAATCTTGTCGGCTCTCAGCTTCCGGCGGATCTCTATGCCCGCTACCTGCGCGGCCGCGACCACGAGGTGATGTTCATCTGCGCCACCGACGAACACGGCACCCCGGCCGAGCTTGCCGCCGCCAAGGCCGGTAAGCCGATAGCCGTCTATTGCGCCGAGATGCACGAGATCCAGGCGGAAATCGCGCGCAATTTCGGCCTGTCCTTCGACCATTTCGGCCGCTCGTCCTCGGAACGCAACCATGTGCTGACCCAGCATTTCGCCGGCAAGCTGGACGAGAACGGCTATATCGCCGAGGTCGAGGAGCGGCAGGTCTATTCCATCGACGACGGCCGCTTCCTGCCCGACCGCTATATCGAGGGCACCTGTCCCAACTGCGGCTATGACAAGGCGCGCGGCGACCAGTGCGAGAACTGCACCAAGCAGCTCGATCCGACCGACCTGATCGAGCCGCGCTCGGCGATTTCCGGCTCGACCAACCTTGAGGTGCGGGCGACCAAGCATCTCTACCTGCGCCAGCGCGCGCTGAAGGACCAGATCGCCGCCTGGATCGACAGCAAGACCGACTGGCCGATCCTGACCACCTCGATCGCGCGGAAATGGCTCAACGACGGCGACGGCTTGCAGGATCGCGGCATCACCCGCGACCTCGACTGGGGCATCCCGGTGAAGAAGGGCGACCAGCCCTGGCCGGGAATGGAGGGCAAGGTCTTCTACGTCTGGTTCGACGCGCCCATCGAATATATCGCTGCCACCGCCGAGGGCGCCGACAAGCGCGGCGAGCCCGACAGCGCCTGGCGCCGCTGGTGGCGGCTCGACGAGGGTGCCGGGGACGTTACCTATACGCAGTTCATGGGCAAGGACAACGTGCCTTTCCACACGCTGAGCTTCCCGGCCACGATCATCGGCTCGGGCGAGCCCTGGAAGCTGGTCGACTACATCAAGTCATTCAACTACCTGACCTATGACGGCGGCCAGTTTTCGACCAGCCAGGGACGCGGCGTGTTCATGGACCAGGCGCTGTCGATCCTGCCCGCCGATTACTGGCGCTGGTGGCTGCTCTCTCACGCCCCCGAATCGGGCGACAGCGAGTTCACCTGGGAGAATTTCCAGCAATCGGTGAACAAGGATCTGGCCGACGTACTGGGCAATTTCGTCAGCCGCATCACCAAGTTCTGCCGCTCGAAATTCGGCGAGACCATCCCCGAGGGCGGCAGCTACGGCCCCGAGGAAGAGGCGCTGGTCGAGGCGTTGACCGCCCGCATCCGCGCCTATGAAGGCTTCATGGACCATATCGAGATCCGCAAGGCGGCCGCCGAGCTGCGCGCGATCTGGGTGCTCGGCAACGAATACCTGCAATCGGCGGCACCCTGGTCGACCTTCAAGACCGACCCGGACCGCGCGGCGATGCAGGTGCGGCTGGGGCTGAACCTGATCCGGCTTTACGCGGTGCTGTCGGCGCCCTTCATCCCCTTTGCGGCCGATGCGATGCTGGCGGCGATGCGGACCCAGGACCGCATCTGGCCCGACGATGTCCGTGCCGCGCTGGAGGCCCTGCCCGCCGGCCATGCCTTCACCGTGCCCGATGTTCTGTTCGCCAAGATCAGCGACGAGCAACGCGACGAATGGCAGGACCGCTTCAAGGGCATCCGCGGCTGACCTTGCTCCACGCCTTGCGGCAAGGCGACGCGATTCTGTGGCATTCGCGCCACAGAGTCCTTCCTGGGCGGGATGGTCCCTTGTCCTGGGAAAGGGTGGCTGATTAACCGCCGGCAGCTACCCAGGTCACGGCATTCCCCTCTCGCCCTCTCGGCCCAGGCAAAAACCTGTTCCTGTTGTCGAGAGGTGTCGATGCCGTCCTTTCCCGTATTTCCCCCAGCCCGCGCCTGCGGTAGCCGCAACATGCGCGCGGCCCTGCTGTCGCTGACGGCGCTTTGCGTGCCTGCGATGGCCCTGGCGCAAGCGGAAGATGCCGATGTAGTCGTCCTGGACAACATCGTCATCACCGCCGCCGGGTTCGAACAGAACATCAAGGAAGCGCCCGCCAGCATCTCGGTCATCACCGCCGAGGAACTGCAAAAGGGCAATTTCACCAGCCTGACCGATGCGCTGAAAGAGGTGCAAGGCGTCGTCACCACCGGCACCGCCAATGAATCGGACATCTTCATCCGCGGCCTGCCGGGGCAATACACGCTGATCCTGGTGGACGGCAAACGCCAGAGCACCCGCGATTCGCGTGTAAACGGCAATGCCGGCTATGAGCAAGCTTCATCCCGCCGATCGCCGCCATCGACCGGATCGAGGTCGTGCGCGGGCCGATGTCCTCGCTTTACGGCTCGGATGCCATGGGCGGCGTGATCAACATTATCACCAAGCCGGTCGCCGACACTTGGACCGGCTCAGTCTCGGTCGAGACGGTCGTCCAGGACGAGGAAGGCTTCGAAAACAGCCGGCAGACCTCGTTCTACGCCTCGGGCCCGCTGGTCGCCGACGTGCTGGGCCTGCAAGTCTGGGGTCGCAAGCTCGACCAGGACGCCTCGTCGATTTCGGGTGGTCCCGGCGGATCGGACGATTACGACCTGGGCGCGCGGCTGACCTGGCACGTAGATGACCAGAACCAGGTGCTGCTGGAGGCCGGCCGCACCCAGATCACCGCCGAGGATTATGGCGACCTGGGTTATCGCGACCATGACCGCGACCACTGGTCGCTGACCCACAAGGGCAGCTTTGCGGATCTGGATACCGAGCTCAGCTTCTCGCAGGAAACCGGCGAACGCACCTCCTACAGCAGGACTGCGGCCGGCGCCGATTTCGTCGAGAACCTGCGCTCGCCGGAAGTACGCAACTCGGTCCTGGACGGCAAAGCGACCCGGACCCTGTCCTGGAACGGCGAACACCGGCTGACCGTTGGCGGGCAATTCATCCGCACCGAAATCACCGACCAGAACCCCGGCGCCGTGGCTCCGGGCGAGGATCCCCGTGACGAGAAGTTCCAGGGCGACGAATGGTCACTTTATGTCGAGGACGAATGGCGTCTGCGCGACGATTTCGCCCTGACCCTGGGGCTGCGCTATACCGACAACGAATTCTATGGCGGCCATGTCGCACCCCGTATCTACGGGGTCTGGAACGCGACCGAGAACCTGACCGTGAAGGGCGGCATCTCGACCGGCTACAAGACGCCCGAGCTGCGTTCGATCATTCCTGGTTACGCCTATACCAGCGGCGGCGCCGGCTGCGCCAGCAACACGCCGCCTTCCTGCGCCGTCATCCTGGGCAACCCGAACCTGAAGCCGGAAGAAACCCTGAACTTCGAGCTGTCCACCGTCTATGAGGCCGACGCCTTCACCCTGAGCGCCACGGCCTTCCATACGAAGTTCGACAACAAGCTTCAGCAAAAAAGCCTGGGTGTCGGCGACAACGACCCGGCCAATGGCATTGAAGACGGATACTGGACTGGGGGACCGCAGTATCTCGGGACTGACGGCGAGCTGTATTACCGCCGCGTTATCCAGAACTTCAACGTCGATGAGGCCGAGATCAGCGGCCTGGAACTGGCAGGCGATTGGGACATCACCCCGACCCTGTCGGCGCGCGCCTCCTATACCTACACGAAGTCCGAGCAGAAGACCGGCGAATTTGCAGGCTTCCCGCTGGCGCGCACGCCGGAACACATGGCCAGCCTGCGTTTTGACTGGATGACCCCGGTGGAAGGGTTGGATAGCTGGCTGTCGGCGAACTATCACGGTTCGGAAATCGCCTCGGGTCTGCGCATCGGCAGCAACGGCCGCGAAGTCGAGATCAACGGCCAGACCGGGCGCAAATATTCACCCTACACCACGGTCGACATCGGCGCGAACTACAGAATCAACGAGATGGCGACCCTAAACGCGGCCGTCTACAACGTCTTCAACGAAGAGGTTCGCGAGGCCGAGTTCAACACCGTCCAGGAGGGCCGCCGCCTCTGGCTGGGCGTGACGGCGAACTTCTAGGCGTCCCTTTTTTCCCGAAACGCCTGCCTGCCCGGCTGTGGACTTTCCACCGCCGGGCATGTTCTTTTCGGAAGGCAGGAGACAGGAAGGAACGCGCATGACCCATTGCATCCTGATCGGCGCCCCGGTGGACGAGGGGCAGCGGCGGCCCGGCTGCCTGATGGGTCCGGCCGCCTATCGCGTGGCGGGGCTGGCCTCGACGCTTGCCGAGCTGGGCCATACGGTCGAGGATCGCGGCGACCTGCGCCCCGCCGCCGGCCGCGGCCAGACCTGCGCCAACCCCGCCGTCCATCACCTGCCCGAGATCGTCGCCTGGACCGAGGCGCTGCGTGCCGCCGGCTGCGCCGCGATGGAAGAGGGGATGCCGATCTTCCTGGGCGGCGACCACGCGCTGGCGCTTGGCACCCTCGCCGGGGTGGCGGCCCATGCCCGCGCGGCGGGACGGCCGCAATTCGTGCTGTGGCTGGACGCGCATAGCGATTTTCATACCATTGAGACCACGGGCTCGGGCAACCTGCACGGCACGCCGCTGGCCTATGCCTCGGGGCGGCCGGGATTCGAACCGTTCCCCGCCTTTCCGGCGCCGATCCCGGGCCGCAACATCTGCATGTTCGGCATCCGCAGCGTGGACGGCCCCGAACTGGCCGCGCTGCGCGAGACCGAGATCGTGGTAAACGACATGCGCGTGCTCGACGAACGCGGCATCATCGCACCCCTGCGCGAATTCCTGGACCGGGTCCGGGCCGAGAGCGGCATGCTGCATGTCAGCCTGGACGTGGATTTCCTCGACCCCTCGATCGCGCCGGCCGTCGGTACCACCGTCCCCGGCGGCGCCACCTTCCGCGAGGCGCATCTGGTCTGCGAACTGCTGCACGAAAGCGGGCTGATGACCTCGCTCGACCTGGTCGAGCTGAACCCGTTCCTGGACGAGCGCGGCCGCACCGCCAAGCTGATGGTGGATCTGGTCGGCTCGCTGATGGGGCGCAAGGTCTTCGACCGGCCGACCCGCAGCTTCTGAGCCCGCGCCCTGCGGCACCAGCGGCGACCGAGGCTTGCCAATCCCCCGCCCGCCCGCTAGCCAATGCCCGGCGCGGGCGTGGCGGAATGGTAGACGCATGGGACTTAAACTCCCTGGGGCGCAAGCCTGTGCGGGTTCGAGTCCCGCCGCCCGCACCATATCCCCCCCCTCGTGGTCCTGCGACCTGCCATCGACCCATCCGCACCGCCAATCCCTTCCAGCCCTGCCGGCGGCATATTCGTTGCAAGCACCAGCCGCCCCCTGCCCCGCAATCCGAAAAAGAAGCAGGGAAAGGCGCACCGGTTCGCCTTTCCCTGCCGCCCGAACAGCCCTGACCACCACGCTCGGGCCCATCCGGGGGTGCGGCTTGCACCGCAAGATGCCTAATCCGGCGCCGCTTTCGCAGCAAACGCCAAGCGCGGGCGATTTTAAACAAATCGCCTTGGTTCCCCTGCCCGGCTCGGATAGGTTCGCGGCGGAATCCGAACCCAGGAGAACATGATGGCACAGCGCCTCCACCTCGTTTTCGGCGGTGAACTTGTCGACCCCACCCGCACCGAGTTCCGCGACACCAAGGACATCCATATCGTCGGCATCTTTCCGAACTACGCCCAGGCCCATGCCGCCTGGAAGGCCGAGGCGCAGCGCACCGTGGACAGCGCCCATACCCGCTATTTCATCGCCCACCTGCACCGGCTTCGCGACGAGGAGCGCGAGGTCAGCCCGACCGAGGAACTGGGCAGCTAGGCGCCCGCGAATCGCGATGCCGCCCGCCGATGCCACCGCGTCCCTGGCGCTCTGGCTGCACCTGCGCCGCCGCGCGGCGCTGGCCGGCGGCCCGGTCGAGCCCGTCGATGCCCCGCCGGGCGAAGGGCCGCTGGTCGTGGTGCATCTTGCCGAACAGGCCGAAGAACCGCCGCAGCCGGGCGCGCTGGTCAGGGCGCTCCTGGCGCGGCGACCGGGGCTGCGCTTTGCCTTTCTGGGCGCGCCCTTGGCCCCCGACGCCTTGCCTGCCGGGCTGCGCGCCGTCTTCCTGCCGCGGCCGCGCGATCCGGCCTCGGTGCGCGAGATGATCCGGGCGCTGCAACCGCGGGTGCTGCTGGTCCTGGGCGACCAGCTTCCGGCCTCGCTGATCTCGGGCGCGGCCGAGCAGCGCCTGCCAGTCATCCTGTGCGAGGCGCGGCTGGCGGCCCATGCCCGGCGCGGAACCTGGCGCGGCGCGGTCGATCGCGGGCTGATGGGCAAGATCGCCCGCATCCTCGCCCCGGACGCGACCGCCGCCGCCGCCGCCCGGCAGATGGGCGCCCCGCCCGCCCGGATCGAGCTGACCGGCCCGATCACCGAGACCCGGCCGCCCCTGGCCGCCAACGAGGCAGAGCGGCGCGCCCTGGCCCAGATCCTTGCCGGCCGGCATGTCTGGCTGGCGGCCTGTCCCACCCTGCCCGAGGCCAGGGCGGCGCTGGCCGCCCATCAGGCCGCGCTGCATCACAATCACCGCGCCTTGCTGATCCTGGCCGGGCTGCCGGCCGGGACGATCCCCCAGGTCCGGGCCGAGGTCGAGGCGCTCGGCCTGGCCGCGGTGCTGCGCTCGGACGACGAAGACCCCTCGCCGGACGATCACCTGCTGATCGCCGAGGACACGCAGGAAATGGGGCTGTGGTACCGGCTGGCGCCGGTCTGCTTCATGGGCGGCACGCTTCTGCCCGGTCCGGGCCTGGCGCCGCGCCACCCGTTCGAGCCGGCGGCACTTGGCTCGGCCATCATCCACGGCCCGCTGACCGAGGCGCATGGGCCGGAATGGGTACAGCTCGACGGAGCCGCGGCCGCGCGGCTGGTGACCGAGGCGGCGGGGCTGACGCGCGCGGTCGCGGACCTGTCGGCGCCGGACCAGGCAGCGGTGCTGGCCGGCAATGCCTGGTCGGTCAGCACCGGCGGCGCCGCCGTGCTGGGCCGCATCGCCGATACGGTCATCGAGGCCATGGAGAACCCGCAATGAGCCGCCGCGCCCCCGATTTCTGGTTCCGGCAGCCGGGGCTGCGGGCCCGCCTGCTGGCGCCGCTGGGTGCGCTTTACGCCCAGGCTACCGCCCGCCGCCTGGCGCGCGGCCCCCGGATGCGACCGGGCGTGCCGGTGATCTGCATCGGCAACCTGAACGCCGGCGGCACCGGCAAGACGCCCACCGCCATCATGCTGGCCCAGTTCTTGCAGGGCCGGGGCGTGGCGGTGCATGTGGTCTCGCGCGGCTATGGCGGCCGCGAAAAGGGACCGCTGCGGGTCGAGGAGGCGCGCCACAAGGCGGCCCAGGTCGGCGACGAGCCGCTGCTGATGGCGGCCTTTGCCCCGGTCTGGGTCGCGGACGACCGGCAGGCGGGCGCACGGGCGGCAATCGCAGCCGGGGCGCAGGCGATCCTGCTTGACGACGGTTTCCAGGATCCGGCCCTGGCGCATGACCTGGCGCTGGTGGTGGTCGATGCGGCCAAGGGTTTCGGCAACGGGCTTTGCCTGCCCGCAGGGCCGCTGCGCGAGCCGGTGGATCGCGGCCTGGCCCGCGCCGACCTGCTGCTTTCGATCGGCGAGCCGCCGGCCCAGGAACGCTTCGCCGCCGCCTGGGGCGCGCATTTGCCCCTGCCGCACCTGACCGGGCGGCTGGCGCCCCTGCAGACCGGCATGGACTGGCAGGGCCAGCGCGTGCTGGCCTTTGCCGGCATCGGCCATCCCGAGAAATTCTTCGCCACCCTGCGCGGCCTTGGCGCCGAGGTGGTGCGCGCCGAGGCGCTGGAGGACCACCAGCCCTTCACCCCGCAGCTTTTGACCCGGCTCGAGGCCGAATCGCGGCTGGTCGGCGCGCAGATGGTGACGACGGAAAAGGATGCCGTGCGGCTGCCGCGCAGCTTCCGGCCCAAGGTGCTGGCCCTGCCGGTGCGGCTGCAACTGGACGACCCGGCGCCGCTCGCCGACCGGCTGGCCGCGCTGGGATTGTGAAAGGCCCCGGAGCAGGTCCGGGGCCTTCCGCCTTCACCGTTTTCCAAATACCCCGGCGGCCGCGCCACCGGAGCGGCGGTCAGCCCTTCTCGGCCAGCTTGGCGTCGATGATCTTCTTCAGCTCCGCCCAGGGCTGGTTCTGCACCTTTTCGCCGGCAATGATGAAGGTCGGCGTGCCCTCGATCTGGTCGGCGGTGGCATGGGTCTGGAAGGTGGTGACCAGGTCCGCGACCTTCTGCTTGTCGTTCCAGCAGGCATCCATCTGCTCGGTCGTCATGCCGGCCTTGGCCCCGATCTTGCGCAGGTTCGCCGCGATCTCGTCGCCCGATTTGGCGTTCAGCCAGTTCTTCTGGTCGCCGAAGATCAGGTCCGAGACGGCGTAGTATTTCTCGTCGCCGCCGCAGCGGGCGAGGATGCCGGCCCAAAGCCCGACGGCATCGAAATAGACGTCGCGCTGGATGAAGCGCACCTTGCCGGTATCGACATATTCCGCTTTCAGCCTGGGCAGGTTCTCGTCATGAAAAACCGCGCAATGGCTGCAGGTGAAGCTGGCATATTCGATGATCGTGACCGGCGCATCGGCCTGGCCCAGGGCGATGTCGGGCAGAACCTTGCCCTCGGGCATCTGCTCGGCGGCATTGTCGGCAGGTTTCGCCTCTTGCGCCATCGCGGGCAGCGCGGAAAGGGTCAGCGCGGCCGTGGCGGCGGCGATCAGGGAACGGCGAAGCAGCATCATGGATTGGCCTTTCGGTCGTTGGCGTCCCGGCGGGACAGGATGTTCAGCGCCAGCCGCCGCATGGCGGCGGACAGCGCCGGATTGTCGAAGCCCGAGGCGATGGCCTCGGCCTGGGCGATGTCTTGCGGACCGGGCGCGGCCGCGCGGCGCGGCGCGGCCAGGAACCCCGCCTGCCCCTCGGCAAAGCCCCCCGCCCCTTCGCCAAAGCCGACAGGCGCGGTCTGGGTCAGCACGACGCGCGAGACGGCGTTGAAGCCGTAACAGGCATTCACCCGCGCGCGGATCTGTTCCAGCTGCATGGCGACCAAGGGCGCCTGCGCCCCCGGCACCAACAGGGTCAGCGTGGCGCCGAAACCCTTGCCGTGGCTGATCCTGACCGGGCGGGCATGGGCGGCAAGCTCGGGGCCGACCACCTCGGGCCAATGGGTCAGCAGCCGGGCGATGGCAAAGCCCCGGCCTTCGCCCGCCGCCTTGACCCGATGCGCGACCAGCTGGGCCGCGGTCTCGAAGCCGCGCATCCGGCGGCGGGGCTGGGTTTCGGGTTTCTTCTGGGCCATCGGGCGACCATATGGTTTATCTGGCGCGCAGTCTGGACCGCCGCGCGCCCGGATACCAGAGAGACGAGGCTGAAAATTGCGTGACCCCAGGGTGATCCCGACCGAGCTGCTGGCATGGTACGACCGCCATGCCCGCGTGCTGCCATGGCGCGTGCCGCCCGGTCGCGGCCCGGCCGATCCCTATCGCGTCTGGCTGTCCGAGGTCATGCTGCAACAGACCACCGTCGCCGCGGTGAAAGCCTATTTCGAGCGTTTCACCAGCCTCTGGCCCACGGTCCACGACCTTGCCGCGGCCGAGGATGCGCAGGTCATGGCGGAATGGGCCGGGCTCGGCTATTACGCCCGCGCCCGCAACCTGGTCGCCTGCGCCCGCGCAGTCGCGGCCATGGGCGGGTTTCCCGACACGCGCGAAGGGCTGGCGGCCCTGCCCGGCATCGGCGCCTATACCTCGGCCGCAATCGCCGCCATCGCCTTCGACCGCCCCGAGACGGTGGTGGACGGCAATGTCGAGCGCGTGGTCGCGCGGCTTTTCGCGGTCGAGACCCCGCTGCCCGCCGCCAAGCCGGAACTGGTGGCGCTGGCCACCGGCCTGACCCCGCCCGAACGGCCGGGCGATTTCGCCCAGGCCATGATGGACCTGGGCGCGACGATCTGCACGCCGCGCAGCCCGGCCTGCGGCATCTGCCCGATCTTCCCCCATTGCGCGGCCCGCGCGCAGGGCATCGCCGCCGACCTGCCGCGCAAGGCGCCGAAAAAGCCCAAGCCCCTGCGCCGCGGCATCGTCTGGATCGGCTTTGCCGAAAATGCGGTCCTGGTCGAGACCCGGCCGGACAAGGGCCTTCTGGGCGGCACGCTGGCCTTTCCCTCGACCGGCTGGGACGGCTCGGACCTGCCGCCACCCGCGCCGGCGGACTGGCAGGAGATCGGGCTCGTCCGCCATGTCTTCACCCATTTCGCGCTGGACCTGACGGTGATGTCCGCCCCCTTGACCGCGGCGCCGCTGCGCGGCAGTCTGGCGCCGTTCAGCGAGTTCAGACCTGCCGCCCTTCCGGGGCTGATGCGCAAGGCCTGGGCGCTTGCCCGCCCCGAAGCCGCAACCGGATCTGCGACAACCGGTCGCCGTGGCAAGGCATGGTGAAACCCGCCACAGCCTTGCCCGCGACATGCATTTTTCCGGCTGCTCACGCCCGCATCAAGTTTGATCCATTTCGTTGCCACCCATGCAAACCGCTTTTCGTTCCCGTCTGATCGACGCCCTGCCCTTCTGGCTTTCGCTGGGCATGGTTCCCCTTTTCCTCATTGCCGCGCGTTTCGGCAGCTGGTGGTTTTTGCTGATGCCGGTCTATGCTTGGTATCTGATGACCTTGCTGGACGCGATCCTGGGCCCGAACGAGGAAAACCCCGACACCGAAACCCCCGAGGCGCAATTGTTCTGGTATCGCGCCATCACGATCATCTGGTTCCCGATCCAGGCGGCGATGATCTTCGGCGCCATCTGGCATGTCACGCGCAGCGACCTCGCCGGCTGGGAAAAACTGGGGCTGTTCTTCGGGGTCGGCGTGGCCTCGGGCACCATCGGCATCGTCTATTCCCATGAATTGCTGCACCAGAAGAACCGGCTGGAACGCTGGATGGGCGACCTGCTTCTGGCCTCGACGCTTTATTCGCATTTCCGCACCGAACACCTGCTGGTGCATCACTCCTGGGTGGCGACGCCGCGCGACGCGGTCTCGGCCCGTTATAACGAGGGGTTCTTCCGCTTCTTCCTGCGCGTTCTGGCCCAATGCCCGAAAAGCGCATGGGCGGCCGAGGCGCGGCGGCTGACCCGAGCCGGCCGGTCGAAATTCGACCGCCGCAACCCGTTCTGGCGCTACGCTGCGCTGCAACTGGCGATGCTGGCGCTGGCGGCGGCGCTTGGCGGCTGGCAGGGGGTTCTGCTGTTCCTCTGGCAGGCCTTCATCGCCATCTGGCAACTTGAGCTGACCAATTACGTCGAACATTACGGGCTGACGCGCAAATACCTGGGCGAGGGCCGCTATGAACATGTGCTGCCGCGCCACAGCTGGAACAGCGCGCACACGGCAACGAACTGGCTGCTCATCAACCTGCAGCGCCATTCCGACCATCACTACAAGCCCGACCGCCGCTTTCCTCTGCTGCAAAACTACAGCGAGGACGAGGCGCCGCAATTGCCGATGGGCTATCCGGCCATGACCTTCCTGGCCATGGTTCCGCCCTTGTGGCGGCGGCGGATGAACCCCCGCGTCCGGGCCTGGCGGCGGCAGTTCTATCCCGAGATCACCGATTGGCAGCCCTATAACCGCGGCGAGCTGCCGATGCCGCGCGGCGCGCTCTAGCGCCGCCGCCGGCCAGGCCCGTTCCGGCACAACAGAAAAGGCCCCGCCCGGCGGCATGCCGCAGGACGGGGCAAGGCGGTCCCGGCCGCACCAGAGCTTGCGGAGCCTCGGGACTTGGCGAAACCGGGAAACTCAGTGGGCGCGGCCCTTGTCGGCCTCCATCTCGGCGCGGATCTGCTGGCGCAGGATGTCGATGGGCACCATCCGTCCCTCGCGCCGGAAATGCCAATAGGTCCAGCCGTTGCAGCTGGGAGCCCCTTCCAGCGCCGCGCCGACCTGGTGGATCGAGCCCTTCACGTCATTGCCGATCAGGCTGCCATCGGCGCGCACCTTGGCCTTGTGGCGGTTGTTGAGCGAATAAAGCTCCTCGCCCGGCCGCAGCATGCCGCGCTCGACCACCTGGCCGAAGGGCACCCGCGGCTCGGCGCGCTTGGGCTTGAGGGTGGCGATGGCCTCGCTGTCGAACTTGCGGATGCGGGCCAGCCGCTTCTCGGCCACCTCGCGATAGGCCTGTTCGCGCTCGATGCCGATGAAATCGCGGCCCAGCATCTTGGCCACGGCGCCGGTGGTGCCGGTGCCGAAGAACGGGTCCAGCACCACGTCGCCGGGATTGGTGGATCCGACCAGGATGCGGTGCAGCAGCGCCTCGGGTTTCTGGGTCGGATGCGCCTTGGCGCCGCCGGCATCCTTCAGCCGCTCGGAGCCGGTGCAGATCGGCAGCACCCAGTCCGACCGCATCTGCACGCCCTCGTTCAGCGATTTCAGCGCCTCGTAGTTGAAGGTGTATTTCGCGCCCTCGGATTTGCTGGCCCAGATCATCGTCTCATGCGCATTGGTCAGCCGCTTGCCGCGGAAATTCGGCATCGGGTTGGCCTTGCGCCAGACCACGTCGTTCAGGATCCAGAAACCCTGGTTCTGCAGCTCGGCCCCGACGCGGAAGATGTTGTGATAGGAGCCGATGACCCAGATCGCCCCGTCCGGCTTCAGGATGCGCCGCGCCGCCGCCAGCCAGTCGCAGGTAAAGCGGTCATAGGCGGCAAAGCCGGAAAACTGATCCCAATGGTCGTCCACCGCATCGACGCGGGAATTGTCCGGCCGGTGCAGTTCGCCCTTCAGCTGCAGGTTATAGGGCGGGTCGGCAAAGATCAGGTCGACGCTGGCCTCGGGCAGCGCATTCATGACCTCGATGCAATCGCCGGCGAGAATCTGGTTGAGCGGAAGGGTTCGCGCCGCGGCGCGGGATTTGGTGTCAAGCTTGGTCATCACTGCCTCGGGTTTCGGCTATTGGGTTGCCGATTGGATGGGCCGATAATGATTCACCGCCGATTCGCCGTCAAATTCTTTTTCGAATCAACGGCTTGCGATTTCTTCTTTACACAATATCTTGTGGACCGGGGCAAAGCTGCGCCTATGATATGGGGTCACGCCCAGATCTAGCAGCGCCCGGCGATGCGCCGGGGTCGGATAACCGGCATTCGCCTCCCAGCCGTATCCGGGATGCTGTTGCGCCAAATCCACCATGATGCGATCGCGCAACAGTTTCGCCAGGATCGAGGCCGCGGCGATGGACAGGCAACGCGCATCGCCGCCGACCACCGCCTGCCCCGGCAGGTCCAGCTCGCGCGGCAGCATGTTGCCGTCGACCAGCACCAGGCAGGGCCGCCGGCGCAGCCCGGCGATGGCCCGGCACATCGCCAGATGCGAGGCACGCAGGATGTTCAGCCGGTCGATCTCCTCGACGCTGGCATGGCCGACGGCCCAGTCGCAGCGCGCCATGATCAGCTCGGCCAGCGCCTCGCGGCGCTTGGCGGTCAGCTTCTTGGAATCGTTCAGCCCCTCGGGGATGCAGGCGGCATCCAGGATCACCGCTGCCGCCGTGACCGGACCGGCCAGCGGCCCGCGCCCGACCTCGTCCACGCCGGCAACCAACTGCGCCCCACCACGCAGCGCGGCATCCTCCAGGGAATAGTCGGGCAGGCTCATGCCTCGACGGTGACGGGGGCGATCTCGACTTCTTCCAGGTTCACGCCCTCGCCCTCGCGATCCACGACCAGGAAATCGGCCGGCCGGTCCAGCGGCGTCAGCACGCCGTGCCAGACCCCGGCCCGCAGGTTCACGCCCATGCCTGCCGGCACCAGAAAGGCGATCGGCGCGCCCGGCCGGCCGCCCTGGTCGGGGGCGACGATCGACAGCCAGGGATCCGGCCCCAGCGGCACGAAGGCCTGCGAGCCCAGCGGATGCCGCTCCAGCAGGGTGCAGTCATAGGGCAGGCGCACCGGCTCGGAGCGGAAGATCGAGATGATCGCCTCGCCGCCGCCGCGCTCGACCGTGGCCAGGGCGTGATGGCGCTCGCAGCGCCCGGCATTGATCATCTTGCTGGGCGCCTCGCGTGGGGTCAGCAGCTCGCCATAGGGAGCGAATTCCTCGGCCGTGATCGGCCTTGCCTTGATCGTCGTCGTCATGTTTCTTTCTTGCCCAAATATCCCGGGGGTCCGGGGGCAGCGCCCCCGGCCCGGCCTCTACAAACGCCCCATCCGCGGCAGGAAGATGGTCAGCAGACCCATCAGCGGCAGATAGGAGCAGATCTGGTAGACGAATTCGATCCCCTTCGCATCCGCGATCACCCCCAGCACCGCGGCGGCAATCCCGCCCATGCCGAAGGCGAAGCCGAAGAAGATACCGGCGATCATCCCGGTCCGCCCCGGTACCAGCTCCTGCGCAAAGACCACGATGGCCGGAAAGGCCGAGGCCAGGATCACCCCGATCACCACGGTCAGAAGCCCGGTCGCGACCAGCCCGACATGCGGCAGGACCAGGGTAAAGGGCAGGATGCCCAGGATCGAGAACCAGATCACCTTCAAGGGACCGACCCGGTCGCCGACCAGCCCGCCCAGCATGACGCCCGCCGCCATGCCGCCCAGAAACAGGAACAGCATCACCTGCGCATGCTGGGTGCTGAGCCCGAATTTCTCGATCAGGAAGAAGGTGTAATAGCTGGAAATGCTGGCGGTGTAGATGTTCTTGGTGAAGGTCAGCAGCGCCAGCACCACGATGGCCAGCGCCACCCGCTGCCGGGTGAATGGCAGGGCCTCGGCGGGACGCGCGGCGGCGGCCTTGCGCCGCCCGTCGGCCCAGCTGCCGATCCGCCACAGGATCGCCGATCCCGCCATGGCGGCGATCGAGAAGATCGCGACCGAGGGCCGGCCCAGCGGCACCACGATGAAGGCGGCCAGAAGCGGCCCCAGCGCCGATCCGAAATTGCCGCCCAGCTGGAACAGCGACTGCGCCGTGCCGAATCGCCCGCCCGAGGCGATGCGGGCCACGCGCGAGCTTTCGGGATGGAACACGGCCGAACCGATGCCGATCAGCATCGCCCCCGACAGAAGCACCCAATATTCATGCGCGAGCGCCAGCAGCAGCACGCCGATAAAGGTCGAGCCCATGCCCACCGCCAGCGAACGCGGCATCGGGTTGCGATCCGTCACCATGCCCACCACCGGCTGCAAGAGCGAGGCGGTGACCTGGAACGCAAAGGTCATCATGCCGATCTGCCAATAGGACAGCGCGAATTCCTCGCGCAGCAAGGGATAGATCGCGGCCAGCATGGACTGCATGATGTCGTTGATCATGTGGCACAGGCTGATCGCCACCAGTACCGTCCAGGCCGTGGCGGAAACGCCCTGGCCGCGGAACATCGAAGCTTCCGACACGGCATCACCTCTTGAGAATCGCCCGATTTGTCCTGTCCGGCCGGGAAAATGTCAACCGCGGCAGGCGGATCACGGCCGATCCGTGCGATTGCCCTTGACCCTCACGGGAATTTGCACTCAAAAACTAAACCAATAAGTTTACTTAAGTCTCCGGCCGGGCGAGACATGGATTTCGGCCTTGTTGCAGCCTCGACGCCGCGAAACCGCTTGTTCCAGACATATCGAGTTCTGCCGCCACCTCGACACAAAGACATATTCCAGAGATGATTGAACTTCCCCGCCACCTGGCACAGGCGCTTTCGGCCGAAGCACAAGACCGGAAGCGCCGCAACATGACCTGGCAGGCCGTCCAGGAAGAGGTTCTGACCCGCATCCACGACGGCCAATGGCCCGAGGGCGAGTTGATTCCGACCGAAGCCGAACTGGCGACCGAGTTCGGCTGCGCCCGCGCCACCGTGAACCGCGCCCTGCAGACCTTGGCGCAAAGCGGCGTCCTGGAACGCCGGCGCAAGGTCGGAACCCGCGTCGCGCAGCATCCGCGCGTGCAGATGGTGCGCTTCCTGCTGAAGCGCGAGATCGAGGCGGCGGGCAAGGCCTATGGCTATGCGTTGCTGGACTATCAGGAATGCGCGCCCCCGGCGGATGTCGCGCAGGCCATGCTGCTGCGCACCGATGACAGCCTCTTGCGGGTCCGGGCCCGGTTCAGCGCCGACGAGGCGCCCTATTGCTGCGAGGAACGCTGGATCAACAACTATGCCACCCCCGGCCTGACGCGCGAGGCGCTGGTGCAGATGAGCCCCTGCGAATGGCTGCTGGGCCATGTGCCGATCAACCGCGCCAGCATGGCGATCGGGGCGACGCTGGCCGGTTCGGGCTTCATCGCCGAGGCGCTGGGACTGGCGCCGGGCGACCCGGTCCTGCTGGCCGAACGGATCGACTGGCTGAACAACATGCCGGTTTCGCTGACGCGGCGCTATTTCCCGCAGCATCACCGCTTCGCCGCCACGATCTGAAGGACGCGTTCAACCCGAGTTGACCGGCTCTTGCTTGCCTTGGGCGGCACATTTGGCCAAATGTGCCCGACAAAACCAGAAGACCACAGGCAAACAGAACGGTTCCGAGCATGTTCCCGACCCGACCCCGCGCGGGCCTTTTTTCGCATCTCTCCCTGGCCGCGGCGGCCCTGGTGCTGCCGCTTTCCGCCGGCTGGGCGCAAACCGCGGCCGTGGCGCCCGCCTCCGGCGCCGCCGCGCCGGTCGTAGCCCCCCCCAAGCCCCGCGCCCTGACCTCGATCACCCCGGCCGAGATCGAGGCGGCCGTCTATGGCGGCACCGACCTGCCCGCGGGCCAATCCGCGCTGACTGCCAAGGTGCAGATCCTGCTGGACCGCGCCGGCATCTCGCCCGGCGTGGTGGACGGCTGGCGCGGCGGCATGAGCGAAAGCGCCATCATGGCCTTCCAGCGCCGCTCGGGCCTGCCGATGACCGGGCGCATGGATCACGCGGTCTGGGAACTGCTTCAGGGCTATGCCGCCGCGCCGCTGACCACGACCTATACCATCACCGAGGAGGACGCGGCCGGCCTGGTAGACCGCATCCCCCCGGACTATGCCGAAAAGGCCGCGATGACTTCGCAGGGCTATACCAGCGTGCTGGAAAAGCTGGCCGAACGGTTCCACATGGACGAAAAGTTCCTGGCCAAGCTGAACCCCGGCGCCCGCTTCCAGCCCGGCGAGACGATCCATGCCACCGTGCCCGCCAAGCCGATCCGCGCCACCGTCACCCGCATCATCGTGGACAAGGAAACCCGCCGCGTCGCCGCCTATGACGCCAAGGGCAACATGGTCGCGGATTACCCGGCCACGGTCGGTTCGTCCGACACCCCCTCGCCCCATGGCAATCATGTCGTGGACGCGGTGGCGCTGAACCCGACCTATACCTACAACCCGCATCGCAACTTCAAGCAGGGCGAGAACGACCGGGTGCTGATCATCCCGCCGGGACCGAACGGACCGGTCGGCAATGTCTGGATCGACCTGTCCGAGCCGACCTATGGCATCCACGGAACCGCCACGCCCTCGCAGCTGTTCCTGAACCAGTCGCATGGCTGCGTGCGGCTGACCAACTGGGACGCATGGGAACTGGCGCATATGGTCAAGCCCAAGGTGACGACGGTCGAGTTCCTGCCCCCCGGCGTACGGATCGCCGACGTGACCGGCATCTCGCCCGTGGCGGCGGCGACGCAGACCGCGGCGGTCGCGGCCATCGCCGGAACCCGCCCGCTGGCCCGCGGCGACCGGCTGCCGCCGGCCGCATCCGCGGCGATGGCCATCCCCGCCGCCGCGACCGCGGCCGAGGCCGCCGCTGCAACCGCCGCCACCGTGGTCACACCCGAACCGCTGGTCATCACCCCCGCCGGCCCGGCCCCGGACGAGCCGCTGGTCCCCGAGACGGCCCCCACCCTGCCCGCACAGGACGAGCCAGAATACCCCTCGGACGCGGTGCTGCCGGAAAGCCTGCCCGGACAGGCACCGGGCAGCGTGACGCTGTATCCCCAGGCCGGACAGCCCTGAGGATGCGCGGGCTGGCGCCGATGCTGGTGGCGATGGCCGCGCTGTTGGCCGGCCCGGCATCGGGGCAGGATGCGCCTGCCCCGCGTCCCGACCATCCCGCCGCCGACCGCCCCGCGCCCCGGCCGGAACCCGAGGCGGAGGCAGAGGCAGAGGTAGCGCCCGAGCCGGCTGCCGAGCCCGTCCCGGAGCCCGAGACCCCGGAGAACGCCGCAGCAGAGGCCGCACCCGCAGCCCCTGCCCCGACCGGCCCGCCGATTCGTGCGACCCTGCGCGAAAGCGATTTCGATCATTCCGCCTGCCTGCTGGAACTGACGCTGCTGGGCGCCGATTACAGCGAGGCGCCGCCGATCCTCGACCCCGATCAGCGCGATTGCGGCATCGACCGCCCGGTCCTGCTGCGCCAGCCCCTGCCGGGGATCGAGATTCCGGGCGGCGCGCCCATGCGCTGCGACCTGGCGCGGCACCTGGCGCATTGGCTGCGCGATTTCGTCCGCCCCGCCGCGGCGCTGCTGCCGGGCCAACCGCGGCTGGTGGCGCTGGAGCCGGGCTCGACCTATCAATGCCGGCCGACCGTCGGGACCGCGGGCGAGAGCCTGTCGGAACATGCCTTCGGCAACGCTTTCGACATCGCCGCCTTCCGCTTCGACGACGGCTCCCGCATCGAGGTCGGCCCGCGCCAGGACAACGGCGACTTGCAGGAGGCCTTCCAGCGCGCGGCGCGCGGCACCGCCTGCCTGCATTTCACCACCGTCCTCGGGCCCGGGGCCAATGCCGCGCATGACGACCACCTGCACCTGGACATCAAGGCCCGGCGCGGCGGCTTTCGGCTGTGCCAATAGCGCCTAAAGCCTGATCGTTTCAGGCTGGATCGGGCGTTCCCAGATCGGGGGTGGTCTGCTTCGACATGGCTGCTGGGAAAGGAGGCCGGCATGCATGGCGAGACCTTTGTCCAGCGATCTTCGGACACGCGTTGTTGCGCGCGTTGCTGAGGGAGAGACGGTGCGCGCGGTTGCGTCTATGTTCGGCCTCAGCGTGCCGAGCGTTGTGAAATGGTCCCGGAGATGGCGCGCGACAGGCAGTTGCGAGGCCAGTCCGATGGGCGGTAAGCGGCGCGATGTGATGGCGCCGGGACGGGACGACGCGCTGGCCCGGCTTGCGGAACACCCCTCGCTGCCCCTGCGCCGGCTCCGGGCCGGGCTGGCCGCGCGCGGGGTCAGGGTCAGCTATGGCGCGTTGTGGCGTTTCGTCCATGCCGAGGGGGTGTCGTTCAAAAAAAGGCCGTCCTTGCCGCCGAGACCGGACGGCCCGACATCGCCCGCCGCCGCGCCCGCTGGCGGCGGCACCAGCACAGGATCGACCCGCGCCGGCTCGTGTTCATCGAGGAAACCCGGGCGCAGACAAACATGGCCCCGCGGCGCGGCCGGGGGCCGAGGGGCACCCGCCTGCCGGGCCGTGCGCCACAGGGGCACTGGCGCAGGATGACCTTCGTGGGGGCGCCGCGGGTGGAGCGGATCGACGCGCCCTGCGTCATCGATGGCCCGATCAATGGGGATCTGTTCCGCGCCTGTGTCGAGCCGGTGCTTCTTCCCGACCCTGCGTCCGGGCGACGTGGTGGTCATGGACGATCTCGGCAGCCACAAGGGCGGCGCGGTGCGAAAGGCCATGCGGGCGGCAGGCGCGCATCTGCTGTTCCTCCCGCCATACAGCCCGGATCTGAGCTCCATCGAACACGATCGGGGGCTCACTCGAACGCATGGCGTTCGCCCCCTCATGTTCGCCGCGCCCAAGCCCCTCATGCGCTCCGCCGCCGAACGCACCGTCGAAGCCGCCTGGAAACGCCTCGGCACATGACCTGACAGCTTCTCCGCAAAGGAATGCGCCAACCACCTCAAAAACGCAGGCTATGCTTGGATTTGATATGGGCAGGATCTAGCGCCGGGCCCGGCCCAGTTCCAGATATTCGGGATCGAACCGCGCCAACCGCGCCAGCCTCTGCCAGTCGAGGATCTCGACCTCGGTGCCGATCCAGCGGATCAGCCCGTCGGCGCGCAGGTCGCGCACGGCGCGGTTCACATGGATCGGCGTATAGCCCAGGATGTCGGCCAGTTCCCTTTGCAGCAGCGGCAGGGTGAAGCGGTGGTCCTGCGCCGCGCCCACACTGGCCAGCCGCGTGTAAAGCTCGCATAGAAGATGGGCCAGATGCGCGCTGGAGCGCAGCGAAGCGGCCGCGACCAGCCATTGCCGGTGAATCGCCGCGTCGATCGCGGTGGACATCCACAAGAGCCGGGTCAGATGCGGGAAGTTCTGGGTGATCTGCCGCAGCTCGGCATGATCGACGAACTCGACCTCGGATTCACCGACCGAGATCACGTCATGTTCCAGCCCCGCCAGCACGAAGGCGTGCAGGTCCACGAAATCCCCCGGAACATGCAGGGCGGTGATCACCCGCTCGCCCGGACGCCCGACCAGCTCATGCTGGCGGGCCGACATGCCGCGCAGCATCATGCAGCTGCGCCTGGCCATCCGCCCGCGTGGCACGATCACCTCGCCGGGACGAAAGCAGACATGCTGGGTCGGAATGGCGCGCAGGCAGGCAATATCGGATTCGGAAAGCAGGTCTCGTCTTTGCAAATATCGGACGAAATATTCGGTGATGGCCATGACGCTCCTCGGCTCGACCGCCGAAGATTGTCAACGCGCCGCGGGCGGTGCAATGATCTCGGGACTCCGGTTAACATTCATCAATCATGTCATAGCCCCGCCGGATTCATAGGCTTCTTTCGCCTTCAGCCCGGTTTCGGCGCCGGAACGCCCAGAGCCTCGGCCAAGAGCGCAAAGCTTTGCCCCGCATCGGCGCCTTGCCGGGTGAAGAAGGCGTCCAGGGCCGGGTAAAGCCGCACCGCCTCGTCCAGCCGGGGGTCCGAGCCCGGCGCATAAAGCCCGGCGCGGATCATCAGCTCGGATTCGGCATAGGTGCCCAGCGTCGCCCGCGCCCGCGCGATCAGCGCGTTCTCGGCCGCACTGGCCGCCTGCGGCAGGGAACGCGAGACCGAGCGCAGCACGTCCACCGCCGGGAACCGCCCGCGCTCGGCGATGGCGCGGTCCAGCACGACATGGCCGTCCAGCACGCCGCGCAGGATGTCGGCCACCGGTTCCTCCATGTCCGAGCCGGCGACCAGCACGCTGAAGATCGCGGTGATGTCGCCCGACCCCTCGGGGCCCGGCCCGGAACGCTCGGCCAGCGACATGATCAGATGCGAGGTCGAGGGCGGAAAGCCGCGATAGCTGGGGCTTTCCCCCGCCGCCAAGGCGATTTCCCGATGGGCCTCGGCAAAGCGGGTGATCGAATCGGCCAGGAACAGCACATGCCGGCCCTGGTCGCGGAAATGCTCGGCCACCGTCATCGCCGCCCAGGCGCAACGCCGCCGCATCAGCGGCGACTGATCCGAGGTCGCCACCACCACGACGGCGCGGGCCATCCCTGCCTCACCCAGCGTCTCCTCGACGAATTCGCGCAGTTCGCGCCCGCGCTCGCCCACCAGCGCGATCACCACGACATCGGCCGAGACCCCCTGGGCCAGCGCCGAAAGCAGCGTCGACTTGCCGACGCCCGAGCCGGCGAACAGCCCCATCCGCTGGCCGCGCACCAGGGGCAGCAGCGTGTCGAAGACCGCAAGCCCGGTATCCAGCCGCCCGCCCAGCCGGTTGCGCAGGGCGGCCGGCGGCGGGGCGGGCCGAAAGCCGCGTTCCTCGCCGCCGGCGACCAGAGGACGGCCGTCGAGGGGCCTGCCGAAAGGGTCGATGATTCGCCCGATCCAGCCATTCGCCGGCGCCAGCATCGGCGCAAAAACCAGCTCGACCCGCGTGCCGATCGACAACCCGTCCATCGGCCCCTCGGGCAGGATCGCCGCCTGGTCGGCATGCAGCGCAATGATCTCGCCGCCGAGGTTTTCGCCGGAACGCATTAAAAAGACGACGCGATCACCCAGGGACGCATGGCTGTTCAGCCCGCCCGCCAGGATCACCCCGGCCTGGATCGCGCTGACCTGGCCGAAATGCCGGGTCAGGCGGACCCGCCGTATCCGCGTCGCGATAGATTGCATTTTATCCATTTCGTCCTCGCTTTTTTCGGCGGGCGCCCCTGCCTCGAAAGGGTTTCTAAACCAGTCGAGGTTAAGACCGGGTTTATCGGAACCTGAGGAGAAGCCTCGATGTTTGACCGTATCGACACCCTGCGGATGGCCAGTTCGCTGACGGCCCATGCCGCCGAACGGCAAAAACTGATCGCCCGGAACGTCGCCAATGCCGACACCCCCGGCTTCCGGTCACGCGATCTTGCCGGCTTTGCCGAAACCTATCGCAGCCAGAGGACCACGGGCATGCGCGTCTCGCGGCCGGGGCATCTGGCGGGGGCCGGCTGGGGGGCGGGCTCCGCGCGCATCGCCGATGCCGGTGGCGAGCCCGCGCCCAACGGCAACTCCGTCTCGCTCGAAGACGAGATGTTTCGCAGCGCCGCCGCCAAGCGCCAGTTCGACCTGTCGCTGGCGGTGACCAAGTCCTCGCTTGCGCTGGTCCGCACCAGCCTTGGCCGCCGCGGCTGAGGGGGCGATCATGACCCAGCCGCTTTCCGCGACCGAACTGGCCGTGTCGGGGATGAAATCCCAGGCCGTGCGCCTGCGCCATATTTCGGAAAACATCGCCAATGCCGACACACCCGGCTATCGCCGCAAGCTGGTGGCGTTCCAGGAACAGGTCGATTTCGGCCGCCCGACCGGCGCGGTCGCCGCGGGGCCGACCCGGCTGGACCGGCGCGAATTGCCGCGCGTCTACGACCCCGCGCATCCGATGGCCGACGACGGAGGCTATTACGCGGGCTCCAACGTGGACCTGATCGTCGAGATCGCCGACGCGAAAGAGGCAAGCCGCAGCTACGAGGCCAATCTGCGCGTCTTTGAACAATCCCGCCAGATGGGCAGTTCGCTGCTGGATCTGATCCGCCGCTAAGGGGCAATGCCATGATTTCTTCACCGACAATCGCCGCCACCTCCGCCGCAACCGCCTATGACCGCGCCCGCCATGCCGTCGCCCCGGCCGCGGGCCTGCCGCAGGGTGTGACCAACGCCGCGACGGATTTTGCCCGCGTGATGGAACGGGTCGACCTGGCCGCCACCGGCGCCATGACCGGCAAGACCGAGACGCATGACCTGGTCCACAGCATCGCCCAGGCCGAGATCGCGCTCGAGACCGTGGTAACGATCCGCGACAAGGTGGTCGAGGCCTATCAGGAAATCCTGCGCATGCCGGTCTGAGGGGTAGTCATGGACGAGAACCAGATCTTCGACCTGACCCGGCAGGCGCTGTGGATCGCGGTGCGCATGTCGGCGCCGCTGCTGATCGTGGCGCTGGTGACCGGCGTGGTCATCGGCCTCTTTCAGGCGCTGACCTCGGTACAGGAGATGACGCTGACCTTCGTGCCCAAGATCGGCCTGATGCTGGTGGTGTTCTGGGTCAGTATGAGCTTCATGACCGCGACGCTGACCAGCTTCTTCACCGACCGGATCCTGCCGCAGATCGCGGGGTCATAGGCCATGGAGAACGCGATCTATGCCGCATTGACCCGGCAATCCGGCCTGATGCGAGAGATGCACACCGTCGCCAACAACATCGCCAACGCCAATACCGCCGGCTTCCGGCGCGAGGGCGTGGTGTTTTCGGAATACATGGTGGCGCTGGACGGGCGTGGCGAAACCCTGGCCATGGCCAATGGCCGCGGCCGATTGGTGGATCTTGCCCCCGGCGGCATGACCCAGACCAACGGCCGCTTCGACATGGCCATCGACGGCGAGGGATTCCTGATGGTCCAGACCCCGCAGGGCAACCGCCTGACCCGCGCCGGTGCCTTCATGACCAATGCCGAGGGCGAGCTGGTCAATCCCGACGGCTATCCGCTGCTCGACGACGGCGAGGCCCCGATCGTGATCCCGGCCGGGGTGGGCAGCGTCGGGATCGGCACCGACGGCACCATCTCGGCCGACGGCAGCCCGATCGGCCGGATCGGCGTCTTCGCCAGCCCCGACCCGGCACGGCTGCGTCATATCGCCGGCACGCTCTTCGATCCCGGCGGCGCGGTCGAGCCGCTGGACCAGGCGGTGCTGCGCCAGGGCTTTCTGGAGGATTCCAACGTCGATCCGGTGCTGGAAATCGCCCGCATGATCGAGGTCCAGCGCGCCTATCAGCTGGGCCAGAGCTTCCTCGACCAGGAAGACCAGCGCATCCGCCAGACCATCACCTCGCTGACCCGGTGAAAGGACAAAGCATGAGAGCACTTCAGATCGCGGCATCGGGCATGAGCGCGCAGCAGATGCGCGTCGATGTCATCTCGAACAACCTCGCGAACATGTCCACGACGGGCTACAACCCGCGGCGGGCGGAGTTCGCCGACCTGCAATACCAGCAGGCCACCCGGCCCGGCACGCTGACCGCCGCCACCGGCGCCATGGTCCCGGCGGGCGTGCAGCTTGGCCTGGGCGTGCGCCCGGCCAGCGTGACGGTCATGCTGGCGCAGGGCACCCCGGTCCAGACCAACGGCGATCTGGACATCGCCATCGACGGCAACGGCTATCTGGAGGTCACGATGCCCTCGGGCATCTCGGCCTATACCCGCGACGGCAGCCTGAAACGCTCGGCCGAAGGGCAGGTCGTCACCTCCGAGGGCTATCCGCTGGTGCCCGACATCACCATCCCCGAGGAGGCCCGCAGCATCGCGATCAATGCCGACGGCCAGGTCTTCGCCTATTTCGACGACCGGGTCGAGCCCGAGAACCTGGGCCAGATCACCCTGGCCAATTTCGTCAATGCCAAAGGGCTCGAGGCGATCGGCTCGAACCTGTTCCTGGAAACCGCGGCCTCGGGCGCGCCCCAGGTCGCCACGCCGGGACAAGAGGGGCTGGGCACGATCCGCGCCGGCTTCCTCGAGGAAAGCGCGGTCGATCCGGTGCGCGAGATCGCCGAGCTGATCAAGGCGCAGCGCGGCTACGAGCTGAACTCCAAGGTGATCACCGCCGCGGACCAGATGCTTGGCACCACGGTGCAGGTGCGCTGATGCGGGGGCTCGTGCTTTTGCTGATGCTGCTGCCGCAAGGGACGCTTGCCGGGTCGGTGGTGGCCAACCGCACGCTGCCGGCCGGCACGGTGATCGCGGCCGGCGACGTCTCGCTGGTCCCCGACCAACCCGGCGGTATCGAGGAGATCGCCGCGGTCCTGGGCCAGCAGTTGCGCGTCATGGTCTACCAGGGCCGCCGCATCGACCCCTCGACCCTGACTGCGCCGACCCTGGTCGGGCGCAACCAGATCGTCACCATCGCCTATGAAAAGGCCGCCCTGCGGATCGAGGCCGAGGGCCGCGCGCTTTCGGCCGGCAGCGCCGGGCAGGTCATCCGCGTCATGAACAACGCCTCGCGCGTGACCGTCTCGGGCCGGGTGGCCCCGGACGGGACGGTCATCGTCCGGCAGAACTGAAAGGCAGCCCATGCTCCAGCCCATGTCTCCCCGCCCCGCGCTGCTGCTTGGCGCCCTGTCCCTTGCCCTGTCGCTTTCGGCCTGCGGCCGGGTCTCGCAGATCGGGCAGGTGCCCAACATGACCGCCCCCGAAAGCAGCGTCGAATACCAGGCGATGACCTCGTCGGGCCATGGCGTACAGGAGCTGCCCTATCGGGCGGACAGCACGGCCTCGCTCTGGAGCATGTCGCAGAATTCGCTGGTCGCGGACCGGCGCGCCTCGACGCGCGGCGACATCCTGACCGTGGTGATCGAGATCGACGACAGCGCCGAAATCCAGAACAGTTCGGGGCGCAGCCGCAGTTCGGCCGACAAGGTCGGCATCCCCTCGCTGGCAGGCCTGCCGCAGCGCATCGACCGCATCCTGCCGGAAGGCGCCAGCATGGAGGAACTGGCCGAGGCCAAGGCATCCTCCAGCTACAAGGGCAGCGGCAATATCTCGCGCCGCGACAAGCTGACCCTGCGCGTCGCGGCGACGGTGGTGGACCGGCTGCCCAACGGCGTCCTGCGCATCCAGGGCACGCAGGAGGTGCGGGTGAACTACGAGCTGCGCGAACTGACCGTCAGCGGCTTCGTCCGCCCCTCGGATATCGGGCGGCGCAACGAGATCGCCTATGACCGCATCGCGGGCGCGCGCATTTCCTATGGCGGCCGCGGCCAGATCAGCGATGTCCAGCAGCCACGCTATGGCCAGCAGCTGGCCGACATCCTCTTGCCTTACTGAAGACGGAGGGGGGCCCGGTGAAAAAGATCCTGCTTATCCTGATCCCCCTGCTGGCCTTTCTGGGCGGCGCGGTCGGCGGCGACATGCTGGGCGGCGCGAAGCCGGCTGCCTCCGTCCAGGGCGACGCCGCCACGGCGGCCGAGCCGGGCCATCAGGTGTCCGAATCCGCCGATCCCGCGCAGGGCCATGGCGGCGAGGGCAGCGGCGACGGCGGCGGCGCTGCCGAGGCCAGCCTCGACTGGTTCGCGTTTCCCAACCAGTTTTCGTGCCGATCCTGCGCAACGGCACGCCATCGGCGATCATGATCCTGTCGCTGAGCGTCGAGATGCCCGCCTCGGCCCGCGCAGAGATCGAGGCGCAGGAGCATCGGCTGCGGGACGCCTTGCTGAACGCGCTGATGATCGAGGCGAATACCGGCGGCTTCAACGGCAATTTCACCGCCGAACCCGCCCTGCAACGCCTGCGCGCCGCCCTGCTTGCGGCGGGGCAAAAGGCCGCGGGGCCGAATGTCAGGCGCATCCTGATCGAGGATATCGGCCAGCAGATCCAGTAAGGCTCGGCGATCCGGGCCGGCAGCCATGGCCGAACCGCTTCAAGTGGACGCCCGGTCGGCAGCCTGTTTTCGCACCCGCTGGCACGGCCCTGCTCTTGGCCGATGCATTCCACCGTGGCCGGGGCAACGCATTTTCCGGCCTTCCAAGGCAGGCGTGGCGCCCCGCAACCGCACGGGATTCCGCCAAAAAGGGGGCCGGTGAGCGGCTTCGGATCGCCGGGCGGCTCAGCGGTCGTCGCCGGCGGCCGGCGAGCCGCTCGCGGTGCCCTCGGCCCAGGGGGCAGTCGTGCCGACGCCATCGGCCAGGGCCATGATCTGGGCATGGCTGCGGCCCAGTTCGCCGCGAAAGGCGTCCCGCACCGCCAGCCGGATCAGCCGGCGGCAGATGCGCCGCTCGGCGGCGGGCAGCAACCGGCCCTTGCGCAGCCATTTCAGCAGCATCAGCGCCATCAGCGGCGGAAAGAACAGCCGGCCTGCGACCCGGCGATAGACGAACCAGGCGTTGCGATGCAGGTAATACACCTTCCAGAGCGGCCGGGGCGTCGCCCCCGCGGTCTGGGTCGCGCAATCATGCTCGAACTCCAGGTCCGGGGCGAAAAGCAGCCGGCCGCCGGCCTGGGTCAGTCCCAGGGAATAGAGCACGTCGTCGCCATAGATGAACAGCCGGCCATCGGGATAGCCGGCACGGGCCACCCCGGCGCGCGACACGAAGAAGCCGACGAAGGAGGTGCCGTCCAGGGGCCGCGGCACCGGCGCATCGTAATCGCTGTCGGGAATGTGAAAGGCCGCCCGGCCGCCCCCCGCCAGCACGCGCAGGAAGACCGGCAGGTCGCCGAAGGGGTTGACCCAGGGCCGGTTCATCTCGCAGATCCGGCCGCCGGGAAAGCGCACCGCCGCCGCCAGCGCCTCGGCGCCGGGCCAGCGACCCTCGGCCAGGCCTTGCCGGAACCGGGCGATGGCGCCGGTCGCGGGCCGGGCATCGTCGTCCATCAGGACCAGCCAGTCGGGGTCGAGCCTGCGGCCGGTCTCGCGCATGCCCACCTCGAACCCCAGCGCGCCGCCGCCGTTTTCCGGCATCTCGATGACGACCAGCCGCGGATCGCCCTGCCCGGCCAGCCATTCCCGCGTGCCATCAGTCGAGCCGTTCTCGACCACCACGACATGGTCGAGCGGCTCGGCCAGCAGGCGGGCCAGCGTCTTTTCCAGATGCGCCAGCCGGTTGAAGGTAACGACGACCGCCGCAATGACCGGAGGGGGAGGATCAGGCTGGTTCAAGGCGGGCTCACGGATTGGCTGGCGGAACGGGCGCGAAGCCGGGGCTTCTTAGCAAGAGACGCGGCGGGGATAAAGCGGCCGTGCCCGCCCGCCTGGACGGCAGGCACCCGATTCGCGGCAAGCCGCGCCAAGATCCGGACGTCGCGGAATGCGGGCCGTCCGGCCAGGCCGGGCCCGGACGGGTCCGCAATGCATTCGGACGGTTGCCGGGCCAGCTATTCCCCCTCGCCCAGCAGGCGCAGCAGATAGCGGCCATAGGCATTCTTGGCGCATTGCCCCGCCCTGGCCCGCAGTTCGTCAGCGGAAATCCAGCCGGCCTGGAAGGCGATCTCCTCGGGGCAGCCGGTCTGCAGGCCCTGGCGGTTTTCCAGCGTGCGCACGAAATTCCCCGCATCCAGCAGGCTGGCATGGGTGCCGGTATCCAGCCAGGCGAAGCCGCGGCCCATCTTCTCGACGCTCAGCTGGCCCTCGTGCAGATAGCTCTCCAGAAGCGTGGTGATCTCCAGCTCACCCCGGTCCGAGGGGCGGACCTCGGCCGCGCGCCGCGGCGCCGTGCCGTCCAGGAAGTAAAGCCCGGTGACGGCGAAATTCGACGGCGGCTCGGCCGGTTTCTCGACAATGGCCCGCACCCGGCCCGCCTGATCGAAGTCGACGACGCCATAGCGTTCGGGGTCGGACACCTGGTAGCCGAAGACCGTGCCGCCCGTGTCGCGCCGGTCTGCGGCCTCCAGCAGCAGGGGCAGGCCGTGGCCGAAGAAGATGTTGTCGCCCAGCACCATGGCCGAGGGCGCGCCCGCCAGGAAATCCTCGGCCAGCAGATAGGCCTGCGCCAGCCCGTCGGGCGAGGGCTGCACCAGGTAGTGAAAGCCGAGCCCCCATTGGCTGCCGTCGCCCAACAGGCGGCGGAACTGGTCCTGGTCCTCGGGGGTGGTGATGATGGCGATCTCGCGGATGCCCGACAGCATCAGCACGGTGATCGGGTAATAGATCATCGGCTTGTCATAGATCGGCAGCAGCTGCTTGGACAGGCCCATGGTGATCGGATAAAGCCGCGTGCCCGAGCCGCCGGCCAGGATGATGCCCTTGCGGCGGCTGGCGGAATTTTCGGATTGGGTCATGGTTTCAGCTCCTGCAAGACCTTGGCGAGACCGGCGCGCCAGTCGGGGCGACTGATGCCGAAATCCCGCTGAATGGCGGCGCAGTTCAGGCACGAATTGGCCGGGCGCCGGGCGGGGGTGGGATAATCCGCCGTGGAAATCTCGGTGACGCGGCAGGAAAGTCCGGCCTGCGCCATGATCTCGCGCGCAAAGCCGGCCCAGCTGGTGTCGGGGCTGCCCGCGAAGTGATAGATCCCCCCGCGCGAGGCGTCACCGCGCATCGCGCCCAGCATGGCCAGGCAGGCTGCGGCGATATCGGCCGCCGGGGTCGGGCCGCCCTGCTGGTCGGCGACGACGCGCAGTTCCTCGCGCTCGGCGCCCAGCCGCAGCATGGTCCTGACGAAATTCGCGCCATGGGCCGAGAACACCCAGGAGGTGCGCATGACCGCCCATTGCCCGCCGGCGGCGGCGATGCCCCGCTCTCCGGCCAGCTTGGTCGCGCCATAGACGCCCAGCGGGCCGGTCGGGTCGGTTTCCACCCAAGGTCGCTCGCCCGAGCCGTCGAAGACGTAATCGGTCGAAATATGCAGGAAAGGCACGCCGATCTCCGTCGCGGCCCGGGCCATGGCAGCGGGGGCCTCGGCATTGATGGCGCGGGCCAGGTCGGGCTCGGATTCGGCGCGGTCCACGGCGGTATAGGCCGCGGCGTTCAGCACCGCCGCACAGTCGGATGCCCGGATCGCCGCGGCGCAGGCGGCTGGATCGGTCAGATCGGCCTGGTCGCGGCCGAGGAATCGCGCCCCGGGCGCCAGCCGCGCCAGCTCGGTCGCGACCTGTCCGGTGCGGCCGAAGACCAGAAGGTCCTTCATGCCGTGCCGAGCCTTTCCCCGACCCCCTGCCGGGTCAGCAGCGGCCGCCACCACTCCTCGTTTTGCAGATACCATTCGACGGTGCGCCTCAGCCCCTCCTCGACCGTGACCGAGGGGCGCCAGCCCAACTCGCTGCGGATGCGGGTCGGGTCGATGGCATAGCGCCGGTCGTGGCCCGGCCGGTCAGCGACGAAGGTAATGAGCCGGTCATGCGGCGCGGCATCCGGGCGCAGCCGGTCCATATGGCCGCAGATGCTGCGCACCAAGTCGATATTCCTGGCCTCGTTCTCGCCGCCGATATTGTAGCTGCGGCCGATGCGGCCCTTTTCCAGCACCAGCAGCAGCGCAGCGGCGTGGTCTTCGACATAAAGCCAGTCGCGGACATTGCCGCCGTCGCCATAGACCGGGATCGGCCGGCCGTGCAGCGCGTTCAGGATCACCACCGGCACCAGCTTTTCCGGGAAATGGAACGGCCCGTAATTGTTCGAGCAATTGGTCAGCACCACCGGCAGGCCATAGGTCTCGTGCCAGGCGCGGACCAGGTGGTCCGAGGCGGCTTTCGAGGCCGAATAGGGGCTGCGCGGGTCGTAGGGCGTGTCTTCGGTGAACTGGCCGGTCTCGCCCAGCGAGCCGAAAACCTCGTCGGTCGAGATGTGGTGGAAACGAAACCCCTCGGGCCGGCCCTGCGCGGTCCACCAGGCCCGCGCCGCCTCAAGCAGGTTGTAGGTGCCGGTCACGTTGGTCTCGATGAAGGCGCCCGGCCCGTCGATCGAGCGGTCCACATGGCTTTCCGCGGCCAGATGCATGATCGCATCGGGCCGGTGCGCGGCCAGGATGCGGTCCAGCGCGGCGCGGTCGCGGATGTCGGCCCGTTCGAAGGCGTAGAGCGGGCTGCCGGCCGCCGAGGCCACGTTCTCCAGATTGGCGGCATAGGTCAGCGAATCGAGGTTCACCACCGAATGTCCCCGCGCCACCGCCAGCCGCACCACCGCCGAACCGATGAATCCCGCGCCGCCGGTCACCAGAATCTTCATAATCTCGCCTCGTACTCAAAAGGCCCCTCATAGGTGAAAGGGCTGTCGAACTCGTTCAATGTCGGTGCGGCCGCATCCTTGGCCGACAGGATCGGCGGGCCGGCGACGCCCCAGTCGATGCCGATACTGTCCCAGACCACCGATCCGTCGCAATCGGGCGCATAATAATCCGTACATTTATACAGGATTTCCGTGTCAGGCTCGCGCGTGACGAAACCGTGCAGGAAGCCCGGCGGAATCCACAGCTGGCGGCCGTTTTCAAAGGACAGCTCGCAGCCGGTCCATTGGCCATAACTCGGGCTGCCCCTGCGGATATCGACCGCCACGTCGAAAAGCCGGCCGCGCCCGCAGCGCACCAGCTTGCCCTGGGCATGGGGCGGGGCCTGGAAATGCAGCCCCCGCAAGGTGCCCGCCGCCGCCGATAGCGAATGGTTGTCCTGCACGAATTCCGGCAGGTCCAGCCCCGCCCGATGCAGGGTCTTTCGGCTCCAGCTTTCGCAAAAGAACCCGCGATCATCGCCGAACCGCCGCGGAACAAGGACCAGCACGCCCGGAAGCGAGGTCTTTTGGATCTGCATCTGTCTCTACCAGATTTGCCTTGCGCAGAATGCGTATGGAGCAACTCCCAAAGGCGCGCAAGCGGCGCGCCGCCGGCGCAGCCTATGTCCGCGGCAATTAAAATGCACGGGGAATTACGCGTGACTTCGTGTGCCGGTTTGGCACCCTGTCGGGGCACGATCCCGACCGCCACGCCCGACCGCCACGAACGAAGCCCGCAATGCGATACCGCCACGTTGCCACCTATATCGGCCCCCAAGCACCCTTCGTGACCAATATCACGAATCTGCGGACCTTTTCCGGCCCGGAGGGGCATGCGCTTTACAGCATCACCCATCTCGGCGGCGGCATCGCGGCCTATCGCGTCACCTCGGCCGACCAGCCGATCGAGATGATCGGCGCCCAGCCCCATGCCGCCGCGCTGGGCTATGGCGGCACCCCGGATGCCAGCATCGTCACGCTGAAGGGCGGGCCGGTGCTGTTCGGCACCGGGCTGCGCGATGCGCTGGGTGCCGGCATCCTGCTGGACGGCCAGGGCGGGTTTCGCGACGGCGCGTCGCTGGCCGGGCCGGCAGGGCTGCCCGCCGACGTGATCCGGCTAGGCCAGTTCCAGACGCCGCAGGGGGATTTCCTCTATTCGGCCCGCGACGGGCAGACGGCCTTCGACATCTGGCGGCTGGCCGCGGACGGCGCCATCGCCCATGTCACCCGGGCGGCGCTGCCGCTCGGCTCGGGCGTGCAGGGGACCGAGATCGACGACATGCTGGTGGCCACGCTGGCCGACCGCAGCTTCATCATCTCGGCCTCGGCCACCGGCAACTATGTCGCGGTGCAAATGATCCATGCCGACGGCTCGGTCGGCACGGCGCATATGCTGTGGTCCTGGCACGGCCTTGGCATGGACCAGCCCAGCCACCTGGCCACGGTCGCGGTGGGCGGCGTAACCTATCTGGTGGTCGCGGCGGCGCAAAGCTCGTCCCTGACCACCATGCGCCTGACCTACGAGGGCGCGCTTCTACCGGCCGATCACGTCATCGACGAACGCAACACCCGCTTTGCCGGCGCCACCGCGCTTGCGACCGCGACCCTGGACGGCCGCGCCTTCGTCTTCGTGGGCGGCGGCGACGACGGGCTGAGCGTCTTCACCGTGCTGCCCGAGGGGCGGCTGCTGCACCTGGCCACGCTGGTCGACACCAACGACCGGGCGCTGGCCGATGTCTCGGCGCTTTCGGCGCTGGTGATCGACGGCAAGATCGCGCTTTTCGCCTCGTCGCGCACGGAAAGCGGCATCACGCAATTCGTTTTCGAACCGGGCGGCATCGGCCTGACGCGGGTGGTCGGCGCGGGCTGGCAGTCGGGGACCGAGGGCAACGACATGATGCAGGCCAGCGCCGAGACGAGCAGGCTGGAGGGCGGCGCCGGCGACGACATCCTGATCGCCGGCAGCAGCCCGGTGCAGATGACCGGCGGCGCCGGCGCGGACATCTTTGTGGCGGCCGAGGTCAACGGCAAGATCACCATCACCGATTTCGAGCCGGGGGTGGACCGTCTGGACCTGTCCTTCCTGGGCATGGTCCGCAATGTCGGGCAGTTGGGGTTCAGGCCGGAAAGCTATGGAATCAGGATATTTTACGGAAATTCGGTTATCTGGGTCATGACACGGGACAATACGATGCTGCAGGCCAGCGCCTTTGACAATTCGCTTTTCCCCATCGCGCATTACGCGGCCCCCGACATGCGCACGACGGTGGTGGGCACGGCGGGCAACGACACGCTGAGCGCAGGCCACAACGGCTCGGACGTCTTCGGCCATGCCGGCGACGACCTGCTTCTGGGCGGACCGGGGGACGACAATCTCCAGGGCGGGCCGGGCAACGACACGCTGGAGGGGCGGGACGGCAACGACCTGATCTATGGCGGCAACGGCAATGACAGCCTGGTCGGAGGGGCTGGCGCCGATACGCTGTATGGGGACGCCGGGCATGACACGCTGGCCGGACATGCTGGCGATGACCAACTGTTCGGCGGCGACCTGCTGTTCGGTGGCAACGGCAATGACAGCCTCGTCGGCGGATCCGGGGCCGATACCTTGCGCGGTGAACCTGGCAACGACACGCTGGCCGGACATGACGGCGATGACCAACTGTTCGGCGGCGATGGCAACGACCTGCTGTTCGGTGGCAACGGCAATGACAGCCTCGTCGGCGGATCCGGGGCCGATACCTTGCGCGGCGAGCACGGAAACGACACGCTGGCCGGACATGACGGCGATGACCAGTTGTTCGGCGGCGATGGCAATGACCTGCTGTTCGGTGGCAACGGCAATGACAGCCTCGTCGGCGGATCCGGGGCCGATACCTTGCGCGGCGAGCACGGAAACGACACGCTGGCCGGACATGACGGCAATGACCAGCTGTTCGGCGGCGACGGTAACGACCTGTTGCAAGGAGACGCGGGCAACGACCTTCTGGAAGGCGGTCCGGGCAACGACACCCTCCTCGGCGGCGAGGGGTATGACCTGATGCGGGGCGGCGACGGCAACGACGTGCTAAGGGGCGGTCCGGGCCATGACACGCTTCATGGCGATGCCGGCGCAGATGAACTCAATGGCGACGACGGCCACGACCTGCTTTACGGCGGCGAAGGCAATGACACCCTGCGCGGCGGCCCCGGCCATGACAGCCTGTCCGGCGGTCTCGGCGATGACCTGCTGGACGGCGGCCCGGGCAATGACGAAATTTTCGGCGGCGAGGGCAACGACACCCTGATCGGCGGGACCGGTCATGACAGCTTGCTTGGAGGGGCCGGCGACGACCTGCTTCAGGGCGGTGACGGCAGTGACACGCTGGCAGGCGGGGCGGGCTCCGACACGCTGGTCGGCGGGCTTGGCGCCGACGTGTTCGTGTTCTCGGCCACCGAAGACCTGGACGGCAGCATCGATGTCATCCTGGATTTCCAGCCTGGCGAGGACAGGATCGACCTTGCAGGCCTGGGACTGACCTTTATCGGCAGCGAGAATTTTTCCGCTCCGGGTCAGCTTCGCGCCGACTGGTCGCAGGCCGGCGCGCATCGGCTTCTGGTCGACCTGGACGGCGATGGCACGGCCGAGCTGACGATCGAGCTGGGCGGGCTGGAGCAGTTGAACGCCTCGGACCTGCTTCTCTAGCCTTGGCCGAGGCGAAGGTCCGCCCGATCCGGATGTTCCTCTCGGCAGACCAGACCTCCGACTATATCGGGACGCGGGCGCTCCTGTCGTCTATCCCACGGGCCGGGGCGCTGCTCGGGGAGCGGGGCTAGGATGCCGACGGGTTCCGCAACGCGCTGATCGAGACGGGCATTTCACCCTGCATCCCCTCCCGCACCGGTCGCAAGATACCAATCCCGCACAACGCCGACCTCTACCGCCAACGCCGCAGGATTGAGAACATGTTCGCCAGACTGAAGGACTGGCGGCGCAGCGCAGCCCGCTACGATCGCCGCCCCATCCTGTTTCTCTCGGCCTGCGCCCTCGCCGCGACCGTCATCTATTGGTTGTGAGGCCTGACCATAGGGACGAGCCCCCTTCCCGTTTGCCTTGGCATGCCGGGGATCCGTCCTTCTGTCCTGGCCTTCTGTTCCGGCCGCCCCGTCCGCTTGGGGCTTCACCTTTCGAGGAGCTTGCGGTGGTTTCTCTCGAGCAGGGCGAGGCCCGCCAGCATGAGGGCGAGGGCGAGGGCGACGACATAGGCCTGGCTGAGATAGCCGGCCTCGTAGGTGGGATAGAAGCCGCGCCGCATCAGCCCGGTGCAATGGATCAGCGGGTTGTACCACAGCAGGTTCTGCGCCTGGACCGGCATCATGTCGTAAAGGAAGATCACCCCCGAGATCAGGAACAGCGGCCGGGTCAGGATGTGCCAGACCCGCTCCCAGACCGGGAAGGCGTTCATCAGGTAGCAGTTCAGCACCCCCACCCCGGTGCCCAGCAGCGCCACCAGCAGCAGCGCCTCGAAGACCGAGGGCATGTCCACCGGCCCCGGCAGCTGATAGGCTAGGAAGATGCCGCCGATCACGATGGCGATCACCGCGACATGGGTCAGCGCGTTCAGCACCACCCGCGCCAGCAGCGCATCGAGGAAGGTCACGCTGGGATAGGCCAGCAAGGGCCGCGAGAAGCGGATCGAGGCGGCGGTCTTGTTGGCCAGGTCGGTGAACATGGCAAAGGGCAGGTAGCCGGTGGCATAGAACAGCGGGAAGTTCGAGCCGAGGCCGGGGCTGCGCAGCGCCATGCTGAACAGCACCGACAGAAGCGCCACGCCCAGCACCGGCTCGAGCACCGCCCAGACATAGCCGCCGGCCGAGCGGCCATAGCTGGTGGCCATCTCGCGCAGCATCAGCGCCACCACGGTGCGCGGCATGCGAAAGCGCGGCCCGTTGCGCGACGGGTGCTGCGGCCGGCGGACCCGCGGCGGGCGGGCTGCGCCGGCCTGGCCCTGGGGGCGGCGGATTTCTGGGGCGGTATCGGACATGTGAACGCAAACACTGGCCTGGACGGGCGGCAATATGTAACAACTGCGGCCGAAAGGTAAACCAGCGAAAGCGCAGCTGCCCGTGACCACCCCCTCCATACCGGCCGGCGACCAGGCCGGCCAGCCGGCCGAGCCGGCCAGCCGGGCGCCGGGCGCCGCCCCGCGGCCGGTCGAGGCCGCCGCGCCCCGGCCGGCCGCACCCGCATCGCAATCCACAACCCCGGCCGCAACCCCGGCCGCAACCCCGGCCGCATCCCAGCCTGCAATCCAGCCCGCCTCCCAGCCCGCCCCAGGCGCCCGGCCCCGGCCCGGCCCGGCCCCCCGCCCCTTCCAGGGCCAGCAGGGCCTGGGCGCCCAGGCACGGATCCAGGCGCATATCCAGGCCCAGGCCCAGCCACAGGCACAGGCCCAATCGCGGGGCCAGGGGCCGGGCGACGCCGCGGCGGCGGGGACGCAGCCGCAGGCGCGGCCGCAAGAGCCGCCGCCAAGGCCGGCGGCAGGCAGCAGGCCGGGCCGGCCGCCCGCCGCCCCGGCCGGCCCGCAACAAGGCCCGCAACAGGATGGGCCGCAGGAGCGGCCGCAGGATCGGCGGGGCTCGGGCGGAAAGCCGCCGAGCGGCAGCCCCGCCCGGCCATCCGGCCCGCAACAAGGCCCGCAACCCGGCCCGCAAGCCCAGATCCCCGAATCCCATACCCCCGAATCCCGGAGCGCGACGATGGACCAGGACCGGCCTTCCCAGGAACCCGCCGGCCCGGCCGGCCGGCAGCAGGGCCCAGGATCGGGCCAGGCGGCGCAGAAGCCGCCCGCCGCCCCGGCCGGCCCGCAACAAGGCCCGCAACAAGGCCAGCCATCGGGCCAGCCATCGGGGCAGCCATCGGGGCAAGGCGGGCCGGCGGCGCAGGATCGCCAGCCGGCCCCGGCCGCCTCCCAGGCGCAGCCCCAATCCAGGGCCCCATCCCAGGCTCCATCCCAGGCCGGCCCCCAGCCGCAAGCCCAGGCCAGGCCGCCGGCGCTGCGCCCGCAAGGCCAGCCGATCCCGGTCCGGCCCATGCCGCCTGCCGCGCCCCCTGCCTCCCGGCCGCCCGCCCCCGCTCCGGCCCAGCCCCTGCGCCCGCCGGCCCGCATGGCCGAGCCCCGGCGCCGGCACTGGCTGATCCTGGGCTCCTTCCTGGCGCTGGTGGTGCTGCCCAGCCTCGCCTGGGCCGGCTATCTCTGGCTGCGCGCCGAGGACCAATATGTCTCGACCGTCGGCTTCTCGGTGCGCAAGGAACAGTCCACCTCCTCGATCGATCTCCTGGGCGGGCTGGCGCCGCTGACCGGCGCCGGCGGCAGCGCCTCGGATACCGACATCCTCTACGAATACATCCGCAGCCAGGACATGGTCGAAAGGATCGATGCCAGCCTCGACCTGCGCGCCCGCTTCTCGCGCGCCTGGCCGCATGACTTCGTCTTCGCCTTCGACCCCGAGGGCCATGTCGAGGATCTGACCGATTACTGGCAGCGCCAGGTCAAGGTGCTCTACGACAGCACCACCCAGCTGATCACCCTCAAGGTCAGCGCCTTCACCCCCGAGGACGCCCAGCAGATCGCCGCGGCGGTGTTCCAGGAAAGCTCGGACAAGATCAACCAGCTCTCGACCATCGCCCAGGACGACGCCACCCGCCTGGCCAAGGCCGAGCTCGACAAGGCCCGCGCCGAGCTGACCGAGACCCGCCAGGCCATGACCGCCTTCCGCATGCGCTCGCAGATCGTCGATCCCGAGGCCGATCTCGCCGGGCAGATGGGGGTGCTGAGCGGGCTGCAGGCGCAGCTGGCCGAGGCGCTGGTCGCCCATGACCTGCTTTTGGACAATGCCCAGCCCACCGACCACCGCGTCACCCAGTCCCAGCAGAAGATCGACGCGCTGCGCCGGCTGATCGAGGCCGAGCGCGCCAAGTTCGGCGCCGAGGGCCAGGGCCCGGCCGGCGAAAGCTATGCCCAGCTGATGGCGGAATACGAAAAGCTGGCCGTGGACCGCGAATTCGCCGAGGGCGCCTATCGCTCGGCCCGCATCGCCCATGAGACGGCGCTGGCCGAGGCGCAGCGCCAGGCCCGCTACCTGGCCGCCCATATCGAGCCCAAGGTGGCGCAAAGCCCGACCGAGCCGGACCGGCCCTGGCTCTGGGCGATGATCACCGGCATGCTGCTGGCCGGCTGGTCGATCCTGGTGCTGGTCTATTACAGCGTCCGCGACCGCCGCTAGCGCCATGATCCGGCTCGAGAACCTGACCAAGATCTACCGGCTCAACGGCCGCGAGACCCTGGTGGCGGACAATCTGAACGCCGAGTTCCCGACCGGGGCCTCGGTGGCGCTTCTGGGCCGCAACGGCGCCGGCAAGTCGACGCTCCTGCGCATCATCGCCGGCACCGTGCTGCCCACGGCCGGCCGGGTGCTGTCGGACGGCACGATTTCCTGGCCGGTGGGGTTCTCGGGCAGTTTCCACCCCGATCTGACCGGGGCGCAGAACGTGCGATTCGTGGCCCGCATCTACGGCGTGGACACCGACGAGCTGGTCGATTACGTCGCCGATTTCGCCGAGCTGGGCCAGCATTACCACCAGCCCTTCGGCAGCTATTCCTCGGGCATGCGCTCGCGGCTGGCCATGGGCACCTCGATGGGCATCCATTTCGACACCTATCTGGTCGACGAGGTCACCAGCGTCGGCGACGCCAATTTCCGCGCCAAGTCCCAGCGCGTCTTCGCCGAGCGCATGGCCCGATCATCCGCCATCGTCGTCAGCCATTCCATGCCCATGATCCGCAACATGTGCACCATGGGCGCCGTCCTGCACAACGCAAGCCTCACAATCTTCGACAACATCGACCAGGCCATCAAAAAACACGAGGAAATCCTCAGACTCCCACAGACAAAATAAAAAAGCATCCGCCAAAGGGCGGAGGTGACGCAGCCAAACAGGCGCGCTAGAGGGGGACCAAAGAAGGAGACCGCCATGGATACCAAGGCCCTGATCGCCGCCTATTACGACGCCTTCAACGCCGGCCGCACCGACGAGATGCTGGGCTATCTGCATGACGAGGTCGAGCATCACGTCAACGAGGGCGGCATCCGCCGCGGCAAGGCGGCCTTCGCCGCGTTCAACGCCCACATGACCCGCAGCTATCGCGAGGAACTGACCGGCATGGTGATCTTCGCCAATGAGGCCGGCGACCGGGCGGCGGCGGAATTCGTGGTCAACGGCACCTACCTGGCCACCGACGAGGGCCTGCCCGAGGCGAAGGGCCAGACCTATGTCCTGCCCGCCGGTGCCTTCTTCACCATCCGCGACGGCAAGATCGCGCGGGTGACGACCTATTACAACCTCGCCGACTGGACGCGGCAGGTCTCGGGGCAGGTCTCGGGGCAGGTCTCGGCGTGATCCGCACCGAATGCCTGACCGGGGATGCGGTTGCCGCCGTGCTGGACGACCTGGCGCGGCTGCGCATCGCGGTATTCCGCGACTGGCCCTATCTCTATGACGGCGACCTGGGTTATGAGCGCGATTACCTGCATGCCTATCAGTCGCCCGGCGCGGTGGTGGTCGCGGCCTGGGACGGCGACCGCATGGTCGGCGCCGCGACCGGCGCGCCGATGGAGGACCATGCCGGCGATTTCGCCGCCGCCTTCGCCAACCGGCCCGAGCGGCTGGACGAGATCTTCTATTGCGCCGAATCGGTGCTGCTGCCGGACTATCGCGGCCATGGCCTGGGCCATGCCTTCTTCGACGGGCGCGAGGCGCAGGCCCGGGCGCTTGGCCGCCGCTACAGCGCCTTTTGCAGCGTGATTCGCCCCGAGGACCACCCACTGCGGCCCCCCGCCTATCGCCCGCTGGACGGGTTCTGGCTGAAGCGCGGCTATGCGCCCTTGCCGGGCGTGGTCGCCGGTTTCGACTGGAAGGACATCGGCGAGAGCCGGTCGACCCGCAAATCCCTGCAATTCTGGATGAAACCCCTGTGAGCCGGATCGTGAAAATCGCCGCCGCCGCCTATCCCTTCGACTGGCTGGCGGATCTGGACGCTTATCGCGCCAAGATCGGCGCCTGGGTCGAGAAGGCCGCCGATTGCGATCTGCTGGTCTTTCCCGAATATGGCGCGATGGAGCTGGCCTCGCTGGGCGGGCGCGAGGTGGCGGGCGACCTGGAGGCCTCGCTGCACGAGGTCGCCCGGCACGAGGCCGCGCGCGACGCGCTGCATGCGGAACTCGCGGCGCGGCATCGGCTGCATATCCTGGCCGCCTCGGGGCCCTGTTTCGACGGGCCGCGCCCGGTCAACCGGGCGGTGCTGTTCGGGCCGCGGGGACGGATCGGCCATCAGGACAAGCAGGTGATGACCCGGTTCGAGCGCGAGGACTGGAACGTGGTCGGCGCCCCCGGCCTGCGGGTCTTTGACACGCCCGTCGGGCGGCTGGGCGTGCTGATCTGCTATGACAGCGAGTTTCCGCTGCTGGGCCGCGCGCTGGCCGAGGCGGGGGTCGAGGTGGTGCTGGTACCCTCCTGCACGGACACGGTGGCGGGGTTCAACCGGGTCCGCATCGGCGCCATGGCCCGCGCGCTGGAAAGCCAATGCGTCGTGGTGCAGGCACCGACGGTGGGCTGCGTGGACTGGAACCCCGCCATCGACGAGAACCGCGGCGCCGCGGCGATCTATGCGCCCCCCGACGGGCTCTGGCCGGAAAGCGGCGTGCTGGCCGAGGGGCTGATGGACGTGCCAGGCTGGGTCAAGGCCGAGCTGGACCTGGACCTGGTGGCCGAAAGCCGGCGGAACGGGCGGGTGCTGCCCTTCGCGCATTGGCCCGAGAGTGCGGCGGTGCGACTGGTGGATTAGAACGGGCCGCAACGCCCGCACCATTAACCGAATCTTGTAACCGAATCTTGGCAGTTTCTGTTGGAGAATCCTCGGCGACACGGGGGTTCTCTGACATGAACATGATTTACACGGAAGCGTATCGGACGACGTTCGATGCTTATCTGTGCAAGGGCATTCCGCTTCGGCTGACCTTGAAGCAGGCAGGGTCGCCAGACCAATACGTCTGGCGCTGCTAGAACGACGATCAGGTGCGGGCGAACCATCGCGCGAACGATGGCCGGGTGTTTTCATGGAACGATCCGCCTGACACCGGCCATCCGGGCGAGGTTTACAACTACCGCTAGCGAGGCCGTGCCCTATATGCCCGGCGAGACAGAGCTCGCGTTTCACGAGTTTACATCCGTGTATTCACGCCAAGCGCCGTTCGCCGTGAAAACCTGGATTTCGTGAATCACTATTGTTTTGGCGGCGGGCAGGCGCCGAAGGATCACGCGACTGGGTGCGGAATCTTGGCGCAATCGGGTGCCGAAAAGCGCAAGAGCATGCAGGGTCAAGAAATGGTCATGGCTGAAAGCCTGGGCCATGAGCCTGGCAAAGCGAGCCGGCCTCAAGAAGGCGGTTGTGGCTCTGGCCCGACGCCTTGCCGTGATCATGCACAGAATGTGGATTGATGGCAGCGATTTCCGCTGGTCGCGGGAGGGAGTCACGGCAGCATAATCGTGTAGGCAAGAAGCAAGAGCTCCACCGCTGGTGGGAAGGTGTCCTTCGCGGGACGACGGGCGAGACGAGTTCGCAATGGGTCCAGTTCCGACAGCACATGTTGTCAGGCCGCGAATCAGATTGGACCGCCTCGCTCTTCTGATCCCATGATGGGAGAGCCGCCCGCAGCATCCGACACGAACAAGGCGAAGGCGGACGGTCGCCCCGAACCCTGGCCTATTCTGCCACGGCAGGCTCCTGCGGCACCGCCCCATCTGGCGTCTCGGCGCCCTCGGGCACTGCCGCGCCCTCGGCGGGCACGGCCAGGCGGTTGTCCTCCCATTCGCCCGAGGCGACCTGGCCGGTGGCATAGCGCATCACCCCCGCGCCCTGGCGCTTGCCCATGACGAAATGGCCGCTATAGACATCGCCATTGGCATAGGTCGCGACGCCCTCGCCGTCGATCTCGCCCTGCTTCCAGCTGCCCTCGTAGCGGAAACCGTCCGGCGCGATCAGCCGGCCCTTGCCATGGCGCAGCCCGTCCACGAAGGAGCCGTCATAGGTGGTGCCGTCGGGATAGGTCGCCTGCCCCTGCCCGTGCCGCTGCCCGTCGCGCCAGGCGCCGTTATAGACATAGCCGTCCGGATAGGTCATGCGGCCCTGCCCCTCGTTGCGGCCGCGCTTGAAGCCGCCCTCGTAGACCAGGCCGTTGGCGTATTTGGCGACGCCCTGCCCCTCGATCACGCCGGCGACCCATTCGCCGTCATAGCTGGCGCCGTCCGGATAGGTGATCAGGCCGCGGCCATGCGGCAGGTCGGCCATCAGCGCGCCCTCATAGACCGAGCCGTCAGGATAGGTGATGCGGCCCAGCCCTTCCATGCGGCCCTCGACCCAGTCGCCGGTATAGACATAGCCGTCGGTGCCGGTGAAGGTGCCGGTGCCCCAGCGCTTGTCAGCGCGGAAATCGCCCTCGTAGCGGTCGCCATTGGCATAGGTGGCGACGCCCTTGCCCTCGCGCTTGCCATTGGCGAAGCGGCCCTCATAGCCGTCGCCCGAGGGCTGGGTCAGCTTGCCCTGCCCGGCCATCTGCCCCGCCGACCAGCTGCCCTCGTAGACCAGCCCGTCCGGCATCCTCAGCTTGCCCTGGCCGGAACGCTGGTTGGCCCGCATCTCGCCTTCGTAGCTGGCGCCGTCGGGATAGGTGATCTTGCCGAGGCCCTCCTTGACGCCGGCCTTCCAGTCGCCCTCGTAGCGATAGCCGTTGGGCTGGGTCAGCACGCCCTTGCCGTCATGCAGCGCGTTCAGGAAGCCGCCTTCGTAGACCGAGCCGTTGGCGTAATGCGCCACGCCCTGCCCGACGATCTGGCCGTCCTGCCAGTCGCCCTCGTAGCTGCCGCCGTCGGCATAGGTGATCTTGCCCTTGCCATGCGGCTTGCCGCCGGCGAAAGCGCCCTCGTAGACCGAGCCGTTGGGGAATTTCGCCACGCCCTGGCCCAGGATCTCGCCCTCGACCCAGTCGCCGGTATATTCGTAGCCCGAGGGCAGCCTGTAGGTGCCGCGGCCGTGCTGCTTGCCGTTGCGGAAGGTGCCCTCATAGACGCCGCCGTCGTCATATTGCTTGGTGATGACCGCCTGCGCGCCGGCCATGCCCGCGCCGGCCAGGATCACCGCGCAGGCGACAAGGGCTGCCTTCATGGGTGCTGCACTCCGCCTCGTTGCTGCTTTTGCCATCGGTTTATCGCAAGGGGCGCGCCGGCGCAAAGCCCGACTTTTCCTTTGCCGCGCCGTCGCCTATCAACGGGCCGAGATCCGGTAAGGAAGCGCCATGACCGACACGTTCCGCATCACCCTTGGACAGCTGAACCCGACCGTGGGCGATTTGCCCGGCAATGCCGCCCAGGCGCGCGAGGCATGGGCCAGGGCGCGCGAGGCCGGCGCCAACCTGCTGGCCCTGCCCGAGATGTTCATCACCGGCTACCAGACCCAGGACCTGGTTCTGAAGCCCGGCTTCACGCAGGAAGCGATGGCGCATATCGTCGATCTGGCGCGCGACTGCGCCGACGGCCCCGCCATCGGCATCGGCGGCCCCTATGCCGAGGAGGACCGGCTCTACAACGCCTATTGGATCCTCAAGGGCGGCCGGGTGGCGGCGCGGGTGCTCAAGCATGAATTGCCGCACAAGCAGCTGTTCGACGAATGGCGGCTGTTCAATGTCGGGCCGATCTCGGGGCCCTACAGCCTGGACGGGCTGCGCATCGGCAGCCCGATCTGCGAGGACGCCTGGTGGCCCGAGGTCTGCGAAACCCTGGCCGAGACCGGGGCCGAGATCCTGCTGGTCCCGAACGGCAGCCCCTATCATCGGGGCAAGCTGGACCTGCGCATGGGCCATATGGTCGCCCGCGTGGTCGAGACCGGCCTGCCGCTGATCTACCTGAACTCGGTCGGCGGGCAGGACGACCAGATCTATGACGGCGGCAGCTTCGTGCTGAACCCCGGCGAGGATGGCGGTGCGGTCAAGGTCATGCAGCTGGCCCCCTTCGACGAGATGCTGGCGCATGTCGATTTCACCCGCACGCCGCAGGGCTGGCGCGCGGTGCCGGGCCGGATGGACCACCAGCCCGACGAATGGGAACAGGACTACCGCGCCATGACGCTGGGCCTGCGCGACTACATGCGCAAGTCGGGGTTCCGCAAGGCGGTGCTGGGGCTGTCGGGCGGCATCGACTCGGCGCTGGTCGCGACCATCGCCGCCGACGCCATCGGCCCCGAGAACGTCCGCTGCGTCATGCTGCCCAGCGAATACACCTCGCAAGCCAGCCTCGACGATGCCGCCGATTGCGCGGCCCGGCTGGGCACGCGGCTGGACACCGTGCATATCGAGGGCGCCCGCGACGCGGTCGGCGAGGCGCTGGCGCATCTGATGGCGGGCACCCAGCCCGACGCGACCGAGGAAAACATCCAGTCCCGGCTGCGCGGCGTGATGCTGATGGCGCTGTCGAACAAGTTCGGCGAGCTGCTCTTGACCACCGGCAACAAGTCCGAGGTCGCGGTCGGCTATGCCACGATCTATGGCGACATGGCCGGCGGCTACAATCCGATCAAGGATCTCTACAAGACCCGCGTCTTTCAGACCTGCCGCTGGCGCAATGAAAACCACCGCGACTGGATGCTGGGCCGCGCGGGCGAGGTGATCCCGCCGCAGATCATCTCGAAGCCCCCCTCGGCCGAGCTGCGCCCGAACCAGAAGGACCAGGACAGCCTGCCGCCCTATGAGGTGCTGGACGCGATCCTGGAGGGGCTGGTCGAGAAGGATCTGGCGCTGAAGGACCTGGTCGCGCAGGGCTTCGAGCCCGAGACGGTCAAGAAGGTCGAGACCCTGCTTTATGGCAGCGAATGGAAGCGTTACCAGGCTGCACCGGGGCCGCGCATCTCGACCAAGGCCTTCTGGCTCGACCGCCGCTATCCGCTGGTGAACCGCTGGCGCGACCGGCTCTAGCGCGGCGCGGCCGTCGCGCGGCGGGACACCCTGTCCCAGCCGCCAAAGCCGGCGGCAGGCGTTGCCGGACGCGCGATTAGCCGGGTCTTGCTGCAAGACGACGGTAACGACGGCGCGATCTCGTTCGACGGCCATCCGGCGCCTCCGGCAAGGAATATGCCACGGCAGCGGCAAGGCACCGACCGAGCCGGCGGATCAGACCACGACCGCCATGCGCTGCTGCTGGCCGACGCCGAAGACGCGCTTGTAGCGCGCGATCTCCTCCTCGGGACCGGTGGCCTTTTCGGGGTTGTCGGAAAGCTTGACGGTCGGCCGCCCCTCGGCCGCCACCGCCTTGCAGACCAGCGAGAACGGCGCCAGCCCGTCGCCCGGCACCAGCCCGCGGAAGTCGTTGGTCAAGAGCGTGCCCCAGCCGAAGCTGATCTTGGCCCGGCCGTGGAAGCGCCGGAACAGATCCTTGATCTTGTCCACGTCCAGCCCGTCGGAAAAGATGATCAGCTTGTCGCGCGGATCCTCGCCGCGCTCCTGCCACCAGCGGATCGCGGTCTCGGCGCCCACGGCCGGGTCGCCGCTGTCGACGCGGATGCCGGTCCAGCCGGCCAGCCAGTCGGGCGCGTGCTCCAGGAACCCCTGGGTGCCATAGGTATCGGGCAGGATGATGCGCAGCATCCCGTCATGCTCCTCGTGCCAGTCGGCGAGGACGCGATAGGGGGCCTGGCGCAGTTCCGCGTCGCTGTCGGCCAGCGCGGCATAGACCATGGGCAGTTCATGGGCATTGGTGCCGATGGCCTCGATGTCGCGGCGCATGGCGATCAGGCAGTTCGAGGTGCCGATAAACCGCTCGTCGCCCAGCCCCTCGACCATGGCCTGCACGCACCAGTCCTGCCACAGGAAGCTGTGCCGCCGCCGCGTGCCGAAATCGGCGATGCGCAGGTCCGGGCCGAGCTTGCGCAATTCCTCGATCTTTTCCCAAAGCCGGGCCATGGCGCGGGCATAGAGCACCTGCAATTCAAACCGGCCCATGTCCTTGAGGACGGCGCGCGAGCGCAGCTCCATGATGATCGCCAGCGCCGGGATCTCCCACAGCATGACCTCGGGCCAGCGGCCCTCGAAGACCAGCTCATACTGGCCGTCGCGCTTTTCCAGGTGATAGGCGGGCAGGCGCAGCTTCTCCAGGAACTCCATGAAATCCGGGCGGAACATCTGCCGCTTGCCGTAGAAGGTATTGCCGCGCAGCCAGGTGCTTTCGCCCCGCGTCAGCGACAGGCCGCGGACATGGTCCAACTGCTCGCGCAGCTCGCCCTCGTCGATCAGCTCGGCCAGGCGGATGCGGCTGGTGCGGTTGATCAGGCTGAAGGTGACCTGCGTGTCGGGCCGGTTGCGGAACACCGACTGGCACATCAGCAGCTTGTAGAAATCGTCGTCGATCAGCGAGCGGACGATGGGGTCGATCTTCCACTTGTGGTTATAGACGCGGGTGGCGATATCGACCGTCGGGATCATCATGCCAGCACCACCCCCGCCTTGCGCATCGCCTCGCGCGCCGCCTCGCGCGAGCCGTTCAGGTCGATGGCGCGGGTGGCCTCCTCGATCACGGTGGCGCGAAAGCCCAGCTTGGCGGCGTCGATGGCCGACCAGGCGACACAGAAGTCATGCGCGAGGCCCACGAAGGCCAGGTCGTCCATGCCGCGGTCGCGCAAATATCCGGCCAGGCCGGTGGGGGTGCGATGGTCGTTCTCGAAGAACGCGGAATAGCTGTCGATCTGCAGCCGGAACCCCTTGCGGATCACCAGATCGGCGCAATCGACGGCCAGCGTCGGATGAAACCCCGCCCCCGCCGAGCCGATCACGCAATGCGCCGGCCACAGCACCTGCGGGCCGTAGGGCATCTCGACTTGCGAAAATGCCGCTGCGCCGGGATGGTTGTCGGCAAAGCTGGCATGGTCCTGCGGATGCCAGTCCTGGGTCAGCACCACGGTGTCGAAATCGGCCATCAGGTCGTTGACCCCTGCCACGATCTCGTCCCCGCCGGCGACCGCCAGCCGGCCGCCGGGACAGAAATCCAGCTGCATGTCGATGACGATCAGGGCCCGTGCCATGGCGCCTCTCCTGTTTCCCAGGAAAATTGGTAGGCGCAGGCGGCGGGGGCGTCAATGCGGCAACTTGATTGCACATCCTTGCGGCGCTATGGCCAGCCCATGCTGATCGTCGCCGCGCTTTACCATTTCACCCGCTTTCCCGACCCTCAGGCGCTGAAGCCGCCGCTGGCCAAATGCGCCTGCACGAACGGGGTCAGGGGCACCTTGCTGCTGGCGCCCGAGGGGATCAACGGCACCATCGCCGGCACCCGCGAAGGCATCGACGCGGTGCTGGCGCATATCCGCGCCCTGCCCGGCTGCGCGGGGCTGGAATGGAAGGAAAGCACCGCCGAGGCCATGCCCTTCGGCCGCATGAAGGTCCGCCTGAAGCGCGAGATCGTCACCATGGGCCAGCCCGAGGTGGACCCCACCGCCGCGGTCGGGCGCTATGTCGCGCCGCAGGACTGGAATGCGCTGATCAGCGCCCCCGACGTGGCGGTGATCGACACCCGCAACGATTACGAGGTCGAGATCGGCTCCTTCGCCGGCGCCGTCGATCCCGGCACCCGCAGCTTCCGCGACTTTCCCGCCTGGTGGCGCGAGAATGCGCATCGCTTCCACAACAAGCGCATCGCCATGTTCTGCACCGGCGGCATCCGCTGCGAGAAATCCACCAATTTCCTGCTGGGCGAGGGCGTGGCAGAGGTCTTTCACCTCAAGGGCGGCATCCTGAAATACCTGGAGGAGGTGCCCGAGGAGGAAAGCCTGTGGCGCGGCGAATGCTTCGTCTTCGACAAGCGGGTGAGCCTGGGCCACGGGCTGCGGCAGGGCCGCTACGACCTGTGCCACGCCTGCCGCCGCCCGCTGGCGCCCGAGGACCGCACCCGCCCGGAATATGAGCCCGGCGTCTGCTGCCATCGCTGCGCGGGCGAATATAGCGAGGCCGACCGCGCCCGTTTCCGGGAACGCCAGCGCCAGGCCGAGCGCGGCGAATGCTTTGGGCAGATCGACGAAACCGGAAGCTGAAACTCGTTCATTATCAATTTGTTAGACAAAATCTCTGACCGCGCATCACGCCCAATCACGCCGGCTTGAGCGCGAAGCCCCTGTATCGGCAGGCTTTTTTCATCGCCTTTCATCCCTGCGGCTAACGGGCCGTCACTTGTCCGTGCCACGACCCCGCCAAGCCTTCCAATCCCGGCCCCGGGTGGTAGGCAGACGGTCCGAGTTAAATGGAGAACACCATGAAGAAAGTCGGATACGCAGCTTTGGTTTCGCTGATCGCCGGTGGCGCCTATGCGGGTGGCTATGTCGCCCCCGTGGTCGAGCAGCCGGTCGTGGCACCGGCGCCCGTGACGACCGTTTCGGACAGCGACTGGACGGGCTTCTATGCCGGTCTGCAATACGGCAAGGGCAGCGGCGACCTGAGCAATCGCGGCGCGCTGGCCGATTTCGGCGATTACGACGGCTATGGCCTGCATGCGGGCTATCAGCACGACCTGGGCCGCTTCGTGCTGGGCGGCGAACTGGACTACAACAAGATCTCGCCCGACGAGAACTATGACGACGGCGACCTGACCCGGCTGCGGCTGCGTGCCGGTGCCGACATGGGCCGCTTCCTGCCCTATGTCACGCTGGGCGCGGCCAAGATCTCGGTCGATGATTTCTCGGAAACCGGGCTGACCTATGGTCTCGGCGCCGATTTCAAAGTCACCGAGCGCTTCACCGTCGGCGCGGAATACAGCCGCAGCGACTTCAAGGACGTGCTGGAGGACGAAACCGGCATCAGCGGCCGCGACCTGGACACCGATCTGGTGCAGCTGCGCGCCTCGTATCGGTTCTGATCCCGACGCAACAGGCAAGGCGCCCCCGATCCGGGGGCGCCTTTGGTTTGGGGCGGGTTACTTCACCTGTCCCAGCCGTCCCGCGGCGATGGCGGCCATGTTCAGGATGTCGTTCACCGTCGAACCGGTCGAGCAGATCTGGATCGGCTGCGGCACCCCGGTCAGGATCGGCCCGATCACCGTCGCCCCGGCCATTTCCTGCAAGAGCTTCACCGAGATCGAGGCCGAGTGCCGCGCCGGCACCACCAGCACATTGGCCGGCCCCTTGAGCCGCGAGAACGGGTATTTCGCCGCCTGCGACGGGTTCAACGCCACGTCCACGGTCATCTCGCCCTCATATTCGAAATCGACGCGGCGGGCGTCCAGCACCTCGGTCGCATGGGCCATCTTCACCGCGCGCTCGCTGATCGGGTAGCCGAAGTTCGAAAACGACAGAAAGGCCACGCGCGGCTCCAGCCCCAGGCCGCGCGCGACATGGGCGCCGCGGGTGGCGATGTCGGCCAGATCCTCGGCCTCGGGCCATTCATGGACCAGCGTGTCGCCCATCAGGATCACCCGGCCATTGTGCAGGACCGCGGTGATGCCCACCGCGCCGTCGGCCGGGGTCACGTCGAAGACCGTGCCGATTTGGGCCAGCACATGCGCGTTCTTGCGCGTGGCCCCCGTCACCAGCCCGTCGCCATGGCCATGCGCCAGCATCAGCGAGGCAAAGACATGGCGGTCGCGATTGGCCAGCTTGACCGCGTCCTCGCGGTCATGGCCCTTGCGCTGCAGGCGGGCATAAAGCGTCTCGTGATATTGCTCGAGATGGCGGGAATTGCCGGCATTGACCACGGTGATCTCGCGCGCGGCGTCGCCCAGGCCGGCGGCCTCCAGCTTTTCACGCACGTCGCTTTCCCGGCCGACGACGATGGACTGGCCCATGCCGCCGCGCTGCCAGGCCACGGCGGCGCGCAGCACCCGCAGGTCGTCCCCCTCGGCAAAGATCATCCGGGCCTGGGCCTGGCGGGCGCGGGCATGGATGCCCTGCAGGATCGCCGCGGTCGGGTCCATGCGCGCCTTGAGCGACTGGACATAGCCCTCCATGTCGATGATCGGGCGGCGGGCGACGCCGGTATCCATCCCCGCGCGCGCCACCGCCGGCGGCACGACATGGATCAGCCGCGGGTCGAAGGGCGTCGGGATGATGTAGTCGCGGCCGAATTGCAGCTTGCGGCCGTAGGCGACGGCGACCTCGTCCGGCACGTCCTCGCGCGCCAGTTCCGCCAGCGCGCGGGCGCAGGCGATCTTCATCTCGTCATTGATGGCGCGGGCATGGATGTCCAGCGCGCCGCGGAACAGATAGGGAAAGCCCAGGACGTTGTTGACCTGGTTCGGATAGTCCGAGCGGCCGGTGGCGACGATGGCGTCGGGGCGGACGGCATGCGCCTCCTCGGGGGTGATCTCGGGATCGGGGTTGGCCATGGCGAAGATGACCGGGTTCTCGGCCATGGACAGCACCATGTCCTGCGTCACCGCTCCCTTGGCCGAGACGCCCAGGAACACGTCGGCGCCCTGCATCGCCTCGTCCAGCGTGCGCGCCTCGGTCACGACGGCATGGGCGGATTTCCACTGGTTCATGCCCTCGGTGCGGCCCTGCCAGATCACGCCCTTGGTGTCGCACATGATACAGTTCTCATGCCGCGCGCCCATGGATTTCAGCAGCTCCAGGCAGGCGATGCCGGCGGCGCCGGCGCCGTTCAGCACGATCTTCACGTCCTCGATCTTCTTGCCCGACAGTTCCAGCGCGTTGATCAGCCCCGCCGCGCAGATCACCGCCGTGCCGTGCTGGTCGTCATGGAAGACCGGGATGTCCATGACCTCTTTCAGCCGCTGCTCGATGATGAAGCATTCCGGCGCCTTGATGTCCTCGAGGTTGATGCCGCCGAAGGTCGGGCCCATCAGCCGCACCGCATTGATGATCTCGTCCGGATCCTCGGTATCCAGCTCGATGTCGATCGCGTTCACATCGGCGAAACGCTTGAACAGGACCGCCTTGCCCTCCATCACCGGCTTCGAGGCCAGCGCGCCCAGGTTCCCCAGCCCCAGGATGGCGGTGCCGTTCGAGATCACCGCGACCATGTTGCCCTTGACGGTATAGTCATAGGCGGTCTCGGGCCGCTCGGCGATGGCCTCGACCGGGACCGCCACGCCGGGGGAATAGGCCAGCGACAGGTCGCGCTGCGTCGCCATCGGGGTCGAGGCCACGATGTCGTATTTGCCCGGACGGGGTTCCAGGTGATAGGCCAGAGCCTCTTCCCGCGTGATGCGGGACTTGCGCGGGGTGTTGTCGTCGCTCATCCGGTGCCTCCTCCTCGTGACGTTCCGGCAGCAATAGCGCCAGGCCACGCGGAACCGGAAGGGGTAAAATGCCGGCCGGCACGCCTCAGGGGGACATCGCGGCCAGCACTGCATCGCGATGGCCGCTCAGCGCCGTCGCCGCCGCGACAAGGGCGAGTGCGGCGGCGATCAGGTCGTGGCGCGGATCCCAGCAACCATGCCGCCGCGCCAGCCAGACCGTCGCCGGATAGCACAACAGCTGCGCCAGCGCCTGCCCGATCAACAGCCCCGGCAGGCCGTAAAGCACCGCCCCCCCCGCGACCAGCGCGAAATAGATCGCCGCGCGGGTGGATTGCACGACGAAGAAGCCGCGTGAATCCCCGGCCGCCAGCGCCGCCGATTCATAGCTCAGCGGGATGACCTGCAGCATCTGGATGCAGGCGATGGCGACCAGGATGCCCCCCGCCGCGGCATAGCGCGGGTCATAGAGCAGCTCGACCAGGGGCGGGCCGGCCCAGGCCAGCGCCACCGCCACCGCCAGCAGCAGCGCCGTCAGCCCGGCGCGGGTACGGGCCAGGATGCGGGCGTTCTCGGCGCTTTCGGCCGGCGGATGCTGGCGATACATCGGGATGAACAGCCGCCCGGCGATCGACGACCCCAGCATGGCCGGCACCGTGGCCAGGAACAGGCCGATATTGTAGATGCCCAGCTGGTTCAGCGTCAGCACCCGCCCCAGGATGATCCGGTCGCCCTGAAACAGCAGGAAGCCGCAGATAGTGCTGAAAAAGATCCACTTGCCGAATTTCATCACCTCGGCGCGGGCCTCGGGCTCCATCCGCAGCCGGTTGCGGTGTCCGGGCAGGAACAGCCGGAACATCAGCAGCTGGACCAGCGCGCCCAGCACATTGCCCCAGACCAGCGCCCAGACCGATTGCAGGATCAGCGCCGCGGCGACGGTCAGCAGGATGCCGATCAGCTGGTTGCACAGCTCGATCACCGTCAGCCGGCCCAGCTGCAAATGGCGCGCGGCCGTGTCGATGCGGGTCGGAAGGAGGCCGCCGACGATCATCGAGCAGGCCGCAGCCGGAAACACCCAGCCGAACAGCGGCGCGTCGTAAAAGACCGCCAACGGCCAGGCCATGACCATGGCCGCGCCGAAGATCAGGAAGCCCCGGATGATCTTCAGCGTCCAGATCGTGTCGAGGAAATCCGGCTCGTCGCCGCGCTTGCTCTGCATGATCGAGGGGCCGAAGCCCATGTCGCTGAACATGGTCAGGCCGATCAGGAAACTGGTGACCAGCGCCATCAGGCCGAAATCGTCGGGGCTGAGGATGCGGGTCAGGATCAGGTTCGAGCCCAGGCGCATGATCTGGCCCAGGCCGAAATTGGCCATGGACCAGGCCCCGCTGCCCAGGGCCCGCGAGGCGAAGCTGCGGCCCGGCGCGGCGGCGGTTTCGCTTCCGCCCTGCCCGCTCATCAGCCCATCCCGTCGGTCGGCATCGGCACGACGCCGGGCGAAGGCAGGCCGGGCACCTTGCCGATCATCCACAGCGCGACCAGGACGCCCAGCACCAGAAGCAGGACCATATAGATGTTGCGCAGCCGGCGCCGGCGCAGGTCGGCCGCCGTCTGCCGATAGGGCAAGGAAATCACCGGCCGGGTTCCGGTGGCACGGGCGAATTGCTCGCTGCGCCGCAAGACCGGGTTCAGCAACTCCAGGACAAAGGCCGCGGCCAGCGCCAGCCCGACGCTGACCCCTGCCCCCATCACCGCGCTTTTCTTGCGGTTCGACATGGCGGGATATTCCGGCGGCAAGGCACGCTCCAGCAGCACGAAACGCTCGGCCTGGTCGTTTTGCATCAGCATCTGCTGGGTTTCGACCTGGGCCAGCTGGCGCGAGATCTCGTTATAGCGGTCCTGCAACCGGCGCTGCTGGCGGGTCATCGCCTCAAGCTCGCGGCTGACCTCGGGGGCGCGGGCGCGGGCCCGGTCGATCTCGGTGCGGCGCAACGCGATCCCGGCCTTCTGTTCGTTCAGCCTGGCCAGCTGGGCCTCGATCAGCTCGGCCTGGCGGCGAACCACGTCCGGTCCGCCGCTGCCGGTGCCACTGTTGAGCAGCTTCAGGTTTTCCTCCAGCCGCCGGATCTCGGGATGGTCGGGCGCCAGCGTCCGGCGCGCCTGCGCCAGTTCGATCTCGGCGGTACGGATCTGCTGCACCAGCGAGGCCGAGGGCCGGGCCTCGGCCGCAAGCCCCCCCGCCTCCAGCGACAACCGCTCGCGCTGCAAGGTCATGATGTCGCGGTCCAGCGCCGTCTCGGTCTCGGTCAGCTGGGCCAGCTGGGTCTGCAGGAATTCCTGCGAACTGGGCAGCGCATCCTCGTTGCGGGCGCTGAACTCGACCAGCTTGCGCTCCTGTTCGGACAACTGCTCGTTCAGACGGCGTTCCTCGCTGCGCAGGTATTCCTGCGCCTCCAGGATGCGGGCCTGGCGGTTCTCGCGGTCGCGGTTGACCACGCTGTTGGCGAAGTCATTGGCGATGGCGGCCGCGGTCGTCGGCGTCTCGGCCTGGGCGGTGATGACGATGGCGGCCAGCGACATGCGGGAATCGACCGAAACGCCGGGGGCGGCGATGCTTTCGATCCGGGTCGAGTTGCGCAGCGCCACCAGCTTTTCCGACTCGCTCAGCGGGGTGCCGGCGAACAGCCCCAGCCGCTCGATCACCTCGCGCAGGTTGGCGCGCGCCATCAGGCGCTGTTCGATCAGCTGCACCCGGCGCGAGGCAGGCAGCGAACTGTCGCTGCCCTGGTCGATGGCGGCCGGCATGTCCAGCTGGATCACCGCCGAGGCCTCGTAGACGCGGGGCGAGGAAACGATCAGGTAGAACGAGGTCAGCACGCCCAGGACCACGATCGTCAGCACCAGCGGCAAGCGCCGCCAGATTATCGAGATCAGATCCTGCAAGGATTGAATCGGTCCCAAATCTTGAACCCTGTCTATTCGTTGTTCAGTCTTCCGACTTGTTCAGGACCACGCCCATCACCGGCGGCATGCCGACCAGCAGCCTTTCGCATTCCGCCATGTCCGAGGCGGTGCCGCGGCGCCCGTCGGCGACCAGCAGCAGCGCATCGGCCAGCGGCAGGGCGGCCAGCGCCGCATCCTCGCCCAAAAGGGCGGCGGTGTCGATGACCGCGATCCGGGCGGGGTGGCGGTCGTGCAGCCGCCGCATGGCCTGGGCCAGCGCCTCGTCCTGCAAAAGCTCGGCCGCGTCCGGCTCGGCCCGGTCCGGGGCCAGGACCGACAGGTTCGGCGCCTCGTCCACGCGCGAGACCAGCGCGTCCAGATCGCCGCCCCCGGCCAGCGCGGCCGAAACCGCGCTGCAGCCCGGAATGCCCAGCTGGCCGGCCACGCTGGGGCTGCCCAGATCCAGGTCGATCAGCGTCACCTGCGTATGCGGCTGGCGGGCCAGCGCCAGGGCCAGGTTCACCGCGACGAAGGTGCCGCCAGCACCCTGCGTCACCGGCACCACGGCAAGCTTGCTCCAGCCGCGGCTGCGCATCTCGCGCAGGATGCGGGTGCGCAACAGCGAAAACCGCTGCGCGCTGATCTTGGCATGTTTCGCGTCCATGGCGGTCAGGGCCGCCTCGCGCCGGATGAACTTGCTGGAGACATGGCCCTGCGCCGCATCGCGCGCAGCCTGTCCAACCGGCATCCTGTCCGGGTCGTTCCCTTTCGCGGGCGTCAAACCTGTTGCCCCTCTGCCTCTGGTGAAACGGCGCCGTCCCAAGGCCGGCGGCCTGCCGGTGACTTTCCCGGCAGCGGCATGGTAGCGTCGGGGCCATGAATGCGACAACCCAAAACCGGCCCGATCCCGACAATGCCCGGCATTTCCCGGCGTCGCGCGGCCATTTGCCCCTGTTGCCGCCGGCCGTCGGCCCCGGCGCGCAATTCGCGGCCCCCGATTGCCGGGCCGCTCGATTCGGCCGCGGCCCGTCCGAAAGCCCGGCGCCGACCCGATGACCCCCTGCACCATCATCCTGCCCGCCCATGACGAGGCCGCCTATATCGACGCCTGCCTCGATCATGTCCTGGGCCAGGACCATGGCGGCCCGGTCGAGCTGATCCTGGTCGCCAACGGCTGCCGCGACGACACCGCCGCGCGCGCCCGCGCCCATGTGTCGGCCTTTGCCGCGCGCGGCTGGCGGCTGCGGGTCGAGGAACTGGCGCAGGGCGGCAAGATCGGCGCGCTGAACCACGGCGACGGCTGCGCCGGGCCGGGCGTGCGGCTGTATCTGGACGCCGACATCCGCATGGGACCGCGCCTTCTGTCGGGAATCATGCGCGTGCTGGACGCGGACGTGCCGCGCTATGCCGGCGGGCGGCTGGTGGTCGCACCGGCGCGCAGCGCCGTGTCGCGCGCCTATGCCCGGTTCTGGCAGAAGCTGCCCTTCGTGGCCCAAGGCGTCACCGGCGCGGGGCTTTTCGCGGTGAACGAAGCAGGACGCGCGCGCTGGGGGGCATTCCCGCAGGTCATCTCGGACGACACCTTCGCCCGGCTGCAATTCGCGGAAACCGAGCGTTTCCTGGTGGACGAGCCCTATGAATGGCCGCTGGCCGAGGGGTTCGGGCCGCTGGTCCGGGTCCGGCGCCGCCAGGACGCCGGCGTGGCCGAGATCGCCCGGCTGTTTCCCGACCTGCCCCCGCGCCAGGGCCATGTCCGCCCCGGCAGGGCGGAACTCGCCCGGCTGGCCGCCGCCGATCCGCCGGGTTTCGCCGCCTATGCCGCCGTGGCGCTGGCGGTGCGGCTGGGCCGCAACCGCCAGGAATGGGCGCGCGGCCGCTAGTCGGCGGCGAACTCCTGCACCACCTGCCAGGCAAGTTCCTGAAGCACGGCGGCCTGCTCCTTGGGCACGAGGGGATAGGGACCGCTGCCGCCGGGAATACGGTTGGTCAGCCCGACCGGGCTTTTGCCGGTCAGGGTCGCGTAATGGATCATGGCGATGTAGTAAGACCCGCCCTGCTCGGTCGGATGGATGTCGTCGCCGAAAAAGTCGCGGATCGAGGTCGCGCCAGGAACCTTGCCCGCTTCGGCGGCATCGTGCAGCCGCACCATGCCCAGCCCCACCGGAACCAGCCGCATCGGCTCGGCCCCCTCGGGCAGGTCGAGGTTCACGTGATCGGCGATCGACTGCCATTGCGGCAGGTCCGCCAGGATGCGGTCGCGCCACGGCCGTGTCGAATCCGGGTCGATATAATCCCAGGTCTGGTAGAGATAGGGCTTGACCCCGGGATTGGACTGCCGCGCCAGTTCGACCCATTTCGCGGCATAGCCAAGGCTGTCGTGATATTCTATCGCCGGGGCCAGCGGCACGCGCTCGGTAATGACCAGGGCGTCCACGGCATGGTCGGGCAGCCATTCGCGCCCGTTCACCCCCTGCGCGTGATGCGCCTCCTTCCACTGCCATTCGAGCGGGGCGCCGTTGAGGATCTGCATTTCCACCGGCTCTTCCAGCAGGCCCTGCATCATGCCCGGCAGCGTCGTGCCGACCAGGCTGTGGCCGATGTAGAAAGCCGAGACGCTTTCAATTAAAAATTGCATCACACCCGCCATATCAACAACCTTCGATTGCGAATTGCCTTTGCCCAGCATCGCATTCCGGCATGGCGAAATCCACTCAATTCAACCGATAGTTGCCAATATAAAGCCGCAACAACCGGAATGCCGCCCGTTCAGTAAAATCCTCGGGTTTTGCTCAATATGATTACCCAGGGCAGAGGCGGCCCCTCCCGATCAAAAATCATTTGCAACCAATTGTTTTTAAACGAACCTATACTTTTCGGCAGTGTCCAAATTCGTTCTAGTTTTATTCAAACGCACAGCTATACTGCGAGTGTAGTGATGAGGGCGGGTTTTGAAATGCGGCACACCACGGATTTCGATATCGAGACAATCGACCCGGTGCTGCAAACGGCCGCAAACGGAAACACCAATCAACCCCTGGGGGCCCGCTCCCTTTACTCGCGCTTTATCAAGCGGCCGCTGGACATTACCGCCGTGCTTCTGGCGGTGCCGATTGTAGTGCCGGTGGTTCTGATCCTGGCGCTGGTGATCCTGTGGCATGGCGAGAAGCCTTTCTACACCCAGTTGCGGGTCGGCCGGTCCGGCCGCAGCTTCCGGTTGTGGAAGCTGCGCACCATGGTCGAGGATGCAGATCGGCGGCTGGCGGAATACCTGGCCGCCAATCCCGAGGCCAGGGCGGAATGGGATCTGACGCAGAAGCTGAAGAACGATCCGCGCATCACCTCGACTGGCCGCTTCTTGCGCAAGACTTCTCTGGACGAGTTGCCGCAGCTGTGGAACGTGCTGCGCGGCGACATGAGCATCGTCGGCCCGCGGCCGATGATGATCGAACAGGCACCGCTTTATCCGGGGGCGGATTACTATCATCTGCGGCCGGGTGTCACCGGGCTGTGGCAGATCTCGGACCGCAATGACAGCACCTTCGCCGCCCGCGCGACTTTCGACGCGCGCTATGCAGCCGAGTTGAGCTTCAGCAGCGATGTCGCCATCATCGCCAGGACCGTGGGCGTGGTGCTGCGCTGCACCGGCTATTGAACGGTGCGGCCGCGTTCGGCCTGCATCTCGTGCCGCTCGACGCACCTGAAACGCCGCCAGGCGATGAAAAGGATAGCGGCCGTTCCGCTGACGATATAGATCAGCAGCGCGGCCCAGAACGGCAGATCGAAGGCGGCAAACCCGATCAGCGCGCTGGCCAAGGCAATTGCGACACCAAGGGTCAGGATGCCAGTCAGAGGTTTTCTCCTCAAATGTACAAATCCTCGGATCAATAGTGCCAAAGAAACCGGAAATCGCTAGACAAACTTTGGTGCGTCTTGCGGTAATACGGCATATCCGCCCATTGTTCAGCAAAAATAAGCGCCAACCAGCCGAAAACCTCGGCCAATAACGCGGCCCGAGGGCTTTTTTTCTTGGGAAAGGGATCGCCGCCTTGCGAATCGGTTATTTGATCAATACCTACCCCCGCCCCTCGCACAGCTTCATCCGGCGGGAAATCGCGGCGCTTGAGGCCCAGGGGCTTGAAATCCACCGATTCGCCATGCGGGGCGACAGCGGCGCTCTGAGCGACCCCGCCGACCTGGCCGAACATGCCCGCACCGAGCGGGTGCTGGAGGCCGGGGCCGGCCGGCTTCTGGCCGATCTCGCCGGCCGGGGCGCGGCAAATCCGGCGCAGTTCGCCGCCGCCATGCGGCTGGCGCGGCGCCGGGCACGGGCCGGGGAAAGCAGCCTTGCCCGGCAGCTGATCTATATGGCCGAAGGGGCGCGGGTGGCCGGCCGGGCACGGGAACTGGGGCTTGCGCATATCCATGCGCATTTTGGCACCAATTCGGCCAGGGTCGCCGCCTATGCGCGCCTGCTGGACGGTCCGCGCTTCAGCTTCACCGTCCACGGCCCCGAGGAGTTCGACAACATCCAGGCGCTGGACCTGGGCGGAAAGCTGGCCCTGGCCGCGTTCTGCGTCGCCGTCAGCAGCTATGGCCGCTCGCAGCTTTGCCGCTGGGCAGGGCCCGGCGACTGGGACAAGGTCCATGTCGTGCATTGCGGCCTGGACCTGGACCGCTGGACCCAGCCGCGGCCCCTGCCGCCCGGCCCGTTCCACATGGTCGCCGTCGGCCGCTTTGCCGAGCAGAAGGGCTTCGGCCTGCTGATCCGCGCCTTCGCCCTGGCCTGGCGCCGCGCCCCCGGCTTGCGCCTGTCGCTGGTCGGCGATGGCGAATTGCGCCCGCAGATCGAGGCGCTGGTCGCCGCCGAGGGCATGGGCCAGGCCGTCCGCCTGCTTGGCTGGCAGGACGAGGCGGGCGTGCGCGCCGCCATGGAGGCCGCGCATGCGCTGGTCGCGCCCAGCTTCGCCGAGGGCCTGCCGGTGGTCATCATGGAGGCCATGGCCTGCGCCCGCCCGGTGATCGCCACCTATATCGCCGGCATCCCCGAACTGGTCCGCCCCGGACAAGAGGGCTGGCTGGTCCCCGCCAGCGATGCCGAGGCCCTGGCCGAAACCATGCTGCAAGCCGCCGAAACCGACCACGCCACGCTGGAACGCATGGGCGCCGCGGCCCGCGCCCGCGTCACGGAACGCCACGATATCCGCGAATCCGCCCGGCGTCTGGCGGCGCTGTTCAGCCGCGCCACAGGCTGAGCGCCAGCCAATAGCCCGCCGCCTGCCCCCAGCGCCCGCCGATCAGCCGGTCGCCCATGCAGGCGCGGAACCGCAGCGCATCGATCACCACCGGGACCGCGCGGAAGTCCAGCATTCGACCTGTCAGCGGATATTGCGCCTTGAACATCGCCTCCTTGGCGCAAAAGGCCAGCAAGGCATCCCCGGCCCCCTTCAGGCGAAAGGGCATGATGGTCTCGGCCAGACCTTCCGGAAGGGCGCGGCCGCAAGGCTCAAGATCGACCCCGACGCTGGCCCCGCCGGGTGGGGCAGCGATGGCGATGCAGTAATCGCCGCCATGCGACAGACTGGCGCGGATGCCCGGCGGCAGGTCCGGCCGGCGGTCGGAACGCGCCGGGATGGGTCGATCCGCCGGCAGGTCATGCCCGGCCTGCCGGATCGCCGCGCGCAGCGCCATGCGCCCCAAGGCGAACTCGCGCCGCCGCTTCGGGACAGCGCGGGCGATGGCCCCCGCCTCCTCGGGCAAAAGCGGCGCCGGCTCGGCCGTCAGCGGCAGCACCGCGCAGCCATGACCCGCGGGCAGCAGGCGCCGTGCCAGCGCGTCGAGCGCCGCCGCCCCGCTCACCGCCCACCGCGCAACTGCGCCCGCAGGGCCCGGCGCCGGGCCATGGCATCCTCGGCCGCCAGAACCGGCTCGGGCACCGCTGGCGGCGTAGGCTTGGGCGTGGGCGCAGGTGCAGGCGCGGGCACCGCCGGGGCGGCCGCCGTGCTAGCCGGCGCCAGCGAGGCGACATGCTTCAGGAAATCCGCCATGACCGGGAAGCGGAAGATATCCGTCACGCCCAGCCGCGGCAGCGCCAGCCGGTCGCGCATGGTCCGGTGCAGCTGGATCGCCAGCAACGAATGCCCGCCGAGCGCGAAGAAGTTGTCGCGCGGGCCGATCTGCTCGACGCCCAGCACCTCGGACCACAGCGCCTGCACCGCCTGCGCCAGATCCTCGGTCGGGGCGTTGGCGGCGACAGCGGTGGTGGCCTCGACGGTCGGCGCCGCCACCGGAGCGGAGGCGACGGCCCCCGGCACCGGCAGATGCTTGCGGTCGATCTTGCGGTTCGGGGTCAGCGGCATCTTTTCCAGCCGCACGATCCGCCCCGGCACCATATGCGCCGGCAGATGCGCCAGCAGCGCCTCGCGCAGCCCCTTCTCGCACAACTCGCCCGCGCCGGTGACATAGGCCACCAGCCGCTTGTCGCCGGGCGCATCCTCGCGCACCAGCGCCACCGCCTCGCGCACGCCGGGCTGGGCGGCCAGCCGCGCCTCGATCTCGCCCAGCTCGATGCGGAAGCCGCGCAGCTTCACCTGGTGGTCGGCCCGGCCGATATAGTCGAGGCCGCCATCCTCGCGCCAGCGCACCAGATCGCCTGTGCGATACATGCGCGCGCCCCAGGGCGCGCCGCGATCCGCGGGCACGAAGGGATCGGGACGGAAAGCCGCCGCAGTCAGGTCCTCGCGCCGCCAATAGCCGCGGGTCACACCATGGCCGCCGATCCAAAGCTCGCCCGGCGCGCCGGGGGGGGCCGGCACACCGTCGGCGTCCAGCACGTAAAGCTGGGTATTGGCGATGGGCCGGCCCAGCGTCACCTCGGCCGCATCGGTCAGATCGGCCACCGTGGACCAGATCGTCGTCTCGGTCGGGCCATACATGTTCAGCACCCGCGCCCGCGTGGCCGCCCTGATTTCGGCCAGCAGCGAGGGCGGCAGCGCCTCGCCGCCGACCATCATGCATTTCAGCCCGGCCATGGCCGCCGCCACCTGCGGGTCCGAGACCAGGATGCGCGCCATGCTGGGCGTGCATTGCAGATGCGTCACCTTCCAGCGCCGGATCTGCGCCGCGATCGAGAAATCGCCGTCCTCGGGTTCCGCGCCATGCGGGTTCACCTCGGCCCGCAGCCGCGCCAGCAGCGGGAAGCCGGCCATGACCTGCTCGGGCGCGATGCCATAGTCGATCAGGCAGGCGATCTCGCCCACGCCGATGGCCTTCAGCTGCTCGACCCGCGCGATGCCGTCCTCGATGGAGCCGAAAAGGCCGGAATCCTCGAAATAGCGCAGGAAAGCGAATTCCAGGATGCCGTCCAGCTCTTCCTCGGAGAGCGAGCCGAGGTCGATGGCCATCGGGTTGGTCATGCCCGCCGGGCGGCGGAAGGCCGGGAAATCCCAGGCATATTGCTTGACCAGCGCCGCGGCGCTTTTCAGGTAGTTCTTCATCGGCTCGCGGGCGATCTCGCGCGCCGTCTCGCGATCCTCGGCCAGGCAGGTATGCAGCATCAGCGTGACGGTAAAGCGCGCCGGGTCATGGCCGGCCTCGCGCAGCGCCGCGTGGTAATCCTTGATCCGCGCCGCGACCGTGTCGATACTTTGCCCCAGCAGATGGGTCAGCACGTTCATGCCCAGCCGCCCGGCCTCGACCCAGGTTTCCGGGTTGCCGGCGACGGTCATCCACAGCGGCAGTTCCTTTTGCACCGGACGCGGCTGCGTCACCACGCCGAACAGGCTGCCGTCCTTGCGCGGGAACTCGACCGCCTCGCCGCGCCACAGCCGGCGCAGCTGGTCGATCCCCTGGGCCAGTGCGGTCTTGTTGTTCGGCGGCGCGTTTTCCGGGCGCAGCACGAAATCGTCCGGCTGCCAGCCCGAGGCGATGGCCAGCCCCGCCCGGCCCGAGGTCAGGTTGTCGATCACCGCCCATTCCTCGGCCACGCGGGCCGGATGATGCAGCGGCAGCACGCAGCTGCCGGCGCGCACGGCGACGTTTTTCGTCACCGCCGCCACCGCCGCGCCGGAAACCGCCGGGTTCGGATAGGGGCCGCCGAAGGCGTGGAAATGCCGCTCGGGGGTGTAGACCGCGACGAAGCCGTTCTGGTCGGCAAAGCGCGCGCCCTCCAGCAAAAGCTGGTATTTCTTCGGGCCGGGGCCGTCGTCATTGCCCCAGTAGAACAGGCTGAAATCCATGCCGCCGGATGGCTCGCGGCGCGGCTGCGCCGGCGTCGAGGAGACGGCGAGCCGCGATTCCTCGCCCGCGATCACCAGTTTCAGCCCCCGCGCCAGCGACCAGAAGATCTCCAGCACCGAGATGTCGAAGGACAGGCTCGTGACCGCCAGCCAGGCATCGCCCGGCTGGTGCGGGATCACCACATCCATGCCGGCGAAGAAGTTCGCCACGTTGCGATGCTCGACCATCACCCCCTTGGGCCGGCCGGTCGAGCCCGAGGTGTAGATCAGATAGGCCAGGTTTTCCGGCCCGGCCTGGTTGACCGGCGCCGCCACCAGACCATGCGGCAGGTCGGTCGGAATGGCCACCACCTGCGCGCCATGCGCGGGCAGCCTCTCGGCCAGACCGTCCTGGACCAACACCACCCGCGCGCCGGAATCCTCGATGTACAGCTCGATGCGGTCGGCGGGGTAGTCCGGGTCGAGCGGCACATAGGCGCCGCCCGCCTTCCAGATCGCCAGCGCGCCGATCACCAGCTCGGGCGAGCGTTTCGCGAACAGGCCCACCGGCTGGTCCGGGCCGACGCCCATCGCCACCAGCTTTTCGGCCAGCGCGTTGGCGGCGCGATCCAGCTGGCTGCGGGTCAGGCTGTGATCCTCGAAAGCCAGCGCCACCGCATCGGGGTTCTCGGCGGCCTTTTCCGCGATCAGCTCGTGAATGCAGGCCAGCCGCACATCCAGCTGCGTGGCATTGCGGCCGACCAGCAGCTCCTCGCGCTCGGCCGCGTCCATCAGGGGGATGTCGCGCAGCGCCGTGGAGCCGGGCAGCGCCAGCCCGCCGTCCAGCGCCCGGGCCAGCCGCTGCGCCTGCGCCGGCGTGACGCGGGCCGGGTCGTGGTCCAGCCATGCGCCGTCCCCGGCCAGGGTCACGGTCAGCGCCGCGCCATTGACCGGGCCGCCGGCATGCAGGCTGATCGCCAGATCCGGCGTGGCCATGTCGCGCAGCTCGGGCGCGCGGTGCAGCAGGTCGGCCATGAAGAAGCCGCGCTTCGCCTGATCGGCGATCTCTGCCGCCAGCGCCTGTCCCAGATCGGCCAGCGTGCGCTCGCCCGGCGCCTCGACCGCCAGCGGCTGCCAGTCGGCAACGATGCCCGCCGCCTCGGGCTGGCCCTGCGGCCGCAGCGCCAGGTCGAACTGGGCCTGTCCGGCCAGCCGCGCCAGCAGCGCCGCGGCCAGCGCGATGCGCTCGGGCGCATCGCCGGGCAGCAGGGGCAGGCGCTGCGTCGCGCCCGAGCCCTCGCCCGGCAGCACCGCCGGGTTCATCCGCGTCAGCCGCGCGCGCCAGAAGCCGTCATGCTTGGCGGCCTGCGCGGCCAGATCGGTCAGCCGCGCGCGCTCCTCGGCGGCCAGCGCCGGGATCACCGTGCCGACCGGAGGCAGCTCGCCGCGAAAGACCAGCCGGATCGCCGCATCCGCGGCGGCGATGGTGGCGATATCGCCGTGAAGGGCCAGCACGGTGCCCGGCGCGGCGCTGGCCGGCTCGGTCCCGGCCGAGGCGGTGACTGCCAGCACCCGGCCATCGGCCAGCCGGACCTTGGCCTCGGCCAGCGGGTTCCAGTAGCCGCCATGATCGAGCCCGCGCACCAGCGCGCAGATGCGCCCCGCCGGCTGGGCAAAATCGATCACGCCCGCGGCCTCGGGGCGCTTGTCGCGGCCGACATAGCTGCGCTGCGACAGGTCCTGCTTCACCCGCTGCGAGCCGGCCCCTTCCAGCTGCGCCACCACCTCGGCAAAGCTTTCGGCCCCGCGGGCGAAGCAGCGGGCGTTCAGGGTCAGCGCGGTATCGTCGGGGCGGATCTCGAACAGGGTCTGGGTGAGGATGTCGCCCTCGTCCACGCCGCCTTCGATCATGTGCCAGGTGACGCCGTGCTGCGCCTCGCCGCCGATGATCGCCCAGACCGGGGCGTTCAGCCCCGCCAGCCGCGGCAGCGGCCCGTCGTGGAAGTTGATCGCGCCCAGCCGGCCGCGCGCCAGCATCTCGGGGCGCAGGATCGACAGGTTGGCGACGCTGAACAGCCAGTCGGCAGGCGGCGCATCGGGGGCCATCGGCGCGTCCTGATCCTCGACCGCAAGACCGGCGCCCTGCGCCCAGTCGCGCAGGTCGGGATTGCGCGTCACCACCGCATGGATGCGATGCCCGCGCGCCAGCAGCGTCTCGGCCGCGTGGCGCAAGAGGGATTCGTTACCCACCAGAATCGCGGAAAATTGCGTCATGGCTTACCCTTTTCAACATGAACGGGCTTTGGTTGCGGACGAAAGGCGTGACGCATCAGCTGCGCCAGATGGCCCGGCGGCCCGTCCGGCTTGCGCCCCGACAACAGGCAGCGCAGGCGGAACACCCCCGCGCCCCCCAGATGGGCGGCCGTGGCCCAAAGCGCACCCAGCCGCCCATGATGTTTCTCGAAATAGCGCCGGCGCGAGTCGTACCAGTAATCCGGCGCGCGCCGCCATTCCTTCATGCCGGTGCTGACCGAACCGATATGCAGCACCAGGCTTTCGACGACGTAATGGGTCTGCCAGCCCGCCAGCGCGGCGCGACGGCACAAGTCGGTTTCCTCGTAGTAAAGAAAGAACCCCTCGTCGAAGAGCCCGATGCGGTCCAGCACCTCCATGCGGATCATCATCGACGCCCCCGCCGACCAGTCCACCCGCCCCGAGACCAAGGGCTGGGGCAGCGAGACGACCTTGCGGCTGAGCAGGCGCGAGATCGGCCCGGTGCGGCTCATCGCCTCGAACTCGCTCAGGGCGCTGGGAAAGCGGAAGGCGGTGGTATGCGGCACGTCATCGGTGCCGCGCAAGCGCGAGCAGGCGATCCCGGCCCGCGGATGCGCAGCCAGATAGTCGACCAGCGCCCGGATCGCGCCGGGCTGCGGAATGGCGTCCGAGTTCAGCAGATAGACCAGGTCGGCGCGGCGCCCGTCCGGCAGACCCTGCCGGATGCCGTGATTGTTGCCGGCGCCGAAGCCGCCGTTCCAGCCCGACTGCACCACCGCGACGCGATCCGAAGGCCAGCCGCGCACCTGCGCCCCGGCCAGCATCGCCTCGTAGCTGCCATCGCCGGAATCGTTGTCCACGATGGTCAGCCCGCCATCGATGCCCTGCATTTCGCGCAACGCGGCCTCGGCGGCCTGCAAGGACATCTCTGGCGTGCGCCAGTTCAGCACGATGACATGGACGCTGGGCGGGGTGGCGGCCTGGTCCATGGTCACTCCGCCGCCTTGACCCTAGCCGGGGCGTCCGCATCGGCATCGCGCAGGATCTCGCGCAGAACCGAGGCAAGGCGGCGCACGTTCGGCTCCAGCACCATGGAATCGTGGTCGCCCGGCACCTCGATCACCCGCAGGTCGGGCATCCAGGGCGTCCAGCCATTGTCCTCGACCACATAGTCGCGGCCGGAATTGATCCAGCGCCCGCCCGTCACCTTCCAACGCCGGTCGAGCGGCGGGCGGAACATCGCCACCGGTCCGGCCCAGACCGAAAGCCGCATCTTGGGCAGCGCCGCCAGGAAAGCCGCCTCGATGGCGAGGTCGTGGAAGGTGCCGGTCGCCTCCGAGCCGACCTCGGCCTCGACCGCTCTGGCCTTGCCGCGGCGCTGGAACTCGTAGGCGACGCGGTCGCGCAGCCATTTCCAGAGAAAGCCCGCGCCCCCCTCGCGCAATTCGCCCAGGCGGATCGCCAGCCGGTCCTTGCGGCTGACCGGCTCGCGCAGCGGCAAGGGCGTGTCGAGCATGACCAGCATCGCCACCTCCTCGCCCGCCGCGCGCAACTGCCGCGCCATCTCATAGGCGGTCAGCCCGCCGCCCGAGAAGCCGCCGATCAGATAGGGGCCGGTCGGCTGCACCTGGCGCAGTTCCTCGATATAGTCGCGGGCGGCCTCGGTGAAATCCTCATGCGGCTTGTCGTCGCCCAGAAGGCCGCGCGCCTGGATACCCCAGAAGCGGCGGTCCGGCCCCAGCCGCTGCGCCAGCTGCCGCAGGTTCATGATGTTGCCGAACATGCCGGCGACCATGAAGAAGGGCGTGCCCTCGCCCCGCCCGCCCATATCGACGAGGAAGCGGAAGCGCGGCCGGGCCGAGACCGGCAGCTCGCGCACGTTGTCGGGCGAGACCAGCTCGCGCGGGCCGGTGCGCTCCTCGACCAATGCGGCCAATTCGGCGATGGTCGGCGCCTCGAACAGGGTCGAGATCGGCAGGTCGACGCCGAAAGCCTTGCGCAGCTGGCCGAACATGCGCACCGCGATCAGCGAATGGCCGCCCAGGTCGAAGAAGCTGTCGGCGGCGCCGACCTGGGCGATGCCCAGGAGTTCGGACCAGATCGCCGCCAGCTCGGCCTGGATGCCCGGCGACGGTTCGACGAAATCGCTGTCGAGGTCGGGGCGCTCGAAGCCGCCCTCGGCGGGCGCGGCATCCTCGACCACCCCCGCCTCGGCGATCAGCGCCGGCAGGTCCAGCGACGAGACATAGACTTGAGAAAGCCCGGTCGAGATGGCGCGGCTGAGCATGGCCGGGCCGATGGCGGCCGGGATGCCCTGGCTGATATTGTGATGCAAGCGCCGCTCGGCCGGGGACAGGCTGCGCGGCGGCTGCACCCGCGCCTGCGGCGTGGCGGCAATCGCCGCCGCCAGCTTGCGCAGGGCAAAGCCCTTGATCTCGGCGCAGACCGTGCCGTCCGCCGCCGCCAGGGTGATGTCGAATTGCGCCATGCCCTGCGCGTCGATGTTCTCGCCGGCATTGCGGATGCGGCTGATGACCTGCGCCGGCAAGGGCGCATAAAGCCGAATCGAACCATAGCCCATCGGCACCCAGAGATGCTCGGGCGTCCAGCCCTTGATAAGCGGCATGGCCCAGCCGGTGGCGATGTCCAGAAGCGCCGGATGCGCCAGCCATTCCCCGGCCTCGGCAGCGTATTCGGGCGCAAGCGACAGCTCCGCCACGCCCTCGTCGCCGACAATGCGATAGCGGCGCAGCACCTGCCAGCGCGGGCCGAAATCCATCCGGCCTTCCTGCGCCGAAGGCAGCGCCGCGCCCTGCCCGTCCCGATCCCACGGCCCGCCGACGGCCAGCGGCTCGGGCGCCGCCTCGTGCAATCCGAAAACCAGCGCCGAGACATTCGGCTCGCCCTGCGGATCGTCCAGGATCTCGACGCGCATGGCATCGCCCTCGGGCAGGACGCGGGTGCTGACCAGCGCGGTATCGAAAACCAGCACCGGGCGGCGGAATTCCAACTCGCGGATCGCCAGCGGCAGGGCCAGCCCGCATTCCAGCGCGGCTTCCGAGATCAGCTCGATCCAGCCGGTGCCGGGCATCAGCGCCTGGCCCTGGGCGGTCTTGTGGCCGCCGATGATCCAGTCCTGCATCTTCAGCGCGGTGCGGAACTCGCGCCCGCCCGGCATGGGCAGGCTTTCGTCCAAGAGCGGCCGGCCCTGCGGCACAGCGACGGCCGAGGCGGTGTCGAGCCCCATCGCCCGCGCCGCCATGCCGGCATCGGCCCAGACGCCCCAGTTGACCGCCACCACCCGGCCCAGCGCCGCGGGCGCCAAGCGTGCCACCGCGTTCAGATATTCGTTGGCGGCGACGTAATCCGCCTGCCCCGCCGGCGCGATCACCGAGGAGGTCGAGGAGAACAGCACCGTCAGCTTGGCGGGATTGTCCGCCAGCGCCTCGATCAGCGCGCGGGTGCCCAGCAGCTTCGGCGCCAGCACGTCCCAGGCCTCGTCGTCGGTCTTGGCGGCGATCAGGCTGTCGCGGATCACGCCCGCGGCGTGCAGCACCACGTCGAGGCTGCCGAAGCGCGCCTTGGTCTCGGCCACGGCGCGGGCCATGTCCTCGGGGCTGGTCACGTCGGCGCGGATCGCCAGCACCTCGGCGCCCAGCGATTCCAACTGCCGGACCGAGGCCATGACGGCCGGCGAATCCACCCGGCCGCGCGTGGTCAACGCCAGTTTCGCGCCGCCGCGCTGCGCCAGCTCACGGGCGATGGCCTGGCCGATGCCGCCGAAGCCGCCGGTGATCAGGCAGGCCGCGCCCTGCGGGATGGCGGCCATGCCGTCATCCTCCAGCGCGACCTTTTCAAGGCTTTGCTCAAAGCGGCGCCCGTCGCGCCATGCGGCGACGGCGGCGCCCGAGGGGGCCAGCGCCTCCTCCAGCAGGTTGGCGGCCAGCGCCTCCAGGCCCCCCTTCGCCGGCAGACGCACATCCACCAGACGGCCCGAGACGTTCGGCATCTCATGCGGCATGACGCGGATCGGCCCGGCGGCGGTGGCCTTTTCCGGCACCGGCGCCGGTTCGTCGGCGACGCGCAGCGCGTCGTTGCAGATGGCGATCACCTCCAGCTTCGCATCCGGCAGTTCGGCGCCGATGGCCTGGGCCAGATGCAAAAGGCCGAAGAAGCCGCGCTCCAACTGGCTGTTGAGCAGGCTGGAGCCGGGACGGAACTTCGCCCCCTGCGTCACCGACCACAGATGCAGGATGCGGTCGGGCACCATGTCCTGCCCGGCCAGCGCGGCCAGCAGCATCTCATAGCCCTCGCGGTCGGATTCGACCGGAAGGGTGAAGCGGTCTTGGCCCTTATCGGCGAAGGTATCGCCCACCTCGACCGCCGCGACGCGCTGGCCGCGGGACCGCAGCGCATCGATCACGCGCTCGGCAAGGCCCAGATCGTCGGCAAAGACCAGCCAGTTCCGCTGCCCCTGCGCGACCGGCCCCTGCGGCCCGATCTCGATATTCGGCGATGCCAGCTTCCAGGCCGGGCGCCAGCCCCAGTCCGCCGGCTCCTCGATCCGGGCCAGTTCCTCGGCGGTCTCCGCCGCGGCATTGGCCGAACGCTCGATGAAATAGCGCCTGCGCTGGAAGGCATAGCCCGGCAGCGACAGGCGCCGGCGCCGGGCACCGCCCCAGACCTGATCCCAGTCGATCTGCCCGCCGCAGGCCCAGAAGCGCGCCAGCGCAGCCATGAAATAGCTGTCGTCGCCGGTGGCGTGATCGCGGTGGCGCAGGGTCGAGATCACCTGGTTGGCGGCGACCGCCGGATGCGCCTTGGTCATGGCCTGCATGGCCCGGCCCGGCCCGACCTCGACGAACACCCGCCCCGGCACCTGCGCCAGATGCGCGATGCCGTCGGCAAAGCGCACGGTGCCGCGCAGATGCGCGACCCAATAGTCGGGGCTGGTCGCCTCGGCCGCCGTCAGCGGCAGGCCCGAGCGGTTCGAGATGATCGGGATCTGCGGCGCATTCAGCGGGATCGAGGCGAGATAGGCGCGGAATTCGCCCAGCACCGGCTCCAGCAGCCGCGAATGCGCGGCGATGGAGATGGCAATGCGCTGGCATTCCACCTCGCGCGCCGCCATGCGCTCGGCAAAGCGGTCCAGCGCCGCGTCAGGGCCGGAGACCACCGACAGGCCCGGCCCGTTCACCGCCGCGAGGTCCAGTTCCAGTTCGGCCAGCTCGGCGGCGAAATCCTCGGGCGCAAGCGGCACCGACAGCATGCCGCCCGCCGGCACCCGGTCCATCAGCAGCCCGCGCAGGCGCACCAGGCCGATGCAATCCTGAAAGCTCATCACGCCGGCGATGCAGGCAGCGGTGTTCTCGCCCATGGAATGGCCGATCAGCGCCGCCGGCGTCACGCCCCAGCTGATCCACAGCTGCGCCAGCGCGTATTCGGTGATCATCAGCAGCGGCAGTTGCAGCGAGGGCTGCAGAAGCCGGCGGTCCGCCTCGGCCTCGGCGCCCGGCTCGGGCAGCCAGAGCGCGCGCAGGTCGGTGCCATGCGTGGCCGCCATATGGTCGAGGCCGCGGTCCATCCATTCGCGGAACACCGGCTCGGTCTGGTAGAGTCCGCGCGCCATGCCGGCATATTGCGCGCCGCCGCCGGGCAGCATGAACACCGCCTCGGCCGGATCGCCCGCCTGCTGGTGATCGAAGACCAGCAGCGGATCGGGATCGGCCAGAAGCCGCGCCGCCTCGGCCGCATCATGCGCGACCAGCACGCGCCGGCGGTCGAACTGCCGCCGGCCCTGCGTCAGGGTAAAGCACAGGTCGGCCATGTCCACGCCCGGATTGGCCTGCAGCCAGCCCGCCAGCGCGGCCGAATTGGCATCCAGCGCCGCCTTGCTGCGGCCCGAGACGGCGATGATGTGGAAGGGCCAGTCGGATTCGTCCGAAGCCTCGGCCAGCGGCGGTTCCTGCACGATCACATGCGCATTGGTGCCGCCGACGCCCAGCGAGTTCACCCCGGCCCGGCGCGGTCCCGGCACCGGCCAGTCGCTGAGCCGGTCGTTGACCTGGAACGGTCCGCCCTCAAAGTCGATGGCGGGGTTGGGCGCCTCGTAGTTCAGGCTGGCCGGGATCTTGCCGTGATGCACCGCCAGCGCCGACTTGATGAGGCCCGCGCTGCCCGCCGCCGTATCCAGATGGCCGATATTGGTCTTGACCGAGCCGATGCGGCACGGCCCCTGCCGCGTGCCGTCCGAGACCCGCGCATAGGCCTGGTTCAGCGCCGCCACCTCGATCGGGTCGCCCAGCGCCGTGCCGGTGCCGTGGCATTCGACATAGCCGATGCTGTCCGAGGAAACCCCGGCCATGACCAGCGCCTCGGCCACCGCCTGCGCCTGGCCCTCGACGCTGGGGGCCAGATAGCCCGCCTTGGCGGCGCCGTCGTTGTTGATGGCCGAGCCCTTGATGACCGCCCAGATGTGATCGCCGTCGGCCAGCGCATCACGCAGCCGGCGCAGCGCCACCACCGCCGCGCCGCTGCCGAAGACGGTGCCCTGCGCGCGATGGTCGAAGGCATGGCAATGGCCGTCGGGCGACAGGATCTCGTTCTCCTTGTAGAGATAGCCGAGGCCATGCGGCAGCTCGATGGTCACGCCGCCGGCCAGCGCCATGTCGCATTCGCCCGAGTTGAGCGACTGGCAGGCCATGTGGATCGCCACCAGCGAGCTGGAACAGGCGGTCTGCACGCTGATGCTGGGCCCCTTGAGGTCGAAGACATGGCTGACGCGGGTGGACAGGAAATCCTTGTCGTTGCCGGTATGGCGCAGCAGGAAATGGCCCACGCCATCGACCAGGTCGCGGTTCGAGCAGACGTTCCAATAGTAATAGCTGCCCATGCCGCAACCGGCCCAGACGCCGATATTGCCGGCGAAACGCTCGGGCGGGTGGGCGGCATCCTCCAGCGCGTGCCAGCAGGTTTCCAGGAACTTGCGGTGCTGCGGGTCCATGATCGCCGCTTCCTTGGGCGAAAGCCCGAAGAACTCGGCATCGAATTCGTCGAACTGCCCGAGGATGCCGGCCGAAGGCACATAGTTCGGATCCGACAGCCGCGCCCGCGACTCGCCCCGCGCGATCAGCTCGGCCTCGGGGATGCGCCGGATCGACTCGACCCCGCGGCACAGGTTGTCCCAGTATTCGGCGACCCCCGCGGCGCCCGGCAACTGGGCGGCCATGCCGATGATAGCGATATCACCGTCTTCGACGGCGGGTTTGTCAAAGACCATGCGGTGCCTCATTGAACTCGTGGAATGCCCCGGCGGGCAGCAATGACTTAACAACTGGCGCGCGTATCCGGCATAGCGAATCCGGCGCTTCGGACCAACCTATAAAACCGTCCGCAGGCCTGCCTTTTTAGGCAGAATCCGCTGGGCCGCCGGCAGATCGGCCGGATCGGAGACCCCCTGCCGCAGCCGGCGTGCATTGCCCAGCAGCGCCCCTGCGGTCAGCCAGGTCAGCGGCGTCATGGTCGCATTGGGAATCAGGTCCAGCATGTTCATCGCCAGCATCAGCGAGATCGCGCCCAGCACCACCATCTCGGCCTTGCGGGGCGGATGCCGGCCGCCCGGCATCGCCCGCAGCAACGCCAGGATCGGCGTCAGCAGCAGCAGAAGCTGCGCCAGGTAGCCGAAGATGCCCCGCGCGCCGATCAGGATCACCCATTGCCCGTCCGGCACCGAGGTCAGCCGGCCGTTATAGGGGTCATAGAACAGCGACCGCCCCCAGCCGCCCCAGCCGAAAGCCGGCCGCTCCATCGCGCGCTCCAGCAGTTCCTCCTCGTTCATCAGCCGGAACTCGAGCGAGCGCCCCCGCTCGGGCGAGATGGACATGGCCAGGTTGACGATACCCTGCAGCGGCATCCAGGGGGTGGTGCGCAGCGTCGGATAGGAGACGGCGGCGGTGGCCACCAGCGCCGCCGCCAGCACCATCATGCGCGGCCGCGCCAGAGCCACCAGCGGCGCCGCCATCAGCGACTGCACCAGCGCGCCTGCCGATTTGCACAGGAAGACGATGCAGGCCAGGTAGACCGCGATCAGGATGTTGCGCCGCGTCGGTTCGTTGCGGGCAAAGGCGATGGCGGCCAGGAAGGCGGTCATCGTCATCAGCGCCACCCATAGCGGATGTTCCAGGAAGACGATGGGGCGGTAGCCGCCATAGCGGATGGTCTGGACGAAATCGTGCTGGAAAAAGCCATAGACCCAGACGTTGATCTGCGGGCTCATCCGCAGTTCGATCAGCATGGGCACAGTATAGCACAGGACGCCCAGCAGCAGGCTGCGCGCCCAGAGCTGGGCGCCCCTGGCATTCCAGAGCAGCTTGTAGCCCAGAAAGAAGGGCAGCAGCAGCAGCGTCTGCACGATCAGGTCGGCCACGCCCTGGCTGATCGACATGGCCGGCCGATAGGTCACGCCGTCGATCAGCGGGTCGGGATTGGTCAACGCCGTCAGGATCGGCGAGGCGAAGTTCATCGCCAGGAGCAGCACGACCCAAGCCCCCATGGGCGGCGGCAGGGGCTCGCTCCGGGCGCGCTCCTTGGTGACGAAATAGACCATGACGGCGGCGGCCAGCGCCGGGACCATGTGCTTGTTCAGGCCGGGAAAGGCGGGCAGGTCGATCTCGATCAGCTGCGGCAGCAGCAGGTAGCCGGCAAAGATCGACCAGATCACCGCCTGCGCCCGTTCCATGCGCTGAAACAGCACCGCCACCACCACCGGCCAGGTCACCAGCACCATGAAGGCGAATATGGGCATGGCCCGACTCCCGTCCCGCGCCTTGTCGACCGGCTCTGCGAAGGACGTTGCAATCCCCTCGCCGCCAACACATCCTGCCGTCGATTCCGGCCGGACCCGAGGGCTTATCATGCATTTCAGCTTTCCCGACGGCAATGCCGTCCGCGTCAATTGCCGGGATTCTTCCGCACTGCTGGCCGAGGTGCGGCGGCGGCTGGCCGAGGGGCGCGGCTTCGCCATCGCCACGATCAACGTCGATCACCTGCAAAGGCTGGGCGAGGACATCCGCTTTCGCCGCGCCTATGGCGCGCATGATCTGGTCTGCGCCGACGGCAACCCCATCGTCTGGCTGTCGCGCATCGCCGGGCGGCCGGTGGCGCTGGCGCCCGGCTCGGACCTGGTGCTGCCCTTGGCCGCCGAGGCGGCGCGGGCCGGCCTGCCGGTGGCGCTGATCGGCAGCAGCGACGAATCGCTGGCGCTGGCCGCGCGCAGCATGCAGGCGGCGGTGCCGGGGCTGCGCGTGGCGCTGACCCATGCGCCGGGCTTTCCCTTCGACCCGATGGGCGAGGAAGCGGCCGGGATCATCGCCCGCATCCGCGCCTCGGGCGCGCGGCTGTGCTTCCTGGCGCTCGGCGCCCCGCGGCAAGAGATATTCGCCATCCGCGCCCGCGACGCGCTTGGCGATGTGGGCTTCGCCTCGATCGGGGCCGGGCTCGACTTCCTGTCGGGCCACCAGCGCCGAGCGCCGCGATGGGTGCGCCGGATCAAGCTGGAATGGCTGTGGCGGATGCTGTCCAATCCGCGCCGGCTGTTCCTGCGCTATGCCAGGGGCTTCGCCATCCTGCCCGGCCACCTGCGCCGGGCGCTGGCCATGCGCGGCAAAAACCGGAAATAGGCCCCGCCCCTCAGCCCGGCAGAACCAGCCATCCGGCCTGCGATGCCGCCAGGCACACCCGCGCGCCCGGCCGGGGCAGTTCGGACCCCGGTTCGTTGAATCGGTCCAGCACCACCTCGCGTCCCGCCACCCGTGCCCGCAGCCGCTGGACCGAGCCCAGGAATTCGACGCCGGCGATCTCGGCCGGGATGCCCTCGGGGGCGATGCGCAGGCTTTCGGGCCGCGCCGCCAGGGTGATGGGGCCGGCGGGCAAGGAACGGTCCAGCGCGATCTCGGCCCCCTCGACGCGGACGAGGCCGCGGGCGGGGTCCAGCACCTCGGCCGGAAAGCGGTTCAGCGTGCCGACGAAGCCGGCGACGAAATCGGTGGCGGGCTGGTTGTAGATCTGCGCCGGCGTGCCGGTCTGGTCGGCCACGCCCTTGTGCATGACCACGATGCGGTCGGAAATCGACAGCGCCTCCTCCTGGTCATGGGTGACGAAGATGGTGGTGATGGCCAATTGCTGCTGGATCTCGCGGATCTGGTTGCGCAAGGATACGCGGATCTTGGCGTCCAGCGCCGACAAGGGCTCGTCCAGCAGCAGGACGCGCGGGCGCGGCGCCAGCGCGCGGGCCAGCGCCACCCGCTGCTGCTGGCCGCCCGAAAGCTGCCAGGGATAGCGACCGCCCAGGTCGGGCAGGCCGATCAGCGCCAGCATCTCGGCCACGCGCCCGGCGCGTTCGGCGCGCGCCACGCCGGCGGTGCGCAGGCCGAAGCCCACGTTCTCGGCCACGGTCAGGTTCGGAAACAGCGCATAGGACTGGAACACCATGCCGATCTGGCGCTGGTTCGGGCGCAGGCGCGTCACGTCCCGCCCGTCGATCACCACCCGGCCCGCCGTTGGCGTCTCGAACCCCGCGACCATGCGCAGCACCGTGGTCTTGCCGCAGCCCGAGGGGCCGAGGAAGGACACGAACTCGCCCTTTTCGACGCCGAGGTCGAAGTCATGCACGACGCGGGTCGGTCCGAAGGATTTCTGCAGATGGTCGAGGGTCAGGAAGCTCATGTCGGTTGAATCCGTGTGCCGAACAGGCGGGAGATCAGCTGCATCACCCCCATGCAACCCCAGGTCACGGCAAAGGCGATCACCGCCAGCGCCGCCGGCTCATAGGCGCGGTTGGCGCCCAAAAGCTGCATGTAGGGGCCGAAGGCCGGGCGGTTCAGCAGCGCCGCCATGGTGAATTCGCCGATGACGATGGCGAAGGACAAAAAGGCGCCCGACATCACCGCGCCCAGCACGTTGGGCAGGATCAGCCGGCCGATGATCCGCACCCAGCCGGCGCCCAGCGATTGCGCGGCCTCGGTCAGCGAGCGCACGTCCAGCGTGGACAGCCCGGTATCGACGGCGCGATACATATAGGGCAGCGCCAGCGTGGCATAGCCGCAGAGCAGCAGCAGGTTGGTGCCCGACGCCGTGCCGGTCAGCGGCAGGATCGAGCTGGTGTTGTAAAGCCGGATATAGCCGAAGACCACGACGATGGCCGGGATGACCAGCGGCAGCAGGGTGATGAACTCGATCACCGGGCGCAGGCGCGGCAGGCGCAGCCGCACCCAATAGGCGGTCGGCACCACGATCAGCACCCCCAGCAGGATGGTCAGCAGCGCCATGGCCACCGAATAGCTGAAGGTGGCGCGGAAATTCGGGTCCGACAGCACCGAGCGATAGGCGTCCAGCGAATATTCCCCGCGCCGCATCCGCAGCGAGAACTCGATGGTGCCGATCAGCGGCAGCAGGAAATACAGCCCGCCGACCACCAGCGCCGCCCAGGACCAGACCCGTTTCATCGCATCCACCTTTCGGCGCGGGTGCGCATCACGACATAGGCCAGGTTCGCAAGCCCGGTGACGACGATCATGCCGAAGGCCATGGCATAGCCCAGATGCGGGTCTTGCAGCACGTCGCCGCGGATCTGCGCGAACAGCATGATCGGCACGATGGACAGCGACGAGCCGGTCAGCGCATAGGCCGTCGCCACCGCCCCGAAACTGTTGGCGAACAGCAGCGCGAAAGTGCCCAGAAGCGAGGGGAACAGGATCGGCAGCGCCACCATGCGCCAATATTGCCCGGTCGAGGCGCCCAGCACCTCGGCCGCCTCGCGCCATTCGCGCCTCAAGCCCTCCAGCGCCGGGGTGATGATCAGGATCATCAACGGGATCTGGAAGAAAAGGTAGGTCAGCGTCAGGCCCCAGAAGCTGAGCAGGTTGAAGCCCATGGCATAGATGTTGATGCCGAACCATTGCCGCAGCAGCATCGTGACCAGCCCCACCCGCCCCAGCGTGGCGATGAAGGCAAAGGCCAGCGGCACGCCGGCGAAGTTCGAGGCGACGCCGGAAAAGGTCATCAGCGGCCCCTTGATCCAGCGCGGCACGCCGCCCATGACCACCGCCGCTGCCATGGCAAAGCCGATCAGGCAGCCCAAAAGCGCCGAGGCCAGCGAGATCTTGATCGAGATGGCAAAGCTCGACACGATCCGCGGCGAGGCGAGCCCAGCCAGGTTGGCCAGCGTGAACTCGCCCTGCGGGTTCTGAAAGGCGCCGATGACGATGTTCATCGTCGGCAGCACCAGAAACAGCAGCGCAAAGGCGAAAAAGGGCAGGACGCCCAGCCAGTTCCAGCCGATCTGTCTCATTCCGCCTCGCCCGTTCTGGACGGCCCCGCCGGTGCGGGCGGGGCCGCCGCGCCTTATTCCTGAACCGCCGCGCCGACGACGCTGTCCCAGCCCTCGGTCACGACCTTCTTGTTGGCCTCCTGTTGCTCCAGCGTCGGGAAGATCGCTTTCTCATAGGCTTCGGCCGGGGGCAGCGCGTCCAGCAGCTCCTGCGGCACCTTGCCGTTCTGGACCAGGTCGTTGAAGCGGATCGGGTGGCAATAACCTTTCAGCCAGCCCAGCTGGCCCTCGTCCGAATACAGGTATTCCATCCACAGCTTGGCCGCGTTCGGATGCGGCGCATAGGCCGAGATCGCCTGGACATAGACGCCGGCGACCACGCCGTCCTCGGGGATGATGACCTCGACCGGCGGGTTGCCGTTCAGGCTGTCGCGCCAGGACAGCAGGTTGTAGTCCCAGGCGGTGACGATGGGCGTCGCGCCCTGCGCGATGGTCGCCGACTTGCCGATGACGGGCACGAAATTGCCGGCCTTGTGCACCTCGGCCATCAGTTCCATGCCCTTCTGGCCGGATGCCTCGCCCGGCTCGCCGCCATTGGCGATGCCCGCCGCCATGACCGAGATGATCGCCTGGGCCGAGGCGCGCGGATCGCCCGCCAGCGCGAAGGCATTCGCGTATTCCGGCTTGGCCAGATCCTTCCAGCTTTTCGGCACCTCGTCGATCAGGTCGCTGTTCACGCCAAAGGCCATCACGCCGTAATAATCGCCATACCAATAGCCCTCGGCATCCTTGGCATCGTCCGGGATCGTGTCCCAGGTGGCGACCTTGTAGGGCTGGATCAGCCCCTCGGCCTTGGCCTGCGGGCCGAAGGACAGGCCCACGTCGATCACGTCGGGCGCCTGCGGCCCCTTGTTGTCCTTGTTGGCGCGGATCGCCTCCAGCTCGTCGGCCGAGCCCGCGTCGGGGTTCAGCTCGTTGACCCGGATCTCGGGGTATTTCGCCTTGAAGCCCTCGATCACGCCGCCATAGTTGCACCAGTCATGCGGCAGCGCGATGGTGGTCAGCATGCCCTCGGCCTTGGCGGCCTCTTCCAGCGCCGCCAGATCCTGCGCCATGGCCGCCCCCGAACCTGCCAACAGGCTCAGCGCGGCCAGTCCCGCCGCGGTCGATTGAATGGTCATCGGTCAACTCCGTTCCAGAACACGCCCCATCGGCGGCTGGATGCCACCTAGCGGCCCCCCGTGACAGTCTTGCGACGGAACACCCCTGTTGGCAAAGGTTTTTATCGCGGTTGACCCAAGGGAACCGCGACCGGCCCCGACCGCTCAGGGCACCAGCACCAGGCCCACCTTCATGGCCCTGCCGCCGATGCGGTATTCGGCCTCGACCCGGTGGCCCGGCTGCGCCGGATGCAGCGCGCCCAGCGAGCCCAGCGAGATCACCGAGCCCGGCTTCAGCTCGTAACGGCCCTGCTGGACCAGCCACAGCACCACGTCGAGCGGATGGCCCAGCAGCATCTCGCCCGAGCCGGTGCCGATGCTCTTGCCGTCAAGCTTCAGGTTCACCGTCAGCGCCGCCAGATCGGCGACCGGATCGCGCAATTCGGAAATCGGGATGCCGCGGCCCAGCACGCCGCGCCAGGGCGTCACGCCATAGGCCACCATCAGGGGTCCGGTCGGCACCACGTCCTTTTGCAGCGCCAGGTCGGGCAGTTCGATGAAAGGCCGCACGTCCTTCAGCGCCGCCGCCACCTCTTCGCGGGTGCGGGCCTGCATGATCGCGGAACTGCCCACGGTCACGACCAGATCGGCCTCGAAGAACGGCTCGCGGCTGCCCGCAAGGCTGAGCCGCGCCCCGTCCGGCAGCAGCATCGGCGCGAACAGCGCGCCGGCCACCGGCTCGGTCACGCCGAAGCGTTCCTGCACCTGGCGCGAGGTGAAGCCGACCTTCACCCCCACCGGCGCGCCCAGTTCCGCCTCCAGCACGCTGCGGAAGGTGGCATAGGCGCAGGCCCCGTCCTCGAGCGTGCGCACCAGCGGGTCGGGCAGGCGCTGGCCGGCGATCCAGCCGCGCGCGGCGTTCTGCATCAACGAGACATCCGGGCAGGCTGCGACGGCCACGCCCGCGAACGGCAGCATGATTGCGCCCAGAATCAACGATTTCATCGCCCGGCCTCACGAATGCATTCCCGGCAGACGATGCCGCAACACGGGACCGCTGTCACCGGGATTCTTGCGCTCCCTCGGCAACCTGCCTGCATCCTGTTTGCATCGGCCCGCGCATCCCCTAGAAGAACGGGACCGCAGGCGACAAGGCTGGACATGAGCGATCAACCCACCCCGATGATGGCGCAGTATCTTGCGATCCGCGAGGCCAATCCCGGCGCGCTGCTGTTCTATCGCATGGGCGATTTCTACGAGATGTTCTTCGAGGACGCGGTGGCCGCCGCCGCGGCGCTGGACATCGCGCTGACCAAGCGCGGCACGCATCTGGGCGAACCGATCCCGATGTGCGGCGTGCCGGTCCATGCGGCTGAGTCCTACCTGCTGACGCTGATCCGCAAGGGTTTCCGCGTCGCCATCGCCGAGCAGATGGAAGATCCGGCCGAGGCCAGGAAGCGCGGCTCGAAATCGGTCGTGGCCCGCGACGTGGTGCGGCTGGTGACGCCCGGCACGCTGACCGAGGAATCGCTCTTGGAGGCGCGGCGGCACAATTTCCTGGCGAGCTTCGCCACCGTGCGCGAGGATTCGGCGCTGGCCTGGGTGGACATCTCGACCGGCGCCTTCCGCGTCGTGCCATGTCCGCCGGCACGGCTGGCCCCCGAACTCGCCCGCCACGCCCCGCGCGAATTGCTGGCCGCCGAGGGCTCGAACCTCGACGAGATCGCCGCCGAGGCCGGTGCGGCGCTGACCGAACTGCCCGCCGGCAGCTTCGACAGCAGCGCCGCCACGCGCCGGCTTTGCGCGCTGTTCCAAGTCGAGACGCTGGACGGGTTCGGCAGCTTCTCCCGCGCGGAACTGGCCGCCATGGGCGCCATCGCCGATTACCTGGAGCTGACGCAAAAGGGCCGGATGCCGCTGATCCGCCCGCCGGTGCGCGAGGCGCCTGGCGGCGCCATGCAGATCGACGCCGCCACCCGGCGCAACCTGGAACTGACGCAGGCGCTGTCGGGCGGGCGCGAGGGCTCGCTGCTGGCCGCCATCGACCGCACGGTAACGGCGGGCGGCGCGCGCCTGCTGGAGCGCCGCATCAGCGCGCCGTCGCGCGACCTGGACGAAATCCACGCCCGCCAGGCCGCCGTCGCATATCTGGTGGACGACCCGCGCCTGACCGCCGACCTGCGCGAGGCGCTGTCGCGCGCGCCCGACATGGACCGCGCCCTGTCGCGGCTGGCGCTGGAGCGCGGCGGGCCGCGCGACCTAGCCGCGATCCGCGCCGGGCTGACACAGGGCGCGGCCATCGCCGCCATGCTGGGCTGCGACGAAATCACCGTGCTGGCCGAGGCGGCGCGCGACCTGACCGGCCATGACGCCCTGATCGACCTGCTCGACGACGCACTGGTGGCCGAGCCCCCCTTGCTGGCCCGCGACGGCGGCTTCGTCGCGCCGGGCCATGACGAGGATCTGGACGAGACCCGCCGGTTGCGCGACGAAGGCCGCGGCGTCATCGCCCGGATGCAGGCCGATTACATCGCCGAGACCGGCGTCCAGAGCCTCAAGATCAAGCATAACAACGTGCTGGGCTACTTTATCGAGACCACTTCGACCCATGCCGAGCGGATGCTGGCCCCGCCGCTGAACGAGCGTTTCATCCACCGCCAGACCACGGCGAACCAGATCCGCTTCACCACGGTCGAACTGTCCGAGCTGGAAACCCGCATCCTCAACGCCCGCGACCGGGCGCTGGAGATCGAGCGCGAGATCTTCGCCCGCCTGGCCCGCGCCGTCCTGGACCGGGCCGGCCCCATCGGGCAGGCAGCCCGCGCGCTGGCCGAGATCGACCTGACCGCCGCTTTGGCCGATCTCGCCTCGGGCGAGGGCTGGGTGCGCCCCGAGGTCGATGCCAGCCGCGCCTTCGTGATCGAGGGCGGCCGGCATCCGGTGGTGGAACGCGCGCTCAAGCGCAAGGGCGAGGCTTTCGTCGCCAACGACTGCGCCCTGACCGAGGGTGAGACCCCGGCGATCTGGCTGTTGACCGGCCCGAACATGGCCGGCAAGTCAACCTTCCTGCGCCAGAACGCGCTGATCGCCATCCTGGCGCAGGCGGGTGGCTTCGTGCCCGCCCGCCGTGCCCATATCGGCCTGGTCAGCCAGCTCTTCAGCCGGGTCGGCGCGGCGGACGACCTGGCGCGCGGCCGCTCGACCTTCATGGTCGAGATGGTCGAAACGGCGGCGATCCTGAACCAGGCCGACGATCATGCGCTGGTGATCCTGGACGAGATCGGGCGCGGCACCGCGACCTGGGACGGGCTTTCGATCGCCTGGGCGGTGATGGAGCACCTGCATGCCACGAACCGCTGCCGGGCGCTGTTTGCCACCCATTACCACGAGATGACCAGCCTCTCGGCCCGCCTGCCCGGCTTGGAGAACGCCACCGTCGCGGTGCGCGAATGGGAAGGCGAGGTGATCTTCCTGCACGAGGTCAGGAAGGGCGCCGCCGACCGCTCCTATGGCGTGCAGGTGGCGCGGCTGGCGGGGCTGCCGCCCGCGGTGGTGGAACGCGCCCGCGACATCCTGCACCAGTTGGAAAGCGGCGAGCGGCAGGGAACGGGCAAGCCCGCCGCGCTGCTCGACGACCTGCCACTGTTCCGCGCCGCCCCGGCGCCCGCGCCGGCGGCCAAGGCCAGGCCCTCGGCGGTGGAGGAGCGCCTGCGCAGCCTCAATCCCGACACGATCAGCGCCCGCGAGGCGCTGGACCTGATCTATGAACTGCACGGGATGCTGGAAGGCGAGGCCTAGGCTTCGCGCAGCGGTAGAGGCTGGACCGGCGAGACCAGCCCGCTTCCTCGGGTTTTCGGGCTGGTCCGGCGTCCGCTGCAAGGTTTATGAAATTTCGCGCTATTTTCGCATCTTCCTGCACGGAAATCCGTGAGACGCTTACCTGCCGGTAACGATTGCCGGTCTAGAACAGGGGCAAGCACACGGAAAACAGCGGAACCGAGAATGCAACTGACATTGCTGCCCCAGCCGGACGGGCTAACGATTCGCGTCGATGAAAAACGCCTCGACGCCACCATTGCCACCGCCTTCAAGGACCGGGTGCGCGGCATGATCGCCGGCGGCGGCGCGCAGGTGACGCTGGACCTGGGCGGGGTCGAATTCATGGACAGTTCCGGACTTGGCGCGGTGATCGCCATCTACAAGGCCATGCCCGCGGGGCGAAAGCTGACGCTGACCAGGCTGACGCCGAATGTCGAGCGGGTGTTTCACCTGACGCGGATGGACACGGTGCTGACCATCCGCAGGACCGCAGACATTCCCGCCGCGCGCCCCGAAGGCCCCGAAAGATGAACCTGTCTCCCGAACCGGCCGGAAAGCGGCTTCGCCAGCCCCCGCCACCCCGCCGGCCGATGCTCCACCGCATCTTTCGCGCCGATCCGGCAACCGTGCGCGCCGCGCTGCTGTTTCTGCGCGAAAGATTCGACGGCAGCGCCGGGGACGAGGTGATCGCCAAGCTGGAGCTGGCGCTGGCCGAGGTGCTGAACAATATCTGCGAACACGGCACCCGATACGAGGCGGTGCGGCTGGGCGGCCGGCCGCATGCGCCGCTGATCCATCTTTGCGTCGCGCGCCATGTCGGCGGCATCGCCTGCGCGGTGACGGATGACGGCCGGCCGCTGCCGGCCTCGTGCCTCGACATGCACGACCTGCCCTGGACCGGCCCGGCACCCCAGGATGCCGAGGCGATCCTGCTGCTGCCCGAGGGCGGCTTCGGCTGGTTCCTGATCCAGGAACTGACCGCCTCGCTGTGCTATTTCCGCGAGGGGCGGCGGAATTTCCTGGCCTTCGTCGTCCCGGTGGCCGAGCCGCCGGCGCAAGTCGCTCCTGCCGCCGGGGGGGCCTGAATCAGTTCAGCCCGAATTGCAGCGGATAGCGGCCGTCCTGAAACTCGCCGAACATCTCCGTCACCTCGGGATGTTCCAGAGGCTCGCCCGAATGATCCGGGACCAGGTTCTGCTCGGAGACATAGGCAACGTAATAGGTCGCCTCGGTTTCGGCATAGAGGTGATAAAAGGGCTGGTTGCGCGACGGCCGCGAATCCTCGGGGATGGATTCGTACCATTCCTCGGTATTGGAAAATTCCGGGTCCACGTCGAACACCACGCCGCGGAACGGATGTTCGCGATGGCGCACCACCTGGCCCAGATTGTATTTCGCGCTCTTGGACGGAATCCGCATCTCACCGTTCCTGTTTGGCGCGGCTCTTACAACCACCGCACGGCGCTGTCCACCTGTGGGGCCGCAAACCGCAAGGCGGCCGGAAGCTTGCGCGGAAACCGGGACATGGTCCGCAGCGGCTCCGGGGTCGCGACGCCCCAGGGCCGGGGCATGCGCGGCAGCGCCCATCCGCGCCCGCAGCCAGCCGGCCCGATCCAGGCATCCGAACGGCCAAGCCGGCAGGCGTTCCGCAAAAGCGACCCTGATCTTTGGCGCGGACGAACGGGGCGGCCGATCCGGGAGCGCACGCCCCCCGCGCGCCTGGCCGCCTGCCGCGGAGGCTGTGTGAAAACTCGGTTGGGCGGTAAGCGCCTCGGGACAATATTCTACTACGGTATGGTTGACGTGAAAACGTTCCCCTCGGGGATGCGCCGGGCGCCCCCCGAGGGAAAGCATTCTTGACACATTCATGGATTCCGAGTTTCCGCACAGCCTCCGCGGATACCGCGCCGGCCCCGCGGCAGGCGGCAGCTTCAATGGGCCGGCAATGCCTCGCCCGGCTCCAGCGCCACGGTCGAGATCGACATCTTGGCCGAGCCTTCCTTCACCTGGTCGGCATGGGCAAGATAGACCAGCACCTGGTTTTCCTCGTCATAGATCCGCTTGATCCGCAGCGACTTGAAGATCAGCGAGCGCGAGGCGCTGAACACGTCCTCGCCCTTCGGCCCGCGGCGGATGTCGCCGATCGTGACCGGGCCGGTCCGGCTGCATTCGATGGCCGAGTTCGACGGATCCTCGAACCAGTTGCCCTGGCTCAGCCGGTCGATCACCGAGCGGTCGAAATAGGCCAGGTGGCAGGTCACGCCCTGCACCTGAGGATCGGGGATGGCCTCGATGATGATGTCGTTGCCGACCCAGTCCACGCCGACCTTGCCCACCACCTCGGCCGAAACGGGCGCAGCCATCAGCGCCAGGGCGGCAATCCATGTCCTCATCTCGTCCTCCGGGCAGCGCAACCGGACAGAACATGGCAAGCCCGCCGAGCCGCTGCAAGAGCTTGCGGCTGCATCGCGCGCCAAAGCCCCGCAGGGTGCGGAAAGCCGAGGCTGCGGCGGGCGGCGACCAGGCGTGGAAGCGGCCGAGGCGCCGCTGGCGGCAAGATCGCCCTGCCGCTTGCCGCCGCGGCCGGACCATGCCGGGGGCAGGCCAACGGCATCCGCCCCCGGAAACGGCGGCGCGAGGGTCGGCCAGGCCTTGCGCCGCTGCCCCGGACCCGGCGAGGCGGGGCGGGGCGGGGCGAAGAATGCTGCACGTCACCGGTGCCGGCCGGCCGTATGGATCGCTGGAGACCCGCCACGCCGGGGCCAGGGCTATGCCTTGCGCCGCTGCGCCCGCCCGGCCGGAGAAATGGTTTCCGCGCCGGAGCGATGCATGATCGCCGCCCGGCCCGGCGGGCCATGCACCCGATCCGGGCCCCCGGATTGCTTGGCGGATTCCGCCAGGACCGCGGCCCGCGATTGGTCCGGCGGCGTCACCGCGATGGCGCCGCCCGATCCGGCCTTCAGCCCCGCTTGAGCCGGCTTTCGATCAGCAGGTCGGCCTCGTCCAGGATCGGATGCGCGACCGAGACGATATGCGCGTTCACCCGCTTCAGGTCGCGCAGGATGTCCAGGTGCAGCGATGAGGTCTGCTGGCTGTCCGCCCGCCCCTCGCGCAGCCGCATCAGGTGGCGCTGCGCGGACATGCGCTCCAGCCGCCGGATCTCGACCTTCTCCTCCATCAGCTGCCGCGCCAGGTCGCGGTCGCGGGTCATGAAGACGGTCTGGGCCAGCCGCAGGTTCTCTATGGTCATCAGGAACAGCCCGTCCAGTTCGCGATAGCCCTCGTCGGAAAAGCGCAGGGCCAGCGCCGCCTTCTTGCGGATCTCGGGGCCGAGCCCCTTGTCGATGATGTCGCCGACATGTTCCAGGTTGATGACATAATCCAGGATGGTGATGGCCTGGCGCCGTTCATCCTCGCCCGCCTCGCGGCCCAGGCGGGAGAGAAAGCTTTTCACCTCCTGCTGCATGCGGTCCACCCGCTCCTCCAGCACCGAAACCTCGGCCAGGGGCGCATCGTCGCCACGGGCAAAGGCGGTGCGGGCCTGTTGCAGCATCCGTTCGACCACGTCGCCGATGGCCAGCGCCGCCCGGCTGGCGCGAGCCAGAGCCACGGCCGGGGTGTCCAGCGCCTGCCCGTCCAGCAGCTGCGCCTCGATCGGCGGCGGGGTCTCGTCTTCACGCAGGATCAGCCCGGTCAGCCGCGTGACCAGCGCCGAAAAAGGCCAGATCGCCGCGGCGAGCGCCAGGTTGAAGGCCAGATGCGCCTCGACCGCCAGCCCGGTTTCCGGCAGAGGTACGGCGGTCAGCACCTGCGCCGCTTGGCCCGCCAGGGGCAGCGCGACAAGGCAGCCGACGGCGCGCACGACCAGGTTGCCCAGGGCGACGCGGCGGGCCGCGATGCCCTGTCCGGCCGTGGCCAGCACCGGCGGGATCGCCCCGCCCAGATTGGCGCCCAGCACCAGTACCACGGTCAGGGCCGGATCCATGGCCAGCGACAGGACCAGCATCACCACCGCCAGCGAAGACGAGCAGATCACCGCCAGCCCCGCCGCGATGGCCAGCGCCACCGGCCAGGCATTGCCCAGCATGGCCAGAAAGGCTGCCATGGCCGCGGATTCGCGCAGGGGCTCGGTCGCATGGCCCAGCAGGCCCAACGACAGCAGCATCAGCGCGATGCCGATCAGCGCCAGCCCGCCGCCCGACCAGCCGCGCCGGGACTGGCCGCGCATGGCATAGCCGGCCAGCAGCAGCACCGGCACCAGCGCCTCGATCCCCGAGGCGACGATCCAGGCGGTCAGCGCCGTGCCCAGGTTGGCGCCCAGCAGCACGATCTGGGCCATGCGCGGCCGGATCATGCCGCGATCCACGAATGAGGCCGTCATCAGCGCCGTCGCGGTCGAGCTTTGCAAGCCCAGTGTCGCCACCAGCCCGGAGACAAAGGCCCGCAACCCGGTGCGCGTGCCCCGCCCCAGCGCCATCTTGAGCCGGACGCCAAAGGCGCGCACCATCCCGTCGCGGACCAGGCCAAGCCCGAAAAGCAGCAGCGCCACGGCGCCGGCCAGCTGGAACATGACGGAAAGGGACTGCACGGCGCCGCACCTCCTGACGCGCCACGCATGGCGCATAGGCTGATATTTGGCCCCTCCCGCCAGGCGGTCAATGGATGCCGGGGATTTGAGACATTTCCCGCCGGCGCAATGGCAGGCCTGCCACAGGGCCGGGCTCAGGGGCCAGGCTCAGGGGGCGGGAATCGGCTCGCGCCCGGAATCGGTCAGCAGATGCAGCCCGGTTTCGTCGAAGACCACCACGCTCAGCGGCCCGCCATAGGCCGCGCCGGTGTCGATGGCCAGGCGGTTGCCGAAATGCGTCACCCGCTTGACCGGGCTGTGGCCATGTACCACCAGCAGGCCGTGATTGCTGGCATCGTCCAGAAAGCCCTTGCGGATCCAGACCAGGTCATGCTCGGTCTGCCGGGCCAGGTCGACGCCGGGGCGGATGCCGGCATGGACGAAAAGCGCCCGCGGGGTCAGGTGCCACAGCGGCAGCGCCGCCAGCCAGCGCAGATGCGCCTCGGGCACGGCGCGCAGCACATCGGCATGGGTGCGGGCATGGTCGCGGATCTCGACGCCATAGGAGGCCAGCGTCTCGGCTGCGCCCAGCGAGGGATGCTCCAGCCAGTGCCGCCCCGAGGCCAGGCCGGGGTCGATCCATTCCGGCTGCCAGGCAAAGCGCGGCAGGAAGCGGTCGTGATTGCCCTTGAGCACGATCCAGGGCAACCCTTCGGCCTGGCCGCGCATCAGGTAATCGACCACGCCGCGCGAATCCGGGCCGCGGTCCTGCAGGTCGCCGACATGGACCAGCCTGCCGCCGCCGCCATGTGCCGCGTCGTCGCGCGCGATCAGCTCATGCGCGGCGCGCAGCAGTTCCAGGTGGCCGTGAATGTCACCGATGGCATAGGTCCGCATGCCGCCCCCGCAAATGGAAACCCCCGGAACCTAATCCGGGGGCTTGCCAGGTTCAAACCTCGAATTGCAGCGGTCGCACCTGCAGGAACTTGCCGGTGGCGCGCAGGGCCTCCAGCGCCTCGGGCTTCAGCGGCTCATCGAGATAGAGGATGGCGATGGCATCGTCCCCGGTCTTGGTGCGGCCAAGGGTGAAGTTCGCGATGTTCACGCCCAGATCGCCCAGCGTCATGCCCAGCGCGCCGATGACGCCCGGCACGTCGCGGTTGCGGGTATAAAGCATGTGCTCGCCGATCTCGGCATCGACATTGATGCCGCGGATCTGGATGAAGCGCGGCTTGCCGTCGCTGAACACGGTGCCGGCGATGGACCGCTCGCGGGTGTCGGTGACCACGGTGGCCTTGATATAGCCGTCGAAGACGCCCGACTTGCCCTGCGTCGTGGTCGCCACCTGCACGCCGCGCTCGGCCGCCATGACCGGGGCCGAGACCATGTTCACGTCCGGGTTCGTCGCCTGCATCACCCCGGCGATCACCGCGGCGTTCAGCGCCTTGAGGTTCATCTCGGAGGCGACGCCGTCGTAAAGCACGTTGATCGCCTGGATCGGCTCGTCGGTCATCTGGCCGATGAAGGCGCCCAGATGCCCGGCCAGCTTCAGCCAGGGCCCCATCACCGCCGCCTCCTCGGCGGTGACCGAGGGCATGTTCAGCGCATTCTGCACCGCGCCGGTCAGCAGGTAATCCGACATCTGCTCGGCCACCTGCAGGGCGACATTCTCCTGCGCCTCGGTGGTCGAGGCGCCCAGATGCGGCGTCACCACCACATTGGGCAGGCCGAACAGCGGGCTCTCGGTCGCGGGCTCGGTGGCGAAGACGTCCAGCGCCGCGCCGGCGACATGGCCCGATTTCAGCAGCTCGGCCAGCGCCGCCTCGTCGATCAACCCGCCGCGGGCGGCATTGACGATGCGCACACCCTGCTTGGTCTTTTCCAGGTTCTCGCGCGACAGGATGTTCCTGGTCTTCTCGGTCAGCGGCACATGCAGGGTGATGAAATCGGCCTTTGCCAGCAACTCGTCCAGCTCGACCTTCTTCACGCCCAGTTCCTTGGCCCGCTCCTCGGACAGGAAGGGGTCATAGGCCAGCACCTTCATCTTCAGCCCCAGCGCCCGGTCGATGACGATCGAGCCGATATTGCCCGCCCCGATGACGCCCAGCACCTTGTTGAAGACCTCGACCCCCATGAAGCGGTTCTTCTCCCACTTGCCCTCATGGGTCGAGACGCTGGCCTCGGGCAATTGCCGCGCCACGGCGAACATCAGCGCGATGGCATGCTCGGCCGTCGTGACCGAGTTCCCGAAGGGCGTGTTCATCACGATCACGCCCTTCTTCGAGGCCGCCGGAATATCGACATTGTCGACCCCGATCCCGGCGCGGCCGATCACCTTCAGCTTGGTGGCGCTCTCCAAGAGCTTCGCCGTCACCTTGGTGGCCGAGCGGATCGCGAGCCCGTCATACTGACCGATGATCTCCGCGAGCTTTTCCTTGTCCTTGCCGACATCCGGCAGGTAATCCACCTCGACGCCGCGGTCGCGAAAGATCTGGACGGCGGTTTCCGACAGCTTGTCCGAAACAAGAACCTTGGGCATTTCTCTATCCTCTGGATATGCAGGGGCCGGTAGCGCACCGCACGCGCTGCAACTCGGCTTCTTTCTTGTCAAAATATCCCGGGGTCCGGGGCAAAGCCCCGGTCCGGCAGATCAAGCCTCGACGGCCTGCGCCTCGATCTCGGCCTCGAAGGCATATTCGATCCAGGGCATCAGCGCCGCGACATCACCGGTCTCGACGGTCGAACCGCACCAGATCCGCAGGCCGGGGGGCGCGTCGCGATAGGCGCCGGCATCCAGCGCCACGCCTTCCTTCTCCAGCCGCTTGGCGACGGCCTTGGCGAAGGCGGCGCCGTCCTTGATGCGCGGATCGGTGAATTTCAGGCAGACCGAGGTGGTCGAGGCCGTGGCCGGATCCTCGGCCAGGTCGGCGATCCAATCCTTGCCGGCAATGAAGTCGCGCACGGCCTTGGCATTGGCCTCGGCGCGGGCGACCAGCGCCTTGCGGCCGCCGATGGATTGCGCCCATTTCAGCGCCACCAGGTAATCCTCGACGCAAAGCATCGAGGGCGTGTTGATGGTCTCGCCCTTGAAGATGCCCTCGATCAGCTTGCCGCCCTTGGTCATGCGGAAGATCTTCGGCAGCGGCCAGGCGGGGGTATGGCTTTCCAGCCGCTCGACGGCGCGCGGGCTCAGGATCAGCACGCCATGCGCGCCCTCGCCGCCCAGCACCTTCTGCCAGCTGAAGGTCACCACATCCAGCTTGTCGAAAGGCAGGTCCATCGCGAAGGCGGCCGAGGTGGCGTCGCAGATGGTCAGCCCGGCGCGGTCCGCGGGGATCGCATCGCCGTTCGGCACCCGCACGCCCGAGGTGGTGCCGTTCCAGGTAAAGACCACGTCATTGTCGAAATCGACCTCGGCGAAGTCCACGATCTTGCCGTAATCGGCCTTGCGGACCACCGCATCCAGCTTGAGTTGCTTGACGACATCGGTGACCCAGCCCTCGCCGAAGCTTTCCCAGGCCAGCATCTCGACCTTGCGCGCGCCCAGCAGCGACCACAGCGCCATCTCGACGGCGCCGGTGTCCGAGGCAGGAACGATGCCGATGCGGTAATCCGCCGGCACGCCCAGCACCTCGCGGGTCAGGTCGATGGCCTCGGCCAGCTTGGCCTTGCCCACGGCGGCACGATGCGAACGGCCCAGCGGCGCGTCGGCAAGCATGTCCAGCGAGAAATGGGGGATCTTGGCGCAGGGGCCCGAGGAAAAGCGCGGATTGGCCGGCCGCGCGGCCGGAGCAGTCTTGCCCATGATGTTAGCCTTCCAGCTATAAGCGCCGCGTTGGGGCGGCGTGTCCCGCGGATGGGCTTAGCGCCGCCGAAGGATTCCCGCAAGAAAAAACTGCAAGCCCCGCATGCGACAGTTTTTCGGCATGAAACCGACTGATTGATCCCCCGCACCGCTTTGGCTAGTGCTGCGGAAACAACCGCCAAGGGGGCCAGCATGTTCACCGTCACCATCCTTGCCGCGCCCAGCCGCGCGGACCTGCCCGCCGCGCTGGTCGACGAGCTCCGCGGCGCCTGGGATGGCGGGCATGTCATCTGGCTGGCCCCGGGCATCGCCGCCGAATTTCCCCTCGCCGCCGAGCCGGCGGATTTCTGGCAAATCTGGGAGCGGCTCCAGGCCGAGGGCTTCGACCTGGCGATCCAGCCCACCCGCGGCCGCCGCAAGGCGGTGCTGCTTGCCGACATGGATTCGACCATGATCCAGCAGGAATGCATCGACGAGCTGGCGGATGTCGCCGGCGTGGGCGAGCGCGTGGCCGAGATCACCGCCCGCGCCATGAACGGAGAGCTGAACTTCCACGAGGCCCTGCTGGCCCGCGTCGGCCTGCTGGCCGGCCTGCGCGAATCGGCCATCGCCGAGGTTCTGGACAATCGCATCACGCTGGCCCCCGGCGGCCGGCAGCTGGTGGCGACCATGCATGCGCAGGGCGCCTATGCCGCGCTGGTCTCGGGCGGGTTCACCGATTTCACCGGCCCGGTCGCCCGCGCCCTCGGCTTCGACGAACATCGCGCCAACACGCTGCTGGCCGAGGAAGGCGTGCTGACCGGCCATGTCGCCCTGCCGATCCTGGGCCGCGAGGCCAAGGTCGAGGCGCTGCGCGACATCACCGCCGCCCGCGGCCTGACCCCCGCCGAGGTGCTGGCGGTGGGCGACGGCGCCAATGACCTCGACATGCTCAAGCTGGCCGGCATGGGCGTGGCGCTGCATGCCAAGCCGGTGGTCGCGGCCCAGGTCGGCTTGCGAATCAACCACGGCGACCTGACCGCGCTGCTTTACCTGCAAGGCTACGCGGCCGAGGAGTTTGCCGGATAGGTCGGCCGAGATCGCCGCATCACCCCACGGCAAAGCGCGGGGCGCAACCCGGCGCGAACTTGCGGTCATGACCGTTCGGTGACAGAAGCAGGGGATGAATCCACGCCTCAAAGCCCTTGCCGTCCACCTGCTGACCGCGACCGGAGCGGTCCTGTCCATGCTTGCCCTGCTGGCCGCCGTCCGGGGCGAGTGGTCGCAGATGTTCTTCTGGCTGGTCGTCGCGCTGATCGTGGACGGCGTCGACGGCCCCCTGGCGCGGCGCTATCACGTCAAGACCAACTGGCCGACCTATGACGGCGTGTTGATGGACCTGATCATCGACTACCTGACCTATGTCTTCATCCCCGCCTATGCGCTGTTCATGTCGGGGCTCTTGCCCGGCTGGACCGGCTGGATCGCGATCATCGCCATCACCTATGGCAGCGTGATCTATTTCGCCGACACCCGGATGAAGACCCGCGACAATTCCTTTGCCGGCTTCCCGGCCTGCTGGAACATGGTGGTGCTGGTGCTGTTCGCCATCAAGCCGGATTTCTGGCTGACGCTGGCCGTGGTGGTGGCGCTGGCCATCGCCATGTTCACCAATCTCAAGTTCATCCACCCGGTCAGGACCGAACGCTGGCGGCTGGTCTCGCTGCCCGTGACCGCGGCCTGGGTGGGATTCTCGGTCTGGGCGGTGCTGGTGGATTTCCACCCCGAAAGCTTTGCCCGCTGGGGGCTGCTGCTCAGTTCGCTCTGGCTGATGTTCGCGGGGCTCGCCCAGCAATTGACCGAGCGGCGGGCTTGATCGCCGGGCGTTTTGCCGGGAAGCTGCGCCCAGGGATCAGCCCAAAGGGGGACAGGGATGTTCGCGAAACTCATGCAGGCCGCCGCCGCGGCGGCTGTTCTGGCCACGCCGGCGCTGGCGGCCCAGGATCGGATCACGCTGGCCATGGTGCTGGAGCCGCCGAACCTGGACCCGACCGGGGGCGCCGCCGCCGCCATCGACGAGGTGGTCTATGCCAATGTCTTCGAGGGCCTGACCCGCGTCGCGCCCGACGGCAGCGTCAAGCCCGGCCTGGCCGAAAGCTGGGACAGCGCCGACGGCCAGACCTATACCTTCCACCTGCGCCCCGGCGTGACCTTCCACGACGGCAGCGTTTTCGATGCGCAGGACGTGGTCTTCTCGCTCGACCGCGCCCGCGCGCCCGACAGCACCAATGCCCAGAAGGCCTTGTTCGCGGGCATCGAGACCGTCGAGGCGCTGGACCCGCTGACCGTCCGCGTCACGCTCAAGGCCCCGGACGGCGGCTTTCCCTTCAAGATGGCCTGGGGCGACGCGGTGATGGTGGACCCTACCAGCATCGGCGACATCGCCACGAAACCCGTCGGCACCGGCCCGTTCAGGTTCGGGGAATGGCGACAGGGCGACCATATCCGGCTCGACGCCTTCGACGGCTACTGGGGCGAGAAGCCGGCGCTGAAGACCGCCACCTTCCGCTTCATCGCCGATCCCAGCGCCGCCTTCGCGGCGATGATGGCGGGCGATATCGACGCCTTCCCGATCTATCCCGCCCCGGAAACCCTGGCGCAGCTGCAGGCCGATCCGCGCTTCAAGGTGCTGGTCGGCACCACCGAGGGCGAAACGATCCTGGCCATGAACCACAAGCACCCGGCGCTGGCCGACATCAAGGTGCGCAAGGCCATCGCCCATGCCATCGACCGCCAGGAAATCATCGACGGCGCCATGTTCGGCTATGGCACGCCGATCGGCACGCATTTCGCCCCCCACCATCCCGATTACGTCGACCTGACCGGGAAATCGCAACACGATCCCGAACTGGCAAAGAACCTGCTGGCCGAGGCGGGGGGCGAGGGCCTGACCCTGCGCCTCGCCCTGCCGCCGACGCCCTATGCCCGCCGCGGCGGCGAGATCATCGCGGCCAAGCTGCGCGCCATAGGCATCCAGACGCAGATCACCAACATGGAATGGGCGCAATGGCTGGAACAGGTGTTCAAGAACGCCGATTACGACCTGACCGCCATCAGCCATGTCGAGCCCATGGACATCGGCATCTACGCCCGCAAGGACTATTACTTCAACTACCATAACCCCGCCTTCGACGAGACGATGGCGAAACTCGACGCCGCCACCGACCCGGCCGAACGCTCGGCGCTGCTGAAACGGGCGCAGGAGATCCTGGCCGACGACTATGCCAACGCCTTCCTGTTCCAGATGGCCAAGACCGGCGTCGCCAAGGCGGAAATCGAGGGGCTCTGGGAAAATACCCCCATGCCGGCGAACGACCTGACCCGGGTGCATTGGAAGGAATAGCCGCCCCTTCCCTGCGCGCCCGCCTTCTTCGTTCCCCAAATACCCATGAAACGCCGCCGCCCGTGCGGCGTTTCAGTTCTTCAGCACCAGGCAGCGCCCGCCCAGGCCGCGCAAGCGGTTGCAAAAGGCATACGCCTCGGACTTCGAGGAATAGCCGATCTGCGCGGTGAAAAGCTTTCTCGGCCCGCCCGAGATCTTGCGGTGCACATAGCTCACGCGCTTGCCGCCCAGGATCGGCCGCAGCTGCCGGTTCAGCCGCGCGACCTGCGCGCTGGCCCCCGCCTGGCTGGGATGGGTGGCGACGATGACGCCCCAGGGCCAGGGATGGTCGGGGGTCTGGAACTCGCGCAGCTTGCGCGCGCTGGCCAGATCGATGCAGGCCTCGCGAAAGGGCCGCTCCTTGTCCAGTCGCACGTCCAGCCGCTGGGGCGGATCGTCGCGCCAGATCCAGGCGGTCTGGCCGGTGATCGCCTGGACATAATCCTGCGTCTCCCAGGGCAGGCCGCCGCCCTGGGAGACGAAGCGCGCGGCGCGGTTCTCGCCGCCGTTATAGGCCACCGCGGCCAGGCCGACATTGCCGAAGCTCGCAGTCAGCGCCGCCAGGTAGCGCGCCGAGGCCTCGATGGCCTTGGCCGGGTTGAAGGGATCGTCCAGCCCGACCATCTCGGCGGTGCCGGGCATGAATTGCGCGATGCCCATAGCGCCGACCGGGCTGATCGCGCCCGGCTCGAACAGGCTTTCCTTCCACAGGAGCCGGGCGAAGAAATGCGGGTCGAGCCCGTTCTTCCCCGCCGTCCGCTCGATGGCAGAGCAGACATCGGGCACATAGCTGGCAACGGAAATGCAAAATGCCCCGTCATCCGTGCAGCGCATCCGGTCCGCGGGCGGCGGCGGACCGTGGAACGCGTCCTCTGCCGCCCGGACGGAAGCCGGCACGGCAAGGCAAGCGGCGGATACGGCGGCGACAAGGGCCAGAACCGGAGGGCGCATGGTGAACCCGGATGGAATGGTCGGATCTCCAATAGCAGGCAAGGCGCGGCTTGGAAACCGCGCCTGCAATCTCACCGGGCTTTTCCGGCCTTGCCGCCCTTGCCCTTGCCGCCCTGACCGGCGGCCTTTCCCGCCCGGTCGGCTTCGGCGGCCTTGGCCGATTTGCGCGCGGCGCGGGCGGCCTCTTTCTCGGCCGCCTTGGCCGCCTGTTTCGCGGCCTTGCGCTCGGCCTTCTCGGCCTCCTTCACCCGCTTTCGTTCGGCCCTCTCGGCCTCCTTGATGCGCTTCCTCTCAGCCTTGTCGGGCAGCGGCCGCACCGGGCGCGGGGGCTTGGACGGCGCCGTAGAGGCAGGCTCCGGGGCGGCAGGCTCGGCAGTCACATCCGCGGCCGGCCCGGCCTGTTCGGCGCGGCGGCGCTTTTCGGCGGCGGCACGGCGCATGGCCTGGGCCAGCGCCTTTCGCACCGCCTCGTCCTGTTCGCTTGCCTTCATGGCGCGCAAGTCGCGCTGCAAGGCGGCCAGCGCGGACAGGTCCAGCAGGCGCAGCGCCGCGGTCTGGGTCTGCTCGGCAATCGCATCCAGGTCGCGCGAGGCGGAGGCGGTCGGATCGGCGGGCCTGGCCATGGGCTCTCTCCTTTCAGGCGGGGCGGATCAGGGCGGAATCTGCCACGTCGGGCTGGTCCTGGCCAGAAAAAGAATGCCCCGGCCTTGGACGGGCCGGGGCGGGACAGGGATCGGGACCGGCAAACGCGGCTGTTATTGCGCGGCCCGGACCTCGGCGGTCTGCACCTCGCCTGCCGGGGCCAGGTAGCCGTTGGGCAGCTCGACCAGCGGCCCTTCCAGCGCCAGACTTTCGGCGCGGGTGCGGACCTTGACCGCGGTGCCGCGGGGGATCTCGTTGAACAGGTCCATGATGTCCTGGTTGAACAGGCGGATGCAGCCGGCCGAAGTGGCCTTGCCGATCGAGGACGGGTCCATCGTGCCATGGATGCGATACATGGTGTCGCGGCCGCCCTTGTAGAGATAGAGCGCGCGCGAGCCCAGCGGGTTGTCCACCCCGCCGGCCAGCCCGTGCCGGAGCGGGCCGTAAAGCTCGGGCTGGGTGCGGACCATGTTGGCGGTGGGGGTCCAGCTGGGCCAGGCATGCTTGCGGCCGATGGTCGCGCTGCCCTGGAAATTCTTGCCCGCCTGGCCGACCGCGACGCCATAGCGCATGGCCTCGCCATTGCCCAGCACATGATAAAGGAAGCGCGCATAGGGATCGACGACGATGGTGCCGGCGGCCTCGGGGCCGTTATAGGGCACGCGCTGGCGGCGGTTGCGCTCGGTCAGATAGGCGGGGCGGACGGCGTTGATCTCGATCGGTTCGCCGTTGGGGCCGGTATCGGTCCGTGCGCCATAGACGCCGTGATCGGGCGGCGGTTCGGCCGGGGTTTCGGCGGCAGGCGCACAGGCGGCAAGGCCAAGGCCCACCACCAGCAAAAGCGGAGCAAGGCGCATCGTTTTTCCCTTCGTAGCGCACCGCGCCCGGGGACGCGGCCGTGGCAGCTGTGAGATTGCGTCGGATGACGCGCCCGACCCGAGCAGAGGGCGGGCAAGAGTTGCAACCCCCTATCAGCCCTTCCGGTTCTGCGCCGTCAAGCCTTGGACCCGGCGGATATGCGCAATCGTTACCGAACTGTTGCCCAAACGCGCGGTTTTCCGCGCTTGCAGGGCCGAATCCGCAGGTTTCGGAACCGCAGCGGGGCCGGGGGCGTTGGCTTGACGGATCGGCCAAGCGCCGCAAACCCGCAAGGAAAGGAAGCTTTCATGACCCTGACCGCCTTGCTTATCACCCTCATCATCGGCGCGATCGCCGGCTGGCTGGCCGGGCTGATCGTCAAGGGCCACGGCGAGGGGCTGCTGATGAACATCGTCATCGGCATCCTGGGCGCCGTGATCGCCGGCTGGCTGTTCCCGATGCTCGGCCTGGGCATGAGCGCCTCGGCCCCGATCCTCGGCACGATCATCTTCGCCACCCTGGGCGCGGTGATCCTGCTGGTGGTGCTGCGGCTCGTCAAGCGGGCCTGACGCTGCACCGGAGGGCAAGAAAGGGGGCCCTGGCAAGGCCCCCTTTTTCCATGCCTGCGGCGGTCAGGCGCGGGCGGGTTGCAGCGCCGGGCGGCCGGCGGTTTTGGCCCCGCGCAGATAGCGGGCATAGCCCAGATCCTCGGCCGCGATGTCGGGCTTGCGCCCCGAGATCAGGTCGGCCAGCAGCCGCCCCGAGCCCGCCGACATGGTCCAGCCCAGCGTGCCATGTCCGGTGTTCAGGTAAAGGTTCGGGATCGGCGTCGCGCCGACGATGGGCGTGCCGTCAGGCGTCATCGGGCGCAGCCCGGTCCAGAACAGCGCCTTGTCCGCATCGCCCGCACCGCCGAACAGCTCGCCCACCGATTTCGCCAGCGTTTCCTTGCGCCGCGGGTTCAGGCTCAGGTCGTAGCCGGCGATCTCGGCCAGGCCGCCGACGCGGATGCGCTCGCCCAGGCGGGTGATCGCGACCTTGTAGGTCTCGTCCATCACCGTCGAGACCGGGGCGCGGCTTTCGTCCTGGATGTCGATGGTCAGCGAATAGCCCTTGAGCGGATAGACCGGCAGCTTCAGCCCCAGATGCCGCACCATGCGCGGCGAATAGGAGCCCAGCGCCAGCACATAGCGATCCGCGGTCAGCCGGCCCTGGTCGGTGCGCACGGCGCTGATGCGGCCGCCCTCGGCCTCCAGCGCCTCGATGCCGACGCCCCAGCGGAAGGTGACGCCCGCCGCCGCCGCCATCTCGGCTAGGCGGTTGGTGAAAAGGAAGCAATCGCCGGTCTCGTCGCCCGGCAGGCGCAGCCCGCCGACGATCCGCTCGGCCGAACCGGCCAGCCCCGGCTCGGCGGCGACGCAGCCGTCGCGGTCCAGAACCTCGAAGGGCACGCCATCGGCGCGCAGCACCTCGATGTCCTTGCCGGCGGCGTCCAGCTGCTGCTGCTTGCGGAACACCTGCAGGGTGCCCTGCGTGCGCTCGTCATAGCGGATGCCGGTTTCGGCGCGCAGCTCGCCCAGGCAGTCGCGGCTGTATTCGGCCAGCCGGACCATGCGGCTCTTGTTGACGGCATAGGCGGAGGAGGTGCAGTTCGCCAGCATCCGCGCCATCCAGGAGACACGCTGCCAGTCCAGCCGGGGCTGGACCACCAGCGGCGCATGGCGCTGGAACATCCATTTCAGCGCCTTCAGCGGCACGCCCGGCGCCGCCCAGGGCGAGGAATAGCCGGGCGAGATCTCGCCGGCATTGGCAAAGCTGGTTTCCAGCGCCGGGCCGTCCTGCCGGTCGATCACCGTGACCTCGTGCCCGGCCTTCGCCAGATACCAGGCCGAGGTGACGCCCAGGACACCGGCTCCAAGAATAATGATCTTCATCGTCGCGCACCCCCCAAATCCGAGTTGAGGGCAAGGATAGCAGCCGGTGCAGAAATGAAATCCCGATTCCGGCGAAAAATCGGCCAATCACGCCATATATTCTTCATGTTTATGTAATTTTGTCGAAGATTATTCGAATATATAGCGGTTTGGCGAAATAACAGAGCGGTGCGGCAAGAATCGGCCGGCCGGATTGCGGCCCGGCGGGGCTCTGCCTAAGCTTGCCGCATTGCCCCAGGTTTTCCGGATCATGCCAGCAACAGCCCGCAAAAGCCCCTTTGCCCCGTTCCGTCACCGCGATTTCCGGCTGCTGTGGTCGGCGACGCTGATCTCGAACTTCGGCGGGCTGGTGCAGGCGGTGGGCGCGGCCTGGATGATGACGCAGCTGACCGATTCGGCGACGCTGATCGCGCTGGTGCAAGCATCGAATACGCTGCCGATCATGCTGTTTGCGCTGCTTTCGGGGGCGCTGGCCGACATTTTCGACCGCCGCACGCTGCTTCTGGGGGCGCAGGTCTTCATGGCCTCGGTCTCGGTGCTGCTGGCGGTGCTGACCTGGCAGGGCTGGATGACGCCGCTGCTGCTCTTGTCGCTGACCTTCCTGATCGGGGTCGGGCAGGCGATCTACAACCCGCCCTGGCAGGCCAGCATGCAGGATCTGGTGCCGCGCGACGACCTGCCGGCGGCGGTGTCGCTGAACTCGGTCGGCTTCAACCTGATGCGCTCGGTCGGGCCGGCGGTGGGCGGGATCATCACCGCCGCCTTCGGCGCGGCGGCGGCCTTCGCGGTTAATGCGGCAAGCTATATCCCGCTGCTCGGCGCGCTGATGCGCTGGCATCCGGTGACGCCGCCGCGCATCACCACGCCCGAGCCCTTCGTCGCCGCCGTGGGCGCGGGGCTGCGCTATGTGGCGCTGTCGCCGAACCTGATGCGGGTGCTGTCGCGCGGGGCGCTGTTCGGCTTTTCGGCCATCGTGGTCATGGCGCTGTTGCCGCTGGTGGCCAAGCAGAACCCCGCGGGCGGCTCGCTGCTGTTCGGCCTGCTCTTGGGTTGCTTCGGCCTGGGCGCCATCGCCGGGGCGCTGATCAACCCGCATGTGCGCGAGCGGCTGGATAACGAGAACGTGGTCCGCGTCGCCTTTGCCGCCTTCGGCGCCTCGGCGCTGCTGCTGGCGCTGACCGAAAGCACCTGGCTGCACGCGCTGGCCATGCTGCCCGCCGGGGCCAGCTGGGTGCTGGCGCTGTCGCTGTTCAACGTCACCGTACAGCTTTCGACGCCGCGCTGGGTGGTGGCCCGCGCGCTGGCGCTTTACCAGACCGCGGTCTTCGGCGGCATGGCGGCGGGGGCGTGGACCTGGGGCTCGGTTGCCAACAATTACGACGTGGAGACGGCGCTGACCGCCGCCTCGGCGCCGCTGTTCCTGGGTGCGGTGCTGGGCCATTGGCTGCGCATCCCGGAATTCGGCACGCTGGACCTGGACCCGGTGAACCGCTTTCGCGAACCGGAACTGGCGCTGGACCTGCGCGGCCGCTCGGGCCCGATCATGGTGATGATCGACTACGAGATCGACCAGCTCGACGTGCCCGAGTTCCTGCGGCTGATGGCCTTGCGCCGCAACATCCGCCGCCGCGACGGCGCGCGCAACTGGGCGCTCCTGCGCGACCTGGAACACCCCGAGCGCTGGACCGAAAGCTATCACATCGCCACCTGGGACGAATACGTGCGCCACAACCTGCGCCGCACCAAGGCCGATTTCCAGACCTACGAGGATCTGCACAAGCTGCATCGCGGCAAGGAGCCGCCCGTCGTCCACCGCATGATCGAGCGCCACACCGTCAGCCTGGACGACGACGTGCCGCTGATCGGCAAGCTGGAGGTGCCCTGAGCGCAAAGGCCGCTTTACCGCGCCCCGGCGCCGCACTAGCGTTTCCCCATGTTGCGCTATGTGACCCGCCGCCTGATCTCGCTTGGCCTGAGCCTGCTCGTGGCCTCGGCGCTGATCTTTTCGGTGGTCGAGCTGGTGCCGGGCGATCCGGCCAGCTTCATGCTGGGCACCGGCGCCCAGCCCGAGACGGTGGCGGCGCTGCGCCAGCAGATGGGCCTGGATCTGCCCTTGCCGCTGCGCTACCTGCACTGGCTGGGCGGGGTGCTGACGGGCGATCTGGGCCACAGCTTCACCTACAAGACGCCGGTGGCGGGGATGATCCTCGACCGGATGCAGGTCTCGCTGCCGCTGGCGCTGCTGGCGCTGGCGCTGGCGGCGCTGATCGCCCTGCCCATCGGCATGTTCGCCGCAGCAAGGCGCGGCCGGGCGGGCGACACGGCGGTCATGGCGGCGACGCAGGTCGGCATCGCGCTGCCGAATTTCTGGTTCGCCATGCTGCTGGTGCTGCTGTTCGCGGTCAGGCTGCGATGGCTGCCCGCCGGCGGCTTTCCCGGCTGGGACCATCCCGCCGCGGCGCTGAAATCGCTGCTGCTGCCCGCCATCGCGCTGGCCCTGCCGCAAGCGGCGATCCTGGCGCGCGTGCTGCGCTCGGCCCTGGTGGAAACCCTGGGCCAGGACTACATCCGCACCGCCCGCGCCAAGGGGCTGAGCGCCGGGCAGGCATTGTCGCGCCATGCGCTGCGCAATGCGCTGATCCCGGTGCTGACCATCCTGGGCATGCAGTTTTCCTTTCTGCTGGCAGGCGCGATCATCATCGAGAACGTGTTCTACCTGCCGGGCCTTGGCCGGCTGATCTTCCAGGCCATCACCCAGCGCGACCTGATCGTGGTGCAGGGCGCGGTGCTGGTGCTGGTCGCGGCGGTGATCCTGGTCACCTTCCTGGTGGACCTGTCCTATGCGCTGGTCGACCCGAGGCTGCGGCGATGAGGTGGTCGCTGATCCTGGGCGCGCTGCTTTCCGGGCTGGCGCTGGTCGCGGCGCTGGTCTCGTTCCTCTGGACGCCGGCGGACGTGACGCAGCTTGCCATCGCGCAGAAGCTGCTGCCGCCCTCGGGCCAGCATTGGCTGGGCACCGACCATTTCGGCCGCGACATGCTGTCGATGATCATGGTCGGCGCGCGCACCTCGATCGCGGTGGCGCTGGTGGCGGTAGGGATCGGCATGGGCCTGGGCGTGCCGCTGGGTCTGCTGGCCGCGGCACGCAGCGGCGGCTGGATCGACGAGGCGGTCATGCGCGGCAACGACCTGGTCTTTGCCTTCCCGAGCCTGGTCATCGCCATCCTGATCACCGCGGCGCTGGGGCCTTCGGCGCTGAACGCGATCATCGCCATCGGCATCTTCAACATCCCGGTCTTTGCCCGCGTCACCCGCGGCGCGGCGCTGCCGATCTGGACGCTGGACTATATCCGCGCCGCGCAGGTCGCGGGCAAGGGCGCAAGCCGGATCAGCGTCCAGCACATCCTGCCCAATATCGCCAACCTGCTGATCGTGCAGGGCACCATCCAGTTCAGCCTGGGCATCCTGGCCGAGGCGGGCCTTTCCTATGTCGGCCTTGGCGCGCAGCCACCCACGCCCAGCTGGGGCCGGATGCTGGCCGAGGCGCAGACCATGGTGGCGCTGGCCCCGCATGTCGCCATCATCCCCGGCCTTGCCATCGTCGTCACCGTGCTGGGGCTGAACCTCTTGGGCGACGGCTTGCGCGACGCGCTGGACCCCAGATTGCGCAGGTCGCCATGATCCAGACCAGCCGCCTTTCGGTCGAGATCGGTGCGCATGAGATCCTGCGCGGCCTCGACCTGCAACTGCCGCCCGGCCGGATCACCGGGCTGGTCGGCGAAAGCGGCTCGGGCAAGTCCATGGCGGCGCTGGCGATCATGGGCCTGCTGCCCGAGGGCATGCGGGCCGAGGGCCGGGTGGATCTGGACGGCCGCAACCTGCTGGACCTGCCCGAGCGCGAGCTGTGCCGCATCCGCGGCAAGCGCATCGGCATGATCTTCCAGGAGCCGATGACGGCGCTGAACCCGCTGATGACCATCGGCGACCAGGTGGCCGAGGTGCTGCGCATCCACCAGGGCCTGGACCGCAAGACGGCGCAGGAGCGTGCCCGCGACCGGCTGGACCGCGTCGGCCTGGCCGCGCCGCGCTTTCCGCTGACGCTTTACCCGCACGAGCTGTCGGGCGGCCAGCGCCAGCGCGTCGCCATCGCGCTGGCCATCGCGCTGCGCCCCGACCTGCTGATCGCCGACGAGCCGACGACGGCGCTGGACGTGACCACGCAGGCCCGCATCCTCGACCTGCTCAAGGGGCTGGTCCGGGACGAGGGGATGGCGCTGCTGCTGATCACCCACGACCTTGCGGTGGTCGCGGGCATCGCCGACCGCGTGACGGTCATGCAGCAGGGCCGGATCGTCGAGGAAGGCCCGACCGAGACGGTGTTTCGCGAGCAGGCCCACCCCTATACCCGCGCGCTGTTCGCCGCCTCGACCCATCAGCCGCGTCTGGTGCTGCCCACGGCGCAGCCGCGGCCGCTCTTGCAGGTCGAGGGGGCGGCGCGCGCATATCCCCTGCCCCGCCGCGGCCTGGCCGCGCCGCGCGAAACCCTGCGGGCGGTGGACGGGGTCAGTTTCCGCATCGACGCCGGGGAATCGGTCGGGCTGGTCGGCGAATCCGGCTGCGGGAAATCCACGCTGACGCGGGCCATCCTGGGGCTCGACCCGCTGCAGGGCGGCCGCATCCTGCTGGACGGGCAGGAAATCCGCACCGGCCGCGCCATGGCCCCGGAGCTGCGCGCCCGGATGCAGGCGGTGTTCCAGGATCCCTTCGGCAGCTTCGATCCGCGCTGGCGGGTCGAGCAGCTGGTGGCCGAGCCCTTTCACCTGACCGGCCTGCCCCGCGACTGGCGCGAACAGGTGGCCGAGGCGCTTTACGAGGTCGGCATCGCCGGAGACGCCATGCGCCGGCATATCCACGAATTTTCCGGCGGCCAGCGCCAGCGCATCGCCATCGCCCGCGCATTGATCATCAGGCCGCGGCTGATCGTGCTGGACGAGGCGGTCAGCGCGCTGGACGTGCGGGTGCGGGCGCAGGTGCTGGACCTGCTGGCGCGGCTGCGGGTCAGCCACGGCCTGTCCTACCTGTTCATCAGCCACGACCTGTCGGTGGTGCGCCGGATCACCGACCGGGTGCTGGTGATGGAAAAGGGCCGCATCGTCGAGGCCGGCCCGACCCACCAGGTGCTCGGGCAGCCGCAGCATCCCTATACGCAAAGCCTGCTGGCCGCGACGCCGCGCATTCCGGCCGCGTGGCAGGCTCACGTTCCGGTCGACGGCCTTGCGCTTGCGCCGCCGGCTCCGTAGCTGCTGCGGGCTTGCTCCCGGCAAAGGCCCCGCCGCCGGCCGCGGGAATCGCCCGGCTTCCACAGGTAAGCCCGCCTTCTGTCCCTGGTGGGCGGCAGCCTTCCGACCAGGCCCGAATCACCGCTTCCCGACCTGCCCCCGACCCGGCCCGGCACAACCGCACGCCCGATCCCGTGGCAACCGCGCCCGGCCAGGGATGGCGCCCAAGCCTGAACCCCGGCCAACCCGCGCGGAACGCAGTGACGACGACATTGGATTTCCATGACAATCCGCGAAGGATCAGGCGAGCGGCCCGAATGACAACAGGCCCCGCGCAGCCGCAGGGCCTGTTGCTCCTCCCCTGTCATGGCGGCCAGCCTCCCCGCGTAGCCGCCCAGGTATCCCTTGCCGATCAGGCGTCGATCAATTCTGCCTGACGCACGATCACTTGTGCCTGACGGATGGACGCGATGTCAACCAGTCTACCCTTGTATACCGTCGCGCCGGCGCCGGTCCGCTTGGCCTCCTCCATCGCGGCCAGGATCTCGCGCGCCTCGGTCACCGCCTTTTCGCTGGGCGAGAACACCTCGTTGGCCAGCGCCACCTGCTTGGGATGGATCGCCCATTTCCCGACCATGCCCAGCGTGGCCGAGCGGCGGGCCTGCGCCCGGAAGCCCTCGTCATCGCTGAAATCGCCGAAGGGGCCGTCCACCGGCAGCACGCCATGGGTGCGGCAGGCGGCGACGATGGCGGTCTGCGCCCAATGCCAGGGGTCGGACCAGTATTTCGCCCCCTCGTGCAGCATGTAGTAGTTTTCCTGGGTGCCGCCGATGCCGGTGGTGGCCATGCCCATGCTGGCGGCGAAATCCGCCGCGCCCAGGCTCATCGCCTGCAGGCGGGGCGAGGATGCCGCGATCTCCTCGACATGGGCGATGCCGGCAGCGGATTCGATGATGACCTCCAGCCCGATGCGCTTTTGCCGGCCCTTGGCCGCCTCGATGGCGGTGACCAGCGCGTCCACGGCATAAATGTCGGCGGCATTGCCGACCTTGGGGATCATGATCAGGTCCAGCCGCTCGCCGGCCTGTTCCAGCAGGTCCACCACGTCGCGGTACCACCAGGGCGTGTCCAGCCCGTTGATGCGGACCGACAGGGTCTTGCTTCCCCAGTCGATGTCGCCGATGGCCTGGATCACGTTCCTGCGTGCCTGCGCCTTGTCGTCGGGCGCGACCGAATCCTCCAGGTCCAGGTTGATGACATCGGCGGCCGAACCGGCCATCTTTTCGAACAGCGCCTCGCGCGAACCGGGGCCGAAAAGCTGGCAGCGGTTCAGGCGGGCGGGCGCAGCGGGTTGCGTGCGGAAGGACATGGCTTGCCTTTCAAGTAAGGATGTTTCAAGCGGCGCTGCAAAACTGATAGATAATTGCTGCGACTGCATCAAGCTGATTTTGCATCTGCGAAAACCCGCGCATCTTGACGCCCTGCCGCTTTCGGCGCAGGACCGCGCTAGCAGGCCCTGGGACAGGAGAAACGACATGACCCGCACCGTCTATCTGAATGGCGACTATCTGCCGGAAGCCGAAGCCAAGGTGTCGATCTTCGACCGCGGCTTCGTGATGGGCGACGGCGTCTACGAGGTGACCAGCGTGCTGGATGGCAGGCTGCTGGACTTTGCCGGCCACATGCGGCGGCTGACCCGTTCGCTGGCCGAACTCGGCATGGGCAATCCGCTGACCGACGACGAATGGCTTCACGCGCATCGCCAGCTGGTGACGCTGAACGACGTGACCGAGGGCATGGTCTATCTGCAAGTGACCCGCGGCAATCCCGGCGACCGCGACTTCGCCTATCCGCCCGAGGATACGCCGCAGACCGTGGTCATGTTCACCCAGTCCAAGCCCGGCCTGGCCGACAATCCGCAGGCAAAGACCGGCATCCGGGTGATCTCGATCCCCGACCTGCGCTGGCACCGGCGCGACATCAAGACGGTGCAGCTGCTTTACCCCTCGATGGCCAAGATGGAGGCCAAGCATCGCGGCGTCGACGATGCCTGGTTCACCGAGGACGGCTTCGTGACCGAAGGCACCTCGAACAACACCTATATCGTCAAGGACGGCAGGATCGTGACCCGCCCGCTGTCCAACGACATCCTGCACGGCATCACCCGCGCCTCGCTCTTGCGCTATGCCGCCGAGGCGCAGATGCAGATCGAGGAACGCCCCTTCACCATCGCCGAGGCGCAGGCCGCGGACGAGGCCTTCCTCACCTCGGCCTCGGCCTTCGTGATGCCGGTGGTCGAGGTCGACGGCGTGGCGCTGGGCAGCGGCCGCCCCGGCCCGGTGGCGACCCGCCTGCGCGAAATCTATCTCGAGGAGTCGCGCAAGTCGGCTGTCTGACCGGCCCCCGCCTGCGCATTCTTCCTTGGAGAAATATCCCGCAGGGGGAGTCCGCCGCGCCCGCGGCGGACGGGGGACGCGAAGTCCCCCTGCGGCGGCGGTGCCGCCGCTCAGTGCCCCAGGATCTGGGACAGGAACAGCTTGGTGCGCTCCGAGCGGGGATTGTTGAAGAACTCCCTGGGCGTGTTCTGCTCGACGATCTGGCCCTGGTCCATGAAGATCACCCGATGCGCCACCGCCTGGGCAAAGCCCATCTCGTGGGTGACGCAGAGCATGGTCATGCCGTCCTCGGCCAGCTCGATCATCGTGTCCAAGACCTCCTTGATCATCTCGGGATCCAGCGCCGAGGTCGGCTCGTCGAACAGCATGATCCGCGGCCGCATGCACAGCGCCCGCGCGATCGCCACCCGCTGTTGCTGGCCGCCCGACAGCTGGCCGGGATATTTATGCGCCTGTTCGGGGATTTTGACCTTGGTCAGGAAATGCATGGCCGTCTCCTCGGCCTCGCGCTTGGGGATCTTGCGCACCCAGATCGGCGCCAGGGTGCAGTTCTCCAGGATGGTCAGATGCGGGAACAGGTTGAAATGCTGAAACACCATCCCGACCTCGGAACGCACCTTGTCGATGTTCTTCAGGTCGTGGGTCAGCTCGGTCCCGTCGACGATGATCTTGCCGGCCTGGTGTTCCTCCAGCCGGTTGATGCAGCGGATCAGCGTGGATTTGCCCGAACCCGAAGGCCCGGCGATCACGATACGCTCGCCGCGACTGACGACCAGGTCGATGTCGCGCAGCACGTGGAAGGTGCCGTACCATTTGTTCAGCTTGACGATCTCGATGGCGGCCTCGTCGCCTGCGGCGGGGATCGCGGTGGTTTGCCTGGTCATGAACGCCTCCTCAGCGGTGGTCGCGCTTCAGCCGGCGTTCCAGATACATGGAATAGCGCGACATGCCGAAGCAGAGGATGAAGAAGATCGCGCCGACGAAGATATAGGGCTCCCAATAGGCGCCTTTCCATTCAAAGCTTGCGCGGATGGTGTCGGCCATGGCCTTCAAGGGGTCGAACAGCCCGACGAAGACGACCAGCGTGGTGTCCTTGAACATGCCGATGAAGGTCGAGACGATGCCGGGGATCGAGATCTTCAGCGCCTGCGGCAGCACGATCAGCCGCTGCGCCTTCCAGTAGTCCAGCCCCAGCGCATCGGCTGCCTCGTACTGGCCCTTGGGCAGCGCGGCCAGCCCGCCGCGGATCACCTCGGCCATATAGGCGGCGGCGAACAGCGTCACCATGATGATGACCCGCAGGATGATGTCGAAATTCGTGCCCGGCGGCAGGAAATAGTTCAGCAGCAGCGAGGCCACGAACAAGAGCGTGATCAGCGGCACGCCGCGGATGAACTCGATGAACATCACCGCCAACAGCTTGATCACCGGCAGGTCCGAGCGCCGCGCCAAGGCCAGGATCACCCCCAGCGGCAAGGACAGCGCGATGCCGGCGACGCCGATGGTGATCGACAGCACGAAGCCGCCGAACTGGTCCGAGGAGACCGGCCGCAGCCGCAACGGCAGAACCCCCGCCAGCATCGAGGCCAGCGGCCCGGCCAAGAGCAGCCACCAGGCCACCGCCGCCACCACCGCCAGCGCAAAGGCCAGCAACCCGAACCGCGCCGCCAGCAGCCGCCAGACCACGAAGCCCAGGCCGAAGCCGGCCAGCACCATCGCCTCGCTCCACAGCGATCCGCCCCAGAGCAGCCAGACGGCGATGAAGGGATAGACCAGGCTGGCCAGCAGCGACCATTGCGGGCGCGTCTCGATCAGCGCGGCCCAGGCCAGCATCAGCACGGCCATTCCCATCAGCGCCGCCATGGGGGCGCCCAGCACCATGGCGATGACGAAGGTCAGCACCATCGACAGGCCCAGCACGATGCGCCGCGCCCTGGCGCTTTCGGAAAACAGCACCGGCGCCAGCGCCAGGAACAGCAGACCGAAAGCCAGCACCGGACGCCAGTACAGCGCCTGCGGATAGAAGCCGAACATGAACTGGTTCCAGCGATGCTTGATCAGGGCGAAACAGGCGCCGGTGGCGCCCTGCCCCCAGGTCTCGGCGATGACCTGGCGGCATTCGGCCATGCTGCCGGCGTTCCAGACCGAATGCGACAACCAGGGACCGACGGTGCTGACCACCAGCCAGACGATGCCCAGCCCGACAAAGGTCAGCGCGATGTTCAGCGGCCCCGAGAACAGGTTCTCGCGCAGCCATTTGATCGCGCCGGATTCGGCCAGAGGCGGCGGCTCGGGCGGCAGCATTGTCTCGCGGACATAGGCGACGGTTTCGGAATGCGTGTCGCTCATCTCACCGCTCCTTCAGCTTGACGCGGGCGTTGAAGACATTCATCCCGGCCGAGATGATCAGGCTGAGCGCCAGATAGATGCCCATCATCAGCACCATGCATTCCATCTCGCGCCCGGTCTGGTTCAGCGTGGTGCCGCCCAGCGTGCCGCGCAGGTCCATGTAGCCGACCGCGATGGCCAGCGAGCTGTTCTTGGTCAGGTTCAGGTATTGCGAGATCAGCGGCGGCACGATCACCCGCAGCGCCTGCGGCAGCACCACCAGCGACATGGTGCGGCGCGGCCGCAGGCCCAGGGCAAAGGCCGCCTCGGTCTGGCCGCGGCTGACGGCCAGGATGCCGGCGCGCACGATCTCGGCGATGAAGGCGCCGGTATAAAGCGTCAGCGCCAGCCACAGCACCACGAAGGCGTTGTCGAGGTTGATGCCATCGGCGAAGTTGAAGCCGCGCAGCACCGGCGGGATCAGGTGCAGGCCGAAATACCAGGTCAGAAACAGCACCGGCACGGCGAACATCGCCAGGCTGATCCACCAGGTCCGCGGCCGCTTGCCGGTCTGGTCCTGCACCCGTTGCGCCCAGCGCCGCAGCAGCCGCCAGCTGGTCCAGGCCGCGGCGATGACCACGACATAGGCGATCAGCGCCCAGCTGATCCCCTCGCGCCCCAGCGAGATGGTGCCGGGCGGGTTGGTCATGCCGATCGAGGGGATGGCGGTATAGCGGTTGGTCGGCGCGATCATGTCGAACAGGATCATCTCCGCGGCCGGGTTCTCGCCCCGATAGGCATTGGGCGGCGGCATGACCTCGGTGAAGATCGCAAGGCAGACCAGGATCCACAGCAACAGGGGAATGTTGCGGAAGATCTCGACATAGACCGTCATCAGCCGCGCGATCAGCCAGTTCGAGGACAGCCGCAGCACGCCCACGATCACCCCCAGGATCGTCGCCGCGATACAGCCCATGATCGAGACCAGCAGCGTGTTCAGCAGCCCGATCACCGTGGCGCGCAGATGGGTGTCGTCGGAATTGTACGGGATCAGCTGCTGCGGAATGTCGTATCCGGCGCGCCGGAACAGGAAATCGAAGCTGAGCGTCTTGCCCATGGCGGACAGGTTGCGCAGCGTGTTGTCGATCAGCCAACTCGCCGCCAGCATCACCAGGATGAAGACGATGGCTTGCAGGGTCAGCGAGCGATAGCGCCGATCATAGATCAGCATCGACAACCGGAACGGCGGATTGTCCGCCCCCGTATAGGTGACCATGTATTAACCCCCTGTATCCGGCTTGAATGACGGGCCTTCGGCCTCTGGCTTGCCGGCTTTCGTTCGGGGGCGCGCGGGGGCATGCACCCCCGCGCGCCCTTGTTCAGATGCGATTACCGGAAGGGCATCGCATACATCAGGCCGCCCTGGGTCCATTGCGCGTTCAGCCCGCGCGCCAGCCCGATGGGGGTCTGCTCGCCGATGGTGGCGGCAAAGATCTCGCCATAGTTGCCGCCGGCCTTGATGGCGCGCTTGGCCCATTCGGCGTCCAGCCCGATCATCTTGCCCAGCTCGTCGGTGGTTCCCAGCAGGCGCTGGACCTCGGGGTTGTTCGAGCTTTTCGCCAGTTCGTCGATATTGGCCGAGGTGACGCCGTATTCCTCGGCCGCGATCAGCGCGTAGAGCGTCCAGCGCGTGATGTCGCCCCAGTTGTTATCGCCATGGCGCACCGCCGGGCCCAGCGGCTCCTTCGAGATGATCTCGGGCAGGATGATGTGGTGTTCCGGGTCGGCGAAGCTGGCGCGGGTCGCGGCCAGGCCCGAGGCGTCGGTCGTATAGGCATCGCAGGCGCCGGCCATGTATTGCTGTTCGCCCTCGGCATTGCTGTCGATGTTGACCGGCTGGTAATCCATGTTGTTGGCCTTGAAGTAATCGGCCAGGTTCAGTTCGGTCGTGGTGCCGGTCTGGATGCAGATCGTGGCGCCGTTCAGCTCCTTGGCCGAGCTGACGCCCAGATCCTTGCGGACCATGAAGCCTTGGCCATCGTAATAGTTCACGCCGATGAAATCCAGCTTGAGGTCGGTATCGCGCTGGAAGGTCCAGGTGGAGTTGCGGGCCAGCAGGTCCACCTCGCCCGAGGAAAGCGCCGTGAAGCGGGTCTGGCCGGTGGTCGGCACGTATTTCACCTTGGTCGCGTCGCCCAGCACCGCCGCAGCCACGGCCTTGCAGAAGGCAACGTCGAAGCCCGACCAGTTGCCGCTCGCGTCAGGGGCGGCAAAGCCGATCAGGCCGGTGTTCACCCCACAGTTCAGCACGCCGCGGGCCTTGACCTCCTTCAGCGTGTCACCCTCTGCGGCCAAAGCACCCGAGGCCGCCAGCGCGACCGCCGTCACAGAGCCGAAGAATACAGATTTCTTCATTGATTTCCCCACTGTTGTTCCGGGTCTCGCCCAAGGATGCACCATCTGAAGGGCCGTTGGCGAGCCCGTTTGAGCAAGGGGCATTCGTCACCCCCATAAGCGGCATTGTGCCGATGGCGGCGGGTGCGTCAAGAAAGAACCAAAACGCGCCCCTCAGCCGCGGCTGAGCAGCCAGAACCGCTCAGAATCGCGCATGGCGGCCAGTCGGCCTGCCGCCGCCTCGTCGGCTTCGGCATCGCGACCCCAGCGTTGTGCCTGAAATTCCTCGTCAATCCTGGACAGGGCATGGGCGGTCTCGGCGTCAATCCGGCCGCGGATCACCGCCAGCCCCAGGATCAGCGAGCCGGGCAGAGTCACCAGATCGTGCAGGGCCGTCAGGCCAAAGGGATCCAGGGCCGCGACCTCTGCGCGCAATTTCAGCAGCGCGACCGGATCCTGCGGCACCGGGATCACGCCATGGGTGATGCGCAGCGGCGCCCGCAATTCGGTCGCCGCCCAGTCGATCAGCGGATCCCACCCCTCGGCCTGGGCGCGCACCAGCGCCTCGGGCGCATCGGCGCGATAGGACAGCAGGTCGGTGCCGCCATAATCGCCCAGCATCGCCGCCACCGCGTCGAATTGCGGCACGACCTTTTCGATGGCGGAATTGGCCGCGCGGGTCAGCGGCATGGCATTGGGGTCGATCACCTCCTGCACCGCCTGCCATTCCTGGGCCACGGCCAGGGCCAGCGCCTCGGTCGGCAGGCGCAGCGGCTGCTTGCCGGGCGTGCGCAGCGGGCGCTCGTCCAGAAGGACGCTCCAGCCGTCCGCTTCGTCGTGGATCGCGACGGATGCCCAGAAACGGCGCGCCTTCCATTCACTCATCGGCCCACTCCAGCAGCGCGCGGGTCAGCGCGGGATAGTCGGGCGCGACCAGATGCGCGCCGGCCGCATGCAATTCCTCAACCGGGCAGAAGCCCCAGCCGACGCCAAAGCCGGCGACGCCGGCCGCCCGCGCCATTTCCATGTCGAAGGTGGAATCGCCCACCATCACCGCCCGCCCGGCGCCCACGCCGGTTTCCGACAGCGCGCTTTCCAGCATGGCCGGATGCGGCTTGGAGGGATGCCCATCCGCCGATTGCCGGGTGATGAAGCGCCGGGTCAGCCCATGCGCATCCAGGATCGCCGCCAGCCCCCGCGCCGGCTTGCCGGTGGCGATGCCCAACAGCAGCTCGTCCCGCGCGGCCAGCGCGTCCAGGCAGTCCAGCGCGCCCGGATAAAGCGGCGGCAGCGCCCCCGCCGCGCGCGAGGCGATGAAGGATTCGCGATAGCCGGCGACGACCCGCCCGTGCAACTCGGGGCCGGCACCGGGCAAGAGCCGCGCCACCGCGACCGGCAGCGACAGGCCGACGATGGAAAGAATGCGGGCCGGCTCCATCTCGGGCAGGCCGGCACCCTGCATGGCGCGGTTCATCGCCTGGGTGATCTCGAGCTGGCTGTCGACCAGCGTGCCGTCGATGTCGAAGATGACCAGTCTCATGGCGTCCTATGCTGTCTCGGCAAAGGGGTCTTCGGGCACGTCGTTTTCCGACCAGCCCAGCGTCTTCCAGGTGCGGCTCATGTGATCGGGCAAGGGCGCGGTCACGGTGATCAGCTTCTTGGTGATCGGATGCTCGAAGCGGATCATGCGCGCATGCAGGTGCAGCTTGCGGCTGATCTCTCCGCCCAGCTGGGCGCCCCAGCCGTCGCCCAGGTTCTCTTGCCCCGAGCCGCCGTATTTGCCGTCGCCGACGATGGGATGGCCGATCTCGGCCATATGGGCGCGCAGCTGGTGGGTACGGCCGGTGACGGGCACCATGGCCACCCAGCTGACCCGGCCGCCCAGGGCATCCAGCACGGCATAATCGGTATGGGCGCGCTTGGCGCCCTCGGTCGTGGCAATGGCCGAGGGATGCAGGGCCATCATCTTTTCGCCCTCGCCGCCCCGGCCGCGGCCCGGCGCCTTGACGAGGCCGTATTTGATCGAGCCCATGCGCGGATGCGGCACGCCCGCCACGGCGGCCCAGTAGATCTTGCGGGTCAGCCGGTGCCGGAACGCCTCGGAAAGCGCGCGGGCGATGCGGTCGGTGCGCGCCAGCAGCAGCACCCCCGAGGTGTCCTTGTCCAGCCGATGCACCAGCTTCGGCCGGTCCTTGTAGCCGAACATCAGCGCCGCGGTCAGCCCGTCCACATGCCGGTCGCCCTGCCCCGAGCCGCCCTGCGAGGGCAGGCCCGGCGGCTTGTTCAGGGCGATGATATGCTCGTCGCGCCACAGGACGCAGGACTGGATCATCTCGGCATCGGACTGCTTGACGCGGGGCTTCGCCGCCGGCGCCGGGGCGTCGCCCTCGGGCAGCGGCGGCACGCGAATCTCCTGCCCGGCCTCGATACGGGTATTGGCCCTGACCCGGCCGCCGTCGACGCGCAGCTGGCCGGTGCGGCACCATTTCTCGACCGCGCTCTGGGTCAGCTGCGGAAACCGCTTCTTGAGCCAGCGGTCGATGCGCTGCTCGGCCTCGTCCGCGCCGACGCGGATGGTCTGCACGCCGCTCATGCGAAGATCCCCCGGCCGATGGCCAGACCCGCGACCACCGCCGCCAGCGACAGCAGGACCGAGCCCAGCACATAGCCGAGCGCGGCGGCGGCAGCGCCGCGTTCCCACAGCGTCAGACTGTCCAGCGCGAAGGCGGAAAAAGTGGTGAAGCCGCCCAGCACCCCGGTCAGCAGAAAGGGCGCCAGGTGCTGGCCGCCCCGATGCGCCAGCGCCGCCGCCAAGAGCCCCATCGCCAGGCAGCCGGCGACGTTCACGGCCAGCGTGCCCAAGGGAAAGCCGGGGCTCAGCCGCCCGGCCAGGATATTGATCCCGTAGCGCGTCGCGGAACCCATCGCCCCACCCAGCGCGACCTGAAGGAAAGTGTGTTTCATGCTTTGTCCTCTGCCCGCCGCTTCTGACGCAGCCCGGCGAACCATTCAACGCGCTTTTTCAACTCGCGCTCGAATCCGCGCTCGACGGGCAGGTAGAAGACCGGGCGCTTCATGCCGTCGGGGAAATAGTTCTGGCCCGAAAAGGCGTCCTCGGCATCGTGGTCATAGCGATAGCCGGCGCCATAGCCCTGATCCGACATCAGCCCGGTCGGCGCATTCAGGATATGCTTGGGCGGCATCTGGCTGCCCGAACGCCGCGCCAGGTCGCGCGACGCCTTGTAGGCGGCATAGCCGGCATTCGACTTGGGCGCCAGCGCCAGGTAGATCGTGGCCTGCGCCAAGGCCAGCTCGCCCTCGGGGCTGCCCAGGCGTTCGTAAAGCGCCCAGGCGTCCAGGCAATGGCGCTGCGCCGCCGGATCGGCCAGGCCGATATCCTCGATCGCCATGCGGGTCAGGCGGCGGGCCAGGTAGCGGGGGTCTTCGCCCCCCTCCAGCATCCGCGACAGCCAGTAAAGCGCCGCGTCCGGGTCGCTGCCGCGCACCGATTTGTGCAGGGCCGAAATCAGGTTGTAATGCTCGTCGCCGGACTTGTCGTATTTCGCCGCCCGCCGCATCAGCCGCTGCGCCAACTGGTCGGGGTCGAGCTTGCCCCTGACCTTCCAGGCCATCACCTGCTCGATCAGGTTCAGGCAAGCGCGGCCGTCGCCATCGGCCATTTCCAGCAGCCGGTCGCGGGCCTCGGCGGTCAGCGGCAGGGCGCGGTCCAGTTCCTGCTCGGCGCGCTGCGCCAGGCGTTCCAGATCCGCCAGGCCCAGCCGCTCCAGCACGATGACCTGGGCACGGGACAGAAGCGCGGCGTTCAGCTCGAAACTGGGGTTCTCGGTGGTGGCACCGACCAGGGTGATGGTGCCGTCCTCCATATGCGGCAGGAAACTGTCCTGCTGCGCCTTGTTGAAGCGGTGGATTTCGTCGACGAACAGCAGCGTGCCGCGGCCCTGGCTCCGGCGCAGGCGCGCGGCGTCGAACACCTTGCGCAGTTCCGGCACGCCGGAAAAGATCGCCGATATCTGTACGAAGGCCAGGTCCGTTTCCTGCGCCAGAAGCCGGGCGATGGTGGTCTTGCCAACCCCCGGCGGACCCCAGAGGATCAGCGAGGACAGGCTGCCGGCGCCCAGCATGGCGCCCAGCGGACCGTCGGGGCCAAGCACCTTGTCCTGGCCGATGACATCGGACAGCCGGGCCGGACGGATCCGGTCGGCCAGGGGACGCGCCACCGGGCGCGCAGCTTCGCCCGAGGTGGGCGCGGTATCGAATAGGTCTGCCATGCGGGCAACATGTTACGCCGCCCGCATCACGCGCGAAAGGCCCTCCACCCAACGCACCGCATCAGTGCATCTTGGCCGCCAGGTTGATCGAGACGCATTGGAAATAGCCGTCGTCGATCCAGACCACCGGGCCCATGGCCTGCGCGTCCAGCCCGCAGGGCACCAGCCAGCGCGGCCAAGTCGAGGCGACCAGGCACACCAGTCGCGAGGCGCCCAGTTCGCGGGCCGAATTGGTCATCTCGGCGACCAGGTTGAAATGCACCCGGCGGCGTTCGCGCTGCGGGATGGTGTGGTCGACGAACAGGCGGCTGGCTTCCCAGGTTCCGGCCTCGACCGGTGCCGGCTCGTCCAGCAGGTTCTGCGGGATCGAGCCGCCCAGCAGGTTCAGCTGGGCATCACGGATCATGTAGGAATACATGCCGCAGCGCGCCGTGGTGGGCGTCAGCCGCACGCCGGCCAGAACCCGGCCGTTTTCATGGATCGCCACCCAGCGGCTCATGGGCGTGTCGTATTGGTCGAACTCCATGTCGTCGGTCTGGGGCAGGTTCCAGCGCTTCTGGACGATGAAGCTTTGCTTGCGGGCGCGGAAGATGTTCGCGAACAGCTCGCCGTGGTTGTGGAGGTTGGCGAAGGAAAGTGTGGTGGTCTGCATGGTCTTCTCCTGGGGTTCGTGGTGGTGGTGGCCCCCAGGTGTAAACCGCAACGGCGGACGAACCGTATTACAGCAAGCGGTAATCCTTGGCCCGTTGCAGCGCCTCGGCCGTCGTGCGCGCCATGAGTCGTTCGCGTGCCGAGATGAGACGTGCCTTGAATGCGCTTTCCGTTATACCAAGCTTGGCAGCCGCCGCTGCATGACGATCCCCCTCTGCGATACACCGAAGGGCCTCTTGCTGAGCCTTCGTCAGGCTCTCCGGCGGCTCCGTGATCTCGTGAAGCCGTCGTAGCGTTGCCGAGATCACGTCGATCTCGTCATCCGTGAATTCCCGCTTGTCATGGGCGAATGCCGCGATGGTGCGCGACTTGATCGGCCCATGCGCCACGACCAGACCGTAATGCAGCCCGTGATCGGCCGCGTCCTGGAGGATCGAAAACGGGTCAGGAATGGGCAGCACGCTCCAGCGGCAGGCGCCGGTGGTCGAGAAGCCCCAGGCAATCGTGGGGTCGCGCAGGGCATAGGCGCGTTCGGAATAGCGCTGGGCCCATTCCTTGTTATAGGTCTGGAACTGCATCAGTGGTGCAGCGAAACGAATGTGCAGCCCGATGAAATAGCCCGCCGGAGCAAGCTTTTTCAGCTTGGCGAGTGCTGCATTGATTTCCGCGCGAGACGACATGACTTTTTGGACAGATTGCGTTTTCTTCGGGTTACAACGAAAAATGGCACGGTTCTCAGTGTATTCAAGCAATACCGTGCTTGCGGGCGACGTTTTTCGGAATGCCGTAGGGTCAGCCCGTCGGCACGACAAGGCATAACCGGCTTTTGCCTCCGGGCGCAAGCCGTCCCGCCTCTTGCAATTCCCGTGCGTTTCCTGACGACCGGCACAACTATCGGACGAAAATAAGCGGATACGTTCCCGTTCTTCCCCCATGCCAAGGGCTGCGCACTGTTGCAAAAAGCCCGCAGCCATGACGATGGCTGCGGGCGTCAATGATCGCTTAACCCTAAGAAAGGGTTAAGTTTCTTACGATTCGTCGGCTGCCGATTCGGCTTCCAGGCGGGCACGGTCGGCGGCGCCCTTGGCGCTGGTGTCGCGCTCGACGAATTCGATGATCGCCATCGGGGCCATGTCGCCATAGCGGAAGCCGGCCTTCATGATGCGGACATAGCCGCCCTGCCGGTCCTTGTAGCGGGCACCGAGCACCTCGAACAGTTTCGCGACATGGCTGTCCTGCTTCAGCTGGGCAGCGGCCTGCCGGCGAGCGTGCAGATCGCCGCGCTTGGCCAGGGTGATCAGCTTCTCGACGATGGGACGCAGTTCCTTGGCCTTGGGCAGGGTGGTCTTGATCTGCTCATGCTCGATCAGCGAGCCGGCCATGTTGGCGAAAAGCGCCTTGCGGTGCTCGTGGGTGCGGTTCAGACGGCGATAGCCGCGGGCGTGACGCATGATGTTTCTCCTTCACGTCTTTTGCTTTGTCCGGCAGCCCATGCGTGCGGGCCGCTCTCCTTGGGGCGGAATGCCCGGTCTTGCGGGGGCGTCGCCGCCCCCGAAACTCAGAACTGGTCGTCGAAACGCTTGGCCAGATCCTCGATGTTTTCCGGCGGCCAGTCCACGACGTCCATGCCGAGATGCAGGCCCATGCCCGAGAGCACTTCCTTGATCTCGTTCAGCGACTTGCGGCCGAAGTTCGGCGTGCGCAGCATCTCGGCCTCGGTCTTCTGGATCAGGTCGCCGATATAGACGATGTTGTCGTTCTTGAGGCAGTTCGCCGAACGCACCGACAGTTCCAGCTCGTCCACCTTCTTCAGCAGGCGCGGGTCGAATTCCAGCCCGTCCTCGGCATCCGAGCGGGTGGCGGTTTCCGGCTCGTCGAAGTTGACGAAGACCGAAAGCTGGTCCTGGATGATGCGCGCGGCATAGGCCACGGCGTCTTCCGGGGTCAGCGAACCGTCGGTCTCGACCTTCATGGTCAGCTTGTCATAGTCCAGCACCTGCCCCTCGCGGGTGGGGGTGACCTCGTAGCTGACGCGCTTGACAGGCGAGAAGATGGCGTCGATCGGGATCAGGCCGATGGGCGCATCCTCGGGACGGTTCTTGTCGGCGGCGACATAGCCCTTGCCGTTGGCGACGGTCAGCTCCATGTGCAGTTCCGCCCCCTCGTCGAGATGGCAGATGACATGGTCGCGGTTCAGGATGGTGATGCCGGCGGATTCCTGGATGTCGCCGGCCTTGACCTCGCCCGGACCCTTGGCCGAAAGCGTCAGGCGCTTGGGCGCGTCGACGTCCATCTTCAGCGTGACGCCCTTGAGGTTCAGGACGATGTCGGTGACGTCCTCGCGCACGCCGGGGACGGATGAGAACTCATGCAGCACGTTGTCGATCTGCACCGAGGTGATGGCCGCGCCCTGCAGCGAGGACAGCAGAACCCGGCGCAGCGCATTGCCCAGCGTCAGGCCGAAGCCGCGCTCCAGCGGTTCCGCGACCACGGTGGCCACGCGGGACGAATCGGCGCCCGGCTTGATTTCAAGCTGCGTCGGCTTGATCAGTTCAGCCCAATTCTTGTGGATCATGCGTTTGCCTCCATACCAGTTTCCGACCCATGACCGGTGGCCGGAAACGCCCGAGGTGAAATGCGAAAAGCGCGCCCCGCACGGGACAATCCCGCGCGGAACGCGTCAAAATCTTGCCTGATCAGACCCGGCGGCGTTTCGGCGGGCGGCAGCCGTTATGCGCGATCGGGGTCACGTCACGGATGGCCGTGATGTTGAAGCCGACCGCAGCCAGCGCGCGCAGCGCCGATTCGCGACCCGAGCCGGGGCCCTGAACCTCGACCTCCAGCGTGCGGACGCCGTGTTCCTGCGCCTTCTTGCCAGCGTCTTCGGCGGCCATCTGCGCGGCATAGGGGGTCGATTTGCGCGAACCCTTGAAGCCCATGGTGCCGGCCGACGACCAGGAGATCGCATTGCCCTGCACGTCCGAGATCAGGATCTTGGTGTTGTTGAAGGACGAGTTCACATGCGCCACGCCGGTGGCGATGTTCTTGCGTTCCTTGCGCTTGATGCGGGTTTTATCGCGTGCCATGTCCGTTCCCCCTTACTTCTTCTTGCCGGCGATGGGCTTCGCCGGGCCCTTGCGGGTGCGGGCATTGGTGTGGGTGCGCTGACCGCGGACCGGCAGGCCGCGACGGTGGCGCAGGCCGCGATAGGAGCCCAGGTCCATCAGGCGCTTGATGTTCATCTGCGTCTCGCGGCGCAGGTCGCCCTCGACAGTATAGTTGGCGTCGATGTATTCGCGGATCTTCAGAACTTCGGCATCCGACAGTTCGTTGACGCGGCGCGTGGGCTCGATGCCGACGGCGGTGACGATCTCTTCGGCGAATTTCGAGCCGATCCCGTGGATATAGGTCAGTGCGATCGGGACGCGTTTCCCGGTCGGAATGTTGACGCCAGCAATACGAGCCACGCGTGTTTCCTTTTCCATGTTGCGGTTCCGTAGCACCGGAACCTTTTTTCACAACCAAAGACCCGAAAGCCATGCCTCCGGGCCTTGAAGCGACACCCAGGACATCCGGGTGATTCTCTTGCGAGATGCTGCGAATTAAGGGATTCGTCGCCCAAGGTCAAGCCTAGGACGGGATCCTGTCCAGCACCTTCGCGACCTGGGCGGCCACCTCGTCGATCTCGGCCAGGCCGTCGACCGGGTTCAGGTTACCCTTGACATAGTAATAGCCGATCAGGGGCGAGGTCTTCTTGTAATATTCCATCAGCCGGGTCTTGAGGCTTTCCTCGTTGTCGTCGGCGCGGCGGCGCAGGTCGGTCGAGCCGCAGACATCGCATTTGCCCGGCTCTTTCGTCGGCTTGGTCACGTCGTGATAGACCTCGCCGCAATTGCCGCAGGTGAAACGGCCCGAGATGCGCGCGACCAGCGCCGCATCGTCCACCCGCATCTCGATCACGGCGTCGATGCGCTGGTCCATCTCGGCCATCAACGCCTGCAGCGCGTCGGCCTGGGCCAGGGTGCGCGGGAAGCCGTCGAAGATGAAGCCCTTGCCGCCCCGCCCCAGCTTTTCGCGGATCAGGCCGATGACGATCTCGTCCGTCACCAGCTCGCCGCGGTCCATCACCTCGGCCACGCGCTTGCCCATCTCGGTGCCCGAGCTGCGGGCCTCGCGCAGCATGTCGCCGGTGGAGAGCTGGACGAGGCCGCGCTCCTCGATTAGCCGCCGGGCCTGGGTGCCTTTGCCTGCGCCGGGCGGGCCCAGCAGAATGATGTTGATCGCCATGTCGTCGTCCCTCTCCTACCCTTTTTGGTGGGTTTACCCCTTAACGGCGCGCCGGCGCCTTGCGCGGCTTGGCCGCCCCGGCCTTGCCCCGCTTGCCGCGCAGTTGCGATTTCTCGATCAAACCTTCGTATTGATGGGCGAGCAAGTGGCTTTGCACCTGGTTGATCGTGTCCATGACGACGCTGACCACGATCAGCACCGAAGTCCCGCCGAAATAGAACGGGATCGCCAGCTGGTCGCGGATGATCTCGGGCAAAAGGCAGACAAAGGCCAGATAGGCCGAGCCGATCACCAGCACCCGCGTCACCACATAGGTCAGGTAATCCTCGGTGCGCTTGCCGGGACGGATGCCGGGGATGAAGCCGCCCTGGTTCTTCAGATTCTCGGCCACGTCCTCGGTCTTGAAGCTGACGTTGAAGGTGTAGAAATAGGTGAAGAACACGATCATCGCCGCAAAGAACAGCAGGTAAAGCGGCTGGCCGGGACCGAAATAGGCCAGGATCGTGGACATGATCGGGCCGGTCTGGTTGCCCGAGAAGGTCGAGATCGTCACCGGCAGCAGCAGGAGCGAACTGGCGAAGATCGCCGGGATCACGCCGGCCGGGTTCACCTTGATCGGCAGGTGCGAGGATTGGCCGTCATAGACCTTCATCCCGACCTGGCGGCGCGGATACTGGATGTGGATCTTGCGCAGCGCGCGCTCCATGAACACCACGAAGGCGATGACCGCGGCGACCATGACGATCACTCCCAGGATCACCGGGGTCGAGATGGCGCCCGAGCGGCCCTGGGCCAGGAACTGCGCCAGGCTGCCGGGGATCTCGGCCACGATGCCGACGAAGATGATCAGCGAGATGCCGTTGCCAATGCCGCGGGCGGTGATCTGCTCGCCCAGCCACATCAGGAACATGGTGCCGCCGACCAGGGTGATGACCACCGAGGCGCGGAAGAACATCCCCGGCTCATGCGCCAGGTTGCCATGCTCCAGGCTGACGGCCAGGCCCCAGGCCTGGAACAGCGCCAGCGCCACCGTACCGTAGCGGGTGTATTGGTTGATCTTCTTGCGGCCCTGCTCGCCCTCTTTCTTGAGCTGCTCGAGGGCGGGGACCATCGAGGCCAGCAGCTGCACGATGATCGAGGCCGAGATATAGGGCATGATGCCGAGCGCAAAGACGCCCATGCGCCCCAGCGCGCCGCCGGTGAACATGGACAGGATGCCGCCGATGCCGGCCTGGGCCTGTTCCATGAAGTTGCGCAGCGCGGCGCCGTCGATGCCGGGCACCGGGATATAGGTGCCGAGACGATAGATGATGAGAAGTCCGAGCGTGAACCAGATCCTCTGGCGCAGCTCGGTCGCCTTGCCGAGCGCGCCCCAGGAAAGGTTCGCGGCCATCTGTTCTGCGGCTGACGCCATGCTTCGTGCCCCTTCGTGGCAGCGCCGCCGGATCGTTTCCCGATCCCGCGGCGCCTGGAAAACTTGACAGCTATCTATGGGGCGCGGGCGCGCCCTTCAACAGCTTATTCGGCCGCAGAAGTCTCGGTGGCTGCTTCTTTCGCCGGACGGGTGACGGTGATCTTGCCACCGGCCTTCTCGATGGCCTCGACGGCGGCTTTCGACGCGCCGGCGACGGTCAGGTCCAGCGCGGCCTTGATTTCGCCCTTGGCCAGCACGCGCACACCGTCCAGCTTGCGGCGGATGACACCGGCAGCGACCAGCGCATCCTCGGTCACGGCGGCTTTCGCGTCCAGCTTGCCCGCATCGACGAAGGCTTGCAGCTGGCCCAGGTTCACCACCGCGAATTCCAGGCGATTCGGCTTGCTGAAGCCGCGCTTGGGCAGGCGGCGATACAGCGGCATCTGGCCGCCTTCATAGCCGTTCAGCGCCACGCCCGAACGCGAGGTCTGGCCCTTGATGCCGCGGCCGGCAGTCTTGCCCTTGCCCGAGCCGGGGCCGCGCGCCACGCGCTTTTTCTTGCGGTTGGCGCCGGGATTGTCGTGCAGTTCATGCAGTTTCATGTCGCTTCTCCTGGCCGGAAACGCCCCATGAAGCGAAAGGGGGCGAACGCGGCTTTTCTTGCTTGTTGAGTCGGATGCCCTAGGGCACCGGCGGCTTCTAGCCCCTCGTCGGCGAAGGGTCAAGTTTTCCGCGCATCCGCGCTGGCGCCGGCCCCGCAGCACAAGCACCTGGACCGCTATCGCGGGCGCCGTGCGAAAGCCGTATCCAACCGGGAGCCATGCGGATCCGACGCCCCCGCCCGCATTGTCCGCAACGGCAGTCATGCGTCGGCGAGCCGCGCATCCCGGCCATCGCGGGATCAGAAGCCGACCCAGAATCCCAGCTTTACCGCCGCCTCTCCCTGCCCCGACAACGGCCCGATCGCGCCAAGCTCCAGCTTGACCGGCCCGAACAGCTCGCGCACCGCCGAAGCCGCCAGCCTGCTGGAAAAGCCGCTGTCCTGGCGATCCTCGAGGCGAAGCTGGCCGATCAGCATCAGCCGCTCGGTCGCATGCCAGCCCAGCGTCACCTCGGCCTTGACCGAGGTTTCGGGCGTAAGATAGGCCAGCCGCCCGGCACCGCTGGCGGCCAGCTGGGCGATCTCGGCCTCGTCCCTCAGCTTGCCGGCGACCTTGACCCGCGCCTCGACCGCCAGCCAGCCGCCGCCGGGAATCCGGTCGAGCAGCGGCACCGCGTCAAATCCCCTGCCCCAGCCCGCGCCGACCTGCCCGACCGGCATGTAGATCCCGTTGCGCTCGATCACGCCGCTGCCCAGCGAAAGCGCCCAGCGATCCGCCCCGCTGCCCCGGCCAAGCGGGCGTTGCAGCCAGATCATCGCGCTGGTCTCTCCCGCGCGGGAACGGCCCAGTTCGAATCCCAGCGTCCGCCGCCGCAATCCGTATTCGCCATAAAGCCCGGCATAGCCGTTGCCCCGGGCATCACGCTCGGCCGAGAGCGCCAGGAAGATCTCTTTCACCTGGCGCGGCCAGGGGCTTGCGAGCGCAGGATCGGCCAAGACCATGCAGGCCAAGATCAGGCAGCGAAACAGCGGCGGCACGGCGGGCTCATTCCTGCGAGGATTGCTTCGCCGGAGGCTAAGGGAAATCGGTTAGCAAAAGGTTAATGCGCCAAACAAAACGCCCCGGAGAAGCTCCGGGGCGTTTGCGATGCAATGTGGCGCGGGCGGGATCAGCCGCGCTCTTCCACGATGGTGACCAGATGCGGGATCTTGGCGACCATGCCGCGCACGGCCGGGGTATCCTCCAGCTCGCGGGTGCGGTTCATCTTGTTCAGGCCCAGGCCCTTCAGCGTTTCGCGCTGGATGGCCGGACGGCGGATCGGCGAGCCGATCTGCTTGACGACGATGGTTTTAGCCATATGCCTGTCTCCTTACGCTTCGACGGCGGCTTCGGCCGGCTTGTCGCTGGACGGCAGGATCTCGGCCACCTTCTTGCCGCGGCGCTGCGCGACATTGCGGGGCGAGGCTTCCTTCTTGAGACCGTCGATGGTGGCGCGAATCATGTTGTAGGGGTTCTGCGACCCCAGCGATTTCGCCACGACGTCCTGGACGCCCAGCATCTCGAACACGGCGCGCATCGGACCGCCGGCGATGATGCCGGTGCCCGGAACCGCGGTCCGCATCACCACCCGGCCGGCGCCGTGACGCCCTTCGATGTCATGATGCAGGGTGCGACCGTCGCGCAGCGGCACGCGAACCAGCGAACGCTTCGCCTGTTCGGTCGCCTTGCGGATCGCCTCGGGGACTTCCTTGGCCTTGCCCTTGCCGAAGCCGACGCGGCCACGCTGGTCGCCGACGACCACCAGGGCGGCGAAGCCGAAGCGCTTACCGCCCTTGACGGTTTTCGACACGCGGTTGATCGCGACCAGACGGTCGGCAAATTCTGGGGTTTCCTCGCGCTCTTCGCGGCGACCCCGACGGTTTTCACGTTCTGCCATAAGGCATTCCTTCTACGCTGGCGCGCGTCCCGCGCCGTTGAGGCCAATCCTGGTGGGCCGCCGACGGATCGGACGGCCCCCGGATCATCGGGGTGGCGCAGCCGCCACCCGCATTCGTCAGAACTTCAGGCCGCCTTCGCGGGCCGCATCGGCAAGCGCCTTGATCTTGCCGTGGAACAGGAAGCCGCCGCGGTCGAAGATCACCTCTTCGACACCGGCCTTCTTCGCGCGTTCCGCAATCGCGGCGCCGATCTTGGCCGCCGCTTCGACATTGTTCTTGCCGACCACGCCCAGATCCTTCTCGAGCGACGAGGCGGCGGCCAGGGTGACCCCCTTCACGTCGTCGATCACCTGGACGCTGATGTTCTTGGAAGAACGGTGAACGGACAGCCGCGGACGGCCGTCCGAGATCTTCCGCAACTTGTTCCGCACGCGCAGGCGGCGCTTCTGGAACAGCTCTCTTTTCGTCAGTGCCATTTTTGCGCCCCTTACTTCTTCTTGCCTTCCTTGCGGAAGACGACCTCACCCTTGTAGCGGATGCCCTTGCCCTTGTAGGGCTCGGGGCGACGCCACTCGCGGATGTTCGCGGCGACCTGGCCGACCAGCTGCTGGTCGATGCCTTCCACCACGATCTCGGTCTGTTTCGGAGCCGAGATGGTCACGCCTTCCGGCGTTTCGAAGTTCACGTCATGCGAATAGCCCAGCGAGAGCTTCAGCGTCTTGCCCTGCATCTGGGCGCGGTAGCCGACGCCCTGGATTTCCAGCTCTTTCTTGAAGCCTTCGCTGACGCCGACGGTCAGGTTCTCGACCATCGAGCGGGTCATGCCCCACTGCTGGCGGGCGCGCTTCGACTGGCCGCGGGGGGTCACCTTGACGGCGCCCTCCTCGACGGCCAGCGTCACGTCGTCGGTCGCGGTGAAGCTGCGGCTGCCTTTCGGGCCCTTGACCTCGATGGTCTGGCCCTTGATCTCTGCGGTCACGCCCTTGGGGAGGGCGACCGGCTTCTTACCAATCCGAGACATCTCTGCCCTCCTTAGAACACGGTGCAGAGGACTTCGCCGCCGACATTGGCGCTGCGAGCCGCTGCATCAGACATGACGCCCTTGGGCGTCGAGACGATGGAGACGCCCAGGCCGTTGCGGACCTGCGGCAATTCCTTGACCGAGGCGTAGACCCGGCGGCCGGGCTTGGACACCCGCGCCAGTTCCCGGATCACCGGGGTGCCTTCGTAGTATTTCAGGCTGATTTCCAGCTCGGTATGGCCCGAGGGGGTTTCAACCTTTTCATAGCCGCGGATGTAGCCTTCGGCTTTCAGCACATCCAGCACCCAGGCGCGCAGCTTGGAGGCGGGCGTGCGGACGGTCGATTTGCCGCGCATCTGCGCGTTGCGGATGCGGGTCAGCATATCGCCGAGAGGATCGTTCATCGACATATTGCCCCCTTACCAGCTGGATTTGACCATGCCGGGGATCTGGCCGAACGAGCCGAGCTCGCGCAGCATGATCCGCGACAGTTTCAGTTTACGGTAATACGCATGCGGACGGCCGGTCAGTTGGCACCGGTTGTGCAGACGCGTGGCCGAGGAGTTGCGCGGCAGTTCAGCCAGTTTCAGGCTGGCCTTGAAGCGCTCTTCCATCGGGCGGGACTGATCGTGGACGATCTCGTTCAGCGCGGCGCGCTTGGCGGCGTATTTCTGAACCAGACGCTCGCGCTTCTTCTCGCGCTCGACCATGGATTTCTTTGCCATATCTTCTTCCCTCCGCGATCAGCTGTTGAAAGGCATGTTGAATGCCTTGAGCAGCGACTTCGCTTCCGCGTCGGTCCGCGCGGTGGTGCAGATGATGATGTCCATCCCCAGAACTTCGTCGACCTTGTCGAAGTTGATTTCCGGGAACACGATATGCTCCTTCAGGCCCATGGCATAGTTGCCGCGGCCGTCGAAAGCCGTGCCCTTGACGCCGCGGAAGTCGCGGACGCGGGGCAGCGCGATGTTGATCAGGCGATCCAGGAATTCATACATCCGGTCGCCGCGCAGCGTGACCTTGCAGCCCAGCGGCATCTCTTCCCGGACGCGGAAGCCGGCGATCGACTTCTTGGCCTTGGTGATGACGGCCTTCTGACCAGCGATCAGCGACAGCTCTTCAGCGCCCTGCTTGACCTTCTTGGTGTCCTTGACGGCCTCGCCGATGCCCATGTTCAGGACGATCTTGTCCAGGCGCGGGATCTGCATGTCGTTCTTGTAGCCGAACTCTTCCTTGAGCGTGGCACGGATCTGGTCCTTGTAGAGCGACTTGAGGCGCGGGGTGTAATTGGCTTGGTCCAGCATCAGATCACGTCTCCCGTGGTCTTGGCGAAACGGACCTTCTTGCCGTCTTCCACGCGGAAGCCGACGCGGGTCGCTTTGCCGTTCTTGTCCAGCAGCGCCAGGTTCGACAGGTCGATCGGCATGGCCTTGGCCACGCGGCCGCCCTGGCTCGTCTGGGTCTGGCGCTGGTGACGGATCGCGATGTTGACGCCGTCAACGACCGCCTTGTTCTCTTTCGGGAACACCGCGGAGATCTCGCCCTGCTTGCCCTTGTCCTTGCCGGTCAGCACGACGACCTTGTCGCCCTTCTTGAGCTTCGCAGCCATCACAGCACCTCCGGCGCAAGCGAGATGATCTTCATGAAGTTCTTGGCCCGCAGCTCGCGCACGACCGGCCCGAAGATACGGGTGCCGACCGGTTCGCCCTGGTTGTTCAGGATGACGGCAGCATTGCGGTCGAAGCGGATCGAGGTGCCGTCCTCGCGCTTCACTTCTTTCGCGGTGCGTACGACGACGGCCTTGCGGACATCGCCCTTCTTCACGCGGCCGCGCGGAATGGCTTCCTTGACGGAGACGACGATGATGTCGCCCACCGACGCATAGCGACGGTGCGAACCACCCAGAACCTTGATGCACTGCACCCGGCGTGCGCCGGAGTTGTCAGCGACATCCAGATTGGTCTGCATCTGGATCATTTGGTTACTCCCGACCTTTGGGGACCGGCGGCACCGGCCCCAGGGTATCGATTAAACTGGCGCTCAGGCCGAAGCTTCGGTGGCTTCGGTCAGGACGGTCCAGCGCTTGGTCTTCGAGATCGGCGCGCATTCGACGATGCGAACGATGTCACCGACCTTGAACTGGTTCTGCGCGTCATGCGCGCGGTATTTCTTGGACGACCGCACGGTCTTGTGCAGCAGCGGATGCTTGAAGCGACGCTCGACCAGGACGGTCACGGTCTGTTCGTTCTTGTCGCTGACGACCTTGCCTTGCAGGATGCGTTTGGGCATGGACCGGGCTCCTTAGTTCGACGCCGCGGCTTGCGCCGCTTTCTGGTTCAGAATGGTTTTCACACGGGCGACGTCGCGGCGGACGGCGCGCATGCGGGCGGTCGATTCGAGCTGGCCGGTGGCCTGCTGGAAGCGCAGGTTGAACGCTTCCTTCTTCAGCGCGAGCAGCTGTTCCTTCAGCTGGTCAGGCGTCTTGTCTTTCAATTCCTGCGCTTTCATGCGCCTTTTCCTTTCAACATCACCGGCGAGCCCCTGCCATGCAGGGCCACCCTGATTCCGGTGGAGTTTCATGATGAAGGCCTGCCCATACAGGCTTGGCCGGATTTTGGCAACCCCGATTGTCCCGAGGAAGCCAGAAATGCAGCGCCCCGCCACTGTCGCGGCGGGGCGCAATCTGGAAGCGGCGGCGAATTACCAGTCTTCGCGCGCGACGATGCGGGTCAGCACCGGCAGCTTCTGCGCGCCCAGGCGCAGGGCTTCGCGGGCGATGGCGTCGTTCACGCCGTCGATCTCGAACATGATCCGGCCGGGATGGACGCGGGCAGCCCAGTAATCCACCGAGCCCTTGCCCTTACCCATCCGCACTTCGGTCGGTTTCGAGGAAACCGGCACGTCCGGGAAGATCCGGATCCAGACCCGGCCCTGACGCTTCATGTGGCGGGTGATCGCGCGGCGGGCCGCCTCGATCTGGCGCGCGGTGACGCGCTCGGGCTCGATGGCCTTCAGCGCATAGGAGCCGAAGTTCAGGTTGAACCCGCCCTTGGCCTCGCCGTGGATGCGGCCCTTGTGCTGTTTGCGGAACTTGGTCCGTTTCGGTTGCAGCATTGCTTCTTCTCCTTAGCGCGCGTCGCGGTCGCGATCACGGCGCGGGCCGCGGGGCGAGGGGCCGTCCTGCGCTTCGGTGGCGCGACGGTCGCGGGCCTGCGGATCATGCTCCATGATCTCGCCCTTGAAGATCCAGACCTTCACGCCGATGATCCCGTAGGGGGTCGAGGCTTCCGACAGCGCATAGTCGATATCGGCGCGCAGCGTGTGCAACGGCACCCGGCCTTCGCGGTACCATTCGGTCCGGGCGATCTCGGCGCCGCCCAGGCGGCCCGACACGTTCACCCGGATGCCCAGGGCGCCCATGCGCATGGCGTTCTGCACCGCGCGCTTCATGGCGCGGCGGAACGACACCCGGCGCTCGAGCTGCTGGGCGATCGATTCGGCCACCAGCTGGGCATCCAGCTCGGGCTTGCGGACCTCGACGATGTTGAGGTGCAGTTCCGAGGCGGTGTAGTTCGCCAGCTTCTTGCGCAGGGTCTCGATATCGGCGCCTTTCTTGCCGATGATGACACCCGGACGCGCGGCATAGATCGTCACGCGGCATTTCTTGTGCGGGCGCTCGATGATGACGCGGCTGACGCCGGCCTGCTTGGCTTCCTTGTGGATGAAGTCGCGGATCTTCAGGTCTTCCAGCAGCAGATTGCCGTAATCCTTGTCATCCGCATACCAGCGGCTGTCCCAGGTGCGGTTGACCTGGAGACGCATCCCGATGGGGTTTACCTTCTGACCCATTACGCGCGCTCCCCGGCTTCGATGGCCTCGACCTGACGGACCTTGATGGTGATTTCCGAAAACGGCTTCATGATCTTGCCGTAACGACCACGGGCGCGCGGACGGCCACGCTTCATGACCAGGTTCTTGCCGACCCAGGCCTCGGCGACGATCAGGTTATCGACGTCCAGGTTATGGTTGTTCTCGGCGTTGGCGATGGCCGATTGCAGGCATTTCTTGACATCGCCGGCGATACGCTTGGACGAGAAGGTCAGGTCGGCCAGGGCCTTGTCCACCTTCTTGCCGCGGATCATCGCCGCAACCAGGTTCAGCTTCTGCGGCGAGGTGCGAAGCATCTTGGTCTTCGCAAACGCCTCGTTCTCCGCCACGCGGCGCGGATTTTGTTCCTTACCCATGACGCTTACTTCCTTTTCGCTTTCTTGTCGGCGGCGTGACCGTAATAGGTCCGCGTCGGCGAGTATTCACCGAACTTCTGGCCGATCATCTCTTCGGTCACCGAGACCGGGATGTGCTTCTGGCCGTTGTAGACGCCAAAGGTCAGACCGACGAATTGCGGCAGAATGGTCGAACGACGCGACCAGATCTTGATGACGTCCGACTTGCCGGACTCGCGGGCTTTCTCGGCCTTGCGAAGCACATAAGCATCGACAAAGGGGCCCTTCCAAACAGAACGTGCCATGGATTAACGCCCCTTCTTCGCGTGACGCGACCGCAGGATATACTTGTCGGTCGATTTGTTCGTGCGGGTGCGGTTGCCCTTGGTGCCCTTGCCCCAGGGAGTAACCGGGTGACGACCGCCCGAAGTCCGGCCTTCACCGCCACCATGCGGGTGGTCGATCGGGTTCATGGCCACGCCGCGCACGCTCGGGCGGATGCCCAGGTGCCGGTTGCGGCCGGCCTTGCCGAGGTTCTGGTTCGAATGGTCGGCATTCGACACGGCGCCGATCGTCGCCATGCATTCCTGGCGCACCATGCGCAGCTCGCCCGAGGACAGGCGGATCTGGGCATAGCCGCCGTCGCGGCCGACGAACTGGGCATAGGTGCCCGCCGAACGGGCGATCTGGCCGCCCTTGCCGGGCTTCAGCTCGACGTTGTGGACGATGGTGCCGATCGGCATGCCGCTGAAGGGCATGGCGTTGCCGGGCTTCACGTCCACCTTGGCGCCGGCCACCACCTTGTCGCCGACAGCCAGACGCTGGGGCGCGATGATATAGGCCTGCTCGCCGTCTTCATATTTGATCAGCGCGATGAAGGCGGTGCGGTTCGGGTCGTATTCGATCCGCTCGACGGTCGCCGGGACATCGAACTTGGTGCGCTTGAAATCGACGATGCGATAGAGACGCTTCGCCCCGCCGCCCTTGCGGCGCATCGTGATCCGTCCGGTGTTGTTCCGGCCGCCGTTCTTGGTCAACCCCTCGGTGAGGGATTTGACCGGGCGCCCTTTCCAAAGCTCCGAACGGTCGATCAGAACCAGCCCACGCTGGCCAGGCGTCGTCGGCTTATACGACTTGAGTGCCATGCTTTCTGTCTTCCGTTGCTTTGGACCGTTGCTGGTCCGTTTCAGTCAAATGCCGACGGCCCCGCTGCCGGGGCCGTCGATTCGCAGGCTTCTTATCAGAGGCCGGTCGAGACGTCGATGCTGTTGCCAGCTTCCAGCGTCACATAGGCCTTCTTCACGTCCGAGCGCACGCCGGGGCGGCCACGGAAACGCTTGGTCTTGCCCTTGGTGATGGTCGTGTTCACGGCCTTCACCTTGACGTTGAACAGAGCCTCGACGGCCTGCTTGATCGCCGGCTTGGTCGATTCCTTGGCCACCTGGAAGACATAGGCGTTGGCATCGCCCACCAGGGTGGCCTTTTCGGTGATGACCGGCTTGACGATCACGTCGTAATGTTCGGGTTTCACGCTCATTTCAGGCGAGCCTCCAGAGCTTCGACACCGGCGCGCGTCAGCACGAGCGTATCGCGGCGCAGGATGTCATAGACATTGGCACCCATCGAGGGCAGCACATCGACGCCTTCCAGGTTGCGGGCGGCGCGGGCGAAATTCTCGTTCACCTCGGCACCGTCGATCACCAGGACGCGCTTCCAGCCGTTTTCCTTGACCGCCTTGGCGACGGCCGCGGTCTTGGCTTCCCCGATGTTCAGGCTGTCCACGACCACCAGCTCGCCCGCGGCGGCCTTGGCCGACAGGGCGTGCTTCAGGCCAAGCGCGCGGACCTTCTTGGGCAGGTCGAACGCGTGGCTGCGCGGGGTCGGGCCCTTGTAGACGCCGCCGTGACGGAAGATCGGCGCCTTGCGGGAACCGTGACGGGCGCCGCCGGTACCCTTCTGGCGGTAGATCTTCTTGGTCGAGTAGCTGACATCCGACTTGCCCAGCACCGAATGGGTGCCCGCCTGCGCCTTCGCACGCTGCCAGCGCACGACGCGGTGCAGGATGTCCGCACGCGGTTCAAGCCCGAAGATGTCATCGCTCAGGTCGATGTCCCCGGCCTTGCCGGCATCGAGCGTGATAACGTCGAGTTTCATCAGTTGTCTCCTTCGGGCGCGGCGGCCTCGGCAGGGGCGGCAGCCTCGGCCTGGGCAGCTTTCGAACGGGTCGCGGCCGGGAAAACGGTGTTTTCGGCCAGCGGCTTCTTCACGGCGTCCTTGATCGTGACCCAGCCACCCTTGGAACCCGGCACCGAGCCCTTGACCATGATCAGGCCACGCTCGGCATCGGTCTTGACGACCTGCAGGTTCTGGGTGGTGACGCGCACGGCACCCAGATGACCGGCCATCTTCTTGCCCTTGAACACCTTGCCCGGATCCTGGCACTGGCCGGTCGAGCCATGCGAGCGGTGGCTGATCGACACGCCGTGCGAGGCGCGCAGACCGCCGAAATTGTGCCGCTTCATCGCGCCGGCAAAGCCCTTGCCGATCGAGGTGCCGGCGATGTCGACATACTGGCCTTCGAAGTAATGGTCGGCGACGATCTCCTCGCCCACCTCGACCAGGTTCTCGGGCGAGACGCGGAATTCCGCGATCTTGCGCTTGGGCGCGACATTCGCCTTGGCGAAATGGCCGCGCAGCGCGGCGGTCGTGCGCTTGGCCTTGGCCTCGCCCGCGCCGAGCTGCAGCGCCACGTAGCCGTCTTTCTCGGCGGTGCGCTGAGCGATGACCTGCACGTTGTCCACGTGCAGTACGGTGACGGGCACCTGACGCCCGTCTTCCAGGAACAGCCGGGTCATGCCCAGCTTCTTGGCGATAACACCAGTCCGCAGCATGATGGCCTCCTTACACCTTGATCTCGACATCCACGCCGGCGGCGAGGTCGAGCTTCATCAGGGCGTCCACGGTCTGGGGGGTCGGGTCGACGATGTCCAGCAGGCGCTTATGCGTGCGGATTTCCCACTGGTCGCGGGATTTCTTGTCGATATGCGGGCCGCGCAGAACGGTGAATTTCTCGATCTTGTTGGGCAGCGGAATCGGGCCGCGGACCTGCGCGCCGGTGCGCTTGGCGGTGTTCACGATTTCCTGCGTGCTGGCATCCAGGACGCGGTAATCGAACGCCTTCAACCGGATGCGGATATTCTGGCTTTGCATTCTCATCCCTCTTGCGGGGAGTTCAAGTTGAGAGGCTGACGACACACCACGCACCGCCAGCGTCGAACCGTATAAACAAGAGCAGGCCGCCCCCATAGCGGACGGCCCGGCGCAAGGCAACCGATTCTTTTCGCAAGAACAGGAACCGGCAGCGATGCGCCCGTCTAGCGGTTTCCGCGGCGGCGGTCAAGCACCCGGCCCGGCCCGCGCCATCATGAAAGCTGCTGCCGGCGGCGCGGTTTAAGCCGAACGTGCCCGCTCAAGCTCCGTCTTACTGGCGAATGTCGTGAAGGCTCTGCTGCCGCAATTCTCGCGACACTATCCGCCCCTGAAAGGCGCCGTCCCGTCCACCGAGGTTTCCCACGCCAATCCCCCGGGCCGAATGACGCGCCCGGGGCCTGCGCAAGGCACGGCCCGGCATCCCCGTGCCGGCAGGGCTGGTCTTTCGCGGCATCCAGGTCGTGCCTTCGGCACGCCGCTATCATCGGAGGCAGTCGAAAGCATCCTTACCCCATTCGCCCAATCGGGCTTTCCCGGCCTGACGGAATGAAGACGCGAAAACCCGCCCTCGGGCGGGTTTCACGTCACGGCAGCCTCCAGGAGCGGCTTCGACGAAAGTCACGGCGAGCCTGCCCCCCTCTCCGGCCCCTCTCCCGCGCGTCCGCTTTGCCTTGCTTCTTTCTTGCCGAAATATCCCGGGGTCCGGGGCAGCGCCCCGGCTGCCGCGCCGCGGCAAGCAGAAAGGCCGCCCCCTGCGGAGCGGCCCCTCATCGCGATATCCCTCGCGGGATCACCCGATGATCCCGGGCGGGGCAGCGGCGCAGGGCCGCCGCCCCCGCCAGATCACTTCAGGATCTTCGACACCACGCCGGCGCCGACCGTGCGGCCGCCCTCGCGGATGGCGAAGCGCAGCTTCTCCTCCATCGCGATCGGCGCGATCAGCTCCACCGTGAACTTCAGGTTGTCGCCCGGCATCACCATCTCGGTGCCCTCGGGAAGCTTCACCGTCCCGGTCACGTCCGTCGTGCGGAAGTAGAACTGCGGACGGTAGTTCGCGAAGAACGGCGTGTGCCGGCCACCCTCTTCCTTGGTCAGGATATAGGCCTCGGCCTCGAACTCGGTATGCGGCGTCACCGAGCCGGGCTTGGCCAGAACCTGGCCGCGCTCGACGCCGTCGCGCTCGATGCCGCGCAGCAGCGCGCCGATGTTGTCGCCGGCTTCCCCGCGGTCCAGCAGCTTGCGGAACATCTCGACACCGGTGCAGGTCGTCTTCTTCGTCGGGCGGATGCCGACGATCTCGAGCTCGTCGCCCACGTTCACCGCGCCGCGCTCGACACGGCCGGTCACAACCGTGCCGCGGCCCGAGATCGAGAACACGTCCTCGATCGGCATCAGGAACGGCAGGTCAACCGCACGCTCGGGCGTCGGGATGTATTCGTCCACCGCCGCGATCAGCGCGCGGATCGAATCCTCGCCGATCTCCTTGTCGCGGCCTTCCAGCGCCGCCAGCGCCGAACCCTTGATGATCGGGATGTCGTCGCCGGGATAGTCGTAGGAGGACAGCAGCTCGCGCACTTCCATCTCGACCAGTTCCAGCAGTTCCGGATCGTCCACCTGGTCGACCTTGTTCAGGTAGACGACCATGTAGGGGATGCCGACCTGACGGCCCAGCAGGATGTGCTCGCGCGTCTGCGGCATCGGGCCGTCCGCCGCGTTCACCACCAGGATCGCGCCGTCCATCTGCGCGGCGCCCGTGATCATGTTCTTCACGTAGTCCGCGTGGCCGGGGCAGTCCACGTGGGCGTAGTGCCGGTTCTCCGATTCGTATTCCACATGCGCGGTCGAGATCGTGATGCCACGCGCACGCTCCTCGGGAGCGCCGTCGATCTGGTCATAGGCCTTGAATTCACCGAAATACTTGGTGATCGCAGCCGTCAGCGTCGTCTTGCCGTGGTCAACGTGACCGATCGTCCCGATGTTGACGTGCGGTTTCGTCCGTTCAAACTTTGCCTTTGCCATGGGCATGGCTCCTTATGTTGACGGTGCGTGCAACCACGCACCCTACGGGGTTGGTAGGGTGCGCGGTTGCCCACGCACCGCCGGGATTACGCGTATTTCTTCTGGATCTCGTCCGAGATGTTCTGCGGCACAGCCTCGTAATGGTCGAACTGCATCGTGAACACCGCGCGGCCCGAGGACATCGAGCGCAGATTGTTGATGTAGCCGAACATGTTGGCCAGCGGCACGAAGGCGTCGATGACGTTCGCATTGCCGCGCGAGTCCTGGCCGCGGACCATGCCGCGACGGCTGGTCAGGTCGCCGATGATCGAACCGGTATATTCCTCCGGCGTAACCACCTCGACGCGCATGATCGGCTCGAGCAGCTTGGCCCCCGCCTTCTTCAGCCCCTCGCGCATGGCGGCACGCGCCGCGATCTCGAAGGCCAGGACCGAGGAGTCGACGTCATGGAAGGCACCGTCGATCAGCGCCACCTTGAAGTCGATCACCGGGAAGCCGGCCAGCGGGCCCGAATCCATCACCGACTTGATGCCCTTCTCGACGCCCGGAATGTATTCCTTGGGCACGGCACCGCCGACGATGCGGCTTTCGAAGGAATAGCCCTCGCCCGGTTCGGTCGGCTGGATTTCCAGCTTGACGCGCGCGAACTGGCCGGTGCCGCCGGTCTGCTTCTTATGCGTATAGTCGATCTCGGCCGGCTGGCTGATCGTCTCGCGGTAAGCCACCTGCGGCGCGCCGATATTCGCCTCGACCTTGAACTCGCGCTTCATGCGGTCCACCAGGATGTCGAGGTGAAGTTCGCCCATGCCCTTCATGATGGTCTGACCCGATTCCAGATCGGTTTCGACGCGGAAGGACGGGTCTTCGGCGGCCAGGCGCTGCAGGGCCAGGCCCATCTTCTCCTGGTCGGCCTTGGACTTCGGCTCGACGGCGATCTCGATCACCGGCTCGGGGAAGGTCATGGTTTCCAGGACCACCGGCTTCGCGGGATCGCAAAGCGTGTCGCCCGTGGTGGTTTCCTTCAGCCCGGCCAGGGCGATGATGTCGCCGGCGAAAGCCTCGTCGATTTCCTCGCGGTTGATGGCATGCATGACCATCATCCGGCCGACGCGCTCGCGCTTGCCCTTGGTCGAGTTCAGCATCTGGTCGCCCTTCTTGAGCTGGCCAGAATAGATCCGCGTGAAGGTCAGCGAGCCGACGAAGGGGTCGTTCATGATCTTGAACGCCAGGGCCGAGAACGGGTCCGAATCCGAGGCGTGACGGGCGATGTTGCGCTCTTCCGTCTCGTCGCCCGGGGCAAAGCCCATATAGGCAGGCACGTCGGTCGGCGCCGGCAGGAAGTCCACCACGGCGTTCAGCAGCGGCTGCACACCCTTGTTCTTGAAGGCGGAACCGGCCATGACCGGGAAGAAGGACAGCGACAGCGTGCCCTTGCGGATCAGCTTGCGCAGCGTCGCCTCGTCGGGCTCGTTGCCTTCCAGATAGGCTTCCATCGCCTCGTCGTCCTGTTCGACGGCGAGTTCGATCATCTTGCCGCGCCATTCCTCGGCGACGTCCTGAAGCTCGTCGCGGATCGGCTGGCGAATCCAGGAGGCGCCCAGATCCTCGCCCCTCCAGACCCATTCTTCCATCTTGATCAGGTCGACGATGCCTTCCAGCTTGTCCTCGGCGCCGATCGGCAGGGCGATCGGGCAGGGGGTGCCGCCGGTGCGGTCCTTGATCATGGCGACGCATTTGAAGAAATCGGCGCCGATCTTGTCCATCTTGTTGACGAAGACGATCCGCGGAACCTTGTAGCGGTCGGCCTGGCGCCAGACGGTCTCGGTCTGCGGCTCGACGCCGGCATTGCCGTCCAGCAGGCAGATCGCGCCGTCCAGCACCGCCAGCGAACGCTCGACCTCGATGGTGAAGTCGACGTGGCCGGGGGTGTCGATGATGTTGAAGCGGCAACGCTCCTTGTCATCGGGGGTGAAGTCGGGATCCTCGTGGCGCTGCCAGAAGGTCGTGGTCGCCGCCGAGGTGATGGTGATGCCGCGCTCGGCTTCCTGCTCCATCCAGTCCATGGTGGACGCACCTTCGTGCGTCTCGCCCATCTTGTGGTTCTTGCCGGTATAGAACAGGATGCGCTCGGTCGTCGTGGTCTTGCCCGCGTCGATATGGGCCATGATCCCGAAGTTCCGGTAGCGCTCCAGCGGATATTCGCGTGCCATAAAGGGCCTTCCTTCCGGTTACCAGCGGTAGTGGCTGAACGCCTTGTTGGCGTCGGCCATCTTGTGCGTGTCCTCACGCTTCTTGACGGCGGTGCCGCGGCCGTTCACCGCGTCGGCCAGCTCGCCCGCGAGGCGCTCTTCCATGGTGTGCTCGTTGCGCTTTTTCGACGCGTCGATCAGCCAGCGGATCGCCAGGGCCTCGCGGCGCGAGGGACGGACCTCGACCGGGACCTGATAGGTGGCGCCGCCGACCCGGCGCGAGCGCACCTCGACCGAGGGCTTCACGTTGTCGAGGGCTTCGTGGAAGACTTCGATCGGCTCGCGCTTCAGCTTGCCCTGGACGCGGTCGAGGGCGTTGTAGACGATGCGTTCGGCAACCGATTTCTTGCCGTCGATCATCAGGTTGTTCATGAATTTGGTCAGCACGCGATCGCCATATTTGGCGTCGGGCAGGACTTCGCGCTTCTCAGCGGCGTGACGACGGGACATGTGCCTATCTCCTTACTTCGGACGCTTGGCGCCGTATTTCGAACGACGCTGACGACGATCCTTGACGCCCTGGGTATCCAGAACACCGCGCAGGATGTGGTAGCGGACACCCGGAAGGTCTTTCACCCGGCCGCCGCGGATCAGCACGACGCTGTGTTCCTGCAGGTTGTGCTTTTCGCCCGGGATGTAGGAGATCACCTCGAAGCCATTGGTCAGGCGGACCTTGGCCACCTTACGCATGGCCGAGTTCGGCTTTTTCGGCGTCGTGGTATAGACGCGCGTGCATACGCCCCGCTTCTGCGGGCAGGATTGCAGGTGCTGCGACTTCGAGCGCTGCACCTTGGGCTGCCGCGGTTTGCGGATCAGCTGTTGGATCGTCGGCATTCGGTTCCCCGTCTTGCTTTCGTCAATACTCGCAGCCACCGGCTGCGCCACTTCTCGACGGCGAATCACGCGCATCGTGAAACGCCACAACCCATCCTGTCCCCGAGACCGGGGAGGACGGGCTGAATTACCAGAGGATCGGGGCATTCGGCCCGGATCATGACCACAGAGGTTCTGGGCCCCGATCAGATTCCTGACGGGTGAAGGCGCGTATATGGGCAAACCGGGGGTGAGTCAACAACCCCGCCACCGCTCCTCACCCCTGCCACAGGCGCCGCGCGCCCTCGTCCAGTCCGGGCAGGTCGATGCGGAAACGGTCGGCCAGCAAGGCTGGCATCGCAGCCCCCTGCCCCTCGACCGGATAGCCGGCACCGACCGCGCCCGAGTCGTTGTCGCGATGCAGCATCCGCGCATACATCACCTTGCCGGGCAAGGTCACGCCGGGCATGGACATCGCCACCTTCCAATGCGGGAAATGCAGCGCGCAGCGCCCGGCATCGGGCGGCAGATAGATGGTCAGCGCCGCGCTGGCATTGTGGATCATCCGCAGTTCCGCGTCGATCCCGCCCGCGCCCGCGCGCAGCACCACCCCGCGGGAATAGTCGCAGGACAGCCGGCGCCTTTGCTGCCAGAGCGGCTGCATCGCCGCGAAATCGCGGCGCGCGTCGCGGATGTAATCCACCGCCACGGCATCGTCGTCGTCATGGCGGAAATGGCCGACGACATCCGCTCCCGCCTCGACATGGGGGGCGACGGCGACCATGCAGGCTTCGACATGCCGCTCCATCGGCGGGACCAGGGCCAGCCGCAGTTGCGGCATGATCCCGGCCAGCTCGCGCAGCCGCGACAGCCAGGGCTCGGGCAGGTCCGGCCCGGTCATCAGCACCAGGGTGAAATCCGGGTCGGTCTGGGCCAGCCAGCCGGGCAGCGCGACATGCTCGAACCAGAACCAGCGCCGCGCCAGCCGCGCGGGGTCATAGAGGAACGCCCGCCGCTGCTCCAGCGACTCGTGCATGACCTGGAAACCGCGCCCGCCGAGATAGGAAAACCGGCACAGGCCCAGCATCTGCACCCGCATCAGCCCCTCCCCTGCAACCGCCGCTCGCGCAGGATGGTATAGATCCCCGCCCCCACCACCAGCGCCGAGCCGGCCCAGGTCCACAGGTCCGGCCATTCACCGAAGATCGCCAGCCCCAGCACCACCGCCCAGACCAGCGAGGTATAGCGGAAGGGCGCGACGACCGAGATCTCGCCTACCCGCATGGTGGCGACGGCGGTGATATAGCCCACGGTCAGGAAGCCCGCCGCCATGGCCAGCAGCGCAAATTCGGCCAGGGTGGGAACGCGCCAGCTTTCCGTCCAGCCCAGCACGAAGCCCGACAGCATCACTGCCAGCGCCGCGTAAAAGGCGATGGCGGAGGAGCCGACCCCGACCGAGAAGGTCCGCGTCACCAGGTCGCGCAACACGATCAGCAGCATTGCCGCCAGCGCCACCGCCGACCACAGGTCGAAGGCGCCCGTGCCCGGCCGCAGGATCAGCAGCACGCCCAGAAAGCCGATGCCGACCGCCAGCAGCCGCCGCCAGCCAAGCCTTTCGTGAAAGAACAGCGCCGCCGCCAGCGTCACTGCCAGCGGCAGCGCCTGCATGATCGCCGAGATGTCGGCCAGCGCCATGCGCCGCAGCGCCAGCAGGTAGCACACCGTCGAGACCACGTCGGCCCCCGTGCGCAGCGCCAAGGGCCAGACATCGCCGCGCGGCACCTGCAGCCGGACGCCGCCCTGGGCCCGCGCGATCAGCACCATGGTCAGCAGCACCATGGCACCGCGGATGGCGATGGATTCGTAAAGCGGCAGGCTTTGCGTCACCGCCTTCATCAGCGCGTCATTGCAGATAAAGGCCGCCATGCTGAGCATCATCAGCGCCGAGCCGCGCAGGTTGTCGGCGGCGCTGGCGGAAAAGACCTGCGGCTCGGCGGGCGGCCGACCCTTTCGACCCGATGAAAGAAGCGGCGTGCGCATGGCGATTCCCGGCGGTTTTCCAATGCTTAGGAAAGCGCCGATGGAAAAGCCATAGCCTGTCAAGCGCGCCCGCAGCCGCTCGGCGGTTGCGCGGCCTTTTGGCCACGAAACGCCCGGTGCCGCGGCCGCGAACCTCTTGCCGGCCCAAGGGAATCCGCGCTCAGGCGTTGCGCCTGTACCACTGCTTTTTCCAGCCCGATCGGAAGATCAGATAGCCGACCAGAACAAGGACGCCGCCGATACCGCCATTCCTGAGCGCCCAGGAGAAGTTGGAGGTCAAGGCCAGCAAGGCGTCCAGCAGCATGGCCATGCCGAAAACCAACGCCGCCCCGCCGATGATGATCGGCCGCAGGCTGCGCCGCAGATTGGCCCCGCAGCCGGCGCAAACCGTAAAACCTTCCTTAACCTCCGAGCCGCAATGCCCACACAGCTGCATGGATGTACCTCCTCGACAATCGTTACTCTGGCGTTACCCCGGCCGGCCGAGGCCCGGAAACACAAGGGGCATCGGCAGGGCGGCAGGCCGTTCACCGCCTGAAAGCGCATCAGGCAACCTTCGGCGGATGATGACCACGCGATGCAATCCCAGATTGCCGGAACAGAGGCAAGCCCGCCGACAGCGAAAAGGCCCGGCATTGCTGCCGGGCCTTTCCCGTTTCCTTCCGTGGGCGATCAGTCCTCGCCGCCGACCTCGGCCGGGCTGTCCTCTGGCGCGATCAGCGCGGCGGCGGCTTCCGCCTCGGCCCGGCGCGCCTCGATCACCTCGTGGTCGCGATCGCTGGCGATGCGGCGCACGCGGGCCGTGGCCCCGCCGGTGCCGGCCGGGATCAGCCGGCCGACGATCACGTTCTCCTTGAGGCCGACCAGCTTGTCGCGCTTGCCCTGGACGGCGGCCTCGGTCAGCACGCGGGTCGTCTCCTGGAACGAGGCGGCCGAGATGAAGCTGCGGGTCTGCAGCGAGGCCTTGGTGATGCCCAAGAGCACCGGCTCGCCGGTGGCCGGACGGCCGCCCTTGGCTTCGATCTTGGCGTTCTCCTCCTCGAACTCGTCGCGGTCGACATGCTCGCCCTTCAGCAGCGTGGTGTCGCCGCTGTCGAGGATCTCGATCTTCTGCAGCATCTGGCGGACGATCACCTCGATGTGCTTGTCGTTGATCTTCACGCCTTGCAGCCGGTAGACGTCCTGCACCTCGTCGATCAGGTAATCGGCCAGGGCCTCGATCCCCATGATGCGCAGGATGTCATGCGGCGCCGGGTTGCCGTCCATGATGTAGTCGCCCTTCTGCACGAAGTCGCCTTCCTGCACCGGGATGTGCTTGCCTTTCGGCACCATGTATTCGACCGGCTCCAGCGTGTCGTCGGCGGGCTGGATGGCGATACGGCGCTTGTTCTTGTAGTCCTTGCCGAAGCGCACATAGCCGTCCAGTTCGGCGATGATCGCGTGATCCTTGGGACGACGGGCCTCGAACAGTTCCGCCACGCGGGGCAGACCCCCGGTGATGTCCTTGGTCTTGGCGCCTTCGCGCGGGATACGCGCCACCACGTCGCCGGCGCGGATCTCTTGGCCTTCCTCGACCGAGAGGATCGCCTCGACCGACATCGGATAGGTGACCGGGTTGCCCTGTTCGTTGCGCACCGGCTCGCCATCCTGGTCGACGATGATGATCTCGGGCTTCAGCTCGTTGCCCTTGGGGGCCGAGCGCCAGTCCGTCACGATCTTCTGCGTCATGCCCGTCGCGTCGTCGGTCTCGTCCCGGACCGAAAGGCCGGTAATGAGGTCGACATATTTCGCGATACCGGCCTTCTCGGCGATGATCGGCAGGGTATAGGGATCCCATTCGAACATCTTCTGGCCGCGCGCCACGGCATCGCCCTCGCGCACGAACAGCTTGCTGCCGTAGAACAGCTTGTGGCTGGCCAGCGTCTCGCCCGTCGCCGACTTGATGTGCAGCTGCATGTTGCGGTTCATCACGATCAGCTCGCCATTGGCGTTTTCCAGCGTGCTTTCGTTCTCGAAAGCCACCGTGCCCTCCTGCGCCGCGGCGATGAAGGACTGCTGGCCGCCCTGGGCGATGCCGCCGATGTGGAAGGTCCGCATCGTCAGCTGCGTGCCCGGCTCGCCGATGGACTGCGCGGCGATGATGCCGACCGCCTCGCCGATATTGACCAGCGTGCCGCGGGCCAGGTCGCGGCCATAGCAGAGCGCGCAGACACCGTCGTCCGACTCGCAGGTCAGGGCCGAGCGGATGCGCACGTTCTGCACGCCCGCGCCCTCGATCTCGTCGGCCTTGCGCTCGTCGATCAGCTCGTTCTTGCGCACGATGACCACGTCCTCGCCCGGCACCAGCACGTCCTCGGCCGCGACGCGGCCCAGCACGCGCTCGGAAAGCGGGCTGACCACCTCGCCGTCGTTGACCGCCGCCGAGGCGGTGATCGCCCGGTCGGTGCCGCAGTCATGCTCGCGGATGATGCAGTCCTGCGCCACGTCCACCAGGCGGCGGGTCAGGTAGCCCGAGTTCGCCGTCTTGAGCGCGGTGTCCGACAGACCCTTGCGCGCGCCGTGGGTCGAGTTGAAGTATTCAAGAACGGTCAGACCTTCCTTGAAGTTCGAGATGATCGGCGTCTCGATGATCTCGCCGTTCGGCTTGGCCATCAACCCGCGCATGCCGCCCAGCTGCTTCATCTGGCTGACCGAGCCCCGCGCGCCCGAATGCGCCATCATGTAGACCGAGTTCGGCTCCAGCTCGGCGCCGTTCTCGTCCTTCTTGGTGGCCGAGATGGTCTTCATCATGGCGTCGGTGACGCGGTCGTTGCATTTCGACCAGGCGTCGACGACCTTGTTGTATTTCTCGCCCTGGGTGATCAGCCCGTCCAGGTATTGCTGCTCGAACTGCTTCACCTGGTCCTGGGTTTCCTCGACCAGGTCCCATTTCGTCGGCGGAACGACCATGTCGTCCTTGCCGAAGGAGATGCCGGCGCGGAACGCCTCGCGGAAGCCCAGGCCCATGATCTGGTCGCAGAAGATCACCGATTCCTTCTGGCCGCAGTAGCGGTAGACGGTGTCGATGACGTTCTGGATATCCTTCTTGCGCAGCAGGCGGTTCACCAGCTCGAAGGGCGCCTTGGCGTTCTTGGGCAAGAGCGCGCCCAGCCGGATCCGGCCCGGCGTGGTCTCGAAACGCTTGATGACCTCGTTGCCGTTCTCGTCGATCTGCGGCAGGCGGGCGGTGATGCGGGCATGCAGATGCACCGCGCCGGAAGCCAGCGCGTGCTCCACCTCTTCGAGGTTGGCAAAGACCATGCCTTCGCCCTTCATGCCCTCGCGCTCCATGGTCGTGTAATAGAGACCAAGGACCATGTCCTGCGACGGCACGATGATCGGCGCGCCGTTGGCGGGCGACAGCACGTTGTTCGTGGACATCATCAGCACGCGCGCCTCAAGCTGGGCTTCCAGCGAGAGCGGGACGTGGACGGCCATCTGGTCGCCGTCGAAGTCGGCGTTGAAGGCCGAGCAGACCAGCGGATGCAGCTGGATCGCCTTGCCCTCGATCAGGATCGGCTCGAAGGCCTGGATGCCCAGGCGGTGCAGCGTCGGCGCGCGGTTCAGCAGCACCGGATGCTCGCGGATCACCTCGTCCAGGATGTCCCAGACCTCGGGGCGTTCCTTCTCGACCAGCTTCTTCGCCTGCTTGACGGTGGACGAAAGCCCCTTCGCCTCAAGCCGCGAATAGATGAAGGGCTTGAACAGCTCGAGCGCCATTTTCTTCGGCAACCCGCACTGATGCAGCTTCAGCTCGGGACCGGTCACGATCACCGAACGGCCCGAGAAGTCCACGCGCTTGCCCAGCAGGTTCTGGCGGAACCGGCCCTGCTTGCCCTTCAGCATGTCCGACAGCGATTTCAGCGGCCGCTTGTTGTTGCCGGTGATGACGCGGCCGCGGCGGCCGTTGTCGAACAGCGCATCGACCGACTCTTGCAGCATCCGCTTTTCGTTACGGACGATGATGTCGGGCGCGCGCAGCTCGATCAGCCGCTTCAGGCGGTTGTTGCGGTTGATGACGCGACGATAGAGGTCGTTCAGGTCCGAGGTCGCGAAGCGGCCGCCGTCCAGCGGCACCAGCGGACGCAGTTCCGGCGGAATGACCGGGATCACGGTCAGCACCATCCATTCGGGACGGTTGCCCGATTCCAGGAAGCTCTCGACGATCTTCAGACGCTTGATGATCTTCTTCGGCTTCAGCTCGCCGGTCGCCTCTTTCAGCTCCTCGCGCAGCTGTTCGGCGGTGGCGGCCAGATCGATATTGGCCAGCATCTCGCGGATCGCCTCGGCGCCGATATTGGCGGTGAAGGCGTCGGCGCCATACTGGTCCTGCGCGTCCAGGAACTCCTCCTCGGTCAGCAGCTGACCATAGGACAGGTCGGTCAGACCCGGCTCGATGACGACGTAGTTCTCGAAATACAGGATGCGCTCAAGATCGCGCAGCGTCATGTCCAGCATCAGGCCGATGCGCGAGGGCAGCGACTTCAGGAACCAGATATGCGCGACCGGAGCGGCCAGTTCGATATGGCCCATGCGCTCGCGCCGGACCTTCTGCAGCGTCACCTCGACGCCGCATTTCTCGCAGACCAGGCCGCGATACTTCATGCGCTTGTATTTGCCGCAGAGGCATTCGTAATCCTTGATCGGACCGAAGATGCGCGCGCAGAACAGACCGTCACGCTCGGGCTTGAACGTGCGGTAGTTGATGGTCTCGGGCTTCTTCACCTCGCCATAGGACCAGGCGAGGATTTCCTCGGGCGAGGCCAGCGAGATCTTGATTTCGTCGAACTGCCGCGGCGCAGCCAGCGGGTTCAGGGGGTTGGTGGCAAGTTCCTGGTTCATTTTCAAATCCTAATGAGGGGCGCGGTGGGGGAGATGAGGGGTCGCCCCCTCACTCCTCGTCCTCCGCATCCAGGAGTTCCATGTTGAGGCCCAGACCCCGGACCTCCTTGACCAGCACGTTGAACGATTCCGGCACGCCGGCCTCGAAATTGTCCTCGCCCTTGACGATGCTCTCATAGACCTTGGTCCGGCCGGCCACGTCATCCGACTTGACCGTCAGCATCTCCTGCAGGGTATAGGCGGCGCCGTAAGCCTCAAGGGCCCAGACCTCCATCTCACCCAGACGCTGGCCGCCGAACTGCGCCTTGCCGCCCAGCGGTTGCTGCGTGACAAGCGAGTAAGGCCCGGTCGAACGCGCGTGCATCTTGTCGTCGACAAGGTGGTGCAGCTTCAGGACGTATTTCATCCCGACCGTGACCGGACGCGCGAACTGCTCGCCGGTGCGGCCGTCGAAGACGATGGACTGGCCCGAGGTGTCGAAACCCGCACGGCGCAGCGCGTCGTTCACATCCGCCTCTTTCGCGCCGTCGAAGACCGGCGTGGCGATGGGAACGCCGCCGCGCACCGCATCGGCATGCTCCAGCAGGGTCTCGTCATCCATGCCCTCGAAGGTCTCGGCATAGAAATCGTCGCCATAGCCGTTCCGCATCGCCTCGCGCACCGGGGACATGTCGCCGTTGCGGCGATAATCCTGCAGAGCCTCGTCGATCTTGATGCCCAGCCCGCGCGAGGCCCAGCCCATATGCGTCTCCAGGATCTGCCCGACGTTCATCCGCGAGGGCACGCCCAGCGGGTTCAGCACCAGGTCGACCGGGGTGCCATCGGACAGGAAGGGCATGTCCTCGATCGGCACGACCTTGGAGACGACGCCCTTGTTGCCGTGACGGCCGGCCATCTTGTCGCCCGCCTGCAGCTTGCGCTTCACCGCGACGAAAACCTTGACCATCTTCATCACGCCCGGAGGCAGGTCGTCGCCCTGGCGCACCTTTTCGACCTTGTCGTCGAAACGGTTGTCCAAGGCCCGCTTCTGCGCGTCGAATTGCTGGTTCAGCGCCTCGACTTCCTTGGCGGTATCCTCGTCGGCGACGGCAAGCTGCCACCACTGGCCGCGGCTCAGCTGGCCCAGCAGATCCTCGTCCACCACGGCGCCGGCGCGGATGCCTTTCGGCCCCTTGACGACTTCCTTGCCCATGATAAGCGATTTCAGGCGCGCATAGATATTGCGCTCCAGGATCGCCAGCTCGTCGTCGCGGTCGCGGGCCAGGCGCTCGACTTCCTCGCGCTCGATCTGCAGCGCGCGCTCGTCCTTGTCGACGCCGTGGCGGTTGAACACCCGGACCTCGACGATGGTGCCGTAAGCCCCCGGCGGCAGGCGCAGCGAGGTGTCGCGCACGTCGCTGGCCTTTTCGCCGAAGATGGCGCGCAGCAGTTTCTCTTCCGGCGTCATCGGCGATTCACCCTTGGGGGTGATCTTGCCGACCAGGATGTCACCCGGACCCACTTCGGCGCCGATATAGACGATGCCGGCCTCGTCGAGGTTGCGCAGCGCCTCCTCGCCGACATTCGGGATGTCGCGGGTGATCTCCTCGGGGCCCAGCTTGGTGTCGCGGGCCGCCACCTCGTATTCGTCGATATGGATCGAGGTGAACACGTCGTCGCGGTGGATCCGCTCCGAGATCAGGATCGAGTCCTCGTAGTTGTAGCCGTTCCAGGGCATGAAGGCCACGACCACATTGCGGCCGATCGCCAGCTCGCCCTGATCGGTCGAGGGACCGTCGGCCACGACCTGGCCCTTGACCACCCTGTCGCCCACCTTGACCAGCGGGCGCTGGTTGATGGTCGAGGACTGGTTGGACCGCTTGAACTTGCGCAGGCGATAGATGTCCACGCCCGCGTCGCCGGCGCCCAGATCCTCGGTCGCGCGGATAACGATACGCTGCGCATCGACCTGGTCGATGATGCCGCCCCGGCGCGCCATGATCGCAGCGCCGGAATCGCGCGCCACGGTCGCTTCCATGCCGGTGCCGACGAAGGGCGCCTCGGCCCGCAGCAGCGGAACCGCCTGACGCTGCATGTTCGAGCCCATCAGCGCGCGGTTGGCGTCGTCGTTTTCAAGGAAGGGGATCAGCGCCGCGGCAACCGAAACCAGCTGTTTCGGCGACACGTCGATCAGGTCCACGGCCTCGACCGGGTTCAGCATGAAGTCGCCGGCCTGGCGGGTCGAGACCAGCTCGTCCACGAACTTGCCGTCTGCGTCCAGCGTCGCATTGGCCTGGGCGATGGTGTGGCGCATCTCCTCGGTCGCGGACATGTAGACCACCTCGTCGGTGACCTTGCCCTCGACCACCTTGCGATAGGGGGTCTCGATGAAGCCGTATTTGTTCACGCGGGCAAAGGTCGCCAGGCTGTTGATCAGGCCGATGTTCTGGCCTTCCGGCGTCTCGATCGGGCACATCCGGCCGTAATGGGTCGGGTGAACGTCGCGCACCTCGAAGCCGGCGCGCTCGCGGGTCAGACCGCCCGGACCAAGCGCCGAAAGGCGCCGCTTGTGAGTGACTTCCGACAGCGGGTTGGTCTGGTCCATGAACTGCGACAGCTGCGACGAGCCGAAGAACTCGCGCACCGCGGCCGCGGCCGGCTTGGCGTTGATCAGGTCCTGCGGCATCACGGTGTCGATCTCGACGCCCGACATGCGCTCGCGGATCGCGCGTTCCATGCGCAGCAGGCCGATGCGATACTGGTTCTCCATCAGCTCGCCGACCGAGCGCACCCGGCGGTTGCCGAGGTGGTCGATGTCGTCGATCTCGCCCTTGCCGTCGCGCAGTTCCACCAGCCCGCGGATACAGGCGATGATGTCCTCCTTGCGCAGGGTGCGCTGGGTGTCCGGCGCATCCAGGTCAAGGCGCATGTTCATCTTGACCCGGCCCACGGCGGACAGGTCATAGCGTTCGCTGTCGAAGAACAGGCTGCCGAACAGCGCCGAGGCGGCCTCGACGGTCGGCGGCTCGCCCGGGCGCATGACGCGATAGATGTCCATCAGCGCGCCTTCGCGGCTCATGTTCTTGTCCGCCGCCATGGTGTTGCGGATATAGGGGCCGACATTGACATGGTCGATGTCGAGGACCGGGATGTCCTCGATGCCGTTGTCCAGCAGCACCTTCAGCAGCCCGCCCGAGATCTCGCCGTCGCGGTCGTATTCGACGGTGATCTCGTCGCCGGCCTCGGCATAGATCAGGCCGGTCTGCTCGTTGATGATGTCTTTCGCGACAAAGCGGCCGATGATCTTCTCGAAGGGCAGCAGCAGGTTCACGTCGCCTTGTTCAAGCAGCTGCTTGACCAGCCGCGGCGTCACCTTGTCGCCGGCCTTGGTGATGATCTCGCCGGTCTCGGCGTTCACCAGGTCATAGGTCGGACGGGTGCCGCGCACCCGCTCGGGGAAGAATTTCGTGACCCAGCCCGCGGCCTGCCCCTTGCCGGCGCGCTGCAGCTTGTAGTCCACGGTGTTGTAGAAGGCATCCATGATGCCCTCCTGGTCCATGCCGAGGGCATAGAGCAGCGTCGTCACCGGCAGCTTGCGGCGGCGGTCGATGCGCGCGAAGACCAGATCCTTGGCGTCGAACTCGAAATCCAGCCACGAACCGCGATAGGGAATGATGCGGCAGGCGAACAGCAGCTTGCCCGAGGAATGGGTCTTGCCGCGGTCATGGTCGAAGAACACGCCGGGCGAGCGGTGCATCTGCGACACCACGACGCGCTCGGTCCCGTTCACGATGAACGTCCCGTTCTGCGTCATCAGCGGCATGTCGCCCATGTAGACATCCTGTTCCTTGATGTCCTTGACCGATTTGGCGCCGGTCGCCTCGTCGACATCGAACACGATCAGGCGCAGCGTCACCTTCAGCGGCGCGGCGTAGGTCATGTCGCGGCTCTGGCACTCGTCCACGTCGTATTTCGGCTTTTCCAGCTCGTATTTCACGAATTCCAGCGTCGCCGTCTCGTTGAAGTCCTTGATCGGGAACACCGACTGGAAGACGCCCTGGATGCCTTCGCCGTCCTGATGGCCTTCGCCCTCGCCCGAGCGCAGGAACAGGTCATAGGAAGATTTCTGAACCTCGATCAGGTTCGGCATCTCCAGAACTTCGCGGATATTGCCATAGTAACGCCGGATGCGTTTCTGGCCGACATAAGCTTGCGCCATAGAGGGTCTTACCTTTCGTCTTTCGCTTGCACCGGCCGTCGGGGCCCGACCGGCGCAAGGCGGCGAATGAGGGGCGGGGTTCCATTCGTGCCGCGCGTCCCACCGCGCAGCTCCCGAACCCCGAACATGCCCTGAAGGAAGGTCTGCTCGCGAAACCGTCCTTCAAGACAGGTTCGGCAGGGACCGGGAAACCCCGGACCCTGCCCAATTCTTCCGAAATCAACCGGCCGAAACGGCCAATTACTTCAGCTCGACCTTGGCGCCAGCCGCTTCGAGCTTCTTCTTCATTTCTTCGGCATCGGCTTTCGAGGCACCCTCTTTCACCTTGCCGCCGGCTTCGACCAGATCCTTGGCTTCTTTCAGGCCCAGGCCGGTGATGCCGCGCACTTCCTTGATCACGTTGATCTTGTTGGCGCCGGCGTCCACCAGGACGACGTCGAATTCGGTTTTTTCTTCGGCGGCTTCAGCCGGGCCAGCGGCCGGGCCGGCAACCATCACGGCGCCGCCGGCGGCGGGCTCGATGCCGTATTCGTCTTTCAGGATGTTCTTCAGTTCCTGGGCTTCCAGCAGGGTCAGGCCCACGATTTCTTCGGCGAGTTTCTTCAGATCAGCCATTTTTCCGTTCTTTCCATTAAGTGTTCCAACGTCGGGGTTTCAACCCCACGACGGAATGGGGATTGCCTCAGGCGGCCTCGCGCTCTTCCAGAGTCGAGAGGATGCCCGCGATGTTGCTGGCAGGTGCGCCGATCGCGCCCGCGATGTTGGAAGCAGGGGCACCGATGCAGGCCACGATCGAAGCGATAAGCTCCTCGCGCGACGGCATCTGGGCCACGGCCTTCACACCGGCCGGGTCAAGCGCCGTGTCGCCCATCGCACCGCCCAGGATCACGAACTTGTCGTTCCCCTTGGCGTATTTATCCGCGACCTTGGCGGCAGCCACCGGGTCTTCGGAATAGGCGAGCACGGTCATACCCGTCAGATAGTCGGCGATGCTTGCGCAAGGCTTCCCATCCAGGGCGATCTTGGCGAGCCTGTTCTTGGCAACGCGAACGGACCCGCCGGCTTCGCGCATCTGCGCGCGCAGGTCCTGCATCTGGGCAACCGTCATTCCCTCGTAGCGGGCAACCACCACGACGCCAGAGGCTTCAAAGATCTGGCCGAGTTCTTCGACCACCTGTTCTTTTTGCGCTCTATCCACGGTTTCACTCCAAGTTGGGGGTTTCCCCCCGGCTCTCACTTTCCAGCCGCCCGAACAGCGACCGGATGGGTCCGTGACGGTCCCAAGATCCCCCGAAGAAACCTTCGGAAAATGGTCTTGATCCCATCTCAGGAAGGACGATTAAGCCGGCCAGATAGCGTATCGGGTCGGCACCCTCCGTCTCGGACAGGACGGGGCATCGCTGCCCCGCCATTCGCCGGACCCTGTTGCAGGGTGCCGGCGAAATTCTTGCGCGCTTACTGCGCGACCGCCGAAGACAGGTCCAGCGACACGCCCGGACCCATGGTCGAGCTGATCGAGACCTTCTTGACATAGGTACCCTTGGCGCCCGACGGCTTGGCCCGGTTCACCGCATCCACGAAGGCGCGGATGTTCTCGGCCAGCTTCTCGGCATCGAACGAGGCCTTGCCGACACCGGCATGGACCACGCCCGCCTTCTCGGCCTTGAACTGGACCTCGCCGCCCTTGGCGGCCTCGACGGCGGCCTTCACGTCCATCGTCACCGTGCCGACCTTGGGGTTCGGCATCAGGTTGCGCGGACCCAGGATCTTGCCCAGACGGCCGACCAGCGGCATCATGTCCGGCGTGGCGATGCAGCGATCGAACTCGATCTTGCCCGACTGGATCGTCTCCATCAGGTCTTCCGCACCGACGATCTCGGCGCCGGCGGCCTTCGCCTCGTCAGCCTTGGGGCCGCGGGCGAAGACGGCGACGCGCACATCCTTGCCGGTGCCGTTGGGCAGGGTCACGACGCCGCGGACCATCTGGTCGGCGTGGCGGGGATCGACGCCCAGGTTCATCGCGATCTCGACGGTCTCGTCGAATTTCGCGCTGGCGTTCTCCTTGACCAGCTTGACGGCTTCCTCGACGGGAAGATTCGCCTTGCCGGCAAAGGCGGCGCGGGCGGCGGCTTGCTTTTTCGACAGTTTAGCCATGGCTTAGCCTTTCACCTCGATGCCGATCGAACGCGCCGAGCCCAGGATGATCTGCATCGCGGCCTCGATGTCGTTGGCGGACAGATCCTTCATCTTGGCTTCGGCGATCTCGCGGACCTGCTTGGCGGTCACGGTGCCGGCGACCTGGCGGCCGGGCTTTTCCGAACCCTTGGCGCGGTTGCGCTTGCCGACCGGCTTCAGGCCGGCGGCCTTCTTCAGCAGGAACGAGGCCGGGGGCGTCTTGGTCTCGAAGGTGAAGGACTTGTCGGCGTAATAGGTGATCACGACCGGAACAGGGGCGCCCTGCTCCATCTCCTGCGTCTTGGCGTTGAACGCCTTGCAGAATTCCATGATGTTGATGCCGCGCTGACCCAGGGCCGGGCCGACGGGCGGGGACGGGTTCGCCTGACCCGCCTTGATTTGCAGCTTGAGGCTGCCGACAACTTTCTTGGCCATCTGGCCCTCTCCTTATCATCACGCCCCGCCCGTTATTGGACCGATGGGGCCGACTTAGCGGTACGGCTGCGCCCCGAAGGGCCGGCGCCTCCCGCAGACGATCACGCGGTCTTGGCGACCTGCGTGAATTCCAGTTCCACCGGCGTCGGGCGGCCAAAGATGGACACCGTGACCTTGATGCGGTTCGCGGCCTCGTCCACTTCCTCGACCATGCCCGAGAAGCCCTCGAAGGGCCCGTCGGTCACGTTCACCTTTTCGCCCACATCGAACCGGATCAGGTTGCGCGGCGCGACCTCGGCCCCGCCCTCGCCGGTGCGATGCAGGATCGCGTTGACCTCGTCGTCGCGCATCGGCATCGGCTTGCCCTGGGCACCCAGGAAACCGGTCACGCGGTTGATCGAGTTCACCAGGTGATAGGTCTTGTCCGACAGTTCCATGCGCACCAGCACATAGCCGGGCATGAAGCGGCGCTCGGAGGTGACCTTCTTGCCGCGGCGGATCTCGATCACTTCCTCGGTCGGGACCAGCACCTCGTCGATCTCGTCTTCCAGGCCCTTTTCGACAACGGCCTGGCGAATCGCCTCGGCGACCTTCTTTTCAAAGTTCGACAGGACGCTGACCGAATACCAACGCTTTGCCATGTCTCGATCGACCCCTGTTTCCTTCCGGGCAGGCCAAGGCCAACCCATTGAATTCCTTACCCGCCCCGACCCACCCTTGGGCACATGCCGCAGGCGCCGGCCAAATTGAAATCGGCGCGCACGACCGAATCGATGCACGCCGTATCACGGGCAGGTCGGGCGGACATAACGCCCCCTGCCCCTCAATGCAAGCCCTCAGCTGCCGACCAGGTTGATCACGACCGAAAGCCCGGTCTTGATCAGCAGGTCCACGAGGAAGAAGAAGATCGAGGCCAGCGTCGCCATGATGAAGACCATGATCGTGGTCGTCACCACCTCGCGGCGCGTGGGCCAGGTGATCTTGCCAAGCTCGGCACGGACCTGGCTGATGAACTGGACGGGATTGGCCATGGATTTTCCTTCGGTCTTGCAGCGGGTCAGATAGCCTGCACCGGCCGGCATTTCAAGCGCCGATCTGAGCGGGGGGCGATCACGGCTCCAGGAACTCGACCCCCGGCATGGCGCGCAGGGCGGCGATGTCCTGCGCATAGTTCCAGGCCGAACGGGCATGGGTCTCGTCATCCAGCAGGCGCAGCCGGGCATGGCCCGAGGCGGGCTGGAAACGCTCGCGCGCGCGCCGCGCCAGGATCCGCTGGTCGATGCCGTCGCCCGAGGCGGCGCGGCGCAGCAGCCAGTCGTAGCCGGCCTGGGTCAGGCTGACATTGGCGGGCGGCGGGTCGGGCACCTCGGCCGCAAGGCCGGCGGGCAGCAGCCGTTCAAGCAGCCGCGGGCGTAGCGCCGGATAATCCTCGTAGCGCCACAGCACGATGCGCGAGACCCCCTCGACCGCCGCCAACCGTCCGACCAGCCCCGCCCAGGCCGAGCGCGCCGGGTCGCGGCCGCCCAGATAGGAATGGATGTCGATCTCCTTGCCGCCGGCAACCTGGAGCGCGAAGGCCGAGACGTTGAAGGAGGCGGGGTCGCGCAGCGACAGATACACCACCGCAGGCCCGCCGCCCGCCAGGGCGATGACATGCCGCAGCCGCTGCGCCGCGCGGGGATAGATCTCGCCGCGCCGGGAAAACAGCCGGCTGCGATGGGTCATGCCCAGGATGTTTTCTTCCGAGATCAGCAGATCGCGGCAGCCCTGCCGCATGTCCAGCAGCATCCGCCGGGCGGAGTCCTGGTCCCGCCCGCCGATGCCCTGAGCCAGGACGGCAGAAAGCGACAGCGGCTGACCGCGCAGCATGGCCGGATCGACATAGGCCAGCCCGGCGCCAAGCAGCCGGTCGCGCACCTGGCGCAGGGAAAATTGCAGATGGGTCGAGGCGGTCTTGTGCGCCCCCAGATGTATGCTCAGCGCCATGGGATCTCGGCAGGGATCGGAAGGCACGCGGCTTGACACGGGAAGCGGCTGGCAGGGGCAGAGGGACTCGAACCCCCGACCCTCGGTTTTGGAGACCGATGCTCTACCAACTGAGCTATACCCCTAGGCCGCGCTGCTGATTACGGCAGGTCCGGGCGGGGTTCAAGAGGGAAGATCACTCGGCCTCAAGAAACCCGCCGGACTGCCGCGCCCAGAGGCCGGCATAGATGCCGCCGCGCGCCAGCAGCGCCTCATGCGTGCCCTGCTCGACGATGCGGCCCTGCTCCATCACCACCAGCCGGTCCATGCGCGCGATGGTCGACAGCCGATGCGCGATGGCGATCACCGTCTTGCCTTGCATCAGCATGTCGAGCTGCGACTGGATCGCCGCCTCGACCTCGCTGTCCAGGGCGCTGGTCGCCTCGTCCAGCACCAGGATCGGCGCGTCCTTCAGCAGCACCCGCGCGATGGCGATGCGCTGGCGCTGGCCGCCCGACAGCTTGACCCCGCGTTCGCCGACATGGGCGTCAAGCCCGCGCCGGCCCTGCGAATCGGTCAGGCCGGCGATGAAATCCGCCTCGGCCAGTTCGGCGGCGCGCAGGATCTCGGCCTCGGACGCGTCCGGCCGGCCATAAGCGATATTGTCGCGGATCGAGCGGTGCAAGAGCGAGGTGTCCTGCGTCACCACGCCGATGGCGGCGCGCAGGCTTTCCTGCGTGACCTGCGCGATGTCTTGGCCGTCGATCAGGATGCGGCCCGATTCCAGGTCGTGGAAGCGCAGCATCAGGTTCACCAGCGTCGACTTGCCCGCGCCCGAGCGCCCGACCAGCCGATCCGCTCGCCCGGCGCGATGGCCAGGCTCAGGTCGTCCAGCACCGCGCCGCGGCCGGGCCGCGCCGCCTCGCCATAGCGGAAGGTGACGCGGTCGAACTCGACCCGCCCCTCGGGCACCGAAAGCGGGCGCGCACCGCGCGCATCCGTCACCATGCGCGGCAAGGACAGCGAGCCGATGCCGTCGCGCACCGTGCCGATATTCTCGAAGAGCCCGGCGAATTCCCACATGATCCAATGCGACATGTTGCCCAGCCGAAGCGCCAGCGGGATGGCCACGGCGACCGCGCCGACCTCGATCTTGCCGCCGACCCACAGCCACAGGCCCAGCACCGTGACCGAGAAGGTCAGGAGCGAGTTCAGCGTGGACAGCAGGATGTTCTGGATCGAGGCCAGCCGCATCTGCCCATGCACCGTCTGCAGGAAACCGTCCATGCTTTCGCGGACATAGGCTTCCTCGCGCGATGAATGCGAGAACAGCTTGACCGTCGAGATGTTGGTATAGCTGTCCACCACCCGGCCGGTCATCACCGCGCGGGCATCGGCCTGCGCCTCGCTGATGCGGCCGATGCGCGGGATCAGCCACCACAGCAGAAGCCCGTAGAGGATGCCCCAGCCGGCAAAGGGCAATGCCAGCCAGCCGTCGGTCGAGGCGGCCAGGATCAGCGCGCCGATGAAATAGACCCCGACATAGACCAGCACGTCCATGAACTTCATCGCCACTTCGCGCACCGCCAGTGCGGTCTGCATCAGCTTGGTGGCGATGCGGCCGGCGAACTCGTCCTGGAAATAGCTCATCGACTGGCGCAGCAGATAGCGATGCGCCTGCCAGCGGATGCGCTGCGGGAAATTGCCCATCAGCGTCTGGTGCATCAAGAGCGAGAACAGCACCTGCAGCAGCGGCAGGCCGATCACCAGGATCGCGCCCATCAGGATCAGCCGGTTGCCCTCGACCGCCCAGAAATTCTCGCGATCGGCGCCGGCCAGCCGGTTCACCAGCTCGCCCAGATAGCCGAACAGCACCACCTCGGCCACGGCGATCATCGCCGAGCAGGCGGCCATCGACAGCATGTAGCCCTCGGCCCCGCGCGAGAAATGCAGGATGAACCGCCACAGCCCCTGCGGCGGCATGCGCGGCGGATCGGCGGGATAGGGATCAAGCCGGCGCTCGAACCAGCTGAACATGACAGACCTCATTCGCATCAGTCCGGGCGCTTGCCCGGTTCGTTTCGTCGCGCCGCCTCAGGCGGCCAGTTCCTCAAGCGCCGCGACATCGGCACGGGCCAGCGCGGCGGTGGCGCGGGCGATCCGCGCCACGGGCCAGTGCCACCATTGCAACGCCATGAGCCGGGCGATGGTGGCATCGTCGAAGCGCAGCCTTATGACACGACCGGGATTGCCCGCGACCACCGCGTAATCCGGCACCACGCCCCCGACCACCGCGCCGGCGCCGATGATGACGCCGCTGCCGATCCGCGCGCCCGGCAGGATGGTGGCGCCGTCGCCGATCCAGACATCGTGGCCGATCACCGTATCCGGCAAGCCGCTGATCTGGTCGATGTAATCGCCGACCCGCGCATGGTCGAAGATCGCGAAGGGATAGGTCGAGATCCCGGCCATCGGATGATTGGCCGAGGCGGTGACGATCCGCACCCGGTCGGCGATCTGGCAGAACCGCCCGATCACCAGCCGCTCGGGCGCGCCGGCATAGGTATAGGGCGCCAGCCGCGCCGCCCAGTCGTCCGGCGGGTCGAAGCTGCTGGCATAGGTGAAATCGCCGATCTCGATATTCGGATGGTCGATCACCCGGTTCAGATGCACCAGCCCCCGGTTCAGAGTGCCGTCGGGAAAGCGCATGGGATGGGGCAAAGCCGCATCAAGGAAGTGGGCAGTCATGGGAATCCTCTTCAATCCGTCCGTGAAAGGTCAGATTTGCGAGCTGTCCATGACACCGTTCTCCTCTGCTGCGGCAGGCACCATAGCGGGATTTCGCCGCCGAGGCAACCGGGCGGCAGTCGGGCCTGGATACGCTGGCGCCGGGGGGCTCCGCCCCCGCCCCTGCGGGGCTCCCCCGGAGTATTTGGAAAACGGAGAAAGCGCATGCGGCGCGCGGCCTGCGGTCACAGGTGCCGGGTCTCGGGTGCGGGGTTCCACCAGGCGTCATGCGCGCCGTCGGCATAGAAGACCGGGGCGGCGATCAGCTCGGCCTCGGACACATCGTCCAGCGCACTGACGCAGACCTGGACGAAGCGGCCGCCCATCTCTTCCAGGTTGCCCTCAGTCCACAGCCTCGTCCCGCAGCGGGCGCAGAACATATGGTGCATGTCCACACCGTCCTGCTGCCGGCGCGGGGTCTCGGCCAGCATCTCGGCGCCATGGGTGATGCGGAAGCGTTCCGGGTCGGGCAACCGCATCTCCCAATAGCGCATCTTGCGGCAGAAGCTGCAATTGCAGCGCATGGTGCCTTGCGACAGGTCGCCCTCGGCCTCGAAGCGGACGGCGCCGCAGAAACAGGAGCCGTGATAGGCGGTCATGCCGGCTCTCCGTGGTGGACGGCCTCGATATTGTTGCCGTCAGGGTCGAGCACGAAGGCGCCATAATAGCCGGGATGGTATTCCGGCCGCAGCCCCGGCGCACCGTTGTCCTGCCCGCCCGCGGCCAGCGCGGCGGCATGAAAGGCGTCCACCGTCGCCCGGTCGGGCGCGGCAAAGGCGACATGAGTGCCCGGACCGGCAGACCGGCCGCTGCCGATCCAGAAGAACGGCTTGCCCTCGCGGCCATAGCCCAGATGCGCGCCATGGCCGCCGGTCATCTCTTCGGTCACCTCCATCAGCAGCCCGATGCCCAGCGGCACCAGCGCCCGGTCGTAGAAAGCGCGCGAGCGGGCCAGGTCCGAGACGGGAAATCCGATATGGTCGATCATGCGAAATCTCCTTTCCCGGCAAGGATCGCCCCGTCCTGCTGACAATTCGCGTCAGGAGAGCTTTGCGGCGAAGAAATCCAGCGTCCGCTGCCAGGCCAGTTCCGCCGCCGCCTCGTCGTAGCGCGGCGTTGTGTCATTGTGGAAGCCGTGCTGGGTGCCGGGATAGAAAAAGGCCTGGTATTCCTTGCCATGCTCCTTCAGCGCCGCCTCATAGGCCGGCCAGCCCTCGTTCACGCGCTCGTCGTGCTCGGCATAATGCAGCATCAGCGGCGCCTGGATCTGCGCCACTTCCTCGGGACGGGGCTGGCGGCCGTAGAAGGGTACCGAGGCGGCCAGTTCGGGATAGGCCACCGCCAGCGCGTTGCAGACCCCGCCGCCATAGCAGAAGCCGACCGCGCCGACCTTGCCGGTCGAATCGGCATGGTCGCGCAGGAATTCATGGGCGGCAAAGAAATCCTCCATCAGCTTCACCGGGTCGAGGCCGGCCTGCATCTCGCGCCCCTGCTCGTCATTGCCGGGATAGCCGCCAAGCGGGCTCAACCCGTCCGGCCCGAAGGCCAGGTAGCCCGCCTTGCCCAGGCGACGCACGACATCCTCGATATAGGGGTTCAGCCCGCGGTTCTCGTGCACCACCAGCACGGCGGGCAGCTTGCCCTGCGCCCCGGCCGGCCGCGCCATCAGCCCGCTGATGCGGCCATTGCCCGCGGGGCTGTCATAGCTCACGGCCTGGGTCGCGATGGCGGGGTCGTCGGGCGGTACCTGCTGGGCCAGGGCGTAATTTGGCCGCAGCGCCTCGAAGATCGCCGCGGCGCTCATCCCGGCGGTGGCGAATTGCGCCGCCTGCACCATGAACTCCCGCTTGCCGATGCGCCCATGCACATAGCCGTCGAAGATCTCGAGGATGCGGGGATGGAAATCGGAAGCCTTCCTGCGTTCGGTCATCGTCCTCTCCCTTTGCCTGCTGGCGCAAGGATAGCATGAAAAACCCTCTCCGGCCCCTCTCCCGCGCGTCCGCTTTGCCTTGCTTCTTTCTTGCCGAAATATCCCGGGGTCCGGGGCAGCGCCCCGGCTGCCGCGCCGCGGCAAGCAGAAAGGCCGCCCCCTGCGGAGCGGCCCCTCATCGCGATATCCCTCGCGGGATCACCCGATGATCCCGGGCGGGGCAGCGGCGCAGGGCCGCCGCCCCCGCCAGATCACTTCAGGATCTTCGACACCACGCCGGCGCCGACCGTGCGGCCGCCCTCGCGGATGGCGAAGCGCAGCTTCTCCTCCATCGCGATCGGCGCGATCAGCTCCACCGTGAACTTCAGGTTGTCGCCCGGCATCACCATCTCGGTGCCCTCGGGAAGCTTCACCGTCCCGGTCACGTCCGTCGTGCGGAAGTAGAACTGCGGACGGTAGTTCGCGAAGAACGGCGTGTGCCGGCCACCCTCTTCCTTGGTCAGGATATAGGCCTCGGCCTCGAACTCGGTATGCGGCGTCACCGAGCCGGGCTTGGCCAGAACCTGGCCGCGCTCGACGCCGTCGCGCTCGATGCCGCGCAGCAGCGCGCCGATGTTGTCGCCGGCTTCCCCGCGGTCCAGCAGCTTGCGGAACATCTCGACACCGGTGCAGGTCGTCTTCTTCGTCGGGCGGATGCCGACGATCTCGAGCTCGTCGCCCACGTTCACCGCGCCGCGCTCGACACGGCCGGTCACAACCGTGCCGCGGCCCGAGATCGAGAACACGTCCTCGATCGGCATCAGGAACGGCAGGTCAACCGCACGCTCGGGCGTCGGGATGTATTCGTCCACCGCCGCGATCAGCGCGCGGATCGAATCCTCGCCGATCTCCTTGTCGCGGCCTTCCAGCGCCGCCAGCGCCGAACCCTTGATGATCGGGATGTCGTCGCCGGGATAGTCGTAGGAGGACAGCAGCTCGCGCACTTCCATCTCGACCAGTTCCAGCAGTTCCGGATCGTCCACCTGGTCGACCTTGTTCAGGTAGACGACCATGTAGGGGATGCCGACCTGACGGCCCAGCAGGATGTGCTCGCGCGTCTGCGGCATCGGGCCGTCCGCCGCGTTCACCACCAGGATCGCGCCGTCCATCTGCGCGGCGCCCGTGATCATGTTCTTCACGTAGTCCGCGTGGCCGGGGCAGTCCACGTGGGCGTAGTGCCGGTTCTCCGATTCGTATTCCACATGCGCGGTCGAGATCGTGATGCCACGCGCACGCTCCTCGGGAGCGCCGTCGATCTGGTCATAGGCCTTGAATTCACCGAAATACTTGGTGATCGCAGCCGTCAGCGTCGTCTTGCCGTGGTCAACGTGACCGATCGTCCCGATGTTGACGTGCGGTTTCGTCCGTTCAAACTTTGCCTTTGCCATCATGGCCTCCTATCGGGGGGGCCACCCGCGCGACAGCCCCCGTCGTGAAACATCCGCCGCGACTTATAATCGTGCCGGGGAAAAATCAAGGGCGGCTGGGCCTTTGCCGCGGGGCCTGTGGCGGTGGAACCGGAGCCCGGCGAATACGTTGGAATTGTGCAAAGAAGGCTGCCCGGCCCGGCGGCCCCGCAACGCTTTCGGAGGAACGAGATGAGCCTGATGAAATCCCTCGCCCGCGTCGCGGCTGGCGTCATGCTGGCCAAGGGGATCGGAACCATGATGAAGAACGCCCAGAACCGGCCGCCATCGGGTGGCGGGCGCAGTTCGGGCGGGTTGCTCGACGAACTGTTCGGCAACAATACCGGGCAGGCCGGCGACCGCCGCAGCGGCTCGGGCGGGCTGGGCGACATGCTGGGCCAGGTGCTGGGCGGGCGCAGCGGCGGCGCCACCGTCGTGGGCGGCGGCGCGCCCTATGGCGGGCCGAACTCTTCCCGCCACACCGGCGCGGCCCAGGGCGGGCTGGGCGGGTTGCTCGACCAGTTGACCGGCGGGCGCGGCAGCACGGGATCGGGCGTGCTGGGCGGCGCGGCGGCGGGCGGCCTCGGCGGGGTGCTGGGCGATCTGCTGGGCGGTCGCGGCGCGCAGCCGCAGGGCCATGCCCCTCAGGCCGGCGGCCTGGCGCAAAAGGACGCCCAGCCGCAGAACGACGCCAGTTTCGGCGAGCTTTTCAACGAGGCGCTGGCCAGCGGCGACGAGCCCACGACCGCCCCCACCCCGGAACAGAACGCCCTGGCCGGGCTGATGCTGAAGGCAATGATCCAAGCCGCGAAATCCGATGGCGAGATCGACGAGAACGAAAAGGCCAAGCTGATGGCCGAGTTCGGCGAACTGGACGACGAGGAACGCGCCTTCATCCGCGAGCAGATGACCGCCCCGGTCGATGCCGAGGCCCTGGCGCGCGAGGTGCCGCAGGGTTTCGGCCCGCAGGTCTATCTGATGTCGCTGATGGCGATCGAGTTCGACAACCGCAAGGAGGCCGAATACCTGCACAGGCTGGCGCAGGGCCTCGGCCTCGACAAGGAGACGGTGAACGGCATCCACCAGAAGGTCGGGGTCATCAACCTCTACGCCTGATCGAACAGGCCCAGCTGGCGCGGCGGCTCGTCCTGCCGCGCCTCCTCCAGCCCCGACAGCGTGATGCCCAGAAGCCGCACCCCATGCGGATCGGCAAAGACCGGCGCCAGAAGGTCGCGGGCCATCTCCAGCATCTCGTCGCGGCTTTCGACGGCGCGCGGCAGCGAGCGCGCGCGGGTGATCTGGCGGAAATCGCCGTATTTCACCTTCAGCGTCACCGTGCGGCCCCGACGCGCGGCGGATGCGGCATGGCGCCAGACCTTGTCGGCCAGCTCGGCCAGCGCCTCATGCGCGGCGGCCAGATCGCGCAGGTCCTCGAAATAGGTATTCTCGGCGCCGATGCTCTTGCGGATGCGGTTGGGCTTGACCTCGCGCGTGTCGATGCCGCGGGCGATGTGCCAGTAATAGCTGCCCGACTTGCCAAAACGCGCGGTCAGGAACTCCAGGCTCTGCCGGGCCAGGTCGGCGCCGGTCAGGATGCCATGCGCCTGCATCCGCGCCGCCGTGGCCGGGCCGATGCCGTGAAAGCGGCCGATGGGCAGGCCTTGCACGAACGCTGCCCCGGCCTCGGGCGGGATCACGAACAGCCCGTCCGGCTTGCGCTGGTCCGAGGCCAGCTTGGCCAGGAACTTGTTGTAGCTGACCCCGGCCGAGGCGGTCAGCCCGGTCGCCTGCCGGATGCGCGCCCGGATCTCCTGCGCGATGCGGGTGGCGGTGCGGCCGGCCAGGTGATCGGTCAGGTCCAGATAGGCCTCGTCCAGCGACAGCGGCTCGACCAGCGGGGTGTATTCGGCAAAGATCGCGCGGACCTGCTGGCTGACGGCGCGATAGACGTCGAAGCGCGGCTTCACGAAGACCAGTTCGGGGCAGAGCCGCATCGCCCGCATCGAGGGCATGGCCGAGCGCACGCCATAGCGCCGCGCCTCGTAGCTGGCCGCCGCCACCACGCCGCGCTGGATGCCGCCCACCGCGACCGGCCGCCCGCGCAGCTCCGGGTTGTCGCGCTGCTCGACCGAGGCATAGAAGGCGTCCATGTCCACATGCACGATGCGGCGGACGCGCTCCCCGGCCGGCCCGGTCGTCATGGGATGATGCGGGCGTCCCCCGCCGTCAATCCCTCGCCCATGCGGTCGAAGCGCATATGGGCGATGGCGCGCCCGCCGGACTGGGTGAAAAGCGTGCCGGCCTCGCGCCCGTCCGCCATCAGGATCGGCGTGCCGACAGGGGCCGCGCCCTCGATCCCGACCGTCACCAGCCCCTTGCGCAATTCGGTCTTGTGCTTCATCCGCGCCGTGACCTCTTGCCCGACATAGCAGCCCTTGCGGAAATCGACGCCATGCAGGCGCTCGAACCCGGCTTCCAGGATGAAGGTCTCGTTCGGGATCAGCTCGACCAGGGTTTCGGGGATGCAATGTTCGACCCGGATGGCATCCCAGTCGGTGCCGTCATCCCCCTCGGCCCCGTAAAGCCGCCAGCCGAGCGCCTCATGCCGCGGGTCCATGATCGCTCCCTCGGGCGCCAGCCCGGTGCCGCGGGCGACGGCCAGATCCGTCGGCTCGATCGCGACCTTCGAGCGCAGCCGATACATCGACAGCCGCCGCATCAGGTCGTCCGCCATCCGCGCATCGACATCGACCAGCAGCCGCTCCTCCTCCGGTACGACCAGGAAATCGGCCAGGTACTTGCCCTGCGGCGTCAAGAGCGCCGCCCAAGCCGGGACCGGACCGACCTTGTTGGTCACCAGCCCTTGCAGGAAATCGACCCGATCCTCGCCCGAAACCGCCAGAATGCGCCGCATCAATCCTCTCCGAATTGCAACCGGACCAGCGCGGCATAGGCGCCGCCCCGGGCCATAAGCTGGTCATGGCTGCCCTCTTCGACAACCCGGCCGGCCTCGACCACCACGATCTTGTCGGCCTGCCGCACGGTCGAAAGCCGGTGCGCGATGACCAGCGTGGTGCGCCCGGCCGAAAGCTCGTCCAGCGCCTGCTGCACCACCCGCTCGCTTTGCGCGTCCAATGCGCTGGTCGCCTCGTCCAGAAGCAGGATCGGCGCGTTGCGCAGCACGGCGCGGGCGATGGCGACGCGCTGGCGCTGCCCCCCCGACAGGGCCGAGCCGCGCGGGCCGGCCGGCGTGTCCAGCCCCAGGGGCAGCCCATCGGTGAAATCGGCGACATGGGCGGCCACGACGGCGCGGCGCAGCGCCTCGTCATCCTGTGCGCCGCCCAGCAGGATGTTCTCGCGCAGCGTCTCGTCGAACAGCGCCGCATCCTGGCTGACGGTCGAGAACTGGTCGCGCAACACCCCCAGGTCGAATTCGCGCAGGGGCACGCCGCCCAGGGTGATCTGCCCAGATTCTGGATCAACAAGCCGCGTCAACAGGTTGAAGACGGTGGATTTCCCTGCCCCCGAGGGCCCGACCAGCGCGGTGGTCCTGCCCGCCTCGGCGGTGAAGGTCAGCCCGTTCAGCACCGGATGGTTGTCATAGGCCAGCCGCACGTCCCGGAAACGAATGGTGGTATCGGGAGGCGGCTCGCGCCGCAGCCCCGAGGTGATGGCGGGCCGCATGTCCAGCACGGCATAGATCCGCTCCAGGCTCGCCGCGGCGATCTGCCAGGTGCCGGTCAAGGCCCCCAGCCGGCGCAAGGGCTGGAAGGCCAGCGCCATGGCGGTAAAGAAGGACATGAAGTCGCCGACCGTTCGCTCGCCCCGCGTCACCTCGGCCCCGCCAAGCGCCAGCACGCCGATGAAGCCCAGGCCGGTCACGACATCGACCAGCGCCGGCACCGTGGCGCCGATGCCCGACATCTTGACCTCGGCCTGGCGGATGCGGGCGACGATCTGGGCAAAGCGGCCAGCCTGGTAATCCTCCATGCGGTTCAGCTTGACGGCGTTGATGCCGTGCAGCACCTCGTCCAGCCGGGTGGCGCGCTGGCTGGCATTGACGCGGTTCTGCCGCATCTTGCGCCGGATATAGCGCTGCACCAGCAGCGTCGGCAGGATCAGAAGCGGCGCACCGACCAGCGCCGCCATGGTCCACCAGGGATCGACGGCCAGCGCCACCCCGAACAGCGACACCAGCGACACCATGTCCCGTCCCGCCCCCGCGATGAAGGTGGACCACACCCCCTGCACCGCGACGGAATCGCCCTGCACCCGCTCGATCAGCGCGCCGGGCGGGTTCTGTTGGAAAAAGCCGCCGTCCAGCGTCATGATATGGCGCAAGAGATCGGTCTGCATGCTGGTCGAGACCGCCAGCGAGACCGAGGTCATCAGGCTGCGGTTGATGACGAAGGTGGTGGCGCGGATCAGGAACAGCGCGAAGATCGCGCCGCCGACCCACCAGATCGCATCGGTATCGCCGCCAACGAAGACCCGGTCGAACAGCGGCTTCAGCATCCAGCTGAGCATGCCCAGGGTCGAGCCCTCGATGACCAGGAACAGCAGCGCCAGCAGGATGCGGCCCGAATAGGGCCGCAGATAGTCGCGCCACATGCGGGCGAACAGATTGGCCGTCCTGTGAATCCTGTCCGCCATCGCGCCCCCGGAACCTCGGTTCGGCCCAAGGGATAAGGCGCAAGCCGCGCGGGGGCAACCCGCCGCCACGCTCTGCCCGCCACGTCCAGCCGACGGCATGCAGCGGCCCCGCGCTTCTTCGTTCCGCAAATACCCCTGCGACCGCGCAACCGACCCGGGCTTCGCCGCCCGGCCCCGTGCGCCCCGTTGACCTTGCGCGGGGGCCATCCTACCGATGGCGGGTCATCAGAAAGGCATCCTCCATGAGCTTTGCCCACGGCCGCGCCGTCCTTGCCATTCCCGGCCCCTCGCCCGTCCCCGACCGCGTGCTGCGCGCCATGCACCGGGCCTCGCCCGACATCTACGGCCCGGAACTGGCGGCCGAGAACCGCGCCATGATCGCCGGGCTCAAACGGCTGGCCGGCACCGCGGGCCATGTCGCGCCCTATATCGGCAACGGCCATGCCGGATGGGAGGCGGCCAATGTCAACCTGCTCGACCGGGGCGAGCGGGCGCTGGCGCTGGTCTCGGGCCATTTCGGCCGTTCCTGGGCTGCTTCGGCCCGCGCGCTGGGGATCGAGGTCGAGGAACTGGACTTCGGCCTGGCGCCCCCCGACCCGCAGCGCCTGGCCGACCGGCTGGCGCAGGACCGCGAGGGGCGGGTCCGCGCCGTGCTGGTCTGCCAGGTCGATACCGCCAGTTCCGCCCGCGCCGACATCCCCGCCCTGCGCGCGGCCATGGGCGGCCACCCCGCCTTCCTGGCCGTCGATGCCATCGCCTCGCTGGGCTGCGAGCCCTTGCAGATGGACGAATGGGGCGTCGACCTGCTGGTCTCGGCCAGCCAGAAGGGGCTGATGGTGCCGCCGGGGCTGGCCTTCGTCTGGTTCTCGGACCGGGTCAAGGCGCGGGCGCGCAGCAGCCTGGCCACACCCTACTGGGACTGGACCCCGCGCGCCGAGGCGCAGGAACTGTGGCAATTCTGGGGCGGCACGCCACCGGTCCAGCACATCTTCGGCATGAACGAGGCGCTGCTGATGCTGCTGGACGAGGAAACCCTGCCCGCCGCCTGGGCCCGGCACGAGGGGCTGGCGCGGGCCACCTGGACGGCGCTGGATTGCTGGGGCGCCGGTCATCCCGGCATCGGGGCGCTGATCGCCGATCCCGCCGGCCGCGCCCGCTCGGTCACAGCGGCGCGGCTGCCGCAGGCCGGCGCCCTGCGTGACTGGACCGCGACCCGCGCGGGGGTGACGCTGGGGATCGGCCTGGGCGCGCCCGATCCCGACAACGCCCTGCGCATCGCCCATATGGGCCATGCCAATGCCCATCAGTTGCTGGGCGTTCTGGCGGCGGTCGAGGCCGGGATGACGGCCCTGTCCATCCCGCATGGCAAGGGCGCGCTGGAGGCGGCGGCGGCCGAGATCGCGCGACTGGCCTGAGCCCTTGCAGCGTCGCGCCGCAGACCCGACCTTGATCCCTGAAGGCATGAAAGGCGAGCCATGCGCATCACCCCCCTGCCCGAGTTCCAGTCCGAGGCCCTGCTGCCCGGCCAGGATTTCGCGCCGATCGAGCAACTGATCCGCGACGAGGCCCAGGGGCACGGGCTGGAATTGCATAGCGGCCATGGCCGCTCGATCTGGTGCCAGGTCGAGATGGGCGAGTTCGGGGCCAAGCGGCGCGGCGACGGCGTGCTGGTCTTTGCCCGCGCGCATCGCGCCGAATGGCTGGAAGCGATGCAGCAGGCGATCTTCCGGCCGCTCGCGCAGCACCTGCCGACGGCGGCAGCGGCGCTGCGCTGGCCCTCGGCCGAGGATGCCGGCAAGCCGCCCGGCCATTTCAGCCTTGCCCATGTCGCCGAAGTCGCGCCGCTCTGCCGCGATTTCCTGCGCGTGCGGCTGGCCGCGCCCGATCTGCACCGGCTTGCGACAGAGGATTCGCTGCATTTCCGCCTGGTGCTGCCGCAGCCCGGCGACGAGGCACCGGAATGGCCCCGCCTCGGCGCCCATGGTCAGATCCTCTGGCCCAGGGGCGACAAGGCGCTGCACCGCCCGGTCTATACCGTGCGCCGCATCGACGCCGATGCCGGCTGGCTGGACCTGGACATTTTCGACCATCCCGGCGGACGGGCGGCGCATTGGGCGCGCATGGTGCGCGCAGACCGGCAGGTCGGCCTGCTCGGCCCCAGCGGCGGCGGCGTCCCGCAGGCCGCGCAGCTGATGCTTGCCGGGGACGAGACCGCCTGGCCCGCCATCGCCCGCATCCTCGAATCGCGCGCCGGCACCGCGCGGGGCGAGGTCTTCCTGCTCGGCGCGCGGCCCGACTACCCGCTGCCCCGGCCCGCGGGCTTCCGCATGCGCCACCTGCCCGGCGGAACCGCGGCGCTTTGCGCCCTGCTGCGCGCCGCGCCGCCCCGGCCCGACAGCTATCTCTGGGCGGCGGCGGAGAAATCCGGCATTGCCGCGCTTCGCGCCCTGCTGCTGGAAACGCTGGGCCATGACCGGGTGCTGAGCCACCTGGCGGCCTATTGGTCGGCATAAAGGCCGGCAGCCGGTCCGCGGAATAGTTGACAATTTTACCTTGGTGATTGATACGAAGCCCGAACCGCGGCCAGAGGGTCGGCGGCATGCCAGTTCGCATGTGCCGCGCCCAGCAAGATGCGGACGGATCGAATGCCGGAACTATAAGGATCGCCATGACCCAGATGTCGCTGCCGCGCCGCCGCGCGGGGACCGCCGTTGCTTTGACCTGCCTGCTGCTTGCCGCCCCGATCTCGGCGCAGGAAGCCGCCACGGAAGGCCAGACCAGCCCGGCGCCCGAGGTCCAGACCCAGCCGGCCGCCCCTGCCGGCGAACCGGCGGCCCCCGAAGCGGCAGCGCCGGAAGCGGCCGCCCCTGCGACAACGACGCCGACCCCGGCGGCCGAGACGCCCGCTCCGGCCCCCGCGGCGACCGCGCCGGAAGCTCCCGCCCAGGAAACCCCGGCACCGGCTCCCGCCACCGATACGCCCGCGGCGCCCTCCGAGACCGCGCCTGCCGCCATCCAGACCCCGGCGGCACCCGACGCCGCCGCGACGCCGGGGGCCCCTGCCCCGGCCACGCCCGAAGCGGCCGAGCCCGCCGGGTCGAGCATCCTGCCGCAGGCGGTGCAGGACGCGCTGTCGCCGATGCTGAACCCGCCGGAGCGCGACCCGAACCTGCCGCATGACCTGTCGCCGATGGGCATGTTCCTGGCCGCCGACTGGGTGGTGAAGGCGGTGATGATCGGCCTGGCCTTCGCCTCGATCGTGACCTGGACGGTTCTGGTCGCCAAGCTGCTGGAGCTGATGGGCGCCATGGGACGCGCGCAATCGGGCATCCGGCGCGTCGAGACGGCGGCGAACCTGCCCTCGGCGCTGGCAGCGGCCGGCAACCGCAACGACCCGGTATCGCGCATGATCCGTGCCGCGGCCGCCGAATACGACCGTTCGGTCCCGGCGCTGGACCAGGCCGGCGACACCGGCGTCAAGGAGCGCGTCGATTCGCATCTGGACCGGATCGAGGCCATCGCCGGCCGGCGCATGAGCCGGGGCACCGGCGTGCTGGCCACCATCGGCTCGACCGCGCCCTTCGTCGGCCTGTTCGGCACCGTCTGGGGCATCATGAACAGCTTCATCGGCATCTCGCAGGCGCAGACCACCAACCTCGCCGTCGTGGCGCCGGGCATCGCCGAGGCGCTGCTGGCCACCGCCCTCGGCCTGGTCGCCGCCATCCCGGCCGTGGTGATCTACAACGTCTTCGCCCGCGCCATCACCGGCTACCGCCTGCGGCTGGCCAATGCCGCCGCCGGGGTCAAACGCCTTGTCAGCCGCGACCTCGATTTCCGCGGCACCCCGCGCACGGAGGTCTGAACCATGGCCGGCGGCATCCGCGAAACCCAAGGCGACGATCTGGTCGAGAACCACGAGATCAACGTCACCCCCTTCATCGACGTGATGCTGGTGCTGCTGATCATCTTCATGGTGGCGGCGCCGCTGGCGACGGTGGACGTGAACGTGGACCTGCCGGTCTCGAACGCGACCCCGGCGCAGCGCCCCGACCAGCCGGTCTATATCACCGTCAAGCCCGACCTGACGCTTGCCCTGGGCAATGAGGACGTGGCCGCCGGCGGGCTGGCCGCGGCCCTGGCCGCCGCCACCGACAACAACCGCGAAGAACGCATCTTCCTGCGCGCCGACAAGGACGTGTCCTATGGCGACCTGATGGGCGTCATGAACACCCTGCGCGAGACCGGCTATCTGAAGATCGCGCTGGTCGGGCTGGAGACCACCGGCGCGGGCGCGGCGCCCGCCGCCCAGCCCGCCGATGCCGAGCTTGATGCGCCCCCCGCACCCGCCCCGGCCCAGCAGACCGCCTCGACCCCGTCAAGCGGAGGAGCCCGCACGCCATGAGTTGGAAGCCTTCCCCGGCCCTGCGCGACAGCGCGTTATGGGGCACCGCCGCGGCGGTGGCCCTGGCCGCGCATATGGGCGGTGCGCTGTGGATCCTGCAACGCGCCGAAGCCGCAGCACCCCCCGGCCTGCCCGACCCGGTCTATGTCGAACTGGCGCCAATGCCCGAGGCCGCAGCCCCGCCGGACGAAGCCGAGGCCCCCGAAATGGCCGAGGCCGAGCCTGAACCGGAACCCGAGCCCGAGCCCGAACCGGAACTCGCCATGCCGCCGCTTCAGGAGCTCGAGCCGCTGGCGGACATGAACTCGCTGTTCCCGCCGCCGCCCGATGCGGTGGTGCTGCAGAAATCCGAACGCCCGCCCGAGCGCCCCGAGCCCGAACCGGAGCCCGAGCGGAAGGTGGTCGAAAAGCAGCCCGAGCCCAAGAAGCGCGAGAAAAAGGAAAAGGCCCCGGAAGAGCAGCCGGCCCGCCAAGCCACCACGCGCGTCCGGGCGCCGCAATCCGACCGAACCGCCGCGCCCCAGGCCCAGGCCGGCACGCCCAGCCCGCGGCAGGTGGCCAGCTGGCAGACCAAGGTGCAGGCCGCGGTGGCGCGGCACATGCAGCGCACCCGCTTCAGCGGGCGCGGCGGCACCATGACCGTGACCCTGCGCTTCAGCGTCGATCCCAGCGGCCGGGTGGCCGGGGCATCGCTGGCAAGCTCGACCGGGGATGCCGGCATCGATTCCGCGCTGAACCGCCAGGCCTCGCGCATGCCGCGCCTGCCCGCGCCGCCCACGGGCAGGACCACCGCCCTGGTGCTGCCGGTCAAGATCGTCCTGCGCTGATCCTTTTGCGGACCGGCGTATCCGGCAAGGGATCGGGTGCGGGACGGGGGATCGGCTCGACCCCCAGCACCGGGGCCAGTTCGCGCACCGCCTGGGCCAGGGCGCGCGCATCCGCGCCGGCCTCGGCATTGCGGCGCCAGACCACCGCCAGATCGCGCGAGGGCGCCGGCTCGGTGAAGGGCACGATGCGCAGCCGGCCGTCGCGGTTCTCGTCCGCCAGAGCCAGCCGCGGGATCAGCGTCATGCCCATGCCGCTTGCCACCATCCCCATCAGCGTCGCCATCGAGGCCGCTTCGAGGTTCAGCTTGCGGCGCGGGCTGCGCAGCCCGCAGACCTCCAGCGCCTGATCGCGCAGGCAATGGCCATCGGCCAGCAGCAGCAGGCGGTCGGCCTCAATGCTTTCGGGCCGAGCCGGGCCGGAAAGCAGCGTGGTGTCGCGGCCCGACAGCGCGACCAGAAAGGCGTCGCGCAGGACCGGCTCGGCCTCGATCCCCGGCTCGTTGACCGGCAGGGCCATGATCCCGGCATCGAAACGGTGGCCCAACACGCCCGAGACCACCTCGTCGGTCGCGATCTCGTGCAGTTCCAGGTCCAGCATCGGGTGGCCGGCGCGCAGGGCCGGCACCAGATGCGGGATCAGATAGGGTGCCACCGTGGGAATGATCGCCAGCCGCAGCCGCCCCGACAAGGGCAGCCGCCCGGCCCGCGCCAGCGCCTCCAGCCGCTTGGCGGTGTCGATCAGCTCCTGCGCCACCGGCAACAGCCGCTCACCCAGCGCGGTCAGCCGCACCGGCCCGGCCCCGGCGCCGCGTTCGAACAGCGCCCCGCCCAGCCGCGCCTCGAGCTGGGCGATCTGGCTGGACAGGCCCGGCTGCGAGACATGCACCGTCTCGGCCGCGCGGCCAAAATGGCCCAGCCGGGCCACGGCAAGGAAATAGGTGATCTGGCGCAGGGTGAAATTCATAACCAAGAGTTATCAAACCCGCGGGAAATCACAAGCGTTCTTTCCCGCCCGCCGGCAGGGCCCCATGATGGACCAGGCCGGCGGATCAGAGTGGCGGATCAGAGCGGCAACCGCTGGACCAGCAGCTTGTCGATGCGGCGATGGTCCATGTCCACCACCTCGATGCGCCAGCCCTGCCAGTCCACGCGATCCCCCGCCTGCGGCAGCCGGCCGGCCAAGTCCAGCACCAGCCCGGCGACGGTGGAAAAGTCGCGATCCTCGTCCAGCGGCACCGACAGCCGGTCGGCAAATTCGTCGACCGGCATCCAGCCGGCCACCAGCAGGCTGCCGTCGTCGCGCTCGACCAGCTTCGGCTCGTCGTCGTCGAGCCCGGCGAATTCGCCGGTGATCGCCTCCAGCACGTCCATCGGCGTCACCACGCCCTCGAAATGGCCGTATTCGTCATAAACCAGCAGCATCTGCCCCGGCGCGGCGCGCAGCCGCGCGATGACCTCGGGCGCATCCATGGTCTCGGGGATGATCGGCGCAGGCTGCATCACCTGGCGCAGGTCCACCGCCTCGGCGCGGCTTTGCGACATCAGGTCCACGCTGGCAATGACGCCGATCAGGTTGTTCGGGTCGCCGTCGCTGACCGGCAGGCGGGTGCGGCGGCCGTCGCGGAACTTGCGCGCCATCTCCTCCCAGCTGTCGCCGACATCGACGGCCTCGATCTCGCGCCGCGGCGTCATCAGCCCGCGCGCGCTGCGGTCGGCGATGCGCATGACCCCGGCGATCATCTCGGTCTCGGCGCGGTGCATGACGCCCGCCGTCTCGGCCTCCGAAATCACCAGCTTGATCTCCTCGTCGCTGATGGTCTGCCGGTCCTCGCCCGACTGGCCCAGGGCCGCCAGGACCAGCTTGCCCGAACGGTCCAGAAGCCAGACCAGCGGCGCCGCCCCGCGCGAGATGGCCAGCATCAGCGGCGCCACCCGCACGGCGACCCGCTCGGGCGCCTTCAGCGCCAGTTGCTTGGGCACCAGCTCGCCCACGATCAGCGACAGATAGGTGATGGCCACCACCACGCCGCCCATGCCCAAGGGCTGCGCCAGCGAGGCCGGCACCCCCCAGCCCGGCAGCGCCGCCGCCAGCCGCGCGCCCAGCGTCGCGCCGGAGAATGCGCCCGACAGGATGCCGACCAGGGTGATGCCGATCTGGACCGAGGACAGGAACCGCCCCGGCTCCTCGCCCAGCGCCAGCGCGGTGGCGGCGCCGCGGTCGCCGCGTTCGGCCAGCACCTTCAGCCGCGCCGGCCGGGCCGAGACGATCGCCAGTTCCGACATGGCCAGAAGCCCGTTGAGCAGGGTCAGGACAAGGACGACAAGGACTTCGATCCACATCAAAGGGGCTCGCTCGGGTCAGGGAGATGCCGGAAGGCGGCTTGGCATGGCAGGCCGCGCCTGTCGGAAGGGTCGTCGATCATGCGCTTGTCGGCGGCTGGCTCCGGCTGTGTCATGCCCCAATATATCGGCTGGCGCGGCCGTGACAATCTCCCAGGCGGAAATTGCGCGGGACGCAACGTCACCTTGCCGCTTTTTACCGTTTTTTTCTTTCGTTCTTCTGCACATTATGGAAATTTTCCATCCCCGGGACATGGCGCGACGGGACCGGACCACAGCATTCGAGGCCACAGATGAAGGACAGAACCGGGGAAATAACCGAGAAGGTCGTCTTCGTCCTTCAGGGCGGCGGCGCGCTGGGGGCGTTCCAGGCCGGCGCATATGAGGCACTGCATCGCGCCGGGCAGGAGCCGGAATGGCTGGCCGGCATCTCGATCGGCTCGATCAATGCCGCGCTCATCGCCGGCAACCGTCCCGCCCGGCGGCTGGAGGCGCTGCGCCGCTTCTGGGAAGAGGTGACCGGCGCGCCCTGGCTTTTGGGCTCGTGCTTCGAGGGCGGGCCGCTGCACGAACAGATGCGCGCGGTCTGCAACGAAAGCCGCGCCACCATGTCCACCATGCTCGGCGCGCCCGGCTTCTTCCGCCCGCGCGTCCCGGACCTGTTTTCCTTCCTGCCCGGCCTGATGCGGCAGACCAGCTGGTACGACACCTCGCCCCTGCGCGACACGCTGCTGACGCTGATCGACTTCGACTATCTCAATGCCGAAGGCCCGCGCCTGTCCATCGGCGCCGTCGATGTCGAGACCGGCAACTTCACCTGTTTCGACAGCCGCGAGACGCGGATCACCGTCGATCACGTCATGGCCTCGGGCGCGCTGCCGCCGGGCTTTCCCGCGGTCGAGATCGCGGGGCGGCACTATTGGGACGGCGGGCTGGTCTCGAACTCGCCGCTGCAATTCGTGCTGGCGGTGCCCAGCCCGCGGCCGCTCTGCATCTATCAGGTGGACCTCTACCCGTCGCGCGACATCCTGCCCCGCACCATGGCCCAGGTCGAGCAGCGCGAGCGCGAGATCCGCTTTTCCAGCCGCACCCGGCTGAACACCGACGAATTCCGCATCCGCCATGCGCTGGCCAGCGCGGCGCGGCGGCTGCATGCGCGCCTGCCGGCCGAGTGGCGCGACGACCCGGATCTGGCGATGCTGATCGAATCCGGCCCGGCCCATCCGGTCAGCCTGATGCACCTGATCTATCGCCATGCCGATTACGAAAGCGCATCCAAGGATTACGAGTTCTCGCGCCTGTCGATGCTGGACCATTGGCGCGACGGGCTGCGCGATGCGGAACGCTCGCTCGCCGATCCGCGCTGGACCGGGCGGCAGGTGCCCGAGGACGGGCTGATGATCTTCGACCGCAACGACCCGCACCGGCAGGACACCGCGGTCTGAGCCCGAGGCGGCACCGGCGGGAAAGCCGGCGCCCGTGCGGCGGCGGTCACTTGCGAAACAGATCCCGCAGCCCCGAGGGCTGGCAGCGCCAGAACTGCGGCGGCGCCGAGACGCTGGCGCCCAGCTTCGCCGCCGCGTGCCAGGGCCAGCGCGGATCGTAAAGCACCGTCCGGGCCAGTGCGATCATGTCGGCATCGCCGGTGGCGACGATGGCCTCGGCCTGCTCGGGCTCGGTGATCAGGCCCACGGCGATGACCGGGATGTCCACGGCCTGCCTGACCGCCCGCGCCAGCGGCACCTGGTAGCCGGGACCGACCGGGATCTGCTGGCGCCGGTCCAGCCCGCCGCTGCTGACATGGATGGCGGCGCAGCCCCGCGCCTCCAGCGCCTGCGAAAAGGCGATGCTGCCGGCAATGTCCCAGCCGCCCTCGACCCAGTCGGTGCCCGAGATGCGCACCGTGACCGGATGGCCCGCCGGCACCGCGTCCCGCACCGCCTCGAAAACCTCCAGCGGAAAGCGCATGCGGTTTTCCAGGCTGCCGCCATAGTCGTCCTCGCGCCGGTTCGACAGCGGCGACAGGAACTGGTGCAGCAGATAGCCATGCGCGGCATGGATCTGGATCGCGTCGATCCCCAGCCGCACCGAGCGCCGCGCCGCCTCGGCAAAGGCGTCGCGCACCCGCGCCAGTCCCCCGCGGTCCAGCACGATCGGCGGGTTCTCGCCCTCGGCAAAGGGCAGGTCCGAGGCCGAGACGGTCTGCCAGCCATGCGCCGCATCCGGCGCGATCTGCGCCCCGCCCTCCCAGGGCTTCGCGGTCGAGGCCTTGCGCCCGGCATGGGCCAGCTGGATGGCGATGGGCATGTCCGACCAGGCGCGCACGCCCTTCAGCACCCGGTCCATGGCTGCCTCGGTCGCATCGTCCCACAGGCCGACATCGGCATAAGAGATGCGGCCCTCGGGCAGGACGGCGGTGGCCTCGATGGTCAGGATCGCCGCGCCGGAATGCGACAGCGCGCCCAGATGCATCAGGTGCCAGTCGGTCATCCGCCCGTCCTCGGCCGAATACATGCACATCGGCGCGATCACGATCCGGTTCGCGAGGGTCCGGCCGCCGATGGCGATCGGCTGGAAAAGCTTGGGTTGGGGCATGGGGACATCCTTGCTGCTACCCGTCTCAGATATACCGCAACCGTCCGGCCGCAAGCCCCGGCCCGCGCGCTTCTTCCTTGTAGAAATATCCTGGGGGAACGCCGGACCGGCCCCGTCGAGGGGCCGGTCCGGCGTGGGGGCAAAGCCCCCTCCCGCTCAGAAGCTGTTGCGCTCGTGATAGGTGCGCAGGAAGCCCTGGATGCGCGGATCCTCGGGGTGGTGCAGGATGCGGCCGGGACTGTCGACGCCCACCAGCTCGCCCTTTTCCATGAAGGCAACCTGGTCGGCGACATGGGCGGCAAAGCCCATCTCATGCGTGACCACCACCATGGTCATGCCCTCCTGGGCCAGCGTCTTCATCACGTTCAGCACCTCGCCCACCAGCTCGGGGTCGAGCGCCGAGGTCGGCTCGTCGAACAGCATCAGCCTGGGCTCCATGGCGATGGCGCGGGCGATGGCGACGCGCTGCTGCTGGCCGCCCGACAGGCGCGCGGGGTGATTGCCCATCTTGTCGGCCAGCCCGACCTTGGCCAGCGCCTCGGCGGCGCGGGTCTCGGCCTCGGCTTTCGACAGGCCGCGCACCCGGATCAGCCCCTCGGCCACGTTCTCCTTGGCGGTCATGTGCGGCCACAGGTTGAACTGCTGGAACACCATGCCGATGGAGCGGCGCATCTCGCGCAGCTTGCGTCCCGACATCTTCCGCCCCGGCGCCTCGTAGCCGATCAGCTGGCCGTCGATGCGGATCTCGCCCGAGTCGTATTCCTCGAGGAAGTTGATGCAGCGCAAGAGCGTGGACTTGCCCGAGCCCGAGGGCCCGATCAGGCAGGTCACCTTGCCCGGCGGGATGGACAGGTCCACGTCCTTCAGCGCGTGGAAGGGGCCGTAATACTTGTTGACCTTGCGGATCTCGACGGCGGATGCCTGCATCGGCTCAGGTCCTTTCGATCAGGTGTTTGGTGATGCGCGCCTCGAACCGGCGGCCGACGCGCGAGATGGTCTCGACCAGCGCCCAGAAGAACAGCGCCAGCACCAGGTTCGCCTCGAGATAGCGGAAGGTCTCGGTGGACATGCGGCTGACCTGGTACATCAGCTCGGGCACGGTGATGATCGACAGGATCACCGTCTCCTTGGTCAGGATGATCGAGAAATTGACCAGCGCCGGCAGCGACGAGACCAGCCCCAGCGGCAGCAGGATGCGGCGCACGATGATGGGCTCGGCCATGCCGATGGCGCGGGCGGCCTCGATCTGGCCATGCGGCACGGCGCGGAAGCCCGAGCGGAAGATCTCGGCGAAATAGGGGCTACCATAGATGGTCAGGCCCAGCAGTCCCGCCGGCAGCGCGTCCAGCCGCAGCCCGACCAGCGGGCCGCCGTAATACAGCACGAAAAGCTGCACCAGGAAGGGCGTGCCGCGGATCACCTCGATATAGGCCTGGATGATCCAGCCCAGCCAGCGCGGCCCATAGCGTTGCATGAGCGCGATCACCAGCCCCAGCGCCATGCCGAAGATCGTGCCCAGGATCCAGCACAGCACGGTGACGCCAAAGCCCCTCAGCAGGGCGGGGCCGTATTGTTCAAGGATGCTCCATTCCATCAGACGGCCGTCCTGTGTTCAAGGTAACGCCCCAGCGCCGCAAGGCACAGGTTGATCGCCAGGTAGATGCAGGCGGCGGCGATATAGACCTCCAGCGGGCGGAAGGTGGTAGCGGCCTGCGCCTGGCTGGCACGGGTCAGTTCCAGGATACCGACGACCGAGACCAGCGAACTGGCCTTGACCAGCAGGATCAGCTCGTTGACCAGCGCCGGCAGCGACATGGTGAAGGCCTGCGGCAGGATCACCCTGGTCCAGACGTCGCGCGGGGTCATGCCGATGGCAACGGCGGCCTCGGTCTGGCCGCGGGGCAGCGCCGCGATGGCGCCGCGCCAGATCTCCGAGATATAGGCGCTGGCGCAGATGCCGACGGTGACGACCGCCGCGAAGATGGCCGGCACGTCGATGCCGATCACCGGCAGCGTGTAGTAGAACACCAGCAGCTGCACCAAGAGCGGCACCCCCCGCAGGAAGCTGACCCAGATTGCCGCAAATCCGCGCAGGGCCCGATAGGGCGACAGCCGTGCCGCGCAGATCAGCGTGCCGATCACCAGCCCCAGCGCGATGCCGAGGCCCGAGATCAGCAGCGTATAGCGTGCCGCCCAGAACAGCGGCTCGAAGCTTTGAAGAAAGACCGGGATCGAAAACATGCGCGCCTCGGCTTGGCCCTTGGGGACGGGGCGGGGAACGGGCGGGACCAGGCCCCGCCCGCCAGCGACTCAGTTGGTCGGAACCTCGCGGGGCAGTTCGGTATAGCTGCCCAGCCATTTCTCCTGGATCGCCTTGACCCGGCCGTCATCGGTCATCTTCAGCAGCGCGTCGTTGATGGCTTGGGCAAAGCTTTCGCTGGCCTCCTCCTTGCGCAGCACCCAGGCGAAATAGGTCGGCTGGCCGAACTGGGCCGGCTCGAACAGCGCGAAGGTCTCTGGGCGGTTCTTCACCAGATAGGTCAGGTTCGGCAGCGAGCCCGCCACCGCGTCCAGACGGCCCGCGGCCAGGTCGGCATAGGCTTCGTCCGTGGTGCCGTATTCCTTGACGTTCACGCCGCCCAGGCTTTCGCCATAGGCTTGCAGCTGACGGAACTGCGCGGTGCCCTGCTGGACGCCGACGGTCTTGCCCTTGATGTCCTCGGGCTTGCTCAGCTCGGTGTTCGAGGCCGCGCGGACCAGCGAGACGGTGGCATCGGCGATCGGCAGGGTGAAGGTGTAACGCTCCAGCCGCTCGGGGGTGATGGTGACGGGCGCGATGACGATGTCGAACTTGCCGACTTCGAGGCCCGGCAGTTCGGCGGTCCAGGGAATGTCCTGATAGACCGGCGCGACGCCGATTTCCTTCGACACCTCGTCGAACAGATCCTTGGTCATGCCCTCGTACTGGCCGTTGTTCAGCATGTCGAAGGGGGCATAGTGCATGTCGGTGGCGGTGACGATCTTGCCGGCGGCCTTGATGTCTGCAAGCTGGTCGGCCTGCGCGGCGGTGCCGATCGCAAGCGCGGAAAGCCCGAACAGGGCGGCCTTGAGGCTGGTCTGGAAGGTCATGTCTGTCTCCTAGTTGGACGGTAAGGGGCGCGGCCCCGGTGCGTTGCGACGCCGCGCCTATGGATCAGAGAATGGCGGGCAGATTCAACCCGTGCTCCCGCGCGCAGTCCAGCGCGATCTGATAGCCCGCGTCCGCGTGCCGCATGACGCCGGTGGCCGGGTCGTTCCACAACACGCGGGCCAGGCGCGCAGCGGCCTCTTCCGACCCGTCGCAGCAGATCACCATGCCGGAATGCTGGGAAAAGCCCATGCCGACGCCGCCGCCATGGTGCAGCGACACCCAGGTCGCGCCCGAGGCAGTATTCAGCAGCGCGTTCAGCAGCGGCCAGTCGGACACCGCGTCCGAGCCGTCCTGCATCGCCTCGGTCTCGCGGTTGGGCGAAGCGACCGAGCCCGAGTCGAGATGGTCGCGGCCGATGACGATCGGCGCCTTCAGCTCGCCGTTGCGCACCATCTCGTTGAAGGCGAGGCCCAGCTTGTGGCGCAGCCCCAGGCCGACCCAGCAGATCCGCGCCGGCAGGCCCTGGAAGCTGATGCGCTCCTTCGCCATGTCCAGCCAGTTATGCAGATGCGGGTCGTCGACCAGTTCCTTGACGCGTTGGTCGGTCTTGTAGATGTCCTCGGGATCGCCCGACAGCGCCGCCCAGCGGAACGGGCCGATGCCCTTGCAGAACAAGGGCCGGATATAGGCCGGCACGAAGCCCGGGAAGGCGAAGGCGCGCTCGAAGCCCTCTTCCAGCGCCATCTGGCGGATGTTGTTGCCGTAATCGACGGTCGGGATGCCCTGGTCGCTGAAGGCCACCATGGCCTCGACCTGCGTGCGCATGCTGGCGCGGGCGGCGCGTTCAACCGCCTTGGGGTCGGTCTCCTGGCGGGCACGCCATTCGGCGACGGTCCAGCCCTGCGGCAGATAGCCATGCACCGGGTCGTGCGCGCTGGTCTGGTCGGTCACGATGTCGGGGCGCACGCCGCGCTTGACCAGTTCCGGGAACACCTCGGCGGCATTGCCGATCAGCGCCACGGATTTCGCCTCGCCGGCCTTGGTCCAGCGGTCGATCATCTCCAGCGCCTCGTCGAGGCTGTGGGTCTTTTCGTCGACATAGCGGGTGCGCAGGCGGAAATCGGCGCGCGTCTCGTCGCATTCCACCGCCAGGCAGCAGGCCCCGGCCATGACCGCGGCCAGGGGCTGGGCGCCGCCCATGCCGCCAAGCCCGGCGGTCAGGATCCACTTGCCCTTGAGATTGCCGCCGTAATGCTGGCGCCCGGCCTCGACGAAGGTCTCATAGGTGCCCTGAACGATGCCCTGCGAGCCGATATAGATCCACGAGCCGGCGGTCATCTGGCCATACATGGCCAGGCCCTTCTTATCCAGCTCGTTGAAATGGTCCCAGTTCGCCCAATGCGGCACCAGGTTCGAGTTGGCGATCAGCACCCGCGGCGCGTCCTTGTGGGTCTTGAACACGCCGACCGGCTTGCCGGATTGCACCAGCAGGGTCTCGTCCGCCTCCAGCTTCTTCAGGCTGTCGACGATCAGGTCGAAATCCTTCCAAGTGCGGGCGGCGCGGCCGATGCCGCCATAGACCACCAGCTCATGCGGGTTCTCGGCCACGTCGGGATGCAGGTTGTTCATCAGCATCCGCATCGGCGCCTCGGTCAGCCAGCTTTTCGCGGTGATCTCGGTGCCGGTCGGCGGGAAAATGTCGCGGGTATTGTGCCGGGGATTATCCATCTTGGTCTCCGTTCAGGCCAGCATATTGCCGGAAATGATGATGCGTTGAATTTCCGAGGAGCCCTCGTAGATGCGCATGATGCGCAGGTCGCGAACGATCCTCTCGATGGGGAAGTCGCGGGTATAGCCATAGCCGCCATGCAGTTGCAGCGCGGTGTCGGCGATCCTGCCCGCCGCCTCGCTGGCCGCGAGCTTGGCCATGCTGGAGGCAAGCGAAAAACGCCCGCCGTGGTCATGGGCGTTCTGGCGCTGGCGGGCGGCGTCCTGCGACAAGAGCAGCGCCTGGCGATAAGCGACGCCCATGTCGGCGATCATCCAGCGGATGCCCTGCCGGTCGGTAAGCCGCTCGCCGCCGATCACGCGGTCCTTGGCATAGGCGATGGCCGCTTTCATCGCCGCCTCGGCCATGCCCAGGCATTGCGCGGCAACCTCGATGCGGCCGTTGTCCAACACCTGCATGGCGGTGCGAAAGCCCCGGCCCTCCTCGCCCAAGAGCGCGTCCTGGGGCAGGTGGCAGTCGAGGTTCAGGGTGAAGACATGCCCGCCCTTCAGCCCCATGGTCCGCTCGGGCGCGCCCGGCTCCAGCCCCGGCGTGCCCCTGGGCAGGATGAAGGCCGAGATGCCGCGATGGCCCTTCTCGGGGTCGGTCACGGCATAGACGACGATGAAATCCGCCACGCCGCCGTTCGAGATGAAACATTTCGTGCCCTTCAGGTGCCAGCCGTCCTCGGTCCGGCGGGCGCGGGTCTTCATGTCGGCGGGGTCGGAACCGGCAGTCGGCTCGGTCAGGGCGAAGGCCCCCAGCGCCTCTCCGGCGGCGGCTTTCGGCAGCCATTCCTGCTTCTGCGCCTCGGTCCCGCCCAGCAGGATCGAATCGGTCGCCAGGTAATGCGCCGTCAGCGCCGAAGCGGTCGAGCCGCAGGCCCCCGCCACGATCGCCACCGCCCGCAGCAGCGCCGGGGCCGCGATGCCGCTGCCGCCATATTCCTCGGGCAGGTTCGCGCCCATCATCCCGGCCTCGCCCAGAACGGCAAGTTGCTCGTGGACAAAGGCCGAGGTCTCGTCGGTCTCGGCGGCTTTCGGCGCGATCCGCTCGGCGCAGATGCGCTCCAGCACGTCGCAGAACAGCCGTTCCTCCTCGGCCAGCATGTGCCAGTCGTCGCTCATGCGGTCTCCTCCAATCCGAATGCGCGCAGGATCGCGGCACGGTCGCCGCCAAGGCGCGGGGCCGAGGTCTCGGCCACGGGTTTCTCTGCATCGAAGCGCACCGGCTGGCCGACGGTCGGCGCCAGCCCCAGCACCGGATGCGGCAGGCGGCTGACCAGCCCGCGCGTCAGCGCATGCTCGTTGCCCGACGCCTGGGCGATGTCCCAGATCGGCGCGGCGGGCAGCCCGGCGCCGGCCAGCGCCGCGACGGCCTCCTCGGTCGTGCGGTCGCGCGACCAGCTTTCGATCAGGCGCTTGAGCTCGGGCTCATGCGCGGTGCGGCTTTCGTCGCTGGCAAAGCGCGGATCGTCCGCCGCCTCGGGCGCGCCGATCAGCGTGGCGAGCGTGGCGAACTGGCGCGGGTTCAGTACCGCGATCACCACCTGCCCGTCCTGGGTCGCAAAGCAGCCGAAGGGGGTGGACAGGGGATGGCGGTTCCCCACCCGCTGCGGCAGCTGGCCGGCATAGAAATGCAGCGCATGGCTGGTGGTCAGCATGGAAAACAGCGTGTCATACATGGCGACGTCCAGCGTGGCACCCTGCCCCGTGGCGTTGCGGTTGACCAGCGCCGCCATGATCGCCCAGCTTCCGAACAGGCCGGCGATCAGGTCGGCGACGCTTTCGCCGGTCTTCAGCGGCGCGCCGCCTTCCTCGCCCGTGCCGGCCATCAGACCGGACATGGCCTGCACCACCAGGTCATAGGCCGGCAGGTCGCGGAAGGGCCCCTGCTGGCCGAAGCCCGAGATCGAACAATAGACCAGCCGCGGGTTTTCCGCCCGCAGCGCCTCGGCCCCCAGGCCCAGGCGGGCGGCGACACCGGGGCGGAAGTTCTCGACCACCACGTCGACGCGCGCCGCGACGGCCTTGGCCAGCGCCAGATCGCCGGGATCCTTCAGGTCCAGGACCAGGCTTTGCTTGCCGCGGTTGTTCAGCGTGAACAGCGCGCTTTCGCCGTCCTTGAACGGGCCGATATGGCGGTAATCGTCACCGGCGGGAGGTTCCAGCTTGATGACCTCGGCACCCAGGTCGGCCAGAAGCGCGGTGCAATAGGGCCCGGCCAGCACGCGCGACAGGTCCAGCACCTTGATGCCTTGCAGCGGCTTCATGCGCGCAACTCCGGCGCCAGCGCGGCCAGGCGTTCAAGGATCGCCTTCAGCGTCACCCGCAGCGCCTCGGCCTTCTGCTCGTCATAGGCAAAGGGCGGGGCCTCGGTCGCCAGATGCGTCACCTGGGCCAGTTCCATCTGGATGGCGTGGACGCCCTGCCCCGGCTGGCCGTAATGCCGCGTCGTCCAGCCGCCCTTGAAGCGGCCGTTCAGCACATGGCTGCGACCGGTTGCGGCGCAAAGCTCGAAGGTGGCCGCCTCGATGCGCTGGTCGCAGGAGGCGCCGCTGTTGGTGCCGATGTTGAAATCCGGCAGCACGCCCGGAAACAGGAAGGGGATCACCGAGCGGATCGAGTGGCAGTCGTAAAGGATCGCCACGCCGTGACGCGCCTTGACCCGCGCGATCTCGGCCGCCAGCGCCGCGTGATAGGGGGCGTGGAAACCGGCCTTTCGGTCGGCGATCTCCTGGGCCGTGGGTTCCTCGGTCCAGATCGGTTCGCCGTCGAAATCGGTCAGCGGCACAAGACCGGTGGTGTTCTGCCCGGGATAGAGGCTCGCATCGTCCGGCCCGCGATTGGCGTCGATGACATAGCGGTGGAAGGTGGCGCGCACCGTGGTCGCGCCGGGCAGAAGCCCGTCATAGAGCCGATGGATATGCCAGTCGGTATCGGCCAGCACCTGCCCGCGCGGATTCAGCCGGGCGCGGATCTCGTCGGGCAGCCATGTCCCGGTATGCGGCAGGCCCAGGATGACCGGGCTGTCGCCTTGCACGACTTCGACGGGGTTCACGGCCGCACCTCGTCCAGCAGGCTGGCGGGGATGGCGCCGACCAGCACGCCCTCGCGCACCAGGCGCGCCGATTCGGCCAGGTCGGGGGCCAGGTAGCGGTCCTGCTCCAGCGCCGGCACCGTCTGGCGCAGCGCGGCGATCACCGCCTGCAAGGGCGCCGAAGTCTCCAGCGGCGCGCGAAACTCGACGCCCGCGCTGGCGCAAAGCGCCTCGATGCCCAGGATCTGCGCAAGGTTCGCGTTCATGCGTTTCAGCCGCCGCGCGCCATGCGCGGCCATGGACACGTGATCCTCCTGGTTGGCCGAAGTCGGCGTCGAATCGGTGCTGCACGGCGTTGCCAGATGCTTGTTCTCGCTCATCAGCGCCGCCGAGGTCACTTCCGCGATCATCAGGCCCGAATTCAGCCCCGGATCGGGGGTCAGGAAGGGCGGCAGGTCATGGCTCAGCGCCGGATCGACCATCAGCGCGATGCGGCGCTGGGAAATGGCGCCGATCTCGGCGATGGCCAGCGCGATCTGGTCGGCGGCAAAGGCCACCGGCTCGGCATGGAAGTTGCCGCCCGAGACGATGCGGTCGGCGCCCACCAGCACCAGCGGGTTGTCGGTGGCGGCGTTCGATTCGATTTCCAGCGTGCGGGCAGCCTGCCACAGCAGGTCGATGCAGGCGCCCGTCACCTGCGGCTGGCAGCGGATGCAATAGGGATCCTGCACGCGCGTATCACCCTCGCGGTGGCTCTCGCGGATCTCGGAACCTTCCATCAGCGCGCGGATGGTCCGCGCCGCGACGATCTGGCCGCGATGGCCGCGCAGCGTGTGGATCTCGTCCAGGAAGGGCGCGGTCGAGCCCATGATCGCGTCGGTCGAAAGCGAGGACGTGACCAGCGCCGCGCGGGCCGAGGCGAAGGCCTCGAACAGCCCCGCCAAGGCGAAGGCGGTCGAGACCTGCGTGCCGTTGATCAGCGCCAGCCCCTCTTTCGCGGCCAGCACCACGGGCGCGAGGCCGGCGGCGGCCAACGCCTCGGCGGCGGGCATCTCGCGGCCGTCATAGGTTGCGCGGCCCTCGCCCAGCATGGCGGCGGCCATATGCGCCAGCGGCGCCAGATCGCCCGAAGCGCCGACCGAACCCTGCGACGGGATCACCGGCAGCACGCCGCGGGCCAGCATATCCTCGATCAACTGGATCACCTCGGGGCGTACGCCCGAGGCGCCGCGGCCCAGCGACAGAAGCTTCAGCACCATGATCAGGCGCACGGTTTCCGGCTCGACCGGCTCGCCCACGCCGCAGCAATGCGACAGGATCAGGTTCCTTTGCAGCGTCGCCGTATCCCGCGCCGCGATCTTGATCGAGGCGAGCTTGCCGAAGCCGGTATTCACGCCATAGACCGGCGCCTCGCCATTGGCGGCGGCCTCGATGCGCGCCGCCGATTCGGCGATGCCGGGGCGGGCCGAGTCGGCCAGCCGCACGGCCAGCCCCTGGCGCCAGACCTGTTCAAGCTGCGCGAGCGTGGTTTCACCAGGAATAAGGATCAGTTCAGACAAGTTCGCCTCCGACGATGCGGGCATGAAGGGGGTTGAAGCCGATGCGATAGGTCAGTTCGGCCGGATGGCTGATGTCCCAGACCGCCAGGTCGGCGCGCATGCCGGGTGCCAGCCGGCCGCGATCCGCAAGGCCCAGCGCGCGGGCGGCGTGGCGGGTGACGCCGGCCAGGCATTCCGAGGGCGTCATGCGAAACAGCGTCGCGCCCATGTTCATGGTCAGGAGCAAAGAGGTCAGCGGCGAGGTGCCGGGATTGCAATCGGTGGCCAGCGCGATCGGCACGCCGGCCTGGCGCAGGGCGGCCATCGGCGGATATTGCGTCTCGCGCAGGGTATAGAAGGCACCGGGCAGCAGCACCGCCACGGTGCCATGGGCCGCCATGGCCTCGATGCCGTCCGGACCCAGATATTCCAGATGGTCCGCGGACAACGCGCCGTGCTGCGCCGCCATGGCCGCGCCGCCCAGGTCGGAAAGCTGCTCGGCATGCAGCTTGACCGGCAGGCCCAGCCGCGCGGCATGGTCGAAGATGCCGGCCATTTCCTCGCGCGTGAACGCGATGCCCTCGCAGAACCCGTCCACCGCGTCGATCAGCCCCTCGGCATGGCCGCGCTGCATGCCGGCGATCACCACCTCGCGGATATAGCCCGCTCGGTCGTCCTTGTATTCCGGCGGCAGGGCATGGGCGGCCAGCCAGGTGGTGCGCACCGTCACCGGGCGGACCTGCCCGATGCGGCGGGCGACGCGCAGCATCTTCAGCTCGCTGTCGATATCGAGCCCATAGCCCGACTTGATCTCCAGCGTGGTCACGCCCTCGGCCAGCAGCGTATCGACGCGCGGCAGGGCGGATGCCAGCAGCGCCTCCTCATCCGCCGCGCGCGTGGCGCGGACGCTGGACAGGATGCCGCCGCCGGCGCGCGCGATCTCCTCGTAAGAGGCGCCCTCCAGCCGCATCTCGAACTCGCGGGCGCGGTCGCCGCCAAAGACGATATGGGTGTGGCAGTCGATCAGCCCCGGCGTCACCAGCCGCCCGCCCAAGTCGCGGCGCGTCACATCGGCATAGCGCGCCGGCAGCTCTGATTCGGCGCCGATCCAGATGATTCGCCCGGCCTCGATCACCAGCGCGCCCTGCTCGATCAGGCCGTAACTACCTGATTCTTCGCCCATCGTGACAAGCTTGGCGTGGTGGAGAAGCTGCATCGGATCGCATCCCGGATTGATTTCTCGGTCGTTCTATGTCTAAACTTATTTCAACTCTATGTCTAAACTTATTTTGGCACAAAGAAGGGCGACGGGATGACGGTTATCTGGGCGGAGCGGGCCTTGCTGCCCGATGGATGGGCAGAAAATGTCCGGGTGACGGTCGATCGGGGCCGAATCGCCGCGGTGGAAAAGGACACGGCGCCGCAGGGCCATCGCGCGGGCCTGCTGCTGCCGGCGCTTGCGAACCTGCACAGCCACGCCTTCCAGCGCGCCATGGCCGGGCTTTCCGAGGCGAAAGGCCCCGAGCCGCGCGACACCTTCTGGACCTGGCGGCAGATCATGTATCGCTTCCTCGACCACCTGACGCCCGAGGATGTCGAGGCGATCGCCGCACTGGTGCAGATGGAGATGCTGGAGGCCGGCTATGCCACCAATGTCGAGTTCCATTACCTGCACCACCGCCCCGGGGCTGGGCATTACGACAATATCGCCGAGATGGGCGAGCGCATCGCCGCCGCGGCCGGCCGCACCGGCATCGGCCTGACGCTTTTGCCCGTGCATTACCAATTCGGCGGCGTGGATCGCCGGCCGCTCGCCCCCGGCCAGAACCGCTTCGGCACCACGCCCGAGGAGTTCCAGCGCCTGCTGGAAGGCTGCGAGGCGGCGCTGCGGGCCCTGCCCCCGGACGCCGGCATCGGCGTCGCCCCGCATTCGCTGCGCGCCGTCTCGCCCGAGGGGCTGGCGGCCTGCGTCGCACTGCGCCCCGGCCGGCCGCTGCACATGCACCTGGCCGAGCAGGTGCCCGAGATCGAGGAAATCAGCGCCGCCTATGGCCGCCGCCCGGTCGAATGGCTGCTGGAAAACCACAACCCCGACCGGCGCTGGACGCTGATCCACCTGACCCACATGACCGAGGACGAAACCCGCCGCCTGGCCGCCACCGGCGCCGTCGCCGGGCTGTGCCCGATCACCGAATCGTCCTTGGGCGACGGCATCTTCAACGGCACCATCTGGGCCGAGGCGGATGGTCGCATCGGCTTCGGCTCGGACAGCAACATCCGCATCTCGCTGGTGGAGGAGCTGCGGACGCTGGAATACAGCCAGCGCCTGCGCGACCGCGGCCGGGCGATCCTGGCCGAGCCGGGGCGCTCGACCGGGCGGGTGATCTACGAGGCGGGGATGGACGGCGGCGCCACGGCGGCGGGGCGCGAGACCGGGGCGATCCGGCCGGGGCTCTGGGCCGACCTGGTCGCGGTCGGGCTGGACAACCCGGTCATGGCCGGCCGCAAGGGCGACCAGATGCTCGACAGCCTGGTCTTTGCCGGCCATGACGGGCTGGTCCGCGACACCTGGTCGGCGGGCCGCCATGTCGTGAACGATGGCCGGCATATGGACCGCGACCGCATCATCGCCGATTATCTGGCGACCATCGCCCGGCTTCAGGAACGCATGTGACCGAAAGACACTCCTCCAAGGCGCAAGCCATCACCAGCGAGGTGCGACGCCGCATCGTGGACCGCGAATGGCGGCAGGGCGACCGCATCCCGGACGAGGCCGAACTGGCCGTCGAGTTCGGCGTCGCCCGCGCCACGGTGAACAAGGCCCTGCAAATGCTGGCCGAAGAGGGGCTTTTGGACCGCAAGCGCCGGGCGGGCACGCATGTGACGGTGAACCCGGCCCGCAAGGCCACGCTGACCATCCCCATCGTGCGCGAGCAGATCGAGCAGGCGGGGATGGAATACAGCCACCGCGTCGTCGCGCAGCGCCGCAGCCCGTTGCCGGCCGATGTCGCCGCCCGCATGGCCCTGCCCGAGGGGCGCGAGCTGATCCACCTGCGCACCGTGCATTACGGCGACGACAGGCCCTTCCAGGCCGAGGACCGCTGGATCAACCCCGCCGCCGCGCCGGGCGCCGAGACGGTGGATTTCCAGCGCATCACCGCGAACGAATGGCTGGTCAGGAACTTTCCCTGGCTGCATGCCGACATGGCATTCTCGGCCGAGAATGCCAGCGCCCGCGACGCGCGGCTGCTGGAGACGCGGCAGGGCACCGCGCTTCTGATCCTGCAACGCACCACCTTCAACGACCTGGGCGCCATCACCTCGGTCCGGGTGGCCTTTCATCCCGGCTATGCCATGATCGCAACGCACTAGGCACCCGCGCCGGCTTCACTTTGCGCGGTCCTTCGCCTAATAGGCTGGCAATCCCAAAAAGGAAAAGCCATGGCCAGCGCCAATCTCAACATCATGATCAAGGCCGCGCGCAAGGCGGGCCGCAGTCTCGTCAAGGACTTCCGCGAGGTCGAGAACCTGCAGGTCTCGGTCAAGGGCGCGGGCGATTTCGTCAGCCGCGCCGACCGCGAGGCCGAGCGCATCATCAAGGAAGAACTGCGCACCGCGCGCCCGAATTACGGCTGGATCGGCGAGGAGACCGGCGAGGAAGCCGGCGAAGACCCGACCCGGCGCTGGATCGTCGATCCGCTGGACGGCACGACGAACTTCCTGCACGGGTTGCCGCATTGGGCGGTCAGCATCGCCTTGGAGCACAAGGGCGAGATCGTCGCCGCCGTGGTCTTCGACGCCGCCAAGGACGAGCTGTTCACCGCCGAGCGCGGCGACGGCGCCTTCCTGAACGACCGCCGCATCCGCGTCTCGGGCCGCCGGCAGATGATCGAATCGATCTTTGCCACCGGCGTGCCCTTTGCCGGGCGCGGCACCCTGCCCGCCACGCTGCGCGACCTCAGCCGGCTGATGCCGCTGACCGCGGGTGTCCGGCGCTGGGGCGCCGCCTCGCTGGACCTGGCCTATGTCGCGGCCGGCCGCTACGAGGGCTATTGGGAACGCGGCATCAAGTCCTGGGACGTGGCCGCCGGCATCCTGCTGGTGAAAGAGGCCGGCGGCTTCGTCGAATCGATCCGGCCCGAGCAGAGCCCGATCGAATCGGGCTCGATCGTCGCCGCCAACCCGCAGCTTTTCGACGAGTTCGCAGGATTGGTGCGTCAGCGCGACTGAGCCCGGCTTGACCTTTGTCGCGCCCAAGGGCATGGGCGGATCTCAAGACTGGGATACGCGCCATGCCCGAACACCACCCGACGGGGCCGTTGACGGCCCCGGCACCCCGCTCGCCTGCCGCGCCGGAGCCGCCGGGCGGGCCGCCGCGCACCGACAGGCAGGGCGCGGCGATCCTGATGATCTGCGCCTCGGCGCTGATCTTCGCGGCCCAGGACGGCGTCTCGCGCCACCTGGCCGCGGTCTATTCCCCCGTCTTCATCGTCATGCTGCGCTATTGGTTCTTCGCGGCATTCGTGGTCCTGCTTTGCGCCCGCGCGCCGGGCGGGCTGGGCCGGGCGATCCGCTCGGGCCGGCCCCTGACGCAGATCTTCCGCGGCGTGCTGCTGGTGGCCGAGGTCGTGCTGATGATCGAGGCCTTCGTGCGCATGGGGCTGATCAACACCCATGCGATCTTCATCTGCTACCCGCTGATGATCTCGGCGCTTTCGGGGCCGCTTCTGGGCGAAAAGGTGGGCTGGCGCCGCTGGGCCGCGGTCGCGGTGGGCTTTCTCGGCATCCTGATCGTGCTGAAGCCGGGCAGCGGCGTTTTCAGCGCCGATGCGATGCTGCCGCTGACGGGGGCGGCGATGTTCGCGGTCTACGGGCTGCTGACGCGCTTGGTCTCGCGCGAGGACAGCGCCGTGACCAGCTTTTTCTGGACCGGCATCGCGGGCGCGGGCGCCGTCACCCTGATCGGCATCTGGCATTGGGAGCCGATGGCCAGCGAAGACATCCCCTGGCTGCTGGTGCTGTGCTTTTCAGGGGTGGCGGGGCATTTCCTGCTGATCAAGGCCTATGAGCTGGCCGAAGCCTCGGCGCTGCAGCCGTTTTCCTATACCCAGCTGGTCTGGGTCAGCATCTTCGGCGTGACGGTATTCGGCGAGACGCTGGCGCCGAATGTCGCCATCGGCGGGCTGATCGTCGTCGGCGCCGGCCTGTTCACCTGGTGGCGCTCGTATCAGCGCGAGCGGGCCGGGCGGCGCTGAGCGGAGCGGCGCTGGCCTCCTCGACCGGCGCCGGGCCCAGCACCTCGGCCAGCACCCCGCCGGCGGCATAGGCCACCAACCGCCGCACCGGCATCGGCGGCCGGGCCGAGGCCACCAGCCTGATGGGCGGCGGCGCGGGCGCCGGCTTCATGCCGCCCCCGGTCAGATCCCATGTCGGCAGCAGCGGCACCGGCGCGCCCTTGATGCGGGCGCGATAGATGGGCAGCGCCTCGGCCACGCGCATGACGTAGTTGCGCGTCTCGTCAAAGGGGATCATCTCGACCCAATCGACCGGGTCCACCTGCCCGCGCAGGTCGCCGAACTCGTCCAGCCAGCGGGCCGAGCGCCCTGGCCCGGCATTGTAGCCCGCCGCCACCAGCGCGATCGACGGGCCGAAACGGTCGCGCAAGCCGGCCAGATAGGCCGCGCCCAGCCGGGCGTTATAGGCGGCGTCGCGGGTCAGCCGCGCCTGATCGAAGGGCTCGCCGACCTTGCGCGCCATGGAACGCGCGGTGTCGGGCATGACCTGCATCAACCCCAGCGCCCCGGCATGCGAGGACACGGTATGGTTGAACTCGCTTTCCCGCCGGGCGATGGCCATGACCAGTTCGGGCGGCAGGCCCAGCTCGGCCTGCTCCAGCCCGGTCAGCGGGAAATAGGCGGCCGGATAGACCGCACCCTTGGCCGCGGCGGCCTTGGCCAGCCGCAGCGCGTGCCAGGGCAGCCGCATCTCCAGCATCATCCGCGCCATGCGGCCGATATCCTCGGCCGCGGCGGTCTCGGCCAGGTGCAGGAAGAAGCGCGCGCCCTGGTCGGTCTCGCCCGCCGCCAGCAGCCAGGTGCCGGCCTGCCAGACCGGGCTGTCGCGCAGGGCGCTGCCGCGCCACTCGGGCAGGCTGGCCTCGCTGCGCCCGGCGATGGCCAGGCCGGGCTGCATCGGCAGGCCCAGCCTTTCGGCGGCAAGCTGGCCATACCAGGCGGATTGATATGCCGCGGCACGGGCATAGGCCGCATCGGCGCCGGCCTCGTCACCCCCGGCCTCCAGCGCCCGGCCCTGCCAGTAATGTGCGCGGGACAGGGAAATCGGGCTCGCCACCGCGCTTTCCAGCGTGCGGAAATGCTGAAGTGCCCGGTCCGGCGCGCCGCCGCGCAGCGCGGCATAGCCCGCAAGCCATTCCAGGTCGGAAAAGGCATCGCTGCCCTGCGGCAGGAAATGCCCGGCAGCCAGCCTCTCGGCCAGGGCCCAGTCGCCCTGCCGCAGCGCCAGGCGCGCGTAATCGGCACGCTTGCCGGCCCAGGCCGCGGGATCGCGCAGCGCCTCGGCGCTGGTCGAGCGTTCCAGCATCAACGCGCGCGCGAGATCGGGCATCTTGGCCCAGACCCGCCAGCGGAAGCGGTCGAGCGCCAAGCCCGCATCATCCCGTTGCGCCTCGGGCAGGGCCAGGATCAGCGCATCCACCCCGGCCTGCCCCGATTGCAACGCCAGCCGCGCGCGGCCCAGGGCCTGCGCGGGACCCGAGGCCATGGGCAGCACCACCTGCGCCGCCTGCCATTCGCCCAGGTCCAGAAGCCGCATCAGCCGCGCGTCGTGCAGCCCCGCCACCTCGGCGCCATGGGCGGCCAGAAAGGCATCGGCCTCAGGCTTGGTCAGCGCCTGCTCGGTCCAGAACCGCGCGATCTCGGCCTTCGCGGCCATGGGATCGGTTGCCTGCAAGGCCGCGATCAGCGCCGTGGCGCCGTTCAGCGTATCGGGCCGGCGGGTGCCGAACCATTGGATCACCTCGGCCGGGGCCAGGTCGGGGCGCAGCACCGCGTCGCCGCGCTTCCAGAACAGCGCCATGCCGGGCCAATCCGCATGGCGCCGGGCAAAGTCGCGATATTCCGGCCAGCTGCCCTGCCCGGCCCGCAGCCGCTGCCAGGCGACCAGGTCGCGGGCGATGGGCCCCGAGGCTTCGGCCTCGGCCGCAGCGGTGGTCCAGTCGCGCATCGCCGCCGCCGCCAGGGCGCGGGACAGGCGCCCGGCATCCTCGGCCCCGGCCGGCGGGGCAAGGCTCAGGGCAAGGGCCAATGCCGGCCCGAGGATCCTGTCACGGAAAGGATACATCATGGCCCCATTTCTGCGAGGTTCCGCCGGGCGGCGCAACTCACATCCTTGGCAATCCGCGCATCCGCATGTAAGCCGCCATCAGAGGCAAATTCAGGATACCCACATGTTCAGAGGCTCGCTGCCCGCGCTGGTCACGCCCTTCACCCCGGACGGGGAGCTGGATCTCCCCGCGCTGGAAAAGCTTGTCGAGTGGCATGTCGACCAGGGCAGCCACGGGCTGGTGCCCGTCGGCACCACCGGCGAAAGCCCGACGCTGAGCCATGAGGAGCACCGCCAGGTCATCGAAGAGGTGGTGCGTATGGCCGCCGGCCGCATCCCGGTCATCGCCGGCGCCGGCTCGAACTCGACGCGCGAGGGGATCGGGCTGGTGCAGCACGCGCAGGCCGCGGGGGCCGACGCGGCACTGGTGGTGACGCCCTATTACAACAAGCCGACCCAGGCCGGGCTGATCGCGCATTACACCGCGCTGCACGACGCGAGCGACCTGCCGATCATCATCTACAACATCCCCGGCCGCTCGGTCATCGACATGACGCCCGACACCATGGGCGAACTGGCCAGGCTGCCGCGCATCATCGGCGTCAAGGACGCGACCGGCAAGCTCGAGCGGGTCAGCCAGCAGCGCGCCGCCTGCGGCAAGGATTTCGTCCAGCTTTCCGGCGAGGACGCCACCGCGCTCGGCTTCAACGCCCATGGCGGGGTGGGCTGCATCTCGGTCACGGCGAACGTGGCCCCGAAGCTTTGCGCCGAGTTCCAGGAGGCGACGCTGGCGGGCGATTACGCCAGGGCGCTGGACTACCAGGACCGGCTCATGCCGCTGCACGAGGCGATCTTTGTCGAGCCGGGCGTCGCCGGAGCGAAATACGCCATGTCGCGGCTGGGGCTTTGCAGCGACGCCGTACGCCTGCCGCTGGTCGCGCTGACCGATGCGACCAAGGCCCGGATCGACGCGGCCCTGGTTCACGCCGGGCTGATCTGAACCGCGCATCAGGCCGGACGAGAGGGGGGCGGGGTTTCCGCTCCTTTTTCATGGCCGGCCCGGCGGGACCGGCACAGCCGGGGGCTTTGCGCCCCCGGACCCCCGCAGGATATTTGGCCAAGGAAGAACCCAAGGAAGGCGCAGGGCGGCTCCCGCTTCTTTCTTGTCCAAATATCCTGGGGGAGCGCGGAACGCGCGGGGGCAAGGCCCCCATGCTAGAGCACCGCCAGGCTAGTTCCGCGCCTGCCGGTCGACCAGGCTTTCCTTGTCCGGGTCGCAGAAGGTCGCCCAGTCCTTGCCGGGCGCCGGGCGGGGCAGCTCGTCGCGGCTCCAGCCCAGATGCATATGCGCCTTGGCGATGAAATAACCGGTGACCGGCGCGGTCAGGAACAGGAACAGCGTGATCAGCAGCTCGTGCCAGGTCAGCACGCCATGACGGGCGGGGAACCAGATCAGCGAGGCGATCAGCACCGCCCCCACGCCCAGCGTCGCCGATTTCGTCGGCGCATGCAGGCGGGTCATCGGGTCGGGCAGCTTGACCAGCCCGTAGGAGCCGACAAGGCCGAAGAACCCGCCCAGCACCAGCAGGACCGAGACGACGATTTCCGCGATCATGCCCGCCCCCTATTCGATGATGTCGCCGCGCAGGACGAATTTCGCATAGGCCACGGTCGAGATGAAGCCGACCATGGCGAACATCAGCGAGGCCTCGAAATACATGGTGGTGCCCTTGTCGATGCCGAACAGCGTCAGGAGCGCGATCATGTTGATCGCCATGGTATCCAACGCCAGCACCCGGTCCGACAGGCCCGGCGCGAAGACCACGCGGTAGAGGCAGAACAGCAGCGCCAGCCCGAAGCAGCCATAGGCGAAGTAAAGCGCATATCCGATCATTCGAAGATCTCCTTCAGCCGGGCCTCGTAGCGGGTCTTGATCTCGTCCAGCACCGCGTCCGGGTCGGGGGCGTGCATGGCATGGACCAGCAGCGCGCGCCCGTCCTCGGACAGGTCGCAGCTGACGGTGCCGGGGGTGAGGGTGATGGTCGCGGCCAGTGCCGTGATCGCCTCGGGGCGGCGCAGGTCCAGCGGCACGGCGATCCAGGCGGGCCGAAGCGCGCGGCGCGGCATGAACAGCACGATGCGCGCCACGGTGAAATTCGCCTTGGCGATGTCCCAGATCACCATCAGGAGATAGGCCGGGATGCGCTGCGGCTTGCTGTAGCCGCCCGCTCCCGGCCAATAGGGCGCGGTGATCAGCGGCACCACCAGGCCGATGATCGCGGCAAAGACCAGCGAGCCCACGGCCCAGCGGTTGACCAGGGCCATCCAGACCAGGATCAGCGTGACCGACAGCCAGGGATGCGGCAACAGGCGGCGGATCATTTCGTACCCTCCTGCCCTTCCAGCACCGCCGAGACATAGGCGTCGGGATCGTGCAGCTGTGCGGCGGCCGCCTCGGCAAAGCGCATGGCGGGGCCGGCAAAGGCGGTCAGGGCCACGATGCCCGACAGAAGCAGCGCCACCGAGGCCACCGCCAGCCAGTTCGCCGGCGCATCGCCGAGGTCCTGGACCGGCTCGTCCGGCTCCAGCTTGGGACCGGCTGCGACCGCCGGCGCCGGCACCGGGGCCGGGCCGAGCTCCAAGCTCTTCCAGAAGACGATCGAGCCGGCGCGCGACATGGCATAGATCGCGATCAGCGAGGTGATCAGGATCGTCGCCCAGATCCAGACCATCGCCGGGGCCGCGCCGGTGGCCTGCATCACCAAGAGCTTGCCGATGAAGCCGGAAAACGGCGGCATGCCGACCACGGCGATGGCCGCGGTGAAATACAGCGCCGCGACCAGCCCGTTGCCCGGCATCACCCGGTCCAGCCGCAGCCACAGATCGCCCCGGCGCGCGCCGATCATGTCCACGATCAGGAACAGCGCCCCCGCCGCCAGCGTCGAGTGGATCATGTAATAGACCGCCGCCGCGGTGCCCTGCGGGGTGAACTGCGCCACCGCGATCATCAGCGTGCCGATCGAGCCGATGGCGGCGAAAGCGGCCAGCCGACCCAGATGGCGGGTGCCCAGGATGCCGATCTGGCCGATGGCCAGCGTGAACAGCGCCGCCGGCAGCAACAGGTCGGTCACCACGCCTTGGGTCACGGCGTCCTGCGGAAAGACCAGGGTGAAGAAGCGGATGATGCCATAGACCCCGACCTTGGTCATGATCGCGAACAGCGCCGCCACCGGCCCCGGCGCATTGGCATAGGTCGAGGGCAGCCAGAAATGCAGCGGCACCAGCGCCGCCTTGACAGCAAAGACCAGCATCAAGAGTACCGCGCCGGCGCGCAGCAGCGCCGTATCCTCGGCCGGCATCGCCGCCACGCGCAGCGCCATATCGGCCATGTTCAGCGTGCCGGTGACGGAATAGAGCACCCCCAGCGCCGCCAGGAACAGCGTCGAGCCGGCCAGGTTGTAGGCGATATACTGCACGCCGGCGCGCAGCCGCATCTCGCCCCCGCCGTGGATCATCAGGCCGTAGCTGGCGATCAGCAGGATCTCGAAGAACACGAACAGGTTGAAGGCGTCGCCGGTCAGGAAGGCGCCGCAGACGCCCATCAGCTGGAACTGCCAGAGCGCATGGAAATGCCGGCCCTTGCGGTCCCAGCCCGAGCCCATGGCGTAAAGCTGCACCGCCAGGGCCAACGCCGCGGTCAGAAGCAGCATCAGCGCCGCCAGCCGGTCCAGCACCAAGACGATGCCGAAGGGCGCAGCCCAGTTGCCGAGGCGATAGACCTGCACCTCTCCGCCCGCGGCGAGCAGGTTCAGGTAAAGCGCCACCCCGGCCAGCAGGGCGGTGCCGGCGACCGAGAACACCCGCTGCAACAGCAGGTCGTTGCGCATCCACAGGATGATCAGCGGCCCGATGACGGCGGGCAGGACGACGGGGGCGATGATCAGATGGCTCATGCCTGGTCATCCCCCGGCATGCGGTCGGCGCGCGGCATGTCCACCCGGTCGTCGCCGCCTTCCAGGAAGGCCCCCAGCGCCATCATCACCACCACCGCGGTCATGCCGAAGCTGATGACGATGGCGGTCAGAACCAGCGCCTGCGGCAGCGGGTCGGTATAGACCTCCACCCCCTTTTGCAGGATCGGCGGCGCGTTCACCACCAGCCGCCCGGTCGAGAACAAAAACAGGTTGATGGCATAGCTGAGCATGGTCATGCCCAGCACCACGGCGAATGTCCGCAGCCGCAGGATCAGATAGACCCCGGCGGCGGTCAGCATGCCGATCGCGCTCGACAGCAGAAGTTCCATCAGCGCCGCGCCTCCCTGCTGGGGTCGATGTCCATCGGGTCCAGGTTCACCGTCTCGCCCGCCTGCCGCGCGATCCGCGACAGCGAGTTCAGGGCCAGCATCACCGCCCCCATCACGCACAGGAACACGCCCAGGTCGAAGCCCATGGCCGAGGCCAGCTCGAATTCCTCGAGCCCCGGCAGCTTCACATAGCCATAGGCCGAGGTCAGGAAGGGCAGCCCGGCGAACCAGGCGCCGATTCCGGTCAGCCCGGCGGCGATGACGCCGGCGCCGATCAGCGCGTGATAGTTGATCTTTTGCCGCTCCTGCGCCCAGGCAAAGCCCGAGGCCATGTATTGCGACACCAGCGCCACCGAAACCACCAGCCCGGCGACGAAGCCGCCACCCGGCATGTTGTGGCCGCGCAGGAAGATATACAGCCCGACCACCAGCGAGATCGGCAGGATCAGCCGCGTCACCACCACCAGCGTCAGCGGATGCCGGTCACCGGCGCGGCGGCTGTCATGGACCCAGTTGCGCAGCCGCCGGCCGCTGGCGCCGGCCAGCAGCGTCTCGGTCAGGGCGAAGATGGTCAGCGCGGCGATGCCGAGCACGGTGATCTCGCCGAAGGTATCGTAGCCGCGGAAGTCCACCAGGATCACGTTGACCACGTTGTCGCCGCCGCCCAGCCTGTAGCTGTTGGCCAGCATGTATTCCGAGATCGGGGAAAAGGCGAAATCGCTGCGCATGATGGCATAGGCCAGCGCCCCGAAGCCCAGCCCGGCCAGCGCGGCGATGAAGGCGTCCAGGCCGCGCTTGCGGTCGGGACTTTCGATCACGGTGAACTTGGGCAGGAAGTTCAGCGCCAGAAGCAGCAGGACCACCGTGACCACCTCGACCGAGATCTGCGTCAGCGCCAGGTCGGGGGCCGAGAAATAGATGAAGCTGACCGAGACCATCAGCCCGATGATGCCGACCAGCACCAGCGCCAGGATGCGCCGGCGGTGAAAGGCCACCATGCAGCAGATCGCCACCATCAGCAGGATCCAGCCGACCAGCGGCACCGGCTGGACGGGCAGCATCGGCCGGGTCGCGCCCTGCCAGCCTCCGGTCGAGAAGGCCCAGAAGCCGCACAGCACCACGGTCAGCGAAAAGGCCGCGAGGGCGCGCGACATCGAGCCGTTGGTCAGCCGGTCGGTAAAGACGCCCGCCGCGCAGGTCGCCGCGCGAGTGACGGCGTCGAAGATCGCCTTGGCGTCTAGCCAGGCCATCGCCGCCCGCATGGCCAGCAGGTGGCGGTTCAGCGCCAGCAGCAGCGTCCCGCCGACCAGCGCGGTGATCGACAGCATCAGGGCCGGGGTCACGCCATGCCACAGCGCCAGATGCGGATGCTGGGCGGTGCCGGTGACGGCGCTGGCCGAGACCTCGACCAGCCAGCCGGCCATGCCGGCGGGGAACAGCCCGATCAGCACCACCAGCACCACCAGCAGCGCCGGGGCGGACCACAGGCCGAAGCCCGGGTCATGCGGCCTGCGCGGGTAATCCTGACGCTCGGGGCCGAAGAACACCTGCCAGACGAAGCGCAGCGAATAGCAGACCGAGAACAGCGCCCCCAGCGTCGCCATCGCCCCGATCAGCACGGGGCTGCCCTGCCACGCGGCATGGGTCGCCTCCTCCAGCATCAGCTCTTTCGACAGGAAGCCGTTCAGCGGCGGGATGCCGGCCATGGACAGCGCCGCCACGGTGCCGATGACGAAGGTCACCGGCATCAGCCGGCGCAGCCCGCCCAGACGGGCGATGGAACGGGTGCCGGCCTCGTGGTCGATGATGCCGGCAGCCATGAACAGCGCCGCCTTGAAGGTGGCGTGGTTGATGATGTGGAATACCGCCGCCACCGCCGCCGCCTCGGTGCCGAAGCCCAGAAGCATGGTGATGAGGCCCAGATGCGAGACGGTGGAAAAGGCCAAGAGCGATTTCAGGTCGTCGCGGAAGATGGCGATCCAGGCCGCCAGCACCATGGTCACAAGGCCGGTGGTGGCGACAATATAGAACCATTCCGGCGTGCCCGACAGCACCGGCCACAGCCGCGCCATCAGGAACAGCCCGGCCTTCACCATGGTCGCCGAATGCAGATAGGCCGAGACCGGCGTCGGCGCCGCCATCGCGTGCGGCAGCCAGAAATGGAACGGGAACTGCGCCGATTTGGTGAAGGCGCCCAGCAGGATCAGCAGCAGCGCCGGCAGGTAATAGGGGCTGGCCTGGATCGCCTCGCGCGCCTGCAGGATGTCGCCAATGTCGAAGCTGCCGGCGATATTGCCCAGGATCAGCATCCCCGCGATCATGGCCAGCCCGCCCATGCCGGTCACCGTCAGCGCCATGCGGGCGCCCTGCCGCCCCTCGGGCAGGTGCTTCCAATAGCCGATCAGCAGGAAGGACGACAGCGAGGTCAGCTCCCAGAACACCAGCAGCAGCAGGATGTTGTCGGACAGCACGATGCCCAGCATCGCGCCCTGGAACAGCATCAGATAGGTGTAGAACACCCCCGCCGGATCCTTGCGCGACAGGTAATAGCGCGCATAGGCGATGATCAGCAACCCGATGCCCAGGATCAGGATGCCGAAAAGCAGGCCCAGCCCGTCGATGCGGAAATGCGCGTTCAGCCCCAGCGAGGGCAGCCAGGCGAAGCGCGCCGTGATCACCTCGCCCGCCATGATCGCCGGGATGTGCAGGCAAAGCCCCAGCAGCGCGATGAAGGTCGCGGTCGCGCAGGAAATCGCCGCGACATCGCGGCCCGATCGGATCAGCAATCCGGGCAGCAGCGCCCCGATGAACGGAAGTGCAGCGATCAGTGCTGGCGACATTGTCCCTCTTCCATTTTTCGCGGCCCCCTGTTCGCGGCGGGGTTTCCCGATGTCAAGCCAATGACAAAGCAACTAGGCGATGTTCGCCTTTCGTGCTAACGCTGGATCAAAACAAGGAAACAGGCATGAAGATCATCGGCATAGACCCCGGCCTGCGCAACATGGGCTGGGGCGTGATCGCGGTCGAGGGGCCGCGCCTGCGGCACCTGGACAATGGCATCGTCCATTCCGAGGCGGGCGAGCTGGGGCCGCGGCTTGCCGCGCTCTATCGCGGGCTTCGCGCGGTGATCGCCCGGCACGCCCCCGATGCCGCCGCGGTCGAGCAGACCTTCGTGAACAAGGACGCGCTCGGCACGCTGAAGCTGGGCCAGGCGCGCGGCATCGCCCTGCTGGCCCCGGCCGAGGCGGGGCTGGAGATCGGCGAATACGCTCCGAACGCGGTCAAGAAGACCGTGGTCGGCGTCGGCCATGCCGCCAAGGAGCAGATCCAGCACATGGTCCGCTTCATGCTGCCCGGCGTCGAGTTCGCGGGGCCGGATGCCGCCGATGCCCTGGCCGTCGCGATCTGCCACGCCCATCACCTGCAGGGCCGCGCCCTGCGCATCAAGGCCAGCGCGTGAGGAACAAGGAATGATCGGACGCATTGCCGGGGTGATCCTGCATCGGGCACAGGACCATGTGCTGATCGACGTGCGCGGCGTGGGCTATATCGTCCATGTCAGCGAACGCACCGCCGCGCACCTGCCCCCCGCCGGACAGGCGGTGGCGCTTTACACCGAACTGCTGGTGCGCGAGGATCTGCTGCAGCTTTTCGGCTTCCCGACGCTGCTGGAAAAGGAATGGCACCGGCTCTTGACCTCGGTGCAGGGGGTGGGGGCCAAGGTGGCGCTGGCGATCCTGGGCACGCTGGGGCCGGACGGGCTGTCGCGGGCGCTGGCGCTCGGCGATTGGTCGGCGCTGCGCAAGGCCCCCGGCGTCGGACCGAAACTGGCGCAGCGCGTGGCGATGGAGCTGAAGGACAAGGCCCCGGCGGTGATGGCGCTTGGCGGCGCGCTGACCGTCGATCCCGGCCCCCTGCCCGAGGCGGAACTGGTCGAGACCGCCGCCCCCGCAACCGCCCCGGCCCATCCGGCGCCATCTTCGGCGCAAGCAACCGCGGATGCGCTCTCGGCGCTGGGAAATCTGGGCTATGCTCCGTCCGAGGCCGCCTCGGCCGTGGCCGAGGCCGCGGCACGGGAACCCGCCGCGCCGACCGCGGCGTTGATCCGCGCGGCCCTGCGGCTCTTGGCGCCCAAGGAGTAAGACGATGACCGGAAACCTGCGCACCTTCATCCTGATGGCCGCCCTGACCGCGCTGGTCATGGGCATGGGCTGGCTGATCGGCGGCCAGGGCGGCGCGGTGATCGCGCTGATCGTCGCCGGGGCGGGCAATGTCTTCGCCTGGTGGAACAGCGACAGGATGGTGCTGCGCCAGCAGGGCGCGCATCTTGTCACCCGCCAGCAGGCGCCCGAACTGGTGGACATGGTGGCGGCGCTGGCACAACGCGCCGGCCTGCCGATGCCCAAGGTCTATGTCCTGGAAACCGAGCAGCCGAATGCCTTCGCCACCGGCCGCAGCCCTGAAAACGCCGCCGTCGCGGTGACGCAAGGCATCATGCGGGTGCTGAGCCGCGACGAACTGGCCGGGGTGATCGCGCATGAACTGGCGCATATCAAGCATCGCGACACGCTGACCATGACCGTCACCGCCACCATGGCCGGCGCCATCGCCATGCTGGGCAACATGCTGATGTTTTCCAGCATGTTCGGCGGGCGCGACGACAATCGCGGCGGCGGGCTGGCGGCGATCCTGGCGATGATCTTTGCGCCGCTCGCGGCTGGGCTGGTGCAGATGGCGATCTCGCGCACCCGCGAATACGAGGCCGACCGGATGGGGGCCGAGATCTGCGGCCGGCCGATGGCGCTGGCCGGTGCGCTGGCCAAGATCTCGCGCGCGGCGGGCCAGGTGGTGAATATCCCGGCCGAAAGGAACCCCGCCTCGGCCAGCCTGTTCATCGTGAACCCGCTGCACGCGCTGCGCATGGACCGGCTTTTCGCCACCCATCCGCCGACCGAGGAGCGCATCGCCCGGCTGCAAGCCATGGCCTCGGGCACGGGCGCCGGCCCCTGGGGCGCGCGATGAGCCAGCCCGACCCCATGCTGCGCCCCGAACCGCTGGACAGCGACGGCGAGGACCGCGCCCTGCGCCCGCAGCGGCTCGAGGATTTCGTCGGCCAGGCCGAGGCGCGGGCGAACCTGCGCGTCTTCATCGAAAGCGCCCGCATGCGCGGCAAGGCGATGGACCACACGCTGTTCCACGGCCCGCCCGGCCTGGGCAAGACCACGCTGGCGCAGATCATGGCGCGCGAGCTGGGGGTGAACTTCAAGATGACCTCCGGCCCGGTGCTGGCGCGGGCGGGCGACCTTGCCGCGATCCTGACCAATCTGGAAGCCCGCGACGTGCTGTTCATCGACGAGATCCACCGCATGAACCCGGCGGTCGAGGAGATCCTCTATCCGGCGATGGAGGATTTCGAGCTGGACCTGGTGATCGGCGAGGGCCCCGCCGCTCGCACGGTGCGGATCGAGCTGCAACCCTTTACCCTGGTCGGCGCCACCACCCGGCTCGGCCTGCTGACCACGCCCCTGCGCGACCGCTTCGGCATTCCGACCCGCCTGCAATTCTATACCGTCGAGGAACTCGACCTGATCGTGACCCGCGGCGCCCGGTTGATGGGTATCCCCTCGGAGCCCGAGGGCACGCGCGAGATCGCCCGCCGCGCCCGCGGCACGCCGCGCATCGCCGGCCGGCTCTTGCGCCGGGTGGTGGATTTCGCGCTGGTCGAAGGCGACGGCAGGCTGAGCCGCCAGATCGCCGATTCCGCCCTGACCCGGCTTGGCGTCGATCACCTGGGCCTCGACATGGCCGACCGCCGCTACCTGGCGCTGATGGCCGAGCATTACGGCGGTGGCCCGGTCGGGGTGGAAACCCTTTCGGCCGCGCTGTCGGAAAGCCGCGATTCCATCGAGGAGGTGATCGAGCCTTACCTGATGCAGCAGGGCCTGGTCAGCCGCACCCCGCGCGGCCGCATGCTGGCCCGGCTGGGCTGGCGCCATCTGGGCCTCGATGCCCCCCGCCCCCAGGAGAGCCTGTTCGATGAATGACCTGGAAAGCCGCATCCGCGCCAGTTTCGACCGCCAAAGCATGATGCGCACCCTGGGCGCCCGGCTTGCCGCCATCGCGCCCGGGCGCATCGCCATCACCGCGCCGATCCTGCCGACATCGCTGCAGCAGCATGGCGCCGGCCATGCCGGGCTGGCCTTCAGCATCGGCGATTCGGCCGCGGGCTATGCCGCGCTGACCTTGATGCCCGAGGACGCCGAGGTGATGACGGTCGAGATGAAGATCAACCTGATGTCGCCTGCCACCGGCGACCGGCTGGTGGCCGAGGGAAGGGTGATCCGCCCCGGCCGCCGCATCCTGGTGGTCGCAGCCGATGTCTGGGCCGAAGCGGAAGGCACGCGCAAGCATGTCGCCATGCTTCAAGGCACGATGATCCCGGTCTGACCCTGCAGCCTTGCGCGGCCTGGTCGAGGCCGCGACCGGGGGCTTTGCGCCCCCGGACCCCCGCAGGATATTTATCCAAGGAAGAACGGACCGATGGTTCCCTGGCTTCTTCCATGGACAAATATCCTGGGGGAGCGCGGAACGCGCGGGGGCAAAGCCCCCGGCAAGCTTCATCCCGGGCGCTATGGGCATTTACCAGCCCATCGCGGCGCCGGCGAGTGTCCGAAGGCGCCGGCCGCAGTTTGGAACGAAGCGACGGAGGGGCTTGCGGCGGTCTTTGGGTTTTGGCCGGGGCATCGCAAAGGCCTGCCACGCGACGATGAAGTGCAGGGGATAGCGGTATCCTATCGGCCGGTACGGATCTTCTGAGCTGGTCCGTCTCGATGACAGCTCGGCGATTGGTCCCCGAGCATTCCTGCCGCTGGCGGCATGCCGCTGCGCCCCGGCAGCTCCGCCATCGCCGCGCGGCGCAAGAGTCGCGGGCGGAATCCGGTTCAAGCCGCCTTTACCTAGCGCGGATTCGACTTAGTCCGGGTCATATCCGGCGGGCTCGAAGTAGTTCCGGCATTCCTCGGGGGTGAAGGCGGATAGACAGTCGGCGACGGCTGACCAGAGATCGTCAACGGTTCTGGCAGCGACCTTTCTGAGCAGTGCCTTGAGCTTGGAGAAAGCCATCTCGATGGGGTTGAAGTCCGGCGAGTATGGCGGGCGGAACAGGAGCCGTGCTCCAACTTTTTCGATGGCGTCGCGCACGCCGCTGATCTTGTGGGCGGGCAGATTATCCATGACCACGACGTCACCGGGGCGCAGCTCTGGTGCGAGCACCTGCTCGGCATAGGCGAGGAAGGCTGGTCCGTTCATTGGCCCATCGAGCAGCATCGGTGCCGCCATGCCAGATAGCCGCAGGCCCGCGGTAAAGGTGGTGGTCTTCCAATGTCCGTGTGGAATGGGCGCCCGGCATCGCTCGCCACATGGCGCTCGTCCTCGCAGCCGCGCCATCTTCGTGGATGCCGCGGTCTCATCGATGAAGATGAGCCTCTCGGGATCGAGATCGAGCTGGCCGTCGAACCAGGCTATGCGGCGGCGCAAGACATCGGGACGCTGCTGCTCTGAGGCATGCGCCGTCTTTTTTTGGCCGTCTTTTTTTGAACGTGATGCCGCGCCGGTCAAGAAACAGCCAGACCGTCGAGGGCGCCACCCGCACGCCGCGCTCGCCAGCAAGGCGCTCGCCGATCTCAGCAAGAGTGATGTCCGGTGTCTTCTCGATGAGGCCCGGAATGAAGGCCGCGTGCGTATCAAGCTTCGAGCGCGACGGCTGTCCCTGCTTGCGCGCTTCCATCTCGCCGGTCTCGCGATAGCGGCGATACCAGGCCCCGGCCGTCGAGATGCCGATGCGGAAGCGTCGTGCCGCCTCCCGCGTCGAAACCCCATCTTCGATCGCGGCAATTACCCGACCGCGAAGGTCTCCGCTCAGGCTCCTCGTCTTAGGCTCCTCGTCATCATCTCCTCCTGGCAAATCACAGGAGCAGTGAATCAGACATTGTTCATCGCGTGAATCCTCAAAGCGACCCGGTGTTCGTCAAATTTGCTCTAGTCGCGGCGGGGCTGGGACAGCAGCCGGTCTTCCTGGGCGATGAAATGCTCCATCATCACGCGCCACAGCCGCTCGGCCAGATCCGGGTCCAGCCCCTGCTCAGCGGCGAGACGGCGGGCATTGGCGGCGACCTCCTCGACGCGGCTGTCGATGCGGGCCGGCAGGTTCTCGCGCGCCTTGATCCGCGCCGCCTCGTCGATCAGCGCCGAGCGTTCGGCCAGCAAGGCCACCAGCCGCGCATCCAGCGCGTCGATGCGCGCGCGCAGATCGGGCATGGCGGAATTCGGGGGCAGTTCGGGTTCGGATCGGCTCATGCCCGACCCATGCCCTGCCCGGCACGCCGGTGCAAGCCCCAGCTGTGGCGAATGTGCTGCTGGCATAGACAGATTTTCGCCAGCCCCGGAACGGCACGACGGGAATCGGGATTGCGTCTTCAAATTGAGCCCTAGGCATGGCCCCGCGCATTGCGACTGGCCAACGGGTGAAGGCGGCGGGCTTCGGGATCAAGCTGGGGCCAAGCTGGGGGTTCGGCCCGGGACTGCCGCTTGGCGCCGCCGCGCTTCTGCCGCCCTGAACGTCCGCGCAGCGTTCAGGCCGAGCCCTTGCGCGCATGAAAACCCCCGGAGCGATGGCGCCGGGGGTTTCCCTGTATCGATCGTCGGATCACCCCTGCGGCTGGGGAGCCGCATCCGGCGTGGGCTTGACGGCACCCGCCCGCGGAATCGCGCTGACCGAGGGGATCGAGGAGCCGGGCGCATCATCGTCGCCGCCCAGCGGCTCGCCCCGGATCACCCGGCCGATATCCTCGCCGGTCAGGGTCTCGTATTCTAGGAGCCCCTTGGCCAGCCGCTCGAACTCCTCCTGCTTCTCGGTCAGGATGCGATAGGCTTCGCGATAGCCTTCCTCGATCAGGTCGTGGACCTCCTTCTCGATCAACTCCTTGGTCGCCGCCGAGACCGAGAAACCGCCGGTATTGCCGGAATAGCCCTCATGCGCCTCGGCATAGTCGATGTTGCCGACCTTGTCGGACATGCCCCAGCGCATCACCATGGCGCGCGCCAGCTGGCTGGCCTGCTGGATGTCGCCGGCCGGGCCGTTCGACACCCCTTCCTCGCCATATTTGATGATCTCGGCCGCCTTGCCGGCCATGGTCATGGCGAGCTTCTGCTTGGCCTCGTCCTTGTGATAGTTCAGCCGGTCCATCTCGGGCAGCGACACCACCATGCCGAGCGCGCCGCCGCGCGGGATGATCGTCGCCTTGTAGACCGGATCGCATTTCGGCAGCGAAAGGCCGACGATGGCGTGGCCGGCCTCGTGATAGGCGGTCTTTTCCTTCTGCTCGGGGGTCAGGACCATGCTGCGGCGCTCGACGCCCAGCATGACCTTGTCCTTGGCGTTCTCGAAATCCTCCATGGTCACGAAGCGTCGGCCGATGCGCGCGGCCATCAGCGCGGCTTCGTTCACCAGGTTCATCAGATCGGCGCCGGAAAAGCCCGGCGTGCCGCGGGCGATGATGCGCAGGTCCACGTCGGGGCCTACCGGCACCTTGCGCGAATGCACGCCGAGGATCTTTTCGCGGCCCTTGATATCGGGGTTCGGCACATAGATCTGGCGGTCGAAGCGGCCGGGACGCAGCAGCGCCGGGTCCAGCACGTCCTTGCGGTTGGTGGCGGCGATGATGATGACGCCCTCATTGGCATCGAAGCCGTCCATTTCCACCAGCAGCTGGTTCAGGGTCTGCTCGCGCTCGTCATTGCCGCCGCCGATGCCGACGCCGCGGGCGCGGCCGACCGCGTCAATCTCGTCGATGAAGACGATGCAGGGGGCGGATTTCTTGGCCTGCTCGAACATGTCGCGGACGCGGCTGGCGCCGACGCCGACGAACATCTCGACGAAATCCGAGCCGGAGATGGTGAAGAAGGGCACCCCCGCCTCGCCTGCGATGGCGCGGGCGAGCAGCGTCTTGCCGGTGCCGGGCGGGCCGACCAGCAGCGCGCCTTTCGGGATCTTGCCGCCCAGGCGGCTGAATTTCTGCGGGTTGCGCAGGAATTCGACGATCTCCTCCAACTCTTCCTTGGCCTCGTCGATGCCGGCCACGTCGTCGAAGGTCACGCGGCCGTGCTTTTCGGTCAAGAGCTTGGCGCGCGACTTGCCGAAGCCCATGGCCCCGCCCTTGCCGCCGCCCTGCATCCGGTTCATGAAGAAGATCCAGACACCGATCAGCAGGATGAAGGGCAGCCAGACGCCCAAGAGCGACATGAAGCCCGATTGCTGCTGCCGCTCGACCTTGACGTCGACGCCCCTGTCGATCAGCCGGTTCGCGAGTTCCTCGCCCTGCGGCCGGACGGTGGCGAACTGCTTGCCGTCCTTGTCGGTGATGCCGACATTCTCGCCATCTATGGTGACGGCAGAGATCTCGTCCTTTTCCACCCGCTGGATGAAATCGGAATAGCTGATCTGGCGGCTGTTCATCTGGGCCGATCCGTCGCTGAACAGGTTGAACAGGGCCAGGATCATCAGAAACAGCACCACCCAGAAGGCGATATTGCGCGCATTGCCCAAGGGCATGTCCTCCGCGGGTAAACAGGCTTCCGCCTGAAAATAGGGATTCCGGCGTCAGGTTCAATGCGTATAGAGCAAGGCGCGGAATTCTGGCAGCCCGCGCAGCGGCTTTGCGCCGTAATCCGGCACCGGGCGCAGCGCCGGCGCGGCGACCAGCCTCTCGCCCGCCCAGATGCCGGGGCTGGATGCCGCCTCGTCCCGCGTCAGCCCGGCGCCGCGCCAGTCCAGACCCGGCAGGGGCGCATGGCCAAGGGCGCGCACCTGCTGGCCGGCGCGCAGGCCGGCGACTTGCCAGCGCCGATCCCAGATCGCATCAGCCCCTTCGGCGGCGGGGCTGCGGGCGGCGGCGGCCGGTTCGCGGACCAGCCGCAGGAAGCCGCCGCCCGGCTCGGCGATGACGCCTTCGAGCGTCAACCGGCCACCGGCTTCCAGGGCCGCCAGCGCGTGCAGCACTGCCTCGCGCCGGGGCGGATAGGCGGCACAGGAGACGAAGCGCAGCCCGGCGACAAGAAGCCGCCGCCGGATCTCCAGCGGCGCGGCGCGAAAGGCGTCCAGCGGCAGCGCCAGCGATCCGGCGCGGCTTTGCGCGCCCTCGGCCACCCGCGAGGCAAAGTCGCACAATGCTTCCCGCGCCATGGCGAGATTCGCCGCCGATTGCGCCAGCTGCCGCATCGGCAGGTCCAGCGCGGCGATGGTCTTGCGCACCCGCACCCGCTCGAAGCCCTCGTTCTCGTTGGAAGGGTCGTCGGCCCAGCCGAGCCCGCGCGCCGCGAGCCATTGCCGCAACTCGGCCCGGCCGACCTCCAGCAGGGGGCGCAGCCAAAAGACGCCCAAGGCCTCGCGCGCTGGGGCCATGGCGGACAGCCCATCCACGCCGGCGCCGCGGTTCAGGCGCATCAGCAAGGTCTCGGCCTGATCGTCCAGCGTATGACCCAGCAGCACGGCGGACAGGCCGTTCCGCCCGGCCCAATCGGCCAGCAAGCGCAGCCGCGCCTCGCGCGCGGCGGCCATCAGGTTGCCGCCATCCCGACGGGTCCAGCGCAGGGTTTCATGGGGAATGCCCAGGGCCGCGGCTGCCTGCCCGGCCGCCTGCGCCTCCTCGGCCGAGCCGGGGCGCAGCCCGTGATCGACCGTCGCCGCCATGAGGCGCGCGCCGCCCCAGCCATGAGCCAGATGCATCAGGGCAATGGAATCGCCGCCCCCCGACAGGGCGATGCCAAGCGCAGAGCGGGTGCCGGCCAGGCGATCCAGCGCGGCATGGACCCGCGCCGCGACCGGCTCAGCCGTCATCCGCCAGATCCGCCGCGGCCTCGGGATCCAGCTCCTCGCCCAGTTCCTCGGCCGGGGCGTCGCAGCCGGTCTCGGCGATGCGCCGCTCGGCCTCGGCGGCCTGCGGAACGCCGGGAAAGCGGGCGACGATCTCCTGAAGGTAATAGCAGCCTTCCTGCGGGCCGGCCTTGGCCGACATGGCCCGCGACAGGCCCAGCAGCGCATCCGCCGCCTGCGGCCCGTTCGGATTGGCGGCGAAGCTTTCCAGCCAGGCCATCCCTGCGCCTTCCAGATCGCCTGCGGAATCCAGCGCCGCCCCGCGCAGGAACAGCGCCTCGGCGGTCAGCGGGCCGCCAGCATGGGTTTGGGCAATGGCCGCGAAGAGTTCCGCAGCGCGGTGAAAGTCACCTTGACCGAGCACCTCCCGGGCCCGGTCGAAATCGGCCTTTTCCGCCGCCGTCGCGGCAGCCCCGGCCGAGGGGGTCTTGGATTGCGTCAACGCGCCCCGCTGGTCCGAAGGCGGCAAGGGCGTCGATCCGCCCTGCTCGCCCAGCGTCGGCGTGGTCAGGCTGCCCAGGTCGCAGCCCTCTTCCATCTCGCACAGGCGGAACTCGATGTCGCCGATGCGGGTGGTGCCGTCGCGGACGATACGGTCGATGCGGTTCTGCAATTGCTCGGTCTGGCCGGTCAGCTGCGCCAACCGCGCCTCCATCGCGTTCATGCGGTCGATGGCGCTGTCGCCGCCCGCCGCGGCGAAGCCCGCCGGGCCCGAGGCGACAAGCTGCGCGCGCAGGCTTTGCAGATCGGCCGAAAGCTGGGACAGTTCGGCCCGGATGTCGGCCAGGGTCCGCGCGTCCTGCGCCGCCGCGGGCAAGGCCGCCAGCGCGAAACCGGCGGCCAGAAGCAGCCCCCTGAAACCCGGGACCGCCATCACATGCCCGCCCCAGGGCTGACCACGGTCACGGCGCGGCGGTTCTTGGTAAAGCATTCCTCGGTCGAGCAGATCGCCAGCGGGCGTTCCTTGCCATAGCTGACGGTGCGCAGCCGGCCCGGCGCGATGCCTTGCGAGATCAGGTATTCTTGCACCGAATTGGCCCGCCGCGCACCCAGCGCGAGGTTGTATTCGCGGGTGCCCTGCTCATCGGCATGGCCTTCGATCACGGCCGAGAAACCCCGGTTCTGGTTCAGCCAGCCGGCCTGGTTGGCCAGGATCACCCGCGCCTCGGGCGTCAGGGTAGACTGGTCGAGCGGAAACAGGACGGTATCGCCGACGCTGGCCTTGAAATATTCCGCCGTGCCCGGCAGCGCGCTGGCGCCCACCCCGCCAAGGCCGCCCGCCCCGGCATAGGGATCGCGAACCTGCATGTCCTGCGCCGGCCGGGCGCAGGCCGCCAGCGCGAGAACGGCGCCGATCGCGGCAATTTTAATGAAAGTTTTCATAATCCTGTCCATTTCACGCGCTTCAGGGCAGCAGCGGGCCCCAATCGGGGTCCGAGGCTGCGCCATTGACCTTGACCGGGCGCATGTTGCGCCCCGTGATATCCACCGAATGCAGGCGCGGCTGGCCGTCGCCGCCCGGCGTCACCCGCGTGAACATCACGACGCGGCCATTGGGGGCCCAAGTCGGCCCCTCGTCAAGGAACGATTCCGTCAGCATTTTCTCTTCCGAGCCATCGGTGCGCATGACGCCGATGTGGAACTTGCCGCCGACCTGCCGGGTAAAGGCGATCATGTCGCCGCGCGGCGACCAGACCGGCGTGCCATAGCGCCCCTCGCCAAAGCTGATCCGCTTCGGCTCGCCGCCATTCGCCCCCATGATATACAGCTGCGGCGTGCCCGAGCGGTCGGATTCAAAGACGATCTGCCGGCCGTCCGGGCTGTAGCTGGGCGAGGTCTCGATCGAGGGCGCGTTGGTCAGCGCCCGCTGCGCGCCAGTCGCGGCATCCATCTGATAGATGTCGGTATTGCCGTTCTGCTCCAGCGAATAGACGATCCACCGCCCATCGGGCGAGAAACGGGGCGAGAAGCTCATCGTGCCCTGCTGGCCCGCGCCCAGCTGGCGGGTGGCGAGCGAGTTCACGTCCATCATCATCGCCTGCGGAAAGCCGGTGGCATAGCTGGTGTAAAGCAGGCGCGAGCCGTCGGGCGAGAAGCGCGGCTTCAGGACCAGCGTCGAATCGTCGGTCAGCCATTTCACGTTGGCGCCGTCGTAATCCATGATGCCGATGCGCTTGCGGCGCGCATCCTTGGGGCCGGTTTCCTGCACGAAGGCGACGCGGCTGTCGAAATACGGCCCCTCGCCCGTCAGCCGCGAATAGACCTGGTCGGCGGCCTTGTGGGCGGCGCGGCGCCAGTTGCCGGTCGAGGCGTCGAACTGCATGCCGTCGCCCAGCGGCTGGCCGGCAAAGACGTCGAACAGGCGGAACTTGACGACCACCTTGCCACCCTCGACCTTGACCGAGCCGGTGATCAGCGCCTGGGCGTTGATCGCCTTCCAGTCCTCGTAGGAGACGGGCGCGTCAAAGCTTTCGGGGCGCGCGATATGGGCGCTGGCCGGGATCTCGCGGAAAAGGCCGGTGCCGGTCAGGTCGGCGGCGATCAGGTTCTGCACCTGCGCCAGGTATTCGCCGGCGCCGCCCTCGTCGTGGAAGCGGGCGATGGCGAAGGGCATCGGCTCGATCACCCCGTCGGTGATCTCGATCCGCAGCGGCCCGTCCTGCGCCAGGACCGGCGCGGCCAGCCCCAGACCCGCAAGGGCCATCACGGAAGTCATCAGGAATTGTCGCAACATGAATCGCCCTCGTAAGGTCTTGGTTGCAGGATAGAGTGTTGCGCGCCGGGATGCCATGTCACTGGACCCGCGCGCTGCCGCTGGCGTTGAAGTCGATGATGACATCCTTCCAGCGGTTGTATTTCTCCGGCGGCAGCTTGTAGCCGCCGCGCTCGCACATCAGGATCGCCCGGCGCGCCGCCTCATAGGCCTGTTTCGCCGCCGCGTCCGAGCTGCCGTCATGGCCGATCATGCGCAGCGAGCCCTTTTCCACCGTCCCGTCCGGCGCCATCGAGAACTGCACCGAAACCGTGGTCCGGCTGGCCTCGGTCGAGAGCGAGCCGCGGTTCCAGCATTGCTCGACGGCGACGCGGAAACCGTCCTTCTCGCCCTGGCTCAGCGGAGGCCCGCTGGCCGCCGCCCCGCCGCCGCCCGAGCCGGCCGAGCCCTGGTCCTGCATCGCCTCGGCCAGCGCGGCCTGCTTGGCCGCCTCGGCGGCCTTGCGCTCGGCCTCGGCTTGCTCGCGGGCCTTGGCTTCGGCGGCAGCCTTTTCGGCGGCCTTCTTCTCGGCGGCGGCGCGTTCGGCGGCGGCCTTTTCCTCGGCTTCCTTGCGGGCCTTGGCCTCGGCGGCCTTCCGTTCGGCTTCGGCCTTCTCGGCGGCCGCCTTCTCAGCGGCGGCCTTCTCAGCGGCGACCTTTTCGGCAGCCGCTTTCTCGGCTGCGGCGCGGCGTTCGGCCTCGGCCTTGCGCTCGGCGGCACGCTTCTCGGCCGCGGCCTGTTCCGCAGCCACCTTTTCAGCCGCTTCAGCCGCGGCAAGGCGGCGGGCACGCGCCTCGGCCTCTTCGGCCTTGCGGGCCGCTTCCGCCTCGGCCTGCCGGCGCTCGGCCTCGCGACGCTCCTCGCGGGCACGCTCCTCGGCGGCGCGGCGGGCGGCGGCCTCCTCGGCCTTGGCGGCAGAGGCGCGCTCGGCAGCGGCCTCGGCCTGCTGCCGGGCTAGCAGCTCCTCGCGCTGGCGCGCCGCCGCGGCCGCCTCGCGGCGGGCCTGCACGGCCTCGGCCAGCCCCTCGGGGCGGCCGCGGGGACGCGCCGATTCGACCGGGGCCAGCGCCGAACGCTGCGGGATCGGCGCCGGCGATTGCGGCTGCGCGGGGTTGCGCGCCGGATCGGGGCGGTCAGAGTTCTGCGGCAATGCCGCCAACTCGACGGTGTTCTCGGGCTCGGCGGGACGCGGCGCATCGGTCGCCACGGCAACGGGCCGGTTCGGGGTCTGGAAATCCGACAGGTCCGGCCGCGCCTCGGGCCGCGAGGGGGGCGTGGACAGCCTTGCCGCCTGCGCATCGGGGGCGGGCGGACTGACCGCCTCGACCTCGCCCAGCCGGTTTTCGTCAGCAGGCGGGCGCGGCTGGGCCGGCGTGGTCGCGGCGGCATCGGAGACCGGCCCGCGCCCGGCAGCGGCGGCGGCCAGCGACTGGAACTCGGCCTCGGACATGGTCGCGACCTCGGCCATGCGCACCGCCTCCAGCGGCTGCGGCCGGAACAGCGCGCCGCCGACCAGCGCCGCGCCCAGCAGCCCGGCATGGCCGATGCCCGAAATCCAGAAGCCGATGCGTTCCGCCCGGTCCATGGCTTAGCCGTCCGATCCCGCGTCCATGCGCGGCCCGCCGGCCTCGGTCACGAGGACGATGTTGTTGAAGCCGGCCGCGTTCAGCGCCCCCATCACCTCCATGATCCGGGCATAGGGGATGGCGCCGTCGGCGCGCAGGTAGATCTTGTCGCTCTGCCGCTCGGCCGCGACGGCGCGCAGCCGGGTGACAAGCTCGGCCTCGGGGACTTCGGTGGTCATGACCAGGATCGGCCCATCGGGCGTGACCGAGACGCTCAGCGGCTCCTCGGGCTCGGCGGGCACGGCCTGGGCGGCGGTCTTGGGCAGCTCCAAGGGCACGCCCACGGTCAGAAGCGGCGCCGCCACCATGAAGATGATCAACAGCACCAGCATCACGTCCACGAAAGGCGTGACGTTGATTTCCGCCATCGGCTGGCTGCGGGCGCGGCCCTTGCCGTTGCGGCTGCGTTTGACGACCCCGGCCCCCATCTTATTCGTCGTCCAACTGGCGAGAGAGGATGGTAGAGAATTCGTCGGCGAAGGTCTCGTATCCCCCGGTGATGCGGTCGGCATCCGAGCTGAGCTTGTTGTAGAAGATCACCGCCGGAATCGCCGCAAGCAGGCCAAGCGCGGTCGCCACCAGCGCCTCGGCGATGCCCGGCGCCACCACGGCCAGCGAGGTGTTCTGCGAGATCGCGATCTCCTCGAAGGCGGTCTTGATGCCCCAGACCGTGCCGAACAGGCCGATGAAGGGCGCGGTCGAGCCCACCGTGGCCAGGAAGGGCAGGCCGCGGGTCAGGCGGTCGTTCTCGCGGTTGATGGTGACGTTCATGGCCCGGTCGATGCGCGCGGTGACGCCGGCGATCAGGTTGCCGTCGTCGCGATGGCTGCGCCGCCATTCGGCCATGCCCGCGGAAAAGATGCGCTCGGCCGGGCCCGAGGGCGTCTCGCCGATGCGGTCGTACAGGTCGTCCAGCGGCTGGCCCGACCAGAAGGCGCGGTCGAAGCGGTCTGCTTCGCGCCGGGCGGCGTTGAAGGCGATGAACTTCTGGATGATGATCGCCCAGGCCCAGAACGAGGCCAGGATCAGGATCACCATGACGATCTGCACCGTCAGCGAGGCGCGCGCGAACAGCGCGATGAGCGAGAAATCGACCGGCTGCCCGGCTCCGGCGAGTTGTTCCATGAAATTCGGCCTGTCCTTTGGGCCGCTGGGATGCGGCTTCTGCTGCGCCGGAGTTAGCAGAACCGCCCAGCGGAGCAACCCCGCCGCGCGTCAATTCTGCGTCAATTGCCCGCGAGAACGCGGGCCTGGCGCCGCGCCGAGGCCCGGCAGAGGGCACCGGGCGCAAGCCGGGCCGCCCGGAAGCGGCGATTCGACCGCGGCGAGATCCGCGGCGGGGGATGGGCGGCCATCGGGACACATGGCCAGCCCCGCCAGCAACCGGGTCCGCCCGGTCCGGGACGCATTCGCACCGTCATTGCGGGCGGACCGCCGAAAATGCATCCGCATCGGATCCCCGCAACAGAGGCCCGGAATATATCGCCGCAGGCCGGGGGCAATAATCGCCCGCATATCAATGGCGCCGATGGTGCACGGATCGGCAGGCGCACGATCCCATTCGAACGCTCCCCGGAAACTATTTCATGCGCCATGCAAATCCGGGCGCACGCCCTGGGAAAGGCGGCCGGCAAACCCGCCGAGGGGCTTGATAAGACTGTGAAAGGATGGAACAGTATTCGGCCGGGGCGTCACAGCCATGACGAAGGCCGGGAAAAACGAGGAAGCCTGGGATGCACCTGAAGCCACCGCCTCAAGATGGCCACGGATTTACGCAGACTTATCGCATTTACTATGCGGATACGGATGCAGGCGGCATCGTCTATCATTCCAAATACCTGGAATTTGCCGAGCGAAGCCGTTCCGAGCTGCTGAGACATGTGGGATACCCCCTCGTCAGCCCGAACGGAGAGCAATTCGTCGCGCGAAATGCAGATATTGCCTGGCAAAGGCCGGCCTGCCTCGATGATCTGATCGCTTGCACCTCATCCGTGATTTCCATCAGGGGCGCAAGCGTTCGTATCCGGCATGTCTTTCGCAAGGAAAACCAGGTGCTGGTCCGGATAGAAATCGAACTGGCGCATATAAACAAATCCATGAAACCCGCGAGAATACCGCCCGCCCTGGTCGAGGCATTCTTGCCCTATCTGGAGCCCGGCACGCCTGGCTGATGCCGGCTCCGGGTCGGCGCTTCTTCCGACCGGAGCCTGCCGCTCGAATCGGCTTCGCGGATTCATCTTGCGAATCCAGTGCGGTGGCTGGGAAGCATGGGCAGGCCGGTTCACCCGGCCCGCGATTGCCGATCATTGCCGCAAGACGGTCCGCAGGCCGTCAACGCGGCAAACGTGCGGCCAGCCGCAGCGCATGCGAGGGATCGGTCGCCGCGACCGGCATCACCGGGTCATAGGCGGCCCGGATCAATGCCGCCAGTTCCGGCGAGGGCGTGACGTCGCAGGCAAAGCTCAGCATGGCCCGCACGGCGACGGTTTCGGCCAACTGTCCCGGATGGGCCTCGGCCAGCCGTCCGCCCATGTTCACGAAACCGATGCAGGCCCGGATGGCGCCGTCGGCGTCAAAGCGGAACAGCCGATACTGGTCGGCATCGCTGCCCTGCAACCGCGCCGCCAGGTCGGGCTGGCCGGTCAGCCGATCGAGATCGGGCAGATCCCGCAGCTCCTGCCAGTCGCGCAGGAAAAAGGTCATCAGGTTCGCCCCCATCTCGGGATCGGTCTCGGCGATGGGGTGGCGGGCATGGGCCAGCACGGCGCGGGTCGCGTCGCGAAACACCGCCAGGCTTTCATCGGCCAGGCCGAAGATCACCGGCGCCACCGGCCGGCCCCAGCGCGCGCAAAGATAGCGCCCGTCGCGGGTGAACAGGCCGGCTATGGTTTCGGGTGTCATGGCATTTTGCGTCATGGCGCGACATTAGCCCGCACCAGGGGCGGAAGAAAGCGCCACCGGCAACCGGGCGATGCAGGCGCGGCGCCTGCATCGGGATCCGGGAACCGTCAATGCGGCCTGGCCGCCTCGGCGACCAGCGGACGGCCATTGCGCAGATGGCGCACCGCCAGCCTGCGCCCCTGCCGGCCCGAGACGATCTCGCGCGCGGCGACCGGCGGGGTCGCCTGCTCGCGCAGATCGGGGAAAAGCGCGAAAAGCTCCTCCCGGGCGCTGCGCCCGATGGCCTTCAGCGCCTGTGTGCCGGGATAAAGCGATTCCGCCTCGGCCCCGTTGGCAAAGACGACCTCGTGCCGGTCGAAGGCAAAGTGGAAATACTCCACCGCCTCCAGATCCTGCGCGATGTCGACCCCGTCCAGCATCAGCAGTTGCTTGGCGGCGACCAGCACCTCGGCGGTCCCGAACAGCCGCATCGCCACCCTGGAGCGCACCAGGATGCGATGCTGCGGCGAGACCAGCAGGTCGGAGGACGGCACCCCCTGCCCCAGGGCCCCGGCGCGGATGCGGATCGGGCGCAGCTTGGGCGTGGCCTTCAGTTCCCGGCCCAGCCGGCACGAGGCGATCCAGCGCAGCGGCTTCAGCCCGTTGTCCAGCGTCCGCACCAGATCGCCGATGCGCAGGCTTTCGACCGGGCGCGGCCCCTCGGCGCATTCGATCAGCGTGCCGCGGGTGAAACAGACGATCTCGGATTCGAAGATCTCGGCGCGGAATCCGATGGTGGCGACGCCCGTGTCCTCCGACAAGCGCATCACGCCCAGGATCTCGACCTTCGAGATGCGGGTATGGACGCTCCAGGCCGCCGCCGTGTCCGTCGAGGGACGGACGAACAGATCGCCATTGCTCATCTGCATGAGCACGCCGTTCAGTTCCACGACGCTGGCGTTGCCATCCTCGTCATGCACGGTCACGGCAAAGCGGGCGCCGAGAAAGGTGTTGAGGGTGACGTTGCTTTGCCGATTGCCATCCGGGTCGGTATAGGAGAACCGGCTGGCGGGTTGCAGAAGTCCCGCTTGATAGGTGGTTCTGAAGATTCTGTTGCTGCCCGAACCGAAGTAATCGCCGGTCAGGGCGACGGGCGCGATCTCGTCGCGACCCTCGGCCGCCCAGCCGTCGATCGCATTGGCCTGGTTCTGGCTGATGTTGCTGGAAGGGGAGGAATCGAGCAGGGACCGATTGCCGATCCACAGCAGGTTAACAGTCGTAACAGGCAATTCGCGCTCCTTTTGCGTTCGTTACCGGCTTCACCCAGCGCGCTTTGCCAAGTGAAAACATTGTAAAAATTCTGCGCCAAGCCCGCTTGACGAAAGCCAAGCCATGCGAGCATTGCAGTCAAAATGGAGATAATGCGAAAATCCGACGCTTGACCAGATCGAAAAAGCGGCAGCAGACAAGGCGGTCGCTTTTTGCTCGACCGGCCCGGCCGAGGATCATCGCCGCGCTCGGGTCGCGCGAGGCGCGGCCCCGGCCAGGGGACGGTCGCGCGCCGATCCGCAGGCCGTTCGGCACCGCCCGTTGCCATGACCGGAGTCGCGGTTGACCGGCGGGACGGGGCCGGTCAACGGCAAGAAGCAGGATCGCGACAGTTTCGTCTCGGCAGGGGCCAGCGCCCCACCGGCGGCGCCAAGGATTCCGCGGCATTCCCTTGCCCTTGCCGCCGCGCCAAGGCCGCATGGCCCGCGCGTGGGGCGCACCACCCTTCGGTTGCGCGATCGCGATCAGCGATCCGTCGGCCCCTGGCCTGCCGCCGCGCCTATTCCGCGGCGCGGCTGCGTGCCGCGTCCAGCATGGGCGCCAGATAGCGGCCGGTATGGCTGGCCTCGACCTCGGCCACGTCTTCGGGCGTGCCGGTGGCCACGATGCGGCCGCCGCCGTCGCCGCCCTCGGGGCCGATGTCGATGATCCAGTCGGCGGTCTTGATGACGTCCAGGTTATGTTCGATCACCACCACCGTATTGCCCTGCTCGACCAGGGAATGCAGCACCTCCAGCAGCTTGCGCACATCCTCGAAATGCAGCCCCGTCGTCGGCTCGTCGAGGATATACAGCGTCTTGCCGGTCGCGCGGCGCGACAGTTCCTTGGACAGCTTGACCCGCTGCGCCTCGCCGCCCGACAGCGTGGTGGCCTGCTGGCCGACCTTGATATAGCCCAGCCCCACCTCGACCAGCGCATCCATCTTTTCGCGGATCGAGGGCACGGCCTTGAAAAACTCCTGCGCGTCCTCGACCGTCATGTCCAGCACGTCGGCGATGGACTTGCCCTTGAAGGTCACTTCCAGCGTCTCGCGGTTGTAGCGCCTGCCCTTGCAGGTCTCGCAGGTGACATAGACGTCGGGCAGGAAATGCATCTCGATCTTGATGACGCCGTCGCCCTGGCAGGCCTCGCAGCGCCCGCCCTTGACGTTGAAGCTGAAGCGGCCCGGCTTGTAGCCGCGCGCCTTGGCCTCGGGCAGGCCGGCGAACCAGTCGCGGATCGGGGTGAAGGCGCCGGTATAGGTGGCGGGGTTGGACCGCGGCGTACGGCCGATCGGGCGCTGGTCGATGTCGATCACCTTGTCCAGATGCTCCAGCCCCTTGATCGTCTCGCAGGGGGCCGGGGTCTGGCGCGCGCCGTTCAGCCGCAGGCTGGCGGTCTTGAACAGGGTCTCGATGGTCAGCGTCGACTTGCCGCCGCCCGAGACGCCGGTGACGCAGACGAACTTGCCCAGCGGGAATTCGGCGGTGACGTTCTTGAGGTTGTTGCCGGTGGCGCCGACCACCTTCACCGCCTTGCCATTGCCCTTGCGGCGTTCCGACGGCACGGTGATCTCGCGCGCGCCGGACAGGTATTGCCCGGTCAGGCTGCAGGGATCGGCGGCGATCTCGGCCGGGGTGCCGCGGGCGACGACCTGGCCGCCATGCACGCCCGCGCCCGGCCCCATGTCGAAGACATAGTCGGCATGGCGGATCGCATCCTCGTCATGCTCGACCACCACGACGGAATTGCCCTGGTCGCGCAGCCCCTTCAGCGTCGAGAGCAGCCGGTCGTTGTCGCGCTGATGCAACCCGATCGAGGGCTCGTCCAGCACGTAAAGCACCCCGGTCAGCCCCGAGCCGATCTGGCTGGCCAGGCGGATGCGTTGGCTTTCGCCACCGGAAAGCGTACCGGCCGCGCGGGACAGCGTCAGGTAGTCCAGCCCGACATTGACCAGGAAGCCCAGTCGCTCGCGGATCTCCTTGAGGATGGCGGCCGCGATCTCGTTCTTCTGCTTGGTCAGGTGCTTCGGCGCCGCCTCGACCCAGGCCAGCGCCTCGCGGATCGACAGTTCGGTGACATTGCCGATATGCGCGCCGGCGATCCTGACCGCCAGCGCCTCGGGCTTCAGCCGATAGCCTTCGCAGGCGCCGCAGGGGCGGTTGTTCTGGTATTTCTCGAATTCTTCGCGCACCCAGGCCGAGTCGCTTTCGCGCAGCCGCCGCTCCATGTTCGGGATCACACCCTCGAACTGGCGGGTGACCTCATAGACGCGGCCGGCATCGTCGAAGCGGAACGGGATCTCGTCCTGGCCCGAACCGCGCAGGAACATCTCGCGCACCGCGTCCGGCAGATCCTTCCACGGCGTCTTCTTGTCGAAGCCGTAGAACTTGGCCAGAGCGTTGACGGTCTGGGTCAGGTAGGCCGATTTCGACCTGGCCCAGGGCGCGATGGCCCCCTGCGCCACCGACAGCGCCGAATCGGGCACCACCAGCCGCTCATCGAAGAACAGCTCGACCCCCAGCCCGTCGCAGACCGGGCAGGCGCCGAAGGGCGCGTTGAAGGAAAACAGCCGCGGCTCGATCTCGGGGATGGTGAAGCCGCTGACCGGGCAGGCGAAATTCTCGGAGAAGGTGATGCGCTCGGCTTCACCTTCGGAGGGCGCGGTTTCCAGCACCGCGATGCCGTCGGCCAGGTCCAGCGCGGTGCGAAAGCTGTCGGCCAGCCGCGTCTCCATGCCCTCGCGCACGACGATGCGGTCCACGACGACGTCGATATTGTGGCGGAATTTCTTGTCGAGGGTCGGCGGCTCGTCCAGCTCGTGGAACTGGCCGTTCACCTTCACGCGTTGGAAGCCCTGCTTGCGCAGCTCCAGGAACTCCTTCTTGTATTCGCCCTTGCGGTCGCGGACGATGGGCGCCAGCAGATAGGCGCGCGTGCCCTCGGGCAGTTCCATCACCCGGTCCACCATGTCCTGCACCTGCTGCGCCTCGATGGGCAGGCCGGTGGCCGGCGAATAGGGCGTGCCGGCGCGGGCGAACAGCAGCCGCAGGTAGTCGTAGATCTCGGTCACCGTGCCGACGGTCGAGCGCGGGTTCTTCGAGGTCGTCTTCTGCTCGATGGAAATCGCCGGCGACAGGCCGCTGATATGGTCGACATCCGGCTTGCCCATCATGTCGAGGAACTGCCGGGCATAGGCCGACAGGCTTTCGACATAGCGCCTCTGCCCCTCGGCATAGATGGTGTCGAAGGCGAGGCTGGACTTGCCCGAGCCCGACAGGCCGGTGATCACCACCAGCTGATCGCGGGGGATGTCCATGTCCACATTCTTCAGATTGTGCTCGCGCGCGCCGCGAACCTCGATGAACTTCTGTTCCATCGCGCCAGTCCTGATTCCGCCAAGCGCATGAGATAGGCATCCGCGCCGAAATGGCAACCCGGAACAGAACAACTCGGGAACATTTCCGCTTGCGATGCCAAGCGCCCTGCCCCACCATGCCGGTGAGTCGCAAACGGAAGGCAACGGGAGGCACCGAATGGCCCGACAGCATTACAAGGGCAGCTGCCAATGCGGCAGCATCGCCTATGAGGTGGACGCCGATCTGGACCAGACCTTCACCTGCAACTGCTCGCGCTGCCAGCGGCTGGGCTTCGTGCTGGCCTTCGTGCCCAGAACGGATTTCCACCTGACCAGTGACGGGCCGGTGACGGAATACCTGTTCAACCGCAAGCAGATCCACCACCGCTTCTGCCCGACCTGCGGGGTGGAATCCTATGCTTTCGGCACGGGCACGGACGGGGTCGAGATGGTGGCGGTGAACGTGAACTGCCTGGAAGGCGTCAACCCGCGCGCACTGGCCAGCCAGGCGGTGGACGGCGCCAGCTACTAGCCGCCGGTATGGCTCATGAAGCGGCTGACCTGCCCGGCGACATGCTGGCGGGAATAGTCGAAGTCGTGGCCCTTGGGCTTGCGGGTGATCGCCTCGCGGATGGCCTCGCGCAGCGGCGCGTCGTCCGGGCTGGCGCGCAGCGGCGCGCGCAGGTCGGCGCGGTCCTCCTGCCCCAGGCACATGAACAGCTCGCCCGTGCAGGTGACGCGGACGCGGTTGCAGCTTTCGCAGAAATTATGCGTGAGCGGCGTGATGAAACCGATCTTCTGCCCGGTCTCCTCCAGGCGCACGTAACGCGCCGGCCCGCCGGTCCGCTCGGCCAGCGGGGTCAGGGTGAACCGCTCGCCCAGGCGGTCGCGCAGGTCGGACAGCGCCCAATACTGGTCCAGCCGCTCTTCCTCGCCCATCTCGCCCATGGGCATGACCTCGATGAAGGTCAGGTCGTGGCCCTGGTCCGCGCACCACTCGACCAGCCGGAACAATTCGTCCTCGTTGAAGCCCTTCAGCGCGACGGTGTTGATCTTGACCCGCATGCCGGCCGCCTTGGCGGCCTCGATCCCCTGCATGACCTGCGGCAATCTGCCCCAGCGGGTGATCTGGGCGAAGCGGTCGGCATCAAGCGTATCCAGCGAGACATTGACCCGCCGCACACCGCAATCGGCCAGTTCGCCGGCGAATCGCGCCAGCTGGCTGCCATTGGTGGTCAGCGTCAATTCGTCCAGACCCGCCCCCAGGTGGCGCGACATGGCGCGAAAGAATTCCATGATGTTGCGCCGCACCAGCGGCTCGCCGCCGGTGACGCGCAGCTTGCGCACGCCCAGGCCCACAAAGGCGGAACACAGCCGGTCCAGTTCCTCCAGCGTCAGCAGGTCGCGCTTGGGCAGGAACTGCATATGCTCGGCCATGCAATAGGTGCAGCGGAAATCGCAACGATCCGTCACCGATACCCGAAGGTAGGTGATCGGCCTGGCAAAGGGGTCTATCAGCGGGGCATGCGCATCCATGGCGCAAAGATAAGCACGGCCCGGCATCGGCACAAGCCGGCCGATCCGTTGATGGTCTCGTAACCATGAATGGAAGCTCGGGTGGACAGCAGGGGCCGGCCGGGTCTAGCCTCGCCCCGATCTGGAAAAGGATGACAAGGACAAGCGCATGCCGATGACCAAGCCGATCCTGCGCCTTCTGGGCGCGCTGGCGCTGCTGGCACTGGCCGCCTGCACCCCTGCGACGCAGACCGCACCCCGCACGCCCGGCACCACCGCGGGCAGCGACGGCGGAACGGCCGGCACCGAAGCCGCCGCGGCGAACCCGACGCTGACCGCGGCCGCGCGCCCCTCGCCCGCGGCGCGCACGGCGGCGGAATTCGACACCACCACCCGCGAGCAAAAGGCCGCGGCCGCCGCCCCGCCCACCACGGGCGAGCGTCGGCTGGGCACCACCATCGCCTCGCTGGGCGACCCTTCGCAGCCCGGCTTCTGGATCAAGACGCCGCTGGTGAAATCCGAAGCCGATGGCCGGATCGTGAACCCGGCGAACCGCAAATCCGCCAAGGTGCGGCTGATCCCGCTGGACGGCCCGGCCAGCGGCGGCAGCCAGGTCTCGCTGCCGGCCTTGCAGCTGATCGGCGTCAGCCTGACCGACCTGCCCACGATCGAGGTCTATGGCAACTGATCGGCGCCCGGCCGGTCCTGCCCGGTCCTGCCGCGGTTTTCCGGCAGCCACCGCCCCGCCTCGCGCCGGGCAAAAGGCTTCAGCCGCGCGCCATGCTCGGCCAGCCAGCCGCGCACGCGGCCGGGGTCGTGCTTGGACAGTTCGCGCAGCCACCAGCCGATGGCCTTTTGCACGAACCATTCCCGGTCATCGGCCAGCCGGGCCAGCCAGGACAGCACGCGCTCGCGCCGCTCCAGATCCTGCGGCTTGGGGTTGCGGATATGCGTCCAGGGCAGCGTGCCGACCAGCGCTGCGCGCCGCACCCAGTAGCTGGGATGATCGAGCCAGGGCTCGATCTCGTCCAGCCGCTCGGGCCGGGCCAGCAGCCGCCGCTCGCCCGCCTTCATGGCATGGTCGGCGATCGCCCAGGTGTCGAATTGCGGCACCCAGCCGGCAATCAGCTCCCAGACCGCCTCATCGGGCCGGATCCGCGCCTGGGTCAGCAGCTTCGCCGCCGCGATCCGCGCCTCATGCACATCGCTGTCCCAAAGCCGCCGTGCCAGATCGACCCGCCCCGGCACGTCGAGCCCGGCCCGCCAACCGCGGGCCAGTTCGTCGATCGCCGGCACCGTCACGCCCAAATAGACCCGCGCCGCCTTGTGATAGGCCGCCATCTCGACCGCCTTGCCGGCATCGCCCAGCGCCTTCAACTCATCCAGTTCCCGCATCTTCACCGTTTTCCGAATAGATCGGCCGGTCGCCGATCCCGTGGGGGAATAATCCGCACCGCTGGCGAAAAGAAGCAATGAAAAAGGGGCGACGCCAGAGAGAGACGCCGCCCCAGTCGAATACGCCAAGAGGGAAACCTGACGATGGCAAGCCAACGCCGCAAATCCCGATCCGGTTCATCACAATTCCTCGACCGCCGTCACGGGCCAGCCGCGACTTGCGTTGGCCCGGCAAAAGCGCAAGCCTGCACCGGAGCCGAACGGAAGGAGCCCCGCCATGAACAAGCCCGCGACCGACCTCAAGATGCTGCTGAAAGACCCCTCGCTCTTGCAGACCCGCGCCTATGTCGCCGGCGAATGGATCGACGCCGATGACGGCAAGACCTTCCCGGTGGTGAACCCGGCCCGCGGCGACGTGATCGCCGAGGTGGCGGACCTGTCCCGCGCCGAGGTCGCCCGCGCCATCGCCGCAGCCGCCGAGGCGATGAAGGGCTGGGCCGCCCGCACCGCCAAGGAACGCGCCCAGATCATGCGCAAATGGTTCGACCTGATGATGGAGAACCAGGACGACCTGGGCAAGATCCTGACCGCCGAGCAGGGCAAGCCCCTGCCCGAGGCCAAGGGCGAGATCGCCTATGGCGCCAGCTTCATCGAATGGTTCGGCGAGGAGGCCAAGCGCATCTATGGCGAGACCATCCCCGGCCACCAGCCCGACAAGCGCCTGACCGTGATCCGCCAGCCGATCGGCGTGGTCGGCTCGATCACGCCCTGGAACTTCCCGAACGCGATGATCACCCGCAAATGCGGCCCGGCCATCGCCGCCGGCTGCGGCTTCGTCGGCCGCCCCGCCGCCGAGACCCCGCTTTCGGCGCTGGCGCTGGCGGTGCTGGCCGAACGCGCGGGCGTGCCCAAGGGGCTGTTCAGCATCGTGACCTCGTCGCGATCCTCGGACATCGGCAAGGAGTTCTGCGAGAACCCGCTGATCCGCAAGCTGACCTTCACCGGCTCGACCGAGGTCGGCCGCATCCTGCTGCGCCAGGCTGCCGACCAGGTGCTGAAATGCTCGATGGAGCTTGGCGGCAACGCCCCCTTCATCGTCTTCGACGATGCCGACCTGGATGCGGCGGTCGAGGGCGCCATGGCCTCGAAATTCCGCAACAACGGCCAGACCTGCGTCTGCGCCAACCGCATCTATGTGCAGGCCGGGGTCTATGACGAATTCGCCCGGCGGCTGGCGGCGGCGGTGGACAGGCTGCGGGTCGGCGACGGGCTGGAAGAAGGCGTGACCACCGGCCCGCTGATCAACCGCGATGCGGTCGAAAAGGTCCAGGAACATATCCAGGACGCGGTCGAGGGCGGCGCCTCTGTCCTCACCGGCGGCAAGCCGCGCGACGGGCTGTTCTTCGACCCGACGGTCGTGACCGGCATCACCGACAAGATGAAGGTGGCGAGCGAGGAAACCTTCGGCCCGCTGGCGCCGCTGTTCAAGTTCGAGACCGAGGAAGAGGCCGTCGAGCGCGCCAATGCCACCATCTTCGGGCTTGCCGCCTATTTCTATGCCCGCGACATCGGCCGCGTCACCCGCGTCCAGGAGGCGCTGGAATACGGCATCGTCGGCGTGAACACCGGCATCATCTCGACCGAGGTGGCGCCCTTCGGCGGCGTCAAGCAGTCAGGGCTTGGCCGCGAGGGCTCGCGCCACGGCATCGAAGATTACCTAGAGATGAAATACATCTGCCTGTCCATCTGACCGGCCAGGAAGAAACCCCGGAGCCGGGCTCCGGGGTTTGCGGGATCAGTGATCCTCGTCTTCGTCGTCATCCGCGTCGGGCAGGTTGAAGAAGCTGTCCGCATCCAGGTTGTCGTCCGGCTCGGGCTTCTCGTCATCCTTGCTGAGGCTGAAATTCTCCAGCCCGGCGATCGAGCTGGGCAGGCGCGGCTCGTCCGACATGGCAAGCGAGGTCTCGGTCGAAAGCAGCTTGCGACGCTCGTCATCGGTCATGGCGCCGCCCTCGGCGGCCTTGCGCTTGGCGGCCTTCTGCACGGCGGCGTCAAGCTCGGACTGACGGCAAAGCCCCAGCGCCACCGGGTCGATGGGCTGGATGTTCTGGATGTTCCAATGCGTGCGGTCGCGGATCGAGGCGATGGTCGGCTTGGTGGTGCCCACCAGCTTCGAGATCTGCGAATCGGCCAGTTCGGGATGAAACTTGACCAGCCACAGGATCGCTGCCGGCCGGTCCTGGCGCTTGGACAGCGGCGTGTAGCGCGGGCCGCGACGCTTCTCCTCGCCCTCGGCGGCGGGGTTGTGCTTGAGCTTCAGCCGGTAGAGCGGATTCTTCTGCCCCTTCTCGATCTCGGACGCATCGAGCTGGTTCGAGGCGACCGGGTCGAAGCCCTTGACGCCGACCGCCACGTCGCCGTCGGCGATGCCCTGGACCTCAAGCTCGTGCATGCCGCAGAAATCGGCGATCTGCTTGAAGCTCAGCGTCGTGTTGTCGACCAGCCAGACGGCGGTGGCCTTGGCCATCAGCGGCTTGTTCATGACCTTCTCCTTAACAATATCTCTTCCGGCCGGGGAAAACGGCTTTCGGCGGCTGCCATTCCATTTTCGGGGGATTGACAGGCTATATAGGCCCGGAAGGGAGCAAAATAAAGCCTGAAATTCGTGGCGCGCGGCCGGGACCGGCGTTAGGTTCGCCGGCATGAGACCGGCCGCCCTGATCGCCCTTTTGCTGTTCGCCCCCGCGGCCCTGGCCCAGGACATCGCGGGACGGTTCGACTATTACGTGCTGTCGCTCAGCTGGTCGCCCAGCTGGTGCCGGACCCAGGACGAGGCCGAACAATGCGCGACCGGGCGGCGCCTGGGCTTCGTCGTCCATGGCCTGTGGCCGCAATACGAACGCGGCTGGCCGGAATATTGCCGGACCGAAGCCCGCGACCCCGCGCGCCACGAAACCCGTGCCATGGCGGATCTGATGGGAACGGGCGGCCTAGCCTGGTATCAATGGAAAAAGCACGGCCGCTGCTCGGGCCTGCCGGCGCGGGACTATTTCGCCCTGACCCGCAAGGCCGCCGCCCGGATCGCCCTGCCCGAGACGCTGCGCCAGCTCGACCGCGACGTCACCCTGCCCGCCCAGGTGATCGAAGACGCCTTCATCGAGGCCAATCCCGGCCTTGCACGCGACGGCATCACCGTGACCTGCCGCGCCCGCGCCCTGCAGGAGATCCGCATCTGCCTGACCCGCGACCTGCGGCCGCGTGCCTGCGCTGAGGATGCCGGGCGGGATTGCCAGGGCAGCTTCCTGATGCCGGCGCCGCGCTGATGGCGCGGCCGCGTGCCTCCGGCGGGGATATTTGGACAAGGAAGAGACCGTTAACCAAATCGCAAGGATTTTCTGTCAGCTTGGAATCACGGAACAGGCGGGGACGCCGATGGCCGTCAAGGAAGAAGCCACACCCCGACCTTCAGCTCCGGCGGGCGGGGTGTGTGCTTTTCTTTCTTGCCCAAATATCCCCGCCGGAGGCTCCGGGCCGTGCCATAGTCGCCGAAGCAGTCAATCCGCGGCCGAAACCCGCAACAGGATCTTGCCGATATGGCCGCTGCCCTCCATGCGGCGATGCGCCTCGGCCGCCTCGGCAAGCGGGAAGGTGCTGTCGATCAACGGGCGCACCGCCCCCGCCTCGACCAGCGGCCAGAGCCGCTCCTGCAGTTCGGTGGCGATGCGCGCCTTGGCCAGGTCGGATTGCGGCCGCAGGGTCGAACCGGTCACCGACAACCGCCGGGCCATGATCTGGGCGAAGTTGATCTCGGCCTTGGGCCCGGCGAGGAAGGCGATCATGGCAAGCCGGCCGTCATCCGCAAGGCACTTGATATTGCGAGCGATATAGTCGCCGCCGACCATGTCCAGGATCAGGTCGGCGCCGCCGGCCTTGCGCAGCACGGCGACGAAATCCTCCTCGCGATAATTGATCGCCCTGGCGCCCAGCTTCTCGCAGGCCGCGCATTTCTCGGCCGAGCCTGCCGTCGCCCAGACCCGCGCCCCCAGCGCCTTGGCGATCTGGATCGCCATGGTGCCGATGCCCGATGAGCCGCCATGGACCAGGAAGCGCTCGCCCGGCTGCAAGCCGCCGCGCATGACCACGTTGGACCAGACAGTGAAGGCGGTTTCGGGCAACGCGGCGCCCAGGCGCAGAGACAGCCCCTGCGGAATCGGCAGGGCGTGGTCTGCGGGACAGGTCGCATATTGCGCATAGCCGCCGCCCGGCAGCAGGGCGCAGACCCGGTCGCCCGGCCTCCAGCACGTGACGCCCGGACCGACGGCCGCCACTTCGCCGGCACATTCCAGGCCCGGCAGGTCCGAGGCCCCCGGTGGCGGCGCATAGGAGCCGGCGCGTTGCAGCACGTCGGGACGGTTCACCCCGGCCCAGGCAACGCGGATCAGGATCTGGCCATGCCCGGCCACCGGCACCGGCCGCGTCACCGGCCGCAGAACCTCGGCCCCGCCGGGGGATGAAATCTCGATTGCCTGCATCACATCGGGAATCACCCGTCGCCTCCTTCTGTCCGGGCGCGCGGATTTGCGCGCAACGCTCCGGGCAGATTGCGATTTTCCGGCCGCCTGATCCAGCCCGTCGCAAGCCCGGCCAGGGTCGAGACGCCGGGCAGTCCGCCGACCCGTTCCTTCAGGCTTTCGAAGCGCATCACCCCTTCGATGCGGCGGTCCAGGAAGCGGCGCGTCTCCTCGGCCTCGGGCGAATCGTCGCCCAGCCAGTAAAGCACCGTCGCGCCATAGACGGCCGACAGCGTCGCGCGCTTGGAATACCAGTTCACGTCCTCGGAGCGGTCGCCGAGCCCGTCCCAGATCGCATCGGCCGTCTCCCAGACCAGCCGCGCGCCAAGCGCCGCATTCTGCGGCAAGGCCAGGATCGCCGCCCCTGCCCGTGCAAGCTCGCGGTTGCTGAGCGACAGCCGCCGCATCACCGCCGCCGAGACCCGGTCGCGAAACCGGCCCTCGGGCGGATGCGCCGCCAGCCAGTCGCGCAGCGCCTGGTCGCCCCGGCGGTGATAGGCGGCGGCCAGATCCGCGCCGCCGCGCGGCAGGTGCACCCGCGCCAGGGCCGGGTTCATGCCGATGTCGCGCGCGCCCTCGGCGATGGCCTTGTCGCCCATGCCCTCGAAGATGACGTGGGACAGCGCGGCCTCGATCAGCCGCTCGCGGTCATCCGTCATGGCACTCTCCTTTTTCTTCGTGCGGCGCGGGTCCGGAAAATCTGGACAAAGCCGATTCGGCTTGCTAGAAGGCCGCGTCCTGCAAATCAGCTCAACTTTAACCTAGGAAGGTGGTGACAACCACATGCAGGTAAGTGTTCGCGACAACAACGTCGAACAGGCGCTTCGTGCTCTGAAGAAGAAACTTCAGCGCGAGGGGGTGTTCCGTGAAATGAAGCTCAAGCAGCATTTCGAGAAACCCTCGGTCAAGAAGGCCCGTGAAAAGGCCGAGGCCGTCCGCCGCGCCCGCAAGCTGGCGCGCAAGAAAGCGCAACGCGAAGGCGCGCTGTAAGACGAGCGACACGTTCGTTTCAGGAAAACCCCCGTGCCATGCGCGGGGGTTTTTCATTCACGCCGGTTCCTTTCATCCCGGTTCCTTCACACCGGCAGCGCCGTGGTGAAGGCCACCGTGCGCAGCGAGAACGAGGAATGCATCTGCTGCACGCCCGGCAGCTTGGCCAGCCGCTGCCGGTGGATGCGGGCAAAATCGTCGGTATCCTGCGCCACCACCTTCAGCAGGTAATCCGCCGAACCGGCCATCAGGTGACATTCCAGCACGTCGGGGATGGTGCGCACGGCGCGCTCGAAAGCCTCCAGCAACTCGTCGGCCTGGCCCGACAGGGTGATCTCGACAAAGACCGTGGTCGGCCGCTCCAGCTTGCGCGCGTCGAGCAGCGCGACATAGCCGCGGATCACCCCAGCCTCCTCCAGCCTCTGCACGCGGCGGTGGCAGGCGCTGGGGGAAAGCCCGGCCTCGTTTGCCAGATCGGCATTGGTCATGCGCCCGTCGCGTTGCAGGACGGAGAGAATGCGGCGATCCGTCGCGTCAAGCTCGATCATCGGGGCGATCCCTGTCTCGCGGGCGCCGGTCGGCGCCGGTTTCTTCGACCATAGCGCCGCCAGAGGCCGGATATAAGCGAAAATCACCGCAACAGGCAGCAAGGCACGACCCCAGGGCGCCGCGCCGCCGCCTTGGCCGGCCGCTTCCGCCTCAGACGCTGCGGGCCCGCAACTCGTCGCGGATCTCCATCAGCAGCTCCTCCTGCGTCGGGCCGGCGGGGGCGGCCGCCTCGGCCTCTTTCTTGCGGATCGCGGCGCTTTGCACCTTGTTCACCGCCTTGACCAGCAGGAACACCGCCCAGGCGACGATCAGGAAGTTGATGACCGCCGAGAGGAAGGCGCCATAGGCAAAGACCGAGGCGCCGGAATCGCGCGCCACCTGCAGGCTGGCGCCCGGCGGAACCTCGCCCTTCAGCACCAGGTAATGCCCGCTGAAATCCGTGCCGCCGGTCAGCAGCCCGATGATCGGGTTGATCAGGTCGGCGACCAGCGAATTCACGATCGCCGTGAAGGCCGCGCCGATGATGATGCCGACGGCAAGGTCGATGACATTGCCCCGGGCGATGAATTCCTTGAACTCCTTGAACATGGGCTTACCTTTCCCGGCCTGTTGCACGCGTTCCGGCAAAGGCTGCCACATCACGCTAACCCCTTGCAACATGAGACAGGACTGGACAGGAAACGACATGACGGCATTATCCGAATTTCCGATCACCCGCCGCTGGCCGCCCCGGCGTCCCGAGGTCATCCAGCTTTACACGCTGAACACGCCGAACGGCATCAAGACCTCGGTCATGCTCGAGGAATGCGGGCTGGACTATGACGCGCATCGCATCAGCATCTCCGACCCCGAGGACCAGTTCACCCCCGAATTCCTGTCGCTGAACCCCAATAACAAGATCCCGGCGATGATCGACCCGAACGGGCCGGACGGCAAACCCATGGGCCTGTTCGAAACCGGCGCCATGCTGATCTATCTGGGCGACAAGACCGGCAAGTTCCTGCCCGCCTCGGGTGCGGCGCGCTACCACACCATCCAATGGCTGATGTGGCAGATGGGCGGGGTCGGGCCGATGTTCGGCCAGGTCGGCTATTTCCACCGCTACAAGGGCAGCGAGATCGAGGATCCCCGTCCCCGCACCCGCTATTACGACGAGGCGCGGCGGCTCTTGGGCGTGCTGGACCGCCAGCTTCAGGGGCGCGACTGGATCACCGGCGAATATTCCATCGCCGACATGGCCGTAGGGCCCTGGCTGCGCACGGTCCGGGTGAATTACGAGGCCGAGACAGAGACCGGCATGGATGGCTTTGCCAACGTCCAGGCCTATCTGGAACGCTTCCTGGCCCGTCCCGCCGTGCAGCGCGGCATCGAGGTCGGGGCCGCCTGACCGGCATCGCGGCAGGGCTTGCAACCGATACGCGATTCATGGACCGTCCGGGAAACATCGCGGACGGTCTCATGCCTTTTATCGAGCATAACGGAAAACGTATCCTTTTCATCCACATCCCCAAGACCGGCGGCACCTCGGTCGAGAACTGGATGCTGGGCATCGCGCCGCTGCGCCTGTTCAGCCAGGGCATCCCCGCGGCGATGAAATGCACGCCGCAGCATCTGCGCATGCAGGACATCCGCGCGCTGCTGGGCGAGGGCTATTTCGACCATGTGCTGACCGTGGTGCGCAACCCCTACGACCGCGTCGCCAGCGAATACCGGATGCGGGTGCATCTGGCGAAAGAGAATTTCTTCAAGGGGTTGCCCGTCTTCTCGCTCTGGCTGGAGGATTGGCTGAACCGCCAGAAGCGCGAGCCCTTCTGCCTGGACAACCACCTGCGCCCGCAATGGGAGTTCCTGGGCAGCGAAGTCGAGACCTTCCGCTTCGAGGACGGCTTGCAGGCCCCCCTCGCCCGCATGGCGGAATGGCTGGGCGTCGCCCCGCCCGAAAGCCTGCCCCACGACCTGCGCCCCGACCCGCTGGGGATCGCCTGGGACCAGGTGGACCGGATCCGGGTGCGCGACCATTACGCCCGCGATTTCGAGACGCTGGGCTATTTCACCGACTGAACCGGGGCATCAGGCCGGGGCGCGGACCCCGGCCCCATGGCCCGCCCTAGCTGCGCAGCACGCCGCCGGTGGCCTTGCCGACCTTTTCGACGATCTTGGCGCTGACCGCCTCGATCTCGGCATCGGTCAGGGTCTTTTCCCGCGGCTGCAACCGCGCGGTGATGGCGATGGACTTCTTGCCGCCTTCCAGCCCGGTAAACTGGTCAAAAACCGTCACCCGCTCGATCAGCGCCTTGTCCGCACCCGCCGCCGCGTTCACCAGCGCCAGCGCCTCGACGCCGCCATCCACCACGAAGGCGAAGTCGCGCTCGACCGCCTGCAGGTCGGACAGCACCAGCGCCGGGCGCGAGGGCGATTTCACCTTGGGCAGCGGCACGGCGGCGATGCGAATGGTAAAGCCGACCGCCGCACCCTTGATGCCGAAATGCCGCAGCACGCGAGGGTGGATCTCGCCAAATGTCGCCAGCGCATTCGGCCCCAGCGCGATGTTCCCCGCCCGGCCCGGATGCCACCAGCCGTCCAGCTTGCGGTTGATCTGCGCCTTGGCCGGCGCGCCGATGGCCTGCAACACCGCCTCGGCATCGGCCTTGGCGTCGTAGATATCCACCTTGCGCCGCGAGGCATAGGGGTCGCGCGCCGCATTCGCCCCGACCAGGATGCCCGACAGGTGCAGGTCCTGCTCGCCCGGCTCGCCGCCGCTGAACACGGGGCCGCATTCGAACAGCGCCAGATCGGCAAAGCCGCGCGCCTGGTTGCGCGCCGCCGCCGCCAGCAGGCCCGGCAGCAGGTCGGGGCGCATATGCGTCATCTCGCTGCTGATCGGGTTCTCGATCCTGACCGCGTCGGAACCGCCACCGAACAGCGCCGCGGCCTTATGGTCGATGAAGCTGTAGGTCACGCATTCGTTGTAGCCCAGCGAGGCTGCCATGCGCCGCGCCGCCTGTTCGCGGCGCTGCAAGGGGGTCAGCACCGGCTGCGGCACGCCCGCCTGCGGGCGCGGCAGCGGCTGGCCCTGCAGCTTGGTCAGGCTGGCGATGCGCGCCACCTCCTCGACCAGGTCGGCGCTGCCCTGCACATCGGGACGCCAGCTGGGCACGAAGGCCCGGTCGCCCTCCAGCCGGAAACCCAGCGCGGTCAGCGTCGCGCGCTGTTCGGCCTCGGGGATGTCCATGCCGACCAGGCTGCTGACCCGCGCCGGTTCCAGAAGGTAGCTGCGGGTCGTGTCGGGCACCGCGCCCGCCGTCACCACCTCGGAGGCCTCGCCACCGCAAAGCTCCAGGATCATCTGCGTCGCCCGTTCCAGGCCCGGTTGGGTAAAGGCCGGATCCACGCCGCGCTCGAAACGATAGCGCGCGTCCGAGTTGATCTTCAGCGCCCGGCCCGCCGTGGCGATGGCGATGGGATCCCAATAGGCGCTTTCCAGGAAGACGTTCACCGTCTGGTCCGAGCAGCCGCTATGCTCGCCGCCCATGATGCCGGCGATGCTTTCCGGGCCGGCCTCGTCGGCGATGATCATGGTGCCGGGGGCAAAGGCATAGGTCTTGCCGTCCAGCGCCAGCAATGCCTCGCCCTCGACCGAGGCGCGCACGGTCAGGTCGCCCTTGACCTTGTCGGCATCAAAGACATGCAGCGGCCGGTTCAGGTCGAAGGTGAAGAAATTGGTGATGTCCACCAGCGTGTTGATCGGCCGCAGCCCGATGGCGGTCAGCCGCTTTTGCAGCCAGTCCGGCGACGGCCCGTTCCTGACCCCGCGGATCAGCCGGCCGCTGAAGAACGGCGCCTTCGGTGCCATCTCGGGCGCGATCGCCACCTGGATGGGCGAGGCAAAGCTGCCCGGCACGGTCACGTCCCTGACCGGCTTCAACCGGCCCAGCCCGCGCGCGGCAAGGTCGCGGGCGATGCCATGCACCCCCAGCGCATCGGGGCGGTTCGGGGTGATCTTGATCTCGATCACCGGATCGACGGCCTCGGGCCGGTTCGCGGCCAGCCAATCGACGAACCTGTCGCCCACCTCACCCGAGGGCAGCTCGATGATACCGTCATGCTCCTCCGATAGTTCCAGCTCGCGTTCCGAGGCCATCATGCCATGGCTTTCGACGCCGCGGATCTTGCCGACGCCCAGGGTCACGTCGATGCCGGGGACATAATCGCCGGGCTTGGCCAGCACCACGGTGATGCCGGCGCGGGCATTGGGGGCGCCGCAGACGATCTGCTTCTCGCCCTCGTCCGTCAACACCTTGCAGACCCGCAGCCGGTCGGCATCGGGATGCTGCTCGGCATGCAGAACCTTGGCCAGGGTGAAGGTCTTCAACTTGGCAGCCGGATCGGCCACGCCCTCGACCTCGAGGCCAAGGTCGGTCAGCGCCTCGGTGATCTCATCGAGGGAGGCTTGAGTGTCGAGATGCTCTTTGAGCCAGGAGAGGGTGAATTTCATTGCGGCGGCTCCGTCGGGTTTGCGCGACCCTTAGCGCATGGCGCGGCGGATTGGTAGGGTGGTGGAGCCGGATGCGCAGGGCCCTTGTCGCGACCCGACGACAAACTTCGCCCGTGCGCGGTCGCGGCTACGCGCAGGTTTCTTAGCAAGCGGGTATTGCGTCGCATCGGCGGAGACAACGATTCTTACGATGACCAATCGCGAAGAGTACTCTGCGACTAAAGAAGAAGGTCGGCCCAAAAAACCAGTAGCCCGCAGCAAACCAGAATAAAGCAGAGCTGAAAAAACCCGCGTAAATACCTGTTTTCGGTTCCGCCAAAAGCCAGAGCAGAAAATGTAACGGCAAATACTGTAAAGAAAAAATAAGCGTGATTCTCTGGGATCAGCAATACATGCCGTGCAATACCTACAACCGCACCGGGGAAGGCAAGATTGAACCACGAAGCAGAAACGTGGATCACACCCCAGGACGCCGATATCGCGCCAAAAAGCACGGCGATGGTCAGGTCCAGTTCGCCGATCATCCTGCCGACAGGGCGTTGTGAACGAGGCATAATGAGAACCTGCCAGAGCTTGCGCAGATCTAGGAAAAGAACCACCGTGAAAAACGTCATGGCGGGCAAAGACAGGGCCATCAGTGCAACCGCGATCAACCAAGGCTCTTGCATTTCGGGGCTGAGCTCTGGAACGGCCGCGGTGACAAGTGCCGTCTTTATACCTACAGAAAAGGCAGATACAGATATGGCAATCCCTCCGATCGTCCATATCCGCGTCAGCGCCCCGGAGAAATCATACTCCTCGGTCCGACCAACCGAAGGGGCATCCCTCACCGCGACAGCCCACCGCTCACGCTCGGCATGTCCCCCGCCGCGAACCCGTAATGCCGCAGCCAGCGCAGATCGCTTTCAAAGAATGCCCGCAGGTCGGGAATGCCGTATTTCAGCATGGCGATCCGGTCGATGCCCATGCCGAAGGCGAAGCCCTGCCATGCCTCGGGGTCGATGCCGCCGGCCGCCAGCACCTTGGGATGCACCATGCCCGAGCCCAGGATCTCGAGCCAGCTTTCACCCTGGCCGATGGTCAGCTTGCCGCCCTCCCAGGAACAGCGGATGTCGACCTCGGCCGAGGGCTCGGTGAAGGGGAAATGCGAGGCGCGGAAGCGCAGCTCGACCTCGTCCACCTCGAAAAAGGCGCGGCAGAACTCCTCCAGCGTCCATTTCAGGTTCGCCATCGAGATGTCCTTGCCCAGCGCCAGCCCCTCGACCTGGTGGAACATCGGCGTATGGGTCTGGTCCATGTCCATGCGATAGACGCGGCCCGGGCAGATCACCCGGATCGGCGCGCCGCTGGCCTGCATGGCACGGATCTGCACCGGCGAGGTATGGGTCCGCAGCACATGCGGCGGGCGCGGGTCGTCCGCCGCGCGGGCCATGAAGAAGGTGTCATGCTCCTGCCGGGCGGGATGCTCGGGGGGGATGTTCAGCGCATCGAAGTTGAACCAGTCGCTTTCGATCTGCGGGCCCTCAGCGACGCGGAAGCCCATGTCGGCGAAGATCGCGGTGACTTCTTCCGTGACCTGGCTGATCGGGTGGATGGTGCCCTGCGGCCGCGGCCGGCCCGGCAGGGTCACGTCCAGCCATTCCTGCTTCAGCCGCGCATCCAGCGCCGCATCCTCCAGCCCCTGCTTGCGGGCGCGCAGCGCGGCGTCGATCTCGTCCTTCAGCCGGTTCAGCGCGGCGCCTCGGGTCTGGCGCTCCTCGGGCGTCATCCGGCCCAGTTCCTTCATCATGCCGCTGATCTCGCCCTTCTTGCCAAGGGCGGCCAGGCGCACCTGCTCCAGCGCGTCGCCATCGGCGGCGGTCGAGATGCGGTCGAGATAGGACTGGCGAAGAACGGTCAGGTCGGACATGGGCGGGCTTCCTTGCGGTTTGCCTGCGCCGATAGCACGTGGGGGCCGCAGGGAAAAGCCTCAGCGGGCGAAGGTTTCCGCCACCAGCTCGGCCGGGCGGCACAGCCGCACGCCGCCGGGGCCGCAGACGAAGGGACGCTCGACCAGCAGCGGGTTCTCGACCATGGCGGCCAGAATGTCCGCATCGCCGGCATCCAGCAGACCGCGCGCCTCGGCATCGGTGCCCTTGACCCGCAGCGCCTGGCGCGGGGTCACGTCGGCGGCGGCGAGCAGGCCCAGAAGCTGGGCGCGGGTCCAGCCCTCGCGGGCATAATCGACGATCTCGGGCCCGTACCCGGCGTCACGGATCATCTGCAAGACCTTGCGCGAGGTCGAGCAGGTCGGCTTGTGATAGATGGTGATCATGGCGCGACTTTGGCGCGGGCCGGCCGGGCTTTCAAGAGCGTTCGGAAACCGTCAGCCAGACCCCGCCATGCGGCCGAAGCGTCAGGATCATGCGCGGCTGCGGCTGGCGTGCGGTCAGTTCGAAGCGCAGACGCGCGACCAGCGTGGCCAGGATGATCACCGCCTCCTGCAAGGCGAAACTGGCGCCGATGCAGATCCGGGGACCGGCGCCAAAGGGCAGGAAGGCAAAGCGGTCGCGGGTCACGCCGGGGGCGAAACGCTCGGGGTCGAAGCGGTCGGGATCGTCCCAGAGCATGCGGTGGCGATGCAGTGCATAGATCGGCAGCATGATCGTGTCGCCCGGCCGCACCTCGCGCCCGCCCAGCGTGTCGTGGATGCGGGCAGTGCGCGACAGGAAGGCCGCGGGCGGATAAAGGCGCAGCGCTTCCTCGACCACCTGCCGGATATAGGTCAGGCGCGGCAGATCGGCGGCGGTCGCCGCGCGACCGCCCAGCACCGTGCCCGCTTCGATGGCGGCGCGGTGCTGGACCTGCGGATCGAAGGCCAGCAGGTAAAGCGCCCAGGCCAGCGTCAGCGCCGTCGTCTCGTGCCCGGCGACGATAAAGGTCAGCAGGTTGTCACGCAGCTCGGCCGGGGTCATGCGGCGATGGGTCTCGGGATCCTCGCCGGCCCGCAGCAGGTCCAACAGGTCCGGCACCGCACGCGGGCCCGACCGGGCGCGGGCCTGGATCGCCTCGTCGGCGACGCGCTTCATCCGCCGCAGGTCACCGCCGGAAAACAGCCGGCCGGGGCGCGGAATCCAGCCGGGCAAACCCAGGATGTCCAGCACCGAAATCCGCGCCGTGCCGGCGATATAGGCGTCGATGGCCTGGTGCACCGCGTCGCGGTCGAAACCCTCGTCGCCGGAAAAGGTCACGTCCGAGATCACCTCGAAGGTCGCAGCCACGGTCTCGGCAAAGACATCGACCGGGCCGTCGGCCGCCGCGAGCCGCTGCGCACTGGCCTCGGCGGCAGCGGTCATCACCGGACCCAGCGCCTCGACATGGCGTTGGGCAAAGGCCGGGGCGGCGGCCAGGCGCTGCCAGCGCCAATGCGCACCCTCGGCCACGAACATCGAATTGCCGATGGCGGGCTCCAGGATCAGCCGGGTGACGAAGGATTTCGGATAGTCCTCAACCCGATCCTTGAGCACCCGGCGCAGCGCCTCGGGGTCCATGACCATGTGCCAGCGCTTGCCGGTCTTGCCCGAGACCATGGGCTGACGGGTGGCAAGGTCGGGGATCAGCTCCAGCACGTTGCGCCGCGCGGTCATGGCGCTGGCGATCACCCCCATCGGCTTGTGGTGCAGCGGCACGCGCACAGGATAGCGGTTGGGCGGGCGATCGGGGGACATCAGCGCAAGACCTCGCCGGCAGGACCGAAGCTCCCGGCTTCTTTCTTGTCAAAATATCCTGGGGGAACGCCGGCCCGGCCCCTTCGAGGGGCCGGGCCGGTGTGGGGGCAAAGCCCCCCTCTCCCTCCAGCATCCGGGCATGAAAAAACCCGCGCCGGGAAGAACGCGGGTTTTCTCCGTTTCATCCGCCCGCCCCGATTCAGGCGGCGGCTTTCGCCTGCGCCACGACGGCCGCAAAGGCCTCGGGCTCGTGGACGGCCAGATCGGCCAGAACCTTGCGGTCCACCTCGATGCCCGCTTTCGCCAGCGCGGCGATGAAGCGCGAATAGGTCATCTCGGCATCGACGGCGCGGACGGCGGCGTTGATGCGCTGGATCCACAACGCGCGGAAGTTGCGCTTGCGCGTCTTGCGGTCGCGGGTGGCGTATTGGTTGGCCTTGTCGACGGCCTGGGTCGCGGTGCGGAAGTTGCGCGACCGGTTGCCGTAATAGCCTTTCGCCGCGTCAAGAACCTTCTTGTGGCGGGCGTGGGTGATCTTACCCGATTTGACTCGTGCCATGTCCGGTTCTCCTTAGCGGTTGTAGGGCATGTATTTCTTGACGATCTTCGCGTCCGCATCGGACAGGATCATGGTCCCGGTCACGTCGCGGATGAATTTCGTCGAGCGCTTGATCATGCCGTGGCGCTTGCCGGCCGGGCCGGCCTTGACCTTGCCCGAGGCCGTCATCGAGAACCGCTTCTTGGCGGCCGATTTGGTCTTCATCTTCGGCATTTTACTCTCCTTGCGGTCAGAGTGAACGCGCGACTCGGCAATGCCATCTCGGCCGGCCGCGCGGGTGGAAGCGTGCCCTATAAGCGGACACGCACGAATTGGCAAGGGTTATTGACCCTCGGCCGGCGCCTCGCTTTCGCCTGCATCTGCGGCGTCGGCGGCAGGCTCTTCGGCCGCGGGCTCTTGCGCCGCCGGGGCCTCGGCCTCGGGCTCCGCCGCTTCGGGCGCTTCGACTGCGGGGGGTTCGGCCGCGGGTGTGTCGGCCGCGGGGGCTTCGGCAGCCGGTGTCGCGGCTGCATCGGCGGCCGGGGCTTCCTCCGGCGCCTCCTCGGCCGGGGCCTCGGGCGCGGGCGCCGTGACCGGGTCGGTGCCGGTCGTCACCTCGCCGCTCACCAGCCGCTGCCAGCTTTCCTGCAGGGACTGGATGCCGAAGGGCCGCTGATCGAGCCAGCCGCCCGCCAGCAGCAGCACGATGCCCAGCACCAGCAGGATCGCGGCGCCTCGGGGGGCCTGCGTGCGCGCCACCGACAGGATGGCCAGAAGGACCGAGAGCGCGCAAAGCGCCACCCCGGCCAGCAGCAGGATATCGATCATCGGATCACCTTTCCGTTGCGGATCTCTTTGAACCCGCGCCTTATTCCGGATCGGTACGATAGATCAAGCGCTCATCGCAGGGCGCGATGCGCAGGATGTTGGTGGTGCCCGGCACGTTGAAGGGCACCCCGGCCATGACGACGATCTGGTTCGATTCGTCGGCAAAGCCGAAATCGCGCGCCGCCTTGGCCGCATTGACCACCGCCTGCTTGAAACGCTCCAGCGAGGGCGTCTGCACGCAATGCGTGCCCCAGGTCAGGCACAGCCGGCGCAGCGTGTCCTGTTCCGAGGACATGGCGACGATCGGCACCCGCGGCCGCTCGCGCGCGGTCAGGCTGGCGGTGGTGCCCGACTGGGTGAAGGCGCAGATGCAGGAGATGTCGGTGGTCTCGGCGATCTCGCGCGCCGCGGCGACGATGGCATCTGCCACGGTCTGGCGCTTGGCGCTGCGCGAGCTTTCGATGATGTCGCGATAGGTCGGATCGCTTTCGACCGAACGCGCGACATTGTCCATGGTGGCGACCGCCTCGACCGGATAGGCGCCGGCCGCGCTTTCGGCCGAGAGCATCACCGCATCGGCGCCCTCGTAGATGGCGGTGGCCACGTCCGAGACCTCGGCGCGGGTCGGCATCGGGCTTTCGATCATCGATTCCAGCATCTGCGTGGCCACGATCACCGGCTTGGCCGCCGCGCGGCAGGCGCGCACCAGCCGCTTCTGGATCGGCGGCACGGAATGCACCGGCAGTTCCACCCCCAGGTCGCCGCGCGCCACCATGATCCCGTCCGAGACCTTGAGGATCTCGGAAAACGCGCGCACGGCGGCGGGCTTTTCGATCTTGGACAGGATGGCGGCGCGGCCCTTGGCCAGTTCGCGCGCCTCGATCACGTCCTCGGGGCGCTGCACGAAGCTCAGCGCCAGCCAGTCCACGCCCATCGCGCAGGCGAATTCCAGATCGTCGCGGTCCTTTTCCGACAGCGCCGCCAGCGGCAGCACCACGTCGGGCACGTTCACCCCCTTGCGGTTCGAGATCGCGCCCCCCGCCGTCACCGTGCAATCGGCGAAATCCGCGCCGCAGGCTTCGACCCGCAGGCGGATCTTGCCGTCGTTGACCAGCAGTTCGGCGCCCGGCTCCAGCGCGGCAAAGATCTCGGGATGCGGCAATTGGACGCGGCTGGCATCGCCCGGCGCCGGATCCAGGTCGAAGCGGAAGGCCTGCCCATCGGCCAGGTCGTGCGGCCCCTGGGCGAAGGTGCCGACGCGCAGCTTCGGCCCCTGCAGGTCGGCCAGCACCGCGATGGGCCGGCCCGATTCGGCCTCGACCCGGCGGATGATGTCATAGCGGGCGCGCTGTTCCTCATGCGTGCCGTGGCTCATGTTCAGGCGAAACACGTCCGCGCCGGCCTCGAAAAGGGCCCGGATGGTGGCGAAATCGCTGGATGCGGGGCCCAGGGTTGCCACGATCTTGACCTTGCGATGCCGTCTCATCCGTCTCTCCGTGCATGTTTGCGCTATCGTCGCTGCTGTTATGGCCTATCCGGGCGCCTGCGGCAACTGGTGCTTGGTCCGGCGATTGCCTAAACCATGCTGCGGAAAGGCGACAGACGAATGACGGCACAGCCCTATTCAACGATCGGAGAGGACCGGCCCTCGCGCTGGCTGATCACCTGCGACCATGCGACGAACCGCGTGCCGGGCTGGATCGGCGGCGGCGACTTGGGCATTGCGCCCGAGGACATGGCGCGCCACATCGCCTATGACGTGGGCGCGGCCGGGCTGACGCGGGCGCTGGCCGAGCGGCTGGACGCACCGGCGATCCTGTCGGATTTCTCGCGGCTGGTGATCGACCCGAACCGGGGCGAGGACGATCCGACGCTGGTGATGCGCATCTATGACGGCACGGTGATTCCCGCCAACCGCCACATCGACGCGGCCGAGCGGGAACGGCGGCTCGACCGGCTTTACCGCCCCTATCACGAGGCCTATGCCCGGCTGGCGGCAAAGCATCCGCGCCGGGCGATCTGCGCAATCCACAGCTTTACCCGGCAATTGCGCGGCCGGCCGCGCCGGCCCTGGGCGGTGGGGGTGCTTTATTCGCATCGCGACAAGCGGCTGGGCCCCGCCCTGGTGCGCGAATGTCGCGACCTGGGCTGGATCACCGGCGAGAACGAGCCCTATTCCGGCCACCTGGACGGCGATTCCATCGACCGCCATGCCCTGGCGCAGGGCCGACCCAACGTGCTGATCGAGGTCAGGAACGATCTGATCGCCGATGCGGCGGGCCAGCAGCTCTGGGCCGACCGCCTGGCCGATGTGCTGGCAGGCTTCCTGGACCGGCGCGGCGTCTGAAACGGCTGGGTGCAGGCGGGGGATGACGGGCGGCCGCCTTGTCGATGGACAAGGCGATTCCAGGACGAAGGATACGGGACATCTGAATCGAAGAATGTGGGAATACCCGCCTGAATGCGTGGGCTCGCGGAAAAAGGCTTTGATTGCCAAGGCTTGATGGCCCTTGAAGGTGCTGCTCCGAGGGGGGCCGGGGACATCAGAAATGAAGGATGGTCGCCGTCGAGGGGCGGTCGGCCGTGTCTTGGCCGGATTGAAAGGGCCTCTCGAAAAACCCTTTCGAAGCCTTCGAGAACCTATCAAGTCCCCGCAGAGGCTGGGCCTCCTGCATGAAGGCCCTTTTCAAATCGGGCGTCCGCAGGGGCGATCCGAGGGTCGCGAACAATCAAGTGACTTGACTGTCTGGCAAAACCCTGACGGAAGGGCCGAAACACCAGCAAAACAAGGGCCTTCTGCGCTAGGGCGTGTTGACAAAAGGGATTCACCGGGCGCGGTGATCGTGATTCAAGCTGGTATCTGCAATGGAGACCAGCGTGGCACGAAACCTGATGTCGAACGACGAGTGGGCGTTCTTTGAACGCTTCATCCTGGCTGTCCGTTCTCCGAACGGCCGCAAGCCCACGAACCATCGGCTTGTTCTGGATGGGATTTTCTGGATCGCCCGAACGGGGTCGCCCTGGCGCGACCTGCCGGAAGAGTTCGGCAAATGGTCGTCTGTCTATCGGCAGTTCCGGCGCTGGACGTTGGCGGGGCTGTGGGAACAGATCCTGGAGGCGCTGAACGAGAGCCGGATCGTGCCGGATGCGCTGCAGATGATCGACAGCACCGTGGTTCGCGCTCATCATCAGGCAGCGGGCGCAAAAGGGGGACTCCGCGCCAAGGTTTCGGCCGCTCGCGAGGTGGCTTCACGACCAAGATCCATCTGCGGGTCAATGCGGCAGGCCTGCCCATGAGAACCGAGATCACGGCCGGGCAGACATCGGACTACCTCGGCTTCGATCTGGTCATGGCTGACAACCTGCCCGAGCCAAGCGTTCTGCTCGCAGACCGCGGCTACGACTCCGACAACATCCGCAAGACCATGGAGGTGCGCGACGTGGTGCCGGTCATCCCCATGCGCAAAACCCGGAAGCTACGGGTCGCCGTTGACCGCAGGCTCTACCGCCTGCGCAATCTCGTTGAGCGGTGCTTCAACAAGCTCAAGAATGCCCGTCGCGTCGCCACCCGCTACGACAAGACCGCCGAAAGCTTCCTGGGCTTCATCGACATCACGTCGATCCGCCTCTGGCTCCGCCATTTGTCAACATGACCTAATAGCACCGCACAAGGGACACCGCGGACAATCAAGTAAAATTCAGCGGCCCGACCCGTACCCTCGTCAGCGAGGTCTATGATGTCGAGGCAGTGAACGCCGCCGTCCTGACCAGCAAGCTGCTGCAGTTCGCCAACGGGTCGATGTACCAGGAGGACGGCGCCCACATCTGGGTTCACGACGAGAAGTTGAAGGCGCTGGTTGATCTGCACGACGAGGTGAACGGGACGCCGATGCTGGTGGCCTAGGCCCTTCGTTCGCATGGTATCGGCAGGATGTTGATACCATGATTCTGTCTAGGATGCCCGCGAACGAACGTGAGCACCCGAGAACGACAATACCCGTAAACACCCTGAAATTAAGGCGTTTTTGGGTTACTGCGAACGTCTGCGAAAGGTGTTCTGGTAGGCCCGGAGGGCGTGCCAAAATCGAACAAGAACAATGTGCTATCCGGTAAACTCGGGAATGAACGCCTCTAAAATTTTCAGACGCTTACGGGGAGAATTGTAAACTCATTCCGGGCACTGAGCCGCATCAGGAGCACAAAGCCCGCCCTCGGGACTGAACCGAGAGCGGTCTATGCATCGACTAGGCAAGATCAGCGCGGCGTAACTGCCGGCACCCCCATCGCCTGGGCCGTGATCAGCGCGACCGCCGCGAAGGCGGCGCCGACCGTGAGGCCGGCAACCAAGGAAGCGGCAAGCGCCGCGTCATAGTGCGAGCGCACTACCTCACCCCCCATCTGGCGAAGACCGCGCCGGAGAGGCCTGCGGCCGCGACCGCGGCGGCGATCACCGTCTCGACGTTGATGGTCAGCATGTGCGAGGTGGCGTCATAGGAGACGCCCCAGCCGCCCAGCAGGCCGGCCAGCATGGTGAGCAGCGGCGACAGGACATAGATCGCCATGCGGACGAATACGGAATTCATGGATCAGTTCTCCTTGAGAAGAGCGGCCCAGGTCTTGGGCCCGATGACGCCGTCCTGTTTGAGGCCGGCGGATTTCTGGAAAGCGACGGTGGCGGCGCGGGTATTGGCGCCGAAGATGCCGTCCACGCCCTTGGTGTCGAAGCCGCGCTCAGTCAGCCGTTGCTGGGCGTGGCGCACCGCATCCCCTCGGCTGCCAAGGCCGATCTTCGGGCATGCCGGCGCCAGCGTGTCCGGGATCGCCTGCCATTTCTTGAACGCCGCGGCGAGCTTCGTGTGATAGCCATGGGTCGCGTATCCTGGGCCGTTGTAGCCGCGGGCGAAGCCGGACCAGTCATGCCGGCGCAATTCATCGTCCAGCCCCTCCGAGATAATGAAGCCGATCATCGCCTCGAGGTGGGCGACCTCGCTGTGACAGAACGCCTCGACCATGTCGCCGGGCGTCGCAAAGCCGGCAGCCTTGTGATTGTCGCCGAGGATCTGGCCCAGGCCCCAGCTGGCCGAGCGCAGCGCGGCATTCGTGTCGATCTTCATGGCCAGCGCCAGGCGCGGATAGCTGTCCTTCGGATATGGCGCGCTGCCCCACCGCTGATAGGCCAGGCCCGAAGCCTCGGCCGTGGCGCGCTTCTGCCCCGGCCCCAGCTCGCGCCAGAACACATGCGGCTCGAAGAGCATCTTCGGCCGGCCCTTGCCGTCGAAGCCGCCGCCCGAGGTCTCGACCTCGATCACGGCGCGGATTTCATCCTCGCCAGCGCCGATCAGCCGCGCCGTGCGCGCCACGTCGATATCGGTGAGCCGCGTGGCGCGGCCCTTGAACCCTGCTGGGATCATGCGTTTCTCCAATGAAAAAGCCCCGCGCGGGGCAAGGCGATGGGTGGGATGTTCCACGTTCATTCGCGAAATGGTCCCGGTTCTAAACTGACCGGTTCGGGAACGATCTGGGTCGGTTCCCGGATGTTCTCGCTGGCAGCTTTCCGCCAGCGCATGTTTTTGTGATGCAACTGCCGCTGGGGCCAAAGCTATATTGCTCTGTGAATTCTACGGAGCACGAACGATGAAACTGGCACCGATGCTGCTGACCGCCTTGACCGTTGCCACCTTTGGTTCGGCCCCGGCCGTCGCCGATCCTGGACGCGGGCATGGCAAAGGCGGGCCCGCGCGTCATCACGACGACCGCGGCCACAGGGACAGCCACCGCGCGCCGGTCCGCTATGTGACCGATTGCCCGCCCGGCCTCGCCAAGAAGAACCCGCCCTGCATTCCGCCCGGTCAGGTCGGCAAACGTTACGGCACCCGGGTCGGCGATACGCTACGCATCGGCGATTACCTGTTGATCCGCGATCTGGACCGGTACGGCCTGGAGCAGCGCCGGGGGTGGAACTACTACCGGGACGATGGCCGGATTTACCGCGTCGACAGCGGCACCCGGAAGATCCTCGCGGTGCTGAACCTGATCGACGCCTTCGCGAACTGAGAGAGGCCGGGCTTCAGGCAAGGCGCGGTTCCCGAAGGCCGGGAACAGCTACGACGCGACGATTGCCGCGCTGGAGGGGCTGGCGGCAGAGCTGGGCGTTTACGGTGCCCTCCGATTGACCCACCAGCGCTCCAGCGCCGCGCAGATGCCGCGCGGGCCGAGGTAGGACAGCACCGCGATCAGCGCCACGGTCTGCGGGTCAGTCAGTTCCAGGTATTCGCCAGCGCCATCACCGATCAGCGCCATCCCGATGGCCATCGGAAGCTCCCAGATCATGAACAACCCGAAGGCCGGGCGGCGGCGGGCCCGGACCTCGCCGGCATGCCACATCAGGCGACCGACGACGGCAGCGACCATGGCCGTCCCTGCCCCGCCGATCAGTTTCTGCATGGCCTCGATCAGGCCGGGTTCAGGGGGTGTATCCATCGTCTCTCCATTTGCGCATAAAAAAATCCCGCCGAAGCGGGTGCAGGTCATGGGTGCCGTTAGCTCACCCGACGATCGACCGATCATCGCTCCGCAGCCAGTGCAGGCCGTCCGAGAATGCCAGGATGGACCCGCCGGGCGCATCGCTGACATAGATCGGCCCCGGCCCCTTCGATGGGTCGGGCAAGGTGCTGACCGTCACGGTGGGCACCGAGAAACCGACATTCTCCAGCGGCCGCTGCGGAGAGTTTCCGCCGCCGCCGATAAAGCCGCAGGTGATCTTGCCCGCACCCTTGACCTTCAGCGCATCCCGGAAAAGCTCCTGCGTGGCGTTGCCGGAGATGTGATGAATGCCCTCGACATTGACCAGCGCCCCGTCTGCGTTGAGGTCCATGCAGATCGCCGGGAAGTCATACCTGAGCACCGCCGAGATGAACCCGAAGTTGCAGACGCTCTTGTTGCCGGTGATCATGATGCGGCCGGTGTCGTTGCCGACCGACATCTGCTCGAAAGCCCCGTCCAGATGACCATACCAGTTATAGAGATAGCCCTGGATGCCCGACTGCAGGGCATGGACCTCCCAGCCGTCGTTCATAGCATTGCCGTGCAGCTTCATCGAGGCGCCGTCCGTCCGGGTGCCGGTGGCCACGAGGGCGGTGCCGGAATACCGCTCGATATGCAGATCCTTGAACTTGAAGTCGTTGGTGAACTCGTTCACCTCGCCGACCTTCTCGTCCCCGAAATCGAACACCGGATCGAAGATCAGTTCGGTCAGAGCCACCGAACGCCCTGCCTCGTGGTCGAGGGTGATGTTCGGTCCGTTGACCGCGGCAACGCGGGTGACCAGCGGCAACGGCTGTCCCTGCCAGTCCTGATCGGCGCCATGGACATAGACCCGGCGCCCCTCATCATCAGCCGTCAGGACATCCGCCTCCAGGACGAGGATATCGCTGCCCTGAGCGATGGTGCCCCGGACATGCCCAAACGTCGCCCGCGCCGAGGGGAAGCCTGCCTCTGCGACGGCCTCGGTGCGGATCTCGGTGGGGCTGATCACCTCGGCGATCAGGAAGGCCTGGCCTCGGCCGTCGCCGATCAGGTTGAGATATTTGCCCTCCATGGCCGAGGTGAATGCGAAATCGCCGCCGTCCGCCGTGATGCGGTCGCTGCCCAAGGTCATGTTGAAACGCTGGTTGAGCGGGATCTCGAACGGCGCGAAATAAACCCCGCCGCGCCAGGAGGTGATCTCCGACAGATCGACGTTCCAGCATTTTGACAGCACGGCATACGAATGGTCGGCCGTTCCCCAGTTACCCTGCGCCGTGAACAAGATCCGATGCATCTTCAGCCCCGAGGTGAAGCGATGCTCATACAGCGGGGCCTTGTTGCCGGCGTCGCTCGACAGCATGAAATCGTAGAGGTCGATCTGCATCGAGCGGATAGACGGCGTGATCGGATGCGTCGTCTTTAGGCCAGCGGACCGGCGATCCGGGTTGCTGACATAGAACCCGCAGGTGCGGCAGCCGTCGCCCATGATGGAAAACGGCTTATCAGACCACAGGTTCACCGAGGTGAGCTGGTACCAGAAACCGCCGGGCAGCCAGCCGCAGGCCTGGTTGCGCTTGAGCCAGTCGAGCCAAGCCTGAACCGGAACCGTATCGTCGGTCGCCGGGACGCCTGGAGTCTTGTCGCCCACGGCGCCGAAATGGATCGGCGTCGGCCGGCCCTTGGGTGCCCATAGCGCGCCATCCGCGGTCATCAGGCAGGACTGATCGGGATCGTCCGTCCGGGTGACCTCCAGCACCAGGTAGCCATGCCTGAACGACAGGGTCCGAACGCCCATGGGGATGCCGACCGCCAGCAGGGCGGCGCGGGACGGGAACAGGTAGTTCGCATAGTCCAGGAAGTGCTGGACCGAGACACCGGGCTCGGTGGTCGAGACCTGCGCGGCGATGGTGGCCGTGCCGGCGCGGCGCGACCAGGTGTCGGCATAGGTTTCGCCGCCGCCATCTGCCAGCGCGGTCAGGATGTCGCCCGGGGCGAAGCTCACGCCATCGACGGTACCGGCGCCGGTGACGTTCCACTGATCGCCGGCCTCGATGGGCGATGCATCCGGCCGGGCAGCCGGGAATGCGCCGCTGGAGGCGTCCCAGTCCCCGACGATCCGGGTGCCGGACTCGAAGGAGGTGATCCGGTCCTGCAGCTCGGCGATGTCGGCGATGCGGGCATTGTCGCGCGCCGCAACATCGGCCCGGATGCCGTCATCTGCGACTTCGCGCGCGCCCGTTTCGGAGACCAGCCCGATCTCAAGCTCGCCGATCCGCTGGACCAGATTCGGCGGCACCTCGGGCGCGTCCTCGTTTAGCACGCGATAGACGTTCCAGCCCACCCGGGCGAGGATATAGGTGCTGCCCGCCTTCAGCGCCCCGGCCGGCAGCTGCGCCCCCGATTTCGAGACGATGGGATAGGCGGTCTCGGAATAGGTCGAGACCACCAGCCGGGGGCTGGCCGGGCTGTTCACATTCGGGGTGAACAGGAACTTGTTGTTGTTCGATGCCGAGCCGATCAGGAATTGGGTTTCGGATGCAGCGGCCACGGCCGCGGTATAGGTGTCATCGACCAGCGTCGGAGCGGTCAACTGCACGAGGCCGAAGCGACTGATCGGATAGTTCGATGCCAGCTGCGTCTCGACGCCCCAATAGGGTGCGGTCTCGAACAAGGGCGACACCTGCGAAGACGGCGACCGGATTTGCAGGAACCCCTCATAAGCGATGTAGATCTTGCCAAGGGATGCCGGCAAAGACGCCTGCCCGTAGCTGATCGCATTCGCAACCGACGAGAATATCTTGCCGCCCTGCGCCTGGATCGAGGGAATATCCGTAGAATCCAGGTTGCTGTTGACCACGCGCCACCCGGCAGTCCGTCGCGCCAGGATGAAGCTGACGCCCGGAGTGAAATATCCGGCAGGCAGGTTGCCGCCGCCCTTGAGCGAGAAGACCTGCACCTGCGCGCCGCCGCCGATGGACAGGTAGACCTGGCCTTCTTCGTTGGCGAGGGTCGGGATGTATTCGATCTTGGCGATCGATGACAAAGCGGCGAAGGGCACGCCCAGGTCGGCCGTGATGTCATTGCCCGTGCCGGCGATATTGGTCAGGCGCATCGTACCCGAGGTTCCGACGACAGAGGTCAGATCGGCGCGCGCTGTCCCGCCCGCCGAAACGCGCCAGCCCCCACCGCCCCGCCTGTCGAGCGTATAGGCCCGCCCCGAAACGAAGTAGCCCGCGGGCAGCCGCCCGCCGTCCTCGGTGCGCAGGATCCGCGGCTCATCTCCCGAAACGTGCAACGTCACGTCCGTTTCGGCATCGTTGGTATTGGTCTCGGCCGGGATATAGCGAACCGACAGGCTGCCCGTGACCGTGACGCCGGCGGCGACGGCTGGGGCCGCAAGGTCGGCGGTGATCGCATTGCCAGTACCGCCGATATTGACCAGCGGGATGATCGAGCCAGCCTCCAGCGAGCCCCGCAGGCCGTTGATGTCGGAAGCACCAACCGATTCCGACAGCCGGATGATCGCGGGATCGTTGGTGTAGATGTAGCCCGTATAGCGGAAACCGCCCACCAGGTCGCTGGGCTGGAGATCGCCGCCAAGCCGGCGCTGGATCGTATAGGCAGTCCCGCCGATAGTGATGACCGGATCCGCACCGGTATTGGTGAACGGCCAGCGGAAGCGCAGCAGCTGACCCGCATTGAGCGAGATGTGGGCCTGCGCGGCCGGGATGGTCGCCACCACCAACTGCGCCGTGCTCGCCTCGGTATCGGTCTGCAGGGCAAGGACGTCGCCAAGGTTGCTGATCGACTCGACCAGAGCCCTGTTGGGTATGCGCACGAGGACGCCCCAGCGGGGCGCGGTTTCGAACAGCGGATCATCCTCGGTCTGGCCCTGGCCGCGCATGACCAGGTAATTACCCTCGAGCGTGATGATGCGCCCCAGCGCCGCGGGCAGACTGTCCTGGCCGAAGCTCACCGCTTCGGCGCGGTTGGTGAAAATTTTGCCGCCATTGGAGACCACCCAGTCGACCATTCCCCAAAGGCTTCGCACCTCGTTCTTGTCGACCGCCTGGCCGTTCACATAGGTCGCGTTCGCATCGCTCTGGAATGACATGCATGCCTCACATGAAAAAGCGGCCCCGAAGGACCGCCGGTGTTTGCTGGATTTGCGCCTGGTCAGGCGGGATAGTTGCCGACTTCGACCGGGTCGGACGCGACCTGGGATTGGTTTTCGGACCGCAGCCAGTATCGGCCGCCAGACGGCGGAATCGGCGCGGTCATGGTGACCTGGGAGGACTGGTCATAAGACCACTTGACCAATGCCGCAGAGCCGAACGGTGCGCCGGGTGCAGCACGGTAGAGCCCGGTGCGATGGTAATTCGCGCCAAGATCGACCGTAAACATCACGACCAGATCATCGCCGGCGCTGCCGCTGGCCGAGAGGACGACTGGTTCGTCAGGCGGATTGCCATTGGCCACCACGTCAACGCCGATCACCTCGACGGGCACGGACTGCATGCGCAACTCCCGGCCTCCCGAACTGTTCTCGTAGCGTCCGAAGAACACCCGGAAGTCATATTCGGACAGGTCGCCGAGCGGCATGGTGCGGAAAGAGAAACCGCCGCCCGACGCGGCCTCTGCGATCATGTCGGTCCAGGCGAGCGGGCTGCCGGTGCGACGGAACTGCGCCATGAGGTTGTCACCCGCCTGGGCGGTCAGCGTGCCCTCGATCCTGATATAGGGCGGCCCGTCATTAGTGATCAGCGAGACGCTGGTGATCGCAGTAGCCCGCCCGGCCGTACCCCGATCCACGGGGGTCAGGATCGCCGGCGGCTCGCCCTCCTCCTCGGCCGTCCAATCGAAGGAGGCCGGGTCGGCCTCGATCAGATCGACCGTGACATTAGTGCCGTCGAAGGCCAGGTTATCGATCCAGAACGGCACCCCCGCCAGGCCGAGACGCGGCAAGTTGACCCTTACGACCCGCTCACCGATCAGGCGCAAGCCAAAGGCGCGGAGCTTGATGGTCATCCTGCGATCCGGATTCATGCGCGCAAGCATTTGCTTGCAGATATGTGCCGCCTGGCCATGATGCTGGACAGCCAGCAGGTCCACGCCCTTGGGCTGCCCCTCGCCCCATTTTGCGATCGCATCGGCGTCCTCGACCGGATCGGCAGTGGCTTCCTGCCAGCGCACCTGCGGCGCGACGAAGGTCGGCACCAACGTGGTGACCCGGTTGATGCGCTCGGTCCCGGCGCCATATTCCATCTCGACGATGTGACGCTCCTCGATCGTAACCGTCGGCGCGCTCCAGACGCCAGCCGCGACCGCCAGCTTGCCCTCCGGCGTGATCCAAGCTCGGCCGCCCATCGCATCGAGGAGCTTCTGCGCCGTGTCCTTGAGCGAGTCCGACAGGGCGTAGCTGATCCCGGATTGATATCTGGTGCGGGTGCCGCCATCGGTCGGGACCAGAGCGTTGCAATCCGTGCGCGCGACGCCAAGCAGAGCCAGATCGATGTCGTTCGTCGTCAACGCGCCATAGGCCGGATTGGCCATGACATCCGACAGATGCACCGCAGGGTTGCGGCCATTGATGGTCGATCCATCGGCCGCCCAATAGGCGCCGGCGCCTTGGATCAGGGCCGATACTTCGGGCTCACCGCCGCCATAGATTTCCGCGATGTCATTGCCGCCAACCGCGTCGAAGGTGGCCAGGATCGTGCCCACGCCCCGCAGGCGGTGGTTCACGGTCCACTGATCGGGAAAGGCGGCGCGCAGCTCGGGCCAATCACCGCCGTCCCACTGGTCCCCCTCGACCCCCTTGCGGAACTGGAGTCGGATACCGGCCCGGTTCCACGGTTCGGAAGTCACCCATCCGTCCGCGTCTACATCGACCGGGTCACCATCGAGATACCACTGATGGACCGCGTCCATGCCGCCCTCGGCGACCGCGATCAGCTTGTAGAGGCGGCGCTTGCCGATTCTCCATTTGATATTGTCCCACCATCCGCCGGGCGGTTCGGTAAAATCCCGCAGGTTCGCCCAGTCCCAGAACATCACGGTGCCGCTGGCGCGGACTCGGCCCAGATGACGGATACGCTGGGCATTGCTGGATCGCAGTTCGGTTTGCAGCTCCTGCGGCCGCGGCCCTTTCGGAGCCGTGACCTTGGCGACGGCCATGTTGATCGCAAGGCCCACGGCGAGCTTCAGCAGACTCGCGCCCACCGCGCCGGCGGCGCTGGCTCCCGTCCAGACGGCAGCGAGCCATCCTCCTACAGCTGGCATTCAATCACCCCAGATTGCAATAGCCTGGGCGCGCACCATGGCAACGCCGCGGGGCGTCCTGATCAGCCAATGGCTTCCAGACCAGATGGCCGAGACCTGCCGGCCCCGAAACTCGATCACGCCGATATCGCCCTCGGCTGGGGCACCCTTGCGCGGCAGCGGAATTTCCGGGCTGACCAGCGCGACCAGATCACCACCCACCAGCGCGTCGGCATCCTCCTCGCTGCGGCACCTGCCGCGATACCGGGCCGCGAAATCCACGCCCCAGCGCACCAGTCCCCAATCCGCGACCCAGAAAGTGCAGTTCTCGGCGGCCCAATCCCAGGGCCGCGCGGCGGTGGCCTCGACAAAGGCCGCTAGCCGATCAGCCATCCCTTGATCTTCTTGCCGACCAGCGAGGCCGCATACTGACATCCGAGGTCGCCCGGATGACGGCGCTGCTGGTCGCGGTCGGTATATTCGCCGAGGGGCGTGTAATTCCGGGTGGCGGCGATGGTTTCGGCGCGGACGCGGATCTCGGCCAGCCCGGCATTCTCGCGCGGCTTCACATCGACGATCCGGCCGGCATGCATCACGATGGCGTCGTGCGGGAAGCCTCGCACCGCCCAAAGCTGCCGGACCAGCTTGTCCGACCAGGACGCCGGGTTGTTCAGCGCCTCATAGGCCAGATCCTCGCCCTCCTTGTTGCCGACGTTCCAGACCGTGTAATAGGCCGGGTTGGCATCGAAGGGATTGGCCGACAGGCTGAGCGGGTCAGCGCCGATCCAGCCCATGCAGGGCTGCCAGACCTGGCCTGCGAAGGTGAGCGGCGCCTCCGTTTCGTTGAGGTAATACTGCACCGATCCGAAATGCAGGTGGAACAGCCGGACCAGCGGCACCACTTCGGGGTCGCTTTCTAGAAAAGCGGCAAGCTCTGGGCTCATCTGTCGAATGCCTCGATGAAGGAAATGGTGATGCTCTGACCCCATTTGAGCATCTCGCGGGTCCGCTGCCCCTGCATGTCGTCGATGAACCGACCATAGAAGCGCGGCGGGTTGGTGGTCAGGGCGGTGCCGGATGGAATGGCGCGGCGCGCGGATGGTTCGAACTTGACCCAGCCGGCGGCGTTGCGGCGCACCACGCGGTAAAGGAACCCGTTGACCGAGAACATGTCGCCGATGCGCAGGGAGGGCCGCACCGGGTTGGTCAGGTCCACATAAAGCTCATTGTCCCCGGCCGCGACCGCGGCCGAGGTCAGCAGCGGTTGCGTGCCCGCCGCCGGGTCGGTGAAACCTGTGCCGTCGCTGAACCATGTTCCATCGCTGAACGGGGTCTGCACGGGGCTCACGCGCGGGCCATATTTGTAGGGATCGCAGATGCACAGGTTCGCCACGTTGTAGCGGCCGCGCATTTCCGAGACCAAGGCCTCCAGCTCCTTGACCCTGGTTCCGTCGAAATCCCGCGGGATGGTGATATCCACCCGCCAGGCGCCCATGCCCGGCGCGAGAACCTGCGCAACGCCGGCCAGATTGGCACCGGCGTCGCGCGAGGTCCACTGGATGAAATAGCTGACATCCATCGGCCGGGTCAGGCTGCACGGCCAGGCGATCACTTCGGGCATCAGGCGTACCGCTCGTTATAGCTGGGCAGGTGCTTTTGCAGCATGGGCAGGAAATTCCTCTCGTATTCCTGCCGAGCGGCAGCCATTGTCATCCCCAGCTCGGCCTGGGTGACGCCGGGCGCGATGCTGATGTTCGGCGCGAAGGTGGCGTTGACGGCCGTGCCCCGCGGCGCCGCAGCGCCAATGGGAATCTGCGGAAGCCGCATCATGGGCATTGCCGCCACCCCGCCATCGGCAAGCCCGGGGAGACGCGAGCCGCGGCGCATGGCTTCGACAACGCCAACGCCCCCGGCGCGGCGCACATCGTCCTGCGACCAGACCACCTCGCCCTTGTGCACGATGCCGGCCGGCTCGTGCTTGCCGCCGGGGCCGGTATAGCCGCCGGATGACCAGCCGCTGAAGATCGCGCCCACGATGCCGCCGAGCAGCCCCTTGCCGCCACCGGCCGAGGACCATGCGCCCTCGTTGAACAGCGCGGCCTCGAGCGCGGCGCGCGCGAACATCTTGCCGACATTGGCGAGCACGTCGGCAAAGCTTTCGCCGGCCAGGACCGAATCCAGCAGCCCCTGTTTCACCTGTTGCTGCGTATCCGCCATCAGCTGCTGGGCTTCGGCCGCCTTGCCTTCGGCGATCGCCCGTTCGTTGGTGGCGATGATGTCGGCCTTCTTCGCCTCGCCAAGGGCCTCGATGGCCTGCTTGTACGTCATCGACCCATCCGCAAGCAGCGCGTCGAGATCGACATTGCGCCGCTTGGCCTCCGCCAGGAGGGTCATGACAACACGCTGGCGCTCCGTTTCGGCGGTCACGGCGGCGATGGCACGCGCCTGCGCCTCTTCGTCCATACCGGACGCCTTGATGGCAGCGATCTGATCGGCCTGTTCAGAGGCCAGCCGCGCCGTTTCCCTCTCGGTCAGGAGGTTCTGCGCCAACTGCTCGCCATATCGCCTGGCCTGTTCGGCGAGGCGCTCACGAGCCTTGATCTCCTTGTCGAGATCCTGCTGGACCTCAGGATCAACCCGAGAGATGGATTGCCGGCCCCAAGCCTGCTGGATGAGCGGCGCCGGCACATTTTCCAGTCCGGCCCAGACCTTGCGGATGCCTTCCACGTCCCCCGGCTTGATCTGGCGCAGCAGTTCCATCGCCAGCCGGTCCTGCAACTCGGGCGTGAACAGTTCGTCGCCGGTCAGCTTGAGCCGCTTCATCAGATCATCGAGGGTGGAGCCGACGATCTGATACCGGCCCAGAGCCGACGATCCGGCACCGTTGCCATAGAGCGCCCGGTTTTCCGGCGTTTTCATCGATTCCTGCAAGGCGCGGATTTCTCGCAGCGTCATGTTGACCAGATTGCGCGAGCCACCGGTCCAGCGCCCGTCGTCGAGCGTGGCATTATAGTCGCCGCGGCTTTCCCGCTGCGCGATCAGATCGAGGATGCCCTTGTTCGCAGCGGTTCCGGCCTGCCCCCATTCGCGGAGATTGAGCCCCGTCCACTGCTTGATGGCGTCATTGATCGTACCCCCGAGGCCGCCGGCCAGCTCCCGCATCCGCTTGACGCTGGCCTCGAAGGTGCCGTCCATCTCGGCAATGGACTGCCGTACCGCCTGAACTTCCTTGTCGATGGCCTTGATCACGCGGCCATAAGCCTCGGCCTGATCCTCCTTGCCGGCTTTGACCGCCTCGGTCTGGCTTTCCTCGGCAAGGCGACGCTCATCGGAAAGCTTTTTCAGCTTCTGGGTGTTCGCATCATAGGTCGCCAGCAGATCCTGCTGTGCCTCGCGGCGTTGGCGGTCCGCTGCCGCAAGCTGATCGGCAGCCGAGGTGATCAGCGTGTTCAGCGTCCCCATCTGCTCGGGAAACTTCTGTGCCGCCGCCTCGGCGCTCCCTGAAATCTGGATCAGCACATCGCGGAAATTCTCGGCATCCTTCTGCACAGCCTCGATGCTGTTGCTGGTCTCGAGCCTGCGCATGGCCCTTTGCAGCAGCCCGACCTGCTCGACGCTGGCGCCGGTTGCCCGGGCGAGTTTCCGGGCCTGCGCCTCCTGAACGGCGGACCATTCAGTATCCGAGAGCCCGGGGACGCGAGACACGGCCTCGCCGGGGAACACCGTGCCAGCAAACTTCCTTGCCGACCCCAAATCGAAGGAGGTCCGCAAAGGCAAACTGCTGCCTTGGGTCGGCGCGCATACCTGCATCGACTGGTCGCTGCCGTGCCCGTCGATCTTCGACACCTCGGCCGAGGTCATGGCCAAGCACGGCCTGCGCGCCGTGCGGCCGCTGGCGAAGAACACGATGGCCCGCGTGGCGCGCGGCATGGGCCGCTATGTGATCGAAGCGGAATCGCCGTTCCTGGTGAACCTGACCCATGGCTGCCGGGTCGAGGACGTGGCCCAGCCGTTCAGGACGATCACCGGGGCGCACCGCGGCGAAAAGGCCGTCGTGGTGCCCAGCATGATGAGCCTGAAAGGGACGGATCGGCGCGACAGCCCGATCACCGCCCCGAATCCGACGGTGCTGGCCGGCGGCGGGCAGAGCGTGCTGGTCGCCCCCAGCATCCAGCGCTTCAACGGCGGCGCGACCGGGCAGGACATGCGCGACCCCATGGCCACGGTCACCGCGAACAGCTGGATCAAGAAGCCGGGCGGCGCCGCGCCTCTGGGGATGCTGGCGCCCTATCTGGCCAGCATCGCGCACGGTGACAGCGGCGGGCGGCGGGAATATCCGCTCACCGATCCCCTCGGCACCGTCACGGTCGGCGACATCCAGCACGCCCTGATCGCCCCGGTGCTGACCTATGCCCAGCAGGGCGGCGGCAACCGATCAGCCGAGGACCCGCACCACACGATCTGCGCCAGCAAGAAAGACCAGAACAGCCTGATCGCCGCGACCATGGTGCATGTCGGCAATGGCGAACGGGCCGGGCAGAAGCCCCGGGCGCTGGACGTGCGCGCGCCGCTCAACACGGTGGTCGCGGGCGGGGTGAAGCACTATCCCGTGTCCGCGTTCCTCGCCCAGCACAACAACGACAGCCGCCGCATAGGTGGGGTCAATCCCGGGCGTCGGGCGGATGATCCGATGGCGACGGTGACCGCCACGGGCAGCCATCAGATGCCAGTCGCGCCCTTCCTTGCCAAATACTACGGCACCGGCGACGGCGCGCGGACGGACGAGCCGATGCACACCATCACGGTTAAGGACCGGATGGCGCACATGCAGGCCGAGCTGGCCGCGCCGCCCTTCGCGCCCGAGCATCATACCCGGGCCCGCCAGGTGGCGGAGTTCCTGCGCGAGCATGGCACCTGGGATGGCGGCGAGTTCGTCACGCTGGAGATCGGCGGCGCGTCCTATGTCGTGATCGACATCGGCATGCGGATGCTGACCCCGCGCGAGCTGTTCCGCGCCCAGGGCTTCCCCGACGATTACGTCATCGAGGGCGTCTGGCGCGAAGACGAGGCAGGCGAGTGGCATTGGCAGCCCTTCGCGAAGGACGTGCAGGTCAGCTGCTGCGGCAACAGCGTTTGCCCGCCCATCGCCGCCGCCATCGTCGGCGCGAACTGCCAGCACATTGCGATCGAACAAGAGAGGAGGATGGCGTGATGGCATTGTTCACCGTCAATAGCAGGAAAGCAGCCGCGCTCGCCATCGAGCTATCCAAGGCGAAGCGCGAGGCCGCTGGCCTGAAAGCACAGCTGGATCAGGCCATTCGTGATCGCGACGAAGCCCGAACCGAGCTGGCGAAGGTGAAGCCGCCGGCCTACTGCAACTTCTGCGGCAAGGACCAGTATGAGGTCATGCATCTGATCGCCGGACCGAAGGTGTTCATTTGCGACGAGTGCGTGGACCTGTGCACAGGGGTCGTCCGTGAGGCGCGCGAGAAGGAGGGATAGGATGGGTAAGCACGAACCAGCTTTCGCGCCGCGCCTGCTGCCGGCGCCCGAGGCTGCGCATTACCTCGGGATCAGCGAGACCACGCTGCGCGGCCTCGGCCTACCCCGCCGGATGCTGGGGGGAAAGCGGCTCTATGATCGCATAACGCTTGACGAATACGCGTCCGGCCTTCCTGTTGAGGGGGAGGTCGATGATGACGAGGTCAGCAGGTGCGACAAAATTTTCGGGACGTGATGCTTCCTCGTGTGCACAGGGTGAAAAAAGGCGGCAAGGTCTATCGCTGGCATAGACCGACGCGAACGAAGCTGCCCGACGACATCCCGGAATCGCATCCCGATTTCATAGCCGCATGGGCGGCGGCTGACGCCATAAAGGGCAAGCCCCAGCCGGCCGACCCGAATGGGACCATAGCCGCAGCCATCACCATGATGCTGGGATCGGCCCATGTCCGGGCATTTTCCGCAGTCTACAAGCACGAGGTCAGGCGCGAGGCGGATGCGATTCGAAAAGAGTATGGGACAGCCCCAGCCGCCGGCTTGCGGGAGCATCACATCACCGCAGACCTCGCCAAGCTTGAGCCCCGGCGCGCCAATGCGCGGCTGAAGGTCTGGCGACTCATCTGCAAGACGGCGAAGGATCGGACCCTGATGAAGTCGGACCCATCAGCCGGCATCCGAAAGATCAGCATCAAAACTGATGGCTATGCCGCATGGTCAGCTGACGACGTGGAAAAGTTCCGCGACCGATGGGCAATCGGCACCGTGCAACGCGCCTGTTTCGAGTTGGTGTTCTGGACCGCGGCGCGCACCGTGGATGCGGTAGCGATCGGTCGCCAACATGTCGGGCGCGATGGACTGCTGGTCTTCAAGCAAAGCAAGACGGGCGGGCGGGCGCATGTGCCATGGACATCGCCGCTTCCCGATTACGCGAAGGGCTGGGACCGCGAGCGCAAGGCTGTCCGAGAGGCCGTCGCGGCGCTCGCCGGGGATATGACATTCCTGCAGACGGAGACGGGGCGTGCCCGCAGCATCAAGGGCCTGGGGAACGTGATAAACGACGCCGCGCGGGATGCAGGCCTGGAGAACCGCACCGCTCACGGGCTGCGGAAGGCCAGGCTGACGATGATCGCGGAATGCGGAGGATCGGCTCACGCGATCATGGCCTGGGGCGGTCACAAGACGCTTGCGGAAGCCCAGAGATACACCCAGGCGGCGGAGATGAAGCGGCTCGTTCTGGGCACGGAACAAGAACAGAACGAAGTAAACCGGCCCATGGCGGCTGTAAACCGGACGTAAATCCGTTTGATTTCAACGCTCTACAAAGTTCGTGGTAGGCCCGGAGGGACTCGAACCCCCAACCAAGGCGTTATGAGCGCCCTGCTCTGACCATTGAGCTACAGGCCCCGAACGGCGTCACCATTGATCGAGCCGGCCCGCCTCGTCAAGGCCGGGATCGCCGCATCGCGGGAAATCCCCGGCAAGCGGGCCGGCATCAGCTCTTGATCCCGCATCCCGCCTGTGGGCTGATGGCGCATGAAGCCGTGACACGACGCGGCATGAAACCGGAGGTCCGACCATGTCCAGAACCGCCCCGCTGTCACCCCTCGTCCTTGCCCTCGTCGCCGCCGCGCCCGCGCTGGCGGACGAACCCGCCAGCTGCGGCACCGTCCGCTTCTCGGATCCGGGCTGGACAGACATCACCGCGACGAACGGCGTCGCCACCGCCCTGCTGCAAGGGCTGGGCTACCGGCCGGACGTGCGCACCCTGTCGGTGCCGGTCGGCTACGAGGCGCTCAAGAACGGCGATACCGATATCTTCCTGGGCAACTGGATGCCCGCGCAGCAGAAATTCCGCGACGACCTGGACGCCTCGGGCCAGACCGAGGAGTTGGTGCAGAATCTGACCGGCGCCAAGTTCACCCTGGCCGTCACCGATGCGGCCGCCGACCTCGGCGTCAAGGATTTCGCCGATCTCGACGCGCACAAGGACGCCTTCCAGGGCAAGATCTATGGCATCGAGCCCGGCGCGCCGGCAAACCAGACCATCCAGGGCATGATCGAGGCGGACAAGTTCGGCCTCGGCGATTGGGAACTGGTCGAATCGAGCGAACAGGGCATGCTGGCCCAAGTGGCGCGCAACGATGCGGCCGGCCTGCCCTCGGTCTTCCTGGCCTGGGCGCCGCACCCGATGAACGTCAAGCTGGACATCACCTATCTGTCGGGCGGCGATGCGGAGTTCGGTCCCGATTTCGGCGGCGCCACCGTGCACACGCTGGCCCGCAAGGAATGGGTCGCCGCCTGCCCCAACGCCGCGAAGCTGTTCGGCCAGCTGGTCTTTACCGTGGAGATGGAGAACCTGCTGATGGGCAGGATCCTGGACGAGGGCATGGATGCGGCCCAGGCCGCCAAGGGCTGGATCGCCGAGAACCCGGATGCGGTGGCGGCATGGCTTGACGGCGTGACCACGCTGGATGGAAAACCCGGCGCGGAAGCAGTCATGGCATCGGTGAAGTAATTGCAACGACCCAATATCCTGATCGTGATGGCCGACCAGCTGTCGGGGGTGCTGTTCCCCGACGGCCCGGCCGAGTTCCTGCATGTGCCGCATCTGCGGTCGCTGGCGGAGCGGTCGACCCGCTATGCCAGCGCCTATACCGGCAGCCCGCTCTGCGCGCCCGGCCGCGCCAGCTTCATGTCCGGGCAGCTGCCGCGCCGCACGCGGGTCTATGACAATGCGGCCGAGTTCTGCTCGGACATCCCGACCTATGCCCATCACCTGCGCCGGGCGGGCTATCACACCTGCCTGTCGGGCAAGATGCATTTCGTCGGCCCCGACCAGCTGCACGGTTTCGAGGAGCGGCTGACCACCGACATCTATCCGGCCGATTTCGGCTGGACCCCGGATTATCGCCGCCCCGGCGAACGCATCGACTGGTGGTATCACAACCTGGGTTCCGTGACCGGCGCCGGCGTGGCCGAGATCACCAACCAGTATGAATATGACGACGAGGTCGCCTATCACGCCACCCGCAAGCTCTACGACCTGGCGCGCGGCGGCGACGAGCGGCCCTGGTGCCTGACGGTCAGCTTCACCCATCCGCACGACCCTTTCGTCGCCCGGCGCAAGTATTGGGATCTCTACGAGGGCATCCCCGAACTGGAGCCGCCCGAGGCCATTCCCTATGACCGGATGGACCCGCATTCGCAGCGGCTGATGGATGCCTGCGACTGGCGGGCCTTCGACATCACGCCGGACCACATCCGCCGCGCCCGGCAGGGCTATTTCGCCAATATCTCCTATGTCGACGACAAGCTGGGCGAGATCCTGGACGTGCTGGAGCGCACCCGGCAGGAGGCGATCGTGGTCTTCCTGTCGGACCATGGCGAGATGCTGGGCGGCCGCGGGCTGTGGTTCAAGATGAACTTCTTCGAGGGCTCGGCGCGGGTGCCCCTGATGATCGCGGCGCCGGGCATGGCGCCGGGGCGGGTGGAGGTGCCGGTCTCGACCATCGACGTGCTGCCGACGCTTTGCGAGCTTGCCGGCATCTCGATGGCCGAGGTCGCGCCCTGGACCGACGGGCGCTCGCTGGCGCAGGGCGCCGAGGGGCGCGGGCCGGTGGCGATGGAATACGCGGCCGAGGGCAGCATCGCGCCGCTGGTCTGCCTGCGCGACGGCGACTGGAAATACGTCGCCTGCACGGCCGATCCCGAAATGCTCTACAATCTCGCCGAAGACCCGGACGAGCGGGTGAACCGGGCGACCGATCCGGCGGCGGCCGGGGTACTGGCGCGGATGCGGGACATGGCGGCCGAACGCTGGGATCTGGCCGCCTATGACGCCGAGGTGCGCGAAAGTCAGGCCCGGCGCTGGGTGGTCTACGAGGCGCTGCGCAACGGCGCCTATTTCCCCTGGGACCACCAACCGCTGATGCAGGCATCCGAACGCTACATGCGCAACCACATGGACCTGAACGTGCTGGAGGAGGCCAAGCGCTTTCCGCGCGGCGAATAGGGTCGCGCCTGGGCGATCCGCCGCCGGGGGCTGTCTGCCCCCGGACCCCCGAGGATATTTGGCCAAGGGAGAAACAGGCCAGTGTCCCCCGGCCGGGCCGCGACCCTGTGCCGCAGCAAGGAACCCGCGGCGCGGGCGGGGCGTTAGCCCGCCGTCATGAGCCAAGAGGGGATTTCCGCCATGTCCGACCTGCTTGTCATCGCCTTCGACGACGAGGCGACCGGCTTCGAGCTGCGCACCGAACTGGTCAAGATGCAGAAGGAATATCTGATCGAGCTCGAGGACGCCGTGGTCGTCACCCGCCCCTCGGCCGAGGACATCCAGCTGCACCAGGCCGTGAACCTGACCGCGGCGGGCGCGCTTGGCGGCGGCTTCTGGGGCACGCTGGTCGGGCTGATCTTCCTCAATCCGCTGATCGGCGCCGCGGTGGGCGCGGGCGCGGGCGCCATCGCCGGCACGCTGTCCGACATCGGCATCAACGACGATTTCATGCGTGAGCTTGGCCAATCCATCCCGCCCGGCGGCTCGGCGGTATTCATCCTGGTGCGCAAGATGACCGCCGACAAGGTGCTGGCGCGGCTGGAAGGCTTCCACCTGAGGGGCCGGGTGCTGCAAAGCTCGCTGCCCGAGGCCGAGGAGGCGCGCCTGCGCGAGGCCTTCGCCGGCGGCAGGCTGGGCTCGGCGCTCGGCATGCCGCATGTGGACCGGCCTGCCTCGGGGGCGGCGGCGGCGGAAGGATCGGACCCCTCGCCCTCGGCCTGACGCTTGACGCAAGGGGCATGGGCGTGACAGGACGCCGCCATGCCCCACCGCATGGACACCCTTGACGACAATCCCGAGGCGCCGATGCCGCGCCGGCGCCGCGGCCTGCGCGGCTGGCGGCCCCTGCGGCGCCTGGCGCTGTGGCTGTGGTCCTGGCTGCGCTGGATCGGGGCGCGGCTGCTGGCGCTGATGTTCGTGCTGGTCTTCCTGTTTTCCTTCGTCAACCCGCCGACCACCTGGACCATCATCCAGGGCCAGCGCGAATTTCCCGGCCGGGCCTCGCGCGAATGGGTGGGCCTGGACCAGGTCTCGCCGCATATGGTCCGCGCCGTGGTCGCGGCCGAGGATGCGAATTTCTGCAACCACTGGGGCTTCGACATGGTCGAGATCCGCCGGGTCATCGCCTCGGGCTCGTCGCGCGGCGCCTCGACCATCACCCAGCAGACGGCGAAGAACGTCTTCCTGTGGCAGGGGCGCAGCTGGCCGCGCAAGGTGATGGAGACGGCCTATACCCCGATGATCGAGGCGCTGTGGTCCAAGCGCCGCATCGTCGAGGTCTATCTGAACATCGCCGAATTCGGCCGCGGCGTCTTCGGCATCAAGGCGGCCTCGGAGTATTACTTCAAGACCACGCCCGACAAGCTGAGCCTGCGACAGGCGGCGGCGCTGGCCTCGATCCTGCCCGCGCCGCGCACGCGCAACCCGCAGACCGGCTCGGCCCGCACCCGCTCGATCGTCAGCGGCGCCGAGACGATCCGGGCGGATGGCCGCGATTCCTGCCTAGGGCTTGGGCGCTGATCCGCGCCCTGCCCGCGCATCGCGGTTGAAACCGCGCGCCCCTGGGCGTATCAACCGAAGACCCGAGAACGAACCGGTTTTCCCCTGATGAATACTTCCTCGCCCAGTTCCACGATTCGCCTTTACCATGTCGCCCTGTCGCCCTTTTGCCGCAAGGTCCGGCTGGTGCTGGCCGAAAAGCGCATCGAGGTCGAGCTGGTCGAGGATCGTTTCTGGGAGCCGGGCTCGGAAATCATGCGCCGCAACCCCGCCGGCAAGCTGCCGGTGCTGCGCATGGATGGCCGGCTTCTGGCCGAAAGCCAGGCGATCTGCGAATACCTGGACGAGATCCAGCCGCAGCCCTCGCTGATGCCGGCGCTGCCGGCCGAACGCTACGAGGTGCGCCGGCTTTGCGCGTGGTTCGACGACAAGTTCAACGCCGAGGTGACGCGGCCGGTGATGAACGAGCGGGTCTGGAAGAAGGTGATGCGCCTGGGCTATCCGGATTCGCGCACCGTCAAGGCCGGGCTTTCGGCGATCCGCTATCACCTGGACTACATGAAAAGCCTGCTCGAACATCGCCGCTGGCTGGCTGGCGACGTGATGACGCTGGCCGATTTCGCCGCCGCGGCGCATCTGTCCTGCCTCGACTACATCTCGGACGTGGACTGGACCCATTCGGCCGAGGTGCAGGAATGGTATGCCAAGATCAAGTCGCGGCCCGCCTTCCGCAGCCTGCTGGCCGACCACCTGCCGGGCGTTCACCCGGCGCCGCATTATGCGCTGCTCGACTTCTAGGCCGACCGACAGACCGACCGACCCGGCGGAGATCCGTTTGCGGCTGGAACAGCAGGCGCGGGCCGAGGGTTTCTCGGCCCTTGGCATTTGCGCCCCCGACGCGAACCCGCAACTGCCCGAGCGGCTGGCCGCCTTCCTGGCCGAAGGCCGGCATGGCCAGATGGGCTGGATGGCCGAGCGGGCGCATTGGCGCGCCTCGCCCGCAAGCCTGTGGCCCGAGGCGCGCTCGGTCGTCATGCTGGCCGAGCTCTACACGCCCGAGCACGACCCGATGGAGGCCGTCCGCCACAAGGATCGCGGCACGGTCAGCGTCTATGCCCATGGCAAGGATTATCACGACCTGGTCAAGAAGCGGCTGAAGCGCCTGGGCGGCTGGCTGGTCGGGCTGACCGGCTGCGAGATCAAGGTCTTTGTCGACACCGCCCCGGTGATGGAAAAGCCGCTGGCGCAGGCGGCGGGACTGGGCTGGCAGGGCAAGCACACCAACCTGCTGTCGCGGGAGCTGGGCAGCTGGTTCTTCCTGGGCGCGATCTTTACCACGCTGGAGCTGCCCAAGGACGCTGCGGAACGCTCGCATTGCGGCTCGTGCCGGGCCTGCCTCGACGCCTGCCCGACCGGGGCCTTTCCGGCGCCCTATCAGCTGGACGCGCGGCGCTGCATCTCTTACCTGACCATCGAGCACAAGGGGCCGGTCGATCCCGAGCTGCGGCCGATGCTGGGCAATCGCATCTATGGCTGCGACGATTGCCTGGCCGCCTGCCCCTGGAACAAGTTCGCACAGGCAGCGACCGAGCTGCGCTATCACGGCCCCCATGGCGCGCCGGCGCTGGCGGAACTGGCGCAACTGGACGACGCGGGGTTCCGCGAGCATTTCTCGGGCAGCCCGATCAAGCGCATCGGGCGCGACCGCATGGTCAGGAACGTGCTTTACGCCATCGGCAATTCGGGGCTTGCACATCTGCGTCCGCTGGCCGAAGCATTGGCCGATGACCCCGACCCGGCCGTCGCCGACGCGGCACGCTGGGCATGCGAGCGATTGCCATGATCCAGACGCCCCCAAGCCCGCTGCGCGGCATCCTGCTGAAATGCCTCAGCGTGCTGGTGTTCACCATCATGGCCTCGATCGTCAAGGCGACCGCCGAGGGCGGCCTGGGCGTGCCGCCGGGCCAGCAGGTCTTCTTCCGTTCGCTTTTCGCCATCCCGGTCATCCTGGTCTGGCTGGCATTCCGGCACGAACTGGGCGTCGGCCTCAGAACCTTTCGCCCGATGGGGCATTTCTATCGCGGCGTGATCGGCACCGCCGCCATGGGGCTGGGCTTCTGGGCGCTGGCCCTGCTGCCTTTCCCCGAGGTCACGGCCATCGGCTATGCCGCGCCGCTGCTGACGGTGATCTTCGCCGCCATGTTCCTGGGCGAGGACGTGCGGCTGTTCCGCCTGTCCATGGTGGTGCTGGGGCTGGTCGGCGTGGTGATCGTGCTGTCGCCGCGGCTGAGCTTCGGCGCCGCCATGGGCTACAAGGAAAGCCTGGGCGCCATGGTCACGCTGTCGGGCGCCGCCTGCACGGCGCTGGCGCAGATCTTCGTGCGCAAGCTGGTGCAGGAGGAACGCACCTCGGCCATCGTGTTCTGGTTCTCGGTCACATCGACGCTGCTGGGACTGCTGACGGTGCCTTTCGGCTGGGTGATGCCCGATGCCGAAACCGCGGCGCTGCTGGTCATGATCGGGCTGCTGGGCGGGCTGGGGCAGATCCTGCTGACCTCGGCCTATCGCTATGCCGATGCCTCGCTGGTGGCGCCCTTTGAATATGCCTCGATGCTGCTGGCGCTGCTGATCGGCTGGTTCGTCTTCGACGAGGCGCCGACGCTGGTGATGCTGGCGGGCGCCGCGCTGGTCATCACCGCCGGCATCCTGATCATCTGGCGCGAGCGGCAGCTGGGGCTGGAGCGCAACCGCCAGCGCAAAGCCATGACCCCGCAGGGCTAGGCAGGGCTAGGGCCGGTCAGCGAAGCCGAAGGCGACGTAATCGCGCAGATAGGCCCTTTTCGCCGCGGCACGCAGTTCCTGGTCGTCCAGGAAATCCGGGAAGGGCTCGGCCCGCGGCGGGTCGGCCGGTGCCCCGATCCCGGCGCTGGCGGCAAGCCAGGACAGATCGTGCGGCAGTTCCGCCTCGCGCAGCACCATGTCTGGGGCGCCGAAACGCGCGAAGCCGGCCAGCACCTCGGACTGGCTGGCCCAGCCGGGATAGGTTGGCAGCGTGGTCTGACCGTTCAGGTTGCGGCGCAGGAACTCCAGGAAGGCCGCGAACAGTTCCGCCTTGCGGCCCTGCTCCAGCGCGGCCAGTTCCTGATCCGGCGGCAGGGGCACGCGGTGAATGCGGCGCATCAGGTCGCGCAATTCGGCATTCCTGCCGCCGAGCAGCGATTGGAACGCCTTCCAGGCCCGCGGCAGCGGGTGACGCAGCACGGTGAAGCTGCGATGGCCGGCATGCCGGCGCTTCCATTGCCGCAGGCTGGCCTGGTTGAAATCGCCCGCAACCTCGCCCATCCGCCGCAGCCAGCCCGCGACCAAGCCGGTCGGCCCGCCCTTGACCGGCATGAAGATCAGCCCGCTGCCCGCCTCGGCCCCCAGGAAGGAAGGCACGGCCGGGCCGCGGCGGGGCTCGAAATTCGGGATGCGGCGCAGCATGAACGGGTCGAGCCGCGCCAGTTCCGCCTGCATCTCGTCGAAATTCTCGACCTTCTTTGACAGTTCGCGCGGGTTTTGCGGCACTTGATCGTTGGCCGGCTCGACCCGCTCCAGATCGGTGCGGCCCAGCCAATGCAACAGGCCGGTCATGACCTCGGCATCGCGCAGATCCTCGTAGCCCAGCCAGAAGGCGGCCTGGCCGGTCACCTGCAGCCGGTGCATGACCTTCAGCTGGAACGCCTCGATCTCGCCCACCGCCTGGCGGAACTCGGCGCCGTCGAAGCGCACGGCGGCGGGGATCGGCGTCTCGGTCTCGTTCAGCTTCCACTGGTTGGTGGCGCGCGCCAGCGCGGTCGAGACATAGCTGTCCACCGGGTTGCGGGTCAGCACGATCTTGGCGCAGGACCGGTCCTCGATGATGGCATCGAAGACGCGCGGGTCGTGGTCGTGGAAATAGCGGAATCCCGGCAGGTGGTTCGGCTTGTCGAAGATCGCCGCCAGCAGCCGGTGCGGATCGGCCTCGCGCTCGGCCATGGTGATGCCCTTGAGCTCTTCCTTGTCGGGCCAACCCATCATGTAGGGGTTGAAGGCCTCGCCGAAACAGGTGACGCGCTTGATGGCGTTCAGCGTCGCCTCGAGCAGGTTCGAGCCGGTGCGCATCTCGGCAAAGATGACGAAGCTGCGGAAGGGCTGGGTCATGGCGCGGGGATTCCTTGGCCGGGGATGTGGTCGGGATCGGCGGCGGGGAAATCGCCCATCAGTTGCGGATGCAGCCCGGCATTGCGCAACCGTTGCAGGAACCGCCCCATGCCGGTGACATCGCGCATCCGGGGCAGGTCGGCGGCGGCGGCGGGATCGCCACCCAGCCCCTGCAGGATGTCGCCCAGCACGGCCGCGGGCCGGGCGCAGGCATCGCCCAGATCCCAGACCCGCGTGCGCGCCTTGAGCCAGACCGAGTTCAGCACCTCGATCTGCGCCAGTTCGGTGCGTTGCAGGATGGCGGCGACGCGGCGGATGTCGTCGAAGGGCATGCCGGAATGCAAAAGCGGCACCGCCCAGGCGCCGGTGACGACAAAGATGCGCGCATTGGGATCGGTGGCCAGGAACCAGTTCATCTCCTGCCGGTCGCGCGGGCTGAACTGCCAGGCCTGCATCCGCCGCGAACTGCGGATCAGGTTGGCCAAAAAGCCGCGCTGATCCAGGTCGCGCAGCCCGGCGCTGTCGGGCAGCGCCCCGGGCCCCAGCGGCTTGCGGCCGGCGAACTCGACGCCATGCACGGCGAAGACATGGCCATGCACATCGGCGTCGATGCGGTCGGCCAGCCAGGGCTCGAAGTCGGGAAAGAGGTCGGTGAAGCCCTGGAGCAGGGCATAGGGCGCGGCGGTCTTGCCGTTCTCGCGGTCCTTCAGCGGAAAGCGGCTTTGCATGTAAAGCCCCGGCCGGCCAAGCCGGCGGCGCGCCACAGCCTGCCGGATGATGCGCTCGACCCGCTCGGGCCGCGGCTCGGCGGCCGGTGGCGGCGCGGCATCGCCTTGCGGGAAATGCCGATAAAGCCGCTCGGCGCCCCGCCAGATCTTGCGCGCGACAAAGCAGCGGGACTGCTGCAAAAGCTCCAGATGGTCGTCGTAGAAGATATAGGGCTTGCCCTGGTCGTCGAACCGGGCCAGCGTCAGCGACCGGCTTTCGATATTCGGCGAATGGCGCCGGGCCAGGGTCTGGAAATAGCTTTCGTCCGGGATCCAGACCCGGCTGAAATAGCGGTCGAACTCGGCCCGGCGCGGATCGTTCAGGATCGCGCCCAGCGTGGCCCGCGTCAGGCACCACCATTGCGACCCCAGATGCGGCACCAGCCCCTGCGGAATGCGGCGCTTGTAGCCCAGCCGGCGCTGCAAGGCGACATAGCGGTCGAAAAGCTTGTGCCGGCGCCGCCACGAAAACGGGAAATGCAGGGTGAAGCGTTCCTCGTTCAGCCCACCGACGGTCCAGCCGACATCCGCGGCGGTCACGCTTTCGATGAAGTCGCGGCCCGGATGCGACGCCAGGTAGGCGCAAAGATCCGCCACCGGGCGCAGGGGCAGGCAGGCGCCCGAGACGACCAGCACATGCGTCACGTCCTCGAAGCGGTCCAGCAGCAGCGCGGCCGCGTCCTGCGTGGCCCGCACCAGGCTGAAGGTGCCCCATTCGCAGGGGTGGCGCGGGCTGAACAGCACCTTCGGCAGGTCGGCCAGCCCGGCGCGCATGGCGCGAACCGCATCCGCCGACGCCTTGGCATCGACATGGACCGCGACCGCCGCCCCGCCCTCGGCCCAGACCCGCGCCATGCGGGCGGCGATGGACAGTTCCTCGTGGCACAGCATGACCACGCCCAGCCGCACCGGCGCATCGCTCATGCCCAGTTCCCCTTGGAGATCAGTCCCAGATCCTCGAGCTGGCGCCAGTCCCGCAATTCGCAGGATTGCTCGCACCAGAAATCCGGGTCGTCGCACAGCCCGGCGTGATAGGCTAGGTATTCCTGGCTGTCGGCGTAATGCTGGCGCCGGGTCAGCTCCTCGGCGGATTTCTCGGCGAAGCTGGAGAGGAACTTGGCATGCAAGACGCAACCCGAGGCCCTTTCGCCGCCGTCCTGGTCATAGACCAGGTTCAGCGAGCGCGGCAGCAGCATATGGGTCGAACTGACATAGGCCAGCCCGCGCTGCCAGCGCACCAGCGGGATCTTGTTCAGCGCCGGGGCGCTTTCGGGATCCTCGGCAAAGAAGGCCCGCGCCCGCGGCCCGCCCTGGATCCACAGGTTGCCGTATTCGCCGTTCTTGCGGATGACGTAATTGGCCGGGTCGAACCAGCGCGCGATGCGGAACGGATCCTGTCCGGCACGGTAAGGCTCGGCGGCCAGCGAGCCTTGGGGATACATGTCCAGGAGCATGGCCGAAAAGGCGCGGATATTGCTGGCGTCCAGCCAGTCGGTCAGCGCCTGCAGGGGCCGGGTGTCGTGATGGGGATAGACCAGGAACTCGTCGGGATCGACCGTCAGGCACCAATGCCCCGCGCCATGGCGGTGCAAGAGCCAGTTCATCCAGTCCATGCCGAAGCGCGCAGCCTTGTAGCTGGCATGGGTCAGCCAGACCGAGACGTCCCGCTGCTCGCCCAGGTATTCGCGTCCGCCGTCCTGCGAGCCATTGTCCACCACCAGGAAGTGCCGCACGCCCATCGCCCGGTAATAGTCCAGAAACCAGGGCAGGCGCGGCGCCTCGTTGCGCATGGTCGTGAACAGCAGGATGTCGCCGGGCGCGATTCGGGCGGTGCGGTCCCAGACCGGATGCAGCTGCCGGCGACGGCGCATGGCACGCGCCAAAAGCCATTGACGGCGGGCGCGCAGCATCAGCTTACGCCGAAAAATCCTGAACGGGCGCGGCACGGGGGCCTCTTTTACCTTTTACACCCCGTCACATAGCCGCCACATCCGGGCTGCACAATATTTCACGCAGCGTCGCATAGAAATACGCAAAATGCCCTTGCCAGGCCGGCACCGGCAAGGCCGGCCGCCGCAGCGGCGGGGCGGCCGCCAGCCGCGCGATCTCGGCCGCCCAGTCGGCCGGGGCGTCGGGTGACAGCCAGGTCGCGTAATCGCCCAGCATCTCGCGCGCCGCCGGCAGGGGCGTGGCCAGGACCGGGACGCCGCGCCGGGCCGCCTCGGTCAGCGGCAGGCCGAAGCCCTCGGCCCGGCTGGGCATCAGCAACCCGTGGCTGCGGCCCAGCAGCGCCGCCACCGCGCCATCGTCCAGGCCGGAAAGTTCGCGCACCGGCCCGCCCGGCGGCAGGCGGTCGAGCCGGGCAAAGACCTCGCGGTTCTCCCAGCCGCGGCGGCCGATGACGAAGAGCTGCGGCGGTTCCGGCCCGCGCTCCAGCATCTGCCAGGCATCCAGCAGCAGGGCGTGGTTCTTGCGCGGCTCGATGGTGCCCAGGGTGACGAAGAAGGGGCGCGCCAGGTCCAGGCCGGCCGGCAGCCCGGAGGGATCGGGCGCGGCCAGCCGCGTGCCGATGGGCGCGGCGACGACCGGCGCATGGCCCGGCAGCCCCAGCCGCCCGCGCCAGCGCAGCACATCGGCGCGGGTGGCGACCGAGACGGTCAGGATCAGCTCTGACTGCCCCAGCGCGGCGGTGAAGCGGTCGCGGAACCTGTCGGCCTGGCCGGCGCGGGTGAATTCAGGATGGTCGAGCGGGATGGTGTCATGGATCAGCACCGCCCGCGGCAGGGGACGCAGGTTCGCCAAAAGCCCCGGTTGCAGGTTGGCATGGCCGACGTTGACGTAGACGCCCTGCCCCAGGCGCGCCTGCGCCGCGCGGCCCAGGCCCCGCCCCTCGCGGCCGGCCCGCGCCAAGGCCATCCGCCGCAGCGCCGCCTCGGCCCGCGCGGCCAGGGTGCGGCGGCCGCGCAGCCGGTCCAGCAGGTCCGGCGGCGGCAGCTCGTCCAGCGCGCCGCCCAGCCAGCGCAGGATCGCCGCCCCGGCCTGGGGCGGCAACAGCAGCTGCCCGCGCCGCACCCGGCACAGCAGCAGATGCGGCCGGTCCTGCAGATGGGCCAGCCATTCCGCCTCGACCCGGTCGATGCCCGTCGCCGGGCCGCCGCCAAGCCGCGAGATCAGCCGCGAGACATCCAGCAGGACCGCCGGATCAGGCCTCATATCCGCCGTTCTGGTGCCAGCGCCAGGCATCGCCGATCATCTGCGGCAGGGTCGAGCGCGCCGGGTTCCAGCCCAGCACCGAGACCGCCTTCTCGCTGCCCGAAACCAGCTTGACCGCATCGCCGCCACGGCGCGGCCCCTCGGTCAGCGGCACCGGGCGGTTGGTGACATGCCGGGAATGGTCGATCACCTCGCGCACGGAAAAGCCGTTGCCGGTGCCTAGGCAAAACACCTCCTGCCCGCCATCGGCCACCTTGCCGTCCAGCAGGTATTGCAGCCCCAGCACATGCGCATCGACCAGGTCCATGACATGCACATAGTCGCGGATGCAGGTGCCGTCCGGCGTCGGGTAATCGGTGCCGTGGATGGTCAGCGCCGCGCGCTTGCCGTCGATGGCATCGAGGATCAGCGGGATCAGATGCGTCTCGGGCTGGTGGAACTCGCCCACCTCGGAATCCGGGTCGGCACCGGCCACGTTGAAATAGCGGAAGATCACCGAACGCAGCCCGTCCGAGGCGCCGAAATCCTTCAGCATGTCCTCGATGGCGCGCTTGGAGGCGCCATAGGCGTTCAGCGGCGTCTGGGGGGTCGCCTCGTCCAGCACCACGCCGTCATGGTCGCCATAGGTGGCGCAGGTCGAGCTGAAAACGAAGTTCCGCACCCCCGCCGCCAGCGTCGCCTCGATCAGGTTCAGCGAGGCGCTGACATTGCCGCGCCAATACTTGCCCGGCTCGCGCATCGCCTCGCCCACCTGGCTCAGCGCGGCGAAATGCATCACCGCGACGGGCTTGTGGCGGGCAAAGACCTCGTCCAGCCGGGCCCGGTCCATGAGGTCGCCCTGCTCGAAGGGGCCGAATTTCACCGCCTGTCGCCAGCCGGTGCAGAGATTGTCATAAGTCACGGGCTCGAAGCCCGCCGCGCGCAATGCCTTGCAGGCGTGCGAGCCGATATAACCCGCGCCGCCGGTCACCAGAACCTTGTTCGTCATGCTGCTTATTCCGCCGCCTTGCGCATTGCCAGGACGTCGGAAAGATAGTCCGCAAATTCACCCTTGAGATCGTCGCGCGCCAGGCCGAAGGCCACGGTCGCTTGCAGGAAGCCGGCCTTGGAGCCGCAGTCGAACCGCTGGCCGCGGAAGCGCAGGCCGAACACGTCGCGGCCCTCGGCGATCTCGTCGGCGATGGCGTCGGTCAGCTGGATCTCTCCGCCAGAGCCCTGCTTGAGCTTGTTGAGATTGTTGAGCACCGAGGGCGCCAGGATGTAGCGGCCGATCACCGCAAGGTTCGAGGGCGGATTGTCCTTGGGCTTTTCCACCATGCCCCGGGCGCGGACGATGGCGCCCATGTCCTCGGCCACGTCCAGCACGCCATAGGCCTTGGTTCTTTCGGGCGCCACTTCCATGGTGGCGACCATGCTGCCGCCGGTTTCCTGATAGGCCTCGATCATCTGCTGAAGGCAGGGCGGCTCGCCCATGATCACGTCGTCGGTCAGGATGACCGCAAAGGGCTCGTCGCCGACCAGGCGGCGGGCACACCAGACCGCATGGCCGAGGCCAAGCGCCTTGTGCTGCCGGACATAGGCGATGGCGCCCGATTCCATGTTGGTGGAACGCAGGATGTCCAGCAATTCGGTCTTGCCGGATTTCTTCAGGCTCGATTCGAGCTCGTGCGCGTGATCGAAGTAATCCTCCAGCGCGCCCTTGCCGCGCGAGGTGACGAAGATGAACTCCTCGATCCCCGCCGCCCGCGCCTCGTCGATGGCGTATTGGATCAGCGGTCGATCCACCAAGGTCATGATCTCCTTGGGAATGCTCTTGGTGGCGGGAAGAAAGCGGGTGCCCAGTCCAGCCACGGGAAAGATGGCCTTGGTGACTTTGCGAGTCATGAATTCGGTCTCCTGATTTCTGCACCGACGCAGGGTATTTATCCCTTTTTGCGGGCGCCTGCGCAACAAGCGCCTGGCGGGCACAGTCGTTCCTTTAAAATATCAAAGCGATTCAATTTTTGCGTTTTGCGGCGACTTTCCGCTGATCTCGCTCCGCCGTCTAGGCAAATTTCCTCGCTCGCGCAAAATGCGCGCATTCTTGCTCAGAAATATGACGGGCGGGTCTTCGGGCTGCGAGGCGCCCCAAAGGCCGCCCCATTGCTCCCACCAGCCGCCGGCGGCAAGGGTCAGTCGATGCGGCAGGAAGCTGGGGGTCAGCAGCAGCAATCCGGTCGGCCGCCCCTGGGCCACGGCCCGCGCCGCGCGGGCGCGCAGGCTGCGCGCCTGCCAATGCCAGCCGGCAAGGAAAAGCGGCTCGCCGGCCGGCGCCCGGCGCGGCAGCGGCCGAAACGGCGGCGGCGGCGGCCGGTTCCAGACCGGCAGGGCGGGCATCTGCCCCCGGCCCAGGGCCAGGCCGCGGTCCAGCGTCGCCAGGATCGGCGCGATGGCGAAAGGGTCGAGCCGGCCGGCCACCATGTACCGCAGGAGGCGCCGGCGCTGGCCTTCGCGCAGCCAGCCCGCATCGCCGCCGTGCCGCGCGGCAAAGATCGCGGCGGAACGGCCGATGGCGGTCAGATCCCGCGGCACCCCGGCCTCGCCCCGGCCGGCGCCGGGGGCGGCGCCATGGATCACCTGCGCCGCCGGGACCACCGCCGTCAGCCCCTGCGGAAACCGCGCCGCCATGCGCAGGTTCACGTCGCTTTCGTCCAGGTAATAGGCGAAGGCCGGGTCGAAGCCGCCGATCTCAAGCAGCGCGGCGCGGCGAAAGCCGGAATTGGTGCCGATGGTGCTGACCGGGCAGCCGTTCTCGGGCGCAAGCAGCGCGGTTTCGGCGACATGCAGCGGCAGGGTTTCGCCCGAAGGCGTGATCCGCTCGGCCCGGACCTGCCAGCGCAGCCCGTCGGGCCCGCGGGTAAAGCCGGTGGCGGCAATGACGCGCGGATCGGCAAAGGGCGCGGCCAGCGCCCCGGCCCAGCCCGGCTCGGCCAGCGCGTCGTCGTCGATGAACAGCACCACCTCGCCCGCCGCCAGCGCCAGCCCCTCGTTGCGCGCCGCCGAGATATTGGCCTGGTCGAAGGCCAGCCGTTTCGCCGGCAGCTCCGGGCAGATGCCGACGGCGGCGGGGTCGGCCACCAGCACCAGCTCGAAATCGGCATGGACCTGGCCCGCCAGCGAGGCAAGGCAGCGGGCTAGCGCCTGCGGCCGGTGGCGCGAGACGACGATGATGCTGATCGAAGGCAGCCCGCCTTCGGGCATCAGGCGATGCCCATGCGGCTCATCATCGCTTCCAGCTTGGGCACGTCCGAGGGGTTGTTCAGCTCCCAGAACTCGCGGCCCTTCGCCTCGACCTCGACGCAAAGGATGCGGCGGCCGCGCTCCAGGAAGCGCAGCTGCTCCAGCCCCTCCAGCGCCTCCAGCCGGCCCTCGTCCCAGTTCGGGTATTCGGCCAGCGCCGCCGGGCGATAGGCATAGACGCCGACATGGTGAAAGACCGGCGTCGGCTCGCTGGGGCCGAAATCCGCCGCGGCATAGGGGATCACTTCCTTGGAGAAATACAGCGCCCGCCGGTCGTGGCCGAAGACGGCGGTGGTGCCGCCGACGCGCCCCGCCACCCGGTCGGCGATCAGGTCCGAGCGCATGGCGCCGGAACAGCGCAAGACCGGCGTGGCCACGTCCGCGCCCGGATCGGCGCGCAGCCCGGCGACCAGTTCCTCGACGAACCAGGCGGGGGTCAGCGGCGCGTCGCCTTGCAGGTTCACCACGATCTCGGGCGCAAGGCCCAGATTGGCCACCGCCTCGGCGCAACGCTCGGTGCCGTTGCGGGCGCCGGTCGAGGTCATGGCGACCTCGGCCCCGAATCCCTCGGCATGGGCACGGATGCGCTCGTCATCGGTGGCGACGATCACCCGGTCGATGCCCCGGACGGCCCGCGCCGCCTCCCAGCTGCGGCGGATCAGCGACAGCCCCTCGCCGGTCGCGCCGCGCAGCTCGACCAGCGGCTTGCCGGGATAGCGCGTCGACGCATGGCGGGCGGGAATCACGATGACGACGGCCATGGGCTCAGTCCTTGACCAGCAGCACGCCGGGGGCGAAGGCGATGAAGAACGGGTTCTCGAAACCGGGCTTGCCGTATTGCAGCGGCGTGTGATCGTCAAAGCGCACCACCTCGCCGCCCGCGCCGCGCAGCACCGCGTCGCCCGCGGCGGTGTCCCATTCCATCGTCCGGCCCAGGCGCGGGTAAAGATCGGCCTCGCCCGTCGCCACCAGGCAGAATTTCAGCGAGCTGCCCGCCGAGGTCATGTCGCGCACCCCGTAGCGGGCGATATAGTCGTCCGTCGCCGCGTCGCGATGCGATTTCGAGGCGACGACCATCAGCGCCCGGTTGTCGGGCATCGAATTGACGCCGATGGGCACGACCTCGCCCGGTTCCTCGCCGAAGGGGCCCTTTTCCTCGACCGAGCCGCCCTGCGCGGTGGTATAGAACAGCCGCTCCCTGGCCGGGGCATAGACCACGCCCAGCCGCGGCACGCCGTTTTCAACATAGGCGATGTTGACGGTGAAATCGCCGCGGCGCTGCACGAATTCCTTGGTGCCGTCCAGCGGATCGACGATCAGGAAGGTCGACAGGCTCTGCCCATGGGTCGCGGCCTGCTCCTCGGTCACCAGCGGGATATCGGGGAAGGCCGCGCGCAGCCCGGCCGAGATCAGCGCATCGGCGGCCTCGTCGGCCTCGGTCACGGGCGAGGCATCGGATTTGGCCCGCACCTCGAAATCCTCGGCGCCATAGATCTGCATGATCTCGTCGCCCGCCCGCAGGGCAAGACGTCGCATTTCGGCAATCATTCGATCACATTGCATGGTTTTTCCTTTCCGACCCGAGGCCTCGGGGATGCGGCGCCGATTGAATACGGCTGTCGGCCTCCTTATGATGCGGCGGATCGCGCAGGGCAAGCACCCCGCGAGAGCCGCAACCGAAACCGCAACCAGAGCCACCCGCCCATGTTCACCCAGCACCGCAGCCGCAACATGGTCGAGGCTGCGTTCACCACGCTGTCGCTGATCTATCACGTGACGGTCAACAACCTGCGCAAGGGCCAGCGCAACGCCGTGGTCGGGCTGATCATGACGGTCGTGCAGGCCGTCAGCATGATCCTGGGCTTCTATCTGCTTTTTGCCATCATGGGCGTGCGCCACGCGCCGATCCGCGGCGACTACATCGTCTATATCATGTCCGGGATCTTCATGTTCATGGCCCATTCCCAGACCATCGGCGCGGTGGTCCTGGCCGGCAACCCCAGCAACCAGATGATGAAGCACGGGCCGATGAACACCGCGGTGATGATCTCGGCCGCGGCACTCGCCTCGCTCTACAAGCAGACCTTCTCGGCCGTGGTGGTGCTGAGCAGCTATCATTACCTGATCCAGCCGATCCAGATCGACAAGCCGCTGGCCTGCTATGCCATGCTGGTTCTGGCCTGGTTCTCGGGCTGCTGCATCGGGCTGATCTTCCTGGCCTTGCGACCCTGGTGGCCGCAGGCGGCGCAGGTGCTGACGCAGTTCTACCAGCGCATCAACATGGTGTTTTCCGGCAAGATGTTCGTGGCGAACGTCATGCCCAGCGCCGTGCTGCAGATGTTTTCCTGGAACCCGCTGTTCCACCTGATCGACCAGACCCGCGGCTTTGCCTTCATCAACTACTCGCCGCGCAACTCGTCGCTGGACTACCCGCTCTATGCCACGCTGACGCTGCTGATGATCGGGCTGATGGCCGAATATACCACCCGCAAGGCGGTCTCGATCAGCTGGGCGGCCGGCCGGTGAAGACGGCCCCCGCACCCTGCCCCGCCCGGCACCCTGCCGGCCTGTCCCCGCTGTCGCGGGGGTGCCCCGGACACCGGTTCGGGCAGCATGTTTTCTGCCCTCCGGTCTGCTTGCAGCCCGACAGACCCCTTCCTATATAGGCCCATGAAGTTCGAAGGGTTCCCGAACCAGGCGCCCTTCGGTCAAACCAGGGATCGGGCTTCGGGGGCCGCTTGTGGACCCAAGGCCCAGACTATCGCCGCAAGAAAGGTTATTGCATGTCCAAAGTCATCGGCATCGACCTCGGAACCACCAACAGCTGCGTCGCCATCATGGATGGCAGCCAGCCCAAGGTCATCGAGAATTCGGAAGGCGCGCGCACCACGCCCTCGATCGTCGCCTTCACTGACAGCGAACGTCTGGTCGGCCAGCCGGCGAAGCGTCAGGCGGTTACCAATCCGTCGAATACGATCTTTGCCGTGAAGCGCCTGATCGGCCGCCGCACCACCGACGCGGAAGTCGAAAAGGACAAGAAGCTCGTCCCCTATGCCATCGTCGACGGCGGCAATGGCGACGCCTGGGTCGAGGTGCGCGGCGACAAGTATTCGCCCAGCCAGATCTCTGCCTTCATCCTGCAAAAGATGAAGGAAACCGCCGAATCCTATCTGGGCGAGCCGGTGACGCAGGCCGTCATCACGGTGCCCGCCTATTTCAACGACGCCCAGCGTCAGGCCACCAAGGACGCCGGCAAGATCGCCGGGCTTGAAGTGCTGCGCATCATCAACGAGCCGACCGCGGCCGCGCTGGCTTACGGCCTCGACAAGAAGGACAGCAAGACCATCGCGGTCTATGACCTCGGCGGCGGCACCTTCGACATCACCATCCTGGAAATCGACGACGGCCTGTTCGAGGTGAAATCCACCAACGGGGACACGTTCCTGGGCGGTGAAGACTTCGACATGCGCATCGTCAACTACCTGGCCGACGAGTTCAAGAAAGAGCATGGCGTCGACCTGACCAAGGACAAGATGGCGCTCCAGCGCCTGAAAGAGGCGGCCGAGAAGGCCAAGATCGAGCTGTCGAGCTCCAGCCAGACCGAGATCAACCAGCCGTTCATTTCGATGGACAAGGATTCGGGCACGCCGCTGCACATGGTGATGAAGCTGACCCGCGCCAAGCTGGAAAGCCTGGTCGCCGACCTGATCAAGCGCACCATGAAGCCGGTCCAGGACGCGCTGAAGGATGCCGGCATGTCCAAGGGCGACATCGACGAGATCGTGCTGGTCGGCGGCATGACCCGGATGCCCAAGGTGGTCGAAGAAGTGACCGCCTTCTTCGGCAAGGAACCGCACAAGGGCGTGAACCCGGACGAGGTCGTGGCGCTGGGCGCCGCGATCCAGGCCGGCGTGCTGCAGGGCGACGTCAAGGACGTGGTGCTGCTGGACGTGACGCCGCTGTCGCTGGGCATCGAGACGCTGGGCGGCGTGTTCACCCGGCTGATCGACCGCAACACCACGATCCCGACCAAGAAGTCGCAGATCTTCTCGACCGCCGAGGACAACCAGAACGCCGTGACCATCCGGGTCTTCCAGGGCGAGCGCGAGATGGCCGCGGACAACAAGCTGCTGGGCCAGTTCAACCTGGAAAACATCCCGCCGGCGCCGCGCGGCATGCCGCAGATCGAGGTGACCTTCGACATCGACGCCAACGGCATCGTCTCGGTTTCGGCCAAGGACAAGGGCACCGGCAAGGAGCAGAAGATCACCATCCAGGCCTCGGGCGGGCTGTCGGATGACGAGATCGAGCGGATGGTCAAGGATGCCGAGGCCAATGCCGAGGCCGACAAGCAGCGCAAGGAGCTGGTCGAGGCCAAGAACCAGGCCGAAAGCCTGATCCACACCACCAGAAAGTCGCTGGAAGAGCATGGCGACAAGGTGGACGGCTCGACCGTCGAGGCGATCGAGCTGGCCGTGGGCGCGCTGGAAGAGGCCGTCAAGTCCGAGGATGCCGGCAAGATCAAGGGCGGCATCCAGAACCTGATGGATGCCTCGATGAAGCTGGGCGAGGCCATCTACAAGGCCAGCCAGGCCGAGGCGGGCGCCGGCGAGACCGAGCGCGACGCCGGCCCGCGCGACGTGGATGACGAGATCGTCGATGCCGACTTCGAGGATCTCGGCGAAGACAAGCGCAAGTAAGCGCGATGTGAGCCACCCGGCCGGCCCGATGCAGACCCGCACGGGCCGGTCATTGCTTGAAAGACCCCGGACGCGATGAACATGGCGAAACGTGACTATTACGAGGTGCTGGGCGTTCCTCGGGGCGCCTCGGCCGACGAGATCAAGAAGGCCTACCGCGCCAAGGCAAAGCAGTTGCATCCCGACCGCAACAAGGATTGCAAGGTGTCCGAAGCCGCGTTCAAGGAAGTGAACGAGGCTTACGATTGTCTGAAGGACGACCAGAAAAAGGCCGCCTACGACCGCTTCGGCCATGCCGCCTTCGAGAATGGCGGCGGCGGTTTCGGCCGTGGCAACGGCCATGGCGATTTCGGCTCGGCCTTTGCCGATGTGTTCGAGGATCTGTTCGGCGACATGATGGGCCGCCGCGCCGGGGGCGGCGGACGCTCGCGCGCCAGCCGCGGCCAGGATCTGCGCTATAACCTGCGCGTCTCGCTCGAGGAAGCCTATAACGGCGCGCAAAAGACCATCACCGTGCCCGGCTCGGTCGCCTGCGGCGCCTGCAACGGCACCGGCGCCGAGGGCGCGGTCGAGCCCGCCACCTGCCCTACCTGCTCGGGCATGGGCAAGGTCCGGGCGACGCAGGGTTTCTTCACCGTCGAGCGCACCTGTCCGACCTGCAACGGCCAGGGCCAGATCGTCAAGAATCCCTGCCAGGAATGCCGCGGCGCCGGCCGCGTCCAGAAAGAGCGCACGCTTTCGGTGAACATCCCCGCCGGGGTCGAGACCGGCACCCGCATCCGCCTGGCCGGCGAGGGGGATGCCGGCATGCGCGGCGGTCCGGCAGGCGATCTCTATATCTTCATCGAGGTCAAGGAACACCCGATCTTCATGCGCGATGGCCGGATGCTGGCCTGCCAGGTTCCGGTCAGCATGGCCACCGCCGCCCTGGGCGGCGAGATCGAGGTGCCGACCATCGACGGCGGCCGCTCGCGCGTCAAGGTGCCGCCGGGCACGCAATCAGGCAAGCAGCTGCGGCTGCGCGGCAAGGGTATGCCGCCCCTGCGCCACGGGCCGGGGCTGAACGGCGAAGCCGGCGACATGCTGATCGAACTGGCGGTCGAAACCCCGGTGAACCTGACCGCGCGCCAGAAGGAGCTTTTGCGCGAGTTCGAGGCGATCAATGCCGACAACAACCCGCAGACCCATGGATTTTTCCAGAAGATCAAAGGCTTCTGGGACGAGATGAAAGGGTGATCAGGCGTTAACCGCCCGTTCATCCTTCCGTGCCAGTCTGGCGGCATGGAACCGAATCGCGCCTTTCACGAAGCTCCGCTTCCGCTTTTCGCCCCCGAGCCAGGAACCGCGGGGGACGAAGCGCCGCCCGCCGGGACTGCCATCCCGGCGCGCGGCAACCGCCTGCCCAGCTATATTGCCGATCACCGCGCCCGGCTGCGCGACCGCTTCATGCAGGGCGGCGCGGCCGCGATGCCCGATTACGAGTTGCTGGAACTGGTGCTGTTCCGCGCCATTCCGCGCCAGGACGTGAAGCCGCTGGCGCGCCGGCTGCTGGACCATTTCGGCGATTTCAACCGCGTGCTTTCGGCCCCGCCAGCCCGGCTGGCCGAGGTTGCGGGCGCAGGCCCCGCCGTGGTGCAGGAGTTGAAGATCGTCGAGGCCGCGGCGCAGCGGCTGGCGCGCTCGCGCGTGCTGCACCGCCCGGTGCTGACCAGCTGGGACGCGCTGTTGGACTATTGCCACACCGCCATGGCGCATCGCGAGATCGAACAGTTCCGCGTGCTTTACCTCGACCGCAAGAACGTGCTGATCGCCGATGAGGAACAGGCCCGCGGCACCGTCGATCACGTCCCGGTCTATCCGCGCGAGATCATGCGCCGGGCGCTGGAGCTGACCGCCAGCGCGCTGATCCTGGTCCACAACCACCCCTCGGGCGATCCAACGCCGTCGCAGGCCGACATCTCCATGACGGCGCGCATCACCGCCGCGGCCGAGGTGATGGGAATCGCCGTCCACGATCACCTGATCATCGGCCGCTCGCGCGAACTCAGCTTTCGCAGCGAAGGACTGCTTTAGCGCAGATACCCCCAAACCCGTCGCTTCCCGCGCAACCAAAATCCCACACCTGCGGCGATTTGCGGCGCTGGCGCGCACCGGGGCCGCTGGACTGACGCGGATTTGATCGCTAGAACCGCCCGGCGAGGGCTGTGCGATAAACACGACCCGTTCCGTCGTATCGCCCCGATTCCGGGGCATAAATGGAGATCAGAACCGTGTCCCACGCAGACGAACACGCAGGCGACCACGGCGCCACCCGGAGGGACTTCCTCTACTACGCGACCGCCGGTGCCGGCGCCGTCGCGGCCGGAGCCGCAGCCTGGACCCTTGTCAACCAGATGAACCCCTCGGCCGACGTCCAGGCGCTCGCCTCGATCCAGGTCGATGTCAGCGGCGTCGAGACCGGCACCCAGCTGACGGTGAAATGGCTCGGCAAGCCCGTGTTCATCCGCCGCCGCACCGAGGAAGAGATCGAGGGGGGCCGCGCCGTCCAGCTGAACCAGCTGATCGACCAGAGCGCCCAGAACCCCAACAAGCCCGACGCGCCCGCCACCGACGAAAACCGCACGATGGACGAGGCCGGAGAATGGCTGGTGATGATCGGCGTCTGCACCCACCTGGGCTGCGTGCCGATCGGCGACGGCGCCGGCGATTTCGGCGGCTGGTTCTGCCCCTGCCACGGCTCGCATTACGATCAGGCGGGCCGCATCCGCCGCGGACCGGCACCGGAGAACCTGCATATCCCGGTCGCCGAATTCCTTGACGAAACCACCATCAAACTGGGCTGAGGAGGCGCACATGGCCGGTATTCCCCACGACCATTACGAGCCCAAGACGGGTTTCGAGCGCTGGCTGCATCGCCGCCTGCCCATCGTCAGCCTGGTCTATGACACGCTGATGATCCCCACCCCCAAGAACCTCAACTGGTGGTGGATCTGGGGCATCGTGCTGGCCTTCTGCCTGGTGCTGCAGATCGCCACCGGCATCGTGCTGGTGATGCATTACACCCCGCATGTCGACCTGGCCTTCGCCTCGGTCGAGCATATCATGCGCGACGTGAACGGCGGCTACATGCTGCGCTACCTGCATGCGAACGGCGCCTCGCTGTTCTTCCTCGCCGTCTATATCCACATCTTCCGCGGCCTCTATTACGGCTCCTACAAGGCGCCGCGCGAAGTGACCTGGATCGTCGGCATGCTGATCTATCTGATGATGATGGGCACCGCCTTCATGGGCTACGTGCTGCCCTGGGGCCAGATGTCCTTCTGGGGCGCCACGGTGATCACCGGCCTGTTCGGCGCGATCCCCGGCATCGGCGAGGCGATCCAGACCTGGCTGCTGGGCGGCCCGGCGGTGGACAACCCGACGCTCAACCGCTTCTTCTCGCTGCATTACCTGCTGCCCTTCGTCATCGCGGCGCTGGTGATCGTCCATATCTGGGCCTTCCACACCACCGGCAACAACAACCCGACCGGCGTCGAGGTCCGCCGCACCTCGAAGGAAGAGGCGAAAAAGGACACCCTGCCCTTCTGGCCCTATTTCGTGATCAAGGATCTGTTCGCGCTGGGCGTGGTGCTGGTGGTGTTCTTCGCCATCGTCGGCTTCATGCCCAACTACCTGGGCCACCCCGACAACTATATCGAGGCGAACCCGCTGGTGACGCCGGCGCATATCGTGCCCGAATGGTATTTCCTGCCCTTCTACGCCATCCTGCGCGCCTTCACCGCCGATGTCTGGCTGGTGATGCTGGTCAACTGGCTGTCCTTCGGCATCATCGACGCCAAGTTCTTCGGCGTGATCGCGATGTTCGGCGCCATCCTGGTCATGGCGCTGGTGCCCTGGCTTGACACCTCGCGGGTGCGCTCGGGCCAGTATCGTCCGCTGTTCAAGTGGTGGTTCTGGCTGCTGGCGGTCGATTTCGTGGTCCTGACCTGGGTGGGCGCCATGCCGGCCGAGGGGATCTACCCCTATATCGCGCTGGCCGGGGCGGCCTATTGGTTCGCCTATTTCCTCATCATCCTGCCGCTGCTGGGCATTATCGAGAAGCCCGATCCCATGCCGCAGACGATCGAGGACGATTTCAATGCCCATTACGGGCCCGAAACCCATCCTGCCGAGTAAGGAGAGGCAACAATGACCCTGAGAAACGCATCGCTCACGGCTGTTGCGGCCCTGACGGTTGCCCTGGCAGGCGGCGCCGTGGCGCAGGACGCCAGCACCGCGCCCGGTACGACGGCCCCCGCGGGCTCGAGCTACCAGACCAACGACACGGCCGCCCCGGCGGCCGAAACGGCGCCGGCGGCTGACACCGCCGCGCCCGAGGCCGGAGCCGCAGGAGGAGCCCCCGCGGAAGAATCCGCCGCCGAGGAACCGGCGGCATCGGAGGCTCCAGCCGCCACCGAAGAGCCGGAAGCGGCCATCGAGGCCGAGCCTGCTGCCGAGGAACCGGCCGCAACCGCCGAGGAGGCCCCCGCCGCGGCGGCCGAGGAGCCGGTTGCTGAAGAGCCTGCCGAGGCGGCCGAGGAGGCCCCTGCAGAGGAACCGACTGCCGAAGAACCCGCTGCCGAGGAAACTCCGGCGGAAGAGGCAGAGCCTGCCGCCGAAGAGCCCGCCGCCGAGGAACCGGAAGCGGACGCCGAGGAAGCCGCCGAAGAGGCGGCTGTCGAGGAGGAAGCTGCCGAGGCAGCCCCGGCCGAACACGCCGAGGAGGCCGCCGACAGCCATGCCGTCGCGCATATCGAGGACATCTCGTTCAGCTTCGAGGGCCCCTTCGGCACCTTCGACCAGCACCAGCTGCAGCGCGGTTTGCAGGTCTATACCGAGGTCTGCTCGGCCTGCCACGGCCTGCGCTACGTGCCGCTGCGGACGCTGGCCGACGAAGGCGGCCCGCAGCTGCCCGAGGACCAGGTCCGCGCCTATGCCGCGAATTTCGACATCACCGATGCCGAAACCGGCGAGGATCGGCCGCGTGTTCCCACCGACCACTTCCCGACCGTGACCGGCGACGGCATGGGCCCGGACCTGTCGCTGATGGCCAAGGCGCGCGCCGGCTTCCACGGCCCCTATGGCACCGGCCTTGCGCAGCTGTTCAAGGGCATCGGCGGCCCGGAATACATCCACGCCGTGCTGACCGGCTATGACGGCGAGGAAAAGGAAGAGGCGGGGACGGTGCTTTACCACAACGCCGCCTTTGCGGGGAACTGGATCCAGATGGCGCCGCCGCTCAGCGACGACCAGGTCACCTATGAGGACGGGACCCCGGCGACGGTCGACCAGATGGCGCGCGACGTGGCCGCCTTCCTGATGTGGACCGCCGAGCCGAAGATGATGGACCGCAAGCAGGTCGGCTTCGTCTCGGTACTCTTCCTGATCGTGCTGTCGGCGCTGCTCTACCTGACCAACAAGAAGCTGTGGCAACCGATCAAGCATCCGCGCAAGCCGGAATGATCGCCCGCCCCTGATCCTGGAACGCGCCCCCTCGGGGCGCGTTTTTTCATGGCCGGTCGCGCTTCCCGCCCCGGCCGATATGGACAAGCCGGCCGCGCCTCGTTCAGATGGCCTGGCAGGGCACTGGCAAGGGACGGGACATGGCGATCTATAATCTCGGCTCGATCAATATCGATCATGTCTATTGCCTGCCCGCCCTGCCCCGTCCGGGCGAGACGCGGCACGCGCTATCCTATGCGCAGGGGCTGGGCGGCAAGGGCGCGAACCAGTCGGTCGCCGCCGCCCGCGCCGGGGCCGATGTCATCCACCTGGGCGCCATGGGCACGGGCGACGACTGGGTGCCGCGGCGACTTGCCGCGGCAGGGGTCGGGATCTCGGCCATCACCCGGCTGCCCGGCATTGCCACCGGCCATGCCATCATCATGGTCGATGCGGCGGGCGAGAACTCGATCGTGGTGCATGGCGGCGCCAACATGGCGCTGCCGGCCAACCTGGCCAGCCCGGCCGGCCTGGGGCGCGGCGACATCCTGCTGATGCAGAACGAAACCAACCTGCAAGCCGAAGCCGCCCTGCACGCCCGCCGGGCCGGGGCGCGGGTGATCTATTCCGCCGCCCCCTTCAGCATCGCCGCGCTGCGCGAGGTGCTGCCGCATGTCTCGATCCTGGCGGTGAACCAGATCGAGGCCCGCGACACGTTCGCCGCCTTTGGCGAAGACCTGCCGGTCGAGGGCATGCTGATCACCCGCGGCGCCGAGGGGGCCGAGTTCCGCGACCTCGGCAGCGGGCAGGTCTGGCGCCAGCCGGCCTTTGCGGTGCAGGCGGTGGATACGACCGGCGCCGGGGATTGCTTTACCGGCTGGTTCGCCGCCGGGCTGGCGCGGGGCGAGGACATGCCGACCGCATTGCGCCACGCCGCCGCCGCCGCCGCGCTGCAAGTCACCCGCCAGGGCGCCGGCGACGCCATGCCTGACCGCGCAGAAGTCCTGGCCTTTCTGAAAGCCCGCGGCTGAGAGCTTGCCCGCAGCCCCGCATCTGCCTATCTGGAGCCCATGAGAATACCGTTCCTGAACCGCCCGGCCACCGTCGCCGTCCTGCGCCTGCAAGGCGCCATCGGGGTTGCCGGCCGCGGCGGCCCCGGCCTGTCCGATGCCGCCCTGGCGCCGCTGCTGGAGCGCGCCTTCAAGCGCCGCAAGCCCGCCGCCGTGGCCTTGGCGCTGAACTCGCCCGGCGGCTCGCCGGTGCAGTCCAGCCTGATCGGCGCCCGCATCCGCCGCCTTGCCGAGGAGCGCGAGATCCCGGTCCATGCCTTCGTCGAGGACGTGGCGGCCTCGGGCGGCTATTGGCTGGCGACGGCGGCGGACTACATCTGGGCCGACGACAGCTCGGTGCTCGGCTCGATCGGGGTGATCTCCTCGGGCTTCGGTTTTGCCGAGTTGATCCAGCGCCACGGCATCGAGCGCCGCGTGCATACCGCCGGCCGTTCCAAGTCGATGCTGGATCCCTTCCGCCCCGAAACGCCCGAGGATGTCGCGCGGCTGAACCGCCTGCTGGGCCCGATCCACGACGCCTTCAAGCAGCAGGTGCGCGCCCGCCGCGGCAGCCGCCTGCCCGAGGACAGCGACCTGTTCACCGGCGAGATCTGGACCGGCCGCGAGGCGGTGGAACTGGGCCTTGCCGACGGCATCGCCCATCTGGTGCCCAAGATGCGCGAGCTTTACGGCAAGGAGGTGCGCTTCCTGACCTATGGCCAGCGCGTGCCGCTGCTGCGCCGCTTCGGCCTTTCCGCCGATGACCTGATCGACGGGATCGAGGAGCGCGCCGCCTTCGCGCGCTTCGGGGCGGGACGCGGATGATCAAGACCGTCATCCTGTGCCTGCTCATCATCATCGCGCTGGCCTTGGCCGCCGGTCCGGCGGTGCGCCGCGTGATCGCGCGGCTGCTGGGGATCGGGCGGAAATGACCGCGCTGGTGACCGGAGGCGCCCGCCGGCTGGGGCGGGCCATCACCCTGTACCTGGCCCGGCGCGGGCTGGACGTGGCGATCCATTACCAAAGTTCGGCCGCCGAGGCCGAGGCCACCGCCGCCGAGGCCCGCGCCCTGGGCGTGCGCGCCGAGATCTTCGCGGCGGACCTGCTGGACCTGGACCAGAGCGAGGCGCTGGTGGACCGCACCCAGGCCGCGCTGGGACCGCTGGCGCTGCTGGTGAACAATGCCTCGATCTTCGAATATGACAACATCGCCACGGCGACGCGCGACAGCTGGGACCGGCACATCGGATCGAACCTGCGCGCGCCTTTCGTGCTGACCCAGGCCTTTGCCCGGCAGGCCCCCAGGGCGGATCGCAGCGGGACCGAGCCGGTGGCGCGCGCGCTGGTGGTCAACATGATCGACCAGCGCGTGCTGAAGCCGACGCCCGAATTCATGACCTATTCGCTGGCCAAGGCCGGGCTGTGGTGGCTGACCCGGACCTCGGCCCAGGCGCTGGCGCCCGAGATCCGCGTCAACGCCATCGGCCCCGGCCCGACCATGCAGGGCACCCGCCAATCCGACAGCCATTTCGCCAACCAGCGCGCCGCGACCATCCTGCAACGCGGCGCCGGGCCCGAGGATGTCTGCGCCGCGCTGGGTTACCTGATGGATGCGCCATCGGTCACCGGACAGCTGATCTGCGTGGACGGCGGCCAGCACCTTGCCTGGCGCACCCCCGACGTCCTGGGCGTCGAGTAAGGCGGAAAATCGCTCGTCTGCGGCAAGTTGTCCACTTTGCGGAAGGCATTCACGCAATCTTCACGATTCTGGTAAGAATTTCAGTCGATTGCACAGGAGAGAAAAAATAGTGATATTAATCATTGGCTTACAATACTGCCTAGAATTTGTGCAAAGTGACGAAACCCCAAGAAACGCTAATTGAACATGTGATACTCCCAAGCTGACTCACAGAGTTATCCACAGATTCCGTGGACAGGATTCAGCTTGAACTTTCCTGCCCGAACTTGCAGCCGAGGCTGAGAATCATTTCGTTAGCAGCATGACCGATTCCACCCCAGAAACGCGCCCTGCCAAGACCGGCCATGCGCTGATCCAGGACTATCTGCGCACGCTCGACGGCTCGCCGGGGGTCTATCGCATGCTGGATGCGCAAGGGGCGGTGCTTTACGTCGGCAAGGCCCGGAACCTGCGGGCCAGGGTCGCGAACTATGCGCGCGGCACCGGGCATTCGGCGCGGATCGCGCGGATGATCCGCGAGACCTGCTCGATGATGTTCCTGACCACGCGCACCGAGACCGAGGCGCTGCTCTTGGAGCAGAACCTGATCAAGCAGCTCAAGCCGCGCTACAACGTGCTCTTGCGCGACGACAAGAGCTTTCCCAACATCCTGGTCGCCAAGTCGCACCCCTTCGCGCAGATCAAGAAGCACCGCGGCGCCAAGGCGGAAAAGGGCGACTATTACGGCCCCTTCGCCAGCGCCGGGGCGGTGAACCGGACGCTGAACCAGCTGCAGCGGGTGTTTTTGCTGCGGTCCTGCACCGACGCCACCTTCTCCAGCCGGACCCGGCCCTGCCTGCTTTACCAGATCAAGCGCTGCAGCGCGCCCTGCGTCGGGCGGATCGGGCTGGAGGAATACAATGCCCTGGTCGCCGATGCCGAACTGTTTTTGCAGGGCAAGACCACCCGCATCCAGGCCGACCTGGCGCGCGAGATGGCCGAGGCCGCGGAAGCGATGGAATACGAACGCGCCGCCGCGCTGCGCGACCGCATCAAGGCGCTGACCGCCGTGCAATCGGTGCAGGCCATCAACCCGCGCGGCGTGCCCGAGGCCGACGTGATCGCGCTGCACATGGAGGGCGGGCAAGCCTGCGTGCAGGTCTTCTTCATCCGCGGCAACCAGAGCTGGGGCAACCGCGACTTCTATCCGCGGCTGAACGGGGTGGAATCGGCCGACGAGGTGATGCAGGCTTTCCTTGCACAATTCTACGACGGCAAGGTGCCGCCGCGGCTGATCCTCTTGTCGCATGGCATCGAAGACCCGGACCTGATGACCGATGCGCTGTCGGAAAAGGCCGGGCGCAAGGTCACGCTGGGCGTGCCCCGGCGCGGCGAAAAGGCCGAGCTGGTGGAAAACGCCCTGCGCAATGCCCGCGAAAGCCTGGCGCGGCGCATGTCGGAAAGCGCCGCGCAGCAGCGGCTGCTGGAGGGGCTGGCCGAGGCCCTGGACCTGCCCGCGGTGCCGCAGCGGATCGAGGTCTATGACAACAGCCATATCCAGGGCACCAATGCCGTCGGCGGCATGGTCGTCGCCGGCCCCGAGGGCTGGATCAAGAGCCAGTATCGCAAGTTCAACATCAAGGGCACCGAGATCACCCCGGGCGACGATTTCGGCATGATGAAGGAGGTGCTGACCCGCCGCTTCTCGCGCCTGCTGAAAGAGGATCCGGATCGCCAGACCGACACCTGGCCGGACCTGTTGCTGATCGACGGCGGCGCCGGGCAGGTCTCGGCCGTGCATGAGATCATGGCCGAGATGGGGGTCGAGGACATCCCCATGGTCGGCGTCGCCAAGGGCGAGGACCGCGACCACGGCAAGGAAGAATTCCACCGCTACGGCCAGCGGCCCTTCGCCCTGCGGATGAACGACCCGGTGCTGTATTTCGTCCAGCGCCTGCGGGACGAGGCGCATCGCTGGGCCATCGGCACGCATCGCGCCAAGCGGGCCAAGGCCACGATGGCCAATCCGCTGGACGAGATCCCCGGCATCGGCGCCGCCCGCAAGCGCGCGCTGCTCCAGCATTTCGGCAGCGCCAAGGCGGTCAGCCGCGCCGGTCTGGCCGACCTGGTCGCGGTCGAGGGCATCAGCGAATCCATGGCGCAGAAGATCGTCGACCATTTCCACAAGGGCTGACCGGAGGAAGCCATGGAGGACAGCATCCGCGCCTTCTTCGCCCGCTACGAGCGGCTGTTCGCGCAGGCGCTGGCCGGCGAGGCGGATATGGAGGAGCTTGCCGCTCTTTACGCGCCGGAGTTCATCGCCGCATCTCCGGCGGGGGTGAAGGCGGGCCGGAACGACGACCAGCTAAGGCAGGCGATGGCGCAGGGTTATGCGCATTACCGCACCATCGGCACCAAGGCGATGACGATCCGCGCGATCCGGCTTTCGCCGATGGACGCGCTGCATTGCCTGGCCCATGTCGGCTGGCGGGCCGTCTATGACCGGGGCAAGGCGCCCGATGTGACCATCGACTTCGAGGTGCATTACCTGGTGCAGATCCTCGACGGGACGCCCAGGGTCTTTGGCTGGGTGACGGGCGACGAAGAGGCGCTGCTGAAGCAGCGCGGCATCCTCTGATCAGCGGCAGCGCGCCGGGTTCACCCCCACCGCGTTGAGGCCCCAATCGGTCATCTGCGCGACAAGCTGCTGGCCGGCCGCGTCGAAGGCCGGGATCAGGTCGGCGGTCTTCGTCGTCGCCGCCTGGGCCGTGGCGGTGAAATGCCCGCGCGAGACGACGCGGGCGTCCATCTCGCGCACCATCTGCGCATCGACCGTCAGCTTGATGATGGCGCCCTGTCCCGCGACCTCGGCGTTGAAATCGTTGATCTCGGAGATCAGCGCATAGTCGCCCGCCGCGCCCAGCGGCGCGCGGCCGACATGGGTGAAGGCGTCATAGACGGCAAAGCCCCGCACCAGCAGGGTTTGCAGCGTCACCGGCACCGTGTCGCCCCAGCGCGCATCGGGCAGGTATTGCGTCTGCAACTGGTTCGGCCGGATCATGATGCGGTCGGTGTCCAGCGTGCCGCGCGCCTTGGGCGGCTCGATCACCAGCTCGGCCAGCCGGCCGCGGCCGCAGCTTTGCGGCACGTCCGAAGGCGGGCGCAGTTCGAACACGTCGCGGTCGGGCTCGCCCTCCAGCGCGCGCAAGGCGGCGCAGCCCGGCAGGGTCAGGGTCAGGACAAGCAAGGCGGCGGCAAGACGCATGGCGGACCTCTCAGCGGCGGAATTCGGGCGCGCGCGGCCCCGAGAAGATTTGCGAGGGGTTGCGCCGCAACGCCGAGACCAGCTCGTTCACATTGCCCACCAGCCCGCGCAGATCGCTGGCCATGCGGGTGAATTGCGGCAGCCCCTCGCGAGTGAAAGCCTGCACCGGGACGCGGGCGCTGTCCAGCATCCCGCGCAGGCTGGCAAAGGCGGTCTCGGCGCTGTCGGCGGCATTGCGCAGCCGCTCGGTGATCTCGGGCAGGTCGGCGACCACGCGGTCGATGGCCTCGTTCGCCTTGCCCAGCGTCACGCGTAGATCGGCCACCACCGGCTCGACATTGCTGTTGATGACCCGGTCGGCGCCGTCGAAGGCGCGCTCGGCCGAGGCCAGCGTGCGGCTGCCGACCTCCAGCGCCGCGTCCAGGCTGTCGAGGCTTTGCTCGGCGCGCCCGGCCAGCCGGGCCAGGTCGGATTGCAGCATAGCGGCGGTCTGGTCCAGCCGCTGCGTCAGCGCCTTCAGGTCGTCCGCGACATAGGCGCGCATCTCGTCCAGCGTGGCGGTGCCCGAATCCAGCGCCGTGTCGGCATTGCCCAGCGTCGTCTCGGCCGCGGCGCCGAGCCCGTCCAGCCGCTCGCCGAAGCCCGAAATGTCGGATGCGGCCGAGGCGATGGATTCGGTGGCCGTGGTTACATCGGCCAGCGCCTTGTCCAGGTTGGCGCTGGAGCGTTCGACATTGTCCAGAATGCTGCGCACCCGGTCCTGGTTCTCGTCGCCCAGAAGCTGCGTCAGCTGCTCGGCCACGGTGTTCAGCCGCGAGATCATCTCGGGGCCCTGGTCCGACAGGGTTTGCAGCGCCGAGCGGTTGGCGGTGATCACCGGGATCGAATCGGGGTCCACGTCGCGCAGCAGCGGCGAATCGGGCTGGCCCGAGGTGATCGCCACGCTGGCGACGCCGGTGACGCCCTGGATCTCGATGGCGGCGCGGGAATCGATGCGCACCGGCGTGTCCTCGGCCACCTCGACCCGGACCCGGACCGCGCCGTTCACGCTTTGCGACAGCTGCATGTCCACCACCTTGCCGACGGAAAGCCCGGCGAAAAGCACCTCCGAGGATATACCCAGGCCCGAGACTTCCGGGAAATAGATGTCGTAATAGGCGAATTGCCGGTCCAGCTGCAGCTTGGCGAACCACATCAGGAACAGCAGCATCCCCAGGAAGCCGGCGATGGTGAAGGCTCCGATCAGGACGTAATTGGCCTTGGTCTCCATCGCTTCACTCCTTTGCGCGGCCGGTGGCCATGGCGGCGCGGGCACGGGGCCCGTGGAAATATTCATGCACCCAAGGGTGATCGACCCGAAGCATCTCGGCCATGGTGCCGCTGACCAGCACCTTGTTTTCCGCCAGCACCGCGATGCGGTCGCAACAGGCATGCAGCGTATCCAGGTCATGCGTGACCAGGAACACCGACAGGTCCAGCGCATCGCGCAGCTCGACGATCAACCGGTCGAAGGCATCGGCGCCGATCGGGTCCAGCCCCGCCGTGGGTTCGTCCAGGAACAGGATCTCGGGGTCCAGCGCCAGCGCGCGCGCCAGCCCCGCGCGTTTCCTCATGCCGCCCGACAGGTCCGAAGGGTATTTGTCATTGGCGCTCCACGGCAGCCCGGCCATCGAGACCTTGAGTTCGGCCAGCCCCTGCCGTGCCTCGGGCGACAGGTCCGGCACGGCGCGCAGCGGCACCTCGACATTCTCGCGCACGGTCAGCGAGGAAAACAGCGCGCCGCCCTGGAACATCACGCCCCAGCGCCGCTCTAGCGCCTCGCGCGCGGGGCCGCTCAGCGCCGCCACGTCCTCGCCAAAGACCCGCACCGTGCCGGCGGTCGGCCGGTTCAGCCCGACGATGGTGCGCAAGAGCACCGATTTCCCGGTGCCCGAGCCGCCGACCACGCCCAGGATCTCGCCCCGCCGCAGGTCGAGGTCCAGCCCGTCATGCACGACATGGCGGCCGAACTGGGTGCGCAGGCCCCGGACCTCGATGATATTGCCGCTCACAGCCCCACCTCGGAGAAGAAGATCGAGAACAGCGCGTCGGCGACGATCACGGCGAAGATGGCGTTGACCACGGCGCGCGAGGTCTCGGCCCCCAGCGATTCCGCGTCCTTGCCGACCTTCATCCCGGCATGGCAGCCGATGACGCCGATGATCAGCGCAAAGACCGGCGCCTTGGACAGGCCGACGATGACATGGTCGACGCTGGTATCCGCCAGCAGACGATAGCGGAACATCGAGGGCGAGATGCCCAGCTCGATCCAGGACATCAGCGCGCCGCCGACCAGCCCGGCGATATTGGCGATCAGTCCCAGGATGGGCAGGGTGATGATCAGCGCCAGCACGCGCGGCAGGATCAGCACCATGTCGGGGTCCAGCCCCAGCGTGCGCATGGCGTCGATTTCCTCGTTCATCTTCATCGAGCCGATCGAGGCGGTCAGCGCCGAGGCGGTGCGGCCGGCGACGATGATCGCGGTCAGCAGGATGCCCAGCTCGCGCAGGATGGAAATGGCGATCAGGTCGATGACAAAGACCTCGGCCCCGAACTGGCGCAGCTGGACGGCACCCTGGAAGGCCAGCACGATGCCGATCAGAAAGGACATCAGCGCCACGATGGGCACGGCGCGCAAGCCCGTCTCCTGGCAGTGATAGACCAGCGAGGTCAGGCGGAAATCGCCCGGATGCCGGATGCCGCGCGCCAGGGCGGCCAGGAAGCGGCCCAGGTATTCGGCGATCTCGCGCAGGAACAGCAGCGCCGCGGCCATGCGCCGCCCGGTCTGTTCCAGCACCCGCCGCCAGCCGGCCAGGCCGGCGGTTTCGGCATCGGGCCGGGGCAGCGCCTGGCGCACGGTGTCCAGCAGCCGGGCCTGCGCCCCGCTCAGCCCGTCCAGCTGCGCGCCCTGGCGTTCGCGCCCGACCAGGTACCAGGCGGCGGCGGTGTCGATGCGCGTCAGCCCCGACAGATCCAGCCGGTCTGCCGCGCCGGCCTCGGGCGGCAGTTGGCCCAGCGTCCAGACCGTGAACTCGCCCGCCAGCCGCAATGCGCCGCCTGAAACCGCGGCGCTGAACTTGGGATCTGCGGAAAGGCTGGCCATGGCGGTCCCGTTCGCAAAGGGTAAGTGGGATTCATCCAGCGATTGCGCGGGTTTGTCAAATCCGCCGGGCGGTTCCGGCCCAGGGCTGTGGCCGATCCGCCCCGGCCCAGGCGGTGCGCCCGGCCCAGGGCGAAAATTCAACCAAGGCCTTCCAATTGCATGGATTGACCGAAATACCCGCACTGGTTCAGTTGGCGCATCCCGTTTTCTCCGCATGGGCGGCAGAGCCGTGCCGGCGGGCCGGGATGAAACGCGCTGCGGCCCCTCTGGTCCAAGGGACGTGGCCGGCCCAGTAAATCGCTTGCGGCCTGGCCCGCGACCCCTGCGGCCAAGGCCAAGCCGGAAAGGCGCCTCGGGATCCGGCTGAACGGGTGCCATTTTGACCATGATCGGGGGCGCGACCGCCCCTAGCCTTGCGCCAGGGCGCGCATCATCCTGACCGGCTCGGTCCGGGCCAGGCGCAGCACATGCGCCATATAGGGCTGTTGCAGATCCTCGGTCCGCAGCGCGGCGTAAAGCCGGCGCAGCGTGCCCTGGCGGCCCAGGGGCAGCAGCGCCAGTTCGGGATTGCCGGCCTGGGCGCGCAGCACCCAATCGGGCATCACCGCCACGCCGCGTCCCGATGCGATCAGCATCAGCGCAATGGCGGGCTGCTCGACCTGGCGGACATGGGCCGGCTCGACCCCGGCCGGGTCCAGGAATTGCGAGAAAACGTCCAGCCGCGCCCGCTCCATCGGATAGGTGATCAGCGTCTCGCCCGCCAGGTCGGCCGGCTCGGCATAGCCCTTGGCGGCAAGCGGATGGCCGGCGGCCACGACCATGGTCGGCGCATAGTCGAAGAGCGGCTGGAAGGTGATGCCGGAAATCTCCTCGGGGTCGGAGGAGATCACCATGTCCACCTGCCCCCGCTGCAAGGCCGGCAGCGCCTTCAGCGCCAGGCTGGAGCGGATGTCCAGGTCGACCTCGGGCCAGGCGCGGCGGAACTGGTCCAGCACCGGCAAGAGCCAGTCGAAGCAGTGATGGCATTCCATGGCCACATGCAGCCGCCCGGCGCGGCCCAGTTCGACGGCGCGGAACTCGGCCTCGGCCGCGTCGATCAGCGGCAAGACCTGCTCGGCCGTGCGCAAAAGCCGCATTCCCGCTGCCGACAGTCGCAAGGGCTTGGTCTTGCGCAGGAAAAGCTCGACCCCGGCCTGTTCCTCCAGCGCCTTGATCTGATGCGACAGTGCCGATTGCGTCAGGTTCAGCACCTCGGCCGCACGGGCCAGGCCGCCCTGTTCATGGATGGCGCGCAGGCTGCGCAAATGGCGAAGTTCAAGGTGCATCTTGACTGGAACTCATGACGATCTTGAGGATTATGAATTTGTCTCACGTCGCGACGCGTGTCACAAGGCCTGCGACAAAAGGATGGCATCATGACGACACCCGCGATCAGCTTCGAGTTCTTTCCGCCCCGGAACCTGGACCAGTCCTTCCGGCTGTGGGAGACGGCGCGGGCGCTGGCGCCCTTGGGGCCGGATTTCGTCTCGGTCACCTATGGCGCGGGCGGCACCACCCGGCAGCTGACGCATGAGGCGGTGACGGCGCTGGCCAGCCATTACGGGCTGAACGTCGCCGCGCACCTGACCTGCGTCGATGCCACGCGCGAGGAGACGCTGCAAATCGTCCAGGATTACGCCGCCGCCGGCGTGCATGAGATCGTGGCGCTGCGCGGCGATGCGCCGCAGGGACAGGACCGCTTCACCCCGCATCCCGAGGGTTTCGCCAATTCGGTCGAACTGATCGAGGCCATCGCGGCGCGCGGCGACATGACCATCCGCTGCGGCGCCTATCCCGAGCCGCATCCCGAAAGCCCCGACACCGCCGCCGACGTGGCCTGGCTCAAGCGCAAGGTCGATGCCGGCGCGACTTCGGCGATGACGCAGTTCTTCTTTGACGCCGAGACCTATTTCCGCTTTCGCGACGCCTGCCAGGCGGCGGGGATCGCGGCACCGATCATTCCCGGCATCCTGCCGATCCAAAGCTGGGCCGGCACCCGCCGCTTTGCCGAACGCTGCGGCACCTCGGTCCCGCAATGGGCCGAGGACGCCTTCGCCGCCGCCGGCAAGGAGGGCGAGGCGCAGCTGGCGCTGGAGACCTGCGTCAAGCTGTGCGAGCGGCTGGTCGAAGGCGGCGTGGACAGGCTGCATTTCTACACGCTGAACAAGCCCGATCTGGTGCTGAAGGTCTGCGCCGCGCTGGGGATCGAGCCCAAGGGCGAATTTTCGCGCGTGGCCTGAACCGGGACGGACGCATGGGGCGCCGCCGCGCGGCATCAGCCGTCCGGCCCCTGCCCCGCCGGCGTGGCGATTTCCGGCTGCGGCGCCGTCGCCGGCCGGGCCGCCGCATCCTTTGCCTTGGGCCTGGCCCGGACCAGCCGGCGATGCGGGCGCGGCGGCGCGGCCTCGGCCAGCGCCCCGGCCAGCAGCGCCGGGCCGGTATAGGGCCGCGGCACGGAAGGGTGCAGCATCTCGGACGGATCGGCCCCGGCAAGGCGCGGCGCGCGCGCCAGGAAGGCCTTGCCCCAGTTGCGCCACGACCCGACCGAGGGCGCGGTGGCGTCGCAGGCGAAATGCGCACGCCAGCCATCCGGCAGCGGCAGGCCAAAGGCCTCGGCCCGCGACATCATCCAGACCAGCGGGATATTGGCCAGCGGCCGGGCATATTCCAGCCCCGAAAGCTGGCCACCCACATCCGGGTGGCAGCCGCGAAACCACATCTGCTCGATCCGGCCGGGGGCCGAGGCGCTGTCCCAGATCAGCGGCTGGAAGGCCGCCCGCGTCTCGTCCAGCGCCAGCGCCTGCACGCCGCGCTCGACATGCGCGCCCAGATGCGCGTCGTGAAAGCGAAAGCGCGGCTCGGTCAGCATCCACAAAAGCGGCAACCGGATCCCCAGCGCCATCACCGTGTCAAAGACCCCGATCATGCGGATCGGCACGACCGGGTGGCACAGCGCGGGATCCAGCCGGCCGACCATGCGGTCGCGGCCCTGCCGGTAAAGCTGCCAGGCCTGCTGGACGTTGCGGCGCGTGGCATGGGCATGGGTCAGCAACCCCACCCGCCCGATCATGCCGGCAAGCGAGCGCGCGGCAAAGGCGCCACGGGAATAGCCAAAGAAGAACAAGGGATTGCCCGGCCGCCATTCGCGGGCAAGCCAGGCATAGGCACCGCAGATATGCCGCTCCAGCGCCGAGCCCATGGCCAGTTCCGGCAAGGTGCGCCAGGCCTCCCATTGCTGGCCGGGGGCGTAATGCACCGCAAGCGGCACCGGCAGCGCCCCGCATTCGCCCGACAGCAGGGCGTGGATGCGGGCGATGGACGACCTTCGCCCCTCGGTCAGCGAGGCGAAGGTGCCATCCATCAGGACAACCTGGCATATCGGCGGGCGGGATGATTCCATGGTCCGACGCTAGCATGGAAACGCGAAGCGTCGATTAATCCCTATTCAAGCGCGTTCACGGTCAGGTGTGCCATCAACCCGAAGCCGTTGAAGCGGGTGTTGGTGACGGTCGAATAGGCGCCGGCACCGTGGAAGACGACATAGTCGCCCTCCTGGATATTGGCCGGCAGGGACAGCTCGCCCGGCAGCCGGTCCACCGAATCGCAGGTCGGGCCGAAGATGATGCGCGGCATCGGCTCTTCCTCGCGCGCCGTGCCCTCGGGCGTCAGCACCTGCAGCCGGTCGAGATTGCCGACGATGGGCAGTTCGAACAGCCCGCCATAGACGCCGTCGTTCAGGAACACGTTCTGGCCGTCGCGCACCGCCTTGACGCGGGTGATCAGCGAAAAGGCGTCGGCGCAAAGCCCGCGGCCGGGCTCGCAGACCAGCTGCGGCGCATCGGTGCCGAAGGCCTCGTCGGTCACGCGGCGGATCAGGCCGAAGATCGCGGCCAGGTCCGGCTCGACCCCGGTCACGCGATGCGAGGGGAAGCCGCCGCCCACGTTCAGCCGCCGCGCCCTGACGCCGGCCATGGCGCAGATCTCGGCCGCGGTGGTGATATAGCTTTCCCAGGCATGCGGATCGACGCATTGCGTGCCCGGATGGAAGGTCAGCGAGGGGATATAGCCGCGCTCCGCCACCGCGCGCAGCAGCTCGGCCGCCAGTTCCGGCGTGGCGCCGAACTTCGAGCCGAAATCATAGGCCGCGCCCAGCACCGGCAGCTTGAAGCGCGGCGAGATCTCGCAATGCTCGGCCGGCACGCGGGCGAAAAGCTTGTCCAGCTCCGAGCGGCTGTCCACCGACCAGGCCTTGATCCCCGCCTCGACGGCATGGGCGATCTCGGCCTGCGAGCGCACGGGGTTGTGGTAATGGCGCGCCGCATCCGGGGCCAGCCGGCCGATCAGGTCGATCTCATAGGGCGAGGCCACGTCGAAGCCCTTGATCCCGGCCGCCGAAAGCGTGCGGATCACCGCCTCGTCCGGGTTCGACTTGACCGCATAGGTGACGAGGCCGGGAAAGCCCTGCAGGAACCGCTGGGCGGTGGCGCTCAGGACCGAGGGGGCAAAGACCATCACCGGATTTTCCGGCGCCAGCCTGCGGATGATCTCGGCGGGATTGTTCCAGACGGTCTTGGGGCCGCGGCCCTCGGTCAGTCCCATCGGCATGTCCTTCCTGTGCGCGTGTGGGGGTGCAAACAAGTCTGCGCCCTATGGGTTCCGATTGCTGCAATGAAAAGGGTGGAAATGGGCCGCGACTTCGTTAATATGCCAAAAGCTTCGGCAAATCGACAGGTGGGCGGGTGGACGAACTTGATCGCGGGATTCTGGCCCATCTGGCGCAGGACGCACGCATGTCCGTGGCGGTTCTGGCGCGGCGGCTCAAGGTGGCGCGGTCCACCGTGCAGGCGCGGCTGGAGCGGCTGGAAACCTCGGGCGCCATCGCGGGTTACACGCTGCGGCTGGGCGATTCCGCGCGCGAGCATCGCATCCGCGCCACCTGCCTGCTGACCATCGAGCCGCGCGCCCAGGCGGCGATCCTGGCCCGGCTGCGCAGCCTGCCCGAGGTCGAGCGCATCCATACCACCAGCGGCCGCGTCGATCTTTTGCTGCAACTGGCCGCCATATCGACCAGCCAGCTTGACGATGTGCTGGATCAGATCGGCGGTTTGACCGGCGTCCGCTCCAGCGAGAGCCTGATTCACCTGTCCACCAAGCTGGATCGCGCCGCCTGATCGTGTCCCCTGCGCAACAATGTGACAATCGTGTCGCCGTATTTGCGCTGATCGATGCGTTCCAGCCCGGCGACCGGTCCGGGCGGGGCCGATTCCTCCCAGACCACCATGCCGCCCGGCGCGATCCAGCCGCCGGCCAGCGCCGATTCCAGCGCCCGCTCGCCCAGGCCCTTGCCATAGGGCGGGTCCAGGAAGACCAGCCCATAGGGCGCGCCGCGATTCTCGCCCAGCCTTGTCGCGTCGCGGCGCCAGACATCGGTCACGCCCATGGCGCGGGCCTTGTCGATATTGGCGCGCAACAGCGCCCGCGCCGCCACGCCGTCATCGACGAAGGCCACGCGGGCGGCACCGCGCGACAATGCTTCCAGCCCCAGCGCGCCGGTGCCGGCGAACAGGTCCAAGACCCGCGCACCGGGGATCGGATTGCCATGCGTGCCGTTGATCAGCAGGTTGAAGACCGACTCGCGCACCCGGTCGGTGGTCGGGCGCAGATGCGCCGCCGGATCGCCGGCCCCGATCTCGGCCAGTTTCAGCCCGCGCAGGGTGCCGCCGACGATTCTCATGCCATCAGCGCCTTCAGCTCGGTGGCCTCGGCCACCGCCTCGGGCTCGGGCGAGCGGCCGGCCTCGATCAGCCGCTTGCCGATCATATAGGCGCGGGCATCGTTCAGCGCGTCCACGGCGATCAGCCGGCCGCCCCTGAAATACCAGACCGAGCCGCCATTCGCCGCCGGCCGCGTCACCACCCGGTCGTAACCCAGGTTCAGCCCGGCGATCTGCAGTTTCGCATCGAACTGGTCCGACCAGAACCAGGGCTTGGGCACATAGGGGGCATCGGCGCCCAGCATGTTCGCCGCCACCGCCTCGGCCATGTCGATGGCATTGCCGACGCTTTCCAGCCGCAGCCGCCCCCCCGCTGCCGGAAAGCTGGCGCAATCGCCCGCCGCCCAGATCGACGGGTCCGAGCTGCGGCCAAGCGCATCCACGGCGATGCCGTTGTCGATGGCCAGCCCCGCCGCCTCGGCCAGCGCGGTTTCGGGCGCGATGCCGATGCCGCAGATCACCAGATCGGCCGGCAGGCGGCGGCCGTCGGCCAGTTCCACCCCATCGGCAGCCGTGTCGCCGGTGATACGGGCAATGCCGGTGCCCTCGACGATCTCGACGCCATGGGCGCGGTGCAGGGCGCGGATCATGTCCGCGGTCTCGGGCGCGGCGACACGGCCCAGGATGCGCGGCGCCGCCTCGACCAGCGCGACCTCCAGCCCCAGCTTGCGGGCCACCGCTGCGGCCTCCAGCCCGATATAGCCGCCGCCGATCACCACCAGACGGCGCCCGGCCACCAGCGCCGGCCTGAGGCCCGCGATGTCGGCCAGGTTGCGCACCACATGCACGCCGGGCAGGTCGCCGCCCATCGCGGCCGGCAGGCGGCGCGGACTCGCGCCCAAAGTCAGGGCAAGCTGGTCATAGGGATATTCGCCGCGCTCCGTCGCCACCACGCGGCGGGCGCGGTCGATCCGGACCGCACGCTCGCCCAGGTGCAGGGCGATGCCCTGTTCGTCCCACCAGTCCGGGGCGCGCAGCGTCAGCCGGTCCAGCCCCATCTCGCCCAGCAGATAGGCCTTGGACAAGGGCGGGCGCTGATAGGGGGCAGCCGGCTCGTCGCCGATGAGGGCGATGCCGCCCCCATGCCCCAGCGCGCGCAGTTTCGCCGCCAGAGAGGCCGCCGCCTGCCCCGCGCCAAGGATCACGATGTTCATTCTTCGCCCTCGCTGGTTTGCCCGCGGCGCAGAGCCTATAGTTGCGCCCGGAACGATGCAATTGACGGAGGAACCGCGCATGTCCATCGCAAAAGGCGACAAGCTGCCCGAAGGCAAGCTGCTGAAACTGGGCGCCAATGGCCCCGAGGAAGTGGCCGCCGCCGACCTGGCCCAGGGCCTCGTGGCGATCTTTGCCGTGCCGGGCGCCTATACGCCGACCTGCACCAACGCCCATATGCCCAGCTTCGTGAAAAGCGCCGGCAATTTCCGCGACAAGGGCGTCTCGCGCCTGGTCTGCATCACGGTGAACGACCCCTTCGTGGCCGGCAAATGGGCCGCGGATACCGGCGCGACCGATGCCGGAATCGAGGTGCTGGCCGATGCCGACGGCAGCTTCACCAAGGCGCTGGGGATGAACATCCAGGGTGCAGGCTGGATCAACGGCCGCTCGAAACGCTATGCCATGCTGGTCAACGACGGCACGATCGAAGAGCTTCAGGTCGAAGAAGCGCCCAGCGCCTGCTCGGTTTCCTCGGGCGAATCACTGCTGGAACTGGTCTGAGGCGCCAGGCGGAACAGCGCCGTGAACTGCTGCGCGGCGCTGCGGTCGCCGCGCAGCCCGATCAGCCCGGCCGAGGCCAGCGCCACCGGCCCCGGCCCATAGACCGCCGCCGCCAGCGCATTGCCCGAACCCTCCAGCACGAAATCCGCCGCCGGCACCCGCGCCGCCCGGACCAGCGGCAACCCGTCCGCCGAAAGCGCGACCTCGAACCCCTCCTTGCCCGAGACGAAGCCGGCGCGCAGCGGTGATCCGGCAGCAGCCGCGCTGTCCACCGTGGCCGAGATCGAGATCATCAGCGCGGAAATGCTGATGAATTTGCGCGGATCGTGCCCCGGCATCACCAGCGCCCAGCGGCACAGCTCGCGCAGCAGCGGATGCAGCGCCCGGCCGGCCTCGGTCAGCGCATAGACCCCCAGCACATCGTCATGCGCCACCACCCCCGCCTGCACCAGCTGGTTCAGGCGCTGGGTCAGCACGCTGGCCGTGACGCCGGGCAGCCCGGCGCGGATCATCTGGAACCGCTTGGGTGCGAACATCAGTTCGCGCACCACCAGCAGCGCCCAGCGGTCGCCGATGAAATTCAACGCATGGGCGCCAAGGCACCCTTCCTCGTAGCGCAGTCGCGAGATCTTGCCAGTGTTAGTCATGTTTCAATATTAACAGTTGCTTTTTAATACTGCAACTGCCAACCTGCGACTCATTGGCGCATCTTGCGCCCGATGAGGAGGAAGAGAGATGACCTACTACTCCGGTTTCCTGCTGCCGGTTCCGACGGCGAACAAGCAGAAATACATCGACATGGCCCAGGGGGCCTGGTCCATGTTCAAGCGCTATGGCGCGCTGCGCATGGTAGAGGCCTGGGGCGTGGACGTGCCCCGCGGCAAGGTCAACGATTTCTACATGTCCACCCAGGCCAAGGACGACGAGACCGTGGTGTTTTCCTGGATCGAATGGCCGGACAAGGCGACCGCGGATGCGGGCTTTGAAAAGATGATGGCCGACCCCGAGATGCAGGGGCCGCCCGAGATGCCCTTCGACGGCATGCGGATGATGTGGGGCGGCTTCGAGCCCATCGTGGACGAGAAAGCCTGAGGGGGCAGCCATGTATCACGGCAAACCCTGCTGGTTCGAGCTCTCCGCCGCCAGGGGCGGGCTCGACGCGGCCGAAAGCTTCTATGGCAAGGTCTTCGGCTGGACCATCGCGGACTCGGGGATGGAAGGCTTTACCTATCGCCTGGCCAGCCATGGCGGCGACATGGTCGCCGGGCTGATGGAAATGCCCGAGGATTGCGCCGAGGTGCCGCCCTTTTGGATGGTCTATTTCGACGTGGACGATGCCGATGCCACCGCGGCCAAGATCAAGGCCCTGGGCGGCTCGGTGTTCCGCGAGCCGGCCGACATTCCCGGTACCGGTCGCTATGCCGTCGTCACCGACCCGCAGGGCGCCACCTTCGGCATCCTGCAACCGGCGCCGATGGACCCGCAGCCTCCGGTCGAATCCGGGGCCTGGAACCAGGGCAAGGAAAGCCACGGCAACTGGATCGAGCTGATGTCCACCGATCCCGGCGCGGGCTTGGACTTCTATGCCGAGCTGTTCGGCTGGACCAAGTCCACCGCCATGGACATGGGCGAGATGGGCACCTACCAGCTGTTTTCCTGGCAGGGCACCGATATCGGCGGCATGATGGGGCTGGGCAATGCGCCGGTGCCGTGCTGGCTGCCCTATTTCGGCGTGAACGGCGTCGATGCCGCCATCGCCCGCATCCGCGAGGGGGGCGGCGAGGTGCTGCACGGGCCGATGGAGGTGCCGGGTCCGGCCTTCATCGCGGTGGCGCGCGACCCGCAGGGCGCGCATTTCGCCGTGGTCGGGCCCAAGGACGAAATGTCATGATCCGCGCATCCCTGATCGCGCTCGCCCTCTGGGCCGCACCCGCTGCGGCCCAGGAGGTGACGCCGGAGAGCATCCCCCGCGGCCAGCAGGACTATCACGCCGCAGCCGCCGGGGCCTATCGCCTGGACCCGACGCATTCGGCGGTGCAGGCCCGCGTGCCGCATATGGGCTTTTCGGTCAGCGTCTTCCGCTTCGGCACCGTCTCGGGCCAGCTCGACTGGAACCCGGACGACCCGGCGCAAAGCCGGCTGGAAGCCGAGGTCGAGATCGCCTCGGTCATGACCCCGGTCCAGGGCTTTGCCGAGATCCTGACCGGCCCGGACTATCTGGACAGCGCGACGAACCCCACCGCACGCTTCATCGCCGACAGCTTCAGCGCGGAGAGCCCGACCAAGGGCAAGGTCTCGGGCCAGCTGACGCTGCTGGGCAAGACCCAGCCCGCGACATTCGAGGTGACGCTGATCGGCGCGGGCAAGGGCTATACCGGCGACGAATCCGGCAACCCGATCATCCGCGACCTGATCGGGCTGCATGCCCGGACCGATATCGACCCGCAGGCCCATGGCATGAACGAATTCTTCACCGATCCGATCACCATCGAAATCGACGCCGAGTTCGCCCGGCAGGAGTAAGCCATGACATTCGTGATCACCACCTATGACTGGGTGTCGCCCTTTGCCGTCGGCTATGTCCGCGACCTGCGCATCCGCTGGGCCTGCGAGGAAGCCGGCCTGCCCTATCAGATCGAGACCACCAGCGTACGCGAAAAGACCCCGCAGCATTTCGCCCGCCAGCCCTTCGGGCAGGTGCCGATCCTGCGCGACGGCGAACTGTCGCTGTTCGAGAGCGGCGCGATCCTGCTTTACCTGGGCGAACGCTCCGAGGCGCTGATGCCGCGCGAGGCCGCCGCGCGGGCCGAAACGCAGCAATGGCTGGTCGCCGCGCTCAACAGCCTTGAACCGGCGGTGATGGCCATGGCGCTGGCGCGGATCTTCGACCAGGATGCAAGGGCCGAGGAACTGGCCCTGCCCCGCCTGCACGAGCGTCTGGGGCAGCTGGTCCCGGTACTGGAAGGGCGGGACTTCATCGCCGCCGGCCGCTTCACCGTCGCCGACCTCCTGCTGGCCGATGTGCTGCGCGTGGTGGACAGCGTGGGCGAACTGGCGGCCCATCCGGTGCTTTCCGCCTACATGAACCGCATCACCGCCCGCCCGGCCTTCCAGCGCGCCCATGCCGCGCAGGTCGCGCATTTCGCGCAGGCCGCGTGATGCTGACGCTCTATGGCCACCCGCTGTCCTCCTATACGCAGAAGGTGCTGATCGCACTTTACGAACTGGGGACGGATTTCGAGTTTCGCCATATCGACCTGGGCGACGAGGGCGACCGGGCGCTGATGCGGTCGGTCGAGCCGATGGGCCGGATGCCGGCGCTGCGCGAGGGCGATCTGGTGCTGTCGCAAAGCTCGCTGATGATCGAATGGCTGGACCGGCACCATCCCGGACCGCAGCGCCTGCTGGACCCCGACCCCGACGCCTCGCTGCCGGCGCGGCAATGGGACCGCTTCCTGGATTTCCAGGTCATGCAGATGATGCAGCAGATCGTCGATGCCCGCATCTTCATGGCCGAGGGGGCCGAGGAACGGGTCGCGCCCTTCGCCCGCGGCAAGCTGGACCTGGCCTATGCCGCGCTCGACCGCCATCTGGACGGGCGCGACTGGATCGCGGGCGGCTTCGGCCTGGCCGATTGCGCCGCCATGCCGGCGCTGTTCTATGCCGGCGCCATCCATCCCTTCGCGGATCATCCGCGCCTGACCGGGTATTTCGAGCGGCTGGTGGCGCGGCCCTCGGTCCAGCGGGTGATCGAGGGCGCGCGGCCCTTCTATGGCTGGTTCCCGTTCAAGGACGGGATCGCGGCGCGGTTTCTCTAGCGCCTCTTGGCCTTTCGCCGTGGTTTCGCTATCCCCTTTTCGATTCGAGGGGTAAGCGACATGGCCATGGACAAGAATTTCGACGCCGGAACCGCCGAGGCGCGGATCGCGCGGGAATGGGCGGCAAGCAATGCCTTCGCCGCGGGCGCCAATGCGAAGCCGGGGGCGGAAAGCTTCTCGGTGGTGATCCCGCCCCCGAACGTGACCGGCAGCCTGCATATCGGCCACGCGCTGAACAACACGCTGCAGGACATCCTGGTGCGGTGGCACCGGATGCGCGGCTTTGACACGCTCTGGCAGCCGGGCCAGGACCATGCCGGCATCGCCACGCAGATGGTGGTCGAGCGCCGCATGGCCGAGCGGCAGGAGCCGAACCGCCGCGACATCGGGCGCGAGACCTTCCTGCAGAAGGTCTGGGCCTGGAAGCAGGAATCCGGCCATACCATCATCGAGCAGCTGAAACGCCTGGGCGCTTCCTGCGACTGGTCCAGGAATGCCTTCACCATGTCCGGCGCCCCCGGCGCCCCCGCGGGCGAAGAGGGCAATTTCCACGATGCCGTCATCAAGGTCTTCGTGGACATGTATGAGAAGGGCCTGATCTATCGCGGCAAGCGGCTGGTCAACTGGGATCCGCATTTCGAGACCGCGATTTCCGACCTCGAGGTCGAGAACCGCGAGGTTCCCGGCCATATGTGGCATTTCAAATATCCGCTGGCCGGCGGCGAGACCTATGAATACGTGGAACGCGACGCCGACGGCAACGTCACCCTGCGCGAGATGCGGGACTATATCAGCATCGCCACCACCCGGCCCGAAACCATGCTGGGCGACGGCGCGGTCGCGGTGCATCCGGACGACGCCCGCTATGCCCCCATCGTCGGCAAGCTTTGCGAGATCCCGGTCGGACCCAAGGAACACCGCCGCCTGATCCCCATCATCACCGATGAATATCCCGACCCGGATTTCGGCTCGGGCGCGGTCAAGATCACCGGCGCGCATGACTTCAACGACTATGCCGTGGCCATGCGCAACGGCATCCCGCTTTACGTGCTGATGGACGGCAAGGGGCGGATGCGCGCCGACGGGCTGAGCTACGAGGAAAGCGCCGAGATCGCTACCCGCGCCGCCAAGGGCGAGGACGTGGGCGACGTCTCGAACGTGAACCTGGTGCCCGAGGAATTGCGCGGCCTCGACCGCTACGAGGCGCGGGCCCGCGTGATCGAGGCGATCACCGAGGAAGGGCTGGCCGTCACCTATCTGCACAAGTCCATCGACAAGGAGACCGGCGCCGAGCATCTGGAGCGCCGGCCGCTGGTCGATGCCAAGCCGATCATGCAGCCCTTCGGCGACCGCTCGGGCGTGGTCATCGAGCCGATGCTGACCGACCAGTGGTTCGTGGACACCGCCAAGATCGTCGGCCCGGCGCTGGAGGCGGTGCGCTCGGGCCAGACCCGCATCCTGCCCGAGCAGCATGAAAAGGTCTATTTCCACTGGCTGGAGAATATCGAGCCCTGGACCATCAGCCGCCAGCTGTGGTGGGGCCACCAGATCCCGGTCTGGTACGGGCTCGACCTGCGGCTGGAAGGCCAGGTCGAGGACGACCATGACGGCGTGCTGGACGAGGTCGAGATCTTCGCCCTGCTGGAAGAAGGCCTGGTGCATCGCGACGAGATCCACCACGCCGCCCCGAGCTTTGCCGAGGTGGTCGAGAAGTTCCGCGATGCCATCGCCGAACTGCCGGTGCCGCTGGAAATGGCCCGCGTCATCGAGGTCGCCGATCGCGAGGCCGCCATCGACGCCTTTGCCCAGGGGCTGGCCGATTACAACCTGACCCAGGATCCGACCAAGCTGGTCTATCCGGTCTGGCGCGACGCGGATGTTCTGGACACCTGGTTTTCCTCGGGGCTCTGGCCCATCGGCACGCTGGGCTGGCCCGAGGATACGGCCGAGCTGCGCCAGTATTTCCCGACATCGGTGCTGGTGACGGGCTTCGACATCATCTTCTTCTGGGTGGCCCGGATGATGATGATGCAGCTGGCCGTGGTCGGGCAGGTGCCGTTCCGCACTGTCTATGTGCATGGGCTGGTGCGCGACGAAAAGGGCGCCAAGATGTCGAAGTCGAAAGGCAACGTCATCGACCCGCTGACCCTGATCGACGAATATGGCGCCGACGCGCTGCGCTTTACCCTGACCAGCATGGCCGCCATGGGCCGCGACCCCAAGCTGGGGCCGAAGCATGTCGAGGCGAACCGCAATTTCGTCACCAAGATCTGGAACGCCACCCGCTTTGCCGAGATGAACGGCGTGCGCGGCGGCGGGGCGCGGCCCCAGCCGCAACATGTGGTGAACCGCTGGATCATCGGCGAGGTCGCCCGCATCCGGCAGGCCACCGACGAGGCGCTGGAATCGTTCCGCTTCAACGACGCCGCGACCGGGCTTTACGCCTTCGTCTGGGGCAAGGTCTGCGACTGGTATGTCGAGTTCTCCAAGCCGCTGTTCGACGGCGCGTATCGCGAGGAGACCCAGGCCACCATGGGCTGGGTGCTGGACCAGTGCTACACGATGCTGCACCCGATCATGCCCTTCGTCACCGAGGAGCTTTGGGCGCTGACCGGGGATCGCCAGCGGATGCTGGTGCATGGCGACTGGCCGGAATACGGGCCCGAGCTGATCGACGCCGAGGCCGACCGGCAGATGAACTGGGTGATCCAGCTCATCGAGGCCATCCGCTCGGCCCGCGCCCAGATCGGCGTGCCGGCCGGCGCCCGTCCCGACCTGATCGTAACCGAGGCCGACGATGCGGCGCGGGCGGCGCTGGCCGCCAACGCGCCGCTGATCGAGCGGCTGGCACGGGTGAATGCGCCTGTCGAGGGCACCATGGGGCCGGGCATGATCTCGGTCGCGGCGCTGGGGGCGAGCTTCGCGCTGCCGGTGGGCGAGATGATCGACGTCGGTGCCGAGACGGCGCGGCTGGAAAAGGCGGCGGCCAAGGCCGAGAAGGATGCCTCGGGCCTGCGCGGGCGGCTGGGCAACCCGCGCTTTGTCGAGAATGCCGAGCCCGAGGTGATCGAGGAGACGCGCGAGAAGCTTGCCGCGCTGGAGGACGATCTGGCCCGCATCCGCGCGGCCCTGGCGCAGCTGGCGGCGATGTGACCCCCGGCTTTTGCGCCGTGCCGGTGGCGCGGTCGCAAGGGTATTTGGGGAACGAAGAAGATCAGGGCCGCTTGGACAGGGCGGCCTTGATGCTTTCGGCAATCATCGCCGGGACTTGCGGGGCAAGGCCCACCGGGGGCAGGACGAGGCCCTGGAAGCCGGCCTGGGAAAGCGCCGCGGGCAGGTCGTCGGTGACGTGCTCGGCCTGGGTGGCAAAGAGCGGCAGGCAGATCGCGCGTTCGGGCAGGTCGCGCGCGGCATCGGCGATGAAGGGGGCTTCCTCGATGAAGCCGCAGGTCGCGGCGGCGGCATACGGGGCGAGGCCGGCGGCGATCCGGCGCGCCGCCTCGGAGGGCGCGCGCGAGCGGCCGGAGCCGTGGGCGGCGACCAGCAGCCGGGTTCCAGCAAGGGGCCAGCCCTGCGTCTCGGCCGCCTGGGCGATCAGGGCGAGGCAAAGCGCAGGCAGGCCGGGGTCGCTGCCGAAGGGCGGCAGGATGCGAGCCTTGGGCGCGCCGGCCAGTGCCAGGCGGCGGGGCAATTCGCTGCGAGTGAACCAGCCCGTCGCCATGAACAGCGGATAGATCAGCGTTTCGTCATCGGCCCGATCCAGCGCGCCGGGCATGGCCAGCGTCGCGCCCCGGACGCAGGCCTGCGGCACCAGCGGCGCGACACGGGCGGCCAGCGCCTCGATGGCCCGTTGCTGCGGAGCGGGGTCGCCGGGCTGGCCATGGGCGACGATGAGGACGTTACGCACGGAAGGCGGCGGCAAAGGGCTCGGGGATGGCGAATGCCTCCAGCGCCCGGGCACGGGCCATGGCCGACATCTTGCGCGCGGTCTTTTCCACGATGCGCTGCAGCTCGTCCGGGTCGCGGCCTTCGGCGAAGGGCCCCATATACCAGCGGATGAAGGTGAAGCAGGCGACGTCTTCCAGCGCCTGCACCTCGCCGTCGCGCTTGATGCCCTGCTTGGTCAGCATCTTCTCGGCGGCAGCGATGTCCTCGTCGCCATAGCCGGCCTCGCGCATGATGCCGGCGATGCGGGCGGCGTGGCGGCGGCCCTGTTCGGTGCGCCAGGCCAGGTAGCCGGCGCGGTCCATCGGATAGGCGTCGCGCGGCAGTTTCCACCGTTCGACATGCTGGCCGCGGCAGGCAACGCGCAGGGGCTCGGAGGCGTCCGGGTAAAGCGCCTGCTGCTCGGCCGTCATGCGCTGGCCATAGAGCAGCGCCTCGGGCCGGCCCTCGGGGTCGAGATGCGGGTCGGCGGCATTGGCCTTGTCGATGGCGTCGAAAGCTTTCTGAAGGCGGGTCATGCGGTCCTCTTTTTGCGCCATCATGCCGCAGCGGCGCGCGGCGTCAACGCGGATTGCCGTCGCGCGGGCGCGAAGCTAGGCTTTCGGCATGGAATGGGGCGAATTCACCTTGGCGCTGGCGGCCTTCCTGGGCTCGCATGTCATCCCTGCGCGGCTGCGCGGGCCGCTGGTCGCAAGCCTGGGCAAGCGCGGCTATATCGCCGGCTACAGCCTGCTGTCTCTGGCGCTGCTTTACTGGCTGATCCTGGCGGCGGGCCGGGCGCCCTTTGTCGAGATCTGGCCGCAGGAACCCTGGATGCGCTGGCTGGTCAACCTGGCCATGCCGGTCGCCGTGGCCATGGCGCTCGTGGGGGGCATGGCGGGGCTGATGGGCGGATTTGTCCTGTGGGGCGCGGCGCATCTGCTGGCCAATGGCGACCTGGCGCATGTCGTACTGTTCGGGCTCTTGCTGGCCTATGCGCTGTTCGGCCTGGCGATCAGCCTGCGGCAGGGCGTGGCGCTGCGCCTGACCTGGCCGCGCCTGGCCCTGGCGGCGCTGGCCTGGGCGGCGCTGCTGTATCTGCACCTGCCGGTGATCGGCGTCAGCCCCCTGCCCTGAGCTTGGGCCGGAAGCCGGGAGGAATGCGGTCGCGGCGCTCCAGCATCAGGTCGGCCAGCATCGCGGCGACGGCCGGCGCCATGGCCAGGCCGATCTTGAAGCCGCCATTGGCGACGTAATGGCCCGGTCGCCCCGGCCAGGGCCCGACCAGGGGCGCGCGCGACCCGGCGCGGGGCCGGATGCCGGCCCAGCGGTCGATCACCGGGGCATCCGCCAGCGCCGGGCACAGCGCGCGCGCCTTGTCGATCACCGCCTCGAGCTGTTCGTCCGTCCGCCGGTCCAGCACGTCGCGTTCGGTGGTCGAGCCGATCGCCACCGTTCCATCGGCATGGGGAATGACATGGATCCCGTCGGCAAAGACCTGCGGCTGGTCGCGCAGGTCCAGCGCCAGCAGCGCCGACTGCCCCTTGACGCCATTGCCGCCAAAGGGTGCCAGCCCCGCCGCCCCGGTGGCCCAGATCGCCGGAGCGTCCGGCGGCGCGGCCTGGCCCTCGACGATCTCGCCGCCCTGGGCACGGATCGCGGCGGCCAGCGCCGCCCCGGCACGGCGCGGGCTGATCCGTGCCGTCAGCCGGTCCACCAGCCACAGCCCCGAGGGCGAGACCGGGACCAGCGCCCCCTGCGGCCGGTCGGTCAGCTCCATCCCCGCCCATTCCGGCCAATAGGCGCGGGCGGCCTTGATCCGCTCGGCCATGCGCGCCTCGGCACCCTGGGCCACGGGCTGAATGCGGCCGGTGCGGGCATAGCCGGGATCGACGCCGCCCGCCGTTCCGACTTCGGCCCACCAATCCGCCGCCTCGATCAGCGCATCCAGCTGCACCTGCTTCTTGTCGTTCCAGTTCTCGGGCGCATGCGGGGCCAGCGCACCGACATGGCCGCCCGAGGCGCCGGCGCCGATCCGCGCCGCCTCGAACAAGCGCACCTTGCGGCCGCGCCGCACCAGTTCCCATGCGCAGGCCAGGCCGAAAATGCCGCCGCCCGCCACCGTGATTTCCCTTGCCATCCGGTCCCTTTCGCCGCATCTGCCCTGCAAGAAGGAGTTAGCGCGAATGCAGCCATCCGACCAGAGCAGCGCCGACCTGGACTGGCGCGAGGGCGCGGTCCCCGTCTCGCGCCGTTTCGACGATCCCTATTTCAGCCTGAACGGCGGGCTGGACGAGACGCGCCACGTCTTCCTGGCCGGCAACGACCTGCCCCAGCGGCTGCGCCCCGGCTTCCATGTCGCGGAACTGGGCTTCGGCACCGGGCTGAACCTGCTGGCGCTGGCGCAACTCGCCACGGTGCCGATCCGCTTTACCAGTTTCGAGGCCTTCCCGATGAGCGTGGGCGAACTGGTCCGCGCCCATGCCGCCTTTCCCGAACTGGCGCCGCTGGCGCGCCAGTTGCGCGACCATTGGCCGCAGCCGCGCTTTACCCTGGGCACCGTCGCGGTCGAGATCATCAAGGCCGATGCCCGCGAGGCGCTGCCCGGCTGGGACGGCCGCGCCGATGCCTGGTTCCTCGACGGCTTCTCGCCGGCCAAGAACCCCGAGCTTTGGGGCGAGGCGCTGATGGCCGAGGTGGCGGCCCATACCGCGCCGGGCGGCACATTCGCGACCTATACCGCGGCCGGCCATGTGCGCCGGGCGCTGGCGGCGGCGGGCTTTGCGGTCAGCCGCACCCCCGGATTCGCCGGCAAGCGCCACATGAGCCGCGGCCGGCTCTAGCGCCGCACCCGCGGGATGCGCGAGGGGGCATAGGTCGGGGCATGCGGCGGCCGGCCATGGGTGCGGCGCCAGAAGCCCGGCCCGCCCCGGCGCAGGAAGACCGGCACCGCCAGCACGATCCCGGCCAGGAAACCGGCGGCATGGGCGACATAGGCCACGCCGTCATCGACCACGGTGGCGCTCGACAAAAGCTGGATGCCGAACCAGGCCAGCAGCAACACCCAGGCCGGCATGGTAAAGCGGCGGATGATGACGATGATGATCGCGATCACGTCGACGCGGGCGCGCGGGAACATCAGCAGGTATCCCCCCATCACCCCGGCGATGGCCCCCGAGGCGCCGACCATGGGAATGTCGCCCATCGGATCGGCGGCGATCTGCCCCGCCGCCGCCGCCAGCCCGCAGGCAAGATAGAAGGCCAGAAAGCCGAAACGGCCCATCTGGTCCTCCAGATTGTCGCCAAACACCCACAGGAACAGCATGTTGCCGGCGATATGCATGATCCCGGCATGCAGGAACATATGCGTCACCAGCCCCCACAGCCACTCGCCTTGCGCGATGGCGGCGGGATAAAGCGCCAACCGGTACCACAGCCCGACCTGCCCGCCCGCCCAGGGCATGGTGATCAGGAACATCGCCACGTTGAGAAGGATCAGCGCATGGGTGACATAGGGCGTGCGCGCCGAGGGGTTATGGTCGCGGATCGGGAACATGCCCGCAGCCTGAAGCATCGCGGTGGTGCACGCAAGCGGCCCTGTTCGGATGGCCGGACCGCGTATAGCATCGGCTGCGAATCGCATCGAGGAGGGGCCGATGACCAGCCTGACCGACCGCAGGAACGCCGCCATCTCGCGCGGGGTGGGCATGACCACGCAAATCTATGCCGAGCGCGCCGAGAATGCCGAGATCTGGGACAAGGACGGCAACCGCTATATCGACTTCGCCGCCGGCATCGCCGTGGTCAATACCGGCCACCGCCACCCGCGGGTCGTCGAGGCGGTCAAGGCCCAGCTCGACCGCTTCACCCATACCTGCCACCAGGTCGTGCCCTATGAGAATTACGTCGCCCTGGCCGAGCGGCTGAACCGGCTCGTCCCCGGCGACGGCCCGAAAAAGACCGCCTTCTACACCACCGGCGCCGAGGCGGTCGAGAATGCGGTCAAGATCGCCCGCCACCATACCGGCCGCGCCGGGGTGGTGGCCTTCGCCGGCGGCTTCCACGGCCGCACCTTCCTGGGCATGTCGCTGACCGGCAAGGTCCAGCCCTACAAGGCCGGGTTCGGGCCGATGATGAACGACATCTGGCACCTGCCCTTCCCCAACCCGCTGCACGGCGTCACGGCCGAGGAGGCGCTGGCGGCGCTGGACCGGCTGTTCAAGGCCGATATCGACCCCTCGCGCGTCGCCGCGATCATCGTCGAGCCGGTGCAGGGCGAGGGCGGCTTCTACGAGGCGCCGGCGGGCTTCATCCAGCGCCTGCGGCAGATCTGCGACCAGTATTCGATCCTGCTGATCGCCGACGAGGTGCAGACCGGCTTCGCCCGCACCGGCAAGCTGTTCGCGATGGAACACCACGGCACCGCCGCCGACATCACCACCATGGCCAAGGGGCTGGGCGGCGGGCTGCCGATCAGCGCCGTCACCGGCCGCGCCGATGTCATGGACAGCCCCGCGCCGGGAGGCCTGGGCGGCACCTATGCCGGCAACCCGCTGGCCGTCGCCGCCGCCCATGCGGTGCTGGACGTGATCGAGGACGAGGGGCTCTGCGACCGCGCCACCCGGCTTGGCCAGCGGCTGAAGCAGCGCCTGGCCGGCATCGCCGAAACCGTGCCGGAAATCGTCGACATCCGCGGCCCCGGCTTCATGAACGCCGTCGAGTTCAACATCGCCAGCACCGACAGGCCCAGCCCGGATTTCGCCAACCGCGTCCGCGAAGAGGCGCTCGCCCGCAAGCTGATCCTGCTGACCTGCGGCGTGCATGGCAACGTGATCCGCTTCCTCGCACCGCTGACCATCCCCGACGCGGTCTTCGACGAGGCGCTGGACATTCTCGAGGACTCGATCCGCGCCGCCCGCGGCTGATCGCGCGCTTTCACCGTTTCGCAAATACCCCTGCGGCAGCGCCCCTGGGGAGCGTCGCTTGGGTGCTTGGAAAACGGAAACAGCCGCAAAACCGGGCCGGGCAGCGGCGCACGCCTTGTTTCCGTTTCTTAGATACCCGCGCGCGGGCGCGGCTGGGCGCTCAGCCCAAGGCCTTGGAGCCCATGGCCAGGAACTTCTGTCGCCGGTCCTTGACCAGTTCGGCGGGCTTCCTGCCGGCCAGTTCGCCCAGCATGACGGCGATCGCCTCGCCCACCGCCGCAATGGTCTCGGCCGGGGCACGCTGCGCGCCGCCCACCGGCTCGGCGATGATCCGGTCGATCACCTCCAGCTTCTTCAGATCCTGCGCCGTCAGCTTCAGCGCATGCGCCGCCTCGCGCATCTTCTCGGCATCCTTCCACAGGATCGAGGCGCAGCCCTCGGGCGAGATCACCGAATAGATCGAATGCTCCAGCATGGCGATGCGGTTCGCCGTGGCAAAGGCCACCGCCCCGCCCGAGCCGCCCTCGCCGATGATGACCGAGACCAGCGGCACGCCGATCTGCAGGCATTTCTCGGTCGCTCGGGCGATGGCCTCGCTTTGCCCGCGTTCCTCGGCACCCTTGCCGGGATAGGCGCCGGGCGTGTCGACCAGGGTGATCACCGGCAGGCGGAAGCGGTCGGCCATGTCCATCAGCCGGATCGCCTTGCGATAGCCCTCGGGCCGGGCCATGCCGAAATTGTGAAAGATGCGCGACTTGGTGTCATTGCCCTTTTCATGGCCGATGACCACGCAGGGCTGGTCCTTGAACCGCGCGAGCCCGCCCATGACCGCGTGATCCTCGCCAAAGGCGCGGTCGCCGGCCAAGGGCGTGTATTCGGTGAAAAGCGCGTCGATGTAATCGCGGCAATGCGGCCGCTCCGGGTGACGGGCGACCTGCGTCTTGCGCCAGGGATCGAGCTGCTTGTAGAGGTCGCGCAGCATCTCCTCGGCCTTGCGGTCCAGCGCCGCCGCCTCCTTCTCCAGATCGACGCCTTCGCCCTTTCGGGCCAGTGCCCGCAGTTCCTCGGCCTTGCCCTCAAGATCGGCAAGGGGCTTTTCGAACTCCAGGTAAGTCATGCAGGGCTCCGCGCTGTCATCCGGTCGTCTGGTCCGCGCCCTATATGATCGCCGCGGGACGGGATTGCAACGTCAGCCTTGCCACCGCGACAGCGCGTCCTCGTCCTCGGCACGGGCCTCGACCCAGGCGCCGGGGCCGTCGGGGCCGATCTCGCGCTTCCAGAAGGGGGCGCGGGATTTCAGCCAGTCCATCAGGTATTCCGCCGCCTGGAAGGCCGCAACGCGGTGGCGGGCGGCGGTGGCGACCATCATGATCGGCTCGCCCGCCGCCAGCCGGCCATGGCGGTGCAGGATGCGCCAGTCGTCCAGCGCAAAGCGCCGCGCCGCCTCCTCGCCATAGGCTTGCAGCGCCTTCTCGGTCATGCCGGGGTAATGCTCGATCTCCAGCGCCACCAGCCGGCCGCCCTCGTCGCGCACCAGGCCGGTGAAGGTGACGACCGCGCCGGACCCCGCGCCGAAACCCGCCAGTTCGGCGCCCAGGTCGAAAGGCGCGCTCTGGACCCGGGCCGACATCTCAGCCCCCGGTCATCGGCGGGAAGAAGGCAACCTCGCGCGCCCCCGCCAGCGGCGCGTCCAGGTCGGCCAGTTCCTGGTCGACGGCCACGCGCACCGCCGACAGGTCGGCCAGCGCCGCCGCGTGCCATTCGTCCATGGCGGCAAGCTCGGCAACCAGCTCGCGCACGGTCGCGGCCCCGGTCTCGATCCGCTCGCGCGGCTGGCCGATGCGTTCGCGCAGCCAGGCGAAATACAGCACGTCAAGCGCCATGGTCATCCCTCAGGAAGGGCCGGGCCTTGGCGAAATAGTCCCAGCCGGTGATCGCGGTCAGCACCGCGGCGATCCAGATCAGCGCCAGCCCGGCCTGCGTTGCCAGGTCCGACCAGCTGTCGGACCAGGGCAGGCTGGTCTCGCCCACCAGCGGCGGGTGGCCGGTTTCATAATAGTTCAGCCCGGTGCCCAGGAAAAGCACGGCGATGGCCACCATCTGCGCCGTGGTCTTCCACTTGGCAAGCTTCGTGACCTTCAGCAACCGGGCCTTGTCGCCCAGGAATTCGCGCAGGCCCGAAACGAAGACCTCGCGGAACAGGATCACCGTCGCGGGCAGGATCAGCCAGGGGTTCATGCCGGAATAGCCGGTGATCACCACCACGGCGATGATGACCATGGCCTTGTCGGCGATCGGGTCCATGGCGGCGCCGAAGCGGCTTTCCTGGCCCCAGGCGCGGGCCAGGTAGCCGTCGAACCAATCGGTCACGGCCGCGATCAGGAACAGCGCCAGCGCCGCGAAATCGGCGAATGGCCGGCTGAGGAAAAAGAACATCAGCGGAACCAGCGGCGCGGCCGCAAGTCGCAGAACGGTCAGGATATTGGGCAAGGTCCAGCGCATGGGGGCAATCTAGGCTTTCGGCGCGGCGGGGGGAAGAGGCCCCGAGGCCATCGGCCGCATCCCCGCGTCACGCCGGATGCCCCTGCCCCCCTGCGCCATGGTCATGGGCGCAGAGCGCATGGTTGCCCAGGACCTCGATCACCCGGCAATCGGCGATGGTGCCGCAGGCGCAATGCGCCAGCATGCGCTGCAATTCGTCGCGCAGCGCGCCCAGCCGGGCGATCCTGGCCTCGACCGCCGCCAGCTGGCGCCGGGCGATCTGGTCGGCGGCGGTGCAGGGCTGGCCGGGATGGTCCGACAGGCTCAGCAGTTCGCGGATCGCCTCCAGCGGAAAGCCCAGGTCGCGGGCATGGCGGATGAAGGCCAGCCGCTCTTGCGCCTTGGGCGTGTAAAGCCGCTGGTTGCCCGCCGTGCGCTCGGGCGGGGGCAAAAGGCCGATCTGCTCGTAATAGCGGATCGTGGGCACCTTGACGCCGGTGGCCTTGGCCAGCTTGCCGATGGCGATCATGAAAAAACCCCCTTGAAGCTATAGTCGCTAGAGGAATTAGGGTTCCGAATCATCGAAAGGCAACACCCCGCGCAGCGGCGCGGGCAGAAGAAGGATGATGGGTATGGAACAGGCACAGCGGCGCGAATGGACGGTGACGGGCATGGATTGCGCCTCGTGCAGCGCCAAGGTCATGCGCGCGGTCGAGCGGCTGCCCGGCGTCAGCGAGGTCAGCGTCGCCCTGATGGCCGAGCGGCTGGCGCTGACCCTGACGCCCGGTACCACAGCCGAAGCCGAGATCGAGGGGGTGGTGCGCAAGCTGGGCTACAACATCGCGCCCAAGGGGCCAGGGGCGCCCGGCCCGGCGCTGCCGGATGCGCCCGCCGCGGCATCGCACCCCGGCGTCCCCGTCCGCCCGGATCGCGGCGAAAGCTGGCACCGGACCGGCAAGGGCCGGCTGGTGATCCTGACCGGCCTGCTGCTGGCGGTCGCCTGGGGCCTTGAACTGCTGGCCCCGGCGGCGGCCGGCCAATGGGCTTTCCTGGCCGCCTGCCTGATCGGCGTTGCCCCGGTGACGCGCCGCGCCCTTGCCGCGTTGCGCATGGGCCAGCCCTTCACCATCGAGGCGCTGATGACCATTGCGGCCCTTGGCGCGCTGGTGATCGGCGCGGCACAGGAAGCCGCGCTGGTGGTGTTCCTGTTCGCCCTGGGCGAGCTGCTGGAGGGCGTCGCCGCCGGCAAGGCGCGCGACGGCATCCGGGCGCTGGCCGACCTGGTGCCGCGAACCGCGCTGCTGGAAATCGACGGCGGCGGCACCCGCGAAATTCCCGCCGACCGGCTGGCGATCGGCCAGGTCGTTCTGGTCCGGCCTGGCGACCGCATCCCCGCCGATGGCGAGATCGTCGCCGGCATCAGCGGCCTGGACGAAAGCCCCGTGACCGGCGAAAGCCTGCCCCGCAGCCGCGGGCCGGGCGAGCCGGTCCTTGCCGGCTCGATCAATACCGAGGCGGCGCTGCGCATCCGCGTCACCCGCGCGCCCTCGGACAACACCATCGCCCGCATCATCCGCCTGGTCGAGCAGGCCGAGGAATCCCGCGCCCCGACCGAGCGGTTCATCGACCGCTTCAGCCGCTGGTACATGCCCGCCGTGGTGGCGGCCGCCGCGCTGGCCATGCTGGTCCCGCCGCTGGGCTTCGGCGCCGATTGGGACACCTGGATCTATCGCGGGCTGGCGCTGCTGCTGATCGGCTGCCCCTGCGCGCTGGTGATCTCGGTCCCGGCCTCGATCGCCTCGGCGCTGTCCTCGGGCGCGCGGCGCGGCCTGCTGATGAAGGGCGGCGCGGTGATCGAGGCGGCGGCCCATGTCCGGCACCTGGCCTTTGACAAGACCGGCACGCTGACCCTGGGCCGGCCGGCGGTGGTGCGCATCCTGCCCGCCCCCGGCGTGACCGAGGCCGCGCTGCTGGCCGCCGCCGCCGGGGTCGAAGCCGGCTCCAGCCACCCGCTGGCCCAGGCCATCCTGCGCCGGGCGGCCGAGGCGGGGATCGCGCCGCTGCCTGCCCATGCCGCCCGCGCCCTGCCCGGCCAGGGGGTCGAGGCCATGCTGGGCCAGACCCGCGCCTGGGTCGCCGCGCCCCGGCATGCCGCGGCGATGGGCGGGCTGCGTGACGCGTCCGAAGCCGAAGGGATGGAGGCCCAGGGCATGACCGTGGTGGCCGTCTTCGACCAGCACCGGCCGCTGGGCCTGATCGCCCTGCGCGACGAGCCGCGCCCCGATGCCGCCGAGGCGCTGCGGCAGCTGAAGGCCATGGGGATCGAGGCGACCATGCTGACCGGCGACAATCCCCGCACCGCCCAGGCCATCGCCGGCGCGCTGGGGCTCGGCTTCCGGGCCGGGATGCTGCCCGCCGACAAGCTGGAAGCGATCCGCGACATGGCCGCGCAGGGGGGCGTGATGATGATCGGCGACGGCATCAACGACGCCCCGGCCCTGAAGCAGGCCAGCGTCGGCGTCGCCATGGGCTCGGGCACCGACGTGGCGCTGGAGACGGCGGATGCTGCGATCCTGCGCGACCGGGTGACGGATGTGCCGGCGCTGATCCGTCTGGCGCGGACCACGATGGCCAATATCCGCCAGAACATCGCCATCGCGCTGGGGCTGAAGGCGGTGTTTCTGGTCACATCGGTCCTGGGCATCACCGGGCTGTGGATCGCGATCCTGGCCGATACCGGCGCGACGGTGCTGGTGACGCTGAACGCGCTGCGCCTGCTGGGCCACGATCCCGGCAAGGCGGGCTGAGGCCGACGCGCCGGAGGGGCGGGCCGCTTGGCGATCCGCCCGAGGGCCAAGCGCCGTGCCGCCAGCCCGGATATCCGGGCCGCAGCGGAGTTCGATTGCTAGGGCGGTTGCACAAAGGGGGGCGCCCGTTCTCCCCGGACTGTCAAGCCGGACGATTGCCGTATCTTCGTTCGACGCGTCATGGGTGCCCGAAGCCGGACCGGCAATGCGATGGCCCGCTTGGCGCCGCCAAAGGCGGCGGGCCGCGCGCCGGGCGGCCTAGCCGATCCGGCGCTGAACTGATGCCCACCGCTTCGGCTTCCCGAACGGGCAAGAAGGCTTCTAGACGCGCCACGAATCTGACATCTCGATCCGGTGCGCGTCCGGGCTACACGGGTCGCTGAACACCCAGCGAAATCCAGCGGCATCTTTTTTCCGGCTGTCGAGGCCAGCCTGGGGTGACGCGCGGCGGCATCCGCCCAAGCGGCTGATATTTCATCGAAATGTGCGAGAGAATTGGTGGAGCCGAGGGGAATCGAACCCCTGGCCTCATCATTGCGAACGATGCGCTCTACCAACTGAGCTACGGCCCCATCGGCGTGCTATCTCGCCCAAGCGCCGGGGCTTGTCAAGGCCGCTTTCGCGGCTTTTCGCAAGCCCCCGCAAAGACCCCCGCCCGAACAGGGCGGGGCAGGTGCATCACTCGGCCGCCTCGGCATAATCCGCAACCGGCGGGCAGGTGCATACCAGGTTGCGATCGCCATAGGCATTGTCCACCCGCCCGACCGGAGGCCAGTATTTGTCCACCCGGAAGGCGCCCGGCGGGAAGCAGCCCTGCTCGCGCGAATAGGCGCGGTCCCAGTCGGCGACCAGATCCTCGACCGTATGCGGCGCGTGGCGCAGCGGGCTAGCCTCGGCGCCGATCCGGCCCTCGGCGATCTCGGTGATCTCGTCGCGGATGGCCAGGAAGGCGGTGATCAGACGGTCGATCTCGGCCTTGGTCTCCGATTCGGTCGGCTCGACCATCAGCGTGCCGGCGACCGGCCAGCTCATCGTCGGCGCGTGGAAACCGTTGTCGATCAGCCGCTTGGCGATGTCGTCCACGGTCACGCCATGCTCTTGGAAAGGCCGCATGTCCAGGATGCATTCATGCGCCACCCGGCCGCGATTGCCCATGAACAGCACCGGATAGGCGCCGGCCAGACGGCTGGCAACATAGTTCGCGTTCAGGATCGCGACCCGCGTCGCCTGGGTCAGCCCCGCGCCGCCCATCATCAGGATATAGGCCCAGGAGATCAGCAGGATCGAGGCCGAGCCCCAGGGCGCCGCCGAGACCGCGCCCGACCCCGTCCGCGGGTCGGCGGGCAGGAAGGGCGCCAGATGCGCCTTGACCCCGATCGGCCCCATGCCGGGACCGCCGCCGCCATGCGGGATGGCAAAGGTCTTGTGCAGGTTCAGGTGGCTGACATCGCCGCCGATCTCTCCGGGCTTCACCAGGCCGACCAGCGCATTCATGTTGGCGCCGTCGATATAGACTTGGCCGCCATGCTCATGGGTGATGCGGCAGACCTCGCGCAGGGTGTCCTCGAAGACGCCATGGGTCGAGGGATAGGTGATCATCACCGCCGCCAGCCGGTTGCCGGCCTTCGCGGCCTTGTCGGCGAAATCCTCCAGGTCGATATCGCCGTTCGGGGCCGATTTCACCACCACGACCTTCATCCCCGCCATCTGCGCGCTGGCCGGGTTGGTGCCATGCGCGGAAACCGGGATCAGGCAGATATCGCGATCCTCGCCGCGCGCCTTGTGATAGGCGGCGATGGTCAGCAGGCCGGCATATTCCCCCTGCGCGCCGCTGTTCGGCTGCAGCGAGAACGCGTCATAGCCGGTGATCTGGCACAGCTTCTCGGTCAGGTCGGCAAAGACCTCGTGATAGCCGGCGGCCTGGTCCTCGGGCGCAAAGGGATGCAGCGCGCCGAACTCGGGCCAGGTGATCGGCATCATCTCGGCCGCCGCGTTCAGCTTCATGGTGCAGCTGCCCAGCGGGATCATCGCCCGGTCCAGCGCCAGGTCGCGGTCCGACAGGCGGCGCATATAGCGCATCATCTCGGATTCCGCCCGGTTCATGTGAAAGACCGGGTGGGTCAGGTAGTCGCTTTCGCGGATCAGCGCCTCGGGGATCGCCGGCGCCTGGGCCGGCGCGGCCGGATCGCTGATGCCGAAAGCGTCCAGCACCCGCGCGATCACGCCCGCATCCGTGGTCTCGTCGACCGAGATCCCGACCCGGTCGCGCCCGACCTGGCGCAGGTTGATGCCGCGATGCCGGGCGGCGGCCAGGATCCCCGCCTGCCCCACGCCCACCCGCACGGTGATGGTGTCGAAGAATGCCTCGGGCTGGACCTCGGCCCCGGCGGCGCGCAGGGCATCGGCCAGCGTCACCGCGTTCAGATGCACCCGCTGGGCAATGGCGCGCAGGCCCACCGGGCCGTGGAACACGGCGTAGAAGCTGGCCATCACCGCCAGCAGCGCCTGGGCGGTGCAGACATTCGAGGTCGCCTTCTCGCGCCGGATATGCTGCTCGCGGGTCTGCAGCGACAGGCGATAGGCACGGTTGCCCTTGGCATCGATGGACACGCCGACGATGCGGCCGGGCATGGCGCGCTTCATCTCGTCGCGGCAGGCCATGAAGCCGGCATGCGGCCCGCCATACCCCATCGGCACGCCGAACCGCTGGGCCGAGCCCACGGCGATGTCCGCTCCCATCGCCCCCGGCTCCTTCAGCACGCAAAGCGCCAAAAGGTCGGTGGCCATGATCGCCACCGCGCCCGCCGCATGCAGCGCGGCGATCTCGGCGGTATAGTCCCGGACCTCGCCGAAGGTGCCCGGATACTGGAAGATGGCGCCGAAGACCTGCGAGGGGTCGCAGCTGCTACCGCGGATGATCTCGATGCCCAGGGGCGCGGCGCGGGTCTCGATCACGGCAACGGTCTGCGGATGCAGGTTCTCGCTGACGAAGAAGGCGCGGGCCTTGGACTTCGCCGCACGCTGCGCCATGGCCATGGCCTCGGCAGCGGCGGTCGCCTCGTCCAGCAGGCTGGCATTGGCCACCGGCAGCCCGGTCAGGTCCGCGACCATGGTCTGGAAGTTCAGCAGCGCCTCCAGCCGGCCCTGGGCGATCTCGGGCTGGTAGGGGGTATAGGCGGTATACCAGGCCGGGTTCTCCAGGATATTGCGCTGGATCGCCGGCGGGGTCACGGTGCCGTAATAGCCCTGCCCGATCAGGCTGGTCATCACCTTGTTCTTCGCCGCCACCTCGCGCATGCGCTGAAGCAGCGCCGCCTCGGACAGCGCCGGCCAGTCCAGGGCCTCGGCCTGCCGGATGCTCGCCGGCACGGTCTGGCCGATCAGCTCCTCCAGCGTCTCGGCGCCCACGACCTTCAGCATCGCCGCCATCTCGGCCGGAGAAGGCCCGATGTGACGGCGATTGGCGAAATCGTCGGGATTATAGTCGGTCGGGGTCCATTTACCCATCACTGGCCTCGATGCGTCAGAATGTTCACAAGCATTGCCTTCGGGATCGTACGGGCCGGGAACGCCCCGCCTTTCTCCGTTTTCCAAATACCCTCGGGGGGTCCGGGGGGCGAAGCGCCCCCGGCTTCCGCCGGGCCGCAAGGCCCGGCAGCTTCAGCCGATCAGCGCCTGGTAGCCCGCCTCGTCCAGGAAGCCGGACAGGTCGACCGAGGCCGGCTTGATGCGAAAGAACCAGGCCGCCATCGGATCCTCGTTCACCGCGCCGGGCGCATCGGGCAGCGCCTCGTTGACGGCGGTGATGACGCCGGCGACCGGGGCCACGATGTCCGAGGCCGCCTTGACCGATTCGATCACCACGATCTCCTCGCCCGCCTCGACCTCGCGGCCGACCTCGGGCAATTCGACGAAGACGACGTCGCCCAGCTGCTCGCTGGCATGCGCCGTGATGCCGACGACGATCTCGTCGCCGTCCTGTTTCAGCCATTCGTGGTCTTCGGTATATTTCAGCATGCCTGGCCTCTCAGCGCTTGTAGCTCGGTTTGTGGAAAGGAAGCGGAGTAATCGTCACCGGAATGCGCTTGCCGCGCAACTCGGCCCAAAGGGTCGCGCCGGGGACAAGCCCGGCGGGCAGGATCGCCATGGCGATCGGCCCGCCGACCGAGGGGCCGAAACCGCCCGAGCAGACCGTGCCGACCGCCGCGCCGCCCTCGGCCACGTCGAAGATCTCGACCCCCTCGCGGATGGGCGCACGACCCTCGGGGCGCAGGCCCATGCGGCCGCGGGCGGGGCCTTCGGCCAGTTCCTTCAGGATCGCCTCGGCGCCCGGGAAACCGCCCGCGCGCGCGCCGCCCGCACGGCGGACCTTGGGGATCGACCAGCCCAGCCCGGCCTCGCCCGGCAGGGTCGAGGCATCCATGTCATGGCCGTAAAGCGGCATCCCGGCCTCCAGCCGCAGGCTGTCGCGGGCGCCCAGCCCGATGGGCGCCACCTCGGGCTCGGCCAGCAGCGCCTCGGCGAAGGCGACCGTGCGATCTCCGGGCACGGAAATCTCGAACCCGTCCTCGCCGGTATAGCCCGAACGGCTGACCCAGAGCGTGGCGCCATGCCAGTCGAACTCGGCCACGTCCATGAAGCGCATCGCCGCCACGCCGGGCACCAGCCGCGCCAGCACCGCCTCGGCCTCGGGCCCCTGCAGCGCCAGCAGCCCGCGATCCGTCACCGGCTCGACCGAGATGCCGGCGGCTTCCAGCCGGCGCAGATGGGCGATGTCCTGCTCGGCGCAAGCGGCGTTCACCACCAGCAGCAGGTGGTCGCCCTTGTTGGCGATCATCAGGTCGTCGAGGATGCCGCCCGCGTCATTGGTGAACAGGCCGTAACGCTGCCGGCCCTCGGCCAGCCCGGTGATATCGGCGGGCACCAGCCTCTCCAGCGCCTCGGCCACGCCGGGGCCGCGCAGGATCACCTGGCCCATGTGGCTGACGTCGAACAGGCCGGCATGGGCGCGGGTATGCAGGTGCTCGTTCAGCACGCCCATCGGATATTGCACCGGCATTTCCCAGCCGGCAAAGGGCACCATCTTCGCGCCGCGCGAAAGGTGCAGGTCGTATAGCATCGTGCGCCGAAGCTCGGCCATGGGCATCCCCTGTCTTGCGGACGGACCGATCCCGCCCGGTTAGATGCCCCCTCTGTCCCTACCCCGAAACGGGGGCGCCTGAGATCGTTATCCCTTCGGCGGGCGGCATCTGCCGCCTCTCTCCAGAGCGTACATTGGAAAACGGTCCCTTTGCCTGAGAGATTCCCGGGGCGGTTGCTCCTTCGGCCCTGGCATTTCGCCAATGTCTCCCGATTTCCGACCTTCGTCGTATCCGGGCGGCAGGATTCTGGCAAGAGCCTTCTGTCGCCCGGTTTTTCAGACCGTGACGTTCAGCGCGCCCCCGTCCAGCAGGATGTTCTGCCCGACCATGAACCGCGCCTGCTGGCTGCACAGGAAGGCGCAGGCGGCGCCGAAATCCTCGGGCCGGCCATAGCTGCGGGTCGGAATTGTCGCCTCGCGCCGGCGCCGGGCCTCGTCCAGGTCGATGCCCTCGGCCCTGGCCACGCCCGAATCGAGGCTCACGGCGCGGTCGGTGGCATGGATGCCCGGCAGCAGGTTGTTCACCACCACGCCATGCGGCGCCACCTGCCGCGACATGCCGGCAACAAAGCCGGTCAGCCCGGCGCGGGCGGTGTTCGACAGGCCCAGCACCGCGATGGGCGAGCGCACCGATTGCGAGGTGATATTGACCACCCGGCCCCAGCCGCGCTCCATCATGCCGGGCACCAGCGCCTGCATCAGCGCGATGGCGGTCAGCATGTTGGCGTCGATGGCCTTGATGAAATCATCGCGCGACCAGTCGGTCCAGCTGCCGGGCGGCGGGCCGCCGGCATTGTTGACCAGGATGTCGGCCTGCCCGCCCAGGGCCTCCAGCACGGCGGCGCGGCCCGCCTCGGTGGTGATGTCGGCGGCGACCGGCGTGACCGAAACGCCGTGCCGCGCCGCGATCTCCTGCGCGGCGGCCTCCAGCGTCTCGGCGCCGCGGGCGTTGACGACCAGATCGACCCCGGCCTCGGCCAGGGCCTCGGCGCAGGCCCGGCCCAGCCCCTTCGACGCGGCGCAGACAAGGCCCCGCTTGCCCCTGATCCCCAGATCCATGGCTTCCCTCCTGTTCAGCTTGCCGCCAAGGAAGCGCGGGGCGCGCGGATTGTCCAGTTCAGAAGCAGAGGATCTCGGCCTCGGCCTCGGCGCGGCGGAAATTGGCGACGATGTCGTTGACGGCGATGCCCTGGCGAAAGATGCCGGCGCGCTCGCCCGGCGTCTGGCGCATGGCCAGCACCGTCTCGGCCTTGACGTAGTCTTCATAGGGCAGGATCTCGGCGATCTGGTCGATGGCGCAGCTGCACCGCTCCAGCATCTCGCGGGTCTGGCCGTTCGTCGCCATGCAGACGAAGACATAATCGGCCCGCGCATTGGTCGGATAGTCGTTTATCGCCTGCGCCCCGGCCATGCCGGCCGAAAGCGTCAGGGCTGCCGTCAGGGTTGCCCGCATCATTTCAACACCATCTCGCTGTGATAGGCCGGCCGTCCGCCGGCCAGCGGGCCGGTCCCGGCCTGCATGCGCCGGATCGGCCGCTTCGGATCGCCCAGGGTAAAGCGCAGCTCCAGCGTGTCGAAGCCGGCCATGCGCCCGCGGTTCTCGTCCTGTGCGAAAGGCGCGAAGACGGCGACGGTCGCCCCGCCCTCGCGCCGGACCTCGCCGCCGCGGAACAGCGCGTCCTTCAGCCGGTTGCGGATATAGAACGGGCTGCCGCCGGTCAGCGCCGCCATGTCCCGCGCGGTGGTTTCCAGAAAGAAGATCAGCGCCGGATCGCCGCCCGAGACCGGGAAGGGGCCGATCCTGCGGGTGATGCGCGCCGTCTGCTCGGTCAGTTCCAGCGCCGGCTGGCCGTCCGCGGCGTCGGGGACGGCGGCCAGTGTCACGGTGCCCGCGCCCGCGGGCGCAAAGCCCTCGGCCTCGGGCCCGGTCTGGCGCAGCGTCCAGACCAGCGGTCCCTGCGACAGATCCCAGGGGCCGCGCTCGGCAAAGACCAGGTCGCCCGCCTCGCTCGCCGCAAGCGGGCCGGCCAGCAATCCGATCAGCGCCAGGGCTTGCAAGACTTTCATCCCGGTCCTTTCCTCCCTGTCTGCGACCCTGCCCCCGTCCGGGCCGCGGCGAAAGCCCGCCGCCGGCTGCCTGCTGCTTTGGTCTTAGGCCAGCATCCGCTGCAGCATGGCTTGCAGATCCTCGGGGCGCACGGGCTTTTCCAGCACCGGCACGCCCATCTTCTGGCAGGCGCTGCCCAGTTCCGGCCCCCGTCGGGCCGAGACCACGATGGCCGGCACCGCCTGCCCCGCCGCCTTGCGCAGGGCGGCGATGGCCTGCAGGCCGGTATCGCCGTTGTCGAGGTTATAATCGGCGATCACCACGTCCGGCGGCTCGTCGCCCATCTGCGCCAGCGCCTCGGCAATGCCGCCCGAGACGCGGGCCACCATGCCCAGCCGGTCCTGCAGCACCAGTTGCAGGGCGCGGCGCATGGCGTCGTCATTCTCGACCACCAGCGCCACCCGGCCGCGCAGATGCGGGCCCTGGCCGGCGCCCTCGGGCCGCGCGGCCTCGCATCCCGGCGCCACCAGCGGCAGGCTGACGCGAAACACGGTGCCGCGCCCCGGCTCGCTGTCCATGGCGATGGGATGGCCCAGCTTGGCGCAGGCGCGGCGCACGATGGACAGGCCCAGCCCCATGCCCGGCACCCCGCCGTCGCGCCCGATGCGCTGGAATTCGTCGAAGATGCGGGCGCGGTCGGCGGCGGCGATGCCGATGCCGGTGTCGTAGATCTCCAGCCAGGCGCGCTCGCCGCGCTTGCGCACGCCGACCAGCACGCCGCCGCGGTCGGTATACTTGATCGCGTTCGAAACCAGGTTCTGCGCGATGCGCCGCAGAAAGGTCGGATCGCTTTCCACCACCACCGTTGTCGGCGCAAAGCTGAGCCGCAGTTCCTTGGCCTCGGCCATCGGCGCATATTCGACGGCAAGGCGGCGAAACAGATCGCCCAGATCGACCGGCTTGCGCTGGAACTCGATACGCTGGCTGTCCAGCCGCGAGATGTCCAGCACCGCGTGCATCAGCTCCTCGACCGATTCGAAGGCGCCGGTCAGGCGGCCGGTCAGTTCGCGCTGGAACTCGTCCAGCTGCGTGTCCTTCAGCGCCGAGAGAAACAGCTTGGCGGCGGACAGCGGCTGCAACAGGTCATGGCTTGCCGCGCGCAGGAAACGGGTCTTGGAGCGGTTGGCCTCCTCGGCCGAGGCGCGGGCGACGGCCAGTTCGCGGTTGCGCTCCGACAGGTCGGCCAGCGCCTGTTCCAGCTCGCGGGTGCGGACCTGCACCTCCTGCTCCAGCGCCACGGCGGCCTGGAACATGGACCAGGCCGAGCCGCGGCTTTCCTCCAGCCGGTCGATGCGCTCGACCAGCACATCGGCGATGCGCGTCAGCTTTTCGACCCGCCGGGCGGGAGGATCGTCGTCGCGCAGGAACATGGCTCAGCCCGGTTCGGGCGGCATCAGCGCCATGCCGACAAAGGTCTGGTTCACATGCATGCCGCTGTGCTGCTCGCCATAGGTGTTGAAGCCGGCGACGCGATAGCGCGCCAGCAGTTCCGACATCTGCCCGTCCATGCCGGCGCGTTCCAGCGCCAGCCGCCGCAGCACGCAGTCGAAGCCCAGCACCATCAGCGGCGGCCGCGGCAGCGCGTCCAGCGCCTCGGCAAAGCCGCGCGTCATGTCCATCGCCCGGCCCAGCGTCAGGATGTTGCCTGCCTCGATCCCGGAAAGAAGCTGCAAGCCGCCCTCGGGGGTGATGGCGCGGATGGCGCGGACGTGATGGCGCCGCCCGGTGCGCAGCAGCAGGGGATGGCGGGCGAATTCCGTGGGCGTCAGCGCCTCGACCGGGATGCCGGCCAGCCGGGCATATTCCTGGGCCGCCGGCTCGCCGTTCAGCTCCGTGATGACGCGGTTGTGGCGGTCGGCGGCCGTCACCACGGCGCGGCGGTCGGTCGGGCTGAAATGCGAGAACGAGACCTCGGCCGCCGCCAGATCGGTCTCGACCAGCAAAAACAGCGCCGCGCCGGGATGCGCGGTACCGTCGACCATCTGGCAGGTCGGCTCGAAGCGCATGCCCTCGGCGCTGGAGCCGCCGACGATGGGCAGGCCGGGGATCGCCGCATCCAGCGTCGCGGTCAGCACGTCCTCCTGCCGGGCCAGCGCATCGGCCAGCAGCACGCCGAAGCTGGAGCGCCGCAGGTCGGGGCGGAAATCGGCGTGAAAGCGGCGCAGCGTCGCCATCCATTCCGACACCGGCACCAGCGCCTGGTCGCGCAGCACGCAGACCCCGACCCGGAAGCTGGCCGAGGGAAAGCCCAGCGCCGTCACCGTCCGCGCGCAATAGCCGGCGGGGCCGATCTCGCCGACCGAGGAGCAGCCGACGACCCGGCAGCCCTCGCCCAGCAGCTCGCGCAGCGCGGCGCCCAGGGCGGGCAGCCCCTCGGCCGGCATGCCGAACAGCAGGACCAGCGCCGGGCGCAGGGGCGCCATGGCCGCGGCGATGCGCCGGGCGGTATCCGCGCCGGTGGCAGGCACCGAGACGGCGATGGGCGCGGGCGGCGGCACGGCCGGCTGCGCCCCGGACCGTGCGCCCGGCCAGGGTTCGGGCGAGGCCGCGCTCATGCCGGTTCGAACAGCCTGACGCTGTTGGCCAGCAGCACCGCCTGGGTGCGGCGCCGGGCGTTGATCTTGGACATGATCGCGGTGATATGGGTCTTGACCGTCGCCTCGGCGATGGACAGCTCGTAGCTGATTTCCTTGTTCGCCTTGCCCTGGCAGATCAGCCGCAGGATCTTCATCTGCTGCGGCGTCAGCGTGGCGAAGCGGCGGGCCAGTTCGGCGCGGGCCGCGTCCTCCTCGCCGGCATGGTCGGGCTGGTAGCTGTCGGGCGTCACCCGCTCGCCCTCCCACATGCGGCGCAGGCTGTCCACCAGCGCCTCGCGGCCCAGCGACTTGCTGATATAGCCCTGCGCCCCGGCCGCCATCGCGGCCGAGATCATGGCGTTTTCCAGGTCGGCCGAGATCATGGTGATCGGCACGTCCGGGATCTGGCGGCGCAGCGTCACCAGCCCCTCGGCACCCCTGGCATCGGGCAGGTTCAGGTCCAGGATCACCGCGTCGGGCGCGCCCTGGTTGCGGATCTGTTCCAGCGCGGCGGCAAGGCTGCGGGCAGTGCGCACGTTCCTGAGCCCGAAGCTGATCTTCAGCGTCAGGGCCAGCGCGTCGCACATCAGCGGATGGTCGTCCACGATCAGGATCTCGCGGACACGCTCTGCGGAAAGCCTTGGCGATGCGGCGCGGTCCTGCGACTGCATTTCGGCTGAGGCCATCGTTCTCCTCCCCAAGAAACGATAGTGGGTCGGGGCCTTGGCCGCCGACCTTTACGCATCCATCTTAAGACCGCCACCCGCTGGCGCAAGCCCGTTGGACGGCAAGGCCGGTTTCGGGCTACGACTTCGGTTGTATTGGCCGAAGCAGGGGCCCATGGCAATTTGACCGGGGCCAAGGGGGAAATCACCATGCCGTTCAGCCGCAGAATCGCCTTGCTGGCGGGGGCCGCCGCCTTGGCCGGGCTGGCGCGGCCCGCCTTCGCCCAGGACCAGGCCCCCGCGATCCGCGTCGGCACGCTGGAAAACGGCACCGTCGCCTGGGAGATCGAGACGATCCGCAGGGGCGGGCTCGACATCGCGAACGGCTTTCGGCTGGTGCCGATGATCCTGGCCGGCAATCCCGCCACCCAGGTCGCCATGCAGGGGGCCGAGGTCGATACCATCGTCTCGGACTGGTTGTGGGTGGCCCAGCAGCGGGCGCGCGGCACCGGCTTTCGCTTCCTGCCCTATTCGACCGCCGTGGGGGGCGTGATGGTGCCGGCGGACAGTCCCGTGCAGACCCTGGCCGACCTGCATGGCAAGAAGATCGGCATCGCCGGCGGTCCGGTGGACAAGAGCTGGCTGATCCTGCGTGCCTGGTCGCGCGAAAAGCTGGGCGCGGACCTGGCCGAGGTGACGCAGCAGGTCTTCGGCGCGCCGCCGATGATCCTGAACGCGGCCGAGACCGGCGAGGTCGATGCCGCGATCAACTTCTGGCATTTCCAGGCCAGGATGCAGGCGCAAGGCATGCGCGAGATCATGTCGGTCGAGACGGCGGCGGGCGACCTGGGGCTGGACCCCTCGACGCCGCTTCTGGGCTATGTGCTGCGCGACGACTGGATCGCGGCCAACCCGGCGCTGGCAGCGGGGCTGGCGCGCGCCTCCCGCGCCGCCAAGGATCTGCTGGCCCGGGACGATGCCGCCTGGGACGCGCTGCGCCCAATCATGGAAGCCGCCGACGATGCCGAGTTCGAGGCGCTGAAGGCCGGCTGGCGCGCCGGCATCCCCGCGCCCGGCCCAGTCGATGCCGCGAACGCGCAGAAGATGTTCGCCACCATGGCCGAGCTTGGCGGCGAGGAACTGACCGGCGGGCTTGCCACCCTGCCCGAAGGCCTGTTCTGGTGGCCGGAGTAGCCCTGCCTTGGCCGGACCGCCCAGATCTCCTGCGCTGCGCCCCGGTCTCGTGCCGGGGGTGCTGTCGATCCTGGCCATGCTGCTGGTCTGGACCCTGGCCTCGCAGCTGACCGACCGGCCGCAGACCCTGCCGGCGCCCTGGGACGTGGCGGCGCGCATCGGCCGGCTGGCCGCGACCGGGGAGCTGTGGTTCAACGCCGGCATGACCCTGTTCCGCGTGGTCGCCAGCTTTGCGCTGGCCATGGCGGCGGGCATGGCGCTGGGGCTGTGGATGGGCCGCAGCCGCGGGGCCGACCAATGGCTCAACCCCGGCCTCATCATCCTGCTGAACGTGCCGGCGCTGGTCGTCATCGTGCTGTGCTATATCTGGATCGGGCTGAACGAGACCGCCGCCATCCTGGCCGTGGCGCTGAACAAGATCCCGGTGGTCACGGTGATGATCCGCGAGGGCACCCGCGCGCTGCGCCCCGACCTCGACGACATGGCCCGCGCCTTTCGCATGCGGCCCTGGGCGCGGCTGCGCCATGTGGTGCTGCCGCAGTTGGCGCCGCATGTCGCCGCCTCGGCGCGGGCCGGGATCTCGCTGATCTGGAAAATCGTGCTGGTGGTCGAGTTCCTGGGCCGCTCGAACGGCGTCGGCTTCAAGATCCACCTGCTGTTCTCCAGCTTCGACGTGACCGGGGTGCTGGCCTGGGCGCTGGCCTTCGTCGCCGTCATGCTGGCCATCGACCTCCTCCTGCTGCGGCCATGGGAGAGCCGCGCCAACCGCTGGAGGCAGGATGCGGCTTGATCTGGACGCCAAGTCCTTCGGCCCGCGGCAGGTGCTGGGCCGGCTGGCGCTGTCGGTGGCGCGGGGCGAGCGGCTGGCGATCCTCGGCCCCTCGGGCATCGGCAAATCGACACTGCTGCGCATCCTGGCCGGGCTGGACACGGATTATCGCGGCCGGCTGGAAGGCGCCGACCATCTGGCCGTGGTGTTCCAGGAGCCGGTGCTGCTGCCCTGGCGCGACGCGGTGGCGAATATCACCATCCCGACCGGCTGCGGCGCGGCCACGGCGCGGGACTGGCTGGCGCAGGTCGGGCTGGCCGGGCATGAGACGAAATTCCCGCGCCAGCTTTCGCTGGGCCAGCAGCGGCGGCTGGCGCTGGCCCGCGCCTTCGCCGCCGGGCCGGACATCCTGCTGATGGACGAGCCCTTCGCCTCGCTGGATGCCGATACGGCGGCGCGGATGCTGGCCTTGACCGATGCGCTGCTGACCCGCAGCGGCGCCGGGCTGGTGCTGGTCACGCATGACCCGGCCGAGGCCCTGGCGCTGAAGGCCCGCGCCCTGCACCTGGGCGGCGATCCGGCGCGGCTTCAGAAGGACTGATCCCAGGCCCGGCCCTCGGTATCCTCGGCATGGACCGTCACCGGCCCCTGACCTGGCGCATGGGCAAAGCGGAACACCGGGTCTTCGGAGATCGAGATCCCGGCCTCCATGGTGAACAGCGGCGCCTCGCCCTGCTTCACCTCCAGCGTCTGGATGAACTCGGCCGGGATGGTCAGCAGCGTCACCTGGTCGCGTTGCAGGCCCGAGAAATTCGGGTGCCGGATCATCAGCGTGCCGATCCGGCGCCCGTCCCCTTCGGACTGGCGGAAACGCATCTCGCCCATGGTGGCGCGCACCTCGTCCATGCTCTTGCCCGCCGGCGCCGCGCAGCCGCCCGAAGCCTTGACGAAGCGCCCGGCCATGACCTTGCGCCCATCCTCCAGCGTGGCGATGGCGCGCAGGTCGGAATAATTGTCCACCCGCACCCGCACCTCGAAATCCAGCGGCATCAGCGCCGCGCCAAAGGTGAACTCGGCCGCGACCGGGGCGGGATTGCCGTCCACCACCAGCGCCAGCGACCGGATCGCCGGCGCGCCGGGCGGCTGGGTGATGCGCACCGGCACCAGCGCCGGATTGTCGGCCCGCGGCGGCGCGTCGAGGTCGAAGATCGCCGGATCGACCGGCGGCTCCTCATCGGTACCGATCACGGCAAGCCGCATGTCCTCCCACAGGGCAGAGGGCTGCAGGGGATTGGCGACCTCGCCCGCGAGCGCCCCCGGCGCCAGCATCATCGCGGCAAGCAGGCAAGCCAGCCTCATCCCCGTTTCTCCCTTGTCATGCGGCGATAGACCAGCACGGTCGAATCGCTCGCCGCCTCGGCCTCGGCCGCGGCGCGCAGCCGGGCATGCAGGGCCGAGCGCGAACAGACCGGATCGGTGGCCCGCGCATCGCCCGCCAGCGCCATGGCCTGGCAGCGGCAGCCGCCGAAATCGATCTCACGCCGCTCGCAAGAGGCGCAGGGCTCGGGCATCCAGCCGGTGCCGCGAAAGGCGTTGAAGGCGGCGCCGTCGTGCCAGATCCGCGCCAGGGGCACCTCGCGCACGTTCTCGAACACCAGGGTTTTGATGGTCTGGGCGGCGTGGCAGGGCAGCACGGTGCCGTCCGGCGCCACGTTCAGCCCGGTCGAGCCCCAGCCGCCCATGCAGCTTTTCGGGAATGCCGCCAGATGGTCGGCGGGCACATAGTCGATGACCATGCGGCCCTGCAGGCGCCGGCGCGCCTCGTCCACCACCTCGCGCGCGCGGTTCGCCTGCGCCTGCGTAGGCATCAGCGGCCGGCGGTTCAGGTCGGCCCAGCCGTGGAACTGCACGGTCGCGACCTCGATGCGCCGGCAGCCGAACCGCTCGGCAAGGTCGATCATCTCGGGCAGGCGGTCGAGGTTCTGGCGATGCACCACCGCGTTCAGCGTCAGCGGAAAGCCGATGGCGCGGACCCATTCCGCAACCTGCATCTTGCGGGCGAAGCTGCCGCCATAGCCGCTGATCCAGTCGGCCATCTCGGCATCGATGCCTTGCAGGGACAGCTGGATGTGATCGACCGCGCCGTCCAGTTCGCGCAGCCGCGCCTCGGTCAGCCCGATGCCCGAGGTGATCAGGTTGACGTAAAGCCCGGCATCGCGGGCCGCGGCGGCGATCTCGGCCAGGTCGCGGCGCGAGGCGGGCTCGCCGCCCGACAGATGCACCTGCAACACGCCCAGATCGGCGGCCTGGCGGAACACCCCGGCCCATTCCGCCGCCTTCAGCTCGGCGCTGGCGCGGGTCAGCTCGACCGGGTTCGAGCAATAGGGACAGGCCAGCGGGCAGCGATGCGTCAGTTCCGCCAGCATGGCCATGGGCAGGCCGACGCGGACCGGGTTGCCGTCGATATCGCGGGGGGCGGGATCGTCTCTCATGCCGGCCCTCCCGCTTCGCCGTCCAGAAACACCATGCGCCGGTCCGCCAGGTCGCGCAGGAAGTCCTGCACATCGCCCTCGATCTGCTCGGGCGGCGCGTCGTAGCGGGCGCAGAGCGTCGCGATCACCTCGGCCAGGCTGCGCTTGCCGTCCAGCTCGGACAGGATGGCATGGCCCACCGGATCGAGCTGGATCACCCGCTCGGGCGCCAGCAGCACGCGGATGCCGCGCACGCGGTCGTCATGCAGCCGCACGCCCCGCGGCAGATAGGGCACCGCGGCCCCGCTGATGCGATCCGCGGTCATGAGGCCCCCGCGGCCTCGGGGGCCGGCTCGGGGATCGCCGCGTCCAGCAGCCCCTCGCCCGGACGCCAGGCGCCGGGGGGGATGTTGCCCTGGACATAGCCGTGCCACAGCGCGTCGAGCTGCGCCCAAAGCACGTCGGTCTTGAAGACCAGCGCCGCCGCCGCCGCATCCTGCTTTTCCAGCGTATCGGCATGGTCCAGCACGTAGTTCAGCCCGAACTCGACATCCTTCGGTGCCTCGGTCAGCCGGTTGCGGAAATAAGCGAGGCTGGCGTCGTCGGCGAAATCGTAATGCTTCAGCAACCCCTCGATGCGCTCGGCATGGATCTTGGGCGCGAACATCTCGGTCAGGCTGGCGGCCACGGCATCGAGCAGCGGCATCTCGCGCACGAAGCGGACATAGGCATCGACGGCAAAGCGCGTCGCCGGCATCACCCCCACGCCGCTGGCGACATAATCGGGGTCGAGGCCGACGGCGCGGGCCAGCGCCAGCCAGCGCCGGATGCCGCCGCCCTGATCGATGCCGCCGTCGTGATCCTCGATGCGGTGGCGCCAGATGCGGCGCAGCTGCGGATCCTCGACCCGCGACAGGAAGGCCGCGTCCTTCATCGGGATGCGCGACTGGTACTGCCAGCGGTTGACGACCCAGGCCCGCACCTCGTCGGGCGTGCATTCCCCGCCATGCAGGCGTTTGTGGAACGGGTGGCGGTCGTGGTAACGCTCGGCGCCGATGCGCTTCAGGCGCTCGTGGAACTCGGCGCGGGTCTGGGCGCGGTGGTCGGCAAGTTTCATGGCGCGATCTCCATTCCGTCATGGCCGACCTGCCAGCCCGCCGCCTGCGCCTGCGCACGCTCGGGGCTGGCCGGATCGACCAGCGGGTTCGAATTGTTCAAATGCACATAGATGCGGGCACCCAGCTCCAGCTCGCGCAGCGCCTCCAGGCTGCCGCCGGGACCGGAGACCGGCACATGGCCCATGCGCCGCCCGGTCTTGGCGCCCAAACCCGCACGCAGCATCTCGTCATCCGTCCACAGCGTGCCGTCGAACAGCAGCGCATCCGCCCCGGCGATCCGCCCGCGCAGCCAGTCCGGGACCGAGGCACAGCCGGGGATATAGAAGACCCGCCGGCAATTGGCGGCCAGCTCAACCCCCACGGTCTGCTCGCCCATCAGCTCGGTCTCGACCCGCTCGCCCTCCATGTAGAGCGGCACCTTGCCCGGCACGGCGAACAGCGTGGCGGTCAGGCCCGGCGCCAGCTCGAAGCCCTGCTCCAGCGCCACCTCGTGCCGGGCGACCAGCCGCGGATCCAGCGCCGCCAGCATCGGGTTGGCGGCCAGCACGGCATGGATCGCGGGCGTGGCGAACAGGTGAAACCCCTGCCCTTCGCGCAGGGTCAACAGGCCCGCGACATGGTCGATATCGCCATTCGTCACCAGCACCGAGCGGATCGGAGAACCGCGCAGCCCAGCCGGCCGCAGCGCCGGCGTCGCGGCAAGCTGCTGGCGCAGGTCGGGCGAGGCGTTGACCAGCGCCCAATCCCGACCATTCGCGGAAACGGCAATCCCGCTTTGGCTCATGGCGGGAATGCGTCCGTCGCGCGCGGCTTCGCAATTGCGGCAGCCACAGTTCCACTGCGGAACGCCACCGCCGGCGCCGCTGCCGAGAATCACGATGCGCATGGGAAAGGCTCCGGCAGGCCCGGCCCCCGTCAGCCGGGGACCGGGCCGGGGAATATCGCCGGCGGGCTAGAACAGGACCGGCTCGTCCTCGGCCGGGGCATACATGTTGATTTCCATGCCGCAGGCAATTTCCTTCGGCGCGGGTTTGGTCCAGGCCATGAGTCCTCCTTCTCAAGACAACCGCGGGATGCGGCTTCTGTCGATGCTAAGCCGACCGGGCCGCCAGTCAACACGCCAAAGGTCGTAGATGGCACGGGTCGCGGGCTTGTGTTAGCCTTGCGCCGCGAAAGGAAAGCGGATGTTCCATCTGGTCCTTGCCGCCTGCCTGGCGGCCCAGCCCGCCACCTGCCAGCCCCGCCTGCTGCCTGCCGGCGACGCGCCCACGCGCGAGGATTGCGAGGCGCGCGCCGCCCCCATCGCCCGCGACTGGCTGGCGCGGCATCCCGAACTGACCGGCGGCAGGCCGCGCTGCGTCGAGACCGCCGAACTGCCGGCCCTGAGCGTGCAGGAGGTGGCGGCGGGCATCCATGTGCACCAGGGCGCCATGGCGCAGATCTCAAGGCAGAATCGCGGGCGGATCGCCAACCTGTCCTTTGTCATCGGCGCCGAGACGGTGGCGGTGATCGACGCCGGCGGCAGCCGCGCCGAGGGCGAGGCGCTTTACGCCGCGATCCGGCAAGCGACCGACAAGCCGGTCAGCCACCTGGTCCTGACCCATATGCACCCCGACCACATCCTGGGCGCCGAGGTGTTCTCCGAGGCCGGCGCCAGCATCGTCGCCGATGCCCGCCTGCCCGAGGCAGTGGCGCGGCGCGCGGAAAGCTGGATGGTCTCGACCCCGCGCCAGATCGGCGATGCCGCCTTTGCCGGCACCAGGATCGTCGGCATCGACCAGGCCGTCGCGGCGCCGCAGGTGCTGTCGCTGGGCGACCGGCAGCTGCGGCTGACGCCGGTGCCGGCCGCCCATACCGGCACCGACATGACCGTGCTGGACGAGAAAACCGCCACGCTGTTCACCGGCGATCTGGTGTTTATTGGCCTGACGCCCTCGCTCGACGGCTCGCTGGCGGGCTGGCTCGACTGGATCGCCGCGCCGCCCGACCCCGAGCCGGCGCTGATCGTGCCCGGCCATGGCCCGGTCGCGGAAAGCTGGGACGAGGCGGTGGCACCCGTGCGGCAATATCTGACCGCGCTGCGCGACGCCACGCGCAAGGCGATCGGCGCCGGCCTGCCGCTGTCGCAGGCGATCCCGGCCATCGTCGCGGCGATGCAGCCCGTCTCGGAAGGCTGGGCCGATTTCCGCGACACCACGGCGCGCAACGCCGCCGCGGCCTATGCCGAGCTGGAATGGGAATAGATTGCCTCGCCCGCGCGCCGGTGCCACAACTATGCCGAGCGCGGAAGGAGGAAGGTCATGGCACGTCCCATCTGGCACGGTTTCATCGCGGCAGCCCTGAGCGGGCTTCTCGTCACCGGCGCGGCTCTGGCACAGGATGCGCCGCTGCCCGAGCGGCGGCTGTCTTTGCAAGCCGATACCGACCTGCCGGGCGGCGACCTGGGGCCGATCTTCGACACCACCTTGCAAGCCTGCGTGCAGGCGTGCCTTGGCAATGACGACTGCCGCGCGCTGACCTATAACCAGCGGTCCCGCGCCTGTTTCCCCAAGGGCGAGGGCGCAGGGGCCGCGGCGCCCTTTGCCGGCGCGCTGTCGGGCCATGTCGTCGCCTCGACGGCCGAAGAGCGGCTGCGCGCCGAATCCCGCGCCGGTGCCGCGCCCTTCCTCGCCGCGCAGGATCTGGCCGCCGCGCAATCGCTGGCCCGCAGCTTTCCCGCCCTGCACCCGCCCTTGGGCGCGGATTACCCGCAGGGCAGTGCACAGGATGCCGAGAACACGGGCGAGCTGGTGCTGGCCGCCCGCATCCTCGCCGCCGAGGCCGCACGCTTCGACCGGGCCGAGGACTGGACCAATCTGGCCCGGCTGACGCTCTATACCAGCGACCAGAACGACCGCGAGGCGTCGAACGCCATCGCTTCGATGGCGATCAACGGCTATCTGCGCGGGGCCGAGGACGCGGTGGCCGCCCGCGCGCTGTCCTGGCTTGCCATGGCATGGGAGCGACTGGACCGCGGCCGCGACGCGCTGGCAGCCTTGCGGCTGGCGGCGCGGCTGTCGCCCGGCGACAATGCCATCGCCCAGGCGCTGGAGGAATCGCAGGCCCGCAACGGCTTGCGCGTCACCGACACCCAGGTCGAATCCGAAGGCAGGATGCCGCGCTTCTGCGCAGTGATGTCGCGCGAACTGTCCTCGGGCACCGATTACGCGCAATTCCTGCGCCTGCCCGGCCGCGACCTGACCGTCGAGGCCGATGGCCAGCGGCTTTGCGTCGCCGGCCTGACCCATGGCCAGGAGGTGGAACTGACCCTGCGCGCCGGCCTGCCCGCCGCCGACGGCGAGGTGCTGGCCCGCGACGTGACGGTCAAGGGCTATGTCCGCGACCGCGCCCCCTCGGTGCGCTTCCCCGGCCGCGCCTATGTGCTGCCCGCCTCGGGCGACCAGCGGCTGTCCATGGTCACGGTCAATGCCGATACGATCAACCTGCGGCTCTTGCGGATTTCCGACCGCAACCTGATCCGCGCCATGGCCGAGGACATGTTCGCCACGCCGCTGGACAGCTGGCGGGCCGATTATTTCAGCGACCGCATGGCGCGCGAGGTCTGGAGGGGCACGGCGCAGGTCGCCAAGCCGATGGGACAGGACAGCCTGAACCAGGAGCTGACCACCAGCCTTGCCATCCCCGCCGAGGCCGGCCCGCTGGAGCCCGGCATCTATATCGCCGAGGCCGGGATCGAGAACGAGAACGTCCAGGACACCGGGCTGGCGACGCAATGGTTCGTGATCTCGGATTTCGGGATCTCCACCTTCTCGGGCGCCGACGGGCTGACCGTGGCGGTGCGCAGCCTGGCCGACACCTCGGCCAAGGCGGGGGCCGAGGTGGCGCTGGTCAGCCGCTCGAACGAGGTTCTGGCCAAGGCCGCGACCGATGCCGAGGGCATCGCGCATTTCGCGCCGGGCCTCGCCATGGGCAAGGACGGCGCCGCCCCGGCGCTGGTCACGGTAACCGAATGGCAGGGCGAGGGCGCCGAGCGCAGCCCCCGCGACATGGCCTTCCTGTCCCTGTCGGACCCGGAATTCGACCTCTCCGACCGCGGCGTCGAGGGCCAGCCGCCCAGCCCCCCCATCGACCTGTTCGTGACCACCGATCGCGGCGCCTATCGCGTCGGCGAGACGGTGAACGCCACCGTGCTGGCCCGCAATGCCGAGGCCCGGGCGCTGGAGAACCTGCCGCTGACCGCGGTGATCCTGCGTCCCGACGGGGTCGAGGCGATGCGCCTGCCCGCGCAGGATGCCGGCGCCGGCGGCAGCGTGGTCGCCTGGCAGATCCCCGGCAACGCCCCGCGCGGCACCTGGCGGATGGAACTGCGCACCGAGGCGGACGGCCCGGCGCTGGCCACCGCGCGCCTGCTGGTCGAGGATTTCCTGCCCGAGCGCATCGACTTCACCCCGCGCCTGCCCGAAGGCCCGGCCCGCGCCGGCGGCACGCTGGAGCTGTCGCTTTCGGCGCATTGGCTGTTCGGCGCGCCGGCCGCGAACCTGCCGGTCGAGGGGCAGCTGCGCCTGTCCCCGACCCGCAGCCTGACCGGCTTCGACGGCTATGTCTTCGGCCGGCACGATGACGACAGCGCGCCGGTGACGGACAGCCTGCCGCCGGGCACCACCGATGCGCAGGGCCATTACCAGACGCAGATCGACCTGCCGCCGGCTGGCCGGCTCGGCCCCCGCCCGGTTCGGGCCGAGCTGGTGCTGGACATCCGCGAAGGCGCCGGCCGCCCGGTCGAGCGCAGCGAATCCCGCGTGGTCATGCCCGAAGCGCCGGTCGTCGGCATCCGTGCGCTGTTCGAGGGCGACACCGTGTCCGAAAACGCCGAGGCGCGCTTTGCGCTGGTCGCGGTCGGCCCGGACCTGAAGCCCGCCGCAGAACCCGTGCGCTGGGTGCTGAACCGCATCGACACCGATTACCAATGGTATTCGCTGGGCGGGCAATGGAACTGGGAGGCGATCACCACCCGCACCCGCATCACCGAGGGCGTGGCCGAGCCGGGCCAGGCCCCGGCCGAGATCGCCGCCCCGGTCGAATGGGGCCAGTATGAGCTGGTGGCCGAGCCGGCCTCGGGTCAGGGCGGGCAAAGCTCGGTGCGGTTCTATGCCGGCTGGGGTGCGGTCGCCAATTCGGGGACCGAGACGCCCGACCGCTTGCAGGTGGTGCTGGACAAGCCCGCCTATCGCAGCGGCGATGTCGCCCGCGTCCGGGTCGAGGCGGCCAGCGACGGGCTGGGCCTCGTCTCGGTGCTGTCGAACCGTCTGGTGTCCATGCAGACCGTGGCTCTGAAGGCGGGCGAGAACCAGATCGACCTGCCGGTGACCGACGACTGGGGCGCCGGGGTCTATGTCACCGTCAGCGCCATCCGCCCGCTGGGCGAGGCGCGGCCCGGCGACCGCCAGCCGGTGCGGGCGCTGGGCCTGGCCCATGCCGCCGTCGATCCCGGCGACCGCAGGCTTGCCGCCAGCATCACAGCCCCGGCCGAGACGCGGCCGCGCGGCACCATCCCCGTCACGCTGAAGGTCGAGGGCGCGGCGGGCGAGACGGTGCATGCCACCGTCGCCGCCGTCGACCAGGGCATCCTGAACCTGACCCGCTTCCAGCCGCCGAACCCCTCGCAGCATTACTTCGGCCAGCGCCGGCTGGGCGTCGGCTTGCGCGACCTTTACGGCCGGCTGATCCTGCCGACCGGAGCGCCGGACGGCGCGCTGCGCGAGGGCGGCGACGCCAGCCTTGCCGGCAATGCCGAGGCGCCGCCGCCGACCGAAAAGCTGATGAGCTGGTTCTCGGGTCCGCTGACCGTGGGCGCAGACGGCACGGCCACCGTCGAGGTGCCGGTGGGCGATTTCAACGGCGAGGTGCGGGTGATGGCCGTGACCTGGTCGGAAAAGGGCGTGGGCCAGGCCGATGCCTCGGTGCTGGTGCGCGATCCGGTGGTGATGACCGTGACCGCGCCCGCCTTCCTCGCACCGGGCGACCGGGCGCAGGTCGGGCTGCGGCTGACCCATGCCTCGGGCCCGGCGGGCGAGATGCGGCTCTCGGTCCAGCAGGTCGGCGGCGCGGCGGCGCTGACCACCAGCCTGCCCACGGACAGCGTGACCCTGGCCGAGAAGGCCGAGGCGCAGGTGCAGATGCCCGTCACCGCCGGCGATGCCGAGGGACTGGCCAATCTGCGTCTGACCCTGACCACGCCGGACGGCGCGGCGCTGACCAAGGACATCGCCATCCCGGTGGCGCTGAACGAGGCCGACATCCAGCGCCAGGACCGGCTGGTGGTCGAGCCGGGGCAAAGCCTGACCGTGCCCGCCAGCCTGACGCAGGGCCTGCTGCCCGGCGCCGAGGTGACGGCGGCGCTTGGCCCCTATGCCCGGCTGGACGTGGCCGGCGCGCTGATGCGGCTGGCGCGCTATCCCTATGGCTGCACCGAACAGCTGGCCTCGGGCGCGATGCCGCTGATCTACCTGCCCGGCCTGGCCGCCGCCGAAGGGGTCGATGGCGGCGATGCGGCCAAGCAGGTGGACAAGGCGATCACCCGGATCCTGACCCGGCAGGGCTCGAACGGCGGATTCGGCCTCTGGTCGGCGGATTCGGGCGACCTGTGGCTGGAGGCCTATGTCACCGACTTCCTGTCGCGGGCACGGGCGGCAGGCCATCAGGTGCCCGAGACCGGCTTCCGCATGGCCATCGACAACCTGCGCAACCGCGCCAATTACGCCACCGAACCCGCCGCCGCCTCGGCCGAGGAGAACGCGGCGCTGGCCTATGCGCTGGCGGTGCTGGCGCGGGAACGGGCGGCGACGGTGGGCGATCTGCGCTATTACGCCGATACCGCCGCAGGCTCCTTCTCGACCCCGATGGCCGCGGCCCATCTGGGGGCTGCGCTGGCCTCTTATGGCGACCAGCAGCGGGCGGATCGCCTGTTCACGCAAGCGCGGAACCTGCTGAACCTGGGCGCGCCCGAGCCCTATGCCTTCCGCGCCGATTACGGCACCCGGCTGCGCGACGCCACGGCGCTGCTGGCGCTGGCGGCCGAGGCAAGGACGCAGGCGGTCGACGCCACCGACCTGACCAGCCAGATCGCCGAGCGCATCGCCCGGGCCGAGGAGGACGGGCGCAGCCTGTCCACCCAGGAATCGGTCTGGACCGTGCTGGCGGCGCAGTCGCTGTTCGGCGCGGCCCCGCCCGCAACGCTGAACGGCGTGGCGCTGACCCAGCCGGTCGCAAGCCTGCCGGCGGATGCGAGCATCGCCAATACCGGCGAAAGCGCGCTGGAAGTGACGCTGACCGCGACCGGCAAGCCCGCGGGCCCGGTCGCGGCCGGCGGCAAGGGCTATGGCATCGCCCGGCGCTATTACAGCATGCAGGGCGAGGCGCTGGACGCGGCGCAACTGCAGCAGGGCACGCGCATGGTGGTGGTGCTGGAGGTCGCGCCGCAATCCGAGGGCGGCGGACGGCTGGTCATCGCCGATCCGCTGCCGGCCGGGTGGGAGATCGACAACCCGAACCTCTTGCGCGCCGGCGACGTCTCGGCGCTGGACTGGCTGGAGGGCGAGACCGCGGCCGAGATGACCGAGTTCCGCGCCGACCGTTTCGCCGCGGCGCTGACCTGGACCTCGGGTGAACGCTTCCGGCTGGCCTATATCGTCCGCGCGGTGACGCCGGGCGAATTCCGCCACCCTGCCGCCAGCGTCGAGGACATGTATCGCCCCGAATTCCGCGCCTGGTCGGACAGCGGCGCCGTCACCGTCACGCCCTGAAAACCGCAAGCACCCCGGCCGCGAAACGGCCGGGCTGTTTCGCCGCGGGCGCTTCACGAAAGCATTGCTTGCCCGATCGCGTCCCGCCGCGCAATAATCCCGCCACCGCGTAAGGAAGGGGAGGACGCCTTGCCCGAGACCCGCCCGGCACCGCACAGCACAACCCGCCACGAGGATCGCGTGGTCCAGGCCTCGCAATCGCCCGGCGCCGTCACCCGGCTGGCGGCAAGCTGGCGCCGCTCGATGCTCAAGCACGGGCTGGACCCGGCCCGGCCGCCCGAGCCGCGCCGCCTGACCGAGCGCGAGCTGTCCGAGCGCGTCGAGCGCATGGACCGTTTCATCGCCGTCGCCCGGCCGCAGCTGGACCAGCTGTTCCAGTTGGTCTGCCCGACCGGCTGCAACCTGCTGCTGACCGATGCCCAGGGCATCGTGCTGGAACACCGCGTCAGCCAGGGCGATGCCGCCACTTTTCGCGGCTGGGGGCTGTGGCGCGGCATGGACTGGTCCGAGGCGGTGCAGGGCACCAATGGCATCGGCACCTGCCTGGCCGAGGGACGGCAGGTCACCATCCACCGCGACGAGCATTTCTATGCCCGCAACACCGGGCTGTCCTGCATGGACGCGCCGATCTGGGGCCCGGACGGGCGGCTGATCGCGGCGCTGGACATCAGTTCCGCCCGCGCCGACCATACCGAGCGGCTGAACGCGCTGATCGCGGCGCAGGTGGCGCATAGCGCCCGCGCCATCGAGGCGGCCTTCTTCCGCGTCTCCTTCCCCGGCGCGCGCATCGTCACGCCGCAGGCCGAAGGGGCCGAGGACGGCACGCTGCTGATCGCGGTGGATAAGGACGATCTGGCCATCGGCGCCAATCGCGCCGCCCGCCGCGCCTTCGGCCTTGAGAAAGAGGGGCAATTGCGCCCGCGCCCGGCCTCGGACCTGCTGGGCCGGCAGGACGAGGCGACCGGGTTCGAGCGCGCCGAACGCGCCGCCGTGATTCGCGCGCTGGCCAGGGCCGAGGGCAATGTCTCGGCCGCCGCCCGCGCGCTGGGGGTGGGACGCGCCACGCTCTACCGCCGCATGGCGCGGCTGGGCATCGACGAAAACCCCGGCAAACTGTCTCGCCCCTGAAACACATCGGCCCCGCGGCGCGAAGCCCCGCGTTGACCCCAGGGGGTCTCAGGGCACAGGCTCTTGTGCAACCGGCTGGAGGAGCCGGGCTGACAGGAGGAAGATCATGCCGAACGACCAGACGCATCCTTTCCGGGGCGTGAACGCGCTGCCCTTCGAGGAACGCTACGACAACTTCATCGGCGGCGAATGGGTGGCGCCCATCTCGGGCAAGTATTTCACCAACACCACCCCGATCACCGGCGCCGAGATCGGCCAGATCGCGCGTTCCGAGGCGGGCGACATCGAACTGGCGCTGGACGCCGCCCATGCCGCCAAGGACAAATGGGGCGCCACCAGCCCGGCCGAGCGCGCCAACATCATGTTGAAGATCGCCGACCGGATGGAGCAGAACCTGGAACTGCTCGCCACCGCCGAGACCTGGGACAACGGCAAGCCGATCCGCGAGACCATGGCCGCCGACCTGCCGCTGGCCATCGACCATTTCCGCTATTTCGCCGGCGTGCTGCGCGCGCAGGAAGGCTCGATCAGCCAGATCGACGACGACACCGTCGCCTATCACTTCCACGAGCCGCTGGGCGTGGTGGGGCAGATCATCCCATGGAACTTCCCGCTGCTGATGGCCTGCTGGAAGCTGGCCCCGGCGATTGCCGCCGGCAATTGTGTGGTGCTGAAACCGGCCGAGCAGACCCCGGCCGGCATCATGGTCTGGGCCAACCTGATCGGCGACCTGCTGCCGCCGGGCGTGCTGAACATCGTCAACGGCTTCGGGCTCGAGGCCGGCAAGCCGCTGGCGTCCAGCAACCGGATCGCCAAGATCGCCTTTACCGGCGAGACGACGACCGGCCGCCTCATCATGCAATACGCATCCGAGAACCTGATCCCGGTGACGCTGGAGCTGGGCGGCAAGTCCCCGAACATCTTCTTTGCCGACGTGGCGCGCGAGGACGACGATTTCTTCGACAAGGCGCTGGAGGGCTTTACCATGTTCGCGCTGAACCAGGGCGAGGTCTGCACCTGCCCATCGCGCGTGCTGATCCAGGAATCGATCTATGACAAGTTCATGGAGCGCGCCGTCCAGCGCGTGCAGGCGATCAAGCAGGGCGACCCGCGCGAAAGCGACACCATGATCGGCGCGCAGGCGTCGAGCGAGCAGAAGGAAAAGATCCTCAGCTATCTCGACATCGGCAAGAAGGAGGGCGCCGAGGTGCTGACCGGCGGCAAGGCGGCCGATCTGGGCGGCGAGCTGTCGGGCGGCTATTACATCGAGCCGACGATCTTCCGCGGCAACAACAAGATGCGGATCTTCCAGGAGGAAATCTTCGGCCCGGTGGTCTCGGTCACCACCTTCAAGGATCAGGCCGAGGCGCTGGAGATCGCCAACGACACGCTTTACGGGCTTGGCGCCGGCGTGTGGTCGCGCGATGCCAATACCTGCTACCGCATGGGCCGCGGCATCAAGGCCGGCCGGGTCTGGACCAATTGCTATCACGCCTATCCGGCCCATGCGGCCTTCGGCGGCTACAAGCAGTCCGGCATCGGGCGCGAGACGCACAAGATGATGCTGGACCACTATCAGCAGACCAAGAACATGCTGGTCAGCTATTCCCCGAAGAAGCTGGGCTTCTTCTAGGGGAACGGCCGGGCGCGCGTCACCCCGCGCCCGGCACCCTTCCTCCCTCCCCCTTTTCTCCCCCAAGAGCAACTGCAAGGAGTTCCCTCTCATGGCCAAGACCATGAAAGCCGCCGTCGTGCGCGCATTCGGCAAGCCGCTGACCATAGACGAGGTGCCGGTCCCCGAGCCCGGACCCGGCATGATCCAGGTGAAAATCCAGGCATCCGGCGTCTGCCACACCGACCTGCACGCCGCCGAGGGCGACTGGCCGGTCAAGCCGAACCCGCCCTTCATTCCGGGCCACGAGGGCGTGGGCTTCGTCTCGGCCGTGGGCGCCGGGGTGACGCACGTCAAGGAGGGCGACCGGGTCGGCGTGCCCTGGCTTTACACCGCCTGCGGCCATTGCCGGCATTGCCTGGGCGGCTGGGAGACGCTGTGCGAAAGCCAGCTCAACACCGGCTATTCGGTGAACGGCGGCTTTGCCGAATATGTGGTGGCCGATCCGAACTATGTCGGCCACCTGCCGAAGAACGTCGATTTTGTGGACATCGCCCCGGTGCTCTGCGCGGGCGTCACGGTCTACAAGGGGCTGAAGGTCACCGACACCAAGCCCGGCGACTGGGTGGTGATCTCGGGCATCGGCGGGCTGGGCCATATGGCGGTGCAATATGCCAAGGCCATGGGGATGAATGTCGCGGCCGTGGACATCGACGACGACAAGCTCGCGCTGGCGCGCAAGCTGGGCGCGACGGTGACGGTCAATGCCGCGACCGACCCCGACCCGGCCGCCGCGATCAAGCGCCAGACCGACGGCGGCGCGCAGGGCGTGCTGGTCACGGCCGTCGGCCGCAAGGCCTTCGAGCAGGCCATCGGCATGGTCGCCCGCGGTGGCACGGTGGCGCTGAACGGGCTGCCTCCGGGCGATTTCCCGCTGGACATCTTCGGCATGGTGCTGCACGGCATCACCGTGCGCGGCTCGATCGTCGGCACCCGGCTGGACCTGCAGGAATCGCTGGATTTCGCCGGCGAGGGCAAGGTCAGGGCGACCGTGCATCGCGCGAAGCTCGAGGACATCAACGACATCTTCGGCCAGATGCACAAGGGCCAGATCGAGGGCCGCATGGTGCTGGACATGGCGGGCTGAGCATGAAGCCCGTCGCCAATCCCGAGAGGCCTGGCCAGGTCGAGGCCACCCCGGCCGCGCTGGCGCTTCTGACCGAGATCGTCGCCGATCACGGGCCGGTGCTGTTTCACCAGTCCGGGGGGTGCTGCGACGGGTCTTCGCCGATGTGCTATCCGCAGGGCGATTTCCGCATCGGCGAACATGACGTGAAGCTGGGCGAGGTCGGCGGCATGCCCTTCTACATCTCGGCCAGCCAATACGAAACCTGGAAGCACACCCGCCTGATCATCGACGTGGTGCCCGGCCGCGGCGGCATGTTCAGCCTGGACAACGGGCGCGAGCGGCGCTTCCTGGTGCGGTCCGAGATCTGCCGGCTCTGACCGCGGCGCGGGCGCACGGCCTCCCCCAAGCCGTCCGTGCGCCCGCCCTGCCCCCTGCCGCTTGCGGCGATACCGGGACACGCAGGCCCGGCCTATCCGGGGCCTGCGAGCGTTCCCTTCCTCTGCCAAGGCCCGCCGTTTTGCGTTCCGGTCCCTGGGCGCCCGGCTGAATGCAGGCGCGCTCGCGGGTGAAAGGGCATCGTTCCGCCACCGCGCAAGACGACACCTGCAACAGCAAGAGAGACGCAAGCTCTTGAAAAGACTTGGAGGCGGGTACCGCTACGGTAAACCTCTGAAATCAAACGGAAAAGTTGCACTTCTACCCGCGAGTATACCCGCAGTTCAGATGGGTTCTGCGCAATTTGCCCGCCCTGTTGCTCTGCCGCCACGGTTTCACCGGCCCACAAGATAGACCACAACCGATCTTCTGTCACGCGCAGGCGCTGGGCTGGGGGCGATCATGGGTCCCTTTCCATGTGCCACCCCAGCGGGTGCCCTGAACCGCGACTTGTCAGCCTGTGCAGGATTTTCGCAATGCTGGGGCCAATCTTGCTGCCTGAAAATTGAAATCGCGCGATCTTGGCGGGTCGGCGTCCCCGCCCAGCGCACCCCCACCCCAAGAAGGACCCGTAGCCAAGATCGGGCAGGGCCGATGATCGGACAGGGCGCAGTTCAATCGGATCACTGCACGCTGTCACCGCGGTTAGGCGAGGGCGTTTCAGGTGCCTGCATTGCCGCTTCCGGTTCCGCTTCCGCCTGATCAGAAAGCGTCTTGGCGATACCGCGCAGAATGCTCGCGATCTCGGCGTCTGCCGCGTCTTGGCGTTCTGTTTCAGTTTCCCGAGTTTCTTGCATGGCTTCTAGCTGCGCCGCCATCGCATCAAACGAATTTCGCATTTTAACCAAGGCTTCTGTGTTTGCCCGAACGGCGGCGTCCCCATCCGAAAGCCGCGCTTCAAGCTGCAAAGCGATGGTCAGGAAGAACGTCAGGATGCTGATGATGACCTGAATCGTGGCGACCCTGCGGTGAAAGGCAGCCTCTGCTTTGGCGTCAACCGCCGCGCCCTTGTGTTCTTCAAGCAGCGCCTCCTGTGCCGCAAGGCTGCGGGCGAGCATTGCTTCCAGGCTACCCGCAAGATCAAAGTTAAGAGCCGCAACAGAGGTGAGGTCACGCACCCGCGCAAACGCAGACGCTTGATCCGCAAGCGCCGCCGCTACCGACCTGAATTCGTCATGGAAGGTCGGGGTAAGCCCCAACATGTGCACCGCGTTCGCTGCCTCAATCGCGGACCCCATACGGCCGATGCCAAGTGCCTCAATCGCTGAGCCAAAGCGTGGGATGTTCACCGCCTTGGTAAGATCGAAAAGACTGGAAGCCTTTAGCGCCCGCCGCATATCCGCAAACATGTCCATGTGCTGATTGATCAAGCTGGACTGTTCGCGCATGTCCTGAAAAAACCGGGATGCCGCACCCGTAGCGGAGCCAGTGATTGCGTTCAGAAAGCCACCGGGCAGGCCCCCAAGAGCAAGGTTTCGCGCCTGCGCGAATGCATCCTGTTCGATTTTGAATTGGTCTGCGAGTGCAGTTATGCCCGAAAAAGCGGACACATCCGGCAGCGCCAAAGCCCGCATCGCTTTTTGTTGGGCTTTCATCTGTTCAGTGAAAACACTCACCCCGGTCAGGGCGTCTAGCTGATCCTTCAGCATGGTCACGGAACTTGCAGCCCGCGCGGCCTCTGCAAGCGCGCTCACACCACCAAGACCCCGCAAAGCCCCTTGCAAGGCGCGTCCACCCACGGACAGTTGTGCTGTCCTGTCAACGATCCTGCGCACAGGCTCCGACTGATCATCGTTGCCAGCGTTCACTTTGCCAACCTGCGAAATGTCGACGCCCTTGGGCTTTTCATCATCGCCTGACACTGCCTACACCTCGCTCGATCAGTAAGTTCCCCTACTTTATGTAGTATCAGGCATTGCATTTTCCAGATGCAGCGAGTGTCGCGCTTCACTCCGGCGCTTGGTTGCAGCGTTCCGGCCCGCGCCACTCTGCGTAGGGGGTTTATCCTGATCGGTTTGGCGCGTAGCGCGCGGGCATCGGCCAGCTTCACATCCGGGTATGCCCCGAATGACAGCACCTTTTCCTTGCCTTCGAACCTATAGCGCATTCGCCACAGCCTGCCGCCCGATGGCGAGACGAACAAGAGAAGCCCGCCGCCATCCGGTAATTTCCGCGGTTTTCCAGAGGGATCGGGCTTCGCGCCACGACAGGCTGCATCGGTCAAGGGCATCTGAATCGGTCCTGCGGGTGACTGTGGGTATCGGTAGTTCCGAGAATACCCGCATTCGATACCCACACAAGTTGGGTGGCTACAGTCCATCTTCCCGCAGAAGATGGCCTACAGTCTATTTTCTCAATGAAATCAATGACCACTTCTGGCGAAGGTCACGGGAAATCTAGCGAAAAGTGGGGAATGGAGGCGGGTACCGGAATCGAACCGGTCTTCACGGATTTGCAATCCGCTGCGTAACCTCTCCGCCAACCCGCCGGAGCCTTGCGTTTGCTAGGGTTTTCGGTTGATGGGGTCAAGGGGGTTATCACTCCGGCTATCACTTTCTTGTTCTGGTCCTGTTCCGTTCCACGGTCAGGATCGCTTGGCGCAGACCTGTCTCGCCCGGATGATCTGCCGGGCATAGGTCCAGACGCGTCGGCGACGGAGACCTTGCCGGGCACCACCCAGTTTCGATCCACGCCCCCGCGAAGGGGGCGCCTAGGTAGTGCCTTCATTTAAGGATTCCCATACTGTCTGAGTTCTGTTTCAAGATCGAAAACGGAGGCGATCTTGAGCAGGCGGACGCTGACAGACGAGCAATGGGAACGGATCGGGCCTCTGTTGCCCGGCAAGGCTGGTGATCGGGGCCGCAGCGCTGCGGACAATCGGCTGTTCATCGACGCGATCCTGTGGTTGGCACGAGGTGCTTCGCCCTGGCGCGACCTGCCGCCGGAACCGGGGCACTGGAAGAGCGTCTACACCCGGTTCCGCCGCTGGTCCCGCGCCGGGGTCTGGGAGCGTCTTTTCAGGGAGTTGAGCGCCGATCCCGACTTCGAATATGTGCTGGTCGATGCCACCATTTCCAAGGTCCACGCAGATGCGACCTCGCAAAACGGGGGCTTGAGGCTCACGCCACCGGCCGCTCTCGGGGTGGGCTGACGACCAAGATCCATGCTGCGGTGGACGCGCTTGGCCTCCCGGTCCGGTTCGCGATCACGCCGGGCCATTGGGCCGACAGCCCGCAGGCCCGGGGGCTGATCCGCGGCCTTGCGGGCGTCGGCCATGTCATCGCCGACGCCGGATACGACACCGAGGCGTTGCGCCGCTTCATCGCCGGCGACCTGCGCGCCACCGCACAGATCAAGCGCAACCGAAGCCGCGCCGGAAGCCGACCGCTGGATCGGACGCTCTCCGGGGAACGCCACCTTGTGGAGTGCTTCTTCAACCGCCTCAAACGATTCCGCCGGATCGCGCTCCGATGCGAGAAAACCGTCGCCTCCTTAAAGGCATTCGTCGACCTCGCCTGCGCAATGGCAGCGATCGCCTAAATGAAGACACCGCCTAGGCCGGGGCGAAGATGTTCTTGCCATCATCGATGTTTCGATCCACGCCCCCGCGAAGGGGGCGACGATGCGCTTGGGCGACCCGGAAGGTGGATCGCTGGGTTTCGATCCACACCCCCGCGAAGGGGGCGACCGACGCCGCCGCAGACGGCGGCATGATAGGCCGGGTTTCGATCCACGCCCCCGCGAAGGGGGCGACGCTATGGCCAATGGCCGGGCGCTTGCTCATGCGGTTTCGATCCACGCCCCCGCGCACGCAGCTATCCAGCCCCGCCTCGGCCCGCCAGCCCTTTGGGAAGGACAGGTCCACCCCTGCCTCGATCAGGCTGGTCGCGATCAAACGGCAAGGCGCACCGGATTTCAGGCGCGCGCGGATCTCCTCCAGGATCGCCCGCCGATGCACCGGATATTGCCGCGTGGTCAGGTGGACCAGCCCCTCGAGCTCCTCGGCCTTGGCCGCGTTGAACAGTTCCAATGCATGGGCACGGCTGTTGACGATGACCATTCCTTGCGGCGTGTCGCGCAATGCCTCGATGAGGGCGTCGTCGTCCATCTCGCCGCCCTGCACGATGCGGGCGCGGCGCAGCTCGCGGGCGAGCCGCACCGGATCGGGCGCCAGTTCGCGGCCCTCCAGCGGCAAGCCGCCCTGCTTCAGCTGGCGACTGTCGAAGGCGGGTTGCGTGGCCGTGCAAAGCACCACCGAACAACCGTAATGCGCGCAGAGCGTGTCGATCATCCGCAGCGCGGGCATCAGCAGCTTGCGCGGCAGGGCCTGCGCCTCGTCCAGCACGATCACCGAACCGGCGATATTGTGCAGCTTGCGGCAGCGCGAAGGACGCATCGCGAAAAGACTTTCGAAGAACTGCACATTGGTCGTGACGACCAGAGGCGCGGCCCAGTCCTCCATGGCAAGGCGCAGCTTGTCCTTGCGCTCCGGATCGGTCCTTTCGTCGTCGATGGCCGAATGATGCTCCAGCACGGCATCACCAAAAAGACCGCGAAAAATGGCTGCAGTCTGGTCGATGATAGAAGTATACGGAATCGTGAATATGATCCTGCGATGCCCGTGGCGCACCGCGTGGTCCAGCGCAAAACCCAACGAGGCCAGCGTCTTGCCGCCGCCGGTGGGGACGGTCAGCGTAAAAAGCCCCGGCGTCATCGCGGAGCCCTTCCGGACATGCGCCAGGATATCCGCGCGCAGGCGATTGATCGGACCGCTCTGGTCGAACCCCGCCAGATGCGCATCGAAGACGCCTCTCCATTCCGGCAACAGATCGGCCAGGGCCGGCCAGTCGCGATCCGGCCGCGTGCCGTTCAGCCCGGCATAGAAGGACTCGGTATCGCGGAAATCGGCATCGACCAGGCAGGAGAACACCATGCGCGCCGCGACCGACAGATCGAACGGGGCCGAGCCGGGCCGCATCCGCGCAGTCAACTCCTTGGCTATCGGGTTGAAGTCAGGCTTGGCCGCCGCCGAGATTTCTGGAGCGATCAGATCGCGGAAGGCATCGAGCCGGCGTTCCATGCTGCTGTCGGCATTCCGGCGGTCCGGCAGCCCCGCATGATGGCCCAGGATGGCATAGCCGATCACCTCGGCGCAGGGGCGCAGCCCCGCGGGCGCCCGGGCGCAAAGCAGCGCGGCGCCGGCCGTGGAATGATCCACCCGGACATTGTCACCGCAAAGGACGCGATCGAAGGCCGGATCATATTTGCCGAAATCATGGAAGAACCCGGCCATATGGGCCGCAGCCCGCAACCCGAGGGGCGCTGCGCGTTCCGCAGCCAGTGCCGCCGTGTTTTCCAGGTGATGCTCCAACAATTGCCAGTCACTTCGATCCTCGCGATTGCCCGTATGCGCGTAGTGGTTCATCAGTTTCATTCTTCTCCAACCACAGCTACCAACTGAACATAATTCAGGTAATGCGCACTACCTGCACTTGGAGTAGAACCATCTCCAAGCCGCAAGCCAGCGATTTTTCAGGATCCGGGCAATCCGAGGGCGCAAAGCAGAGAATCGCGGTGCCGAAAATCTGGACTCCGCTGCAATTCATGATCCGACCGAGCGCGATCTTGGCCGGGCTCCCAACATCTTGCCGGATCGCCATATCATACGCTGTTGCGGATTCGCCACATTCGCATCGGCGAAGAGCATTTCCGTAGGATATGTCTGCTTGCGTAGAGTGCTGCAGTTGCCATGCGCGCGTGATCGGGCGCATCAGAGGCGCGCTGAGCTTCGAAGCTGTACGTCCTGGCCGATGCCAGGGGTCGCCCGATCCGGATGCTTCTGTCGGCTGGCCAGGCCTCCGACTACAGCGGCGCAAGGGCGCCGCTCTCGCAGATCCCGCCGGCCGGGGCGCTGCTCGCAGGCCGCGGCTACGATGCCGGCTGGTTTCGCAATGCCCTGATCGAAAGCTCCTGGAAAAGTGAGGGCATGACGGCCATCGGTTCGGAGGAGTGCCCGAACGCCGACGACGTCGGCGCGGCGTTTCACTTCTTTGTTGAGACGCTCGATCGGATTTTTAACCGGTATGATGCTCTCGGTGCCAATGCTCGGCCCCAATTCTTGCTCGGGGTATATGCTGAGAGCATCCGAGACAGAGGCACTGGAGGCACGAAGGTGGGCAATGATCGTCGTGACGGTGTTTGTTGTTGTATGCGTTGCCGGCGCAAAGAGGTTCGCCTGATCCGGACTACGGCCAGGCCTCACAACCCATAGATGACGGTCGCGGCGAGGGCGCAGGCCGAGAGAAACAGGATGGGGCAGCGATCGTGGCGGGTTGCGATCCGACGCCAGTCCTTGAGACGGGCAAACATGTTTTCGATCCGGCGGCGCAGGCGATAGAGGCTGGCGTCGCGCGGGCTCGGACCTTTCCGGCCGATGCGGGAGGGGATGCATGGCGCAATGCCTCTTTCGATCATCCGCCTGATAGGGGCCGTCCTGTTCGAGCGAAACGGCAAATGGCAGACCGCCAGCCGCTGCATGATGGCCGAAGCCTTCGTTCGGATCGACAAGGAGGAGATCGGCCCCATTCTCAGCATGATCGTGAAAGCCGCCTGATCATGCCATCAGGCCAGCCGGGAAATTGACGAAGTGACCTGCCTTTGTCAACGTGATTGAAGAGTTCCCCTGAGAACTTGACAATCTACCCTCCACCGACGGAAATGATATCCCGCTGGAACAGAGGGTTGGTTGTCTTTGACATGATCTCTCGCATTTTCCATTATGCGATTTCAAAGCAACCGCTTGGCCGCATATTTCATGTCAGAATGACTCATTCATATTTTTTCGTGACGGCACCTTTTTACAGAATACCAGAAGCAGTACGCCAAACGTGCCGTTTGCGATTGCGAAATAGACTAGGGCGTGTTGACAAAAGGGATTCACCGGGCGCGGTGATCGTGATTCAAGCTGGTATCTGCAATGGAGACCAGCGTGGCACGAAACCTGATGTCGAACGACGAGTGGGCGTTCTTTGAACGCTTCATCCTGGCTGTCCGTTCTCCGAACGGCCGCAAGCCCACGAACCATCGGCTTGTTCTGGATGGGATTTTCTGGATCGCCCGAACGGGGTCGCCCTGGCGCGACCTGCCGGAAGAGTTCGGCAAATGGTCGTCTGTCTATCGGCAGTTCCGGCGCTGGACGTTGGCGGGGCTGTGGGAACAGATCCTGGAGGCGCTGAACGAGAGCCGGATCGTGCCGGATGCGCTGCAGATGATCGACAGCACCGTGGTTCGCGCTCATCATCAGGCAGCGGGCGCAAAAGGGGGACTCCGCGCCAAGGTTTCGGCCGCTCGCGAGGTGGCTTCACGACCAAGATCCATCTGCGGGTCAATGCGGCAGGCCTGCCCATGAGAACCGAGATCACGGCCGGGCAGACATCGGACTACCTCGGCTTCGATCTGGTCATGGCTGACAACCTGCCCGAGCCAAGCGTTCTGCTCGCAGACCGCGGCTACGACTCCGACAACATCCGCAAGACCATGGAGGTGCGCGACGTGGTGCCGGTCATCCCCATGCGCAAAACCCGGAAGCTACGGGTCGCCGTTGACCGCAGGCTCTACCGCCTGCGCAATCTCGTTGAGCGGTGCTTCAACAAGCTCAAGAATGCCCGTCGCGTCGCCACCCGCTACGACAAGACCGCCGAAAGCTTCCTGGGCTTCATCGACATCACGTCGATCCGCCTCTGGCTCCGCCATTTGTCAACATGACCTAAGCGCCGCCTCCAAGCCGGCACGCCGCATGTCGTCCCGGAAACTCCATTATCCTTGCATATCTTTTCGTAGCCGGCATCCTTCAAGGCAGATAGCTGAAGATCGAGATGCTGATCATCCGTCGATGACACATGCACCGCCGACAATCATGAACATCCCTACCTTCCAGAAACTTCCTGGTCGGTTTGTTAGGGAACAAGGGCAGGTTCAATGTGACATTTAGTCCCGAACAGTTCAGTTCGGTTCGTTTGCAGGAGCGGGAGACATCAACTCATCAGGAGGCGGCTGGTCTTTCATGCCATGGCTGCACCGGCTGAATTCGAGAGGGCGCCAATCAATGGGCGCACCGAGACCGGGTTGAATGCTGCCAAGAATATAGGCCGCCGGCTCGGCCGGCCACCTGTTATGCTGAGCGATCAGCAGATCGAATAAGCGCGCGGGGCTCTTGGCGAACAGAAAGGCGATATGGAGGCAGTTGCTGCTAGGGCGAGCTCGAATTGCAGATGGCAAAAAGATCCCCGGCGCAGGTCAACCCCGCAGTGCTGGCCGCGCGAGGCAGCGCCAGGTGCCGGCGCCCGGAGACAGCGGCCGACGGCGCCCCGGCGGAAACCCCTGCCCGGTCGCGCGGGCCGGATCAGCGATAGATATGATCGCGCCGGAAAGGATAGGTGGATTGCGCCCCCGGCAGGTCCGGCGTCGCCAGCGCCGGGTCGGGATGGATCAGCAGGATCTGGTAAAGCGCCACCCAGCCCTGCTCGAAGGCCAGCGCGCAGCCGGCCAGGTACAGCCGATAAGCCTGCAACACCTCGGCCGCACGTTCGGGCGGCATCGAGCGGGCCAGCACCCGCTCGGCCTCGGGCAGCTGCGCCTCGAGCGCGTCGGACCAGGCCCAGAGCGTGCGGGCGTAATGCGGCCGCAGGTTCTCGGTATCGACCATTTCCAGCCCGGCCTGCGACAGGCTGCGGATGGCCTGGCTGACATGGATCAGCTCGCCGCCAGGAAAGATGTATTTCTCGATGAAATCGCCCAGGCCGCCGCCCACCATCGCATCGTCCAGCCCCGAGGCCGCGATGCCGTGGTTCAGTGCCAGCCCGCCCGGCCGCAGCAGCCGGCGCAGCGTGTCGCAATAGGTGCCCATCCGGGCGCGGCCGACATGTTCGAACATGCCCACCGAGGCCAGCTTGTCAAAGGGCCGGTCGGGCACCAGGTCGCGATAATCGCACAGCCGGATGCGCACCCGCTCGCCCAGGCCCTCCTCGGCGATGATCCGGCTGACATGGTCGAACTGGTTCTGCGACAGGGTGATGCCGGTGGCATCGACGCCGTAATGGCGCGCGGCATGCAGCAAGAGCCCGCCCCAGCCGGCGCCGATGTCGACGAACCGCTCGCCCGGTCGCAGGTCCAGCTTGCGGCAGATCAGGTCCAGCTTGGCCTCTTGCGCCTGCGCCAGCGTCATCTGCGGCTCGGCGAAATAGGCGCAGGAATAGACCCGGCGCGGGTCGAGCCAAAGCGCATAGAACTCGTCCGAGACATCGTAATGCGCGCGGATCTGCCTTGCATCGCGGTCGCGGCTGTGACGCAGCAGCGAGTTCACATGATACAAGAGCCGCTGCCAGGGTTTGGGCTGGATCGGCTGGCCGCCGCCGGGCACCAGCGCCGCCACGATCCGCATCAGGTCGCGCATCGAGCCCTCGATCCGGGCGCGGCCGCGGACGATCTCGTCCCCCAGCCGCCCCAGCCGGGCCGAGGCCAGCGGCGCCAGCGCGCCCATGTCCTTGAAGGCGATGGTCACGCGCGCATCGGGCGGGCCCAGTTGCCGCCCCGAGGGCAAGCGGACCGCCAGCGGCACCGAGAGCTGTTGCAGTTTCCGTTCGATCAGAGCTTCCAGAGCCGGCATGATCACCTCACGCTTGGGCTGGCCGCGATTCGGGGGAGGCGTGGTTGCGAGACGCGGCAGCTTGTTCCTGACGACTGTCCCGGATGTGGCAGCCGGGGCAACTCCGGTTGCCATACTAGCGCCGATTCGCCGAAAATGGCCAGAGGCAGGGTGAACGGTCTGCCGCAGGTTGATCCCGCACCCGTGGCTAGATGCGGGAAAAGAGCGGCTGGGATCGGAAAGCGGCAGCCGGAAAAGCCGAAAGCGGCCCGAAGGCCGCTTTTCGCTGTTCCCGAAGGAAGATTTTGGAGCGGGCGATGAGATTCGAACTCACGACCCTAACCTTGGCAAGGTTATGCTCTACCCCTGAGCTACGCCCGCGCTCCGTCCCGATGGCGCTTCGCCTTCGGTGAGGCGTCATTTATGGGAGCGCGCCGGGGGGTGCAAGGGGAAAAATCGCGCCGCCGGGAAAATTTTCGCCGACACGGCCCGGCGAGGAAAATTGCGCCCGGCCGCAGCCTTGGCGGGCTTGACCGCGCCGCCGGCTTGCCGAAACCTGCCGGCCAGACGCCAGCCAGGCAGGGGGTGCCGATGAAACCGTCCGACCAGCTTTCCGACTATGTCCGCCGGGCGCTTGCGCAGGGCGGCGAGCGCGACGAGATCGGCCGGGCGCTGGCCCATGCCGGCTGGTCCGCGCCCGAGATCGACGAGGCGCTGGAGGGCTGGGAAACCGCGCCCGGCCTGCCGCCAGTGCCGCGGCCGCGCCCCTATGCCTCGGCGCAGGAGGCGCTGCTCTACGGCCTGCTGTTCCTGTCCCTGGGCATGATCGGCTGGCATGTCTGCGAGCTGGGCATGGCACTGATCGACCGGCTGATTCCCGATCCGGCCGACAGCCGCTATTACGGGCCGGGCAGCGCGGCGCGCTGGTCCATCGCCTCGCTGATCGCCTTCGTGCCGCTGTTCGTGATGCTGAACCGCAAGGTGTCGCGGATGAGCCTGGGCGACGGCGGGCGGCGGCGGTCGCTGGTGCGCAAATGGTTCGCCTCGCTGACGCTTTTGGTGGTGGCGCTGGTGTTCCTGGCGGACGGGATCTATGTCATCTACACGCTGCTCAACGGCGAGCTGACCGCGCGTTTCGCCGCCAAGGCGGCCCTGGTCGCCGGGGTCGCGGGGCTGGTCTTCGCCTATTACCGGGACGAGCTGAATGACTAAGGGTTGGGCCACCATCGCCATCGCGCTGCTGGCCGCGGCGGCCGTCATCGCCGGGCTGGCCTTGACCGGCGGCCCCGGCCATGCCCGCAAGGAGCGCCGCGACCGCGAGCGCGAAAGCGACCTGGCCAACCTGGGCCGGCTGGTGGTCTGCCTGGCGCGCGAGAACGGCGACCGCCTGCCCGAGACGCTGGAAACCACGCCGCAATGCGACTGGCAGGTGCGGCTGGCCGATCCCTTTACCGGCGCGCCCTATCGCTACGCGGTGACAGGGCCGCGCAGCTACCGGCTATGCGCCGGGTTCGAACTGCCTCAGCCCCCGCGCTCCGGTCCTTGGGATCGCGACGCGGCGGGGTGCAGCACGCGCAGCTTCATCCCGACCGGGCCGCAGCGGCCGGGCGCCGAGGCGACGATCCCCTATCGCGACTAGGCCAAAGCTTTTCCAGATAGATGCGGTGCAGCCCGGCTTCGTGGACGCGGCGGGTCTCGGCATAGCCGAGCCGGGCATAGATCGCCTGATTCTCGACCATGCCACATGGGTATTAAGCCGCAGCCGGAGCAGGCCCGCCGCGCGGGCGCGCATCTCGGCGAAATCCATCAGCCGCCGGCCAAGCCCCAGCCCCTGCGCGGCGGGCGAGATCGCCACGTTCTCGACCAGCAGCGCATCGGCCTGCGGGATGAACACGATCAGGCCCAGCACCGCGCGGTTCCGTTCCAGCAGATAGGTCCGGCCGGCCGCGATGCGCGCGGCATGGTCATCCAGCATCGGCCCCGGCTTGCGGGCGATGCGCGCGACGGAATGGCCATAGGCACTGCTCACCAGTTCCTCGACCACCGCCAGATCGCCGGCCGCGGCAAGGAGCATGTCGTCGCTGTCCATCCTATCCCCTCCTGCCCCTGGGCGCAGTTTGCGCCGGGGCGGTCAGGCCGGCAGGTCCGCCAGCGGCCGCGACAGGTTCTCGGACGCCAGCGCCCCGGCCAGGAAAAGCGGCAGCCCCCGGGCCAGCGCGGCGAAATCCCCGGCCGGGGTCAGGGTCGGGTCGGCCTCGACCAGCAGTTCCAGCCCGCGGGCCTCGCCATCGCCGCGGATGGTGATGTTGAACCCGTCGCCCGGCCCGTTCGACAGCACGTGCCGCGTGGTCTCGCAGCCGGCGAAGCGCGCCTCGTCAAAGGGCAGCACGTTGATCAGCGGCGAGAAGAAGAAGCGGCTGCGCGGCTCCATGCCGTAATCCTCGGCGATCTGCTCGATGCGATAGCGGCCATGCCGGCGCAGCTTGCGCAGCCGCGCGCCCAGCCGGGCCAGCGCCTCGGCCAGCGGTTCGGCCGGGTGCAGCTTCGCGTCCAGCGGCAGGATGTTCACCACCAGCGCCGGGACCGAGACGGCGACGCTGCCCATGCGGCTCATATAGGGCAGCCAGACCGGCATCGCGATGCCACCGCGCTCGTCGCACAGGCGCGAGGCCGAGCCGTCGCGCAGGCGCAGCGCCGCCCAGGCCGCGCAAAGCACGGTCAGCAGGTCCGGCCAGCCCATGCCCACCGCCTGCGCCTGCCGCATCAGCGCCGGGCGCAGGGCCGAGAGGTCATGCGCGGCGCAAAGCGCCTCGGCCGGATAATCCTCGGATCCCTTGCGCAGCACGCGCGGGCGTGGCTCGGCCGCCAGCACCCCGCCCCAATGCCGTCCGTCGGCGGCATGGCGCGGGCTGGCGCGATAGTCGGTCTCTTCGTTCAGATAATCGGCCAGCGGGCGCAGCGGCCGGCCGGGATCCGCGCCCTCGGCCAGGGCGGCGTAAAGCTGGGCGCAGCGCCGCTCGACCAGGCCCATGGCATAGCCGTCCAGCGCGATGTGATGGCCGCGGTTGAACCACAGATAATGCCCCTCGGACAGCCGGATCAGCCATTGCGCCGCAATGGGCTGGCCAAGCAGGTCCAGCGCCGCGTCCACGTCCGCCTGCATCAGCGCAAAGGCGTGATCACGCGCATCGGCGCGGTCCGACAGGTCGATGCGCCGCAGCGCGGGCCGCCGCGCGGGATCGACCCGCTGCACCGGCCGGCCATCGGCGCCCAGGGCAAAGCGCAAGGCCATGATGTCGGTCTCGGCGATGGTGGCCTCGATGGCGCGGGCCAGCGCCTCGGGATCCGCGACCCCGCGCAATTCGATGGCATGGGCGACGGTCGAGACCGCCTCGCCGGGATGGAGCCGGAACTCTTCCCAGAAATCCAGCTGGGCCAGCGTCAGGGGCAGCCAAAGCCCCTCGGCGTGATGATGCGTCATGAAATCCTTGTCCCCGTCGCAGGGTCTGGCGGTCTGAACGAGAGAGGGCTGGCGTGGTTGCATCCGAGATGGATGCGGCTGGCTTGCTTCAAGAGAGAAAGCGGGATAAAAATACTCAACAATTGCCTTCCGTCAAGGCGCCGCAGGCGCCTTCGGCGGCTCATTGCCGTAAAAGCAGGTATCCGCATGATTGAATTCAGCCCTTGGCCGCAAGACCTCGCCCGACGCTATCGCGAGGCCGGTTACTGGATCGACCAGCCGCTGACGCATATCCTGGACGCACAGCTGGCCGCCAACCCCGAGGCCGAGGCGCTGGTCTGCGGTTCGCGCCGCTTCAGCTATGCCGAGCTGGACCGGCTGTCGCGCAACCTGGCAGCGCGCCTGGCACGGCAGGGGCTGGGCCATGGCGATACCGCGCTGGTGCAACTGCCGAACGTGGCCGAGTTCTTCGTCGCCTTCTTCGCGCTTCTGCGGATCGGGGTGGCGCCGGTGAATGCGCTTTTCAGCCATCGCCGGCTGGAGTTGACCGAATATGTCCGCCAGATCGCGCCGCGGGTGGTCATCGCCGCGCGCGACCACGAACTGTTCCGCGACGACGGTTTTGCCCAGGAACTGCGGGCCGGCGGCGTCGCGCATCTGCTGCTTCTGGGCGAGGACGAGCCCGAGCGCAGCCTGACGCATTGGCTGACCCCTGACGGCGACCTGCCCGAGGGCGCGGGGCCGACCCCGGCCGACCAGGTCGCCTTCTTTCAGCTGTCGGGCGGCAGCACCGGCACGCCCAAGCTGATCCCGCGCACCCATAACGATTACGACTACAGCATCCGCGCCAGCGTCCAGATCTGCGGCGTGACCCCGGCCACGCGCTTTCTTTGCGCCCTGCCGGCCGGGCACAACTTCACCATGAGCTCGCCGGGCACGCTGGGGGTGTTCCATGCCGGCGGCACCGTGGTCATGGCCCCCAGCCCCGAGCCGCTGACCTGTTTCGACATCGTCGCGCGCGAGCGCATCACCATGGCGCCGCTGGTGCCGCCCGCCGTGGCGCTGTGGCTGCGCGCGGTCGAGGAGGATCCCGCCCGCCGCGCCATGCTGGACAGCCTGGAGCTGATGCTGGTCGGCGGCGCCAGCTTTGCCGAGGCGATGGCGCGGCGCGTCCCCGAGCTGCTGGGCTGCCGGTTGCAACAGGTCTTCGGCATGGCCGAGGGGCTGGTGAACTATACCCGGCTGGACGATCCCGAGGAGGTGATCTTTACCACCCAGGGCCGCCCGATCAGCCCCGACGACGAGGTCCGCGTCCTGGACGAGGACGGCAACCCGGTCCCCGACGGCACGCCGGGCGCGCTGGCCACCCGCGGCCCCTATACCTTCCGCGGCTATTACCGCAGCCCGGACCACAATGCGAAGGCCTTCGATGCCGAAGGGTTCTATTACTCGGGCGACGTGGTGGTGCGACAGGGCGGCAACCTGCGCGTCGTCGGCCGCATCAAGGACCAGATCAACCGCGGCGGCGAGAAGATCGCCGCCGAGGAGATCGAGAACCTGCTGGTCCGCCATCCCGACATCACCCATGCCGCGCTGGTCGCCGCGCCCGATGCGCATCTGGGCGAGAAAAGCTGCGCCTTCCTGGTGCTGCGCGAGGGGGCGGGCAAGCTTTCCCCGCCGGCGCTGCGCCGGCACCTGCTGGAGCTGGGCGTGGCCGAATACAAGCTGCCCGACCGTTTCCGCTTTCTGCCCGAATTGCCGCTGACCGCGGTGGGCAAGATCGACAAGCGCCGCCTGCGCGACAGCCTCGTGGCCGAAACCGCCTGAAAGGACGAATGATGGATAGTGCCGAAAAGACCGATCTCAGCCCCGAATGGCTGGCCGCCCGCGTAGCCGCGATGATCGAGGACGATTGCGAGATCGAGCCGGGCGAGAACCTCGTCCTTTACGGGCTCGATTCGATCGCGGTGATGACCTTTTCGTCCGAACTGAAGCAGATGGGCATCGAGGCCAGCTTCGAGGAACTGGCCCGCGAGCCGTCGCTGGACAATTGGTGGGCGCTGATTTCGTCGCGGCTGTGAACGACGGGCCGGCCGTGACGGGCCGGCCGTGAAGCGGGTCAGGCGCGCAGCGTCGCGCCGCCATCGACATACAGGTCGGCCATGGTGACATGGCCCGCCTGATCCGACAGCATGAACATCACCGCGCCGGCGATGTCCTCGGGCGTCGCCAGCTTCTTCAGCGGGATGCCGGTGCGATAGGCGTCCAGGCTGCCCTCGATCACCGCGCGCTCGCCGGCGCCGCCGTCCTCAGTCCACATGCCGGTCTGCATCGGCGTCAGGGTCGAGCCCGGCGCGACGATGTTGCAGCGCACGCCCTGCGCCGCCAGTTCCAGCCCCAGGCAGCGGACCAGCATGGTCGCCGCCGCCTTGGACGCGGCATAGGCGCCCATGTTCAGGCGCGGAATCCCCGCCGCGTTCGAGCTGACCGCGACAATGGCGCCGCCGCCGTTGCGCACCATGGCGCGGCCGAAGGCGCGGGTGATGTTGAAGGTGCCCCGGGCATTGACGCCGATCACCCGCTCCCATTCCTCGGGCGCAAGGTCCAGCAGCGGCCCGATGGCCAGCACGCCGGCCGCATGGACGCCTAGCCCCAGCGGGCCATGCGCCGCCTCGACCTCGGCCACCAGCGCCTCGACGGCATCGCCATCGCGCACGTCCAGCGCCCGGTTCTCGGCCCCCGCGACCGGGTTCGCGGCCAGCGCCGACTCGGTATCGCTGGCGACGACCTTCGCGCCGGCGTCCAGCAGCGCGGCGACCACGGCCCGGCCGATGCCGCCGGCCGCGCCGGTGACGATGGCGGTCCGGCCCTGAAATCCGGTCAGGCGCATGACTTCACCTCTTGCGCTTCCAGTGCGGCCAGCGCCTGCCGGGTGGACAGGGCCACGCCGCAGGTGGCGGCGATCCAGCCCATGGCCATGTCCTGCTTCTCGCGCGAAAAATCGGCCTGGGCATCGGCCACGGCAAAGGCCTCGATGTCGCGCTGGAACGCCTCGACGGCGGTGGCGAGACAGCCGATATGGGCATAGACGCCGCAGATCATCAGCTGGTCGCGGCCGCGCGCCCGCATCAGATGTTCCAGGTTGGAACGCTGGAAGGCGCTGTAGCGATGCTTGACCAGCACGATGTCGCCTGCCGCCGGGGCCAGTTCGGGCAGGATCTCCTCATGCTCGGGGACGGCGCTCATGCCCGGCCCCCAGAGATCGGCCTGAAGCCCGCGATCCGGGCGGAACTGGTCGCCCTTCTGCGCGGTATAGAAGACCGGCACGCCCGCCGCCCGCGCCGCATGGATCAGCCGCGCGATATTGCCGACCACCGGCGCCAGCGGCGCGCCCTCGGGATAGGGGCGGCAGAAATAGCGCTGCATGTCATGGACCAGCAGCGCCAGCCGGTCGCGTTCGGGCTGCCAGGGCCCGCGCGCCTTGGGCAGCTCGGCCTCGGTCGGGGGTGCATAGGGGGCAATGCCGGGCAGGGCCATCAGGTATCTCCGTTGCAGGCCACGCCTTGCAGTGCCGCGTCCTGCGGCAGGCCAAGCGCGGCCAGAAGCGCGCCGAACTTGGCGCCGGTCTCGGCAGCCTCGGCCATCGGGTCCGAGCCGGGAACGATCCCCGCCCCGGCGTAAAGCCGAGCCTGCCGGCCGCTGATCTCGGCGCAGCGGATGGCGACATACCAGGCGCCGTCGCCGCTTGCGTCGCACCAGCCGACCGCGCCGGCATAGAAATCCCGCGCCACGGGTTCAAGGGCCTTGATGAAGCCCGCCGCCCGCCCCATCGGCACGCCGCAGACCGCCGGCGTCGGATGCAGCGCCGAGGCCAGCACCACCGAGGGCGTGTCCGCATCCTTCAGCCTGCCCTCGATCCGGGTGCCCAGGTGCCACATGCTGCGGGTCGAGGTGACGCAGGTGCCCTGGGGGCAGCCCAGCTCGCGGCACCAGGGGGCCAGCGTGTCCAGGATCGCTTCGACCACCAGCGCATGTTCGCGGTGGTCCTTGGCCGAGCCGGACAAGGCCGCGGCCGCGGCGTGGTCGGCCACCGGGTCGGCCAGCCGGCGCGCCGAGCCCGCCAGCGGATGCGAGGCGATGGTCCGGCCGCGCTTCTCGACCAGCAGCTCGGGGGTGGCGCCACAAAGCGCGCGGCCCTGCGGATGCTCGGGCCCGGCGGGCAACGCCACGCGAAAGGCGGTCACGCTGCGGTCTGCATGCAGCCGCGCCATCAGCGCCTCGACCGGGATCGGCGCGGCAGATTCGACCAGCAGCGTGCGCGCCAGCACGATCTTTTCCAGCGCATCGCGGCTGCCGGCCTCCTCGGCCATGATGCCGAGCGCGCGGGCGACGGCGCCGGCATAGTCCCGCGCGGCGGGCTCGGCCGTCAGGCGCCAGCCCGGCAGCGGCAGGCCCTGCAGCGCGGCGCCGCCGGGCGCGGACGCCTCGCTGCGCCGGCAATGCCACAGGCAATCCCCCGCCTCGCGGTCGAAGGGCAAGGCGCCGCCGATCACCGCGTCCGGCGCGACCCCGGCCAGGGCCGCAGCCACCCGCGCCTCAAGCGTCGCGGCATTCCCGGCGGCGATCCGCCGCGCGGGACCGCGCCCCTGGATACGCCCCGAAGGGCCGTCGAAACCGAAAAGAACCGGATCAGGCACAGGCGACGCCGTCTTGCGCGGCGCCTCGGACAGGCGGATGTTCATCATGCATCTCGTTTCAAAGGAATTTCGTCCCCGATCCCGGCGGCGGCCCACGGCATTGGAACTGGCGCGGGCCGTGCAGACATGGATGATGCTGCGATCATATCCGGGGCAGAACTCTCCTGCGCAGGGTTTGGCAAACGATGTCTTGGGTGGCGCATCGCCGCGATCCCCAAGGGGCACGGCCAATCGGACGGCGGTCCGGAAATCCCGCCCTTCAGCTTCCCGCCGGCAATCTGTCAAAGCGGACCCGGAAAGGCAAGTAAAAAGATCAGGATTAGCGCGGGCCGGCGAATTGCCGCGACTCCGCCCTCCGCAGAGCCGGAACCGGGCGCCGGGCGGACGGGTTCGGGAAAGGTGACAATGCGGAAGGACCAAGGGGATGAACCGTCAGGACGACCCGGCAGAAGGCCCAGATTTCGACCTCGCGGCTGCACGGGTCTGCGCGATCGTGAACATGGGCTCGGGCCGCGAGGCGGGCGACGACATCGCAGACAAGCTGCGCAGGGCCTTGCAGGGCCGGGTGGCCGAGTTGCAGTTCCGCGGCACCGGACAGGGCGCCGACCTGCCCGCCATGGCCGGCGCGGCGGTGGCCGAGGGCTTCGACCTGATCGTCGCGGCCGGGGGCGACGGCACCCAGGCCGCCGTGGCCGGCGCGATCGCGGGCACGGAGGCGGCGATGGCGGTGATTCCCGGCGGCACCTTCAACTATTTCGCCCGCGACCTCGGCTCGGGCGAGACGGTCGAGGCGGCGCTGGCGATCTTCGATGCGCCCCGCATCCGCCGCGTCCATGTCGGCGAGATGAATGGCATGGTCTTCCTCAACAATGTCAGCTTCGGCGCCTATCCCGAGATCCTGCGCCGCCGCGAAAGCATCTATCGCCGCTGGGGCCGGTCGCGGCTGGCGGCCTATTGGTCGGCGGTGGCGGCGCTGTGGACGCTGCGTCGCCCGCTGCGCCTGACCGTACACGCGGATGGCAAGACGCGGCACTTCACCACCGCCCTGGCCTTCGTGGCGAAAAGCGCCTATCAGCTGGACGCATTCGGGCTGGAGGGGGCCGATTGCGTGCGGCGCGGCCAGCTGGCGCTGCTGGTGGCGCGGGCGAAGCGGCCGGGGCCGCTGGTGCGCTCGGCGTTGCGGCTGGCCCTGGGCAAATCGGCGCGCTATGCCGATTTCGACCTGATCTGCGCCGATGACTTCGAACTCGAGACCGTGCCGCGCCACGAATATGTCGCCCATGACGGCGAAAAGACCTGGATGGATTCGCCCTTTCGCATCCGCGTGCGCCACGACGCGCTGAAGGTGCTGGTCCCGGCCGAAAGCGGCGGGCGGGATGCCGGATGACGCGCATCCTGCATCTCTCGGACCTGCATTTCGGGCTGGAGCGCAAGCCGCTGGTCGAGCCGCTGATCGACCGCATCAACGCCGCCCGCGCCGATCTGGTGGTGGTGACGGGCGACCTGACCCATCGCGGCCGCTCGGCGCAATTCGCGCAGGCCGCGGCCTTCCTGCGCCGGATCGAGGCGCCGCTGCTGGCGGTGCCCGGCAACCACGACATCCCGCTTTACAAGCTGGCGGACCGGATGCTGCGCCCCTGGCGCCGCTGGCGGCGCGCCATCGCCGAGAACCTCGAGCCCGTGGGCCATGTCGGCACCCTGCGGGTGCAAGGCGTCAACAGCGTCGATCCGATGGCCTGGCAACGCGGCATCGTCACGCCCGCGCAGGTGGCGCGGGTGATCGCCGGGCTCGACCCCGCCTGCATCAACATCGTCGCCCTGCACCACCCGATGCAGCAGCGCCCGCAGGTGGACAAGGCGCTGATGCAGGGCGCCGCCCCGGCGCTGGCCGGCTTCCAGGCCGAAGGCGTGCAACTGGTCCTGAGCGGCCACCTGCACCTGTGGTCGATCGGCGCCTTCCTGGGCAAGCGGGGACGGCCGATCCTGCAAGTCCAGGCCGGCACCGCGCTGTGCGACCGGCCCGGCGACCGGCAGAACGAATTCGCCGTGCTGGATTTCGCCGGCCCCGACCTGCTGGTCGAGCGCCATGTCGCGCCCATGACCGAGCCCGGCTTCCGCCCGCCCGAGCATTTGCGATTCACCCGCCGGGACGGGCTCTGGCGCCCGGCCTGATCTTCTTCGTTCCATAAATACCCTGGGGGAGCGCCCCTCGGGCCCCATCGAGGGGCCCGAGGGGCGCGGGGGCAAAGCCCCCGGCCCCGCTCACCCCTTGGGCTCGATGCGGAAGACGGTGCCCCAGGGATCGCACAATTCCTCCACCCCCAGCGCCTGCAACCGATCCGGATCGGCGGCCAGCACCACCTCGGCCAGCCCGGCCGAGCCGGGGCTGCGCCGCCCGGCGCCGCGGCTGTTCCAGACATTGCCCGCCAGGTGGTGATGATAGCCGCCGGTGGCAAAGAAACTCGCGCCGAAGCGATGCGCCATGCGCACCATGCCCAGCCGGTTCATGCAGAAATCCTCGGCCGCGGCCACATCGCCCACCTGAAGATGGACATGGCCCACCACGCTGTCCTCGGGCGCGCCGGTCCAGGCGCCCGCACCCGCCGCCATCAGATCGGGCAGGTCCAGCGCGACGGTATCCATCCGCACCTCGGCGCCGTCATGCCGCCAGGCGCTGCGCGGACGGTCGGCATAGACCTCGATCCCGTTGCCCTCGGGGTCGCGCAGGTAAAGCGCCTCGCTGACCAGGTGGTCCGAGGCCCCGTCGAGCCCGATCCCGCGCCCGGCGACGAAGCGCAGCCAGCGCCCCAGCGCCGCGCGGTCGGGCAGAAGGAAGGCGGTATGGAACAGCCCCGCCTCTTGCGGGCGCGGGCGGGCGGCCCGGTCGCGGCGCAGCTCCAGCAACGGCTTGCCGCCAGCACCCAGCACCGTTTCCTCGCCGCTGCCGGAAATCCGCTCCAGCCCGATGACCGAGCGGTAGAAATCCCCGACCCGGTCCAGGTCGTTGACGATCAGGGCCACCCGGCCGATCTGGATGGGGGCGTCGCTCGTGGCCATCATGCTCTCCTTGATATCCTGTTGCAGCCAAGATAGGCGCGGGGCGCATGGCTGGAAATGGCGCCAATCGGGGAAGACTGACGCCATGGCAGCGACAATATGCGCGGATTGCCTTTGCCCGCGCCCCGGCGCATGATGCGGAGCCTTTTCGTCAGCCGGAACCCGATGAAGCCCCGCGCCCCCAAGACACGCCCCGCCAAGACCCCACCGGCCCCGACCCGGTTGCAGCCCGAACCCGCGCGGCTGGCCGCCGATCCGGCGCGGATGGAGATCTTCCTGGTCGCCACCCCCGGACTGGAAGAGCCGCTGGCAGCGGAGGCCCGCCTGCTCGGCTGGGACGCCCAGGTCCAGCCCGGCGGCGTCACGTTCACCGGCGGCTGGGCGGATGTCTGGCGGGCGAACCTGGAAATCCGCGGCGCGACCCGCGTCCTCGCGCGCATCGGCGCCTTTCGCGCCATGCATCCGGCGCAGCTCGACAAGCGCGCGCGCCGCTTTCCCTGGGCCGACTGGCTGCGCCCGGACGTGCCGATCCGCATCGAGGCCAGCAGCCGCAAGTCCCGCATCTATCACGCCGGCGCCATCACCCAGCGCATCGAGGCCGCGATCCGCGACAGCCTGGGCGCCCCCGTGGCCGAGGACGCGCCGGTCACGCTGAAGATCCGCATCGAGGACGACCTTTGCACCATCAGCCTGGACACATCGGGCGAATCGCTGCACCGGCGCGGCCACAAGCAGGCGGTGGGCAAGGCGCCGATGCGCGAGACCATGGCGGCGATGTTCCTGCGCCAATGCGGCTTCGACGGGGCCGAGCCGGTACTGGACCCGATGTGCGGCTCGGGCACCTTCGTCATCGAGGCGGCCGAGATGGCGGCCGGCCTCGCCCCCGGCCGGATGCGGCCTTTCGCCTTTGAACACCTGCCGGACCATGACGCACAGGCATGGCAGGCGATGCGCGGCGCCCCTGCCCCGCACGCGCCGGCCGAGCCCCGCTACCACGGCAGCGACCGCGACCCCGGCGCGATCCGCATGAGCCGCGAGAACGCCGCCCGCGCCGGGCTGGACCGCTGGACCAGCTTCGAAAACCGCGCCATCGGCGATCTCCTCCGCCCCGAAGGCCCGCCGGGGCTGGTCATGGTCAACCCGCCCTATGGCGCGCGCATCGGCAACAAGGGCCCGCTTTTCGGCCTGCACGCGACGCTGGGCGAGGTGCTGCGCGAACGCTTCCGCGGCTGGCGCGTCGGCCTGGTCACCAGCGAGGCGCCGCTGGCCCGCGCGACCGGCCTGCCGTTTCGCGAACCCGGCCCCTATGTCGCCCATGGCGGGCTGAAGATCCGGCTGTGGCAGACCGGGCCGCTGTAAGGGGAACCCCGGCCGCCGGTGCGCATTGATACGGTTGGTCGCAGGGACAGGCTCCCGGCGGATGATATGCTATCCCGAAACCGCGCAGGAGAATCGCATGGATATTCGTTTCGACAACCAGATCGCCCTTGTCACCGGCGCCGGTTCGGGGCTGGGCGAGGCGATCGCGCTGGAGCTTGCCGCCTCGGGCGCCACGGTGGTGGCTGCCGACCTGCATGAGGAAACCGCCCGCGCCACCGCCGAGCGGATCGTCGCGGCCGGCGGCCGGGCCGAGGCCGTGGCGGGCGACGTCTCTGACCCCGATGCGGTGCGCAAGGCCGTCGAGGTCGCCAAGGGGCTGGGCGGGCTGCACCTGCTGGTGAACAATGCCGGCATCGGCGGCCCCAGCGCGCCGGTCGGGGAATACCCGCTGGACGGCTGGCAAAAGGTGATCGACATCAACCTGAACGCGGTCTTCTACGGCATGCGCTACGGCATCCCGGCCATGCTGGAATCGGGCGGCGGGGCAATCGTGAACATGGCCTCGATCCTCGGCTCGGTCGGGTTCAACGGCGCCGGGGCCTATGTCTCGGCCAAGCATGCCGTGGTGGGCATGACCAAGAACGCGGCGCTGGAATATGCGGCGCAGGGCATCCGGGTGAACGCGGTCGGCCCGGCCTTCATCGACACGCCGCTGCTCGACCAGCTCGACCCCGAGGTCAAGCAGGCGCTGGTCGCCCGCCATCCCATCGGCCGGCTGGGCCGGGCGGAGGAGGTGGCGGGGCTCGTCGCCTTCCTGCTGTCCGACCGTGCCAGCTTCATCACCGGCAGCTATCACCTGGTGGACGGCGGCTATACGGCGCTCTGACGCCTAGTCTTTGCCATGCCGGCTGGCGGGCTTGCGCGCCGGCCAGCGCGGCAGGGCAGGGATCTCCAGCACATCGCCCGGCAAGACGGCCGCGGCAAGCCAGGCCAGGTCGCGCCGCGCCATGGCGATGCAGCCCGCGGTCGGAAAGCCCGGCCGGCGCCATTGGTGCAGGAAAATGGCGGACCCCGCGCCGGGCCGGGCCTGTGGGTAGTTCCAATCCGTCACCAGCACGATATCGTAAAGCGGATCGGCGCGCCGCATCGCCTCGTGGCTGGCGGCGAAGGGCGCGCGGACCGGCTGGTTATAGGCCGGATGGCCCGAGGCGTCGCACCACAAATCGCCCGGCAGGATCGGCCGCGCCCAGGCCGCCGGCCGCGGCACCCGGTCGGGACGATAGAGCAGCCCGACCAGGCGGTGCCGGCCGACGGGCGTCGCCCCGTCGCCTTCGCGCTTGTCGTTGCGGATGCCGCCGCGCCCGACCGCGCAGGGAATGAGCCGCGATCCCGCCCGCAGCCCCATGGGGGTCAAGAGCAACCTCACAGCAGATGGCCCGATTTTGCGGCCTTCACGTCCAGATAACCGGTATTGTGGCGGTTGCGGGGCGTGACCAGCGGCACGCGCTCGGCCACGCGGATGCCGTGGCCCTCCAGCATCGCGACCTTCTTGGGGTTGTTGGTCATCAGCCGCACCGCCTCGAAGCCCATCTTCTTCAGGATGCCGGCGCCGATGCGGAAATCGCGCTCGTCGTCCTCGAAGCCCAGCCGGTGGTTGGCCTCGACCGTGTCGAAGCCCTGGTTCTGCAGCGCATAGGCGCGCATCTTGTTGGCCAGGCCGATGCCGCGTCCCTCCTGGTTCAGATAGAGCAGCACGCCCTCGCCCGCCTGGCCCATGGCGGCCAGCGCGGCATGCAGCTGCGGGCCGCAATCGCATTTCAGGCTGCCCAGCACATCGCCGGTGAAACAGGCCGAATGCAGCCGCGCCAGCACCGGCGCCGCGCGCGAGGGGGCGCCGATCTCGACCGCGTAATGCTCGGCCTCGCCATTGTCGGGGCGAAAGATGTGCAGCTTGGAATTCTCGGCCGCCAGCAGCGGCAGGCGCGCGGCGGCGACGGGGGCCATCGCGGCCTCGGTCGCCATCTGCGCCAGCGCCGGGCCGGGCGAAAGCTGCGTCAGCCCCTCGGCCGGCCCGGCCAGCGGCACCACCAGAACGGCGGGCAGAAGCTGCGCCGATTTCGCCAGGGCGATCCCGGCGCGATGCGGATCGACATCGCCGCCGCGCGGGCTGCGGAAGGGGCCCTTCATCGGCGTCATCAGGTCGCCCGCCGGATCGGCCACCGCGCGCAGCCAGGCCAGGTCCGCATCGCCCGGCACCGCGATCCGCGCCAGGTCGCGGTCATAGACCCGGACCTTCAGCGTCTCGGCCCGCGGCTCGGTGATCGCCAGCACGGCGGGGCCGAGGGCGCGCATCGTCTCCAGCCGGTCGGCCCGCAGCGTCTCGACCGCCGCGACCAACTGGCCGCCGATGACCACGGGCAGGCCGATGCGCAGGTCGGCGCGGGCGCGCGACAGGGTCTCTGTCAGGGTCGGGATCAGGGTCATCGGGCCAGCATGGTTGAAACAATCTGAAACATAGGGCGGATTTCCGACAACTCCATGTGAGAATTGCTGCAAACCGCTGGACGCCTGCCGCGCCGCGCCACAGTTTTCCGCCATAACGCCAAAGGAGGCAAGAATGGCCGGACTGAAAAAGATCCTGCTGGTCGATGACGAGGAAGACCTGCGCGAGGCCCTGGCCGAGCAATTGGTCGCCACCGAGGATTTCGAGGTGTTCGAGGCCGGCTCGGGCCACGAGGCGGTCGAAAGGACCAAGGGCGCCATCTTCGACCTGGTCGTGCTGGACGTGGGCCTGCCCGATACCGACGGGCGCGAGCTGTGCAAGCGGCTGCGCAAGCAGGGGGTGAAATGCCCCATCGTCATGCTGACCGGCCACGATACCGATGCCGATACCATCCTGGGCCTGGATTCCGGGGCGAACGACTATATCACCAAGCCGTTCAAGTTCCCGGTGCTGCTGGCGCGGTTGCGCGCCCAGCTGCGCACCCACGAACAGTCCGAGGACGCGATCTTCCAGCTTGGCCCCTATACGTTCAAGCCGGCGATGAAGATGCTGATCGACCAGAAGGACCGTAAGATCCGCCTGACGGAAAAGGAAACCAACATCCTGAAATTCCTCTACCGCGCCCAGGACGGGGTGGTGCCGCGCGACGTGCTGCTGCACGAGGTCTGGGGCTACAATGCCGGCGTGACCACGCATACGCTGGAGACGCATATCTACCGCCTGCGCCAGAAGATCGAGCCCGACCCCTCGAACGCGCGGCTGCTGGTCACGGAATCGGGCGGCTATCGCCTGGTGGCTTGATAAATGTTCAGCGGCGGAACCCGCGCGCGGCTTGCGGGTTTGGCCTGCGAAGCCCGGTGGTCGGAGGATGCGGCCACATGACGACCCGGCCCCGGCCCAGCCCGGCGGCCGGGTTTCCTTTTTCGCCGCCCGCGGGGGCGCTTCGCCCCCCGCACCCCCCGAGGATATTTCCCCAAGGAAGAAGACCGGGCACGGGGGCCGCGGTTCTCCGGTTCTTTCTTGGAGAAATATCCTCGGGGGTCCGGGGGCAGACAGCCCCCGGACCGGCAGCGATGGACAAGCCGCGCCCGGCCCCCTAGGGTCGCGCACGAAGAAGGAGCCTGCCCCCGTGTTCACCATCGCCACCTGGAACATCAACTCGGTCCGCCTGCGCGAGACGTTGGTCGCCCGCTTCCTGACCGAGGAAGCGCCGGACATCCTTTGCCTGCAAGAGACGAAAAGCCCGGTCGAGAACATCCCGCTGGAGGCATTCCGGGCGCTTGGCTACAAGCATTTCGTCGCGCGTGGGCAAAAGGGCTACAACGGCGTCGCCATCCTGTCGAAACTGCCGCTCGAAGATGCGGGCGACCGCGACTATGCCGGGCTGGGTCATGCCCGCCACGTCGCCGCGCGGCTGGAAAACGGCGTGACCATCCACAATTTCTATGTCCCGGCCGGCGGCGACATTCCCGACCGCGAGCAGAACGTCAAGTTCGGCCAGAAGCTGGATTTCCTGGCCGAGATGCGCGACGTCTTCCATGCCGAGCGGCCGGCACGCTCGATCATGGTGGGCGACCTGAACATCGCCCCGCGCGAGGACGACGTCTGGTCGCACAAGCAATTGCTGAAGATCGTCAGCCACACGCCGATCGAGGTCGAGCACCTGGGCGCCGCCCAGGATGCCGGCAAATGGGTGGACATCACCCGCAAGGACATCCCGCAGGGCCTGCTTTACAGCTGGTGGAGCTATCGGGCGCGGGACTGGGACGCCGCCGACAAGGGCCGGCGGCTGGACCATATCTGGGCCACGCCCGACATTGCCAATGCCGGGCATGACAGCCGCATCCTGCGACCCTTGCGCGGCTGGCAGCAGCCCAGCGACCACGTGCCGGTGCTGGCCAGCTTCGATCTCTGATCCTCCGCTGCGGCGCATGGCCGCAGGGATGCGCGGGGGCCGGCCAATCTTGCATCGGGCCGGTGGCTGCGCCATCTAGGAGGCGACCCTTTCGCATGAGGATACCCGATGCTCGAGCTTGGCTCCGCCCCCAAAGATGCCGCCCCTGCCGATTTCATCAAGGACGTGTCCGAGGCGACCTTCATGGCCGAGGTGGTCGATGCCTCGATGCAGGTGCCGGTCATCGTCGATTTCTGGGCGCCCTGGTGCGGCCCCTGCAAGACGCTGGGCCCGCAACTGGAGGCCGAGGTCGCCCGCCACAAGGGCCGCGTCCGCATGGCCAAGGTCAATGTGGACGAGAACCAGATGATCGCCGGCCAGATGCGCGTGCAGTCGATCCCGACCGTCTATGCCTTCTTCCAGGGCCAGCCGGTCGACGGTTTCCAGGGCGCGATCCCGCAAAGCCAGATCAAGCAGTTCGTCGAGAAGCTGGCCACCATGGGCGGCGATGACGGCGGGCTGGCCGCGGCGCTGGATGCCGCCGAGGCGATGATTGCCGAGGGCGCGGCCGAGGATGCGGCCGAGACCTTCGCGGCCATCCTGGGCGAGGAGCCCGAGAACCCCGCCGCCTGGGGCGGGCTGATCCGCGCCCATCTGGCCGCGGGCCATGCCGACCGGGCCGAGGAGGCGCTGGCGCAGGTGCCCGCCGCCATCGCCAATGCCGCGCCCATCGAGGCGGCCCGCGCGCAATTGCAGCTGGCGCGGCAGGCCGCCAGCGCCGGTCCCCTGGACGAGCTGCGCCAGAAGGTCGAGGCCGATCCCGCCGACCAGCAGGCGCGCTTCGACTATGCCGCCGCGCTGCATGCAGCGGGCGAGGTCGAGGAGGCGATCGAGCAGCTTCTGGAGGCCTTCCGCCGCGACCGCGACTGGAACGAGGGCGCAGCCAAGGCGCAGCTTCTGACCATCTTCGATGCCATGAAGCCCACCGATCCGCTGGCACAGAAGGGACGCCGCCGCCTGTCCTCGCTGATCTTCGCCTGACATGTCGCGCGGCATCGACCTGCCCGAGACCCTCCCGCTGTTCCCGCTGCCGGGCGCGGTGCTGATGCCCCGCACCCGCCTGCCCCTGCAGATCTTCGAGCCGCGCTATCTGCAGATGGTCGAGGACGTGCTGAAGACCCCCTCGCGGCTGATCGGCATGATCCAGCCGGCCGAAGGCGGGCTCGATTCGCTGGCCTCGGTCGGCTGCGCGGGCCGGATCGTGGCCTTTTCCGAGCTGGACGACGGGCGGCTGATGATCTCGCTCCGGGCGCGTTCGCGCTTCCGGCTGAACGAGGTGCGGCCCGGCTTCACGCCCTATCTGCGCGGCCAGGTGGACTGGTCGGGCTATGAGGGCGACCTGGCCGCCCAGCCCGAGGAAGACCCGCGCTTCGACCGCAAGGGCTTCATGGCGCGGTTGGGCCGCTACATGGAGCAGCGCGGCCTGTCCACCGACTGGGATGCGGCCGAGGCATCGGAGGCGGAGACGCTGGTCAATTCGCTGTCGATGCTGCTGCCCTTTGCCCCCGAGGAAAAGCAGGCCCTGCTGGAGGCGCCGGCGCTTGCCGACCGCCGCGAACTGCTGGAGGGGCTGCTGGAATACGCCCTGCACGGCGGCGACAACGAGGAGACGATCCAGTGACCGAAGACACCGCCGAACGCGGCTACGACCGCCACATGCTCGAGGCGCTGGTCTGCCCGGTGACGCATGCGACGCTGCGTTACGACGCGCAGGCGCAGGAGCTGGTCTCGGAAGCGGCCGGGCTGGCCTTTCCGATCCGGGGCGGCATTCCGATCATGCTGCTGAACGAGGCGCGCCAGATCCGCGCCTGAGGAAAAGCCCGCGCAGCCGGCGGGCTGCATGGCCCCTGGGCCCCGCAACCGTGGGCCGGGCCTCCGCCCCCCTCCCGCGCGCCCGGCGAAGGCCGCGTGGCCTTGCGGGACCAAGGCCCGGCGGGAAACCGGGGGAACCGACCCCGCGCACCCTTGCCCATCCGCGGCGTCGGTCGCCGCCCGGCCAAGGCCCGGCCGGAAGCCTGCGCAGCCGGCCTCTTGCCCATCGGCACGGCCGGCCCTGGCCGCATCGCGCGGGACCGGCCTTGCCCTTGCCGCGAATCGGACGCATGGCTAGCGGGACGAAAGGAATCGCGCATGAGCGAATGGACCAAGGGTTTCTGGGCGATGATCGCGGTCTGCGTGACCTGGGGCCTGTCGCCGATCTATTATCGCGCGCTGGCCGGCGTGCCGACCGTCGAGGTGCTGGCGCATCGCACCATCTGGTCGCTGGCGCTGTTCCTGGTCATCCTGGGCGTCCAGGGCCGGCTGAGCCAGCTGCGCGCCGCCCTGGGCGGGCGGCAGCTGGGGCGGATCGCCTTCGCGGCGCTGACCGTCTCGACCAACTGGGGCATGTTCATCTGGGCGGTGCAGGCCGGCCATGTGGTGCAAAGCTCGCTGGGCTATTACATCTTTCCCCTGGCCGCTGTGGTGATGGGCGTGCTGGTCTTCGGCGAAAGCCTGACCCGCCTGCAGGCGCTGGCCGTCCTGCTGGCGGCGCTGGCGGTGGCGCTGCTGACCTGGGGCCTGGGCGTCGCCCCCTGGATCAGCCTGGGACTGGCCCTGACCTTCGTCCTTTACGGCGCGGTCAAGAAGGCGCTGCCGCTGGGCCCGGTGCTTTCTGTCGCGGCCGAGGTGGCGCTGCTGGCGCCGCTGGCGCTTGGCTGGCTCATTGCCCAGGCGCTTGGAGTGATGCCGGCGTCGCTGGCCCAGCCGCTGGGCTTCGGCGCGAATCTGCCCGACACGCTGCTGCTGATCGCCTCGGGCGCGGTGACGGCGGTGCCGCTGATCCTGTTCAGCTATGCGGCGCGGCGGGTCGGCATGGCCACGCTGGGATTGATGTTCTACCTGAACCCGACGCTGCAATTCCTCTGCGCCGTGCTGCTGTTCGGCGAATCCTTCACCGGCTGGCACATGATCGCCTTTGCGATGATCTGGGCGGCGCTGGCGATCTATTCCGTCTCGGCCCTGCGCCAGTCCCGCCACGCCCCGCCATTGGCAAACGGGTGAAACCGCGTATAGAACAGCGCGAAAGAACATCCGGGGGCGACATGGCCAATCAGAACGACAGCTTCATCGACGAGGTCACCGAGGATCTGCGCCGCGACCGGCTGTTCGGCCTGTTCCGCCGCTACGGTTGGATCGCGCTCCTGGTGATCCTGGGCATCGTCAGCGGCGCCGCCTGGCGGGAATATGCCAGCAGCCAGGCGGAAAGCCGGGCCCGGGCCTGGGGCGATGCCGTCCTGGCCGCCCGCCAGGGCCAGGATCCCATCACCGCGCTTTCCGCCGTCGATCCCGCCGGCTCGGCCGGCCGCAAGCTGCTGGCCGAGATGCTGGCCGCCGGCGCCGAGGCCGAGGCCGGCCTGCCGCAAAAGGCCGCCGAGCGGCTGAAGGCCGCCGCGGCGGGCCTGCGCAACGACGCCGTGCTGCGCGACCTGGCGCTGCTCAAGGCGGTGATGGTGGCGGGCGCGGCCATGGATGCGGCAGAACGCGACCAGTTGCTGGCCGATCTCTCCAAGCCCGGCGCGCCCTTCGAACTGCTGGCGCTGGAGCAGAAGGCGGTGGCGCTGATCGGCGCCGGCCGCACCGAGGACGCGGTGATGCTGATCGGCCAGATCCAGCAAAAGGACGGGCTGTCCGAACCCTTGCGCCGCCGCCTGTCCGAGATGATGATCACCCTGGGGGTCGAGCCCGACCACAGCGAAGGGCCCCTGCCCCAGGCCATGCCGGCGCCCGCCGCGAACTGATGGCCGGTCCCGCCGGCAAACCGAACCAACGCGCCCGCGGCCGACCCCAGATGTCACCCCCGGCCCGGATAGAGGAGAAAGCGATGACGAGGCTGTCCCTGATCGCCGCTCTGGCTGGCCTGACCGCCCTTTCGGCCTGCGCCGAGCGCGACACCATCCTACCCGGCGAACGCCTGGACCCGCGCGCCGTGCTGTCCCCCGACAGCCCCGTGGCCGAGGGCGCGCAGGCGCCGACCACCGCCGCGCTGTCTCTGCCGGCGGTGCGCGCCAATGCCGACTGGCCGCAGCGCGCCGGCAACGCCGCCCATGCGCCGGGCAATGCGGCGCTTGGCGCCGGCACGCAGCGGATCTGGGCCGCACCCATCGGCGCGGCCTCGGACAAGCGCCACCGCATCACCGCCGACCCGGTGGTCGCGGGCGGGCTGGTCTTTGCCCTGGACAGCCAGTCCACCGTCACCGCCACCACCACCGGCGGCGGCCGGGTCTGGAGCGTGGACCTGCGCCCGGCCGGCGAAAGCGGCCGCAGCGTCTCGGGCGGCGGGCTGGCCTTCGAGGGCAACCGCGTCTTCGCCTCGACCGGCTATGGCGAGCTGGTGGCGCTGGATGCCCGCACCGGCGGCGTCGCCTGGCGGCAGAAGGTCGGCTCGACCATCGGCGGCGCGCCCACGGTCGCGAATGGCGTGGTCTATGTGGTGGACCGCGAACAGACCGGCTGGGCGGTGCGCGCCAATGACGGCAAGGTGCTGTGGCGCAGCTTCGGCAACAAGGACATGGCCGGGGTGATGGGCGCCCCCTCGCCCGCGGTCTCGGGCGGCACGGTGGTCTTTCCGTCGAACACCGGCGCGCTGGCGGGCGTCGATGCCGGCGACGGCAGCCAGCTTTGGGTCGCCAATGTCGGCGGCACCCGGCTGGGCCGCGCGGTCAGCTATTTCCGCGACATGACCGGCGACCCGGTCATCCTGGGCAATACGCTTTATGCCGGCACCAGCGCCGGCGGCGTCGGCGCCTATGACATGACCACCGGCACGATGAAATGGCACGCGCGCGAGGGCGCGGCCAGCCCGGTGCTGGCCGCCGGCAACTCGGTCTTTCTGGTCAACGACCAGGCGCAGCTGATCCGGCTGGACGCGGCCAATGGCGGCCGGGTCTGGGCGCAGAAACTGCCCTATTTCACCGAACAGGTCATCCGCAAGCAGGACCGGGTCTGGAACCATTACGGCCCGGTGCTGGCGGGATCCAAGCTTTACCTCGCCTCGTCGGACGGCTATCTGCGCGTCTTCGATCCCGCCTCGGGCGCGCTGATCGGCACCGCCCAGATCCCCGGCGGCGCCGCGGCAGGCCCGGCCGTCGCGGGCCAGACCCTTTACGTCGTCACCCATGACGGCCAGTTGATCGCATACAGATGAGCTTTACCCTCGCCATTGTCGGGCGCCCCAATGTCGGCAAGTCCACGCTGTTCAACCGCCTTGTCGGCAAGCGCCTGGCCCTGGTCGATGACCAGCCCGGCGTGACCCGCGACCTGCGCGAGGGCGCGGGGCGGCTGGGCGACCTGCGCTTCATCGTCGTCGATTCGGCCGGGCTGGAGATTGCCGAGGACGACAGCCTGCAAGGCCGCATGCGCCGCCTGACCGAGCGCGCGGTGGACGAGGCCGATGTCTGCCTGTTCGTGATCGACGCCCGCGTGGGCGTGACGGCGGCCGACGAATATTTCGCCGACATCCTGCGCAAGCGGGCGAAACACGTGATCCTGGCCGCCAACAAGGCCGAGGGCCGCGCCGGCGAGGCGGGCGCGATGGAAGCCTATGCGCTTGGCCTGGGCGAGCCCCTGCGCATCTCGGCCGAGCATGGCGAGGGCATGGACGACCTCTATCGGGCGCTGGTGCCGCTGGCCGAAGAGTTCGAGGCGCAGAACGTCCAGCAGGCGCCCGAAACCGATGTCGCCGTCGAGGATGGCGAGGAGGACGAAGACTGGCGCCCCTCGGCCGCCCGGCCCTTGCAGGTCGCGGTGATCGGCCGGCCCAATGCCGGGAAATCGACGCTCATCAACAAGATCCTGGGCGAGGACCGGCTGCTGACCGGACCCGAGGCCGGCATCACCCGCGATTCGATCAGCGTCAGCACGAATTTCATGGGCACGCCGGTGCGCATCTTCGACACCGCGGGCATGCGCAAGAAGGCGCGCGTCACCGACAAGGTGGAAAAGCTTTCCGTCGCCGACGGGCTGCGCGCCGTGCGCTTTGCCGAGGTGGTGGTGGTGCTTCTGGACGTGGGCATCCCCTTCGAGCAGCAAGACCTGCGCATCGCCGATTTCGCCGAGACCGAGGGCCGCGCCGTGGTCGTCGCGGCGAACAAATGGGATCTGGAAGAGGACAAGCCCGAGAAGCTCAAGGAATTGCGCGAGGCCTTCGAGCGGCTCCTGCCGCAGCTGAAGGGCGCGCCGCTGGTCACGGTCTCGGCCCGCACCGGCAAGGGGCTGGACCGGCTGCACAACGCCATCCTCAAGGCGCATGAGGTCTGGAACCGCCGCATCCCCACCGCCCGGCTGAACCAATGGCTTTCCGCCATGACCGAGGCGCATCCGCCGCCCGCGCCCGGCGGCCGCCGCATCCGCCTGCGCTATATCACCCAGGTCAAGACCCGGCCGCCGGCCTTCGTGGTCATGGCGACCCATACCGACAAGCTGCCCGACAGCTATGCGCGCTATCTCGTCAACGGGCTGCGGGCCGATTTCGACATGCCCGGCACGCCGATCCGGCTGACCTTCCGCGACCAGGGCACCAAGAACCCCTATAAGGACAAGGCCGGCAAGATCAGCCAGTCCGGCGCGCTCTCCAAGCACAGGCAGCGGCAAAGGCCCAAGGGCAGCTAGGCGGGCGGGACCGGGAACCGCCTAGGTCATCACCCGCACCAGCGCCACGGCGATGATGGCGATGGCAATGACGGTCATGGTGGCGATGGCCGCGGCGCTGGCGACGGTGGCCGCGGCGATGCCGATCAGCCCCCAGATCAGCGCCACGCTGAAGCCGATCCGCCGCCCCAGCCGCAGCTGCACGCTGACGGCGGCGACCGAGCCGATCAGCAGCGCGACCACCGCCGCCACCTCCTGCGGCACGCCCAGCCGGTCGCGCAGCAGCCCGGTGAAGACGGCAAAGCTGACCAGCAGCCCCCAGCCCGCCACGAAGCCCAGCGCCGAGCTGCGCTGCACCAGGCTGCCGAGCCGGACCCCGCGCAGCGCCGCCGCCAGGAAGCCCGCCAGCATGGCCGCCGACAGCAGGAAGGCGACGACGGGATGGCCGCGCAGCAGCCAGGGCCAGACCGCACCGGCCAGCAGCCCGACGATCAGCGGCGCATGTTCGGCCAGGCTGTCGTCATGGCGGTGCAGCCGCAGCAGGTGGCCGGCGGTCGGCGGGCCCAGGCTTTGCGGCGGCAGCGCGCGCCCCTCCTCGGGCGCCGCCGCCTGCGCCAGGCGCATCCGCCGCAGCTCGAACCAGCGCCGCCCGGCGTGATAGGCCAGCGCCAGCCAGGCCATGCCCAGCAACCCGGCCATCCCCGGCCCCCGAGGCCGCAGGAACAGCGCCGACAGATCGACCGAGGGCGCGGGAAGATCGCCCAGGCCCTGCCAGGGCGACAGGCCGTAGCCCTCAACCGCCAGGGGCGGTGTCGGCGGGCCGGGCTGGACCGCATGCAGCAGCGTGCTGGCAATGAAGACCAGCACCGCCAGGATCAGCAACAGGGCACCCGCGCGAGACATGGGCAGGAAACGCCGCCCGCTCGCAGCGGGTTTCGCGCGATCCGGCTTTTGTCAGCTCACGCCAGCACGCCGTCGGCGCCCAGCCGCGTCTTGCCGCCCAGATAGGGATGCAGCGCCTCGGGCAGGACGACCGAGCCATCGGCCTGCTGGCCGTTCTCCAGCACCGCGATCAGCGTGCGCCCCACCGCCAGGCCCGAGCCGTTCAGCGTATGGACGAACTCGGGCTTTCCGCCGCCGGCCGGGCGATAGCGCGCATTCATCCGCCGGGCCTGGAAATCGCCGCAATAGCTGACCGAGGAGATCTCGCGATACCGGCCCTGCCCGGGCAGCCAGACTTCGAGGTCATGGGTGATGCGGGCGCCGAAGCCCATGTCGCCGCCGCACAGAACGATGGTGCGATAGGGCAGGCCCAGCCGTTCCAGCACCGTCTCGGCGCAGCGGGTCATGCGGGCATGTTCCGCGACCCCCGATTCCGCATCGGTGATCGAGACCATCTCGACCTTCTCGAACTGGTGCTGGCGCAGCATCCCCGCGGTGTCGCGCCCGGCGCTGCCGGCTTCCGAACGGAAGCACTGGCTATGCGCCACCAGGCGCCGCGGCAGGCTGGCGTGATCGACCAGATCGCCGTTCACGGTATTGGTCAGCGTGACCTCGGATGTCGGGATCAGCCACCAGCCCTCGCGGGTCTGATAGCTGTCCTCGCCGAATTTCGGCAATTGCCCGGTGCCCTCCATCATCTCCGAAAGCACGAGGACCGGCGCCCAGGTCTCCTCCAGCCCATGCTCGCCGACATGCAGGTCCAGCATGAACTGCGCCAGCGCGCGGTGGATGCGGGCGACGCCGCCCTTCAGCACCACGAATCGCGAGCCAGAGAGCTTCGCGGCGGTCTCGAAATCCATGCCGGGCCGGACGCCCTCGACCTCGAAATGCTCGCGCGGGGCGAAGTCGAAGGCGCGCGGCTCGCCCCAGCGCCGGATCTCGACATTGTCGCCCTCGTCCTCGCCCGGCGGCACGCTGTCCAGGGGCAGGTTCGGAACGGTCAGCAGCAACTCGCGCAGCTTGGCGTCCAGCGCCGCGGCCTCGGCCTGCAGCCGGGCGGTCTCGTCCTTCTTGGCGGTGACCAGGGCGCGCAGGCGCTGGAACTCGGCCTCGTCGCCGCGGCCCTTGGCGGCGCCGGCCTCCTTGCTGGCCTTGTTCTGCTCGGCCTGCGCGGCCTCGGCGGCCGCGATGCGGGCACGGCGGTCGGCATCCAGCGACAGGATCTCGGACGAAACCGGGGCCATGTTGCGCAAGCCAAGTGCTGCGTCGAAAGCGGCGGGGTTTTCGCGGATGGCGCGGATGTCGTGCATGGCCCATTCCTCTGGCAGGTTACGCGAAACCGGATAACCCAAAGCGGCTGAAGGCGAAAGCCTCAGCCCGCCCTCTCAGCCCGCCTGGGCCAGCATGTCGCGCAAGACCTCGAAAAACCGCTCCCGCCCCGGATAGCCCTCGACGCGCACCTGTTCGACGCCGCCTTGCAGCAGGATGAAGGTGGGCGTCAGCCAGGGCCGCCGCGCCAGCACCAGCCCGTCGGGCCAGGGCCCGTCCCGATCGACCAGCAGCAGCGGCGCCGCCCGCCCCTCGGGATGCCGCCCATAGACCGGGGCGATCTCGCGATCCCATTGCGCGCAATAGACGCAGCCCCGGCGCCGCACCATCAGCAACTGCAACCCGGCGGCCGCCGCCACCGGCCCCGCCGCCATCGCCGCCATCCCGGCCAGAATCGCCCGCCGTGTCAGCATTGCCCGCTCCGTTTCCCGCGCCAGACTTACCCCCCGCGCGCTTCCGCCACAACGGCCCGGCGTTTACATGTCTTCCTTGTGGAAATATCCACGGGGGTGCGGGGGCAGTCGGCCCCCGCGTCGCAAGGATGCAGCCGGGATGGGCATGGACGAACTGACCGAACCCCTGACACAGGGCAATCGCCGCGCGCTGTCCCGCGCGATCACGCTGATCGAAAGCACCCGCCCCGACCACCGCGCCCGCGCCGTCGCGCTGCTGGCCGAACTCCCCGAGCGGCAGGCGCTGCGCATCGGCCTGTCGGGCACGCCGGGGGTCGGCAAGTCCACCTTCATCGAGGCCTTCGGCAAGATGCTGACCGCGCAGGGCCTCAAGGTCGCGGTGCTGGCCGTCGATCCCAGCTCGGCGCGCTCGGGCGGCTCGATCCTGGGCGACAAGACCCGGATGGAGACGCTGTCGCGCGACCCGAACGCCTTCATCCGCCCCTCGCCCTCGCGCGCCGAGCTGGGCGGCGTCGCCCGCCGCACCCGCGAGACCGTGCGGCTCTGCGAGGCGGCGGGCTTCGACGTGGTGCTGATCGAGACGGTGGGCGTCGGGCAATCCGAGACCCTGGTGGCCGAGATGTCGGACCTGTTCATCCTGCTGCTCGCCCCGGCCGGCGGCGACGAGCTGCAGGGCGTCAAGCGCGGCATCATGGAAATCGCCGACATCATCCTGGTCAACAAGGCCGATGGCGATCTGCGCGAGACCGCCATGCGCACGGTGGCCGATTATGCCGGCGCGCTGCGGCTCTTGCGCAAGCGCCCCTACGACCCCGAGGGCTTTCCCAAGGCGCTGCCGGTTTCCGCCTATACCGGCGAGGGGCTGGACAAGGCCTGGACCAGCATGACCTGGCTCGCCGACTGGCGGCGCGAACACGGGCATTTCGACGCCCGCCGGGCCGAGCAGGCGCGGCACTGGTTCCTGTCGGAACTGCGCGCCGGGCTGCTGGCGCGGCTCGACCGGCCCGAGGTGCGCACCCGGCTGCGCGAGATGGGCGACGCGGTGGCGCGGGGCGAAAGCGACCCCGATTCGGCGGCGGCGCAGATGCTGGACTGGCTGGGCGCCGCCGAATGCGACACGCTGATCGCCGGGCGACAGGCGCATGAGCGCCGGGCCTGACCCGCAGGCCGATCCCGGCGCCCTGCTGGCCGCACTCCTGGGCCCGCCGCCTGGGCCGGCCGAGCTGCTGGCCGCATGGTTCGACACGCCCTTGGGCCGCATGATCGCGGTCGCCGACCAGAAGCGACTGCACCTGCTGGAATTCCTCGAACGCCCGGCGCTGCCGACCGAGTTGCGCCGCCTGGCCGCGCGGGGCCGCATCGGTCCCGGCCGCACTGCCGTCACCGACCGGACCGAGGCGCGGATCGCCGGCTATTTCGCCGGCGAGCGGGCGGCTTTCGACCTGCCGCTGGCCCTGCACGGCACCGATTTCCAGCAGCAGGTCTGGCGGGAATTGCAGCGCCTGCCCGCGGGCACGACCATCAGCTATGCCGAGCTGGCGCGGCGCATCGGCCGGCCCCAAGCGGTGCGTGCGGCGGCGCGGGCCAATGGCGCGAACCAGATCGCGGTGGTGATTCCCTGCCATCGGGTGATCGGTTCGGATGGCGCGCTGACCGGCTATGGCGGCGGGCTGTGGCGCAAGCAGGCGCTGATCGCGCATGAATCCACGCATTTCGCGGGATGAAGCGCCGCACCGGCAGGGAACGGCCCGGCGAAAACGCTTGACGCGCCCCCCGTCTCGCTTTATTCCGCGCAAACGGATTTCCGGGCGCTGCCACGCGGCGCCCTTTCATATTGCGGGCAGCCGCCCGTGCAGGATCGAATCGAAGGAACAAGATCATGTCGCGCGTTTGCGAACTGACCGGCAAGGGCCCGATGAGCGGCAACAACGTCTCCCACGCCAACAACAAGACCCGCCGCCGGTTTCTGCCCAACCTGAACGAAGTGTCGCTGCTGTCGGAAAAGCTGGGCCGCAGCTACCAGCTGCGCATCTCGGCCGCGGCGCTGCGCTCGGTCGATCACCGCGGCGGCCTGGACGCCTTCCTGGCGAAGGCCAAGGACGCGGAACTGTCCGACCGCGCGCTGAAGATCAAGCGCGAGCTGGCGAAAGCCTGATCCTTCCGACCGTGGCGCCGATTCGGGGCCGGTCCCATGCGATGCGCCCTGCCGGCAACGGCGGGGCCTTTGCATATCCTTGCGGCCAGCACCCGAATGCGCCGGAGCCGCCCCCCGCGGGTCGGCGGCACCGTTCCGCATGATCCCCAGGGCCAGCGGGCATATCCTTGCCAGCCCCCTCCCGCCCGGCATTGACGGCGGCCGGGGCAGAAAACGGCAAGCGGGCTTTTCCAGACGAGGCTGCGATGGCTGATCCGGTTCGGGAACAGAAGGTCGGCTCCCTGACCGTCTTTTCCAATCACCCCGTCCTCGATCAGTTCGCCCGGGACATGCTGGCCGGCATCCGGGCAGAGAACCTGCCCGCCGCCCGGATCAACCTCTATGTCGGCATCCATCGCAAATTCGGCCCCGCCCTGTTCCGCAGGGGGCTGCGGCTCGGGCTCCAGACCGAACATTACTTCGACGAAAACGGCCGCACGATGTGGAGAAAGCCCCGCCCCCGGCGGTTGCTGAAACAGCTGCTGTTCTATCACCTCATCCTGGATCTCAGCCCCGCCAACGCCCCCTATTACCGATGGCTTCCCCGCTTCCTGCGGCGCCGGGTGCTGTTCGGCCCGCATGTCTTTCCCTGCCGGCCGGTGCCGTATCGCGCCGGGCAGCGCCCGCCGGTGTTCTTCGGCGCCATCAACGACCGCAGGGCAAAGATCCTGGCCGGGCTGCCCAAGGATCATTGCGACCTGCTGTCCGAGACCTATGGCACGGACCTGCACAAGGCCATCTGCGACAGCCGGGGCGTCGTCAACATCCATTTCGCCGATGGTATCTATACCGAATATCCGCGCCTGCTTTCCTCGTATCTCGCCGGCAAGCCCGTCCTGTCCGAGAAGCTCGGCGCCGAGTTGGTGGAGGGGCGGGATTACGGAACGCTGGGCCAGGACCACACCGATCACCAGTTGCGCACGATCTTTTCGTCCTTTTGCAGCGGATTTGCCGCCCGCCACCGGCTGACGGATTTCCTGCGCCGGATCGCCGGGCCGTAGCCCCTCCCCCACGCGCCGCCCAGGCGGATCAGGCCGTGAAAGCCGGTGAATTCGGACCGCGGCCATGCTATCATCGTTCCAGCCGGGGCGGAGGGCTGGGCATGATCGGCGAGGATGTTCGCGGCGGCGTGGCAATCGGCATGCTGCTGGGCCTGGATGAGGGGCGGCCGCTGGTGGTCTTTCCCGGCAATCCCTCGGCCCAGGCGGTTCCGGCGCGCAGCCTGGTGCGCTTCGATCCGGGCGACATCGGCGCCGAGCTTGCCATCCTGTTCGAGGATGGCGACCCGACCCGGCCGCTGGTGATCGGCCGCATCGTCGGGGACCGGCCGCCCGGCCCGGTTGCCGCCGTCGATGGCGAGCCGTTGCGCATCACCGCCCGGCAGCGGATCGAGTTGCGCTGCGGCAAGGCCTCGATCGTGATGGAGGCGGACGGCCATATCACCATCCGCGGCACCTATCTGGTCAGCCATGCCTCGGCAGCGAACCGCATCCGCGGCGGCTCGATCAACCTGAACTGATGTATCCCCCCGCCCCTGCCCTGCCCGAGATCCTGCGCCAGCACGCCGAGCAGGCGGCCTTTCTGTGGACGCTCTACGACCGGGCGATGCTTTTCCCCGAGGAAAACCCCGAGATGGACGCGCTGCGCATCGCCCGCCTGCTGGAACGGCTCGAGGCGCATCTGGACGGGCTGCGCCTGGCCGGCGCCGAGGGGCGGCACATCGCCGAGGCGCGCTTTGCCGAATATCCCGAGCCGGGCGAGCTGTTCGTGCTGCGCATGCTGCAACCCGGCGCCGAGGGGCTGCGGGTGGCCGGGCTGGACCTGGACCGGGTCCGGGCCTATCTGGCCGGGCGGCTGGGTCAGCCTTCGGGCGGAGTCCCGAGGAAGGACATGTCATAGCCCTCGGCCCGATAGCCGTCACGATAGGTGATCTCGATACCGCGCCAATGCGTGCCGTCGAACTGGAAGACGAATTCCCCGGCATCGAGGGTCAGCCAGCGCGGCGTCGCGTTCAGCCGGCAGACATAGCCCAGTTCGGCGACCGGAACGAAGGCATCCCCGGCCAGCCGGTGCAGCCCGAAATCCGAATCGCTGAAATAGATCTGGTCCCGGAAGCAGGCGATCGACAGGATGTCGCTTTCGATGCCGGTGGCGATCAGGCGCAGTTCGCTGTCCCGAAGCTCGGCAGCAAAGCCCCCCTCTCCGCCGACGAATATCCTGTCGCCAACCTGCCTGACGCAGCGGAGCTCGTCGCCGATGCCCAGTTCCACCGCCTGCCATTCCCGGCCTTGCGCGCGCAGGAACGTGCCCTTGCCCCCGACGGCATGAAGCGTCTCGGCCGATGTGCCGTGCATGGCATAGATCGTGCTGTCGGTGCCGGTGGCATCGCGCGACCATGCCCCGCCGGCATCCATGCGAAAGATCTCGCCCCGGTTGCCAAAGACGAATGCCGGGCCGTTCTCGAGTACGAACGCATCGCGCAGGAACGAGGATTCGATCCGCGCCACCCGCCAGCCCGAGGCATCGCGGCTGCGGACATAGCCCCCGATCTCGACAAGAACCTCGCGCAGATGCGGAATGGCGTGGTAGCCCATGAAAAACTGGTCCGCCACATGTTCAACGCGCAGCTCGAAGCTGGTCATCGAGATGTCGAGCATGACCAGCTGGCCGATCTCGTAGTTCGGGTCCGAAAGCCGGCAAGCGACGCGGATGTCGTCGGTCGCAATCTCATAGGCGTTGAGGGAGCCGATGGAGATCAGTTCCGGCGGAAGCTCGGTGGCCGAGCTATATTCGTGCTGTCTGGTCATACGCGTAACCACATTTGCTGGGGATCTGGGCTGACTTCCCAGGCGATCGGATCCTTGACGGCCTTTTTCGCCGAATTGCCTGGGTCTTTTTCCTTCACGGCGCGGTCCAGGTATTCCATGAAGGCCGCGCGCAGGCATTCCATGATGTTTTTCTTTTCCTTGTCCGTCTTGCCCTTGGCGCGGGGGTCGTTGTCCACGACCGCCTGGGTGCAATCGTCGATGGATTCGCTGAGGCTGGGCGTCTGCGTGCGCTTTCGGATCGCGTCGTTGCATTGAAGCGTCTTGGCATGGTGGGGCGAGCCTTCCTTGCTGCCCGTGCCGGACTTGAACTTGCCGCCGGGGCCTTTCTGATAGGCCTGCATGCAGATGCAGGGGGCATCCTCCATGTTGTAGTTCTCGAAATGGGTTGCGGTGGTCTTGCCCCGGCTCCATTGCAGGTATTCGTTCTGCACGAAATGTTCGGATTCGTGGCCCTCGGGGCAATCCTTGTCGCCGTGGCGATGCAGCTTGAAATCCGCCAGCACGGTCTCGCAGTCGAGCCGGTTGGGCGAAAACTTGCAGATCTCGGCCCAGGGCGGCGTCTGCCCGCCCGGCGAGGCGTGGTTATGCGTGGCAAGGTCGGAAAAGCGGATCACCGGCTCGCCGTCGAATTTCACGTCGTTCGACCATGAGGTGAAATATTTCTTGCCGGTGTTCTTCGAGGTGATGATGCCCTTTTTCGCCGCGCAGCCCGCCTCGGTCCCCGAGGTGCGGCTGACGTCGGACTTGTTCTTGATGTTCACCGTCTTGCCGCAGATGAACACCGTCCCGGTGCCGTTCTCCGTGTCCGAAGCCATGCCGAAGCTGGGATAGGGCACTGGCACGCCCGGCGGCGTCGCCGGGTTCTCGGGCGGGGTGAAGCAGGTGTCGGGAAAGGCGGCGATGGTCTGGGCGTTGACCGCCTTGCCGCTGATCTCCAGCCCGTTGGCGAAAACCCCGCTCATCGCATCGCCGCCGTGGCAAGGCGGTCCTCGGCCGAGACGCGCCGGGCCGGGCCCCGCGCCTCGTGCAATACCGCCGCCCCACAGGCGCCGTCGTCGCCCGAGGCCTCGACCAGCACCGGCGAGCCCGGCGCATAGCCCCGGCGCACGGCCGCCAGCGCCATGCCCAGCATGGCCGGCACCACCGCCGCGCCGATATTGCCCAGGCTCTCGGCCGGGCTCCACAGATCCTGAAAGGCGGTGCGGCCGCGTTCCAGCCGCAGGGTCATCAGCGCGGCCTGGCGAAAGAAATGCTGCTCGCCCGGCAGGTCCGAGATGCGGTATTCGACATGGGCCAGGTCGGTCTCGGCCTCGGCCAGGGCGGCGCGATAGGCCGCGGCCATGCCGTCGCCGCGCAGGGGCAGGTCCGACCCGTCCTCGCCCCGGCCGTTGCCCAGGAAGGCCGCCTCGCGCGCCAGGCCCAGCCCGGTCAGCCGCAGGGCGCCGCCCGGCCCCAGCAGCACCGCCGCCGCCGCCTCGCCGGGGATGAAGCCGTCGGCATTGCCGTCCTGCAGCAGCCGCTCCAGCCCCGCGTAATGCGCCAGCGCCGGCCCGGTCAGGTAGCTGTCAAGCCCCAGCAGCAGCACCCGCCCCGCCTGCCCCGCCGCGATCATGCGCCGCGCCCGATCGAGCCCGACGAAGCCCGAAGGGCGGCCATGCGCCACCACATGCGCCCGCCGCTCGGGCAGGTCGAGGATCCGCGACAGCATGCGCAGCAGCACCGAGGGGTCTTGCACCGGGCGGCCGGGGCGGCCCTCCTCGGCCAGGCACAGGATCAGCGCGGCCTCGGCGGCTGCGGGCTCCTGGCGCAGGATGTCGGCGACGGCACCGGCGGCCAGATGCGCCATGCGCCGCTGGCCGATCCAGTTGCGCGGCAAAGGCACCGGCGCGCCGATGCGCCAGCCGCCGGGTGCGGTAAAGCGCGTCTCGGCGAACCCGTCCAGCCGCGCCCGCATCGCCGCCGCCGACGAGGCCCAGTCGAGCCCCACCGCCGTCACCATGCCCGCCGCCAGCACGCCGATCATGGGCCATCCTCCCCGCCCCCGCCCTCACCCAGCACGGCGGGCAGACGGATATAGCCGCGCCCCTCGCGCTCGGCGCGCAGCATGGCGGCGGTCGGCTCGCCGATCCAGGCGCGCGAGAACTCGGCGATGGTGCGGCGGATCGGCACCTGCACGCGCCAGCACAGCATCAAGACCCGCGCCTCGGCGTCGATGGCCAGCGTGTCGGGCAGCGCCACGGTGTCGAGGCAGCAGTCGCGCCCGCGCCAGACCCGGAACGGCAGCCGCGTGTCGGGCAGGCGGAACGCCTCGCGCCCGCGCGGGGTCAGATGCACCAGCACCACCGGGGTAAAGGGCGCGGGCGGCGCGATCTGCTGGTCGGGCGGCGCCATCTGGTAGTAACGCTCGTCGAAGTCCCGCGGCAGGAAGGGCGCGGTTTCCGCCGCCCAGCGCTCGTCATAGGTGCCGCCATAGGGCAGGCGCAGCGGCCAGCCGCGGCCGTAGGGCCCCAGCGCCATCGGCTGCCAGTCACCATAGGGCGAGGTGATCTCCTGCCCCGGCGCCTCGGTATTGGGCAGCGCCAGGCCGGCCGGGCTGCCGCCCGAGGCGGTGGCCCAGCCCAGCCCGACCGGATTGGCGGCATGGACCGGCACCTCGGGGCCGGGCGGGCGGCTGCGGTCCGGGCCGCCGAAGGCGGTGTCATAGGAAAACGGCATCCGCGTGAAGGGATAGGGCCGGGTCGCGGCAATGGCCGGCCCCAGCGTGCGCCATTCGCGCTGGCCGACGACGTCGAACTGCTTGGACCAGTTGCCCACCGCCAGCCCCACGCGCAGCCGCTCGACCGGGCGGCCGCCGGGGGCATGGGCGGCGCCGTTCAGCACCACGTCGCAAAGGGGCTTGCGAAAGGCGAAATCGCTTTCCCAAAGCGGCGCCGAGAACCCCGGCGCGCCGGTATATTCGTCGGCCATGACCAGCGGGCGCTGGTCCTTCAGCGGCAGGGGCGGGTCGGTTTCACGCTCGGGAAAGGCGAAGCTGCCCTTGACCACCAGCAGCATGTAGGCCTGCCCGGCCACATCCATGCCGGTCCCCATCTGATGGGAAAAGCCGGTCTGGTCCAGGATCTGCACGGCGCACCTCAGTCAAGGGCATAGGCAAAGCCGTCCGGCCCGCCGGTCACCGTCACCCTGCCGATGCCGCGCCCTTCCAGCCTGGCGTCCAGCACCCGGCGGCTGAGTTCGGGCAGGATCGCGCCGGTCAGGATGGCGTCGATCATGCGGCCGCCCGATTCGACCTCGGTGCAGCGGGCGCAGATCTGCTCCATGACGCCCTGGCCGATCACCAGCTCGGCCCCATGCGCGGCGGCCAGCCTGCGGCCGATGCCGGCCAGCTTCTGCCCGGCGATGGTCTCGATCATCGCATCCGAAAGCGGCAGGTAGGGGATCGTCACCAGCCGCCCCAGCAGCGCCGGCGGGAATACCTTCAGCAGCGGCGGGCGCAGCGCGGCGGACAGGCTGTCGATCTCGACCCGGCTGCGGCCGGCATCGGTCAGCGCCATGATCTCGTCGGTGCCGACATTCGAGGTCATGAGGATCAGCGTGTTACGAAAGTCGATCCGCCGCCCTTCGCTGTCATCCATCATCCCCTTGTCGAAGACCTGGAAAAAGATCTCGTGCACGTCGGAATGGGCCTTTTCCACCTCGTCGAGCAGGATCACCGAATAGGGCCGGCGCCGCACCGCCTCGGTCAGCACGCCGCCCTTGCCATAGCCGACATAGCCCGGCGGCGCGCCCTTGAGGGTCGAGACGGTATGCGCCTCCTGGAACTCGCTCATGTTGATGGAGATCAGGTTCTGCTCGCCGCCGTAAAGCGCATCGGCAAGCGCCAGCGCCGTCTCGGTCTTGCCGACGCCCGAGGGGCCGCAGAGCATGAAGACGCCCATCGGCTTTTCCGGCGCGCCAAGCCCGGCCATGCCGGTCTGGATGCGGCTGGCGATGGCGGCCATGGCATGGTCCTGGCCGACCACGCGCTGCGCCAGCAGGCCGGCAAGGCCCAGGGCGCGCTCGGTCTGGCTGGCCAGCATCCGGCCCAGCGGGATGCCGGTCCAGTCCTGGACCACCGCCCCCACCGCCAGCCGGTCCACCGAGGGCAGGATCAAGGGCCGCTCGCCCTGCCGCTCGGCCAGTTCGGCCATCTTGGCGCGCAACAGCGCCAGCCGCGCGGCGGGGTCGGGATCGGGGTTCGGGGCTTCGGCACCCGCATCAGCGGCCGGCGCGGCCCCGACGGATGCATCGGGCGCGGCCTCGGCCGCAGCCCCCTCGGCAGCGGCCTGCGCGGCGGCGCTCTCCGCTTCAGCCTCTGCCGCGTCCGCCCCGGTCTCGTCCAGCGCCATGCCCTCGCCGCGCAGCTCGGCCCGCAGGGCCAGGATGTCCGAGACCAGCGCCTTTTCCGCCTCCCAGCGTTCCAGCGCGGCGGCCCGCTCGGCCTCGGCCGCGGCGCGGGCGGCATCGTTGGCGGCCTGGCGTTCAGTGGTGTCGATGCCGATCGCGGCCTCGCGGGCGATGATGCCCGCCTCGATCTCCAGCGCCTGCAAGCGGCGCTCCAGATCCTCAAGCTCGGCGGGCGTCGCGTGCTGGCTGACGGCGACGCGGGCGCAGGCGGTGTCGAGCAGGCTGATCGCCTTGTCCGGCAATTGCCGCGCCGGGATATAGCGATGCGACAGCGAAACGGCGGCGCCGATCGCCTCGTCCAGGATCTCGACCCGGTGGTGCTTTTCCAGCACGCCCGCCACGCCGCGCAGCATCTCGACAGCGGCGGCTTCCGAAGGCTCCTCGACCTTCACCACCTGGAAGCGCCGGGTCAGCGCCGGATCCTTTTCGATATGCTGCTTGTATTCGGCCCAGGTGGTGGCGGCGACGGTGCGCAGCTCGCCCCGCGCCAGAGCCGGTTTCAGCAGGTTGGCGGCATCGCCCGTGCCCGCCGCACCGCCGGCGCCGATCAGCGTATGCGCCTCGTCGATGAACAGGATCACCGATTTCGCCGAGGCCTGCACCTCGTCAATCACCGATTTCAGCCGCTTCTCGAACTCGCCCTTGACGCTGGCGCCGGCCTGCATCAGCCCGATGTCCAGCAGCCACAGATCGACCGCGGCCAGCTGCGGCGGCACGTCGCCGCGCGCCAGCCGCAGGGCAAAGCCCTCGACCACGGCGGTCTTGCCCACCCCGGCCTCGCCGGTCAGGATCGGGTTGTTCTGCCGCCGCCGCATCAGGATGTCGATGATCTGGCGGATTTCCGGGTCGCGGCCGACCACCGGGTCGATCTTGCCGGCCCGCGCCCGCTCGGTCAGGTTGGTGGCGTATTTCGCCAGCGCCCCCTCGGGCGGTTTCGGCACATTGGCCGGCGCCATCTCGGGCGGCTCCGCCGCCTCGGCTTCGGCCGAACCGGCCAGGATGCCGGGCAGGTCCGGCGCCATGCGGTCGGGGTCGATGCGGCCGAACTCGGGGCTGATGCGCAGCAGCAAGCCTTCCAGCACCGGGGTCTTGAGGCAGGCGATCAGGATGTCGCCCGAGCGCACGCGGTCGGTGCCGCCCTCCAGCGCGGCCAGGGTCCAGCCCTCCTGGATGGCGTGGAAGATGTGGTCGGAGAACTCCTCGACCGCGCTGGCCCCGCGCGGCAGGGCGTCCAGCGCGCGGGCCAGGTCGCCCTCCAGCCGGGCGCCATCGGCCCCGGCCGCCTGGGCGATCAGCGCCAGGTCCGAATCCGGCATCCCGGCCAGCGCGGCGATGAAATGCACCAGTTCGACGTAAGGGTTGCCGCGCGCCTTGGCATTGCGCGCCCCTTCGGAAAACGCCCGCAGGCACAGCGGGTCCAGCCGGGCGACCAGTTCCTTGCGCTTGACGGTTTCCCTGGATCCTCGGGCGGGGGCGCGGGGCGTCACGGTCGTCATCCTGGCCATCCTTGCAAAGCTGGCAAAAGAACCGGAGCGATAAAACGGGCTTGCCACGGGCAGGCTCGGGGGAAATGATCCTTGGGAAAGTGTATTTCAAAACCGCGACTTTCGGAAATCTTTTCGCAAGGAGCCGGCCATGGCCAGCCTGCCGCAAAAGGGAACGTCGCCATGATCCCGGCCCTGCCGGGGGACATCTTCCACGAGGGCCAGGTGCTCAACAACACCTGGACCGTCGAGGGCGTGCTGGGCCGCGGCGGCACCGGCGAGGTCTATCGCGCCAAAAGCCTCGTCACCGGCCGGGTGGTGGCGATCAAGGCGCTTTCGGCCGGCTTTTCCGGCGACGAGGGCTATCTGGAGCTGATGCGCCGCGAAGAGGCGATGCGCGACATCCTGCATGATGCCGTGGTGCGCTACAGCGACTGCTCGCGCACACCCGAGGGCCATGTCTTCCTGGTCATGGACTTCATCGACGGGCCGGCGCTCTCCGAGGCGATGGCCGAGCGGCGGCTGGGGATGCGCGACTTGCTGATCGTTGCGCATCGCGTGGCCGAGGGGCTGGTCGCCGCCCATGCCCGCGGCGTGGTGCATCGCGACCTGTCGCCCGACAACGTCATCCTGCGCGACGGCCGGGTCGAAGGCGCGACGGTGATCGACTTCGGCATCGCCAAGGACACCGCCGCCGGCGCGCATACCGTGGTCGGCAACCAGTTCGCCGGCAAATACGAATATGCCGCGCCCGAACAGTTCGACGGCAAGGCCGAGCCGGCCAGCGACCTTTACGCGCTCGGCGCGCTGCTGCTGGCGGCGGCGCGGGGCGAAGTGCCCTTTGCCGGCGCGACGCCCGGCGAGATGATCCGCCGCAAATCCGAGCCGCTGGACGTGACCGGCCTGCCCGAGCCCTTGGCGGGGCTGATCCTGTGGCTTTCGGCACCGCGGATCGCCGAGCGCGCACCCTCGGCCGCAGCGGTGGTGGCGCGGCTGGATGCGCTGCTGAAGGGGGCCGAGGCCGCGCCGGCCCGCAAGGGCGCCGCACCGCGGCCGCAACCGGCGCGAAAGGCGGGTGGCGGCGGGCGGATCTGGCTGATCCTGCTGCTTCTGGCCGTGATGCTGTCCGGCGGGTTCTTTGCCGCAAGGCCGCTGCTTTTCCCCGCCCTGCCGCTGGTCCAGCCCTGGCGGCTGGAGGCGGCGGGGGGCGAGGCGCCGCACCTGTCCGGCCCGGCGCCGGATGCGGCCAGCGCCGCGCGCATCGCCGCCGCTTTTGCCGAGGCCGCCGGGGCCAGCCCACCGCAGGACGCCCTGGCCCCGGCGCGCGGCATGCCGGCGCCGGGCTGGGCCGAGGCGGTCGAGCGGCTTTTCCCGGCGCTGCAAGGGTTGCAGGGCTGGACGGTGCTGGTCACCGACATGCGCGCCGAGATCGCCGGCAGCGCCGCCACCCCGGCCGAGCGCGACGCCATCGCCGCCCGGCTGGCCGAATGGGCGCAGGCCTCGGGGATGGATTTGGTGCCGCGGCTTGCCACCGCCCCCACCCTGCTGATGCCGGCCGATCTGGACGCGCTGCTGGCCCGCGCCGCCAGTTGCGGCCCCTTGACCAGCGACCTGTCCCCGGGCGGCGCCCCGCCCGGTGCCGGCGTGGCGATCCGCGGCGCCCTGCCCGATGCGGCCGCCGCGGCGGCGTTGGCCGAAACGCTGCGCCCGGCCCTGGGCGAGCGCGCCCTGCGGCTGGAGATCGAGACGCTCAGCCCCTCGCTCTGCCGGATCCGCGCCGCGGCGGCGGACCTGCCCGAGGGCGGCATCGGCATTCGCCTGGCCGAGGCAGGCCGGCCCGAACCCTCGCTGACCGGGATATACCGCCCCGGCGACAACCCGGTCGCGGACGTGCTGGTCCCCGCCGAACTGGCGGCGACGCCCGGCGCCGAGCTTTGGGTCGCGGTCGAGGAGACCGGCAAGGTCTTCAACATCCTGCCCAACATGACCGATCAGGAAACCCGGCTGGACCGCATCGGCCAGCCCGAAGGCGCGCTGCGCCGCGTGCGCGTGCTCTGGCCCGCCGAGGAGGCCGCCCTGGGCCAGGGACGCATCGCCTTTCGCGTCAACGACCGCGATTTCGGCAAGGCCGGGATCTTTGCCTTCGTGACCCGCGGCCCGCTTTTCGACGAGCGCCGGCCGGGCGACGAATCCGCCGCCGCCTTTGCCGAGGCGTTGGCAGCGCGGCGCGCGGCCGATCCCCAGCTCATCCTGGCCGCCACCCAGCGCGTCCTGGACCTGCAGCCCTGACGGCGGATGGGCCCGGCGCGCGTCCCGCAAGGGGCATATCGGCCGATCCGCAGGATTTCATTGCGCAAAGCCGCAGTCCATGAGATGATTTTCCCATTTCGAGAAGAACATAATGCGGCCTTTGAGAAGGTTACTCCTATGTTTCTCGCTCCGCTCGCCGTGCCGGATTCCGCCGGGCTGGATCTTCGCAACGACATGAGGTTCCTGGCGCTCGAAAGGGCGCTGGACGGGGCCTCTCGGGCGGCGCGGGCCGAACAGCTGGCCAAGGGCAATACCGGCGACGTGGCGCTGGACTGGGCGCATCTGCTGGACGAGGCCGAGGCCCTGGCCCAGACCGGCCGCGACCTGCGCCTGCTGGTTGTCGTGGCGCGGATCATGACCAACATGCGCGGCCCCGAGGGGCTGGCCGAGGGGCTGGACCTGCTGGCCGAGACGCTGGAAACCTGGTGGGACCACCTGCATCCCGCCCTGCGCGAGGGCCAGCTGGTACGCGAGGCGGCGCTGCGCCGCATCAACGCGCTTTACCAGATCGAGAATGCCGATGCCGGCATCCTGGGCGATCTGGAGTTCAACACCGTCCTGGCCCCGCGTGGCCTGCCGGTGGTCTCGGGCGGGGATCTGGCGGCGGGGGCGGTCTCGGCCTCGATGCTGGCGGCCGAGGGGCCGACCGGGCTTTCCGCCGCCGAACAGGCCGAGCGCGAGGCCCGCCATGACGCCAGGGCGATGCGGGTGCTGACCGCCTGCCGCGCCCTGCGCGACACCGAGCCCGAAACGGTGGCGCGGCTCGAGGCGGGGCTTGCGGCCGCGCTGGCGGCGCTCGACCGGCTGGAGGCGGCCCTGGCCGCGCGCATCGGGGACGACCCGCCGACCCGCTTCCCGGCGCTGCGCCGGGTACTGGAGCGGATGGCGGCGACCCTGGCCAGCCCGCCGGCGCAATTCACCCGCACGGCCGCCCCGGCCACGGCGCAAGCAGCCGATGCGCCGGCCGCAGCGCCCGGCCCGATGCCCGGCCCCATGCCCGCCGCCGCGGCCGCTGCACCGGCATCGGCGGGCCTGCCGTCCCGGCTGGCCTCGCGCGCCCAGGTCGAGGCCTGCCTCGACCTCATCATCGATTTCTACGACCGCAACGAACCCGCCTCGCCCTTGCCGCATCTGGCGCGGCGGATGAAGAAGATGGTGCCGATGAACTTCCTGCAATTGATGGAGGAACTGGCGCCGGGAGGGATGAAGGAATTCCGCAATGTCGCCGGAGTGACCGAGGACAAGGGACGCTGACGGCAGGGCGCAATCGGGGACGGCGCCGGATGGCGCCGCGACAGGGAGTAACCCGCGATGAGCGAGAGCAAGGCCAAGGTAATCGAACGCAATCGCGCCCCAAGGGTGCAGATCGCCTATGACGTCGAGCATTACGGCAGCCCGACCACCATCGAACTGCCCTTCGTCATGGGGGTGATGGCGGATCTGGCGGGCAAGTCCACCTCGCGCGAGGCGCAGAAGCCGCCCGCCGAACGGTCCTTCGTCGAGGTGGATGCCGGCCGCTTCCCCGCCTTCATGGAGGCGCTGTCGCCCCGCGTCACCGCCCGCATCCCGAACCGCCTGCCCGGCAAGGAAGGCGAGGAGGGCGGCGAGGAGGAGATATTCGTGGACCTGACCTTTCGCAACATGGGCGATTTCGCCCCCGACCGCATCGCCGAGCAAATCCCGGAACTGGCCGAGCTGATGAAGATGCGCCGCAAGCTCGAGGAACTGCTGAGCTATATGGACGGCAAGGCCAGCGCCGAAAAGCGCATCGCCCAGCTTCTGAACGACGAGCCGCTGCTGGCCCGCATCGCCGAGCAGGCGGTGAGCCCGGCCAGCGACGGGACGGAGGGCTGAACCATGGCCGAACAGGAACTCAAGGGCACCGAAGCCGCCCCCGAAGCCGAGGCCGTCGACCTGGACGAGTTCGGCGCGCTTCTGGAAAAGGACTTCCGCGTCAAGGAACAGGACGACAGCGCCAAGCTGCGCGAACTGGTCGCCAACCTGGCGCTTGCCGCCCGCGAAAAGGCCGGCAGCGCCACGATTTCCGGCAATGCCGTGCGCTCGATCAAGTCGCTGATCGCCGGCATCGACGAGTTGCTGACCGTGCAGATGAACGAGGTGCTGCACGCCCCCGAGATCCGCCGCATGGAAGGCAGCTGGCGCGGGCTGCATTACCTGGTCAACAACACCGAAACCGACACCATGCTCAAGATCCGGGTGCTGAACATCACCAAGGACGAGCTTGCCGACCAGCTGGAGGATTTCGAGGGGCAGATGTGGGACCAGTCGCCCATGTTCCGCAAGCTCTATACCGAGGAATATTCCAGCTTCGGCGGCGCCCCCTTCGGCAGCATCATCGGGGATTACGAATTCAGCCACCATCCGCGCGACGTGGGGCTGCTGCGCAACCTGTCGGGGATCTGCGCCTCGGCGCATGCGCCCTTCATCGCGGCGGCCTCGCCCCGGCTGTTCCGCATGGAAAGCTGGCAGGAACTGCCCAATCCGCAGGATCTGAAGATGGTCACATCCTCGCCCGATTACGCGGCCTGGCAAAGCCTGCGCGAAAGCGAGGATGCGCGCTATATCGGCCTGACCCTGCCGCGGGTGCTGGCGCGGCTGCCCTATGGGCCGGACACCATCCCGGTCAAGGGCTTCGACTTCCGCGAGGAGATCGACGGCAAGCATGACCATTACGTCTGGATGAACGCCGCCTTCCCCATGGGGGTGAACATCAACCGCAGCCACAAGCTTTACGGCTGGGGCAGCCAGATCCGCGGCGTGGAATCCGGGGGCGCCGTCACCAACCTGCCGGTGCATACCTTCCCCAGCGACGACGGCTCGGTGGTGATGAAATGCCCCACCGAGATCGCCATCGACGACCGGCGCGAACATGAACTGGCCAAGCTGGGGCTGATGCCGATCCTGCATCGCAAGAACACCGATATCGCGGCTTTCCTGGGCGCGCAGACCCTGCAGGATTGCGAGGCCCGCGCCGGGCGGCTGGTCGACCCCGATGCCCAGGCCAACGAGCGGCTGTCGGCGAACCTGCCCTATCTGCTGCCGGTCTGCCGCTTCGCGCATTACCTCAAGGCCATCGCCCGCGACAAGATCGGCACCTTCAAGGAACGCGCCGACATGGAGGTCTGGCTGTCCGAATGGATCAACCGCTACGTGCTGGCCAATACCGCCATGGCCGACGACAAGGCCAAGGCCAAGCGGCCGCTGGCCAAGGCCGAGGTGCAGGTGGACAGCGTCGAGGGCCGGCCCGGCTATTACGCCGCCCGCTTCTACCTGCGCCCGCATTACCAGCTGGAAGGCATCAACGCCTCGCTGCGGCTGGTTTCGGAACTGCCCTCGGTCAAGGGGCCGTGACGCGCTTTTGCCCAGGGGCCGCGGCGGCCCCTGCGGCGCCGGGCCGGCGGGTGCATGACGCGCGCGGCCCCTGACGCGGCCCCGAGGGGCCCCGCCATGTCTGAAACCCGGCTTGCCGAACAGGCCGAACAGGGAGATGTGAGATGGCTTTCACCGGATACCTCAAGATCGACGGCATCGACGGCGAATCGCGCCGGGCCGATCACGAAGGCGAAATCGACATCTGGGGCGCCGACCTGAAGGCCGAGCAGAAAAGCTCGGCCGCGACCGGGTCGGGCCGCGTGCGCGGTCGCGCCACCATCAGCGACCTGACGCTTTACAAATGGTATGACGCCGCCTCGCCCTACCTGGCGCTGGCCTGCATGCAAGGCAAGGCCTTCGAGGCGATGACCTTCACCGTCCGCAAGGATTCGGGCGAGGCGCATCTGGATTACCTGACCATCACCATGACCAACTGCCTGATCTCGTCCTATTCGATGAGCCAGAACCAGCCGGCCCCGGAAATCGACACCATCGCCGAGCAGATCGGCATCTCGTTCGAAAAGGTCGCGATCAAATACGTCGTGCAGGCCGACGACCATTCGAAGGGCGACGAGCACGAGGTCGAGTACGACCTGATGGCGGCCAAGTGACCGCCGGGATGCGCACAGGATCGCCATGGCCAGCCCCGCCCCCGACCGCCCCCCGACCGCCGTGCCCCTCCAGGCGCGGCGCGAGGCGGTGCAGCCGAGCCTGTGGGACCGGCTGATCGACGACCTGCCCGCGCTGTCGGCCGAGATCGCAAGGCGCAAGGCGGCGCTGACCGCGCGCCACGGCGCCGCAGGGCTTCGGGCGCTGCTGACCGGCCAGGGTCGGGAGGGGCTCGACCCCGAGCAGGCGCGCGACCTGGCGGCCTTGGCGCAATTGCAGGCCCGCCACGCCGCCTTGCAGGAGCGCGGCATCCGGGTCACGCCCGATGTCCTGCGCGAGGCGGTGCGCCGCGACATCGAGGATCTGTTCGGCATCGAGCGGCTGGAGGTGCGCTATCTGCTGACGCCGGCCGAGCGCCGCGCCGCGCCCCCCGGCATCGCCGGCGGCGCCGAGGATCCGGCCGAGATGCTGGCCGATTTCCCCCATGTCCGCGCCTCGGTGCTGAATTACGGCGTGCCGGCCTTTGCCGGGCGGCGCGCGGGAGATTTCGACCACGAGGCGCTGGCCCGCGAATTACGCGAGGTGCTGGCGGTGTTCGAGCCGCGCCTGCGCCGCGACACCATCCGCGTCAGGGTCGAGCCCGGCACCCGCATCGGCCTGCGCGTGCGCATCGAGGGGCTGTTGCTGATGGCCCCGGCGCCCGAGCGGCTGCGGCTGCTGACCACCATCGACCTGGACACGGGCATCGCCGCGACGGTGCTGGAGGAGGGCTGATGGACCGCGCCTTCCTTGCCGCCTACGAGGCCGAGCTGGACCATATCCGGGTGCTGGCCGGCGAATTCGCCGCCCTGCATCCCAACGTGGCGCGCAACCTGTCGCTGGACGCCGTGCCCTGCCCCGACCCCTATGTCGAGCGGCTGCTGGAGGGCGTGGCCTTCCTGGCCGCCCGCACGCGGATGAAGGTCGAGGCCGAGGGCCAGCGTTTCACCGCCGGGGTGCTGGACGCGCTCTGGCCCGACCTGGCCGCGCCGGGGCCGGCCATGGGCATCGGCGTGCTGCAACCCGGCCCGCAGGTGCAGGCCATGGCGGGCGGGCATCCGGTGCCGCGCGGCAGCCGCTTCGTCGCCGCCGCGCGCGAAGGCCTGGCCACCCGCGCCACCTATGCCACCGCGCAGGCGGTGACGCTCTGGCCGTTGGCGCTGGCGGCGGCGGATTACCTGCCCGACCGCGGCGCGCTGGCCGCCGCCGGCCTTGCCGTGCCGGGGGCCGAGGCGGGCATCCGCATCGGCCTGAACGCGACGGGTCCGGCCGCGCTGTCGGCGCTGGCGCTGGACCGGCTCGACCTGTGCTTTGCCGGCAGCGCGCGGGCGGGTCCGTTGTTCGACGCGATCTTCGGCAACGGGCTGGGGGCGCTGGCCCGGCCCGCCCGGCCGGGCGCGCAGGCGCTTCCCCTCGACTGGCCCGAACTGGTCGGCACCGGCGACGACGAGGGGCTGACCCCGCGCCTGCGCCGCAGCTTCGAGGGCTTCAGGCTGCTGCGCGACTATTTCCTGATGCCGGAACGCTTTCACTACCTGCGGCTGGACGGGCTCGCCCCCGCCGCCCGGCAATGCGGCGAGGGGGTGGCGCTGGAGCTTGCCCTGCCGCTTGCCCGCCCCGAGCCGCTGCTGGAGGGGCTGGGCCGCGACGATTTCCGGCTGTTCGCCGTGCCGCTGGTCAACCTGTTCGAGAAAGAGTGCAACTTCGTCGAACTCGACCCGCGGGCGACGGCGCATCCGGTCCATCCCGACCGCGCCCGCACCCGCGATTTCGAGGTCTATCGCCTGATCCGCGTCGCCGATGCCGACCGCGAGGGCGCGGACGGGCTGCTCTGCCCCGCCCATGCCCCCGAGGCGCCGCGCCACGCCGGCCCGGTCTGGTGGGCCGAGCGCCGCCCCCGCCGCCCGGCCACCGACGAAATCCGGCGCGGCCAGATGCGCAGCTCCTATGCCGGGCATGACCTGTGGATCTCGGTCTCGCGCGCCGCGGACTGGATGCCGCGCCGGCTGGACATCCGCGCGCTTTGCACCAATCGCGACCTGCCGATCCTGGACGACACGCCGCGGCTGACGCCCGAGGGCGGCGAGCCGGTGATGCGGGTTGACTTGGTCGGCCCGATGCGCCGGCCGCAACCGGCGCTGGCGGGCGCACCGCCGCAGGCGGGTCAGGGCGGTGCGGCGGGGCTGGACGAGCTGACCTGGCGGCTGGTGGCGCAGCTTGCCTCGGGCCATCTGTCGCTGGCCGAGGCCGGGCGCGACGGCGCGCCGCTTTGCGCGCTGCTGGCGCTTTACGCCGATCGCGGCGATCCGCAGCTTGCCCGCCACGCCCGCGCCGTCGCCGCCGTCGCCAGCCGCCCGGTGATCGCGCGGCTGGACCTGCCCGGCCCGCTGGCCTTCGGCCGCGGCACCGAGATCACGCTGGAAATCGACGAGGCGCCGCTGGCCGGGGCCAGCCGGCTGCTTCTGCCAGCGCTGCTCGACCGGCTGTTCGCCCGGCACGCCTCGGTCAACAGCTTCGTGCGCACCCGCACCCGCCTTGTGCAGAAACAGGAGGAGATGTCATGGCCGATGCGGCCCGGCCTGCGCCCCCGGATCTGACCGGGGAACCGCCCCCGCCCCCCGGCATCGAGGCCTTCGCCCTGATGCGGCGGCTGGAAGCGCCCGGCCGCCGCTTCGGCCATGCCGGCGGCCCGGACCAGGAGCCGGCGCGGCTGGGGCAAGAGATCCGGCTGGGCCCCGCCGCCTGCGAGGTCGCGCGCTTCAGCCCCGCCGAAGGCGACAGTCCCGCCCGCATCGCGCTGGAGATCACCGGGCTTTTCGGCCCCGAAGGCCCGATGCCGCTGCATCTCAGCCGCCGCATGCTGGAACGCATGTCCGAACGCTGGTTCGCCGGCTCCGCCCAGCCCGAGCCGGGGGCGGATCGCGCCTTCCTGGAGTTCTGCAACCTGCTCCAACACCGGATGATGGCGCTTTACTACCGCGCCTTTGCCGAGGCGCAGCCCGCCCTCGCCGCCGATCACGGGTGCGAGGGCAGGCTTGCGGCGATGATCGCGGCGCTGGCCGGGCTCGGCCTGCCTGGCAGCGCCGAGACGCTGGACGATCCCGCGCCCGCCCTGCGCCATGCCACCGGGCTGGCCGGCCAGGTTCGCAGCCCCGAGGTGCTGGCGGCGCTGCTGTCGGACCTGCTGGACGCGCCGGTGCGGGTGGCCGAGTTCGTGCCCTATTGGCAGGACATCCCCGCCGCCCTGGCCAGCCGCCTTGGCCGCGCCCATGCCGGGCTTGGCCGGGGTGCGATGCTGGGTCCGCGGGTCTATCAGCCGCAGGCGCGGGCCGAGATCACCGTCGGCCCGCTGCCGCTTGCGCAATACCGCCGGCTGGCCGAGGAAGGCGCGGAACGGGCGGCGCTGCGCCGCCTGCTGCGCTTTGCCATGGGCGAGGAGATCGGCTTCGACCTGCGGCTGGTGCTGGCCGCGCCCGAGGTACCGCCGCCCGCGCTGGGGCGGGGACCGGCGCTTGGCCGGACCGGCTGGCTGGGCAACGGGGCCGCGCGGGACCGCGACGACCTGCGCCTGCCCTTGGACGAAAGGCAGGCCGCCTGATGACCCTGCGCCTCACCGTCCTCACCAGCCCCGTTCCCCAGCCCCAAACCGAATTGCGGCTGGAGGGCGGCCGGGCGGTGCTGGGGCGCGAGCCGGGCTGCGACTGGCAGATCGACGATCCCGAGATGTTCGTCTCGCGCCGCCATTGCATCGTCGAGGCCACGGCCGAGGGCTGGACCGTCACCGATACCAGCTCGGGCGGGCTGTTCATCGACGCGGCGGCCGAGCCGCTGGGACCGGGCCGCAGCACCGCGCTGCGCGACGGGATGCGGTTGCGACTGGGCGACGTGACGCTGGGCGTGGCCGTCGAGGCCGGGGCGCAGGCCGCCGCGGCGGCGCCCACCGATCCGGGCATCGGCGTCGACCCGTTCTTCGCCCCCCGCGAGCCACCGCCGCCGCCGCCGCGGCCCTCGGAACTGCCCGAGCCCTTCGAGCGCACCACCGGCCGTTTCGCGCCGCCGCTGCCGCCCGCACCGCCGCCGGGCTTCGACGATCCCTTCACGCTGGACCCGCTGCCCGCCGCACCGCCTGCCGCGCCGGCCCCGCAAGGCGACGGCTGGAACTGGGGGCCATCCGGCGCGACACCGCCCCAGCCCGACCCCGCGCCCGTCGCGGCAACCCCTTCCCCCGCCCTGGCCCCGCAACCGCAGCCGCCATCCGACGCGGCCGCCGCCTTTCTGCGCGGCGCCGGGCTGGATCCGTCGGGCACCGAGGACGTGGACCTCGAGGCGCTTGGCCGGCGCTACCGCATGCTGGCCGAGGGGCTGGTCGCATTGCTGCGCGCGCGGGCCGAGGAAAAGGGCTCGCTGCGCGTCGCCCGCACCACGCTGGGCGCGGCCCAGGTCAACCCGCTGAAATTCCTGGCCATGCCCGACGAGCAGGTGGCTGCGCTGGTCGCGCCGCGCGGGGCGGGCTATCTGGAGCCCGACGCGGCCATCGCCGAGGCGTTCCGCGATCTCGCCGACCACCGGATGCGCAGCTGGCACGGCTTGCAGGCGGCGCTGCGCCGGATGATCGACCGCTTCTCGCCCGAGGCGATCGAGGCGCAGCTGGCCGATGCCGGGACGCTGCGGGCGCTGCTGGCCGGCGGGCGCTCGGCGCTGCTCTGGGACGCCTATGCCGCCCGCTGGGCCGAGATCGCCCGCGCCGCCGAAGACCGTTTCCTGGGCGAGGTCGGCGCCGAATTCCGCGATGCCTACGAAACCCCCGAGAGGAGCGAGCCATGACCACGATCTTCCCTATCCTCACGCGCCGGGCCACGCTGGCCGGGCTTGGAACGCTGGCGCTGACCGCGGCCTGCGGCGGGCCGGCCGGTCCCGGCTCGGTCAATCTGGCCATGTCGGCCTCGGCCGGGGTCAATCCCGGCCCCGACGGCAGCGACCGGCCGCTGACGCTGCATATCCTGCAATTGCGCGGCACCGCCGGCTTCGACGCCGCCGACACGCTGGCGCTGCAAGACCCCGCCGCCGCCCTGGGGGCCGACCTGGTCAAGGCGGAAACGGTCACGCTGGCCCCCGGCGGCAGCGCCGAAAAGGCGCTGGTGCTCGACCCGGCGACGACGGCGGTGGCGGTGGTCGCCGGCTATCGCGACCCGGCCGGCAAGACCACCCGCGCCAAGGCCGCCGTCTCGCCCACCGGGACCGCCAGCTTCACCGTCACCGCCGGTCCGGGCGGCGTCACCATGACCCCAGCCTGAAGGGAAAGCGCATGACCGAAGGCAGCCGCGTCGTCTGGTCCGAGGGCCTGTTCCTGCGCCCGCAGCATTTCCAGCAGCAGGACCGCCATGCCGCGGCACAGCTGCGCGCGCTGCTGCGGGCGCGGCCGCGGCAGGCCTGGGGCTTTGTCGCGCTGCGGCTGGACCCCGCGGCGCTGGAGGCCGGGCAGGTCGCCGTGGCCGAGGCCGAGGGGCTGTTCCCCGACGGCACCGGCTTTCGCATCCCGGCCGACAGCCCGCCGCCGCCGCCGGTCGCGGTCAGCCGTGCGACACCCGCCGGCGCGGTCCTTTTGGGCGTGGCGCCGCGCCAGCCCGGCACGGCGGCGGTCGATCCCGCCCATGCCGAGCCGGGCGGCGCGCGCTGGCGCGGCGAATGGGCCAGCCTGCGCGACGAGATCCGCGGCGGCGCCGAACCCGCCGAGGTCGAGATCGCCCGGCTCTCGACCCGGCTGTTCCTGCCCGGCGAGGCCACGCAGGGCGCCGTCACCCTGCCGCTGGCGGGCATCGAGGGGCTGGCCGCCGACGGCCGGGTCGCGCTGGCCGAGGGCTGGCTGCCCCCCGCCCTGACCCTGGCCGCCGTGCCCTGGTATGGCGGGCTGCTCAAGGAACTGGTCACCGGGCTCGACCGCATCATCGAGGCGCAGGGCGGCATGGTGCTGGGCGGCGCCGGCCGCTCGGTCGAGAACCTGCTGATCCTGGAACTGGCCAATGCCGCGCGGCCAAGGCTGCAACACCTGCTGGCGCAGAACCTTGCGCATCCGTCCGAGCTTTTCGCAGACCTGGCCGAGCTGGCGGGACGGATGGCGACCTATGGCTCCTCGACCCGGCGGCTGTCGCCCCTGCCGGATTACGACCATGCCGACCCGCAGCCGGGTTTCGCCGCGCTGGCCGATGCGCTGCGCTCGCTGATCCTGTCCCTGCGCCATGTCGAGCCGAAATCCCGCGCCCTGCCGGTCGCCCGCCACGCGCAGAACGTCTGGAAGGTGCGCATCGACAACCCCGAGATCCTGCAAAACAGCCGCATCGTGCTGCGCATCGGCTCCGACATGTCGGACGAGGGGCTGATGCAGCTTTTCACCCGCCAGGTCACGGTGGGCGCGGCCGAGGAGTTCGAGGCGCTGTGGACCTCGCGCCTGCCGGGCATTCCCCTGCGGCCGCTGCATTCGCAGCCGCGCGAGATCCCCTATGACGGCGACCGGCTGTGCCTGGAGCTGGACCGCAAGTCCGAGCATTGGGCGCGGCTGCAAGCCTCGCCGGGCTTCGTGCTGGGCGTGTCGGGCAAGCTGGACCGCGAGCCCGAAATCGACTGCTACGCGGTCAGCAGATAGGGGCGGGGAATGGGCGACCAGAACGATCCATTCGGCCTTGGCGACCCCGGTCGCACCCGGATCCGACCGCTGGGCGCGGGCCGGCCGCAATCCCTGCCCGATCCGCCCGGCCCCGGTCCCGCGCCGCCACGCCCCACTTGGCAGGCCGCCCCCGATCCCGCCGCGCCCGAGGCCGCGCCCCATGCCCGGCGCGGGCGGGCGCATGCCAACCCGCTGGTCGCCGCCCATGCCACGCTGCTGGAACTGGCGCCCGAGCTTGAGCGCGCCAATCCCCCCGCCCGCCCCGAGGCGCTGCGCGCGCGGCTGCAATCGGTGCTGGTCGAGGGGCGCGACGCCTCGGTCGCCGCCGGCGTGCCGCTGAGCCGGGCCGACCAGGGCGCCTGGTTCGTCGCCGCCCTGCTGGACGACCTGGCGCTGAACACGCCCTGGGGCGGGCAAAGCGACTGGCCCCGGCAGCCCTTGGTCACGCAGATGACCGGCGAGGTCGATGCCGGCACCCGCTTCTTCGACCGGCTGGACGCGCTGATGCGCAACCCGGCCGGCGAGCGCGACCTGCTGGAACTGGCCTGGCTGTGCCTCTGCCTGGGCTTTCGCGGCAAGTATCGCGTGCAGGGCGGCGCCGGCGAAGGCGCGCTGGTGGCGCTGCGCGCGCAGATTGCCCGGCTGTTGCGCGACCCGGAACGCGAGGCCATGCCGCTGGCCCCGCACGGCGCCGGGGTGATCGCGCCCGACACGCCGCGCCGTTTCGCCGTGCCGCTGTGGACGCTGTGGCTGGGCGCGCTGGGGCTGGTCCTGGCGATCCACACGGGCCTCTCCATGCACCTTTCGGGCAAGGCGGAAAGCCTGTTCACCCAGGCCGCCGGCCTGCCGCCGGCCGAACGCGCCGCGATCTTCAGGCCCGTGCGCCAGACCGTCGAGCCGGCCCCGGAACTGCCGGCCACCGTGATCGACCCGCTGCTGCCCGCCTTCCAGGCCGCCCTGCCCGCCGCCCTGCGCCCGGCCATGAAGGGGCGCGAAACCTCGGGCCTCGTGGTGCTGGTGGTGCAGGCCAGCAATCCCGAGGTGTTCCGCTCGGCCAAGGCCAGCCTGAACCCCGCCTATCAGCCGCTGGTCGAGGCGATCGGCAAGACCGTCGTGGCCAACGCGCATCGCATCGGCGCGGTCGCGGTCAGCGGCCATACCGACAACGTGCCGGTGCAGCGCAGCAATCCCTTTGCCTCGAACCAGGGCCTGTCCGAGGCGCGGGCCGAGACCGTGGCGCAGGCGCTGGCGGCGGCCGGCGTGCCCGCCGAGCTCATCAGCGCCGAGGGCCGCGCCGACAGCCAGCCGGTGGCCGACAACGCCACCCGCGACGGCCGCGCCCAGAACCGCCGGATCGAGATCCGCATCGAGAAGAGGCAATAGATGCGCGTGCTCAAGGCCATGTTCCGGTTCCTCCTGTCCCGCGGCTTCTGGACCTTCGTCGGGCTGGCGCTGCTGGCGGCGGCGATCTGGTTCTATGGCCCGCTGGTCTCGGTCGGCGAGGCCGCGCCCCTGGAAAGCGCCGAGATCCGCGCGATCTGCCTGGGCGCCATCCTGGTGTTGTGGCTGCTGATCCTGCTGCTGGGCCAGATCCGCGCCGCGCGGCGCAACCGCATGTTCGTCACCGAACTGGCCGCGCCGCCGCCCCTGCCCGACGCGCCCGATGCCGCGGCCGAGATCGGCGGCAAGTTCCAGGAGATCCTGGCGACGCTGGCGCGCTCGCGACTGGGCAAGCGGCGCTTTCTGCGCGAGATGCCCTGGTATGTCATCATCGGCCCGCCAGGCACCGGCAAGACCACGGCGCTGCGCCAGTCGGGGCTGAATTTTCCCATCGCGCTGAACGACGACCTGAAGGGCGTCGGCGGCACCCGCAATTGCGACTGGTTCTTTACCGAAACCGCCGTGCTGGTCGACACCGCCGGCCGCTATACCGACCAGTCCAGCGAGCCCGAGCGCGACGCGGCGGAATGGGCCGGCTTTCTCGACCTGCTCAAGAAGCATCGCGGCCGGCGGGCGCTGAACGGGGTGATCGTGGCCTTGTCGCTGGACGAATTGCTGGGCCCCGAGGACGCGCTGCGCCGCCACGCGCGCGAGATCCGCAAGCGCCTGACCGAGATCGCCGAGCGGCTGGAGATGCAGTTGCCGGTCTATCTGATGCTCACCAAGGCCGACCGGCTGCCGGGCTTCGAGGCGTTCTTCGGCGCGCTGACCTCGGCCCAGCGGGCGCAGGTCTGGGGCGCGACCCTGCCGGTCGATGCCCTGCCCGAGCCCGAGGCGATCACCCGCGAGTTCCGCAGCCTCGCCGCCGTGCTGGAGGGCCGGCTGGACGCACGGCTGGCCGAGGATGCCGACCTGCCGCAGCGCGCCGCGATCTTCCGCTTTCCGGCCGAATTCGAGCGGCTGGAACCGCCGCTGCGGCTGCTGATCGACACCGCCTTCGGCGAAAGCCGCTATGAGCAGACCCCCTGGCTGCGCGGCTTCTACCTGACCTCGGCCACGCAGGAGGGCTCGCCGCTGGACCGAATGCTGGCCGGGATGGCGGCGGGCTTTGGCCTGGCGCCCGCGGCGGCGCCGCATCGGATGATGGGCGAGCGGCGGTCCTTCTTCCTGCACGACCTGCTGGCCGGGGTGATCTTCGGCGAGGCAGGCTTGGGCCTGTTCGACCCGCGCGCCGAGGAGCGCCGGACATGGCTCTGGCGCGGCTCGGCGGCGGCGGCGGCGCTGCTGGTGCTGCTGGCGGGCCTGGGGTTCCTGTTCAACACCATGCGCCAGTCCGGCGCGGTCGCGGATCAACAGCGCCTGCTGGCTGACCTGTCGGGGCGGCTGGCCAACGCCGCCTCGCGCCAGGCGCCGACCGAGCCCCTGGACCTGCCCGTCGCGCTGGATGCCATGACCGAGATCGAGGCGGCGCGGACGCCGGTGCCCGGCGGACCCTTGGCGCTGATCGGCCCCTCGGCCGCGGCCGAGATCGAGGGCGCGGCCCGGCTGGCCCGCGAACGCGGGCTGCGCAACCTGCTGGAGCCGCGCATGGTCGCCTTTCTGGAAGCGACGATGTGGCGGCAGATCCGCGACCCGGATTTCCTGCTGGGCGCGCTGAAGGCCTATCAGATGCTGACCGGGCTTGGCCCCTATGACCGGGCCTGGCTCGCGGAATGGTGGCAGGAGGTGCTGCCCGCCTTTGCCGCCGAGACCCCCTTCCCGACCGAGGCGGCGCGCGCCTGGCAACTTGCCGCGCTGGACCGGCTGGGCGGCGACGAAAGCCGCATCCAGGCCGATCCGCAACTGGTCGAGGCCGCCTTGCAGGCGATCTGCACCGTGCCCTTGTCGCTGCGCAGCTATCGCGCGCTGATGTCCGAGCCCGAGATCGCCACCCTGCCCGACTGGATCCCGGCGGAAAAGGCCGGGCCTTTGGCGGGGCAGGTTCTGACGCGGCTGTCGGGCCAGACCCTGCGCCAGGGCATTCCCGGCGCCTTCACCTGGCAGGGCTTTCACGGCACGGTGCTGCCGATGCTGCCCAGCATGGCCGAGGCGGCGCTGAACGACCGCAAGGTCTTTGCCGGCGGCTGTGCGGAAAGCGCCGATGCCTCGGCCGCCTCGTTGCAGGCCGACATGATGAAGCTTTACCAGGACGATTTCATCAACGCCTGGGAAGGCTTCCTGCGCGACGTGCGGCTGGCGCCGATCCCCGACCTGGCCACCGCCACCGCGAACCTGAAAGACCTTGCCAGTCCCGACAGCACGCTCAAGCGGCTGCTGAACGCCGTCGTCGCCGAAACCGACCTGGCGCGCCCGCCCGAACAGGGCGACAGCCCCGAGATCAATCCCGGCGTGCTGAAGAAGGTGGCCGGCAAGCTGGGCCTTGGCGCCGCGGCGCGGATCGGCACCAAGGTCGCCGCCGCCGCCCGCCGTCCGGGCGAGCCCGAGCCGCCACCGCCCGGCGCCGAGATCGCCCGGCATTTCGCGCCCCTCAAGGCCATCGTCGCCGAGGTGGACGGCAAGCCGCCGCTGATCCTGGATGCCGAGACCGCGCTGGGGGCGCTGTCCAAGGAGCTTTTGACCGTGCAGGCCAGCCCCGATCCGCAGGCGGCGCTGCTGTCGCGCGGCGGGCTGCCGCAGCTGACGGGCGACCTGCGCAATGTCGCGGCCACCCTGCCCGACCCGGTCAACGCCTGGCTGGGCGCCATCGCCGGCGACACGATCAGCGTCACGCGCGAGGCGATCCTCGCGCAGCTCAACGCGCGCTGGCGGGCGGATGTGCTGCCCTTCTGCCGCGCGGCGACGGGCGGGCGCTATCCCTTCGTCGCGGATTCGGCCATCGACGTGACGGTCAGCGACTTCCAGCAGCTTTTCGGCCCCGGCGGCCGCTTCGACGCCTTCTCCAACGAGACGCTGACGCCCTATGTCGACACCAGCGCCCGGCCCTGGCGCTGGCGGGCCGACCTGGGGCTGGACGCGCGAACGCTGGCGCCGTTCGAACAGGCCCGCGCCATCCGCGACGCGCTGTTTCCGGGTGGCGCCGGGCCGGTCATGGCATTCACGCTGGAGCCGAAGGATCTGACCCCGAATGCCGCGCGGGTGACACTGAACGTCGACGGGCAGAGCCTGGTCTATTTCAATGCCGCCTCCCGGCCGATGCCGATGACCTGGCCGGGCAAGGACGGCACCAACCTGATCTCGCTGAGCTTCACCCCTGTCGATGGCACGGGCGAGGCGATCAGCACCGAGACCGGCGCCTGGGCCTGGCTGCGGCTGGTGCGCAAGGCCGGGCTGTCGCCCACCGCGCTGCCCGAGGTCTTTGGCCTGCGGCTGGGCATCGGCCCCTATGCCGCCCGGTTCGAGCTGCGCGCGGCCTCGGTCGAGAATCCCTTCGACCTGAGCATGTTCGGCGCCTTCCGATGCCCGGAAGCGTTCTGAGCGCGCAGGCGGGCTTCTGGGGCAAGCTGCCGGCGCGCGGCGATTTCGTCGGCCGCGGGTTGCCCGAGCCGTTCCGCCGCCGCTGGGACCGCTGGGCCGCGGCGCATCTGGCCAGGCGCGAGGACTGGCCGGAGGGCGGGCTGCGGCTGCGCATCGCCTCGGGCGGGCGGGCGGCGGCGGGGCTGGTGCTGCCTTCGGCCGATGCGGTGGGGCGGCGCTTTCCGCTGGCGCTGTTCCTGCTGGCCGACAGCCTGCCCGGACCCGAGGCGCTGGAGCCCTGGTGCGAGGCCGCGCTGCAAGCCGCCGCCGAGCCCGATCCCGATGCGCTGTGGCAGGCGCTGGCGGCCCTGCCCGCGCCGGCGGGCAAGGCCGAGGCACCGCCGCTGCTGCTGTGGCAACGCGGGCATCCGGCGCTGGCCGCCGATCCCGAGGCGCCGGGGCCTGCGCTGGCAGCGCTCTTCAGTTCAGGTTGACCTTGGAGCCCTTGATCGAGGTCTCGCCCGAGGCCTTCACGTCGATCTTGCCCGAGCCCTTGATCGTGATGTCCTTGCCCTCGATGGTGATGGTGCCGTCCTTCTTCATCACGATGGCGGCCGAGCCGCAGGTCAGCGCGATCGAATCCGCCGCCACGATGGCCAGCGCCGCGCCCACGTCCAGCCCCATCTTGCCGGCGACCTTGTGCAATTCATCCGCACCGACCGTGGTGGCCCGCTTGCCGGCAACGTCCAGCGTCGAATCGCCGCCGACCTTCTCGGCCCGGTTGCCGCCCGCCTTGTGGCTGCGGTTGCCGCCGACCTCGACGGTCTCGTTCCCCGCCACGTTGGTCGAGCGGTTGCCGCCTACCTTCCAGCCGTCGTCCGAGGAGATCGCGTGGTTCTGCCCGGCCAGCACCGTCACGCCGCGCGCACCGACAATGGTATTGGTCTGCGCCGCCCCGACATTGCGCGTCTCGGTCGCGGCCACGCTGTCCACCCGCGCCGCCTTGACGGTGATGGTCTGGATGCCGCCGACGGTCTGGCTATGCGCGCCGTCGATGGTCTCGGTGGAGCTGGCGGCGACATGGATCGTCTCGGTCGCGCCCACGTCCAGGCTGCGATGGCCGCCGACCTTTTCCGTATCGTCCACCCCGATCGAGACCTGGCGGTTCGCGCCGATGGTGGTGAACTTGTCGTTGCCAACGCTTTCGCGGCGGTCGTTGCCGATGGACTGGGTGGCGTCGTTGCCGACATCCTCGACCCAGTCATGGCCGATGCGGCGGGTCTCGTCGTTCTTGATCAGCTCGTTATGGTCCTTCTGCGCCTGGAAATACACCTCCTCGGCGCCGGCCTTGTCCTCGAAGCGCAACTCGTTCCAGCCGCCGCCGCCGGGCGAGCTGTTGGATTTCCAGCCCGATTGCGTGGCATTGCCGGGCAGGCCATAGGGCGGCACCTGCTCGGCATTGTAGACCCGGCCGGTGATGATCGGCCGGTCGGCATCGCCGTCCAGGAAATCGACGATCACCTCCTGCCCGATGCGGGGGATCTGGATGAAGCCCCAGCCCGCCCCGGCCCAGGCCTGGCTGACGCGCACGAAGCAGCTGGAATGCGCGTCGCGCCGGCCCTTGCGGTCCCAGAAGAACTGCACCTTCACCCGCGCATGTTCGTCGGTATAGATCTCGGCCCCCGCGGGGCCCACCACCACGGCGGTCTGCGGCCCGCGCATCGGCCGGCGCGGCGTGCGGCGCTCGGGGCGGAAGGGGATGCGCGCCGGGGCGCAGACCAGCCGGACGTGATAGCCCAAGGGGTCGCGCCCCTCCTGCCCGGCGCGCTGGCCGGCGCGGACCTGGTCGTCCCACATGCGATAGCGGGCGGACAGCACCAGATGGCGGTCGTTTTCCGCCTCGCGCGGGAAACCCGCCAGCGTGAAGCTGCGCCCCGGCCCCAGCGGCCGGGCGGTGCCCTCGGCCGCGACGCGCTCGAAGGCGGCCTGCGCCTCTTCCAGCCGGATGCCGGCCAGCCGCTCGCCGCGCCCCAGGTCCAGGTGCCGGCCGGGATAAAGGTAAGCCTCGCGCCGGTCGCCGGCATGGCCCTCGGGCCGGCTTGCCGTCGCCATCAGGTCCGAGGAGGGTTTCAGGAAATCGTAATCGGTCTGCGCGAAAGCCCCGATGCGCATCGCGGCGCGCGGCACCCAGCCGGTCAGGTAATCGCCCTCGCGCGGGGCGCTGGGGCTGTCGGGCTCATAGGCGATCTCCTCGGCGCCCGGCGCGGGCTTCATCGCCGCATTGGCATCGGCCAGCACGGTGACATGGCCATCCTCGCCATGCTCGAAGAAATAGAAGATTCCCTCCTCCTCCATCAGCCGCTGGAGGAAGTCGAGGTCGCTTTCCTCGAACTGGACGCAATAGTCGCGGGGCGGGTAGCTGCCCTCCAGCCGCTTGTCCAGCACCACGTCGGGATAGGCGCGCAGCACCTCCTCGATGATGTCGGGCACCGAGAGGTTCTGGAAGATGCGGTTGTCGGTCGCCAGGCTTGCGAACCACAGCGCCGGGCGCAGAAGCAGCCGGTAGAAGGCGAAATCGTCGCGGATCTCGGCCAGGCCAAACTCGGCGACATGGCCGTCGAAATGCCGCGGCTCGCTGTCCTCGGGCCCCTTGACGGCGATGGTGGCGCGGGTGCCCAGCACGTCGGCCGCCTTCACGTCCAGCGTCTTGGCCGACAGGCGCAGCTCGAAGGCGAAGGGGGCCGAGACCTGTTCCTCGCCCTCCATGCGCTCGAAGGTGACGGGCTCGCCGATGGCGGGGATGGCGACGGTGATCTCGCGGGCGGATGACATGCTGACCTCCTGCCTCCGGGGCCGATGCGCCGGCCGGATACCGGTTTCAGTATGACGCAAGCCGGGCGGATTGGCGAATGATTACAGCACTTGCGGGCAGGCCAGCCCCGCCAGCAGGCGCCGGGCCGACAGCGGGTTCAGCGGCCGGTCGAACCCCATCTCCAGGAACAGCCGCGCGCCTTCGGTGCGCAGGTCGATCAGGAAGCGCCGGCCGCCGTCGCGTTCGCGCAGCCGCAGGGGCGCCAGCAGGCGCATCAGCCCCCAGGGGCCGGGCTGCTGCAATCGCGCCGCGCCCTCGGGCGTGGCAAAGCTGACCTCGATCCCGGCGGCGGGGTCGGCGCCCGGCCAGTCCAGCGCCACCGCGTCCCCCGCCGCGCCCACCGGCCCGCCATGGCCGCCGATCAGCAGCGTGGCCCGGCCGCGTTCGGCCAGGGCGGCGGCCGAGATGCGCAGCCCCGGCGCCAGCGCCGCCCCCGCCGTCAGCGCGCGTTGCAGAAAGGCGGCGCTGTCGGGGCTGAGCCCGGCAAAGCGCGCCTCGGGCTTCCAGCGCCAGGGATCGGTCTCGCGGTCCAGCAAGGTGGCGGCGCGGGCGCCGAGGAAACGGTCCATCGCACCGCCCGGCCCGATCAGGGCGGCGACCGCGGCCGGATCGGCATCGGGGCCCTGGGCAAAGGGAAAGCGCCCGGCCAGGGCGGGGGCGCAAAGCGGCAGCACCTCGGCCTGCCAGGCGCGGGTCAGCGGGTTGGTCAGGTCGCTGGCCTCGGCCGCGCCGCTTTCGGCCAGCGTGTCCTCGACCAGCCGGCCGATCAGCGGCGGCGCGTCGCGCAGCGCCCGGACCGTGCGCGCCCGCGCCTGCACGCCAAGCAGCCGGCGCTGCGCATCCGCCGCATCCGCGTCCATGGCCCCCAGCGCCACGTTCAGTTCGGCAAACAGCGCCGCGATCTGGGCGATGCGGCCGCTTTCGACATATTGGATCTCGGGGCCGAAGCGGACGGCGACGGCCAGTTGCAGCGCGTGCGGGCGGCTGCGGTCGGTGCCGCCGGCCTGGCGCCAGACCTCGGCGATCAGCGCCGCCAGGGGCGAATCCGGCCGCGACAGCGCCCCCGAGACCAGCACCGCCCGCCGCCGGTCGTCGAAGGAACGCAGCCGCAGGTCGCCCAGCCAATCCTGCCAATGCTGCAAGGTCGCCCCCTGCAGCAGCGCCATCACCCGGTCCGGGCTGTCGTTCCGCTGGGCCGGGGCTTGCGCAAGCAGCGCCGCGCCGGCCTGCCTGGCGGCCTCGACCGCCAGGCCGGCGCCGCGCGTCCGCGCCATGTCCCAGCCGGCGGCGGTGTAAAGCCCCGGCAGCGGCCGATCCAGCGGCAGGCCCGAGCGGCGCTCGGCGATGTCCGCCAGCACCGGCAGCGCCTGCGAGGGGCGCCAGGGCGGCAGCGCCGCCGCCTCGGCCGAGCGGCGCAGTTCCAGAAAGGCGCGCTCGGGCTCGGGCGCCTCGGCGGCCAGGACGCGGGCCTGCGCCAGCAATTCGGCATCGGGCGGCGCGACCGGGGTGCCGGGACGGCGCGGCAGGGCCAGCAGATGCGGGGCAAGGCCGGTCAGGGCGGGATCGGCACCGGCGCGATCCTCGGCCCAGCCGGCCAGCCAGGCGGGCTGCCATGCCGCCGCGCCCGACAGCACCGACCAGGCGCGCAGCGTGTCATAGGCGGCCGCGGGCTCGCCCTCGCCGGCCAGGGCGGCGTCGATGGCGCGGGCCAGGGCAGGCGGCAAGTGGCGGGCACGCGCCTCGGCCAGCGCCGCCGCCGCGCGGCGGGCCGCATCGCGCCCGGTCAGCCAGCCCAAGGGCCGCACCCGCACCCGCGCCATGCCCGCCGCCACCTGCGCCTCGGCCCGCTGCAACCGGTCGAGCCGCGCGCCCAGATCGGCAAAGGGCGCAGCGCGGTCCAGCCCCGCCGCCACCGCCTCGGCCTGGAACAGCCGGTCGAGCGCCCGGCTTTGCCCGGTCTCGACCCACAGCGCCCAGGCCATGGCGGCCAGCAGCCAGGCCGCCGCCAGCACCGCCAGCATGGCGCCCCAGCCCGCCGGCCGGCTGCGGTCCAGCGCCTGCCGCCGCGCCTCGGTCCGGGCCAGGCAATCGTCCACCAGGGCGCGCACCGGGTCCAGTTCCGCCCCGCCGCGGCGCAGCGCCTCGGCCAGGCTGGCGCCGTCCAGGACGCCAAGGCCGCGCGCCGCGCCCTGCCAGCCCGGCAGCGCCGGATTGGCCGCGCCCGAATCCTGCACGAGCAGCGCCAGCGCCGCCCGCGCCGCCGCCACGGCCTGCGGCGACAGGCCCGCCCGCAGCGCCTCGGTCTCGAAACGGTCCAGCAGCACCCGCGCATGGCCGGCCAGCGCCGCCATGTCCTCGGCCACCCAGGGCAGGCGGTCGGCATAGGCCAGCACCGGCCGGGCCAGCCGTTCGGCGGCGGCGGTCAGAGCTTCCCCTCGGCCTGCCATTTGCGCAGCGTCTCCTCGCCGATCTCGAAATGCATCGAATCCTCGCGGCTGTTATAGGCGGCGCCCCAGAACCAGCCCTCCTCGTTGAAATATTCGGCCAGGATCAGCAGCCCGAACTGCGTCGCGCCATCGGCAAAGGGGTCGAGCTGCCCTTCCAGCGTCAGGTCGATGGCCGTGCCCCAGGAATGGTTCGAGATCGACCGGGTCGAGCCGCGGATCAGCCGCGCGCACAGCCCGCCGGCCGTGCCCAGCTTGGCATGGATGTCGGGATCGCTCTGCTCCAGCCGCTCCAGCACCCGCGCCAGGCTGTCGAGCGCGGGCTTGAGCATGGTCACGGTGATCGGCCCGACCTTGCGCGTCTCGAGCAGCGCCCGCAGCCGGGGATTGGTCACCGGCTGGCAATCGGTGTTGTAGCTGTCGCGCGGCTGCCCCAGGATCGCCAGCATGGTCGCGTTGCGCGGCTGGGTGATGCCCTTGTTGAAGCGCGACTTGGCCAGCCGCATCTGCTCGGTCAGCGCCTCGGTCGGCGGCGGGCTTTCGAAATCCTCGCCGCCCAGGTCCGCCGGAGGGGCAAGCTGAAGCTGCGGCGCGACCGGGGCACGGTTCGCCACCAGGCTCAGGTCGTCGCGCAGCTGCGCCAGGTCCGCGCGCAACCCCTGGCGTTCGACCCGCGCCTCGGCCAGCGCCTCGCGCAGCAGGGCGAGTTCCGCCTCTTGCCGGGACAGGCGCAGCTCGGTCGCCTGGTCGGCGCTGTCGAGAAACCAGGTCGTGACCGCAAAGGCGATGGCGCCGATCACCACGCCGATCGCCACGATGATCGGCGCGGCCAGGCTGCCCGCCGGCCGCGGCGCGCGGGACAGGCTGCGCCCCGGCATCGCGCTGCGCGCGGGCGGGGCAGTCGGCGGGGCGGGGCGGCGGCCCATCTCAGCCCGGCCCGATGTCGACAACGATGACCGAGACATTGTCCGGCGCCCCCGCGGCCAGCACCTGCTGGAGCAGCCGGGCACAGGCGGCATCGGCTGGCGTGCCGGCGGCCAGCGCCGTGCCGGGCCGGGTCTCGCGCAGCGCCTCGGCCAGCGCGGCATCGGCCAGCACATGCGTCAGCCCGTCCGAGCACAGCAGCAGCCGATCCCCCGCCACCAGGTCCAGCGCCGCCAGTTCCGGCGCCGCCCCCGCCCCGACGGCGCGGGTGACGATATTGGCCTGGGGGTGGTCGCGCGCCGCCTCGGGCGCCAGCCGGCCGGCATCGACCAGTTCCTGCACCAGCGAATGATCGCGGGTCAGCCGCGCCAGCCGGTCCTCGCGCAGCAGATAGGCGCGCGCATCGCCGGCCCAGGCCAGCGTCAGCCGCCCGCGCCGGATCACCGCGGCGACGGCGGTGGCGCCGATCACCGCGCCCTCGCTGCGGCCCCGCGCCGCGATCAGCGCATCGGCCGCGGCAAAGCGCGCGGCCAGCGCCGCGGCGGGATCCTCGCCGTCGGCCAGGGTCTCCAGCGCGTCGATCACCCGGTCCGCGGCATAGCCGCCCAGCCGGTGCCCGCCCATGCCGTCGGCCACCGCCCAGACCCGGCCCGAGGGATCGACCAGGATCGCGTCCTCGTTCTGGTCGCGCACCGTGCCGCGATGGGTCAGCCCGGCGCCCCGGACCGACAGGCCGCGCCGGGTGGTGGGACCGTTCACCGGGTGATCCTTTGCGGGCAAGGCATCCTCATCCCGAACAATCGCGCAAGAATTGAAAACATCCTTAGTTTAGCGTAAAATATTCTTTCAGGGATGCAGTTTTTTAAGGTGATTCCCGTGCTGCGGACTGGTCTAGCCATATTGTCCGGTATTTGCCTTCTGGCCGGTTCCGCCCAGGGGCAGGACCTGACCGAGGAGCAGATCCTGCAACGCTTCGAGGCCCAGCGCGAAATGTATCGCGCCACCGTCCAGGGCCAGAAGACGCGCGGTCTGGACATGATTGCCGTCACCCCCAGCGGCGAGCCGGCCCAGGCGGACGCCGCGGCAGGCGAGGGCACCGTGGTCTTCGGCGAGTTCGCGCCCGAGCTTCAGGTCAATATCGCCATCCGCTTCGCCTTCGATTCGGCCAGCATCGCGCCCGACCAGCGCCCGGCCCTGGACAAGATGTGCTCGGCCATGCGGCAATCGGACGTGGCGCTGTTCCGCATCGTCGGCCATACCGACGCCAAGGGCTCGGACAGCTATAACGAAACCCTTTCCAAGCTGCGCGCGGAGGAAGTGCGCCGCTGGCTGGTCCAAGATTGCGGCATCGCCGCCTCGCGGTTGGAGGCGCTTGGCATGGGCAAGCGCTTCCTGGCCAATCCCGCCGATCCGGCCGCGGCCGAAAACCGCCGGGTCGAGTTCCAGGCACTGAGTTGACGCGACGGACCGCCGCGGCAGCGGCGGCATGCCGATGAACACGGGACTTTCGACGGGGCTTTCGACGGGCTGACGAAACAAGGGCGCCATCCAGGTCGCCGCATCGTTCGGGGGAGGCAGGAAAGTGACATTTGCAAGACGCGGCATCCGCCCGCCACGCCCGACCGCTCGTCCGACTGCGCTGATTGCGGCGCTTGCCGTGCTGGCGCTGCCGGCGGGGCCGGCGCGGACCCAGCCCCGGCCTCCAACCGCCAGCCAGATCACCCAGGACAGCTATCAGCCACCGATGCAGCGGCTGTCCGGTTCGGTGGTGTTCAGCGGCTCGCCGGGCCTGGCCGCGCCCGAGGGCGCGGACCGGCTGTCGATCCAGCTGGCCGATGTCCGGGTCGAGGGCGCCCTGCCGGGCAGCGAGGCCCGGATCGCCGCGCTGCGCCAGCGCGTGGTCGGCAAGCGGATCGCGGTCTCCGAGATCTTCGCCGCCGCCTCGGACCTTGAGGCAGGCTATGTGCGCGACGGCTATGTGCTGGCGCGCGTGGTGATCCCGGCGCAGACGCTGGAGGATGGCGGCGCGCTGCGCCTGACCGTGGTCAGCGGCTTTGTCGAGAAGATCGACACCAGCGCCGCGCCCCCCGGCCTGCGCGCCCGGCTGGACGCCATGACCGCGCCGCTGGTCGACCGCCCCACGCTGCGGCTGCCCGACATCGAGCGGCGACTGCTGCTGGCCGGCGACATGTTCGGCGTCGCACTGGGATCGGCGCTGTCCACCGGCGCCCGGCCCGGCGGCACGGTCATCATCCTGAATCCGCAATTCCGCTCGGTCACGGGCTTCGTCGGGCTGGACAACAGCTTCTCGCGCGAGCTGGGGCGGTGGAACCTCAGCGCCGGGGTCGAGCTGAACAACCAGCTCGGCCGGGGCGAGGTGTTCTACCTGCGCGCCTCGGGCCATCCCAAGCTGGGCGATGACGGATATTTCGGCGATCGGCCGCAATTGCGCACCCTGGCCGGCGGCGCGGTGTTTCCGCTGGGCAATGACGGGCTGACCTTCGGACTCGAGGCGGCCAGTTCCAAGGCGGGACCGGACACGGGCGGCGTGGCCACGGCCTCGGATTTCGACCGGCTGTCCTTCAGGCTGTTTTATCCGGTGGTGCGTTCGGTCAAGCGCAACATCTCGGTCACGGCGGCGCTGGATCTGCAACGCGACCGGCAGGATCTGGAAACCGGCGCGGGCGCCATCGGGCTTTACAAGGACCGCACCCGCGTCCTGCGCCTGACCGGCGAGGGCAACTGGCAGCTTTCCGACCAAAGCGCGCTGCGCATGGCCGCCGTGCTGTCGGTGGGGCTGGACGCCCTGGGCGCGCGCAGCGCCGCCGAGGCGATGCCGGCCATGCCGCTGTCGCGCGGCGGCGCGGATGCGGATTTCCGCAAGCTGGAGCTGTCCTTCCGCTATGACCGCGACTTCCGCCAGGACTGGAGCCTGGCGCTGTCAGGGCAGGCGCAGACCGGCTTCGGCGACCCGCTGCTGTCCAGCGAGCAATTCGGCATCGCCTCGACCGAGGGGCTGTCGGCCTTTGACCTGGGCAGCCTGTCGGGCGATTCCGGCTGGTTCCTGCGCGGCGAGGTGGCGCGGCATTTCCCGGCGCAGGGCTTCGGGCACCCGCTGGTGGTCAGCCCCTATGTTTTCGCCGCGGTGGGCGCGGTCCACCTGGAAAACCCCACGGCCATCGAGGCTGCGCGCATCGAGGCCAGTTCGTTCGGCATCGGCGTCGATCTGCGGCTGATCCGCGATCCCAGCTATTCCTCGGCGCTTATCAGGTTGGAATACGGCAAAGGGAACAGGGACGATGGCCAGGAAGATCCCTCGCGTTTCACGATCGTCAGCTCGTACCGGTTCTAATCCCGGCCGCCGGCTCTGGGCGGCGCTGCTGATGTGCAGCGCATTGGTGCCCGGGCCGCTGGCGGCCCAGACCCTGCCCAGCGGGCCGAACGTGGTCGGCGGCAGCGCCAGCGTCAGCACGCCGAACCCCGGCGCCATGCGCGTGGACCAGCTGAGCGACCGCGCCATCATCGACTGGACCAGCTTCAGCATCGGCGCCGGCGGTTCCGTCCGGGTGCATCAGCCGGGGCGTGACGCGGCGCTGCTGAACCGCGTGACCGGCGACAGCCCGACCCGCATCGACGGCTTTCTGGGCGCGAACGGCCAGGTCTTCGTCGTCAACCGCAACGGCATCCTGGTCGGGCGCGAGGGGCGCATCGCCACGGCGGGCTTCGTCGGCTCGACGCTGGACATCTCGAACGAGGATTTCACCGCCGGCCGGCTGCGCTTTTCCGGCGACCGGCCCGGCCGCGTGGAAAATCGCGGGCGCATCGACATCATCCCCGGCGGCTATGCCGCGCTCTTGGGCGGGCGGGTCGCCAACAGCGGCACGATCCGCGTGCCGCTGGGCACGGTCGGGCTGGGCGCCGGGCGGCGGGCGGTGCTGAACCTTTCGGGCGACAATTTCCTGTCCGTGGCCCTGCCGCCCGCCGAGGATGGCGAGGCCATGGCGCTGGTCGAGCAGCACGGCCGGATCTCGGCCGATGGCGGCGTGATCGAGATCGAGGCGGCGACGGCCCGCCATGCCGCGCGCCACGCGATCAACCTGTCCGGCGTGACCGAGGCGCGCACCGTCTCGGGGCGCTCGGGCCGGGTGGTGCTGGGCGGCGGCGACGGCGGCCGGGTGCGCGTGGCGGGCCGGGTCGATGCCAGCGGCGGCCGGCGCGCCGCGGCACCCATCACCGCCGAACGGCCCGCGGCGCGGCCCGAGCGCGGCGGCAGCATCACCGTCACCGGCGCCGAGATCGCGCTGGAGGGCGCGGTGCTGGATGCCAGCGGCACCGGCGGCGGCGGGCTGATCCGGGTCGGCGGCGATTATCGCGGCACCGGCGACCTGCCGCGGGCGCGGCGCACCACGCTGGACGCCGGGACGCGACTGCTGGCCGACGGGATCGGCCATGCCGACGGCGGGCGGATCATCGTCTGGTCCGACGACCACACCCGCTTTGCCGGCGGCGTGTCGGTGCGCGGCGGCGCCGAGGGCGGCGACGGCGGCTTTGCCGAGATCTCCAGCCGCGGCGAACTGGCGATCCGCAGTTCCGGCGTGCGGGTCTCGGCCCCCAGGGGGCGGCCGGGCACCGCGCTGTTCGACCCGCAGAACCTGCGCATCGTCGACGAAGAAACATATGACCCCGACGACCCCACGCATGTGCTGGTGACGGACATCTACGGCATGTTGCTGGATGCGGGACATTACATCCTCTCGACCGAGGGCGAGGGCGACGATGCCGGCGACCTGGTGGTCGATACGCCGATGACCCTGACCTTCGCCGCCGGCGCGGCCAGCCACCTGGACCTGCGCGCCGACAACGACCTGCTGGTCAATGCCGCGATGAGCTGGAGCGGGCCGGGCCAGCTGTCGCTGACCGCCGGCGCCGGCCTCACGACCCTTGGCGGGCTGAGCTGGAGCGGCGCCACGGCGCTGAACCTGACCGCGGGCGAAAGCATCGCGCTGGCCGCGCCGGTACAGGGGCCGGCCGGTATGCTGAACCTGCAGGCGCCGCTGGTCACGGCCGGCGCCGGCGTCTCGGTGGACAGCTTCCGCCTGAACGGCGCCTCGCAATGGCGGCAGGTCGCCGCCACGCTGCCGGGCTTTGCGGCGCGCGATTTCGCGCTTTCCGACACCGCGGGCTTCTTGCGCGCCACGGGCGGCGCCGGCACCGCCGCCAGCCGCTATGTCATCACCGATGTCTATGGGCTTCAGGGCATCGGCTCGGCCGGCTTTGCCGGCGCGCATTACGCCCTGGGGGCCGACATCGGCGCGGCGGGCACGGCCGGCTGGAACCTGGGTGCGGGCTTCCGGCCCATCGGCAGCCGCGGCACGCCCTTCTCGGGCAGCCTGGACGGCGCCACGGCGGCGGGCGGGCGCCACGCGATCAGCGGGCTTGCGCAGGTGGTCAGCTCGGGTCCGGGCGGGCTGTTCGGCACCATCGCCGGCGCCACGATCCGGAACCTGCGCCTGCTGGACATCGACCTGGACGCGCAGCAAGGCTTCGCCGCCGTCGCCGGCGGGCTGGTCGGCGAGACGCAGGCGGGCGAGGCACCCAACGTGATCGAGAACGTGCTGGTCACCGGCCGGATCGCGGCCGAGATGGGCGAGGATTCGGTCAGCAGCGCCAGCTTTGGCGGCCTGGCCGGGCTGTTCGGCGACGGCCGCATCACGGATGCGGAATCCCGCGTCGCCCTGGCGCTTTCGGGCCAGGCGGACGGCTGGGGCGACGTGGTCATGGCCGGCGGCCTTGTCGGGCAATCGCTGGGCGGGATGACCGTCACCGGCAGCCGCTATGCCGGCAGCATCGAATCCGGCTTCGACGGGTCCGAGGACAACAGCGAAGGCTTCGCCCCCGCCTCGCGGCTGGGCGGGCTGGTCGGGCTGACCCAGGAGGGCGACAGCATCGCGGATTCCACCGCCGCCGCCGAGATCACCCAGACCGGCAGCGGCAACTGGATCATCGGCGGGCTGGTGGGCGAGAATGCCGCGGACCTGTCCGGGGTCTCGGCAACCGGCACCCTCACCCTGACGCAGGAAGGGGCAGAGACCATCCGGCTGCTTTCCCTGGGCGGACTGGCGGGCACCAGCAGCGGCGCGGTCTCGGATGCCTGGAGCGACGTTGCCATGGATCTCGACACCGCGGGCTATGTCCGGGCCGGCGGGCTGGTCGGGGTGAACCAGGGCACCATCGGCGCCGCCTATGCCCTGGGCGGGCTGGGCCTTGCCCTGTCCGGCCTGCCCGAGGGCGACAGCATCGCCGAGATCGGCGGCCTGGCCGGCGTGAACGAGGGCGAGATCGCCGATGCCTTTGCCGACAATGCAATCAACATCTCGGGCAATGCGCTGGCGGCGGCGGGCGGGCTGGTCGGCTGGAACCTGGGCACGATCACCCGCGCCCGCGCCTCGGGCAGCCTGCTGGTCGCGCTGGACGGCACCGAGGCGCTGGACGGCCCCCGCTCGGCCCTGGGCGGGCTGGCGGGCTGGAACGACGGCAGCATCGCCGATGCCTATGCGCTGGCGCCCGTGACCTATTCCGGCAACCTGCCGGCGACCATCGGCGGGCTGGTCGGCTCGAACGCCGGCAGCGTCGCGCGAAGCCATGCGGCAGGCCGGATCAGTTCCACCGCCGCGCCGGGCCTGCTGCGCCTCGGCGGGCTGGTCGGGGCCAATGACGAAGGCGAGGGCACCGGCAGCACCACCGCCTCGTTCTGGGACCGCGAGGCCAGCGGGCAGCAGCAATCCGCCGGCGGCACCGGCCTGACCACGGCCCAGTTGCAGGACACGGCGGGCTTCATGGCCCGCGCGGCGGGCTGGAGCTTCACGACCACCTGGGCGCCGGGCGGTGACGGCGCCTATCCGCAGCTTTACAGCATCGACCCGGTGCTTTGGGCCGAACCCGCGCCGCTGTCCGCGACCTATGGCGACGCACTGCCCACGCCCGGCGGCACGGTGCATGGGCTGGGCCGCTACCTGTTCGGCGACCAGCCCGCGGTCGCAGGGATCTTCAGCCTGCCGGCGGGGGTGCGCAATGCCGGAACCTATCCCGTCCAGACGGCGGGCAGCGTCACCTCGGCCGACGGGACCGGCTATCGCATCGTCGCCTCGGCGGCGAGCCTGACCATCAACCGCGCGCTGCTGACCGTCTCGGCCAACGACCTGAGCAAGACCTATGGCGAGGAGCGGCGGCTATCGGTCGGGGACGCCACCGCGACGGGCCTGCGCTACGACGACCGGCTGGCCGCGCTGGACCTGGCCAGCGAGGGCGAGGCGGCCGGGGCCTGGGTCGCCGGCTCACCCTATGTCATCACCGCAGGCGGCGCCCGGATCGACGGCGCGGATGGCGATGCGACCGGCAATTACATCATCACCTATGCCGAGGGCGCGCTGGAGGTCTTTCGGCGCGCCATCACCATCGGCGCGCGCGACGCCGCGGCCCGCTTCGGCACTGCGCCGGTGCTGGACTGGGCGCTGATCGCGGGCAGCCTGGCCCAGGGCGACGCGATCACCGACGTCCTGCTGGCCAGCGACGCCACCGTGACCAGCCTGCCGGGCGCTTACGGCATCACCGCCTCGGACGCGCGGATGCTGGCGGGGGCCGAGGCGAACTATGCCATCACCTATGCCCCCGGCACCTTGCAGATCGTCAGCCCCGGCACGGCCAGGGGGCTGCCGGTCCCGCAGAACACCCTGCCGGGGACGGAACTGCCGAACCCGACGGACGGTCCGGTGCCCTTCCCGATCGCGGCGGCCGGTGCGGCCTCGGTGCTGCCGGACGGGTTGCCGCCGCTCACCTCCGGCCCGCAGGACGACGGGCTGACCCGGTTGGCCGCGCTGTCGGACGAGGTGTCGCAGATGATCGACGCCTGCAGCCAGCACGAGGGCCAGGCCGAGGACATGCTGGCCTGCCTGTCGCGGGCGCTGGACCGCTATTCCAGCGCGCTGGACGAGCTTTCGGCGGAACTGCCGCCCTCGATGCAGACGGTCTCGGCCATCCTGCGCCAGGCCAGCGCGGAAATCGGCGCGGCGCGCAGCCGGGCGATGGACCGCCTCGCCACGGCCGGCAGCGAGGCCGAGCGCCGCGCCATCCGCCGCGACGCCCTGCGCGAGGCCAGCCAGGCCATCGCCGGCGCCCGCGCCGAGATCGTCAAGCAGATCGAGTTGCTGCGGGTCGAAGACCCCGAACTGGCCCGCGCCCATGCCCGGCAGGAGGGGCTGATCCTTGCCACGGTCGAGAAAGCCGATGCCGTCCTGGTGCGCGCGGTCGGGCTTTAGGCCCGCCTCCATCCTGGCGGCCGTTCTGGCGGCGCTGATCGCGGCGCTGCTCATGGCCGCGCAGGCCGCGGCGGCGCCCAAGGTGGCGCTGGTCATCGGCAATGCCGCCTATGCCGGCGTGCCGGCGCTGGACAACCCCGCCAACGATGCCGAGGACATGACCGCGGCGCTGCGCGACCTGGGCTTCCAGGTGATCCTGGGCGTGGACAGCGACCAGGCGCAGATGCGGGCGCTGGTCGGCCAGTTCGGCGCGGCGGCGCAGACCGCCGAGGTGGCGCTGTTCTATTACGCCGGCCATGCCTTTCAGGTCGCGGACCGGAACTATCTGCTGCCGCGGGATTTCCGGCTGGATCGGCTGGACCAGGCGACCGAGCGCACCGTGGCGCTGGACGAGGTGCTGGGGGCGATGGCCAAGGCGCCGGGGGTCAAGATCGTCCTGCTGGACGCCTGCGGCGACAATCCGCTGCGGCTTCCCGGCGCCGGCAGCGGCCTGGCCCGCATAGGCAGCCCCGCCGATTTCCTGATCGCCTATGCCACCCAGCCCGGCGCGGTGGCCTTTGACGGCGCCGGCCGCAACGGCACCTTCACCGAGGCGCTGCTGAGCCATATCCACACCCCCGCCCAGGACATCGGCGAGATGATGATCGCGGTGCGCAAGGACGTGATGGCGCGCACCGGCGGGCAGCAGATCCCCTGGGACGCCTCGGCGCTGACCCGGCGGTTCCGCTTTGCCGACGGCCCGCCCACCGCCTCGCCCGAGACGCTGTTCTACCAGGTCTCGGTCCGCGCCGCCGATCCGGCGCTGCTGCGGCTTTACCTGCAACGCTATCCCAACGGCAGCCATGTCGGCGAGGTGCTGGCGCTGCTGGCGCAGGATCCGGGCCGGGCGGGCCAGGCGCGGCGCAGCATGGGCCCCGAGGCCGAGGGCACGGCGGGCGAGCAGCTTTGGGATCTGGCGCGGCGCAGCCGGCTGAGGCCGCTGCTGGAAAGCTATGCCCGCAGCTATCCCGACGGGCCACATATCGGCGAGGCCCGGCGCATGCTGGCCGAACTCTCCGCCCAGGCCGATCCCGGCCCGGCCCGGCGCTGCGAATTGCTGGCGACCCATCCGCGCGACGGGACCGAGACCACGCCCGGCGTCTCCTACGAGCTGCTGGCGCAGAACGCCGTCGCGGCGATGCGGGCCTGCGACGAGGCCAGCCGCCTTCACCCCCGGCAGGCGAAATATGTCGCGCTGCTGGCGCGGGCGACGGCGGCCGCCGGCCTGCGCGCCGAGGCGGTGGCGCTTTACGAAGCCGCGGCCGGGCGCGGCGACCTGCGCGCCATGGTCAGCCTGGCGCTGCTGAAGGAAACCGGCGACGGCGTGGCCCCCGATCCGGCCGGCGCGCTGGCGCTTTACGAAAGGGCGGCCGCGGCCGGCAGCGCCGATGCGGCGATCAACCTGGCGGTGACGCTTCTGGACGGGGGAAGCGCCCAGGACCAGCAACGCGGCATCGCGCTGATGCAGCAGGCCTCGCAGGCCGGATCACCGATCGCCACCTTCAACCTGGGCGTGCTGGCGCAAGAGGGCCGCTTCGGCGATCCCGGCGACGCCCGGACGCTGTTCGAGCGCGCCGCACGCGAGGGCGAGCCGCGCGGCCACCGTGCCGCGGCCGTGCTGCTGGACGAGGGGCGCGGCATTCCCCGCGACCCCTCGCGCGCGGCGGTGCAACTGCTGCTGGGCGTCGCCTCGGACGATGGCAGCCTGCTGCGCGAGCTGGCCGAGCAGGGCGGGAACTGGAACCCAGAGACGCTGGGCGCGCTGCAGCGCCGCCTGGCGCGGGCCGGGCTCTACCAGGGTCCGGCGGATGGCGCGCCCGGCCCGGCCCTGAGCCAGGCGCTGGAATCGTGGCGCAACGGCGGCTTCACCGCCGCGGCGCTGTCGGGCTGAGCGGCGCGGAAAGATCGCCCCTCCGGTCGATGCGCCCGGATATCGGCACGAGGCCCCCGCCGCCATTGCGACGGATCGGGCGGTCCGGGTTTGCGGGCCGGATTTTCGGGGTCTTTCCATGGGGCAGACTCTAGTCGCAACTGGAGGAAAAAGCCCGGGGCAGGTCAAGCCGCCTTTACCTAAAATACCGATATCATGCGCTTCGCAGCCCCGTTGCTGCGAGCGGGTCGCTCGCGATACAAGCAGAGCGCTGATCTGCCGGCATGGCAGGAAGTCATATGTGGTGCTGTGGCCAACCGACGAGCGAGTCGGAAAGGGCGCCCTGTGACACAAAAGGCAAATCTTCCTGAAACGCCACAAGTCTTGGCAATAATCACAAAGATTTTCCGCTTGCGCGGAAAATTTCCGAACAATATCAACTACAGGCCGAGTGGATCGACAGTTCGTCCTGCCCTTTTTCTCAGATAGCGTTACCTCACCGCGCCCATGAAAAAGCCGGCGCGTGGCCGGCTTTGTCAGATAATGGGTTTACGCGACGTCGGCGCGTCTAAAGATCATTGTGCTCTGCAATCCCAAGGGGAGTGGGAGTGCACCCTTGGAGATTTGATAGTTGAACTCATCGTCAGGGGATCGACCCGACCGTTCGATCAGTTCAGTCAGGGAAATATGCACCGCCTGAAACTCCTCAAAGGATTTTTTGCAGCTGTATTTCCCACCTCGGATACCTGCGCTCTTGCGTGTCGTCGGTGGAGCAAGAAAGCCTGCCTGCCTCAAGCGATAAACTGTGGGTCTGCTGATCTTTAGAATCCGCGCGACGCTCCATGAAGATACAACGGGTTCTTGGGGTTTGCTGTAGATACCGTGCAAGGAGCTTGGATCGACCCGGAATGCTCTAAAGTTGTCGGCGCATTCTCCCTCAAAATACAGCGGGATACGGCACTCAAGGATGAGCTTTGTGAGTACCGCAATCGCTACACCACGCCTGCAAGCTGCTGTTGAGATATCAATAAGATCGTTGTTCGCCCCTGCGGGCTTTGCCAGCCTCCGTAACTGTTCCAGGAATGCTTCCAAATCTTCTGGCCGGTAGATTGTCGACCTTTTCCCATATTCGGATTGCTTTGGGATGAGGCCATGGCGTGCAAGCCGCGCAAGCACCACTGTTTCAACTCCAATCTCTTTCGCAGCTTCTTTTGCACTGATGCGTGTTCCGAGCTCTGCGATGATGTCGGTCAGCATGGCAGTCGGAATATATCGCGTCAGTGTGTAAAATCTGTCGCTGGCGTGCGGTTTTGCCATTCCCAAAGTGACCAGTTTCTGGCCGAGCCTATGGTGAGGGATGCCGAACACCTGCTTTGCCGTCGAGAATGAGTGCAACAGTTGCTCAGGGCAATGCTTGCCGAGGACAGTCGAACCCACCGTAACCGGAAAGTTTTTAAAAATGAAATCCCGGACAATGTCACGCACGACATCAAAATCCTGGTCATCGTCGCGAAAGCGCAGCCAATCGAAGAATACGCCGTAGTGTGAACGGTAACGTTTTTCCCCGACTGGATGCGAATCTTGAATTTCCTTGAGCTTTTGACGCAACGCCTCCGGACCCCCGCGAAGGATGCTCAAGCCAGCGGTGCCGGCCGCTGCCCATTGCGCGTCGGCAAGTTCCGCTCGCTTTACCCTTGGTCCCAAGGTTAGAAGCGCGCCAAGCATCTCGCAAGTCTGCGCTGCAATATGAAACGGCAAGCGGTCCAGCCAGCTTTTTCCGGGTCCGGTCAGGATTCGATCGGTCAAATACCGCTCCAGTTCCGGATCCTGAGACGCAGCCAAATCACCAGCTGTTGGTTGAAACCCGTCGAGCATGGGGACGTGATCAAAACAATCATTGCCGTTCTTTGGCTTGGGAACTGCAACGAGATGGCGCCCGTGCTTCACACAGGTGCGGATCGCCGCGAGTTGCCAGACCCCATGATGGACGATTTCTGTCGTGTTGCGCACCTCGCTGATACACATGGGGCAAATCCGAAGCGTTGTCCGTATGAACCCCGTGAATTTGATGCGTTCGTTTCCGAGTCGAAACCAACCCGGTTCAATCAGGGAAGGTGTTGCCGCTTGCAGCGGGACGGGATCGATATCGCCCAGAACGGCCAGCCTTTGGATTTCGACCGGATCGCCGTTTACAAGCGCGAAGTAGTCGATCCCCACATCCGAGCAGAAGGCGATCAACCGGGGCACGCCGTTCCGCCGAGCTAGGCGAGAGGCGAAGGATGTCGCGGATTCCCCTATCGTGGTGGGCACCGTCAACGGTAGCGGTTCTGTCGCGGTGAACATCAGCGTTGCTCCCGTGAGAAGACCTGCCGCGCATCGATCCGATAAAAATCGGGAATAATGAACGGGTTGAACGAGTCGTCGCAGGCAGTCCGCAGGTGATAGGCGCGGGCAAAATCCTGGGGTGCCAGCCGGCGGGCCCCGTTGAGGAAAGCCTGTTCGATGGCCGCCAGCGTCAGTTCGATGACCAGGCCGAACTGATTGGCTGCCGCGTGGATCAGCCGTTCACCATGTGCAAGTTCCACGATGGCGGGGGCTGGTGGCAGTCCCGCGCGCTTGCAGTAGTTTTCCACGAGATCCAGCACGTCATTGCCATGCGCGACCGGCGACAGGCTGTTGAAATGCACCGTCTGCATCCGCCGGGCTCTGTTGCACAAATCCCGTCAGGGATTCAGATCGTGAATCCAGGGTGGTAGCTGTGATGTATGAGCAGACCCACACCGCCAACCTACAGGACCAGAAACTGGCCAGCCTACAATGAAGCGCTCAAGCGCCGGGGCTCGCTGACGATCTGGTTCGACCCCGAGATGAGCTGGGATGCCGTGCCGACGGGGAGGCGTGGCCGCCAGCAGACCTACAGCGATACTGCCATTCAGAGCTGCCTGACGATGAAGGTGCTATTCGGCATGGCGCTCCGGCAGACGACCGGGTTCGTCGAGAGCCTGCTGCGTCTGGTTGGCCTCGACTGGACGGTGCCTGACTTCAGCACACTGTCCCGCCGCCAGAAGACCTTGGCTGTGAACATCCCGTATCGCGGCTCCAAAGGGCCGCTGCACCTGCTGATCGACAGCACAGGAATCAAGGTCGAGGGCGAAGGCGAGTGGCACGCTCGCAAGCATGGTGGCCCCAAACGGCGGGTCTGGCGCAAGATCCACCTTGGGATCGACGAGGAAACGCTAGAGATCCGGGCTGTCGAGATCACCGGGAGCAACGTCGGCGATGCGCCGATCCTACCTGACCTTCTCGACCAGATCCCGGAGGACCAGGAAATCGGTAGCGTCACGGCAGATGGCGCCTACGACACGCGCAAGTGCCACGATGCGATTGCAGATCGCGGAGCCCATGCCGTCATCCCACCGCGCAGGAACGCGAAGACCTGGAAGACCATCACCGCTGGAGCCGTCGCGCGCAACGAGGCCCTCCGGGCGTCCAGGTATCTCGGCCGCACCCTGTGGCGACGATGGAGTGGATACCACCGCCGGAGCCGCATCGAGACGAAGATGCATTGTGTCAAACTGCTGGGCCAGCGGCTCATGGCAAGGGACTTCGACCGTCAGGTCGCCGAGTTCCAGATCCGCATCGCCGTCCTGAACGGCTACACCGCGCTCGGCATCCCGGTCACGGAAGCTGTAGGATAAGTCTGTCCGGGGAGGGGGTAACCGCGCCCATCACCTGAGTTATGCAACAGAGCCCATCCGCCGCGCCAGTTGTGAGTCATGGTTCAGGATGTCCTCCAGCTCCGGCGTCCCAGAGAGGATGATCCCGACGGGCCAGTCTGGATCGGTCATCAGGGTTTTCAGCATCGAGGCCACGGCATTCAACTCGTGCTTCGTGCCCCGAGATGCCAGATCCTGCGCCTCGTCCAGGTGGACGAACAAAACCTGTCGCTCTTTCAGGTGATGCCGGACCAAATCCCAGATGTACCAGGCTTGCCGTTCTGAGCCGATCTGATAGCCCAAGGCGCGCAGCAAGGTGTAGCCGACGAATTTCAACGTCGCCGGCGATGGCACGCGAAGGCTGATGATCGGCGCATCCCAATGGCGGGTCGTTGACAGCTGCTGGCCAACACCGGCAAGCAGGTGGTGCATCGCCGCGCTTTTCCCGGTGCCCGAGGGGCCGGACAAGGCGAGCCCGTGGGCTTCGCTTGATCGGCCTGCGTCAAGATCGGATAGGCGCTTGGCGACCAGCATGGCAAAGCGCGCCTCAAGCGGCTCGAACCGTTCGTGATGGATGAAATGGTCCCGCAGCGCAGCCACTTTCTCGGCGGCGTTGCGGATGATGTCATTGCTCATCGTCGAATCTCCAGCGGTTGCGGCGTTCACGCGCGGGCGGTTTTTGGTCATGGTGGTCAGTAGGGTTCTCGGATGGCCCACCTGCATGCGGCACGATCTGGATGCCATCAGAGAGAGGGTCGGAAGACGGTCGGGCATGCCCGAGGCGCTCGGCATCGGAGCGCAAGGGGAAGTGCAGTGCGGATTGATTGCGCTCGACGTCTAGGTCGGTCACGTGGAACGGCGTCAGTTCACGCAGCGCAAAAGCACGCCGGTTGATTTCCGAAATCCGCTCGATCGCCCGGCGGACCATGGGCGCATCCAGTTCGGCATCCCGTTGGTGCTTGATGCGGAGTGTCCGGGTAACTTCTTGAAGCTCGTCATAGCTGACACCGTCGAAGCCGCTCTGATTGGCCATGGCGGGATGCCATGTCGCGCCCACCTTGACGGCGATCCAGCCCATATCCCGCAGATCGGCGCGGATTTCGACATTGCGTTCCGGCGCGTGCAGGAACGCCTCGCGCAGCGCCTCGCAGCTATAGGTCAAGCCCGCGAACAAAACGCCATCTCCGCGGAGCTTGCGTTGCAACGGCCTGCCGAAAGCTTTGCGCAAGGCGAGACCATCGGGAAGTGGAGGCGTGCCGTGCTCGGCAACCAGCCGCGACCACGCCTGGTTCGGCGTTTCTCCACCCAGCGATCCGTGGGGTTGATTGTGGTAGATGTCGACGACATAGGTCAGCAGGATCCTGATCAGGTCGTCGTCGCAGAGGCAAGCCAGCTGCTCCGATGGGTAATCGCCGCGCTCAACGGTATCGAAGAAGGTCCGGCCGACCAGAAGGGGCATAAGCTGGTGCCCATAGGTTCGGAAGAAGGTTTCGATATGGCCTCGAAGCCAAGGCAGGCCCGCAGGCGGAAGGTGCGTGGTGATACCGAGTGAAGAGACTGTCCCCTGAAAATCGTCGGACACGAAGGCGCCGCCCTGGTCCGTCGCCAGGGTGCTAATCCCACCATGATGGTGCCAGGTGCTTTCGCATCCTGCCGCCTGTGCGATCGGTGTCTTGTCGACGAAAATGTCGCGCAGCGCCTTGATCGCATCGCTCGAGTTCGGTGTCTCGGCCAGACGCACGGAGAGAATACACCGGGTCGCACAATCAATAGCGACGTATAGCCACCGGCGCCCGGCCTCGAATCGTGCCTGCCTCTCTGCGGGGAGATGGTCCCAAATGCCGGACAACGTCAGCAGTGAGATCACATCGAGGCGGTTTTCGTCCATTTCGACACGTTCCAGCGGCTGCCGGACGTCAGGGCCATTCTCGTAAAGCGTGAATCTGGCATTTGCCGCCGCCGTGCCATATCGCTTGGCATGCACATAGTATGGATCGGCCTGGGCAAGACGGCGCTTGATGGTTTGGCGCGACGGCACAACCAGTTCGGACAAGCCAGCCTCAGCCCGCCGTCGGTTTTCGCGGCAAAAAAGCTCCAGCGTTTCGGCAACGGCCTGCGTTCTGGTTGGGCGTTGCGTATCGGCATAGATTTCGATGACCTGATTCATCAGCGCCTCAGCGCGATGACACCAGCGCGGCTTGCGATTGCCGCAGCGATGGATCTCCGGAATCAGCACTACCGCCGAATATCCGGCCCGTTCATAGCGCCGCACCCATCCGAAACCTGTCCGGCTACAGGGAAGCTGGCGGGTGATGATGTCTGCGCCCGGTCGAACAACCTTGCCGCTGGCAGCGCCCTCACCGACCCGTCGTTGGATTTCGGCGGCAAGCCGCTCGCGTCCTTTCAGATATCCTTCCTGCGTGCGGTTGATGAAGCCAAGCGATTCCAGGTACAGGAACGCATCGCAGAAAGCCTTGCACCAGAGCACGAACCGCCGAACCGACTCGCGCAACTCATTGACGACATCAACCGGCTTGCGACTGCGTATTTCTTGCGTCGAACGGCTCTGTTGCACAAATCCCGTCAGGGATTCAGATCGTGAATCCAGGGTGGTAGCTGTGATGTATGAGCAGACCCACACCGCCAACCTACAGGACCAGAAACTGGCCAGCCTACAATGAAGCGCTCAAGCGCCGGGGCTCGCTGACGATCTGGTTCGACCCCGAGATGAGCTGGGATGCCGTGCCGACGGGGAGGCGTGGCCGCCAGCAGACCTACAGCGATACTGCCATTCAGAGCTGCCTGACGATGAAGGTGCTATTCGGCATGGCGCTCCGGCAGACGACCGGGTTCGTCGAGAGCCTGCTGCGTCTGGTTGGCCTCGACTGGACGGTGCCTGACTTCAGCACACTGTCCCGCCGCCAGAAGACCTTGGCTGTGAACATCCCGTATCGCGGCTCCAAAGGGCCGCTGCACCTGCTGATCGACAGCACAGGAATCAAGGTCGAGGGCGAAGGCGAGTGGCACGCTCGCAAGCATGGTGGCCCCAAACGGCGGGTCTGGCGCAAGATCCACCTTGGGATCGACGAGGAAACGCTAGAGATCCGGGCTGTCGAGATCACCGGGAGCAACGTCGGCGATGCGCCGATCCTACCTGACCTTCTCGACCAGATCCCGGAGGACCAGGAAATCGGTAGCGTCACGGCAGATGGCGCCTACGACACGCGCAAGTGCCACGATGCGATTGCAGATCGCGGAGCCCATGCCGTCATCCCACCGCGCAGGAACGCGAAGACCTGGAAGACCATCACCGCTGGAGCCGTCGCGCGCAACGAGGCCCTCCGGGCGTCCAGGTATCTCGGCCGCACCCTGTGGCGACGATGGAGTGGATACCACCGCCGGAGCCGCATCGAGACGAAGATGCATTGTGTCAAACTGCTGGGCCAGCGGCTCATGGCAAGGGACTTCGACCGTCAGGTCGCCGAGTTCCAGATCCGCATCGCCGTCCTGAACGGCTACACCGCGCTCGGCATCCCGGTCACGGAAGCTGTAGGATAAGTCTGTCCGGGGAGGGGGTAACCGCGCCCATCACCTGAGTTATGCAACAGAGCCCTTCAGAGCAGCCAAAAAGACGACGGGTATTGCCTCTATAAACAAGTCTCAGCTTGGCAACCTGCCGGTTGCCATTCCTTCAATTGAACGGCAGCGAGAGTTTGAGCGCAAGCTAGGTCATGTTGACAAATGGCGGAGCCAGAGGCGGATCGACGTGATGTCGATGAAGCCCAGGAAGCTTTCGGCGGTCTTGTCGTAGCGGGTGGCGACGCGACGGGCATTCTTGAGCTTGTTGAAGCACCGCTCAACGAGATTGCGCAGGCGGTAGAGCCTGCGGTCAACGGCGACCCGTAGCTTCCGGGTTTTGCGCATGGGGATGACCGGCACCACGTCGCGCACCTCCATGGTCTTGCGGATGTTGTCGGAGTCGTAGCCGCGGTCTGCGAGCAGAACGCTTGGCTCGGGCAGGTTGTCAGCCATGACCAGATCGAAGCCGAGGTAGTCCGATGTCTGCCCGGCCGTGATCTCGGTTCTCATGGGCAGGCCTGCCGCATTGACCCGCAGATGGATCTTGGTCGTGAAGCCACCTCGCGAGCGGCCGAAACCTTGGCGCGGAGTCCCCCTTTTGCGCCCGCTGCCTGATGATGAGCGCGAACCACGGTGCTGTCGATCATCTGCAGCGCATCCGGCACGATCCGGCTCTCGTTCAGCGCCTCCAGGATCTGTTCCCACAGCCCCGCCAACGTCCAGCGCCGGAACTGCCGATAGACAGACGACCATTTGCCGAACTCTTCCGGCAGGTCGCGCCAGGGCGACCCCGTTCGGGCGATCCAGAAAATCCCATCCAGAACAAGCCGATGGTTCGTGGGCTTGCGGCCGTTCGGAGAACGGACAGCCAGGATGAAGCGTTCAAAGAACGCCCACTCGTCGTTCGACATCAGGTTTCGTGCCACGCTGGTCTCCATTGCAGATACCAGCTTGAATCACGATCACCGCGCCCGGTGAATCCCTTTTGTCAACACGCCCTAGTCACGTCCGCCTACTGTGGTCGTGCCCCCAAATATCGGCTTAAGCAATCTGGCACGGATATGACGCCGCACTGCCCAAAGTCCCCTCCCCGCTCCTCGGGGCGGAACCGACTGTGATCTCGCTGCGGTTCGCCCGAACGGCCGCTTCTATGACTTGCTGCGGCTGCAACGCCGCGCCGCCTCCAGGCCGCTTACCGCCCTTTATCGCCGGCCTATGGGAACGTGATTCCGCAGGGCAAACCAGCGCCCGCTATGAGCGCTCGGCGAGCTTGCGGCATCGCGGCCCGCCCACTGCCGGAACACCCGTAGTCGCACTCAATCAAGCTTTCTGAGCGCGCACCGCGTCCGCTTGGCACTATCGCGATATATTTCAATGATTTATGGGAGCTTCAGACTCGTCGCGAGGCAGTTTTCATGATCAAAAAGGCAGGACTATCTGCCTCTTATCAAGTCTCACATGGTCGGAGCGAGAGGATTCGAACCTCCGACCCCCTGCTCCCGAAGCAGGTGCGCTACCAGGCTGCGCTACGCTCCGACCGTGAAGGGGCAGGTAGCCCCTGGGACAACGGAATGCAAGGGGGAATCTTGCAGATCCGCCACAGAAAACCGCGTCAGCCCCGCGGCCGCAGCAGGCGCTGCAACAGGCTCCAGCGCGGGGCCGTCACCGCGTCGCTGCCAAAGCGCGCCCGCGTCGCCGGACGCAGGCGCGAGGCACCCAGCCGCTCGCGCAGCAGGATGTAAAGCCCCGAACCCATGATCAGCCCCGCCCCCAGCACCGTCGGCCCGTCCGGGCGCTCTCCGAACAGGAACCAGCCATAGGCCACCGCCCAGAGCATCTGCGAATATTGCATCGGCGCGACATTGGCCGCCTCGCCGGCCTGATAGGCCAGGATCAGCAGAAAGCCCGCCGCAAGGCCCAGGGCCGCGATCACCCCGGTCAGCGCCAGGTCGCCCAGCTCCATCGGGCGATAGGCGAAGCCCAGCGAGGCGCCGGTCAGCAGGAAATTCCCGATCATCGGCCAAAGCAGCAGGATCACCGTGCGCTCGGACCGGCCCAGGCGCCTCACCGCGATGGCCGACAGCGCCGTGGCCGTCGCCCCCATCAGCGCCGCCAGATGCCCCAGACCCAGCGGCGTCACGCCGGGGCGCAGCACGATCAGCACCCCGCAAAGCCCGGCGCAGACCGCCAGCCAGCGGTGCAGCCCGACCCTTTCGCCCAGCAGCGGCACCGACAGCACGGTGACGATCAGCGGCGCGGCAAACAGGATGGAATAGACCTGCGCCAAGGGCAGCACCGAAAAGGCATAGAAACCGCCGACCCCCGAGGCGACGATGCAAAGCGAACGCAGCCCGACCCAGAACGGGTTGCGCGGCCGCAATGTGCCATGCGTCGGGTCGCGCAGCAGCAGCACCGCCAGCGGCGGAAAAGACAGCAGCGCCGAGAAGAACAGGATCTGCAAGGCTGGATAGGTAGCCCCCAGCAGCTTGATGATCACGTCATGGGTCGAATAGAGCCCCATGGACAGAAGCGCGAGCAGCGCGCCCTTGATATTGCCCGCCGTCATGCGCCCCTCCGACGCTCCGCGATGGGGCCGCGCCTGTTTGAAACAGGCGCGGCACGTCGATTACAGCGCCGAAAGCGCCGCGACGATATGGTCGCCCATCTCGGCGGTCGAGACCGGCTTGCCGCCCTCGGCGCCCATCAGGTCGCCGGTGCGCACGCCATCGGCCAGCACCTTCTCGACCGCCTTTTCCAGCAGGTCGGCCTCGGCGCCCAGGCCGAAGGAATAGCGCAGGCACATGGCGAAGCTGAGGATGCAGGCGATCGGGTTGGCCTTGCCCTGCCCGGCGATGTCGGGGGCCGAGCCGTGCACCGGCTCGTAAAGCGCCTTGGGCCGGCCGTTCTCCATCGGTGCACCGAGGCTGGCCGAGGGCAGCATGCCCAGGCTGCCGGTCAGCATCGCCGCCGCATCCGACAGGATGTCGCCGAACAGGTTGTCGGTCACGATCACGTCGAACTGGCGCGGATTGCGCACCAGCTGCATGGCGCCGTTGTCGGCATACATGTGCGACAGCTCGACATCGGGATATTCGTTGTCATGGACCCATTGCACCTCCTCGCGCCAGAGGATGCCGGATTCCATCACATTGGCCTTTTCCATCGAGCAGACGCGGTTGCCGCGCTTGCGCGCCAACTCGAAGGCCGAGCGGGCGACGCGACGGATCTCTCCGCTGGTATAACGCTGGGTGTTCACGCCGACGCGGCCGCCCTCGTTGCCGGGGGTGTTGTCCTCGGAGATGCCGCGCGGCTCGCCGAAATAGACGCCCGAGGTCAGTTCGCGCACGATCAGGATGTCGAGGCCCGCCACCACCTCGCGCTTGAGCGAGCTGAAATCGGCCAGCGCGTCGAAGCATTGCGCCGGGCGCAGGTTGGCGAACAGGTCCATTTCCTTGCGCAGGCGCAGAAGGCCGCGCTCGGGCTTCACCGAGAAATCCAGGTTGTCGTATTTCGGCCCGCCGACGGCACCCAGCAGCACCGCATCGACCGCCTGCGCCTTGGCCATGGTCTCGTCCGCCAGGGGCTTGCCGTATTTGTCATAGGCCGCGCCGCCGACCAGATCCTCGCTGACCTCGAAGGACAGGCCGCGGTTGTTCTGGAACCAGCCGATGACCTTGCGCACCTCGGCCATGACCTCGGGGCCGATGCCGTCGCCGGGCAGGATCAGCAGGGAATAGGTCGTCATCGCAGGTATCCTCTATGCTTCTGGCTGTTGGCAATCGCGTATCCTTGCACCTGTGCTGCGTCAAGTTCACGGCGAATTGGGTTGCGCCGGCGGATCGGATCGGGCGGGATGGGCGCGCGAAACCGAACGTCCAGAACAAGCAAGGGGGCAATCCATGAAGGCACTCGCGGCTTTGGCCAGCGCATTGGTCCTTGGGGCCGGCGCGGCGCTGGCGGACGGGGGCATCACCGTGAGGCTTCCCGATGTCTCGAGCCTGTCCGACACGCAGGCGAAATCGCTGATCGCGGAACTGGCGAACGTGAACGTCATCACCTCGAACTGCCCCGATTACGCGATCACCGACGGGGAATGGACACTGATCACCGGCACGGGCGATCTTCTGGCAGCAAGGCTGGGGCTGGATGCCGCAGCCTACGACCGCACCTATTACGGGCCGGCCTTCAAGCTTCTGGACGATCCGGGCGCCTGCGACCGCATCGGGCCGACGGCAAGGCCGCTGATCCAGCGGCTGGTCGGCATGGGCGGCGGCACGACGCCGCTGACGCAATCGCAATAGGGCCAGCGCATGCCGCCGCAATCGCGGCAGGGTCAAGCGTTGCCGATGCAATCGTGGTAAGGCGCTTGCCCGCGCCCGCGCCGCGCCCTAGCCTGCGGCCATGACCGCCGAACCGACCTATAGGGGATTCGCGCTGGATGCCGAGACGGCGCTGGCGCTTTTGCAGTGGCAGGCCGAGCTGGGCGCGGACGAGCCATGCCTCGACGCGCCGCTCGACCGCTATGCCGTGCCCGACCGCGCCGAGCCCCCCGCTGCCCCGCCGCCCGCCGCCCCGGTCGTGGCGCAGCCGCGCGACGAGGCCGAGGATCTGGTCTCCCGCGCCGAGGCCATGGCCGCCGCCGCGACCAGCCTGGCCGAACTGGCCGGGGCGCAAGAGGCCTTCGACGGCATCGAGTTGAAAAAGGGCGCGCGCAATTTCTGCTTTTGCGACGGCAATCCGGCGGCGCGCGTCATGATCATCGGCGAGGCGCCGGGCGAGGAGGAGGACCGCCAGGGCCGCCCCTTCGTCGGCCGCGCCGGGCAGTTGCTGGACCAGATGTTCGGCGCCATCGGCCTGTCGCGCAAGGCGGTGGATACGGAACGCGCGCTCTATATCACCAACGTTCTGACCTGGCGGCCGCCCGGCAACCGCCGCCCCGAACCGGCCGAGATCGCCATGATGCTGCCCTTCCTGACCCGGCATGTCGAACTGGTCCAGCCGCAATTGGTGGTGCTGATGGGCAACACGCCCTGCATCGCGGCGCTGAACCAGCAGGGCATCCTGAAGCTGCGCGGCAAATGGACCACGGCCTTCGGCCTGCCGGCGCTGCCGATGGCGCATCCCGCCTATCTGCTGCGCACGCCGCTGGCCAAGCGCGAGGCCTGGTCCGACCTCTTGTCGCTGTCGGCGCGGCTCGACGGCTAATCGGCCACTTCGCGGCAACCCTCGAACTCGACCGCGTCGTCGGGACCGATCAGCGTCACCCGCAGCGCCTCCGGGTCCAGCGGAAAGGGCTTGCCCGAGGCGGCGACGAAATCCGCCTGCGCCATCAGCCGCCCGCCCGCCTCGCGGGTTTCCGGGGCCGAGACCCAGATCTCGTCATCGGCCAGTTCCATCGCCACCTCGTCGCCGCGGGCGCTGTCCGCCGCGGGCAGGGTCGCCGTCACCTGCATGCCGTCCTGGATCGGCGCGATGTGGCATTCGGGCTGGTGGTCCGAGGACTCGGGCTGGCGGGCGATGGCCGCCTCGATCAGCGGATCGGGCGCCGGGCCGGCAGGGCCGGCCTGCAGCTCCACCCGCACCGGCACGCAAATGTCCTGGCAGATGCCGAAATCCACCACCGCCCTGGGCTCGACCGGCGCGGCCGGGTTGGCGGGGGCGATCTCGATCGGCAGGACCAGTTCCCCGTGATAGCCCAGCGTGCGTTCGCCGCCCGATTCGATCACCTCGGGCCGCGGCCACAGCATCCGCACCTCGGCCAGGTTCCGCGAGGCTGCCCAGTCGAAGCGCGGCGGCACGCCGGCATCGCCGGGGCTGCGCCAATAGGTCTTCCAGCCCGGCTCCAGCCGCAGGTGCAGCGCGGTCATGCGGTGGCCTTCGGCGGTGGTCCAGCCGGGCAGCAGTTCGGCGGAGGCCAGTCCGGGCGGCAGATCCTGCGCCAGCGCCGGCGCGGCGGTCATGAGTAGCAGGGCAAGGGTCTTCATGCTGCCGTTCTAGTCGCCCCGCCCCCTCGCCGTGAAGTCACATTAGCGGCAATCCCTTGCGAAAACAGCCGGCAAGGCCGATCTTTAGGAAAAGGACGGAGCAGATCATGGACCAGTCGAGCAACCTGACCGGCAAGATGCTGATCGCCATGCCCGGCATGCGCGACCCGCGCTTCGAGCAATCCGTGATCCTGGTCTGCGCCCATTCCGAGGACGGCGCCATGGGGCTGGTGGTCAACCGCCCGCTGCCCGAGATCGGCTTTTCCGACCTGCTGGCGCAGCTTGGCATCCAGGCCGGGGCGAATGCCCTGGACATTCCCGTACGCTTCGGCGGCCCGGTCGAGCCGGGGCGCGGCTTCGTGCTGCATCGCGCGCCCCGCGACATCGACCTGGGCGAGAACCGGATGCGCATTACCGACGATCTCGCCATGTCCACCACCCGCGACATCCTCGAGGATTATGCCCGTGGCCAAGGCCCGCAACCGGCCATGCTGGCGCTGGGCTATGCCGGCTGGGGGCCGGGGCAGCTCGATTCGGAAATTCGCGACAACGGCTGGCTGACCTCGGAGCGCGGCGACGAGATCATCTTCGGCACCGACAATCCCGGCAAATGGCGCGCGGCACTGAAATCGCTGGGCATCGACCCCTTGATGCTGTCGCCCAGCGCGGGCCATGCCTGATCCCTAGCGCGGCGCGGCGGCGCGGCGAAGCCGGTCGTTGATCGCGGCGCCCAGGCCCTGGTCCGGCACCGGCGCGACGGCGATGGGCCGCCCCTCGGCATCGGCGCGGTGCAGCAGGTCGAACAGCCGCGACGCCGCCTCGGTCAGATCGCCCGTTTCGCTCAGCGTCATCTCGCCCGCGACGGGGCCAAAGCCGATCAGCAATTCGCCCGGCCGCGCGGCCTCGGCGTTCAGCCGCAGGCTGGCGCGCGGCGCGTAATGGCTGGTCAGTTGACCGGGCGCGGTCGGCGCCTCGGCATTGCCTTGGGGCCGGGCCAACGGCCGGCCCAGCACCGCTTCGATGGCTTCGGCCGCGACGCCGCCGGGGCGCAGCAGCGCGGGTCGGCCCTCCACCCAGCCGACGATGGTCGATTCCACCCCGACCGGACAGGCACCCGCATCCAGCACCGCCGCGATGCGCCCGCCCAGCCCGCTTTCGGGATCGGCCACATGCGCCGCCGCGGTCGGGCTGATCCGCCCCGAGGGATTGGCCGAGGGCGCCGCCAGCGGCCCGCCGAAGGCGCGCAGCACCGCCTGCGCCGCCGGATGCGCCGGCACGCGGATCGCCACCGTGTCCAGCCCCGCCGTCACCAGCGAGGCGATGCCCGCCCCGGGCCGCAGCGGCAGCACCAGCGTCAGCGCGCCGGGCCAGAAGGCCCTGGCCAGCGCCAGCGCAGCATCGTCGAAGACCGCGATGCGCTCGGCCGCCGCCAGGTCCGGCAGATGCACGATCAGCGGGTTGAAGCTGGGGCGCCCCTTGGCCTGATAGATGCGTGCCACGGCGCGGGGATTGCGGGCATCGCCGGCCAGACCATAGACCGTTTCGGTCGGGATGGCGACCGGCTCGCCCTGCGCCAGCAGATCGGCGGCGGCGCGCAGGCCGGCGGGGTCATGGCCAAGAATCAGCGTCTGCATTCGTTACGTCGGGTTGTGGTTGATGGACGCGGGACCGCAAATATGATCGAAGCCCAAGGCATCAGTTACGCGCCGCAGCCGGATTTGCCAAGGCGCCAGAGGGAGAGAGAGTGCGGATGGCCTATCAAGCCCCGGTCGAGCAGATCGAGTTCATCCTGAACCGGATCGTGTCGTTTCCAGAACTGTCCGGCACCGCACGCTTTGCCGAGGCGACGGCCGAGACCATGACCGCCATCCTGACCGAGGCCGGCAAGCTGGCGACCGAGGTGATCGCCCCGGTGAACCGCGCCGGCGACCTGACCCCCGCGCGGCTGGAGAACGGCAAGCTGCGCTCCTCCCCCGGCTATGCCGAGGCGTTCCGTGCCCTGGCCGAGGGTGGCTGGATCGGCATCGCCGCCAATCCCGACCATGGCGGCATGGGGCTGCCGCAGGCGCTGAACATGGCGGTGAACGAGATGCTCGCCTCGGCCTGCCTGGCGCTGCAGCTAAACCCGCTCTTGACCCAGGGCCAGATCGAGGCGCTGGAGCATCACGGCAGCGACGAACTCAAGGCGCTGTATCTGCCGAAGCTGATCTCGGGCGAATGGTCGGGCACGATGAACCTGACCGAGCCGCAGGCGGGCTCGGACGTGGGCGCGCTGACCACCCGCGCCGAGCGGGCCGAGGACGGCAGCTATCGCATCACCGGGCAGAAGATCTTCATCACCTGGGGCGACAGCGACGTGACCGAAAACGTCTGCCACCTGGTGCTGGCCCGCCTGCCCGACGGGGCCGCGGGCACCCGCGGCATCAGCCTGTTCATGGTGCCGAAGTTCATCCCGGACGAGGCCGGAAATCCCGGCCTCGCCAACGACCTGCGCGTCGTCAGCCTGGAACACAAGCTGGGCATCCACGGCAGCCCGACCTGCGTCATGAGCTTCGAGGGCGCCAAAGGCTGGCTGGTGGGCGAGGAGCACAAGGGCATGGCCGCCATGTTCACCATGATGAACGCGGCGCGGCTGGGCGTCGGCGTGCAGGGCGTGGCCCAGGCCGAGGCGGCCTTGCAACAGGCCGTGGCCTATGCCGCCGAGCGGGTGCAGATGGGCCCGATCATCCGCCACCCCGACGTGCGGCGGATGCTGGCCGAATCGCGGGCCGAGGTCTTTGCCGCCCGCGCCATCTGCCTGGGCTGCGCCGTGGCGCTGGACATGGCGCGGGCCACCGGCCTGGACGAATGGGCCGCGCGCGCCGCCTTCCTGACCCCGATCGCCAAGGCGCATGGCACCGATGTCGGCATCCGCATTGCCGATACTGCCGTGCAGGTGCATGGCGGCATGGGCTATATCGAGGAAACCGGCGCGGCGCAGTATCTGCGCGACGTGCGCATCACCGCGATCTACGAGGGCACCAACGGCATCCAGGCCATGGACCTGGTGGGACGCAAGCTCTCGGACGGCGGCGCCGCGGCCATGGCGCTGCTGGACGAGATCCTGGACGGCGCCAAGGCCGCGCAGGGCACCGAGCCGGACCTGGCCAACCAGCTTTGGCAGGCCGCCGAGACGCTGCGCGAGGCCACGCATGACCTGCTGGAGCGCGACCTGCCGGAGCGTTTCGCCGGCGCCGTGCCTTATCTCTCCGCCTTTGCGCGGGTGCTGGGCGCGCATTACCACCTGCGCGCCGCGACGGGCGGCGGCAGCAAGGCGCTGGCGCGGCTCTACATCGCCCGCATCCTGCCGCAATTCGCCGCCGATCTGGCGGCGGCGCGCGCCGGGCTGGCCGATCTGGAGGCGCTTGACGATGCCGTCCTGCTGGGTCAAATGGCCGGGTGATACGCAGCGAGACCCATAACCCCCCGGCCGAGGGCGAGGCGCATGAGATCGCCCCCGGCGTGTTCTGGTTCCAGCTGCCCCTGCCCTTCAAGCCCGATACGGTCAATGTCTATGCCTTGCGCGAGGCGGATGGCTGGACACTGGTGGACAGCGGGCTCGACACCCGCCGCACCCGCGGCATCTGGCAGGGCATCCTGCAAGGCCCGCTGGCCGGGGCGCCGGTCAGGCGGCTGATCGCCACCCATCACCATATCGACCACATGGGCCTGGCCGGCTGGTTCCAGGCGCAGGGGGCCGAGCTTTGGGCCTCGCGCTCGGCCTGGCTGACGGCGCGGATGGGCATCCTCGACGTGCAGGAACGCCCGACGCCGCAGGCCATCGCCTTCTGGCGCCAGGCCGGGATGCCGGCCGATCTGCTGGAGGAACGCAGCCATGAGCGCCCCTTCAACAGCGCCGATGTCTGCGCCCCGCTGCCGCCCGGCTATCGCCGGCTGTGGGACGGGCAGCAGGTCACATTCGGCGAGCGGCGCTGGATCGTGCGCATGGGCCATGGCCATGCGCCGGAACATGTCACGCTGTGGTCGCTCGACGACGATCTGGTGATCGGCGGCGATCAGTTGCTGGCGACGATCTCGCCCAATCTCGGCGTCTATCCGACCGAGCCCGAGGCCGATACCGTCGGCGACTGGCTGGAAAGCTGCGAGCGGCTGGCCGGGTTCGCGCAGCCCGACCAGCTGGTCCTGCCCGGCCACAAGCTGCCCTATCGCGGCCTGCCGACCCGGCTGCGGCAACTGGCGACGAACCAGCGCGCGGCGCTCGACCGGCTGCTGGACGGGCTGCGGCAGCAGCCGCAAAGCACCGTCGGCTGCTTTCCGCTGCTCTATCGCCGCCAGATCGCCAAGCCGGAATTCGGCCTCGCACTGGCCGAGGCCGTGGGCCACATCAACCACCTGCGCGCGACCGGCCGGGTGTGGCCCGTCGGCAAGACCGAGACCGGCGCGGTGCTTTGGGGGGCGTGACACGGCCGGCGCCTTGCGCTATCCCTGCCCCCGACGCATCGCATCGTTTCACGGACAGGATCATGGCCTCGCATCACGAAATCACCGAACACAAGCACGGCGAAATGGACATCCGGCACCATCAGGCGACCTTTGCCGGCTTCATCAAGGCCGCGACCTGGGTCAGCGTGCTTGCCATCGCCGTGCTGGTATTCATGGCCCTGGCCAACGCCTGATCCTGACCGGGGAAAGATCAAAGATGCAAAGGCGTGCCTTCCTTGCGCTGGCGCTGCCGGCCGTGCTTGCGGCCTGCGGTGCAGACAACCGATGGGCCAGCGACGAGTCGATCCGGCGCGCGCGCTATGTCGCGAACGAACCGCCCTCGATCACGCTCTTCACCGTGATCGGCATCCCGCGCGGCGAGGGCGGGCATTCGGCGCTGATGATCAACGGCAGCCAGCGGGTGATCTACGACCCGGCCGGCAGCTGGGAGCACCCGGCGATCCCGGAACGGCATGACGTGCTTTACGGCATCACGCCGAACTTCAGGAACTTCTACATCGACTATCACGCGCGCTCGACCTATTGGGTGGCCGAGGATACGGTCCAGGTGCCGCTGGCCGTTGCCGATGCCGCGATCCGCTCGGTCGAGCGGCAGGGCGCCTCGAACAAGAGCTTCTGCGCCGTCAACACCGGCAAGGCGCTCAGCCGCGTGCCGGGTTTCGAAGGCGCGCCCACGGGCTTTTCGCCGCTCAAGCTGCGCGATTGGTTCCTGACGCTGCCGGGCGTGACCTCGCGCCGGCACATGGACGGCGATCCGGCCAACAATCACGACGTGCTGCTGCGCCAGAAAAGCGGCGCGATCACCGGCTACGGCCGCGACGGCCAGCTTCACGTCATGAGGTAAAGCGCCGTGTAAAGCGTGGCCATCCCGCCCAGGATGGCCGCCAGCACGTTGCGCGTCGCCACCCCCACCGCCACGGCCACCGTTGCCGCAAGCATCCGCGCGGGATCGGGCTGACCCTGCGTGGCCGCCGGCCAGACCACCAACGGCGCCACGATGGCCGGCAGCACCCCCACCGCCGTATAGCGCAAGAGCCGCTGCGCCCAGAGCGGCATCGGCCGGCTGCCGAAGGCGCCAAGAAAGGACCAGCGCAGCCCATAGGTTCCCAGCGCCACGGTCAGGATGATCAGCCAGATCGTCGCATCGCTATAGCCGGTCACAGGCGGGCTCCGTTTCTGCGTTCCATCAGCACCTCGACCCCGGCGCCGGCCAGCATGGCCAACGGCGCGGCCACGAACAGCCCCAGCCCCGAGGGCAGGAAGGCAAAGGCCAGCGAGGCCACAACCGCCACCAGCGCCGCCGCGACATGGGCCGGGCTGCGCAGCATCGGCGCAATCAGCGCCAGGAAGGTGACGGGCATGGCGAAATCCAGCGCCCAATCCTGCGGGATGGCTTTGCCCAGCCAGACCCCCAGCAGCGTCGCCGCCAGCCAGGGCGGGCAGGTGGCCAGCGCCGCGCCCAGGAAATAGCCGATGCGCTGCCCCATGCTCAGCCGCGGGTGCTTTTCGTAATGCTGGATCGCCAGCGCATAGGTCTGGTCGATCAGCACATAGGAGATCCAGGCCCGGTCGCGCGGCCTGGCCCCGCCCAGCCAGGGCACCAGCGAGGCCGAATACATCGCCATGCGCAAATTGACCGCGATGGCCGAGACGATGACCACCAGCGCCGGCGCCTGGTCGGTCAGCAGCTGGACGGCGGTGAATTGCGACGCGCCGGCCAGCACCAGCACGGTAAAGCCCAGGATCTGCGGCAGGTCCAGCCCCGCATCCGTGGCCACCACGCCGAACAGCATGCCGAAGGGCAGAAGCACCAGGATAAAGGGCAGCGCCTGCAAAAAGCCGTGGCGCAGGCATTGCGCCGGGCTGCGCATCAGCGCGCGGCTCTGTTCGGGGGACGGGCTGGGCTGGGCCGCAAGGCCGGCTTGCGCGGACATGGTGAAAAAGGCTCGCGATGCGGATAAGGCTGGCGGCACAATGGCCAAAACCGCCGCCCGACACAAGAACCGCCATACAAGGACATACAGGGACCGCCATGACCGGACCGCAGACCCCGCCCCGCATCCTGCGTGGCATCCCGCCCGAGCTGCGTGATGCCGCGGCGGCGCTTTACTGGCGGCATTTCGGGGCGCAGATCCTGCCCTGGCCGGCAGGCACGGCGCGGGGCGCGGCGCTGGTCCGCGCCGCCATGCGGCCCGAAGGCGCGCTGCTGGCGCTGTCGCCCTCGGGGCGGCTGCTGGGAATCGCCGGACTGCGCGATGCGGGGGGCGGCTTCCTCGATCCGGGCCAGGACGGTTTCGTCGCGGTCTGGGGGCCGGTGCGGGGCCGGCTGCGCCACCTGGCGACCGGGCTTTACCGGCCTGGCGCCGAGACGGCGGACCTGGTGCTGGACGGCATCGCGGTCTGGCCGCAATGGCGCCAGCAGGGCGTTGCGCGGGCGCTGGTCGAGGCCGCCGCCGCCCATGCCCGCCGGCAGGGCCACCCCGCCCTGCGCGCCGAGGTCCAGGCCGGCAATCGCACGGCGCTGGCGGCATGGCGGGCGATGGGCTTCCGGCCGCAGGATCGCCAAAGGCTGGGTTGGCCCTGGTCGGCGCCGGCCCATGTGCTGCGGCTGCCGCTCTAGCCGCCCGCCCCTTGCGACCCGTCGGCCTCGGCGCCGGCGCGGCCCAGCATGCCGGTCGCCTGCGCCAGCAGGATGAAGGCCCGGCCCGAGCGGGTCTCGGCCAGCGCGGCCAGCAATTGCGGGTCGCTGTCCTGCACCTTGCGGCTCATCAGCCGGTCGAAATGGCGCAGGAAATGATGGGCGACGTCGCGGAATACCTCGTCGCCATGCAGCATCGCCCCGGCGCTGGCCAGGGCGGCCTCGTCGCGAATCACCGCCAGTTCCGCCACGGCCTCGCCGCGCGCACCCTCGGCAAAGCGGCGCCACAGGACCGGATCGGCCTCGGGGACGGCCAGTTCGTCCATATAGACGCCCTGCCCGGCCAGCAGCGTGACCACGTCCTGCGCCGCGCGGATCAGCCGGGCCATGCCCGGATCGGCCAGCGCCAGGCGCAGGCAGCGAATCGCCTCGCGATCCTCGGGGCCATCGGGAAAATTCAGCGCATGGAACAGCTCGGCCGGCGTCAGTTCGGTCGTGGGCGGCGAATCCAGCGCCAGGCTGGCCTGCCGGGCATCCGCCGCAACGCGGGGCGCGGGGGGAACCGCACCGCGCCGTGCGGCCGGCAGAGGCGCGGAGGCGGCCGGACGCGGCTCTGCCATGGTTTCGGCTGTCACGCCCTCGCCCTGCATCCGGGCCAGCATGGCGCGCAGTTCCTCGGCCTCCAGCCGCAAGCTCAGCAGGCTGCGCGCCGACCAGACGGCCAGCCAGACCAGCGCCAAGGGCAGGATCACGCCCACCAGCCAGGTCAGCCAGCCCGCCGCACCCTGCCCCTCGCCCTCCGGGCCGAAAAGCGCAAACAGCCCGACCAGCACCAGCCAGGCCAGGCTGACCGCGGCGCCAACCGCCAGCACGCGGCTGCGGGCCTGTTCCATGGCCAGCCGGCGCAGCGGATCAAGCGATGCCATGCGCGCAGCCCCCTTGTTCAGGCCCCCATCCGTCAGACATAGCGGATCGAGATGATCTCATAGGATTTCCCGCCGCCGGGCGTCACCACCTCGACGCTGTCGCCCTCGTCCTTGCCGATCAGGGCGCGGGCCAGGGGCGAGCGGATGTTCAGAAGCCCGCGCTCCAGATCGGCCTCGGCCTCGCCGACGATCTGATAGGTGCGCTCCTCCTCGCTGTCCTCGTCGAGCAGGGTGACGGTGGCGCCGAACTTGATCGAGCCGTTCAGCCGGCTCGGGTCGATGACCTCGGCCCGCGACAGGATCATCTCCAGTTCCTTGATGCGGCCCTCGACGAAGCTCTGCTTTTCGCGCGCGGCATGGTATTCGGCATTTTCCGACAGGTCGCCATGCTCGCGCGCCTCGGCGATGGCGCGGATCACCGCCGGACGCTGGACCGAGCGCAATTCGCGCAATTCCTCGTCCAGCTGGTCGTAGCCCGCGCGGGTCATCGGTATCTTTTCCATTCCAGTCCTTCCGGTCGCAACCGTGCGACGCCAGTCAACGCGAAACAAGCTGTTGGAACGCCCCCGGCCATCGGCCGGGGGCGTCCGCTGAAAATCCCGGCGGCATCGTGGCGCGATCCGGCCCCTGTTTCAAGTCCCGCCGGATGTGATCCGCAACAGCCCGCCGAGAAAAGGTCGTAAGTCGCTTATCGTGCGTCGCGTTGCGATTGCCCGCAAGAATATTACACGCTAGGTCTTGCGCGCAGATTGTCGAGCTAGGGAAACTTGGGGGGCCGAGCCATGTCCGAAATTGAACGCGAGTCGATGGATTACGACGTGGTGATCGTCGGCGGCGGCCCGAGCGGGCTGTCGGCGGCGATCCGGCTCAAGCAGCTCAACCCCGCGCTTTCCGTGGTGCTGCTGGAGAAGGGCTCGGAGATCGGCGCGCATATCCTCTCGGGCGCGGTGCTCGACACTTCGGGCCTCGACCGGCTGATCCCGGACTGGAAGGACCGGGGTGCCCCGGTCAGCACCGAGGTGAAGGAGGACAACTTCTACATCCTCGGCCCGCATGGCCAGGTCCGGGTGCCGAACTGGCCGATGCCGCCGCTGATGTCGAACCACGGCAAATACATCGTCTCGATGGGCAATGTCTGCCGCTGGCTCGCCGCTGAGGCCGAGGCGCTGGAGGTCGAGATCTTCCCCGGCATGGCCTGCTCGCAACTGGTCTATGAGGGCGAGCGCGTCGTCGGCGTCGTCGCCGGCGAGATGGGCCTCAACGCCGACGGCACCCCCGGCCCGGCCTACGAGCCCGGCATGGAACTGCGCGGCAAATACGTGCTGATCTGCGAAGGCGTGCGCGGCAGCCTCGCCAAGGAACTCATCGCGAAATACGACCTCTCGGCCGGCCACGAGCCGCAGAAATTCGGCCTCGGGATGAAGGAGATCTGGGAGATCGAGCCCTCCAAGGCCAAGCCCGGCACGGTGACGCATACGATGGGCTGGCCCTTGGGCAAGAATGCCGGCGGCGGCAGCTTCATCTATCACCTTGAGGGCAACCAGGTGCTGGTCGGCTTCGTCGTGCACCTGAACTATGCCAACCCGTATCTCTATCCCTACATGGAGTTCCAGCGCTTCAAGCATCACCCGCTGGTCGCGGAGCTGCTCGAAGGCGGCAAGCGCGTCGCCTATGGCGCCCGCGCCATCTCCGAGGGCGGCTGGCAATCGATCCCGAAGCTGACCGTGCCGGGGGCGGCGCTCTTGGGCTGCTCGGCCGGGCTGGTGAACGTGCCGCGCATCAAGGGCAACCACAACGCCATGCTCTCGGGCATCGCCGCGGCCGAGGCAGCAGCCGCCGCCATCGCCGCCGGCCGCGCGGGCGACGAGCTGACCGATTACGAGGCCGACCTGCGTTCCGGCCCCATCGCCCGCGACCTGAAGCCGGTCCGCAACGTCAAGCCGCTCTGGTCGAAGCTCGGGCTCTGGGCCAGCCTGGCGCTGGGCGGCTTCGACATGTGGGTGGCGAACCTGACCGGCTGGAACCCGCTGGGCACCTGGAAGCACGGCAAGACCGATGCCGAGGCCACTGGCAAGGCGGCGGATTTCCAGCCGATCGACTATCCGAAGCCGGACGGCAAGCTGAGCTTCGACCGGCTGACCAATGTGGCGTTCTCCTTCACCAACCACGAGGAAAGCCAGCCCTGCCACCTGAAGCTGAAGGACGCCTCGATCCCGATTTCGGTGAACCTGCCGCTTTATGCCGAGCCGGCGACGCGCTACTGCCCGGCCGGGGTCTATGAGGTGCTGGAGGGCGAGGGCGGCCCGCGCTTCCAGATCAACTTCCAGAACTGCGTGCATTGCAAGACCTGCGACATCAAGGATCCCTCCCAGAACATCAACTGGACAACCCCACAGGGCGGAGACGGGCCGAACTACCCGAATATGTGATCGCCCAGGCGCCGGCCCGGCCCGCCGCAGCGTTGCCCATCGGCGCGGCGGCGGCTAGGGTCGCCTGCGCAAATCGCCGAGACATGGGCCCAAGCCGTGACGACAAGACTGATCCCGCTGGCGCTGATCGCGCTGATCGCCGCGCCGATGCCGCAAGGCGCCGCCATGGCCGCACCCGCGCTTGCCCAGGCCGAAAAGCCCGAGCCCCCGAACGGCGAGCGCCCGGCGCATCGCCCCGCGGATGCGGCGCCCGAGATTCGCGGCCTTTCGGGCCCCTATCTGGCCGCGCGCATGGCCGCGATCCAGAACGACTATCCCGTGGCCGCCCGCTATTACCTCCAGGCGCTGGCCCATGACGACAGCGATCCCTTCCTGCAGGACAGCGCGCTGGTCGCACTGATCTCGGCCGGCGAGATGGAGCGCGCCACCGCCCTTTCCGGCACCATGTCCGGCCAGGGCCGCGCCACGGAACTGGCGCGGCTGGTGCAGCGCGCCGAACTCGCGCGCGCCGGGCGCTGGGACGCGCTGATCGAAGCCATCGACACCGCCCCCTCGCCCCAAGGCGATGCCGGCACGCCTGGCGGCGGCATGCTGATCGACGGCATGATGCGGGCCTGGGCGCTGCTGGGCGCCGGAAAGGCCGGCGAATCGCTGACCGCCTTCAAGAAAATGGCCGAATTGCGCGGCGCGGCGCCGATGGTGAACTATCACCTGGCGCTGGCCAAGGCGCGTGTCGGCGATTTCGAGGGCGCCGAGCTGCTGCTCGCCGATCCCGTCACCGGCGCGCATATCCTGGGCGTCATCGCCCGTGCCCAGGTGCTGTCGCAACTGGAACGCAACCGCGACGCCATCGCCATGATCGAGGCGACGCCCGGCTTTGCCGAGGAACCCTACCTGGTCGCCCTGCGCGACCGCATGGCGCGGGGCGAGACTCTGCCCTTCGATTCCGCACGCGGGCCGGCCGACGGCATGGCGCAGCTGTTTCTGACATTCGGCTCGGTCCTGGCCACCAGCGACGAGCCCGATCCGCTGGCGCTGATCCATGCCCGGCTGGCCGAATACCTCGCCCCCGACCTGGGCGAGGCGCGGCTTCTGGCGGCGCAGCTCTTGCAGGGCTTCGGCCAGTTCGACCTGGCCGAGCGCGAATTCGAGGCCCTGCGCGAACTGGGCGACATGCGCCCGGTCGCCGAATTGTCGCGCATCGACGCCCTGGCCCGCGCCGAGCGGCTGGAGGATGCCGAAAAGGCCGCGCTGTCGCTGACCGCCGCCCATCCCGAACTGGCCCAGGGCTGGATCGCGCTGGGCGACATGCTGCGCCAGCAGGACAAGTTCGCCCCCGCCGTCCCGGCCTATGACAAGGCGCTGGAACTGCTCGACGACAAGAGCCCCGAGGCGCGCTGGTTTCCGCTTTACGCCCGCGGCATCGCGCTGGAGCGCTCGGGCCAGTTCCCCAGGGCCGAGGCGGATTTCCGCGCCGCGCTGAAGATCCGCCCCGATTCGCCGCAGGTGCTGAACTACCTGGGCTACAGCCTGGTGGACCGCAACGAAAAGCTGGACGAGGCGCTGGAACTGATCCAGCGCGCGGTCGAGCTGCGCCCGGACGACGGCTATATCCTCGATTCGCTGGCCTGGGCCTATTTCCGCCTCGGCCGCTACCAGGAGGCGGTGGCGCCGATGGAGCGCGCGGTGGCGGCGATGGCCAGCGATTCGCTGGTCAACGACCACATGGGCGACATCTACTGGATGGTCGGCCGCGAGCGCGAGGCCGAGATCCAATGGCACCGCGCCCTGTCGCTGAAGCCGGAAACCGAGGCCGATGCCCAGCGCATCCGCACCAAGCTGGAACGCGGCCTCGATGCGGTGCTGGACGAGGAAAGGGCCGCCGGCGGCCGCCGCCCCGAGAGCCGCGCCCCGGAACCGGCCAGGGCCGACTGAGCCATGCCCCTGCCCCGGCACGAGGCCGCGCCCGCCAAGCTGAACCTGTGCCTGCATGTGACCGGCCGCCGCCCGGACGGCTATCACCTGCTCGATTCGCTGGTGGTGTTCCTGGACCTGGGCGACCGGGTCACGGTGGCGCCCGGTCCCCTGTCGCTCAGCCTGACCGGCCCCTTCGCGCAGGGTCTCGCGGCCGAGCCGGACAACCTTTGCCTGCGCGCAGCGCGGCTGGCCGGGCGCGAGGCGCGGATCACCCTGGAAAAGAACCTGCCGCTGGCCTCGGGCATCGGCGGCGGCTCGGCCGATGCGGCGGCAGTGCTGCGCGCGCTCGACGCCCGCCCCGAGCGGCCGGAGGTGCTGGGCGCCGACCTGCCCGCCTGCCTCGCCAGCCTGCCGGTACGGATGCAGGGGCTGGGCGAGATCCTGACGCCGCTGCCGCCCCTGCCGGATCTGCATGTGCTGCTGGTCAATCCCGGCCGCGGCCTGGCCACGCCCGCGGTATTCAAGGCCCTGGCGCAGCGCGAGAACCCGCCCCTGCCCGAGCCGCTGCCGGATTTTCCCGACGCCGGCACCCTGATCGCCTTCCTGCACGGCTGCCGCAACGACCTCGAGACGCCGGCCATCGCCCTGATGCCCGAGATCGCCCATTGCCTCGCCGCGATCCGTGCCGAGGGCGCGGCACTTGCCCGCATGTCGGGCTCGGGCGCGACCTGCTTCGGACTTTTCGCCAGCGCCGCCGCGGCCCAGGCCGCCCGCGCCCGCATCGCCGGCGCCAATCCCGGCTGGTGGGTGGCGGCATCTGGACTTGCGCCGGCAAAACTCTAACCTGCCTCAAAATCCACAAGGGGAAAACCATGCTGCGCCTCGGCGTCAACATCGACCACGTCGCCACCATCCGCAACGCCCGCGGCACGCCCTGGCCCGACCCGGTACGCGCGGCAAAACTGGCCGAGGAGGCCGGCGCCGACGGCATCACCGCCCATCTGCGCGAGGATCGCCGCCATATCTCAGACGCGGATATCGACCGGCTGATGGCGGCGCTGAAATCGCCGCTGAACCTGGAAATGGCCGCGACGGCGGAAATGCAGGCCATCGCGCTGCGCCACCGCCCGCATGCCGTCTGCATCGTCCCCGAAAAGCGCGAGGAGCGCACGACCGAGGGCGGGCTCGACGTGGCCGGCAACGAGGCTTTCCTCGCCGATTTCATCGCGCCCCTGCGCGAGGCGGGCTGCCGGATCTCGCTCTTCATCGGCCACGAACAGAAACAGATCGAGGCCGCCGCCCGCATCGGCGCCGCGGTGGTGGAACTGCATACCGGCGCCTATTGCGACCTCGACACCGAAAGACGGCTGTCCGAACGCGACCTGGAACTGGAAGCCCTGCGCAAGGCGGCGGCCCAGGCGCATCTGCTGGGGCTCGAAGTCCATGCCGGCCATGGCCTGACCTTCGACACCGTCGGCCCCATCGCCGCCATCCCGGAACTGCGCGAGTTGAACATCGGCCATTTCCTGATCGCCGAATCGGTCTTTCTCGGCCTTGGCCCGGCGATCCGCGAGATGCGCCGGCGCATGGACGCGGCCCGCGGCTGATTTCACCGTTTTCCAAATACCCATGTCACTACAGGACCAACCAGGCGCATGATTCTCGGCATAGGCTCGGACCTTTGCAACATCGACCGCATCGCCGGGGTGCTGGAGCGCCACGGCGACCGCTTCCGCCGGCGGGTCTTTACCGAACGCGAACTGGCGCTCGCCGCGCGGCGCCGGCAGGAGGCGGCGACGCTGGCCAAGCGTTGGGCGGCCAAGGAGGCCTGCTCCAAGGCGCTGGGGACCGGGCTCGCCATGGGCATCAGCTGGAAGGACATGGCGGTCAGGAACCTGGCGACCGGCCAGCCGGCCATGGAACTGACCGGCTGGGCGGCCGAAAGGCTGGCGGCGATGACGCCGCCCGGCCACCGCGCGCAGGTGCATGTGACGCTGACCGACGATCATCCCTGGGCCCAGGCCTTCGTGGTGATCGAGGCGCTTCCAGATGGCGGCGGAGCCGGCACGGCTTGACTTTGCCGCCCGCCGCGTCCCATGAACGCGCGACTTGCCGATGAAGGGAATGGCATCAATGGCCGAAAGCGAAGCCCGCAAGGATGGCGGCATCTGGGAAACCGTCAAGACCATCTTCTGGGCGCTGGTGATCGCGGGCGTGTTCCGCACCCTGTTCTTCCAGCCGTTCTGGATTCCCTCGGGCAGCATGAAGGACACGCTGCTGATCGGCGATTTCCTGTTCGTGAACAAGATGGCCTATGGCTATTCGCAGGTCTCCTGCCCCTTCGCGCTCTGCCCGATCTCGGGCCGTATCCTCGGCTCGGAACCCGAGCGCGGCGATGTCGTGGTCTTCCGCCACCCGACGCGGGGCGACGATTTCATCAAGCGGGTGATCGGTCTGCCCGGCGACCGCATCCAGATGAGGGATGGCGTGCTGTGGATCAACGGGCAGGAGGTGCCGCAAGAGCCCGCCGGCACCTTCACCGAACCCTATGCCCCGCAGGGCCCGCAGCAAAGCCTGCCGAAATGCCGCAACGAGCCGGTGCCCGAGGGCGGCGCCTGCGAAAAGGACCGCCATACCGAGACGCTGCCGAACGGCGTCACCCATGATGTGCTGAACATCTTCGACAACGGGCCGGGCGACAATACGGCCGAGTTCACCGTGCCCGAGGGGAACTACTTCTTCCTGGGCGACAACCGCGACAATTCCGGCGACTCGCGCTGGCCGGCGGCGGTGGGCGGCGTCGGCATGGTGCCGGCGGAATACCTGATCGGGCGCGCCGACCGGATCATGTTCTCCTCGGCCGGCAAGTCGCTGCTGTATTTCTGGACCTGGCGGCCGGACCGGTTCCTGAAGGCCGTGGACTAAGGGAAGAATTGCCGCGGCGCCCCGCGCCGTGGCAGGATCGCGACATGAAGATTTCCGCAGACCTGCGCGCATTCTCGGAACGGCTGGGGCACGAATTCTCGCGCCCCGACCTGCTGCGCCGCGCCCTGACCCACGGCTCGATCGCCAGCGCCACCCGGCCCGACAACCAGCGGCTGGAATTCCTGGGCGACCGCGTGCTGGGCCTGACCATCGCCGAGGCGCTGTTCGCCGCCGACCACGCCGCGACCGAGGGCCAGCTTGCCCCGCGCTACAACGCGCTCGTCAAGGGCGAGACCTGCGCCGCGGTCGCCCGCGAGATCGGGCTGGGCGAGGTGCTGAAGCTCGGCCGCTCCGAGATGCTGTCGGGCGGACGGCGCAAGGAGGCGCTGCTAGCCGATGCGATGGAGGCGGTGATCGCCGCCGTCTATCTCGACGCCGGCTTCGAGGCGGCGCGCGGGGTCGTCCTGGCCCTTTGGGCCGGGCGGCTGGCCAATGTCCAGACCGACGCCCGCGACGCCAAGACCGCGCTTCAGGAATGGGCACAGGCGCAGGGCATGAGCCCGCCGCGCTATGTCCAGACCGCGCGCAGCGGCCCCGACCATGCGCCGGAATTCCAGATCACCGTCCGGCTGGACGACGGCCGCGAGGCCGCTGCCAGCGGCAGGGGCACCAAGCGCAGCATCGAACAGGCCGCCGCCGCGGCAATGCTGGAACAGATCGAAAGAACGCCATGACCCAGACACGCGCGGGCTTCGTCGCCCTGATCGGCGAGCCGAATGCCGGCAAATCCACCCTGCTGAACCGCATGGTCGGGGCCAAGGTCTCGATCGTGACCCACAAGGTGCAGACCACCCGCGCCCGCATCCGCGGCATCGCCATGCAGGGCGACAGCCAGATCGTGTTCGTCGATACGCCCGGCATCTTTCGCCCGCGCCGGCGGCTGGATCGCAGCATGGTCAAGGCAGCCTGGGGGGGCGCGGCCGATGCCGATGTGATCCTGCTCTTGATCGAGGCGCATCGCGGGCTGACCGACGGCGCGCAGGCGATCATCGACAACCTGCGCCAGCATGCCGGCCAGACCCCGGTGGCGCTGGTCATCAACAAGATCGACCGGGTGAAATCCGAAGCGCTGCTGGCGCTGTCGCAACAGCTGAATGCGGGTTTCGACTTTACCCGCACCTTCATGATCTCGGCCGAAAAAGGCCATGGCTGCGACGACCTGCTGGAATGGCTGGCCGGGCAGGTGCCCGAGGGCCCCTGGCTTTACCCCGAGGACCAGGTGGCCGACCTGCCGATGCGCATGATCGCCGCCGAGATCACCCGCGAAAAGCTGACCCTGCGCCTGCACGAGGAAATTCCCTATCAGCTGACGGTCGAGACCGAGAAATGGGAGGAGCGCAAGGACGGTTCTGCCCGCGTCGACCAGATCGTCTATGTCGCCCGCCCCGGCCACAAGGGCATCGTGCTGGGCAAGGGCGGCGAGACGATCAAGGCCGTCGGCCAGGCGGCACGGGCCGAGCTGGCCGAGTTCATGGGCCGCCCCGTCCACCTGTTCCTGCAGGTGAAGGTGCGCGAGAACTGGCTGGACGAGGCCGAGCGCTACAACGAGATGGGCCTCGACTTCCGCGACGGCGATGCCTGAGCCGCGGCTGGCCGCCGGCATCTGGGTCGCGGCCTATCTGCGCCGGCTGGGTCTGGCCGGCATCCCGGCCTATGTCACCCGGCATGGCGACGACACCGCCGGCAGCGTCATGGTGAAATGCGCCACGCTGGACCGCCGCGCCAGCCTCTGGGTCCGGGAATGGGATTTCGAGACCGACCGGCGGCTCTGGCTGCGGCTGAACGAGGCCGGGGAGCCCGAGATCGACGCCGAGATCGCCCGCAACATCGCCCGCGACCCCGACCTGTGGGTGATCGAGATCGAGAGCCCCGACACCCGCACCCTGCTGGACGAGGACGGGCTGGCTTGAGCCGCCGGCATGAGTACCTGGAAAACGGCGAAAGCCGGGAGAGATCGGCCCGGCATGGGCCTGGCCGCGCCGCCGGCATGGGTATTTGGGGAACGAAGAAGCCGGGGGTTTCCCGCGGGACGGCCGGGCGTGCGGCGTGGCGGGCATGGCGGGGCGCCGGCAGGTGGGAAGCCGCTAAATCTTGTGGCTTTCCCGTGACATTCCCTGCCGCGCACACTATAAGATGCGGGTCCAAGGCAGGATAAGAAGACAATGACCGAACCCGCCCCCCAGACCTCCGATTACGGCGCCGATTCCATCAAGGTTCTCAAGGGCCTGGAAGCGGTGCGCAAGCGTCCCGGCATGTATATCGGCGATACCGACGACGGCTCGGGCCTGCATCACATGGTCTATGAGGTCGTGGACAACGGCATCGACGAGGCGCTGGCCGGTCATGCCGATTTCGTGCGGGTCAAGATCCACGCCGACAGCAGCGTCTCGGTGCGCGACAACGGCCGCGGCATTCCGGTGGACATGCACCCGACCGAGGGCGTCTCGGCGGCCGAGGTCATCATGACCCAGCTGCATGCCGGCGGCAAGTTCGACCAGAACAGCTACAAGGTCTCGGGCGGGTTGCACGGGGTCGGCGTCTCGGTCGTCAATGCGTTGTCGGACTGGCTGGAGCTGCGCATCTGGCGCAACGGCAAAGAACATTACGCCCGCTTCGAGAACGGCGACACCGTCGAGCACCTGCGCGTGGTCGGCGATGCCGAGCCGGGCGAAAAGGGCACCGAGGTGCGCTTCCTGGCCTCGTCGAGGGAGGACCGGGCGGACGGCACCTTCTCGAATCGCGACTTCAGCTACAAGGTACTGGAGAACCGGCTGCGGGAACTGGCCTTCCTGAACTCGGGCGTGCGCATCATCCTGGAGGATGAGCGCCATGCCGAACCGCTGCGGACCGAGCTTTACTACGAAGGCGGCGTGCGGGAATTCGTGAAGTTCATCGACCGCTCGAAGACCCCGGTCATGCCCGAGCCGATCTTCATCACCGGCGAGCGCGGCGGCATCGGCATCGAGGTGGCGATGTGGTGGAACGACAGCTATCACGAGACCGTGCTGCCATTCACCAACAACATCCCGCAGCGCGACGGCGGCACGCATCTGGCCGGCTTCCGCGGCGCGCTGACCCGCGTCATCAACAATTACGCGCAGACCAATGCCCAGGCGCGCAAGGAAAAGGTCGATTTCACCGGCGACGACGCGCGCGAGGGGCTGACCTGCGTGTTGTCGGTCAAGGTGCCGGACCCGAAATTCTCCAGCCAGACCAAGGACAAGCTGGTCTCATCCGAGGTGCGTCCGGCGGTCGAGGGGCTGGTGGGCGAGAAGCTGGCCGAATGGTTCGAGGAAAACCCCGCCGAGGCCAAGTCGATCCTGGGCAAGATCATCGAAGCCGCGCTGGCCCGCGAGGCGGCGCGCAAGGCGCGCGAGCTGACCCGGCGCAAGACGGCGATGGACGTGGCCAGCCTGCCCGGCAAGCTGGCGGATTGCCAGGAAAAGGATCCGGCGCTGTCCGAGTTGTTCATCGTCGAGGGCGACTCGGCCGGCGGCTCGGCCAAGCAGGGCCGCTCGCGCCAGAACCAGGCGGTGCTGCCCCTGCGCGGCAAGATCCTGAACGTGGAACGGGCGCGCTTCGACCGGATGCTCAGCAGCGACCAGATCGGCACGCTGATCACCGCGCTGGGGACCGGAATCGGGCGCGACGAGTTCAACCTGGACAAGCTGCGCTATCACAAGATCGTCATCATGACCGATGCCGACGTGGACGGCGCGCATATTCGCACGCTTCTGCTGACCTTCTTCTTCCGGCAGATGCCGGATCTGATCGAGGCCGGGCATCTCTATATCGCCCAGCCGCCGCTCTACAAGGTCAGCCGCGGCCGCTCCGAGGTCTATCTGAAGGACGAGGCGGCGCTTGAGGATTACCTGATCGAACAGGGCATCGACGGCGCCAGCCTGCGGCTTGGCCATGGCGAGACCCTGACCGGCGCCGACCTGGCCCGCGTGGTCGAGGAGGCGCGCACCGTGCGCCGCATCCTGCGCGCCTATCCGACGCATTACCCGCCCCATATCACCGAGCAGGCCGCCATCGCCGGCGCGCTGGTGCAGGGCCGGGTCGATGCCGATGCGCAGGGCGTGGCCAATGCCGTGGCCCAGCGGCTGGACCTGATCGCCGAGGAATACGAGCGCGGCTGGACCGGCCGCCCGACCCAGGATGCCGGCATCCGCCTGACCCGGCTGCTACGGGGCGTCGAGGAAAGCCGCACCCTGGACGGCCCGATGCTGCGCAGCGCCGAAAGCCGGCGGCTGGGCGCCATGACCGATGCGCTGCACGAGGTCTATGGCCAGACCGCGCAGCTGATCCGCAAGGATCGCGGCATCCCGATCCACGGCCCGATGAGCCTGCTGCAGGCCATCTTCCTGGAGGGCGAAAAGGGCCTGTCGCTGCAACGCTACAAGGGCCTGGGCGAGATGAACCCCGAGCAGCTGTGGGAAACCACGCTGGACCCGGCGGCGCGGACCATGCTGCAGGTGCGTATCGAGGATCTGTCCGAGGCCGACGACATCTTCACCAAGCTGATGGGCGATGTGGTCGAACCGCGCCGCGATTTCATCCAGCAGAACGCCCTGAGCGTGGAGAATCTGGACATATGAGGCTTAACGACATTCCATGATGTCGCAGAATCACCAGATTTGACACGATCTTTGGTTTTATTGTTGCTATCATGTCGCGAGCTGCGCCATAAAGCGGCGGCGCTTTCAGGCGCCGCTTGCGGCCCTCCGACCGCAAGCCTAGTTGTTGAACGATTTTGATGCCGGGGATTTTGGACTTCCCGGGCGTCACGCATAGGAGATTTGGACATGTGCGCTGTTTCTGTAAAAGCTCCCCTCACCGTTGCGGTCGCGGCGTCGCTGACCCTTGGCACAACCTTGGCCGCGAATGCGGGAGGTTTTACACCGCCGATCGTTGACAGCGACGTCACTGCCCCGGTCGTCGAAGCCCCCGCCGGTGAATGGGCGGGCGGCTATGCCGGCCTGACGCTGGGCTATGCTTTCGCAGGCGACGATGCTGTCGGCGTCAACGGCACCACCGTCGACAAGCTGGAGCTGGGCGGCGCCAATGCCGGCGTCCGCCTGGGCTATCGCTGGCAGCGCGACCGCTGGGTCATCGGCCCGGAACTGGGCTTCGAAGCCGGCAACGTGAAGGACAGCTTCTCGACCGCCGGCTATGACGCCGAATCCAAGGTCAAGAACCTGCTCGCCCTGCGGCTGAAGACCGGCTATGTGCTGAACAGCGACGTCCTGCTTTACGGGATCGCCGGCGTGGCCCGCGCCAAGGTCGAGTATTCGATCACCGGCAATGGCGCCGCCATCCGCGACGATTACTCGAAAACCGGCTATGTCGTCGGCCTGGGTGCCGAAAAGAAGCTTACCGACCGCATGTCGCTGACCGGCGAATACGAATATGCAAATTTCGGCACGGAAAACCTATCGGACGGCACTTTCGACACCAATGCCACTCCCGACTATCACAACCTGAAGCTGGGTCTGAACTTCAAGTTCTGACCCGGACGCTTGATCCGGCTCCGCGGACGGGAAAGGGTCGCCCTGGGGCGGCTCTTTTTCGTTTCTCACGACCGCCGGCGGCCCAGCGGCAGCGGGATGGCGCGGGCGCCGCAGGCTATGGCCAGCCCCTGCGGCACCAGCGCCGCCAGCGCCGGATCGTCCTGTAAAAGCCCGCCGGTATAGGCGCCGAAGGCCGGCAGCAACAGGTGATCACCGCCCAGCAGGAAGGCGCGCCGCCGCTCTCCGGCCAGCCGCACGGCGGGGTGGAAATGGCCCGATATGTCCGGCCCCTGCCCCGCCTGGTGCCGCAACGCGACCCGGCCCAGCCGCAGGCTGTCCGCCGCCCGGCCCGGCAGGCCCGCCGGCGCGCCGGGGTCATGGTTGCCGCCGATCCAGACCCAGTCCCGCCCCTGCGCCAGCCGCGACAGGGCGGCCGCGACCAGCGGGTCCAGCGCCTCGGCCGCCGCCAGGTCGTCGAAACCGTCGCCCAGGCTGATCACCGCCCGCGGGTCCAGCGCCGCAACCTCATCCGCCAGCCGCTCCAGCGTCGCCAACCCCTCATAGGGCGGCAACAGCGGGCCGCCGCGCCGGGCCATGCGCTCGGACTTGCCCAGGTGCAGGTCGGCCACGACCAGCACCGCGCCTTCCGGCCACCACAGCGCGCCAGAGGCCCGCGCCTCCAGACGCAGCCCATGGAAATCAAAGGCGTATCCGCTCATGCGATCCCTTCCAGCCCGGCCTCGGCCATCAGCGCCTCGGCCTCGATCTGCGCCAGCCGCTCGCGGCCCTCGCCGCGGATCGGCACCCGGCCGACCTCCAGCAGCAAGGGCGCGGCCATGGGCGAGACGCGGTCCAGCATCCGATGCTCGCGCCGGGGCGAGCGGTCCAGCATCTCCTCGATCCGGCCGAAATCGACAAGGCCCCGCCCCGCCTCCTCGGCGGTGATGCGCAGCATCAGGTGGCCGGGGTCGTATTTGCGCAAGGTGTCGTAAAGGATGTCGCTGGAGAATGTCGCCTGCCGCCCGCTCTTGCGTTGGCCGGGCATGTTGCGCTGGATCAGCCCGGCGACGGTGGCGACATTGCGAAAGCTGCGCTTCATCACCGCATTCCCGCCCAGCCAGTCGCCCAGGCCCGCCCGCAACCGCGCCCGGTCCAAGAGCGGCGCGGGATCGCGCACCGCGTCCAGCGACCAGACCAGCAGCGCGTAATCGGTGGACAGGAAGCCCAAGGGGCCCAGCCCCTCCTCCTCCATCTCGCGGGTCAGCAAGAGGCCCAGCGTCTGCAGGGCATTGCGCCCGGCAAAGCCGTAAAGCGCGAAATACCACAGCCCGGCATGGGGAAAGCTTTCCGACAGCAGCAGCCCCGGCTCCGGCAGGGCCGAGACCGCGGCCTGCAAGCCCAGCCATTCCCGCGTCTGCGCCGGCAAGGCACCGTACCGCGCCGGATCGCCGATCAGCGCCAGCACGCGATGCGAAAGCTGCGTGGACATGGCCAGCTTGACGCCGGAATAGACCGCGATCTTGGGCTGCCGGGTGGGGTCTGGCGTGACCTCGATCACCATCTCGCGCATGGCGTCCATGCGCACCACCCGGCCGCCGATCAAGAAGCTGTCGCCTGGGGTCAGGCTGGCGGCGAAACCCTCCTCGACCTCGCCCAGCGGCACGCCGCCGCGGCCGCGCAGCCGGACCTTCACCATCTCGGCCTCGACGATGGTGCCGACATTCATGCGCAAGAGCTTCGCGGCCCGCGGATCGCGCAGCTGCCACAGCCCGCCCCGCAGCACCAACCGCTGCCAGCGGTCATAGGCACGCAAGGCATAGCCCCCGGTCGCGGCGAAATCCAGGCAGGCGTCGAAATCCGGCCGCGTCAGGCCGCGATAGGGGCCGGCCGTCACCACCTCGGCATAAAGCGTATCGGCGTCGAAGGGCGCAGCGCAGGCGGTAAGCCCGATATGCTGGCACAGCACGTCCAAGGGCCCCGGCCCGCGCGGATCGCCGTCCAGGTCGCGTTCGCGCACCGCCTCCAGCGCCGCGACGCATTCGATCTGCTCGAAGCGGTTCGCCGGCACGATCCGCGCCTTCGAGGGCGCATTGTAGCGATGGTTCGCTCTCCCGATGCGCTGCACCAGCCGCTTGACGTTCTTGGGCGCACCGACCTGGATCACCAGATCGACAGCGCCCCAGTCGATGCCCAGGTCCAGGCTGCCGGTCGCGACCACGGCGCGCAATGCGCCCGCCGCCATCGCCGCCTCGACCCGGGCCCGCTGCTCGCGCGCCAGGCTGCCATGGTGCAAGCCGATGGGCAGGTTCTCGTCATTCGCGGCCCAGAGCGCCTGGAAGAACAGCTCGGCCTGGGCGCGGGTGTTGATGAAGATGATGGTGGTGCGGGCCTCGCGGATCGCCGCCAGCACCTCGGGGATGGCATGATGCCCGCCGCCGCCCGACCAGGGCGCGGGCCGGGCGGTGGGCAGCATGGCGATGTCGGGATCGGGGCCGGGATCGGCCTCGACCACCGTCACCGGCGCGGCCCCGGCCATGAACCCCGCCAAAGCCTGCGGATCCTCGACCGTCGCCGACAGCCCCGTCACCCGCAACCCGGGCGCAAGCTGCCGCAGCCGGGCCAGCCCCAGCATCAGCTGGTCGCCGCGCTTGCTTTCCGCCAAGGCATGCAATTCGTCCAGCACCACCCGGCGCAAGCCGCCGAAGATCGCCGGCGCCTCGGGATAGCTCAGCATCAGCGCCAGGCTCTCGGGCGTGGTCAGCAGGATCTCGGGCGGATCGACGCGCTGGCGGCGGCGCTGGCTCTGCCCGGTATCGCCCGTCCGGTCCTCGACCCGCACCCCCAGCCCCAGCTCCGCCACCGGCCGCGCCAGGTTGCGGCCGATATCGGCGGTCAGCGCCTTCAGCGGCGAGACATAGAGCGTATGCAGACCCTTTCGGCCTTCTCTGTTTTCCAAATACCCATCCGGCCGCGCCGCCTGCGCCAGCTCCACCAGCGAGGGCAGAAACCCCGCCAGCGTCTTGCCGCCGCCGGTCGGCGCGATCAGCAGGCTGTCGCCGGTCGCCGCCAGCAGCGCCAGCTGATGCGGATGCGGCTGCCAGCCCTGGCGGGCGAACCAGTCCTGGAACTCGGGCGGCAGGATCACAGCATCGCCTCGAGCGTTTCCAAGTGGTCCGCCTCGGCCGCCGGCTTGTCCCAGCGGATGCGGCTGATGCGGGGAAAGCGCATCGCCACGCCCGAACGGTGCCGGGTCGAGCGGTTCAGCCCCTCGAAGGCCACCTCGACCACCAGTTTCGGCGCCAGCGCCCGGACGGGCCCGTAACGCTCGACGGTGTTCTGGCGCACGAAACGGTCCAGCTCGCGCAGCTCGGCATCGGTAAAGCCGAAATAGGCCTTGCCGACCGGCACCAGCTCGCCGCCATCCCACAGGCCGAAGGTGAAGTCGGAATGAAAGCCCGAGCGCTTGCCATGACCCCGCTGCGCGTAGATCAGCACCGCATCGACCACCATCGGGTCGCGCTTCCACTTGAACCAGGGTCCGCGCGGCCGGCCGGCGACATAGGCGCTGTCACGGCGCTTGATCATCACCCCCTCGATGACGGCGGCGGGCGGGTCGGCGCGCAGCGCGGCCAGATCCTCCCACGAGGCGAAATCCAGCAGCGGCGAAATGTCGATGCGGGTGCCGAAATCCACCGCCTCCAGCACCGCGCGGCGCATCTCCAGCGGCTCGGCGCGCAGGTCGCGGCCCTCCCACAGCAGCAGGTCGTAAAGCCGCAAGCCCGCCGGATGGCTGGCCAGCAACCCCTTGCCGACGGTCTTGCGGTTCAGCCGCTTCTGCAGCTCGCCGAAGGGCGCGACCGCGCCCTCGCGGCGCACGATCAGCTCGCCATCCGCGCTGCCCTCGAACTCCATCGCCTCGATGACGTCGGGAAAGGCATGCGAGATATCCTCGCCGGTGCGGGAATACAGCCGCCGCATGCCGCCTTCGCTGACCGCCTGCACGCGGATGCCGTCCCATTTCCATTCCGCGAAATACGCGCCGGGGTCCAGCGCGCGCAGCTCGTCCAGATCGGTCGGCGTGGACAGCATCACCGGGCGGAACGGCGCCAGCGCCGCGCTGTCCGGCCGCGCCCCGCCGCCCAGCCAGCCGAACAGGGCCGCATAGGGTGGCGCGAGCCCGTGCCAGATCTCCTCGATCTCGGGGACCGAGGGCGTGCCCATGCCCGCCAGCGCCATCCGCGCCATGCGGGCCGAGACGCCGACGCGCAGGTTGCCGGTGGCGAGCTTCAGGAAGGCCAGCCGCTCGGACGGGCCCAGCCGGTCCAGCATGCCGGCAATGGCGCCGGGCAGCGCCGCCTTGCCGGTGCCCTGCAACAATGCCACCGCCTGGGCCAGCGAGGGGTCGTCCTCGGCGCCCTCGGGCCAGATCAGCGCGATGGTTTCGGCCAGGTCGCCGACGAAATCATAGCTCAGCGCCAGAAGCTGGTCGTCGACCCGCTCGGCCGCCAGCCCGCGCAGAAGCGAGGGCGTAACCCGGCGCAATTCCAGGTCGCCGGTCAGCGCCGCCAGGGCCCAGCCGCGATCGGGGTCCGGGGTGCGTTCCAGATAATGCTGCAAAAGCTGCAGCTTGGCATTGCGCGCCGGCGTGAAGGCCAGCCGCTCCAGCAGGGCGGCAAAGGCTTTCATTCCGCCTCGTCCTCGTAACCCACCAGCCGCAGCGGCCGGGCCGGGATCTGCGCCAATTCGCACCAGCGGATCACGCCGTCCTCGGCGCCATGCGTGACCCAGACCTCGGCGGGCGCCAGTTCCGCCAGCGTGCCTGTCAGCGCGGGCCAGTCCACATGATCGCTGACGACCAGCGGCAGTTCCACCCCGCGCTGGCGGGCGCGGGCGCGCACCGCCATCCAGCCCGAGGCGAAGCCGATCACCGGGTCGCGGAACCGCTGCACCCAGGGGCTGGCGAATGCCGATGGCGGCGCGATCACCAGCTGCGCCGCCACATCCTCGGCGGTGGCCGGCACCAGCGCGCCCAGATCGACACCGCGGGCCGCATAGAAATCGCACAGCACCTTCAACGCGCCATGGATGGCGATGGGCGCGTCATAGCCGGCCTCTCGCATCAGGGCGATGACATGCTGCGCCTTGCCCAGCGCATAGGCGCCGACCAGATGCGGGCGGTCGGGAAACTCGGCCATGCTGGAGAGCAGCTTTTCCACCTGCACCGCCGGGTCGGGAAAGCGGAACACCGGCAGGCCGAAGGTCGCCTCGGTCACGAAGACATCGCAGGGCACCGGCTCGAAGGGCGCGCAGGTCGGGTTCGGCTGGCGCGCGTAATCGCCCGAGACGACGATACGGCAGCCCCCCGCCTCGACGGCGATCTGGCTTGAGCCCAGCACATGCCCGGCCGGGTGGAATCCCACGGTGACGCCGCCGATGCGGGTTTCCCCTTCAGCCACCTGGACCGAGCCCGCGAAGCCGTCGCCCATGCGCAGCCGCATGATCTCCAGCGTTTCGGCCGTGGCCATGACCGCGCCATGGCCGAAGCGGGCATGGTCGGAATGGCCGTGCGTGATCAGCGCGCGCTCGACCGGCTTCAGCGGGTCGATGTGAAAGCCGCCCTCGGGGCAGAAAAGGCCGGCTTCGGTCGGGAACAGGATGGAATCGGCGCGCATGACCCGAAGATGTAGAACATTTCGTGAAAATCAAGCCGGAGACAGCGGCCGGCCCTCAAAGATCGTCTCCATCGAGAAAACGCCGGTGACGCGTTCCAGATCCATGTCTGCGATCAGCTGCTTGTAAAGCGCGTCATAGCCCGCCATGCCGCCCACCACCGCCTTGGCCATGTAGTCCCATTCGCCGCCGATGCGGTGGAACTCGGTGATCTGCGGCAACGACTCGATCCGGGCGCGAAAGCGCCGCGCCCAGGCGTCGTCGTGATGGCGGGTGCGGATCATGATGAACACCGTCAGCCCCAGCCCCAGCGCCGTGGCGTCGATGACCGCGCGGCTGCCTTGCAGCACCCCGGCCTCGGTCAGCCGCTGCAAGCGCCGCCAGCAGGCGTTCTGCGACAGGCCCACCCGCTCGGCCAGCTCGCGCTGGGACAGGCTGGCATCGCGCTGCAGCAGCGCCAGCAGGCGGTTGTCGATTTCATCAATAATGAGAGTTTTATCGTTCATTTGACAACCAAAATCCGGCATATTGGCAGACATTCAGAATGATTCCTCGGCCGTTGCGGGTCAAGATTCGCGCATAAAGACGAGGAATCCGATGCCGCCTTTCGACAGCTACCTTGCCCGGCTGGGCGACGACCCGATGCAGGTAATCCATGACGGCGTGATCGGCCGCGACGCGGTGATCGACGGCCCCTTCGGGCCGCGGCGGATGATCTATGCCGATTACATTGCCTCGGGCCGGGCGCTGCGGCCCATCGAGGACTGGGTGATGGAGAATGTCCTGCCCTGGTATGCCAACAGCCATACCGAGGCCAGCCATTGCGGCGGCATCATGACCCGGATGCGCCGCGCCGCGCGCGAGGTGATCGGATTCTGCACCCATGCCGGCGCCGAACATGCGGTGATCTTTACCGGCTCGGGTGCGACGCAGGCCATCAACCGGCTGGTGTACCTGCTGGGCGCGGGGCCGGGGGCCACGGTGCTGATCGGGCCTTACGAGCATCACTCGAACATCCTGCCCTGGCGCGAAAGCGGCGCCGAGGTCGTGACCATCCCCGAAGCCGCCACCGGCGGGCCGGACCTCGCGGCGCTGCGCGCGGCGCTGGACCGCGCCGAAGGGCCGGTGATCGGCAGCTTCTCGGCCACCTCGAATGTCACCGGCACGCTGACTGACGTGGCCGAGGTCACGCGCATCCTGAAGGCGGCTGGGGCCAAGGTGGTTTGGGACCATGCCGGCGGCGCGCCCTATCTGCCGATCGACATGCGGCTGGGCATGGATGCGGTGGTGATCTCGCCGCACAAGTTCATCGGCGGGCCGGGCGCCTCGGGCGTCCTGATCCTGCGCCGCGACGCGGTGCTGGCGGACCGCCCCACCCTGCCCGGCGGCGGCACGGTGCGCTTCGTCTCGCCCGAGGGCCACGACTATGCCCTGTCGCTGGAGGCGCGCGAGGAAGGCGGCACCCCGAACGTGATCGGCGACATCCGCGCCGCGCTGGTCTTCCTGACCAAGGCCGCCGTGGGAGAGGAACGCATCGACGCGCGCCATGCCGAATGGCTGGCGCTGGGGATGGCGCGGCTGCGGAACCATCCGAGGATCGAGTTGCTGGGCAACCTGGACGCGCCGCGCCTGCCGTTTTTCAGCTTCCGCATCCGCGACGGGCGGGGCGGCTTTGTCCATCAGCAACTGGCGACGCGGATGCTGTCGGACCTTTACGGCGTGCAGGCGCGCGGCGGCTGCGCCTGCGCCGGGCCCTATGTCCATCACCTGCTGGGGCTGGGCCCCGAGGCCTCGGCCCGGCTGCGCGCCGCGATCCTGGCCGGGGACGAGATCGAGAAGCCGGGCTTCGTGCGGCTGAACCTGTGCTGGGCCGCCCCGCGTGCCGAAATCGAGGCGATCCTGGATGCCGTCTGCGAGTTGGCCGAACACGCCGCCGATCACCTGGCGCATTACCGCTGCGACCGGGCGACCGCGATCTTCACCCCGGTTGCAGCCGCGTAGCGCAGGGCCGCAAGACGTATTCCCGCACCAGGGCCACGCGGCGCGGCCGGAAGCTTTCGCCGCCCGGCCGCATGGCCTGGATGCGCGGGATGTGGAAGGTGCGGAAATCCTGCCGCAGCCGGCAATGCGCCAGCAACATCATGTGATTGTCGCTGTAGGACATGCCCAGCGGCCAGATCTCGCGCGTGCTGGCCCGGCCCTGCAGGTCCAGATAGTCGATGACCAGGCTGCGCTCCTCCCACAGGGCCTGGCGCAGCAGCGCCATGTCCACCTGCGGGCTGGGACGCTGCGCCGGCTCGCGAAACAGCCGCATGGTGGTGTGCATGGCATGGCGGCCCTGGCTTTCGGGCAGGGTGGCGATGATGCGGGCCAGCGCATCCTCGCCCGCGCGGGTCAGTTCGGGATCGCCCAAGCTGCGCAGGCCCGAGACGGCGAGCAGCAGCGCCTCGATCTCCAGCCGCGAAAAGCTTTGCGGCGGCAGGGCGGGGTCTTCGGTCAGCGCATAGCCCAGCCCCGCCTCGCCGTCGATCAACGCGCCGCCGGCGCGCAGCGTGGCGATGTCGCGGTAAAGCTGGCGGCGCGAGACGCCGGTCTCCTCGGCCAGCCGCGCGGCCGTCACCGGCGCGGGCAGGCGGCGCAGCGCGTCCATCAGGCGCATCAGCCGGTCGGTGCGGGACATGCTGTCACCTTCTGTCAGGGGGCCTGCGCCATTCTGCCCCCATCAATGCAGGAGGCCAAGATGCTGACCCTATACCACGCCCCGAAAAGCCGCTCCTCGACCATCCTCGTGCTGCTGGCGGAGCTGGGCATCCTCGACAAGGTCGAGATCCGCCAGGTGACGATCCCGCGTCAGGACGGCTCGGGCGGGCGCGACCCGGCGAACCCGCATCCCGAGGGCAAGGTGCCCTATCTGGTCAATGGCGCGGATCACGTGCGCGAACGGGGCGCCATCATGCTGTATCTGACCGATATGTTCCCCGAGGCGGGGCTGGGTCCGCTGCCGGGCGATCCGGGGCGCGGCCAGTATCTGAGCTGGCTCAGCTGGTATCAGGGGGTTCTGGAGCCGGTGGCGATCCTGAACTTCTTCAAGATCGAGCATCCGGCCCTGATGGCGACCTTCCGCGATTACGACACCGCGATCCGGCAGCTGGACGAAGTGCTGGGCCAGCAGCCCTGGCTGCTGGGCGACCGCTTCTCGGCCGCCGACCTGCTGATCGCCAGCCCCTTGCTGTTCTTTGGCACGGACATGCCGCGAACCCCCGCCATCGACGCATGGGCGCAGCGGATTCAGTCCCGCCCCTCGATGGCGCGGGCGGCAGGGATCGACGGCTGAGGCGCCGCCGCGGGCAGCTTGGCCAGCTGCACCATCAGGATGCCCGCCGCCACGATCAGCGCACCGACCACGTCCGAGGTGCCGAACCGCTCGCCCAGAAGCGCGGCGGCAATGGCGACGCCGAAGATCGGCGACAGGAAATGAAAGGTCGCCGCCCGAACCGCGCCGATGCGGTTGACCAGCCGGAACCACAGCCAGGTCGCGCCGATGCCGGGCGCGATCACCGTATAGGCAAAGGCCCAGAGCAGGCCGGCGCTCCATTCCACCGGGCGGCCCCATTCCATCAGCACCGCCGGGACCAGCAGCAGGGCGGCACCGACGGCCATTTGCAGGCCGACCAGCATCATCATGTTGCGGCTGCCCCCGGCCCCGCGCGCCGCCAGCGTGGCGAAGGTCAGCGCCACCATGCCGATCAGGCACAGGATCACCCCCGGCACGTCCAGCCCGTGCTGAAGCCGCACCCCCATGATCAGCGTGACGCCGGCCACGCCCGCGACCAGCCCGGCCACGGCGATGGAGCGCAGCCGTTCGCCGTAAAGCAGCCAGCCCAGGAAGGCGACGACCAGCGGCATCATCGAGGCGATGATGGCCGAGACCGACGCCTCGACATATTGCATGGCAACCCAGCTGAACCCCAGGTAAAGCGCGTTCTGGCACAGGCCGAACAGGATCACCGTGCGCCATTCGGCCCGGCTCAGGCGCCAGCTCTGGCCCATGGCGCGGGCCAGCGGGATCGCCACCATGGCAGAGAGGCCGAACCGGATCACCAGCGCGGTCAGCGGCGGGGCGGCCGTGACGATCATGCGCGTCGAGGTGAAGGCCGAGGCCCAAAGGACCGCAAAGCCGAAACCCATCAGAATGGCCCTGAAATCCATGTCGCCCCCCTGCCCTTGCCCCCATGGGCTAGCAGATGGGCCGGCGGGCGCAAGGGCCACGATCCAGGCAAGGCCCGGAAATGACAGAAGCCGCGCAGGTCATGCGCGGCCCCTTATGCGGCAAAAAGCCGGGATCAGGCGTTCACGCTGTCCTTCAGCGCCTTGGCGATGGTGACCTTGACCACCTTGTCGGCGGGCTTGGTCATCATTTCCTGGGTCTGCGGATTGCGGACCTGACGCTCGGGGCGGGTGCGGCAGGCAACCTTGCCGATGCCCGGCAGGGTGACGGCACCACCTTCGGCGACCGTGCGCGACACGACGGCCGAAAGCGCGTCCAGGGCCGCCGCGGCGGTCTTCTTGTCGCTGCCCATTTCATCGGCCAGCGTGGCGACGAGCTGGGTCTTGGTCATCGGTTTCGAAGCGGCCTGGGCCATATTCTGTCTCCTCGTTGTTCCCCGTTCGGGAAATTTTCGGACGCCACCTTGGCGGCACGCTTGCCGCTACACAAGCTTTTTAAGCGCAGATCAAGCTTTTTCGGCGACTTTCCCCAGCAAACGCTGCGAAATTCGCCACCCAGGGACCATTCTAGAGAAAGGCGGTCTCGTTGAACGAGCGCAACTTGCGCGAGTGGATGCGTTCCAGGGGCGTCTCGCGCAGCTTTTCCATGGCCCGGATGCCGATCAGCAAGTGGTTCGCGACCTGGGTGCGATAGAAATCCGTGGCCATGCCGGGCAGCTTCAACTCGCCATGCAGCGGCTTGTCCGAGACGCACAAGAGCGTGCCATAGGGCACGCGGAAGCGGAACCCGTTCGCGGCGATGGTGGCGCTTTCCATATCCAGCGCGATGGCGCGCGATTGCGACAGCCGCTGCACCGGACCGGACTGGTCGCGCAGTTCCCAGTTGCGGTTGTCGATGGTGGCCACCGTGCCGGTGCGCATGATGCGCTTGAGCTCATAGCCTTCCAGCTGCGTGACCTCGGCCACCGCCTCTTGCAGGGCGACCTGCACCTCGGCCAGGGCCGGGATCGGCACCCAGACCGGCAGGTCGTCGTCAAGCACGTGATCCTCGCGCAGATAGGCATGGGCCAGCACGAAATCACCCAGGGACTGGCTGTTGCGAAGGCCCGCGCAATGGCCGACCATCAGCCAGGCATGCGGGCGCAGCACGGCGATATGGTCGGTCGCGGTCTTGGCGTTCGAGGGGCCAACACCGATATTGACCAGCGTGATGCCGTCGCCATCCGGGCGCTTGAGGTGATAGGCCGGCATCTGCGGCATCTTGGCGCCGGTGGCGATGATGTCCTCGGGCCGTTCCAGAACCTGGTTGCCGGGCGCGACGAACTCGGTATAGCCCGAATGCGGATCGGCCAGCGCGCGGCGGGCGAAAAGCTCGAACTCGTCCACGTAGAACTGGTAGTTCGTGAACATCACGAAATTCTGGAAATGCTCGGGCAGGGTCGCGGTGTAATGCGCCAGCCGCGCCAGCGAGTAATCGACGCGCTGCGCGGTAAAGGGTGACAGCGGGTGGCTGCCGTCCGGGTTCGGCCCGGCGGTGCCGTTGACGATGTCGTCGTCCATCGTGTTCAGGTCCGGCACGTCGAAGACGTCGCGCAGCGAATAGTCCAGCACGCCTTCCTGCGGCACGTTCAGGTCGCTTTGCGTCGCCACGGCGAAATGCACCGGCATCGGCGTGCCGCTGTCGCCGATCGCCACCGGCACGCCGTGGTTCTTCATCAAGAGCCCGATCTGCTCGGTCAGGTAGCCGCGGAACAGGTCCGGCCGGGTGATCGAGGTCGAATAGGTGCCCGGCAGCGCGACATGGCCGAAGGACAGGCGCGAATCCGTCTTGGAATGGATCGGCACGGTCATGCGCAATTCGGGGTAGAAGGCGCGATAGCGCGCCGCCGGCCGGCCGCCCTTCAGCGTGGCCAGGAAATGGTCCAGCAGGAAATGCGAGGCACGCTCGTAAAGCGCGATCAGCCGGGCCACGGCGGCGGCCGGGTCGTCGAAATAGACGCGCTCGGCGGGCTCGGGCGTCTCGATGGGAAGTCTCCGGCTGTCGGTCATCATGCGCGCTCTCCAGTTTCGGCGGAGAGTGCCAGCGCGGCGGCGGGCTGGCAAGCCGGCACCGGACGCCTTATCTGGGATGGGCAAAGGAGTGATGCGCATGGAATTTTCCATTCTCGATCTGGCCGGGGTGGCCGAGGGTTCGGACGCGCGCCAGGCCATCGCCAATTCCGTGGCATTGGCGCAGGCCGCCGAGGGCTGGGGCTACAGCCGCTTCTGGCTGGCGGAACATCACAACATGCCGGGCATCGCCAGCGCCGCCACCTCGGTGCTGATCGGCCATGTGGCGGATCATACCAGGACGATCCGCATCGGCGCCGGCGGCGTCATGCTGCCCAACCACGCGCCGCTGGCCATCGCCGAGCAGTTCGGCACCCTGGCGACGATCCACGGGCCGCGCATCGACCTGGGCCTGGGCCGCGCGCCGGGCGGCGACGGGGCGGTGATGCATGCGCTGCGCCGGTCCCTGCAGGGCAACCAGGATTTCCCGAACGACGTGGTCGAGCTCATGCACTATCTCGGCCCGCCGCGTCCCGGCGCCCCGGTCGCGGCCCATCCGGGCCAGGGCACGAATGTCCCGGTCTGGATCCTCGGCTCGTCGCTTTACGGCGCCAGCCTCGCCTCGGCGCTTGGCCTGCCCTATGCCTTCGCCAGCCATTTCGCCCCCGGCGACCTCGAGGAGGCGCTGCGGCTTTACCGCGAGCGGTTCCAGCCCACCGAGTTCGGCCAGGCGCCACGCTTCATGCTGGCGGTGAACGTCATCGTCGCCGACAGCGATGCCGAGGCGCAGCACCTGCGCAGCAGCCAGCAGATCAGCTTCGCCCGGCTGCGGCTGGGCATGCCGGGCCTGCTGCCGCCGCCGGTCGACGACGTGCTGGAAGCGATCCCGGTGCGCATCCTGCCCACGGTCAACGCCGCGCTGGCCATCAGCGCCGTCGGCAGCCCCGAAACTGTCGCGGCCGAGCTGGACCGGCTGATCGCCCGCCACCAGCCCGACGAGTTGATCCTGGTCGGCAATATCTACGACCAGGCCGCGCGGCACCGCTCCTTCGCCATGGCGGCCGAGATCCTGCGGGGGCGTGCATGACGAGGATGCTGGTTTTCGGCCACGGCTATTCCGCCGGCTTCCTGACCCCCCTGCTGCTGGCCGAGGGCTGGCAGGTCACCGGCACCACCCGCAGCGACACCGATCGCGTGGCGCAGGCCGGGGCCCAGCCGCTGCGCTGGCCGGGGCAAGAGGATGCCGTGCGCAAGACCATCGCCCAGGCCGACGCGATCCTGGTCTCGGTCGGGCCGGACCGGGGCGCGGACCCGGTGCTGGCAGCCTTCGGCGCCGAGATCGCCGCCGGCCGCCCACGCTGGCTGGGCTATCTCTCGACCACCGGCGTCTATGGCGACCGCGACGGCGGCTGGGTGGACGAGGACACGCCCTGCACCCCCTCGACCCGGCGCGGGCGCGAGCGGGTCGCGGCCGAGCAGGACTGGCAGCAGCTCGCCGCCGAACACGGCCTGCCGCTGCACATCTTCCGCCTGGCCGGCATCTATGGGCCGGGGCGCGGCCCCTTTGCCAAGGTGCGCGAGGGCACGGCGCGGCGCATCGTCAAGCCCGGCCAGGTCTTCTCGCGCATCCATGCCGAGGACATCGCCCAGGTGTTGCTGGCCTCGATCCGCGCGCCGCGGCCGGGCGCGATCTACAATGTCTGCGACGACGACCCGGCCCCGCCCGAGGCAGTGATCGGCCACGCCGCCAAACTGCTGGGCCTGCCCCTGCCGCCCGCCGAGGATTACGCGAACGCCGAGATGACGCCCATGGCGCGCAGCTTCTATGCCGAGAACAAGCGCGTCTCGAACGACCGCATCAAGCGCGAGTTGGGCGTGACCTTGCGCTATCCCGACTATTGCGCCGGGTTGGCCGCGCTGGCCCGCGCCGAGGGAACCGAGGCTTAGGGCGCAATCGAGCAGCAGCCCGTCAGCATGCGCGACGGCTGCTCCTGCCCGTCCAGAATCACCGCGACGGCCAAGGCATAGCCGCGGTCCGACATGCCGTCCGAGCATTGTTCGGGCCGCAGGAAGGCCGTAAGCCGGCCCTTGCCGTCGCCGGCGATGATGCCGCGCGTGGGTTCGCCCTCGATGCCGCGATCCATGACCTTGCGCAGCGAAAGCTGGCGCTCGGGCGCATCGGGTTCGCTGAAGACCAACCCCTTCTGCACCGTCTTGACCGACCAGAAGGGCTCGGTTCCGCTGCAATGCAGCGCCAGCGGCAGTTCGGCGGGCTTCCAGACCGTCGCCTGCGGCTTGAGAAAGCGCAACGCCACCCAGCCCGTCGTCTCGCCCACGTTTACGAGGCCCCACTTGCCCGAGGCGTCGCGGTCCAGCAGCTCGACCCCCTTGGCGGTCGAGGCGAGCCGGCCGATGATCTTGGCCTGCCCGTGCGGTGCCTCGCGCACGTTCAGCTTGTCCCAGGTCTCGACGACGGTGACGTCGAACAGGTGCGGCAGATAATCCTGCGCCTGCACCGCAAGAGGCGCGGCAAGGGCGAGGCCGGTCAGAAGGATACGCAGCATTGTCACCTCTCAGGCACGTTTCGCCAGCGCCACGCCCAGGACGTCCAGCACCTTGGCCTCGATGTCGGGGGCGGACATGCGGGCGCAGCGATACATGGCCTCGGGGCTGGCATGGTCGATGAATGTATCGGGCAACACCATCTGGCGGAAACGCAGCCCGCCGTCGAAGACGCCCTCGTCCGACAGAAGCTGCGCGACCAGGCTGCCGAAGCCGCCGACCGCGCCCTCCTCGATGGTGATCAGCGCCTCATGCGTGCGGGCCAGGCGCAGGATCAGGTTGCGGTCCAGCGGCTTGGCAAAGCGGGCATCGACCACCGTGGGCGTGATCCCGCGCGCCAGCAGCGCCTCGCGCGCCCGCATGACCTCGGCCAGCCGGGTGCCGAAGGACAGGATGGCGACGCGCTTGCCCTCGGCCACGACCCGGCCCTTGCCGATTTCCAGCACCTCGCCGCGTTCGGGCATCTCGACGCCGGTGCCCTCGCCGCGCGGATAGCGGAAGGCGATGGGGCCTTCGTCATGAGCCGCCGCGGTGGCGACCATATGGACCAGTTCCGCCTCATCCGCGGCGGCCATGACCACCATGCCGGGCAGGTTCGCGAGGAAGGCGATGTCATAGGCGCCGGCATGGGTGGCGCCATCGGCACCGACCAGACCGGCGCGGTCGATGGCAAAGCGCACCGGCAGGCGCTGGATCGCCACGTCATGCACCACCTGGTCGTAGCCGCGCTGCAGGAAGGTCGAATAAAGCGCGCAGAACGGCTTCATCCCCCCCGCCGCCAGCCCCGCCGAGAAGGTCACGGCATGCTGCTCGGCAATGCCCACGTCGAAGCAGCGGCGCGGAAAACGCTCGGCGAACAGATTCAGCCCGGTGCCGTCCGGCATGGCGGCGGTGACGGCGACAATGCGGGCGTCGCGGCTGGCCTGATCGACCAGCGCACGGGCAAAGACCGAGGTATAGCTGGGTGCGTTCGATTTCGCCTTGGCCTGCGCGCCGGTGTGAACGTCGAATTTCGCCGTGGCATGGCCCTTGTCGGCGGCGCGCTCGGCCGGGCCGTAGCCCTTGCCCTTGCGGGTCACGACATGCAGCAGCACCGGCCCCGTCGCCCGCGCCTTGACCGTGCGCAGAAGCGGCAGAAGCTGGTCGAGGTCGTGGCCATCGACCGGGCCGATATAGGAAAACCCCAGTTCCTCGAACAGCGTGCCGCCGACGGTCATGCCCTTGAGCATCTCCTTGGCCCGCCGCGCCCCCTCTTGCAGGCTGGGCGGCAGGAAGCCGACCGCGCCCTTGGCGACGGCCTTGAGATCCTGGAACGGCCCCTCGGCGTAAAGCCGGGTCAGATAGCGCGACAGCGCCCCGGTGGGCGGCGCGATGGACATCTCGTTGTCGTTCAAGACCACGAACAGCCGCTTGCCCAGGTCGCCGGCATTGTTCAGCGCCTCGAAGGCCATGCCCGCGCTCATCGCGCCGTCGCCGATCACCGCGACGGCATCGCCCGGATCGCCGCCCAGTTCGCGCGCCATGGCAAAGCCCAGCGCCGCGCTGATCGAGGTCGAGCTGTGCCCGGCGCCGAACGGGTCATAGGCACTTTCCGAACGCTTGGTGAAACCGGAAAGCCCGCCCTCCATCCGCAGGGTGCGGATGCGGTCGCGGCGCCCGGTCAGGATCTTGTGCGGATAGCATTGATGGCCCACGTCCCAGATGATCTTGTCGCGCGGTGCGTCAAAGACCGCGTGCAGCGCCACGGTCAGTTCGACCACGCCCAGCCCGGCGCCCAGATGGCCGCCGGTGACGGAAACGGCGCTGACCGTCTCGGCCCGCAGCTCGTCGGCAAGCTGCCGCAGCTCGCGATCGGTCAGATCCTTGAGGTCGGACGGCAGGTGAACCCGGTCCAGGATCGGCGTCGCGGGGCGGTGGGAAGTTTCATCGGTCATGGCTTGCCCCTCTCCGGGCGGGCTGTCAGGCGTCGCGTTCGATAACGAAACGCGCGAGCTGCCGCAAGTTTCCTGCGCCCTCGCCATAGGCATCAAGGGCGGCTTCGGCATCTCGGACCAGCGCGCGCGCCTTGTCCCGCGCGCCCTCCAGCCCCAGCAGCGAGACGAAGGTCGCCTTGTTGGCGGCGCCGTCCTTGCCGGTGCGCTTGCCCGTCTCGGCCTCGGTGCCGGTCACGTCGAGAATGTCGTCCTGGATCTGGAAGGCCAGGCCCAGGTTGCGGGCATATTCCGCCAGCGGGCCGGGATCCTCGCCCGCCATGACCGCGCCGGCGGTGGCGGCGAACTGGATCAGCGCCCCGGTCTTGGCCTGCTGCAGCCGGGTGATGGCGGCAAGGTCCAAGGGCTCGGCGGCGGTCTCGGCGGCGATGTCCAGCGCCTGGCCCCAGACCATGCCGCGCCCGCCCGCCGCATCGGACAGGCCGCACACCAACGCCAGCCGCGCCTCGGGCGGGCCGACCAGCGGCTCGGTCAAAAGGCCAAAAGCCAGGCTTTGCAGCGCGTCGCCGGCCAGGATGGCGGTGGCCTCGGACCATTGCACATGCACGGTGGGCAGGCCGCGGCGCAGGTCGTCGTCGTCCATCGAGGGCAGATCGTCATGGACCAGGCTATAGGCATGCAGCGCCTCGACCGCCGCCGCGACCGGCAGCGATGCTGCGTCGGGCAAGCCGAACAGCCGCGCCGATTCCATGACCAGGAAGGCGCGGATGCGCTTGCCGCCGGTGCAGGCATAGCGCATGGCATCGGTCAGCTCGCCCTCGGGCAGGCCGGCCATGACCTCGTCCAGCGCGGCCTGGACCTGCGCCTTCACCTCGGCAAGGCGGTCCCGCATCACAGCCCCTCGGCCGGAACGGTCCCGTCGGGCTGGCCGTTGGCCGCCAAAGTGATCTTTTCCACCCGCTCCTCGGCCTCGCGCAGGCGCTTGTCGCAATGCGCCCGCAGGGCCGCACCGCGCTCGTAGAGCTTGATCGATTCCTCCAGCGTGGCCTCGCCATGCTCCAGACGGCCGACCGTCGCCTCCAGCTCTTTCATCGCCTCCTCGAAGGACATGTTCTCGATCTCGGTCCCGGTCACGCGGCAGTCTCCCTCAGCACATCGACATGGGCGCGCGCCGAGCGGCCCAGAGCGGCCAGATCATAACCGCCTTCCAGCGCCGATACCACCGGGGCCGAACACCCCGCCGCCGTGTCGCAGATCATCCGGGTGATGGCGGTGAAATCCGCCTCGCGCCACATCAGCGCGGCAAGGGGGTCGTCGGCATGGGCGTCGAACCCGGCCGAGACCAGCACCAGCTGCGGCCGCCAGGCCGCGACCCGGTCGCAGATCGCCCGCCAGGCCGCGCGCGCCTCGTCCCCGCCGCTGCCCGGCGCCAGCGGCATGTTGACGATCTGGCCATGCGCACCCCGCTCCGAGGCCGCGCCGGTGCCGGGATAAAGCGGCACCTGGTGGGTCGAGGCGAAGAACGCCCGCTTCTCGTCCCACAGCACGTCCTGGGTGCCGTTGCCGTGATGCACGTCGAAATCCAGCACCGCCACCCGGTCCAGCCCGTGATGGTCCAGCGCCCGCAGGGCGGCGATGGCGACCGAGGACAGGATGCAGAACCCCATGGCCTTCATGCGCTCGGCATGATGGCCCGGCGGGCGCATGGCGACGAAGGCATTGGGCGCCTCGCCCGCCAGCACCGCATCCACGGCGGCGCAGGCCCCGCCGGCGGCATGGCGCGCCGCCTCCAGGCTGCCCGGCGCCAGATAAGTGTCCGAATCGAGCATGCTCCAGCCCTCGGCCGGCAGCTTCCGCCGCAAAAGCGCCAGGTACCCGGCCGGATGGGCGCGCAGGATGTCCCTCTCCGCCGCCTCGGGCGCCTCGCGCCGCTCCAGGTCCATCCCCTCCAGCGCGGCCAACACGGCATCCAGCCGGGCCACCTGCTCGGGATGGCTGGGCGGCGTCACATGCGAAAAGCCCGAGGGATGCGTATAAAGCAAGGTCATCGGCCCAAGGATTATGGACAGCCGCCCCGCCCGGCAAGGAAATGTTCCGCAGCTTGCCGAAAATCCCGCCCCCGAACAGGGCAAATGCCCGCCAGGCCCGCACCCGCAATGGCGGCACCCCGCCCCGGCTTCTTTCTTGGTCAAATATCCTCGGGGGGAGTCCGGCGGCCGCAGGCCGGTGGACGGGGGGCAGACAGCCCCCCGCGGCCACGCTGAAACGGCCGCCCTCAGGCCCTCAGCCGCTGCCCGTCATGGCCGGCGATGCGCAGCTCCACCAGCGTGCCCTCGGGCATGTCGCGGTCGAAGGCGACCTCGGTGAAATGCTCCGTCCGGCCCAGCCGCGGCCCCTCGGTCAGCACCATGCGCAGCGCGCCGAGCTCGGCCTCAAGATGCCGGGCCAGCGCCGCATCGCCCGCCGCCCGCAGCCGCGCCGCGCGCTCCCTGATCGCCGGGCCGGGCACGCGCGGCATCCGCGCCGCCGGCGTGCCCTTCCGCGCCGAATAGGGAAACACATGCAGGAAGGTCAGCCCGCAATCCTCGACCAGCTTCAGGCTGTTTTCAAACATCGCCTCGGTCTCGGTCGGGAAGCCGGCGATGATGTCGGCGCCGAAGACGATGCCGGGCCGCAGCTTGCGCGCCGCCTCGCAGAAACGGATGGCGTCGTCGCGCAGGTGGCGGCGCTTCATCCGCTTCAGGATCATGTCGTCGCCGGCCTGCAGCGACAGGTGCAGATGCGGCATCAGCCGCGGCTCGGTGGCGATGGCCAGCATCAGGTTTTCGTCCGCCTCGATCGAATCGATCGAGCTGATGCGCAGCCGCGGCAGATCCGGCACCAGCCGCAGGATACGCATGACCAGATCGCCCAGCCGCGGCTGCCCCGGCAGATCGGCGCCCCACGAGGTCAGGTCCACCCCGGTCAGCACCACCTCGTTGAAGCCGCGATCCCGCAGCCGCTTGATCTGGTCCACCACCACCCCCGCCGGCACCGAGCGCGAATTGCCCCTGCCGTAAGGAATGATGCAGAAGGTGCAGCGATGATCGCAGCCGTTCTGCACCTGCACATAGGCCCGATGCCGGCCGAAGCCGTCGATCAGGTGGCCCGCCGTCTCGCGCACCGACATGATGTCGTCGACCTGCACCCGCTCGGTCTCGCCGATCAGGTCGGGGGCCTGCATCGCGGCCCAGGTTGCCGGCTGCATCTTTTCGTGGTTGCCGATGACGCGGCTGACCTCGGCCATGGCGGCGAAGGTCTCGGGCTCGGTCTGGGCGGCGCAGCCGGTGACGATGACCGGGGCGCCGGGGTTCTCGCGCGCCAGCCGGCGGATCTCCTGCCGGGCCTTGCGCACCGCCTCGGCCGTCACCGCACAGGTGTTCACGATCACCGCGCCCTGCAGCCCGGCGGCCTCGGCCATCTCGCGCATGGCCTCGGTCTCATAGGCGTTCAGCCGGCAGCCGAGGGTGGCGAAAACCGGGGGCTTCAGATCCTTCATCCGCGCCAGACCCCGTCGAAGACATGCGCCGTCGGCCCGGTCATCCAGACCCCGTCCTCACGCCAGTCGATCTCCAGCTGCCCGCCCGGCACGTTGACCTTGACCCGCCGCCCGGTCAGCCCGCGCCGCGCCGCCGCCACCACCGCCGCGCATGAGCACGACCCCGAGGCCAGGGTGATGCCGGTGCCGCGTTCCCAGATGCGCAGCACGATCTCGTCCGGCGAGACGACCTGCACCAGCTCGACATTGGTCCGCTGCGGATAAAGCGGATGATGCTCATGCGCGGGCCCGAAGCGTTCCAGGTCCACCGCCGCCACATCGGGCACGAAGAAGGTCATGTGCGGATTGCCCATCCCCGTCGCCACCGGATCGCCTGGAATCGGCAGGTGCAGCGTATCGACATCCTCGGCCAGCGGGATCCCGGCCCAGCCCAGCACCGGCGCGCCCATGTTGACCCGCGTCAGCCGGTCCCCGGCATCCTCGGCCGCAAGCACCGCATGGTCGGTGGCGAGCCGCAGGGCCGAGGCGCCCGATTCGTCCATCAGGAAGCGCGCGACGCAGCGCGTGGCATTGCCGCAGGCGGCCGAGACCGAGCCGTCGGCGTTGAAGAACACCAGCCGCGCATCGGCATTCTCGCCGGGCAGGATGACGGCCATCTGGTCGAAACCGACACCGCGATGGCGGTCCGCGATCGCGGCCACGGTCGCGGCATCGGGCAGCGCGCCGGAGCGGCGGCTGTCGATCACCACGAAGTCGTTGCCGAGCCCGTGCATCTTCATGAAGGGCAGAGGGACGCTCTGGCCGGGGTTTTGCTGGTGTTCCATGGCGGTGACATACTCCTGCCGGAAAGATTCTGCCAGAGGCGGTGATTTTTCCGCTTGACCCTGTCAGCCGCCGACCGTAGTTAGCCCCCCGTGCGATGGGCCCGTAGCTCAGTTGGTAGAGCAACTGACTTTTAATCAGTGGGTCACAGGTTCGAATCCTGTCGGGCTCACCACTGAACTTCCTGTGTCAGGTGACATGCGAGTTGTCCATTTGTGACAGCTTTTTGTCCATTTTTGACAGATCTTCTGTCCATCGCAGCGGAATCTTATAGTTCGGTGCGGCAGTCGGCTGCGGCAAACGTGGCAGAGCCTTCGCAGCACCAGTCTGAGGTAGCCGTTCAACCGAGGTGCAGCAAGCTATCTCGCCCCGACGTCACAAAGGGCAACGAGTCGACACTCGCTGCGGATCACCCGCAGAGGGTTGACGTTTTCAGGAAAAAGAAGGATTCAGAAAGCAGTACTGGGTCTTTCTGAGATCCGTGACGGGGTTCGGCGGTGCAAACGTCTAGCCCCGTTTTCTTTTCCGAGGGCTCTGTTGCACAAATCCCGTCAGGGATTCAGATCGTGAATCCAGGGTGGTAGCTGTGATGTATGAGCAGACCCACACCGCCAACCTACAGGACCAGAAACTGGCCAGCCTACAATGAAGCGCTCAAGCGCCGGGGCTCGCTGACGATCTGGTTCGACCCCGAGATGAGCTGGGATGCCGTGCCGACGGGGAGGCGTGGCCGCCAGCAGACCTACAGCGATACTGCCATTCAGAGCTGCCTGACGATGAAGGTGCTATTCGGCATGGCGCTCCGGCAGACGACCGGGTTCGTCGAGAGCCTGCTGCGTCTGGTTGGCCTCGACTGGACGGTGCCTGACTTCAGCACACTGTCCCGCCGCCAGAAGACCTTGGCTGTGAACATCCCGTATCGCGGCTCCAAAGGGCCGCTGCACCTGCTGATCGACAGCACAGGAATCAAGGTCGAGGGCGAAGGCGAGTGGCACGCTCGCAAGCATGGTGGCCCCAAACGGCGGGTCTGGCGCAAGATCCACCTTGGGATCGACGAGGAAACGCTAGAGATCCGGGCTGTCGAGATCACCGGGAGCAACGTCGGCGATGCGCCGATCCTACCTGACCTTCTCGACCAGATCCCGGAGGACCAGGAAATCGGTAGCGTCACGGCAGATGGCGCCTACGACACGCGCAAGTGCCACGATGCGATTGCAGATCGCGGAGCCCATGCCGTCATCCCACCGCGCAGGAACGCGAAGACCTGGAAGACCATCACCGCTGGAGCCGTCGCGCGCAACGAGGCCCTCCGGGCGTCCAGGTATCTCGGCCGCACCCTGTGGCGACGATGGAGTGGATACCACCGCCGGAGCCGCATCGAGACGAAGATGCATTGTGTCAAACTGCTGGGCCAGCGGCTCATGGCAAGGGACTTCGACCGTCAGGTCGCCGAGTTCCAGATCCGCATCGCCGTCCTGAACGGCTACACCGCGCTCGGCATCCCGGTCACGGAAGCTGTAGGATAAGTCTGTCCGGGGAGGGGGTAACCGCGCCCATCACCTGAGTTATGCAACAGAGCCTTTTCCGAGCGGCGATGGCCACCTCGAAAGTTCCGTTGTTTTAATGGGAAGTCAGGTCACGCTCGGTCCTCCCCATTCGAATAGACGCCGGGCCAGAGCTCATCGACAGTCGAATCGAGTTCAGATGCCACATATTCGGCGACACGGCGTGAGCGGCGCTTGCCGGTCAGCACGATGGACACAATCGGTCCAGTAATGTGCAGATCATTTTGCCATTCAGCTTCTGAAGGGCCACACCAAAATGGACAGTACAGTTCGATACCTCGGCGTCGACTTTGACAATGCGTTGACACTGTCAGAGGGGATAGACCTGTAGTCCGGAAGCTGGCCGGTTGGAAATCTGTCGACTGGCCCATGGTCGCCACCCCAGTGCCGCAGTGCGGCTTTCCGGAAGCTACCGTTCGACTCATCACGAGGCACTATCGTACCGGTTTCCATCCGAGACCCGTTGGCCGGCTCCAGCACCACGCTCATTGCGGCGAAGAAGTTGGGCTGGCAGGCAATCGGCATCGAAAGCGATGCCGGTCGAGGAGGAAAGTAAGCGGCGGCTACGCCCCACACACTTTTAGCTTGCTGGCTTGAAGTTCCAAGGCAGCAGATCGTCGATTCTTGCCTGCGGGTGACCGGCGGCCACGGCCTGCAAGGTTGCCTTCAGATAGGCAAAGGGCTCGACGCCGTTGATCTTCGCGGTGGCGATCAGGGATGCGATGCATGCCCAGGATCTTCCGCCCTCGTCATGACCGGCGAAGAGTGCATTCTTGCGGGTCAGAGCGATCGGTCGAATTAGGTTCTCGACGCTGTTGGAGTCGATCTCGACACGGCCGTCGCGCAGGAAGGTCTGCAACCCGTCCCAGTGGCGGTGGATATAGGCCAGCTTCTCGCCGAGGCGCGACTTCATCGATATGCGCCGACACTGCGGCTGCAGCCACTCGCCGAAGGCGGCGACCAGCGGCGCACTGCGCGCTTGGCGGGCCGACAGGCGTTGGCCGGGGCCCATGCCGCGGATCTCGGCCTCGATCCGGTAAAGCTCGGCGATCCGGCGCAGCCCCTCGGCTGCGATCTGGGAGCCGTCGCGATCAACGATTTCCTTCAGCTTGCGCCGGGCATGCGCCCAGCAATGGGCGACGGTGATCGGCGCGCCGCCTGTCCGGGATGGGCGCGTCAGGCGGTTGTAGCCGGTATAGCCATCCAGCTGCAGGATGCCGTCAAAGCCCTGCAGAATGCGCTCTGCATTCTCGCCCCCACGGTCCGGCGCATAGGTGAAGACCACACCAGGCGGATCTCCCCCGCCCCATGAGCGGTCATCGCGCGCCAGGGCCCAGAGATAGCCCGTCTTCGTCCGCCCCCGGCCGGGGTCGAGCACAGGGGCCGGTGTCTCGTCCATGAACAGCTTGGTCGACGTCTTCAGGTGCTCGGCCAGTCGATCGACCACCGGACCGAGGTGGAAGGCGGCGCTGCCGACCCAATCGGCCAGCGTGCTGCGATGCAGCTCGACCCCGGCCCGGGCGAGGATCTGGCTCTGGCGATACAATGGCAGATGGTCCGCGTATTTGCTGACCAGGACATATGCGAGGGCGCCCTCGGTGGGCAGGCCGCCCTCGATCAGGTGTGCGGGCGCCGGTGCCTGAGACACCCCCTCGCCACATCGGCGGCACGCATATTTGGGCCGGACGGTGACGATGACCCGCAGCTGTGCCGGCACGATGTCCAGCCGCTCGGTCCGGTCTTCGCCGATGTGGTGCATCTCACCGCAGCCAGCCGGTCGGCGCGCTTCGAGCGGAACACGAAGATCGTGCCGGTGAAGGGGTCTTCCGCCAGCATCGACTGCGCCAGCGCCGCTAACCCGTCATGCCCCTTGCGGTTATGTGGTGCACCACATAATCGTAACTATGCGGCGATCATGATTATGCGGAGTCGCGGACGCTGACGGGCGCATTTCCGGGCCTCACGACATCTGTCGACTCCACATAACAATACGCTATCGCGCAGCGAGCATCGCGATCAATTTGTCCGGCGGGCGGAATTTGCCTGGCTTGATGCCGAGCGGCGCCAAAGCGTCGATCATCTCGAGTTTTTCGGCCGGGTCAGCGCGCAAGTAGATCTCGGTGCTCTGGAGAGTGGCATGACCGAGCCACAGCGCTACCTTGCGGATATCCCGGGTGGCCTGAAGCATGTGCATCGCGCAGCTATGACGCAGAACATGAGGCGATATTGGCTTGGCGGCAAGCGAGGGCACGACCTTCGCCGCAACCGCGGCGTGCTTTGTCAGGATATATTCGAAGCCGGCGCGCGTCATCGCCCGGCCGGCCTTGTTGAGGAAGAGCGCGGTGTCGCCATCCTTGGGTCTGACCGCGACCCAGGCCCGGATCGCGGCGGCGGTCTCCTGCCAGAGCGGCAGCACGCGCTCCCGCCGTCCCTTCCCGATAATATGGATGCTGGCCGGCGACCGTCCGTCGAACTGGTCGAGGGCGAGACCAACAAGTTCGGAAACGCGCAGCCCGCCGGCGAAGGCGAGATGCAGCATGGCCCGATCGCGAATGCCCGATGGTGTCCGCCGGTCCGGTGCGTCGAGCAGCGCTTGAACTTCGGCGCGCGAAAGGGAAGCGACCAGCGCCTCGTCGACCTTCTTCATGGGAATGGCGTGCACCCGAAGGGCCTGATCGAGAACCGCGGGGACGCGGTGCTCGAGATAGCGGAAGAAGGACTTCACGGCCGCCAGCCTTGCGTTGCGCGAACGGGCCTTGTTGCCGCGCGCCTCCTCGACATGTTCGAGGAAGGCAAGGATCATCGGCACGTCGAGATCCTCGATCTGCAGCAGGCAAGGCCTCTTGCGCAATCGTCGCGCGGCGAACGTCACCAGCAGCTGGAAGCTATAGGCATAGGCATCGCAGGTATGCACGCTGGCGCGTCGTTCGCGGGGAAGGTGTTCGCGAAGGAACGCGGTGAGATGCGGGGCGAGTTGGGTCATGCCGGCACTTCCCGATGCAAGGCCTCGCCGGCTGCCGCCATGTGCGCCATCAGCTCGGGCGTCGCCTCAAGATACCAGTAAGTATCGGTCACATGGGCGTGCCCCAGATAGGTGCTCAGGGCGGTGATATGCCGTGCTACCGCCTGGGCATCGTGCGCACAGCGTTCGAGAGCGAACGGCGAATGTGTGGCGAAGATCGTGGAGACGTGGTCCTTGCGATCCTGGAGCGCCGCGCAAGCCGATCGATCGAATGATTTGCAGGAAGACAGTTATCACTGTCGGATAGGCGGGCGGCGTTCCCTGATGCGAAATGAAGAGTGCATCGCTCTGGCTCGAGGCCTTCAGGCGAGTGGCGAAGTATCCGTCCAATGCGCGCCGGGTCGTTGAATGGAGCGGCAGCAACCGGCTCTTTTTGAACTTGGTCTGGGCAATGATCAGCCCATCGTCGATCACGTCCGGCAGCCGAATGGCAAGCGCCTCCGAAACGCGCATGCCGGTCGCCGCGATCAGCCCGAACATCGTGGCGTAGGTGATCGGTCGGATCGAACCGTCGGGACCAAGGCGATGCGCGGCATCGATCAACCGTCGGATATCCCTGGGATCGTAGATATAGGGTGTGCGGCGGCGGTGACTGGCGCGGCCGAAGAGGTCAGCCGAGGGCACCTCGTGGCGCGGATCTTCGGCATGCAGCGCGATCGCGAAGCGGCGCACTGTCAGCAGACGGTTGCGTCGTTGCTCGGGCGATGGTGCCTGCAGTGCCCACTCGCGCACGGTCGCCGTCGTGACGACACGCTCCCCGCGATGCTCGGCGAAGGCGACAAAGTTGCGCAGGAGGATGCCCGGGGTCCGGAACTTGAATCCCAGTGCACGGTGCAGCGCTGCATGATCGGTGAGGAGCTGACTCAGCATGCCAGCTCTCCCGGCCAGGGCTGGGCAATCTGCTCCAGCATCGCAATGTCGACCTTGGCGTAATGCGCGGTCATATCGAGCGAACGGTGACGCAGCACCGTGCCGACAGCCTCGAGCGTGGCGCCCGAGCGCAGCATCGAGGTCGCCGCGGAGTGGCGCAGCAGGCTGGCTCCGGTCGACGGAGCATCGGAAATGCCCGCCCGCTTCAGCGCCAGTGCTACGATCGTGGAGACGTGGCTGGACTGCGAGAATGATCGGTAGGGTGCGACCATCATGAGAAAGACCGCCTCCTGATCCACGCGCGGCCGTTCCAGCTCGATGTAGGCGAGGATCGCATCGCCGACGTCCTGCGGGAGCGGCAACCGAACCTGCCGGCGCGCTTTGCCACTCAAGCGCAGCATGCCAGACGTCCAATCGAGATCGCTGAGTCTGAGTCCAGCGACATCCCCGGCCCGCAGCCCCAGGCGTGCGAGCAGGAGCAGGATCGCACGGTCCCGTAGGCGCCCCCTGGTAAGTTGATCGCAGGATGCAACGACGCGTTCGAGATCGGCGGCAGCAAGATACCGCGGCAAAGACGAAAGGCGCCATTGCACGACCGGCGGGATGGCGTGATCGAGGTTGGGGCGACAGAGGCCGGCACCCGCGAGGAAACGGAGATAGCTGCGCAAGGTGCTCGTTATGGTCCGCAGGTCCGCCGGTCCGGTTCGCTCGCGCCACTCGCGGACAACATTGCGGACGAGGGCGGCATCATAGTCGTGGGTCGCCGTGCCGAGTTCCGGCAACAACTTATGCAGGTGGCGAAGATGGCGGGCGATCGTCCGTTCCGACAGTCCCCGGTGGATGCGCAACCAGTTCCGATAATCGTCAAGCAGGGGATATGACGAGGCGACCTTCACGGATGGTCGCGCGACACCTTTCCTTTGCAGGAAAACAACGAACCGCCCGGCGCGGCGCGAATACTTTGGTGAAACACGCAGCCATCGCCGCCCACCAGGACATCGACACCGATGTTCGGCAAAGCGACGAACGACATCGTCACCAATATCATCGATCGCGATACCTGCGCTACCAAGCCAAGCCGCAAAATGACGCGCCGAGGCCGTGTAGCCTTCAATCGTCAGCGGCGTATATCTCTGAGCGGCAAGGTCGGCCGCGAACTGATCGATCCACGACGACAACGGTCCCGGATCGAGGAACCAGTGATTACGATTATTGGCATCCATCTTTGCTCTCCTCACGATATTGAACCATCGCGAGGGAGCATAGTTATGCGGAGCGAAAGCCTGCTCTCGGGCTACTTAGGTATCTGTAAAAAAGCCCTAATCTTGAGAACGGCGGTGAGAAATTAGGCCACGGAAGCGGCGGCATGGAGCTGCTGCGGGCGGCGTAAAAGTCGTCCACCTTTTCCCTTTCTGCGACAGCAGGGAGGGCGGGAGGATTTTCAGCGTGGAACTATATCTCAGGGTTCGCCAGGCCTGCGCGGCGGGCATGAGCCAGCGTCAGGCGGCGAAGGCCTTCAACATCTCCCGTGATACGGTTGCGAAGATGATGACGTTCTCGGTGCCACCGGGCTACCGGCGGACGGCCGAGGTCAGGCGGCCGAAGCTTGATCCCTTTATCCCGATCATTGAGGGCTGGCTTGAGGCGGATCGCTCCATGCCGCGGAAGCAGCGGCACACCGCGAAGCGGGTGTTCGACCGGCTGCGTGACGAATGCGGGTTCACCGGCGGCTACACGATCATCAAGGACTACATTCGGGAGCGGGAACGGCGGGGCCAGGAAGTGTTCGTGCCGCTGGCGCATCCCCCGGGCCATGCGCAGGCTGACTTCGGCGAGGCGATGGTCAGGATCGGCGGTGTCGAGCAGAAGGCCCACTTCTTTGTTCTGGATCTGCCGCACAGCGACGCCTGTTACGTCCGCGCCTATCCGGCGGCTGTGGCCGAGGCCTGGGTGGACGGCCATATCCACGCCTTTGCCTTCTTTGGGGCGGTCCCCCAGTCGATTGTCTATGACAACGACCGGTGCCTGGTGGCGAAGATCCTGCCCGATGGCACCCGCAAGCGGGCCGCCCTGTTCAGCGGGTTTCTATCCCATTACCTGATCCGGGATCGCTATGGCCGCCCCGGCAAAGGCAACGACAAGGGGAATGTCGAGGGCCTGGTGGGCTATTGCCGCCGCAACTTCATGGTGCCGCTCCCCGAGTTCGCGACCTGGGAGGCGTTCAACCTCTGGCTGGAGGAGCAATGCCGCAAGCGCCAGCAGGATGTCCTGCGCGGTGAGGGCGAAACGATCGGCGAGCGGCTGCAGCGCGATCTGGCAGAGATGCGATCCTTGCCTGCTTCACCCTTTGACGCCTGCGATCAGGACACCGGTCGCGTCTCGTCGCAATCGCTCGTGCGCTACAAGACCAATGACTACTCGGTGCCGGTCGCCTTTGCCCATCAGGATGTCTGGATCCGGGCTTATGTCCATGACGTGGTGATTGGCTGTCGGGGCGAAGTCATTGCCCGCCATCCCCGGTGCTGGGATCGCGATGAACTCATCTTCAACCCGATCCACTACCTGCCGCTGCTGGAGCAGAAGCTCAACGCATTTGATCAGGCCGCGCCGTTGCAAGGTTGGGAGCTTCCCGAGGAGTTCGCAACGTTGCGCCGGCTGATGGAAGCTCGCATGAACCGGCATGGCCGACGCGAATACGTCCAGGTCCTGCGGTTGCTCGAGACCTTCGATCTGGCTGACCTGCATGCCGCGGTAAAGCAGGCGCTTCAGATGGGCGCGATCGGCTTTGACGCCGTAAAGCACCTGCTGCTTTGCCGTGTTGAACACCGTCCGCCCCGGCTGGACCTGGACTGCTATCCCTATCTGCCGCGGACGACAGTCGATAAGACCAGGCCCGGGTCCTATATGCGGCTGCTGTCGAGCGATGCAGAGGACGCGGCATGAACGACGCCCCGGAAATCCTGCTCACCCATCACCTCAAGGCCCTGAAGCTGCCAACATTCCTGCGCGAACATCAGAAGCTGGCCCGGCAATGCGCGGCCGAAGGCATGGACCATGTCCGCTACCTTGCCCGCCTCGTCGAACTGGAGCTGATTGACCGGGAGCGGCGGATGGTCGAGCGCCGCATCAAGGCCGCCAAATTCCCCGCGGTCAAAAGCCTCGACAGCTTCGACTTCAGCGCCATTCCGAAGCTCAACAAGATGCAGGTGCTGGAACTGGCCCGCTGCGAATGGATCGACCGTCGCGAGAACGTCATTGCCCTCGGCCCAAGTGGCACGGGCAAGACGCATATCGCCCTTGGCCTCGGACTGGCGGCTTGTCAGAAGGGGCTCTCCGTGGGCTTCACCACCGCCGCGAGCCTGGTCAGTGAGATGATGGAGGCCCGCGACGAGCGCCGTCTGCTTCGCTTTCAGAAGCAAATGGCCGGTTACAAGTTGCTGATCATCGACGAACTGGGCTTTGTGCCGCTGTCCAAGACCGGCGCCGAATTGTTGTTCGAGCTGATCTCGCAACGTTACGAGCGCGGCGCGACCTTGATTACCAGCAATCTGCCCTTCGATGAATGGACCGAGACCTTCGGCTCCGAGCGCCTCACCGGCGCACTGCTCGACAGGCTGACCCATCACGTCAGCATCCTCGAGATGAACGGCGAGAGTTATCGTCTCGCCAACAGCACTGCCCGAAAGCAGCAACAAAAGTCCTGAAATCAGATGGTGCTGTTTTGGCCCAAGGGGCCAATGCGCCATGGCACGCGCCAGCTATCTGGTAAGCGCGCGCGCCATGGCGCCGGTCACCGCCGCGTGGCCGGATTTTACTCCGCCGCGTGGCCGGATATTGCACCGCCGTTGACACCTAATCTATCGATCGGCAACGCCAACTCCGCATAATCATGGTCGCCGCATAGTTCCTGAAGTCCACCGGCTTGGTCGCCACCAGGATCCGCATGCCCTGAGACGGCATCAGCATCCGGCGGCTCCAAGAGCACGAACGATCTCGGCCAGCCGAACCGCAGGCGTGTCCGCGGCCAGCTCGAGCCTCACCTCGCCGATTACGATCCGGATCTGCTCTTCAGCCGGCCGCCTGTCGCAGGAAGGGGGTGCTGGCGCCGGATCGCAAACCACCAGCGGTGCAAAAACCGGCGCGTCAGGTGCTATAGCTGGCAGCACCAGCTTGCCCTGCTTGGCCAACCGCCGCCACGCAGACAGCTGGTTCGGCTGAGGGGCAGCATGGATCGCGCTGGCAGGCGGTCCTGTCGATTTCCGCGAAGATCGGTTGCGCGCCCCAGACCCTGAACGAGTGGGTCAAGAAGGCCGAGGTCGACAGCGGCAAGCGCGCGGGCATTCCGACCGATATGGCCGAGAAGATGAAGGCGCTGGAGCGGGAGAACCGCGAGTTGCGTCAGGCGAATGAGATCCTTCGTAAGGCGAGCGCGTATTTTGCGATGGCGGAGCTCGACCGCCGGTCGAAGTGATGGTCGGGTTCATCGACGATCAGCGTGGTGAACATGGGGTCGATAGCCGGGCCCCTCGTTGATACGCATCTCGCTCACGCCAGCGCCAACCGGCTTCACGTCTCAGGGGTTTCCGAACCGCAGCCGCTGGATGCGGCTGGCAATCTTCTGCTTGGCCCGTGTATCGCGAAGGGCAAGCAGCCATTCCCGGAAGGTGTCTGTCTGGCGGATCTCGATCATGATTGTATGTAGCTTACAGGCTACACGAAATTAAGGGCAGCAGGATGGTGCCTTGGCTGCCGCTTTCGAGGGGGCCAGCGCCAATGCATGGTAGCGGGGATGGATCGCGGCAGTGTCACCCATGGAGCAAGCGGTCAGCGGCCTCGCGAAGAACGCGCGCCACCTCGGGGTGCGAGACGGCCGCCTTGTCCTGGTAGGATCGGGCAGTCTCATGCTCGCGCCCCGGCCGCAGCAACGGCGAACTCAGGAGCAAGTCCATCACGAACGCCCGGAGCGCCTCACCACGTTTGTCGTTGCTTTCCATCGTTTCATCCCTCTCCGAACTCTGCCCGATCCTGCCCCACGGCTGGTGTGATGTGCAGGCAGCGGAAGGGCGAGACATTTTCAACGGATCTGGGGGATTTCGAAGCTTCGGTGTCGGGGAATACCTTGCTTTCAGTGTTCGCCTTCCCGCCGCTGACGCCCGTCGCGTTGGCGGTCATCACCGCGGGCGTGGTCTGAACGCTCCACTGACAGGGGTTGCTGCGGCCTGGTTGATCCCGCCTTGGGTTATGGCGTTGCGCCCCCAGCGCGTCTAATCGCGCCGGAGACGGGATGCTTCAGCAGAGCTTCTCAGCGGCCCGTGATCCGGTCTATGGACAGCGCCCCGGCACCGGTGGTCACGAGCAACAGGAAAACGAAGCAGAACAGGATGGCTGCATCGCCGCCGTTGGCCACGGGGAATACGCTCTTCGGGGCATGCGCCATCCAATAGGCGAAGGCCATGTGCCCGGACAGGACGAATGCCACCGGCCGGGTGAACAGGCCGAGGATGATCAGTGCGCCGCCGATAACCTCCAGCAGCCCGGAGACGAGCGACAGCATGCCGAGGGTCTCGGGGCCGGGGATGGGGATGCCGAACAGCTTCTGGGTTCCATGCTCGAAATAGAGCAGTCCGGCGACGATGCGCAGGGCCCCGATTGCATAGGGCTGTAGCGCCGAAAGCTTGTCAGTCATTACCGTCCCTCATCTTTGGGTTGATGCTGCGGACAGTGGATGGCCGCCTTCGTCAGAATGCAAGCAGGATGAAAGGCGGAGCGCAAAGCAATCGCATTGATCTTCGAGGGGCGCTGCGAGGCAAAGCCGCACGGTTTCAAGCCGTATCGGGCTCATCAGCCCTCATGGCCACCCCAGGCCCCGCCGCGACCTGCCCGCTTTCGAGGAACTGCACGCCCTGGGCCTCAAGGGCCTTGCGGATGGCTTCCTCGTTCTCCCGGCTTAGAGCTTTTGTGCGACCACTCTCGAAGGAGCGCAGCGTGTCATGTGATACGGCAGCCGCAGCCGCAAGGTCAGCAGCCTTCCAATCAATGAGCATGCGGGCGGCCTTGCAGACCTTCCTGTCAAGAACGGGCATAAACACTCCTTGTGTATATTAATACACGCATGTGTTGACATGCCGTGTGTCATGCTGTACATACCATGTGTAGCGGGGCGGTAAATAGATCCGCCGTCCAGAGTGCTCTCGCGCATTCGCGACAACGGTCAGCCTCAGCATCGGCACGGGGCAATGCTCTTGATCCATGCCGGATCGACGCCCCTGCGACATTCGCGACACCTGCGACAAACACGCCCTTTGTCGCGAATGTCGCGGGTGTCGCAATGTCGCAGCTTCCGTTTCCCGGCAGCCTCACACGGAAAAATCGCAACCGAATAGCAGCACGTTGCGATTCCTGGCCGTCGCAAAGACCCAGCCAGAGAGCCCTTTCTGACGACCCGAGGGCCGAGAACTGCGGAATAGCGAAAATCGCAGGAGGGCGCATGTCGGTCGCTACCGCTTTTTTTGTCACCCTACCAGTGTCCAAGATGAGCGTTCTGGATGGCGACCTTGGCTTGGTTATGGTCGCGCCCCATCTCTAATCCATCCCAGGGCGTGGCCTATCCGCATCACTCACGGCCGCAATCGGTAGCAGCCAACCGCAAATATAAAGGCGGGCGTGATGGCGGTTGTATCGCTTGAATGGAAATTTTTCTTATAAATATCAATGGAGTGTGGCGGAGGGGATGGGACCGGGATTCAACGTTCTCCACTGGCGAAGTCGTTGCTACAGTGGATGCAAATTTTTGATTCGAAGAGACAAACGGTATCATCAGTAGTGTTGGCGCAACTTATGAATTTGGCCGTGTCCCGGGTGGCGTTGCAGCAGTTCGCGCAACGCTTACGGCGTGTTCGGAAGCCAAGCAAAAGATCGCACGATCTCAAGCCTCATGTCTCTGTTACTGAAGGGACGAGGTAGCGTGATGCCGATGGACTTCGCTGCTTCGATCGGAGACGAGATCGACGGTCGGCCTCTGCATCTGTACCGGCTTTCGGAACGCCGCTTCGACGAACTCGAGATCGGTCTCCGCAGCGGCCTTGGACGATCGAGGGACGGTGAAACGGCCGCGGCCTTCGTCCTATGGGCAGCAGAGCACTATCGACGGAATTTCGCCGGCGGATCCTTCTCCTGGGCTTTCCTCACGGATGAGCTCGGCCTCAGTCTCGACCAAGCTACACTGCGTGACCTAACAGCCAGAGGACTGCGGAAGCTGCGTCGCCCGCCGCCCCGCAGCAGCGATGCGGGCGTGCAGTACCTGCGTACGCTCGCCGCCGAGGGCGGGCTTCCTGTGAGGCTTCTGGCGAACGAAGGCGGCTATCGTGCGGCGCTCGTCGGCCTCGTCGCCGATCTGGAGCGCTTCGGCGCAGGCTGTCCAGAGGAGCAGGCGCTGGCCTTCGCCCGGAGACGCGCGGAACGTCTGCCGATGGGCTATCGCACCGAGGAGTTCCACGGTCTTTTCGTGCAGTTCGCTCGCGAGCTTGTCGACTTGCGCGGCCGGGCACCGCGCGATTTGGCCGCCGCCGACGTCGAGAGCTGGCTCGACCGCGCGGAGCCGGCCTGGCGCGAGCGCCTTACGCTACGCTTCGACGGGGATGCCGCCCGTGCGCTCTTCGCCGAAGCGATGACCGTGCGGGCCGGCGGCGAGGTCGATGAGCCGTTGGGCCGCCAGCTGGTGCGTGATGAGGATGGCGCCTGGCGGGCCTTCGTCGACGTCGCCCCAGCGACCCGCCTGCCCGCGCGTCTGATGGACGGTATCGATGCGGCCTATCGGCGCGTGCGCCTCGCCCCGACCGGCGCGCTGGCAGCGGCCTGCCCGGACCTGATGCTAGCCCTCGACCGTGAGGAGGGCGGCTGGAGCGCGACCAGGATCAGCGGACGCCGGACGGCCCGCTTCCCCTTCCCCCTGTCGGCGCCGATTGAGCTGGTGGCGATGGCTGACGGCCGGCTGCTGCAACCTGTCTCCTTGCCCGGCGGAGGGGCGGTCGACCCAGCCGAGGGCCTGACACTCTGGACGTTGGCCGAAAGCGGTGACGACGGCGCGGCGCGGCGGCTGGCCTGGGCCGGCAGCGCATCTCTGCGGACCCACGACCCGTTCGTCTGGGCGCTCGTGGGGGCGAATGCGCGGGTGACTTGCAGCGAGGGTCTGGTCGCCCAGCCGGGCGGCGAGAGCGCGGAGGGCCGGCTTCTGCGGCTTGAGGGCAAAGGGCGGATCGGTGTGCGCGACTGGTCACTCGCGGTCCAGACGGGCGCGGACCGCACCGAGCGAGACGAAATCGCCGCTTTCGGTGCACAGGACAGCACGGTGCGCGACGGGCGGGGGGTGCCAGTGTTCCGAGGTCTACCCGACATCGCCCTGCGCCGGGCGGGGCACGGGTTCGTCTCCCTTCCGACTCGGCGCCGTCTCTACCGTTCCGGCGGGCGCGGCGCTTGGCGACGATCAGCACCGGAGGAGAGCTTCCTCGGCACGCTCGACGTCGCCGCGGAAGAAGACGGGAACGTGGGCGCACGGCTCCGGCTACGAATCCTGCCGCCGGCAGCGCGCTTCTCGATGGATGCCGGGGGCGAGGCGCTGAGCGTCTCCGGCTTGCCTGCCGGCTGGGCCCTGCGGGTGGAAGACGCCACGCCGGCGGTGATCAATGAGGCTGGGTCTGCCCAGGTTCCGCTGCCCGCGGGCGGGGTCCGCAAGGCGCGGCTCCGCCTGCGCGCCGCTGCGCCAGATGGGGCGGAGACGCTGGACTGGCAACTCGCGCTCCCGGCCACGCGGGCCTATCTGGCAGGGCCAGACGGGTCGATCCTTGAGACACAGCGCGAGATCACGCTGCACGATCTGCGCGACTGGCGGGTGCTGCCAGCTCACGTCGGCCAGACCGACCTTAGCCTGCGGCTGGTCGCGCCCGGTCTTGGTGGCATAACGTCGCCGCTGGCCGTCCGCGTCCACGGCGAGGCGCCCCTGTCGAGCATTCGAGACCTTGTGGACGACTTGCTCTCCCATGGCGGGCCGGACGCGGAGGTTCGGCTTCGAGCGCTCGCCGACGGGCACGAGTCGCCCCGACTCCTAGTGCGGCGGTTCCTTGGCGAGACCCATTTGACCGAGGATGGGGTGATCTTGCGAACGCATGGCGCACCGGGTGATGAACGGACGTTGCCCGACCTGGTGGCGATCAACATCGACGCGCCTGGGCCGGCGGTCGCGGCTCCCAACGCGCCGCCGGCGGCGATGGGAAACGTGCTCGGGCCAGGGCGCTGGTTCTTCCTTCCCTCTCTACACAGACAGCCGCTTCGCCCGCCCCGCCCGCTCGTGGTCGAGCCGGATGCCGGACAAGAGGCGACGACCGATCAAGATGATCGTCTGCATGCCGCCGGCACCGGACGCACCCGTGCAGCGCGAGTCGAAGCCTATGCGGCGATATTCCGCGACGGGGTCGATGTACAGCACATCATGGCGCTTGAGCGGGCCATAGACGCCCTGACGACTCATGGTGCGAGCCCTTCCGCGCTGGACCAGGTGCTGGCGCTTGAACGAGTGTCGGCCGTGGCCGTGCGTCTGCTCGTGAGGGCCGACGTATCGGACCTGTCGGACCGACTGGAGCTTGAGCGTCACGGCGCACGCCGCTGGGCTTTTGTTGCGCCGCGGGACTGGGGCGCGGCCGTGGCGTCGGAGCTGGCAAGCCTGACCACCAGCCTCGCTGCGATCCCCGCGCTGGCGGAGCGGGCCGAGACGCTCGCGCGCGAGCAGATGGCGCGACGCGTGCGGGAGATCCTGACGCTCCGCCCCGATCTGGACGGGCATCTCGCGCTCGGCCTCATGGAGGCGAGGCTCGCGGCGCACCCCGATCTCATGCACTGGCTCGGGCGTATGCCGTCAGCGTTCGGGGATCCTGAAGGGACCCTTTTGCGGCTTGCAGACGCGGCCGCGCGGCGCCACGGCGAGAGCGACCTCTCCTTTCCCGACCTGCGCGCGGCGGCGCAGCCTGCGGCCTTCGTCCGTTTTGCCGATCATGTGAATGGCCTGATCGAGGCGCCGCTATTCGTGTCCGAGGTCGCCTTCGGCCTGCGAGCAGCGCCGCAGGGCCGCACCGGGGTGCAGCTGTTGCGCTGCATCCACCTAGACCCGAGCCATTTTGACTTGGCGCTCCCGGCCGCGATGGCCTGGCAGGCAATGCGCCTTTCGCGGAAATAAGGGAAGACGGCAGAATGAAGGACGGCATCGACACCAACCGCTCGGGCTACGCCGAGGTCCTGGATCGGGTCGCGGAGCGCGCCGCGTCGGCGGTGGTGGCCAAAGGACGTGTCCGCTCGGTCGCCCTGCGCGCCGCGCTTTCCGCGCGCCTGCGGGCCGAGCCAGGACAGGCGGACGCGTTCCTCGCCGACCCGGTGTTCGAGGCCGCGCGGGTCTGGAAACGCGCTGACCGCACGCTGAACGATCTGGCAGGTAAACTTTTGGAAGAGGATCTGGTGGCCGCACTAGACGGGGCGCCGAACCGCCGATGGCCACGGCACGGCGCTGAGCACGCGCCCTATCTCCACCAGATGCGCGCCTGGACCGCCGCGGCCGAGGAGCGGAGCTTTCTCGTCACCAGCGGCACCGGCTCGGGCAAGACCGAGTGCTTCATGGTGCCGATGCTAAACGACCTCCTGCGGCAGTCGCCAGCCGGGCGGCGGCGGGGCGTGCAGGCCATCGTCCTCTACCCGCTGAACGCTCTGATCGACAGCCAGCGCGAGCGGCTCGGCGAGTGGATTGCGCCCCTGTCGGGTAGGATCACCTACGCGCTCTACAACAGACATCTCAAAGAGACGCTGCCACCCCATGAATGGCCCGGCGGCGGGATGGTGCCGGACCGCAAGCGGCTGCGGGTGGATCCACCCTCGATTCTCGTCACTAACACCACGATGCTCGAATACATGCTGATGCGGGCTCAGGACGGACCGATCCTCGAGCGTTCGCAGGGCACGCTGCGCTGGATCGTGCTGGACGAGGCGCACAGCTACGTCGGCGCGCAGGCCGCAGAGATGGCGCTGCTGCTGCGCCGGGTGCGGGAGGCGTTCGGGGTCGCCCCGGAAGACGTTCGTCTCGCTGCGACCTCCGCCACCATCGGCGAAGGACAGGAAACGGCGGCGGCGCTGCGCCGCTTCGTGGCGGACCTGGGCGGCGTGCCGGAGGATCGCGTTGAGATCATCGCCGGCGAGGAGCGGGAGCCCGATCTGCCGCCCGAAGGCGCCCAAGCGGCGCTCGACCGAGAGGCGCTGGCGGTCCCGGACGAGAGCCTCTGGCAGATGCTCGCGCCCGATCCGCGGATCCGTGCCGCCCGCGCCCGGATGCGCGACGGGGGGCTGACGCTCGGCGCAGCGACGGGGATCCTCGGGCTCGGGGATCCGGGCGATCGAGGGGCCCGGCATCAGGCGTTCGCGGTTCTGGAGGCTGCGGCACGGGCGTGTGCTCCCGGATCCGATCTCCGCCTCGCGCCGTGGCGGCTCCACGTATTCCACCGGGCGCAGGCCGGACTCTGGGCCTGCATCGACCCAGCATGCCCGGATCGCCACCCGGCGCTTTCCACCGAAGGCTCGGACTGGCCGTACGGCCAGGTGCATCTTGAGGAACGAGAGCGCTGTACCTGCAGCGCGCCGGTCTTCGAGGTCGGCGCCTGCGACGAGTGCGGAACACCCTGGCTCCTCGCTGAACGCTTCGCGCAAGGGGCCCACGAGTACCTGACGCAGGCCCGCAGGGATGACGACGAGGACGAGTACGTGCTCGATGTCGAGCCCGACCCAAGCCCCGAAGAGGGCGCTGCGGCGACGCCGTCACGCGAGGTTCTGCTCGGCCCCGCGCAGGATAGCGGGGACGACATCGCAGTTCGGCTCACGGATGGCGCGTTGCTGAACCGGCCTGAGCCAAGTGACCTTGTTGCGACGCTTCGGATCGTCGAAGAGCGTGCCGATCGGGCCTGTTGCGCGCGCGCCCACGAGCCACGCACCGGCGTTCGGCCGCAGACCTTCGGCGCACCGTTCCTGATGGGTAACGCGATGCCCGTGCTCCTTGAGGCCGTGCCGCGCGTCGAGGGCGCGGGGGCGGCGCCCTTCGGCGGACGGAGGCTCTTGTCCTTTACCGACAGCCGGCAGGGCACCGCGCGGTTTTCGGCCAAGCTCCAGCAAGAGGCCGAGCGCAACTTGACCCGCGCCGTGATCACCCATGCCGTGCAAGAGGCCGGCGGGGGCGATCCGGCTAGAGCGGCCGCGCTGCAGGCCGAGATCGAAGGGCTGGAACAAGCGGTCGTTGCCGTGCCGTCGCTGCGCGGCCTTCTCGAAGAGAAACGGGAGGCGCTCGCTGCGCTGACCGACGGTGCCGGCCGTATCTCCTGGACCGATCTGCGCGGTACCCTCGCCGCCAACCCCGAACTGTCGGACTTCGCCGCCGAGGTCTGGCGCGGCCGCCCGCTCGGGGGTGCGCATCTGGCCGACACGCCCGCCGACCTCGCCGAACTGTTCCTGTTCCGCGAACTCTTCCGCCGGCCTCGGCTCCAAAACAACGTCGAGACCATGGGCCTCGCCCGGCTCGTCTTCCCGGCGCTCGAGGAGCATGCGCGCCTCAAGGTGCCGGCGCCGCTCGCCGAGGCCGGGCACGATACGAAGGTCTGGGCGGACGTCCTCCATGCTGCGGTGGACATCGTGTTCCGCGCCACCCTCGCCATCGACCTGCCACAGGATCCGGTGGACATGCGCCACTGGATTTCGCCCCGCAGCGCGCTTTCGGCAGTCATGGAGCCTGGTACGCCGCCTGACGCCGAGAGCCCGGTACGCAGCCCGTCCCGCTTTCCCACTGCCGCCGCGACGCGTGGCAGTCTAGTGCGGCTGCTCTACCGCCTGACAGGCGGTGCCCCCGACAACGCGCTAGACGCGGGGCGTGTCGACACCGTCCTCGCGGCGATCTGGACGGCCTTTAGCAGCGCGCGCCTGCTGAGGGCGGTCGGCCCCTATGCATGGCGGCTAGACCTTCGACGAGCGGAGGTCGCGCGGCTCGACCGCGCCTGGCAATGCCCGCAGACTTGGCGGCTTCTGCCCTTTGCGCCTGCCGGCGTTTCGCTCAACGCAATCGAGGCCGAGGCCCTGGCTACTCCCGTCGACATGCCGCGCCTGCCAGGGGCAGCGCCTACGGGGCTGACGGCCGAGGCGCGGGCGGAGGTCCGGCGCTGGCTCGAAGAGGACGGGAGGGTGGCTTCGCTCCGCAAGCGGGGCCACTGGACCGACATACACGACCGGATTGCTGAGTTCGCGCCCTTCCTGCGGGCGCAGGAGCATTCCGCTCAGATCGACCGGGCCAGCCTTCAGACGTATGAAGAAGCGTTCAGGAAAGGACGGATCAACATCCTCAACTGCTCCACCACCATGGAGATGGGCGTCGACATTCCCGACGTGGGCCTCGTGGTGAACACGAACGTGCCGCCGGCGCCTGCCAACTACCGCCAGCGGGTCGGCCGAGCCGGGCGCCGGGGCGAGCCATGGGCCCTGGCATTCACCTTCTGCAAAGACCTCCCGCTCGACCGCATGGTGTTTCGCGAACCCGCGCGCCTATTGAAGGGCGCGGTACGCGCGCCGGCGGTGCGGCTCGACGGGCCTGTCCTAATTCAGCGCCATGTCAACGCGCTCCTTCTCGGGATGTACCTGCGCGGCGAAGGCGGCATCAGGGTGACTACGGGCATCGGTACCTTCTTCGGCGCGACGCCCGATACGGTCTCGCCGTGGCTCCCCGACAGCCCGGCCGAAGGGTTCCTCGTCGCGCTGCAGGGAGAGTGGGCCGACAGCCTAGCCGTGGCTGAGGCCCTTCAGAACCTCGTTCGTGGAACCGTGCTCGAAGGCAACGCCGCAGTGACCGAGCGCGCGGCGGACGCGTTCGACCGGATGCGCGAGCGCTGGATGGCGGAGTATGGGCAGCTCCTGACTGCGCAAGATGCCCATCCGGAGCGTGACCCCGCTCATGGCTTCTACATGCGGCGCGCAAAGCGGATGCGGGAAGAATTCATGATCTCCGAACTCGCACGCCGTGGCTTCACCCCGGCCTATGGCTTTCCCGTCGATGTGGTCGCCTTCGACCATGTCGGGCGGACGGGCGGCGAAAGCGGTCCCTCGCGCCCGCTCGACATGGCGATCCGGGATTACTCGCCCGGGGCCGAGGTGGTCATCGACGGGCTCGTGCACCGCTCCGACGGCATCCTGCCGACTTGGGGCAACAGGAGCGAGCCAGGATCGGTCGAGGACCTGCGCACGCTATGGCGCTGTCCGTCCTGCAACGCCTTCGGACTGTCGCGCCTGCCCGTCGACACCTGCCCCGACTGTGGCAGCGGGACACGGCGGGGGGAGCTGCTGCGGCCGTCCGGCTTTCTCGGCACCAGCAAGCCACATGCAGCCTACGAGACCCTCGCCTTCGTGCCGCCCGACCGCGCCCGCGTGTCGGCGGCAGGCGCGCCATGGGTCTCGCTCAGCGATCCCGCCACCGGCGCGCTGCGGACCAGCCGAGAAGGCAAGGTGCTTGTGACCTCCTCGGGGCCCGGGGGCGCGGGCTACGCGATTTGCATAGCCTGTGGCCGGGCCGAGGCTGAGACCGGCGAAGACAGTGAAACGCTGCCGGCGGGTATGCGTAGTCACCGGCCATTGCAGAAACTCCGTGACAACCCGCGCGACGACGGGCTTTGCCCGGGCAACGACACGGGCTCGCGCCGGATCCGGCGCAACGTACGGCTTGGCAACGAAGTTTCCACAGATGTGTTCGAGCTGCGTCTCGAGGCGCTTCAGGCGACCGAGGCGGACCAGGGCCGCGCGCTCGCGATCGGCGCGGCGGTGCGAGAAGCGCTGGCGGAGCGGCTAGGAATCGACGCCGAGCTTATGGGTGTCAGCGTCGCTCCGAGCGTTCGCGCGGATGGAGGGCGGCGGTCGTCGTTCTTCCTTTACGATAAGGCGTCCGGCGGCTCTGGCTTTGCCAACACCGCCGAGACGGATCTTCCCACTCTGCTGACCGCTGCGGCTGAGCGGCTCGACTGTCCCTCGCGCTGCGCTCATGGCTGCCCCGACTGCATCCTGCGCCGCGATTTGCAGTTCGACCTCGGGCCGGTGGACCGACCCGGCGCGCTTAAAGCGCTGCGCAGCGAGGTCCTGCCGCGCCTGTCCCTGCCCGAGGATTTGCAGGTCTTCGGCCCGGCGACGCGGGTGCTCACCGAACCAGTCCCCGACTGGATACGCCGCGCCCTCGCCCAAGGCGGTCTGACCCGCCTCACGCTCTTCCTGCACGGCGACGCGACCGGCTGGGACGCCATGGACTGGACTGGCCCCGAACTGCTCGCGGCGGCGCAGCGGTGCGGCGTCGAGGTTGCGCTGGCGCTGCCTGCAGGGGAAGTGCCAAAGCTAGCCTTCGCGCAGAAGCTCGACCTGGTGCGGGCTGTCGCACGCTCTGGTGGGTCGCTGCGCTCCTGTGCAAACCTGCCCATGGCGGGCGGCCTTCCCATCATCGCCGAGCTCGAGGCCGGCGGACGCCATCAGCAGATCGCAACCCCTGCACCGTCGGCTGCAACAGTCGGACCAACGTGGGGCGACGTCAGCGTCGCGCCAGCCCTCGTTGGCGCGCACGCTCCGGCCGAGATGGGCCCAGCGCTCTCTCTGGCTAAGCTTGCGGCCTTCGGCGAAGGTAACAGCGCCCACGTGGACATCCGGCATCAGTTTGACGGACCGGTCGCCGGTTTCGGCAAGGCCTTCTGGAAAGCGGTGGTGCCCCTTCGCCCGCAGGCCTTCGCGGGCAAGCGTCCGGTAGCTCGTGTCGTGTACAGCGACCGCTACCTGCGCACGCCACTGTCCGTGCGCCTTCTCGCGGGGATCCTGTATGCCATGCCGGGCCGGAACGAGGCAACAGCGGTCGAGGTCGTCTCTGAACAGGGCTCCGGAGCCGACCGGGAGCCGCCGCGGGCCCTGCACCACACCTGGCCGGAGGATACAACGCGCGGCGCCGTCCTGCGCGCGCTGCTGCCCAGCGCCTCGGTGTCGCTCCGACCCAAGGACGCCTGTGCCCACGCCCGGAGCCTGCGGCTTGACTTTGCCGACGGCACGGCGGTCACGATTCATCTCGATCAGGGTTTGGGCGCTTGGCGCACCCCGGGACGCCCGGTGCGCTTCGACGGCGAGGCCGAGCCAGCGCGTCAGGCTGCCGAGTTGATGCGGATCGAGACCGCTGTCGTGATCCAAGGAGAAGGTCAACAGCCCTCGCCGCTCTGGGTAACTTGGTAGGGGTGTGATAGGTAGTGAGCCAGAACGACCACAAGGCACGGATCTTCTTCGATCAGCCGATCCCGAAATCACTGCATCAGGCGATCGGCCGGCAAAGGACGATCGATAGCGAAGGTCGGTCGACCAACCGACCGAAGCCTCGAAAAGCGGCACCGCTCCGTTCTGGGCTCGGCCATGCAGGGTGCAAAGCGAAGGACCGGCGCGAAGACGGAAAGGATGTTCGTCGCAGACACGGGCATCTCGACGACCAAGACCGGAGCCTGCTACACAGTACTTTCACGTCGAATGCACATCGGAAGGCCGCGTTGCAGATTTCACTTCTTGAAAACCATGTCACATTAATCAGTGAGCCGACGTTGCTACGCCATCGCTCTTGGAAATTCGAATTAGCTCACCGGCGGCGTCCATATACGCTGCTCGACCAAGTCTTTGGCCGCTGGAGGGGCGAGGGCTGTTCGCACCACGACTTTACCGCGAACCCGCCTACGCACGCACTTCGCCTGAGAACAGCATCCATTCACATCGTCGAGCGCCAGATCTCTCGCGCTCACATAGCGAAAAAACTCGACTGACGCGGGGCTCAGATGGACGACAACATCCTACCCGATCCTATGGCCAGCCTTAGCGCAGATCTCGCACAGGAGATATTTCCGATTGCGAGGAGCGATCGGCGAAAGAACAAGGATCTTTTTTTCGATATAATCCCGGAGGATCGGCTAAAGAACGACGCTGACTTCTACGACGGCCTCCTCCGCATCATTGCATCAGGAGATCATGCGCGCCTGCGTCGCTATGACGACCGTATGAAGCGGTCCGGGGATATGACCAAGACCTTCGGATTTCGCGCACTACGCTGGCTGGTGACCCGATCCGCGGGGGAACTGACTTCTGATGAGATTCACGACATTCCGGAGGACCATTTCCCCTTCGGAACACCAGAGCGAGAAGTGCACCGAATCTACCTCGGTCTCGTAGGGATAGATTCATCCATGGCGCCGGTCTCGCCTGCGGAGGCGGGAGGGAAAGAAGCTCCTTCGGCTCGCGACTGGATGACTCTCGCTCAAGGTCTTGCCGACGGTGCGCAAAGCTTGGATCGGCCCGACGTCGAAGCGGCCGCGCGCTTGGTAGAGCTGGCCGAGGCGCTGTACGAGGCTTGTCGCACCGCTGCTGCAGCTGACGCTGCGGAGGAGAACATCCGTCTACGAGCAGACGCCTTGCGTGACCGGCTCATTACACTCGATCCGGATCTGGCCGACGCTTGGCCCGAGGATGCTTCCGCCGAGAGCCTCGACCGGATCGAGGAAACACTCGCGGAGGCAGAGATTGCTTATCAAGCTGCTCTAGAGGCCGAAAATGCGTTCGAGGCGGCAGATCGTGAGGTGCGCGCTGCTGCAGAGGCTCGGGCCTACGAGCGTCTCCCAGATTTGTCGTCGCGCGCGAAGGAGCAGGGGATCCAAGCGTATTCGGCTCGCACTGATCGGGATAAGGTATTCGCGGCACTGCTTGCGCTACTATCGCAGGAAGAACCAAAGGACACATCCGCAGGAAACGGCACCGAACCTGATTCCGCCAAGGACGAACCCGAGCCGGGATCAATCGCGGAGGCGGCGTCACCTGAACCGGAGGTCCCGGTGCAGATTGCAAACCACCCGGACGATGCTTCGCCGGACGCCGACAAGCCGGAAACGGCGAAAGAGGCAACGATGCAGCTTGGCGCTGCTCGGCCTGAGAGCAGCGCAGAGGCCGAGAGCAATGCGCAGCCTGAGCCTGAGCCTGAGCTTGAGACAGCCATTCTGAGCAAAACTGATTTCACGCAAGAAGCGTTACCGGAGGCGGCGCACGTTCCGCCGGACTTATCGCCAATTCCGGAAGGGACGGATCCGGAAGAACTGCTCGCACAGTATCTTTCCGCGGGCGAGATCGCCTTCGCTTGGCATCTGGCGCGGCTTGTAAAGACACCAGTATCGGCGCCGATCCTGCGGACGTTGGCGATCCTTCCCGCCATACATCAGCCCGAGGACATGGCGGATCCGAGGCGCAGCAGTGCGCTTGCCGAACTTGCGGCCGCTTTGCCCGAAGCGACCGATCCCGTCGCGGCGGGGAGGCTAGCCCTAGCAGCGCTGTTGCGCCCGGCCCTGTTCGACCCCGATCACGGAGCCCGCGGCATTCTGGAAAACCTCGTTGGCTTGCCGGGGCTCGAAGCACAAGCACCGCTGATCGAGGCGCTCGTCAACCTTGGCTACGATGTGCGGCTGTCGGCTGGACTGCTTGCCGAACTTGCCGGGAATCGACCGCCGTCGGCGGAACCGGCCATGCGCAGGCGCCTCGAGGGGTGGTTGGCTGAAGCACGGCACCGAAAGACGGTGCATCAGCCGACTTACGCGATATTCCACAGAGAGCTTCACCAAGAGGGTGAGATTGGACGTGTCGCCGAGGCTGTGTTGGCCGGGGCCGAGAACGCAGAGGCGCTTGCGCAGGATCTGATCGACAGGCTTGCCCATGATAGGAATGCGCAGGAGGCTTTCGTTTCCGAAGCCGAACGGCGCAGTGGCCGCCCAAGACGGGACCGGATCGAAGGCATGGCGCTCGATTGGTTTTGTCGAGGGATTCAGGAGGCCTGCGATCAATTCGCCGACTGGATTGAAGCGCGGCGCCAGGATGCTCGGCTGACGCAGGATCACAGCCGCGAGCGGCTGCTGCGCGCTCTTGGACCCGTACGAAAGGCCCTGGACATTCGCGTTAGCGGGCCGACCGAAGGCGAAGGGAAACTTGCCGAAGCTTCTGGTCTCGTTCTGGCCGACAAGCTCGACGATTTGCGGAAACTCATCGAAGGTCGGGCGGCACTTTCGGTCACGCCCCGCATTCAAGATCTGCTCGAATCCCCGCTACTGCGACTGCCCGGCGGTTGTCAGGACTGGACCGAGGATGACGGTCCTGCCTTTGATTCCGAGCGTGCGTTGCGCGATCGTCGCCTTGCCGCCGCTCTCGTTAGGCCGGAGTTGATTGCACCGAACGTATCCCTTGCATTCGACGCGAGGCTGAAAGAGACGGCGGTGCTCGCCGCGCAACGCCTCCTAGACCGACTGCATGAGAGCGACCTACCCAAAAATCAATACGATTCTCGACGGCAGCAGCTCGACGAGGTGCTTGAAGCTGCCCGCCGAAAGGCGCGCGAGCGTGTGGCACGTCTTCGGCAATCCTTGACGACGATCGGTTACCTTGATCTCGACGCTGCAACGGCGCTACCCGGTGATCTGTCACGACTCGCCCTCATCGATTCCGCCTTGGTCGCCTCGGACAAGGGTGACGACGTGATGTTGCCGGCACTGAACAGAATTCGACGGCCTGATCTGCCGCCAGACTTTCCAGAACTCGATTCCCTCCTTGCCGAGATGGAAGTGCGCCGGGACCGTCTGCAGGAGCAGATTGCCGAGCGTCAGCGGCTGGAACTGGAACGGCTCATGGCCTTGCCACAGGGGGAATCGGCGCGGGAGCTTCTCGCGGTCTTCGACCGCTTGGATCCAGTTACTGCCGACGACGCGATCGCCGAGATCAAGGCGGGACGAGCGGTCCCGATGCCAGAAGTTGCTGTTCCCGATGTTTTTGCCCGATTCTTTCCCGGCTTTGTCGCTGACATCGCGGCAGAACCTGAAGAGACCAAGCGAGGGCGAATTCAGGCTGCCTTGGAAACGCGAGGATCGGCTGGGCCAATCAACCTGGCAAGCATCGACGAGCGGCGCGCCCGCAGGCTCAAGCAGCTTCTAGAATCTTGGGGTCAGGGAGAGAACGCGCTGCGGCAGAGCCAGCCTGCTCGGCTGCGCGAGGCTTTGGCGAAGCTGTTCGAGTTGATCGGATTCAGTGGAGTGCGCCTTGCCGACGGGCGCGAAGCCCTGCCTGGACGGCTTCGGCTGCTGACGATGAACTGCGATGTGCCGCGCCGGGCAGACGGCTTCCTTCCCCCCGCGTTCGGCAGTGTCGCGGGCGGACGCTATCAACTGCTAGCGGCACGCGCGGATGTGCCCATCGACCAGCTCCTGCGCCAAATCGGAAGCGAAGCCCCCGATGCGCCTTGGATCGTTGTGCTATTCAACAGGCTTGACGTCAAAGATCGTCAACGCCTTGCACGCCAGATGAGGTCCGAGGCGCGTTCAGCTGTCTTTCTCGACGAACCGCTTCTGCTCTTCGCGGGTCTCGAAAGCGACGATACGCTCGCAACTCTTTTCGATTGTGCGATGCCCTTTGCATGGGTTCAGCCGTATACGATCAGCCCCGGCCGGATTCCGCCCGAGATCTTTTTCGGTCGCGAGGCCGAGATCGACCGGATCGTTTCTCGCAACGCAGAGGGTTGCCTGATCTACGGCGGTCGGCAGTTGGGCAAGTCGGTTCTTCTCAACCACATTCGCGGAGAGCGGCATCGGCCGGAGCGCGGCGAACTGGCGCTCTATCTCGACATCAGGTCTATCGGAGGGCCAGGTGTGCCGGCCGAGGGCATCTGGCAATCACTTGCTCATGAGTTGCGCAGGTTCGCGGAATTTCAGGAGATCGAGTCCGACCCCAAGGAACTGGTTGCTGCAGTTGAGACCTGGCTCGACCGCGACCCCGCACGTCGTCTGCTTGCAATGTTCGACGAGGCCGACAACTTCCTGCGCACCGAACATGCCGCCGGGTATCCCCACCTCCTGCCGCTCAAGGGGCTCATGGAGAGGACCGGACGGCGCTTCAAGGCGGTATTCGCGGGCCTGCACAATGTCCGACGGATGGCGCGGGCGCCAAACTCACCGCTGCCGCATCTTGGCGAGCCAATCTGCATTGGGCCTATGAACCAGAGCCCCGCAAACCGTACCGCTCTACGGCAGCTCGCGGTTGAGCCGATGCGCGCGGCCGGTCTTGACTATTCCGAACAGGAACTCGTTTCGGACATGTTGGCGCGAATGAACTACTATCCATCTCTTGTGCAGGTCTTTGGCCGGCAGATCGTTGAAAGCTTCGGCAGGCGGCCGCGCGCAGGCAACGTTGGACCGCGCTGGAAATTGGACCGAGAGAGCCTTTTCGAGGGCGCTGCTGCGGAGAGGATCGCCGATCAGATCCGCGATCGCTTTCAGTTAACGCTGAACCTCGATGTCCGTTACGACTGTATTGCCCGCTCAATCGCGCTGCACCGGCTCGAAGCGGCAGGCGGCGACAACAAGGTTCTGGCACAGGGGCTGACGGCAGCCGAGATTCGCAGGATCACACATTGGCCGAAGGCGCTCGCTCAACCAGCGATGACTGATTTCGAGGAACTCCTTGAGGAGCTGGTAGATCTTGGCATCCTCAGCCGGTTTCCCGACAAACGGTATGGGTTGCGAAATGCCCAAGTGGCGCAGATGTTGGGGCGGCAAGAGGAACTGGAGGACGCTCTCCTTCGGCTCGACGAACGTGAGGACGACCCCGCATACGACGCGGCGCTATTTTTCCGGTTGCTCGCGCCCGAAATACCCGGTGCGCGCGCCCCTCTATCCGACCGTGACCTCGACAGAGTGTTTGATCGGCGCGTTCCCGGTATACGTTTGGTCCGATCTTCTGCTGCGATTGTCGGTGGTGATGTCGCGGGCCGCGTTCTTGCTGCAGCACGTCTCTGGCTGCCCGAAGGCAACCATATCCGAACCAAGAGCGACGACGCGCAGGTCCGGCGCGCGCTTGACAGGGTCAAGACAGGACCTGCGGCTCTTGTGATTGAGGGTGATTGGTCGCCTTCTTCCGCGGCGCAGCTCGCCCGCCAACCGAAGGTCGAGCGGGGAGACGTGCTGCCGATCTGGTGCGTGTCGCATGTCACTTCACCTGCGGATGGGATGATCGTCTTTGATGCTGGTGCGTGGTCCGAGGCGATGCTGCGGCATTGGCTGGCAGACGAGGGCTTCGTTCCAGCTCTGGACGATGCGCCAACGCGAGCTGCGCTCATGGCTGCAACGGGCGGAGCGCCGGCCCGTCTGGAGGCGCTTCGCCATTTCCTGTCGGACCTGGCGGTTCGACCGGTCGCTGGCCGTGCCGAGGATCTTGCAGACTGGGCGGCGAAAACGCCGCTGTCAGCGGAATCTTTGGGTCTTGATCAAGCCGACTTGAATTGCCTGAACACGCTTCACCAACTTGAGGACCTCGATCCGTCGCTCGCGGATTTCTTGGGCGAGTGTCCCGACGCGACTGCGCAAAGGCTGGAACGCCTCGCCACCTTCGGAACACTTCGCCAAGGGCGGACACCCGACGCTGCACCGATCCTCACCCCGCTGGGCAGACTGTTCGCTGAATGACGGCAGATCCGGATCCGTGGAGTCTGCCAGGCCTCGGCAGGTGGCTTAATGACTTAGCGCGGCGGCTCGATCATGGAATCGCCGTGCTTCCTTCGGACCCGAGCCGTCCGCCCGGCGTCGAGGCAGCGCTAAGGGCTCACCTACGGCATCCGCCCGTCGAGTTCCGCGCGGATATTGGCCAGTCCCCCGCCGCCGCCGTGGCTGATGCCTTCGGTACCGCGCCAACGCTCGAGGCGCTGCTCAATCCAGTACTGGACGAGGAACTCGGTATCATATCGCTCTCGGAAATCGGACCAAATGACGTGGCAGTTTGGTCTGTATTCCTGGAGCGTTTTGCGGCTGCCCGTGCTTCGGGGCGCGCCGGCCCAGCGTTGCTGGTGACCGACATACCGGCGGACCTGGCTATTCCGGCCGAGGCAATGCCTCAGAACTGGCAGAAAGGGCTGCGCCGGGGAGACCGAGTGATCTGGGCAGAAGAGCATCTTCCCGCAACGCGCGACGGCTTGGCCGGAGAATTGGCAGTAGTGCTCGCAGTGGAGCTGTGTGCTTGGCGGCTGGACCTCGCGGCGTCGCTGGTACAGGCTGGTCTCGATGACTTGGCCGATCCAGTAGCGTGGCTTTCGCGCCGCGCCGAGGCCCCGATCCTTGGACAAGAGACCCCATGCCCGCTAGCCATTCTCGCCGGTCAGCGAAAGAGCGAAATACAGCAACGCATCTGGAAGGCGCAGTTGACAGCTTTGTTTCCCGAGATCGAGAGTAGACGACTTGAGATTGTGGCAGCGCATCGGAGCCGGCTAAGGCTCGATGATCATCTGCGTGGCCTCGGTGTGGCCTCAATCGAAGAAATTGAGCTGGGTGCGCTTCGTTTTCAGTTACGCGGGGCTCTGACCCGACAAGAGACCGATCGGCTTGATGTGCTTGTGCGGGCACGCAATGCGCTCGCCCACCGCCAACCTGTGCCTCCTGAAGATGCACTAAGACTCCTTCGCAACTGAAATCTGGCGACGCCTCGATCCATTTCGGTTGCGACCTCGGCTAGCAGGCCCAGCTCTTTTTCTACTATTTGGCGTGTCGCATCCGCAATTAATGACGAGACACTAACCGATCAGGTTTCGCGTCGATACCGCAGGCATTAAGTAAGCTCCCGGTGAGGACCGTCTGACGCTGAAGGTGGGATGGATGTAGGAGGCTGAAGCTATGGACACCCATAGCTTCAGTTCCCAAGTCGAGGTTCTCTCGGTGACCGATAGTGGTCGGCGGCGTCGCTGGTCGGCTGCCGAGAAGATCCGTATCGTCGAGGAAAGCCTGTCGCGCCCGCGCAGCGTGGCGCTGACGGCGCGGCGTCACGATATCTCTCGCGCGTTGCTGACGCGCTGGCGGAAGGACTATCGCGAGGGCCTTCTCGGAAATGAGCCTGCCCTGACCTTTGCGCCGGTGATGATTGCTGCCGAACCTGTGCCTGTATCGGTATCACCTGCGGCAGAGCTGGAGATCTCCGATGCCGTCACAGTCGCGATCACACTGGTGAATGGCCGGCACCTCGTGGTTCCTGCGGGAATTGACCCGGTCATTCTGGCGCGGCTGCTTCCGGTGCTGGACAGCGCATGATCGCCTTTCCGGCGGGGGCGCGCGTGTGGATTGCAGGCGGGGTGACGGACATGCGGTGCGGGATGAACAGCCTGGCGCTGAAGGTCCAGCAGGGCCTGGGTCGCGATCCGCACGGTGGCGAGATCTTCTGCTTCCGGGGGCGCAAGGGTGACCTGATCAAGGTGTTGTGGCACGACGGGGTCGGCATGTCGCTGTATCTGAAGCGGCTGGAGGCGGGGAAGTTCATCTGGCCGGTGAGCCAGAATGGCTCAGCCGTTCCGGTTTCGGCGGCGCAGCTCGGCTATCTTCTGGAAGGAATCGACTGGCGCAATCCGCGCTGGACGCAGCGGCCTGCCTCGGCGGGTTGATAGCCAAAATACCCTTGTTTTATTGGACTATTCCGGGGTTTCGTGATAGGTCTTCGGCATGTCGGAGACCACCTCGGAGATCGCTGTTCTGCGCGCCGCACTCGCCGCGGCAGAGGCTCGCGCATCTGCCGCAGAGGACGCCTTGGTCGCCGCCAAGGGGGAGTTGACCCAGGTTCAGGCGATCGTCTCGGCCTCTGAAGACATGATCCGGCACCTCCGACTGCAGATCGCCAAACTCCGCCGCGAGCAATATGGCCATGGTGCCGAACGCCATGCCCGGCTGATCGAGCAACTGGAGATGCAGCTCGAAGACATCGAGACCGACATTGCCGATGACCGGGCCAAAGCCGAGGCGACGGGCCCGAGGGCGATGGTCGCGGCCTTCGAACGCCGCCGCCCAGCCCGCAAGCCGTTCCCCGGGCATTTGCCCCGCGAGCGCGTCGTGGTTAAGGCGCCGACTTCCTGCACTTGCTGCGGGTCCTCGCGCATCGTGAAGATGGGCGAAGACATCACCGAGACGCTGGAGGTGATCCCGCGGCAGTGGAAGGTCGTGCAAACCGTCCGCGAGAAGTTCACCTGCCGCGACTGCGAGAAGATCAGCCAGCCGCCAGCGCCGTTCCACCCGACACCCCGGGGCTGGGCCGGCCCGAACCTGCTGGCCATGGTGCTGTTCGAGAAGTTTGGCCAGCATCAGCCCCTGAACAGGCAGGCCGAGCGCTATGCGAAGGAGGGCGTCGAGATCAGCCTTTCCACCCTGGCCGATCAGGTCGGGGCCTGTGCCGTGGCGCTGCAGCCGATCCACGATCTGATCCGCGTCCATGTCCTTGCGGCAGAACGATTGCATGCCGATGACACAACCGTGCCGCTCATGGCCAAGGGCGGCACGCAGACGGCCCGGCTCTGGACCTATCTACGCGATGATCGGCCCTTCGCAGGCGAGGCGCCGCCAGCGGCCCTCTATTACTTCTCAACCGACCGACGGATGGAGCACCCGACACGGCACCTGGCGGACTGGACCGGCATTCTCCAAGCCGATGCCTATGGTGGCTACAACGGCGTTTACGACGCGGGCCACAAGCCTGCCCCGGTGCGCAGGGCACTGTGCTGGTCCCATGCCCGGCGCAAGTTCTTCGAACTGGCGGATATCAAAGCCACAGCCCGCAAGGGCAAAAAGGTGGCCGTAGAGATCTCGCCCATCGCGCTGGAGGCCGTCAAACGCTTCGACGCCATCTTCGATGCCGAGCGCGAGATCACCGGCCTGACCGCCGAGGCCCGCCATGACGCCCGTCAGCGGCTGGTGCGCCCGATGGTCCAGGATCTGCACAACTGGTTGCGGACCGAACGCGCCCGAATGTCGAAGCACAACCCCGTCGCCAAGGCGATCAACTACATGTTCGAGGAGGACGGCCGCTGGGACGCCTTCACCTGCTTCCTCGATGATGGCCGCATCTGCCTGACGAACAATGCGGCCGAACGTGCCCTCCGCGGCATTGCCCTCGGCCGCAAGGCTTGGCTCTTCGCCGGATCTCCGCGCGGTGGCGACCGCGCCGCCTTCATGTACTCCCTGATCGTCACGGCCAGGATGAATGACGTCGACCCGCAGGCCTGGCTGGCCGATGTCCTTGCCCGGCTGCCGGACATACCCCTGTCGCGCCTGCCGGAACTTCTTCCCTGGAACTGGTCGCAAATACCGCAAAGGAGGGCCGCATGACCCTGATCGCCCGCCTCCGGATCCTTCTGAACGACGTCGATCCTCAGCCGATGCGCCATATCGAGGTGCCGCTGAAGATCAGGCTCGACCGGCTGCATGAGGTGGTCCAGGCGGCGATGGGCTGGACGGACAGCCATCTCTACGAATTCCGGGCCGGTGGCGCCGGCTGGGGCGTGCCCGGTCCGGACGGATTCTACGACGGCCCGATGCCCGCGAAGAAGGCGACGCTGCAGAAGGTGCTCGAGGATACCGGCGTCAGGACGCTCCAGTATGTCTACGACTTCGGCGATGACTGGGACCACAGCATCCGGATCGAGCGGGTCACCGAGGCCAGCCCGGGCGTGACCTATCCAAGGCTTCTGAAGGCCAGCGGGGCCTGCCCGCCCGAGGATGTCGGCGGTGCTCCGGGCTACGAGGAATTCCTCGAAGCCCTCGCAGATCCGGACCACGAGCAGCACGACGACATGGTCGGCTGGTCAGGTGCATCCTTCGATCCCGAAGATGCCAGGATCGACAGGATCGTCGAACGCTTTGACCAACTCGCGAAGAAATGGTCCCCGCGGCCCGGCAAGCCCAAAGCACCCAAGCCCACTCCCTGAGCACGGACACCCGTCCGCGGCCTACGCCGGATGGTTACGGCATTAACGTAAGCTCCCGGTGAGGACCGTCTGACGCTGAAGGTGGGATGGATGTAGGAGGCTGAAGCTATGGACACCCATAGCTTCAGTTCCCAAGTCGAGGTTCTCTCGGTGACCGATAGTGGTCGGCGGCGTCGCTGGTCGGCTGCCGAGAAGATCCGTATCGTCGAGGAAAGCCTGTCGCGCCCGCGCAGCGTGGCGCTGACGGCGCGGCGTCACGATATCTCTCGCGCGTTGCTGACGCGCTGGCGGAAGGACTATCGCGAGGGCCTTCTCGGAAATGAGCCTGCCCTGACCTTTGCGCCGGTGATGATTGCTGCCGAACCTGTGCCTGTATCGGTATCACCTGCGGCAGAGCTGGAGATCTCCGATGCCGTCACAGTCGCGATCACACTGGTGAATGGCCGGCACCTCGTGGTTCCTGCGGGAATTGACCCGGTCATTCTGGCGCGGCTGCTTCCGGTGCTGGACAGCGCATGATCGCCTTTCCGGCGGGGGCGCGCGTGTGGATTGCAGGCGGGGTGACGGACATGCGGTGCGGGATGAACAGCCTGGCGCTGAAGGTCCAGCAGGGCCTGGGTCGCGATCCGCACGGTGGCGAGATCTTCTGCTTCCGGGGGCGCAAGGGTGACCTGATCAAGGTGTTGTGGCACGACGGGGTCGGCATGTCGCTGTATCTGAAGCGGCTGGAGGCGGGGAAGTTCATCTGGCCGGTGAGCCAGAATGGCTCAGCCGTTCCGGTTTCGGCGGCGCAGCTCGGCTATCTTCTGGAAGGAATCGACTGGCGCAATCCGCGCTGGACGCAGCGGCCTGCCTCGGCGGGTTGATAGCCAAAATACCCTTGTTTTATTGGACTATTCCGGGGTTTCGTGATAGGTCTTCGGCATGTCGGAGACCACCTCGGAGATCGCTGTTCTGCGCGCCGCACTCGCCGCGGCAGAGGCTCGCGCATCTGCCGCAGAGGACGCCTTGGTCGCCGCCAAGGGGGAGTTGACCCAGGTTCAGGCGATCGTCTCGGCCTCTGAAGACATGATCCGGCACCTCCGACTGCAGATCGCCAAACTCCGCCGCGAGCAATATGGCCATGGTGCCGAACGCCATGCCCGGCTGATCGAGCAACTGGAGATGCAGCTCGAAGACATCGAGACCGACATTGCCGATGACCGGGCCAAAGCCGAGGCGACGGGCCCGAGGGCGATGGTCGCGGCCTTCGAACGCCGCCGCCCAGCCCGCAAGCCGTTCCCCGGGCATTTGCCCCGCGAGCGCGTCGTGGTTAAGGCGCCGACTTCCTGCACTTGCTGCGGGTCCTCGCGCATCGTGAAGATGGGCGAAGACATCACCGAGACGCTGGAGGTGATCCCGCGGCAGTGGAAGGTCGTGCAAACCGTCCGCGAGAAGTTCACCTGCCGCGACTGCGAGAAGATCAGCCAGCCGCCAGCGCCGTTCCACCCGACACCCCGGGGCTGGGCCGGCCCGAACCTGCTGGCCATGGTGCTGTTCGAGAAGTTTGGCCAGCATCAGCCCCTGAACAGGCAGGCCGAGCGCTATGCGAAGGAGGGCGTCGAGATCAGCCTCTCGACCCTGGCCGATCAGGTCGGGGCCTGTGCCGTGGCGCTGCAGCCGATCCACGATCTGATCCGCGTCCATGTCCTTGCGGCAGAACGATTGCATGCCGATGACACAACCGTGCCGCTCATGGCCAAGGGCGGCACGCAGACGGCCCGGCTCTGGACCTATCTACGCGATGATCGGCCCTTCGCAGGCGAGGCGCCGCCAGCGGCCCTCTATTACTTCTCAACCGACCGACGGATGGAGCACCCGACACGGCACCTGGCGGACTGGACCGGCATTCTCCAAGCCGATGCCTATGGTGGCTACAACGGCGTTTACGACGCGGGCCACAAGCCTGCCCCGGTGCGCAGGGCACTGTGCTGGTCCCATGCCCGGCGCAAGTTCTTCGAACTGGCGGATATCAAAGCCACAGCCCGCAAGGGCAAAAAGGTGGCCGTAGAGATCTCGCCCATCGCGCTGGAGGCCGTCAAACGCTTCGACGCCATCTTCGATGCCGAGCGCGAGATCACCGGCCTGACCGCCGAGGCCCGCCATGACGCCCGTCAGCGGCTGGTGCGCCCGATGGTCCAGGATCTGCACAACTGGTTGCGGACCGAACGCGCCCGAATGTCGAAGCACAACCCCGTCGCCAAGGCGATCAACTACATGTTCGAGGAGGACGGCCGCTGGGACGCCTTCACCTGCTTCCTCGATGATGGCCGCATCTGCCTGACGAACAATGCGGCCGAACGTGCCCTCCGCGGCATTGCCCTCGGCCGCAAGGCTTGGCTCTTCGCCGGATCTCCGCGCGGTGGCGACCGCGCCGCCTTCATGTACTCCCTGATCGTCACGGCCAGGATGAATGACGTCGACCCGCAGGCCTGGCTGGCCGATGTCCTTGCCCGGCTGCCGGACATACCCCTGTCGCGCCTGCCGGAACTTCTTCCCTGGAACTGGTCGCAAATACCGCAAAGGAGGGCCGCATGACCCTGATCGCCCGCCTCCGGATCCTTCTGAACGACGTCGATCCTCAGCCGATGCGCCATATCGAGGTGCCGCTGAAGATCAGGCTCGACCGGCTGCATGAGGTGGTCCAGGCGGCGATGGGCTGGACGGACAGCCATCTCTACGAATTCCGGGCCGGTGGCGCCGGCTGGGGCGTGCCCGGTCCGGACGGATTCTACGACGGCCCGATGCCCGCGAAGAAGGCGACGCTGCAGAAGGTGCTCGAGGATACCGGCGTCAGGACGCTCCAGTATGTCTACGACTTCGGCGATGACTGGGACCACAGCATCCGGATCGAGCGGGTCACCGAGGCCAGCCCGGGCGTGACCTATCCAAGGCTTCTGAAGGCCAGCGGGGCCTGCCCGCCCGAGGATGTCGGCGGTGCTCCGGGCTACGAGGAATTCCTCGAAGCCCTCGCAGATCCGGACCACGAGCAGCACGACGACATGGTCGGCTGGTCAGGTGCATCCTTCGATCCCGAAGATGCCAGGATCGACAGGATCGTCGAACGCTTTGACCAACTCGCGAAGAAATGGTCCCCGCGGCCCGGCAAGCCCAAAGCACCCAAGCCCACTCCCTGAGCACGGACACCCGTCCGCGGCCTACGCCGGATGGTTACGCATTAACTTGCGGGGCGCTCGAATACCTCCCTCAGCCTGTCAATCGGCATCCAAACGGGCCCCCCGATCGGCGCCCAAAAGTGACCCCTTTGGCTCGCGGTTGAGCAGGCCCGTGGCGGCGTAGCTTTCCAGCTGGCGCAGCCGACGCGGGCCTGCGTTTCGAAGGCGGTCAGGCTCGTGTTTTGATGCGCCAGCTGTCGTTGCCGGTTTCGACGATGTCGCAATGGTGGGTGAGACGATCGAGCAGCGCGGTGGTCATCTTCGCGTCTCCGAAGACGGTCGGCCACTCTCCGAATGCGAGGTTGGTGGTGACGATGACGGAAGTCTGCTCGTAGAGCTTGCTGATCAGATGGAACAACAACTGGCCGCCGGACTGCGCGAATGGCAGATATCCGAGTTCATCGAGAATGACGAAGTCGAGCCGCATGAGATGCTCGGCCAGCCGGCCGGCCCGCCCTGCACGGCCCTCGGCCTCCAGCCTGTTCACGAGGTCCACAACGTTGAAGAAGCGGCCGCGAGCGCCGTTGCGGATGACGGCGCGCGCGATCGCCACGGAGATATGGGTCTTGCCGGTCCCGGTGCCGCCGACCAGCACGACATTGCGCTGCTGGCTGAGGAATTCCCCGCTGGCCAGGTCGCGCACCAGCGTCTCGTTGATCGGCGTATCATCGAAGGTGAACTCCTCGATCTCCCGGGCATAGGGCAGCTTGGCGGTGGTGATCTGGTATTTGACCGAGCGCGCCTTCTTCTCGTTGATCTCGGCGGCCAGAAGATCTCCGACGATCTGGCGGGGTTCGTGCTGGCGGCGCACAGCCACCGCCATGAGTTCGTCGTAAGCGGCGCGCATGCCGTAGAGCTTCAGCTCGCCCATCGCTGCCATGATCTCTGCACGATCCATCAGCCGGCCCTCCGCAGCAGGTCATAGCGGGCACAGTCGGCCACCGGTTCATGGGTCAGGCGCAAGGCCGGAGAGGTGAGCAGCAAGGGTGGCGGCTCCGGGTCGCACCTGCGGGACAGGATGTTGAGGATCACATCGGCGGAGTGGACGCCCTGCGAGAGCGCTTCGGCGCAGGCCTTCTGCACGGCGGGAACTCCCTCCGTCAGCACGGCGCCGAGGATCTTCACCATCTGGCGGTCACCGTCCGAGGAGCCCTGCAGCTTGCGACGGATCTGCTCGAGGGCGCCGGGCAGAACCCAGTCCTTGAACGGTGCGCCATTGCGCAGCGCCCCGGGTTTGCGAAGCAGGACAGGCACATAGTGCCAGGGATTGTAGATTGTCCGGTCCCGCCCGAAGTGACGGGGATGGTCCCCGACCAGCCGCCCTTCCTGCCGGATCTCGATCCGTTCCGCATAGGCCCTGATCTCGACCGGCCGCCCGACAGCCGTTGCCGCGACAGAGTATTTGTTGTTGTCGAACCGCACGAGGCAGGTCTTCGATACCGCCGCAGGCAGCGAGTGGAAGCCGTCGAAGCGCCCGGCATAAGGGACGAGGTGCGGGCGTTCTTCCTGAAAGACTTCCCAGATGGTCTTGTCCGTCAACTCCGGATGCTTGCTGCTCCTGGCCGAGGCGATGCACTTGTCCAGCAGCCAGGCATTCAGTTCCTCGTAGCTCTTGACCCTGACCCGGGGTGAGAAGAACCGTTGGCGAACCGTGCCGACCTGGCTCTCCACCTGACCCTTCTCCCAGCCCGAGGCCGGGGTGCAGGCGACGGGCTCGACCAGATAGTGGCTGGCCATCTGCAGGAACCGACGATTGTAGAGGCGCTCCTTGCCGACAAAGATGGTCTCCACCGCCGTCTTCATGTTGTCGTAGATCCCGCGGGTGCAGGTGCCCTTGAAGAAGGCGAAAGCCCGATCATGGGCATCGAACACCATCTCCTGCGTCTCGCGCGGATAGGCCCGCACGAAGAACATCCGGCTGTGGCACAGGCGAACATGGGCCACCTTGATCGTGGTGGTCGCCCCATCGATCAGGACAACCTCGTGGCTCCAGTCGAACTGATAGGCTTCGCCGGGGGCAAAACTCAGCGGCACGAAGGCGGACGAGGCACCGGAGCTTTGAGTGCGCGCCCAGACCGAGGCGTAGCGGCGGACCGCATCATACCCGCCTTCATAGCCAAGGCCGCGCAGTTCCTCGTAGATCTGGATCAGCGTCAGGCGTTCCCGGCGCCCACGAGCCGCGTTGATCGCCAACAGCCGGCTCAGGTCGTCCAGCCAGGCGCCCAGCTTCGGGCGTGGCTGAACCGTCCGGGTGTAGGTGAACTCCGTTATCCCGGTGCGGATCACCTTGCGCACCACCTTTTTCGACAGCTTCAGGTCACGGCAGATCGTCTTGATCCCCTTGCCCTCGGTAAAATGCAGCCGCCTGATTTTTGCGATTGTCTCCACGATCAGCATCCCGCGCTCGGCCTCCGATAATCAGCGGAAGCACAATGGACCCAACCCCTGGCCGGTGGGGTCCCTTTTGGACGCCGATCACCCCAGAAGGGGGGTCCTTATTCCACGCCGGACAACACCCCAAGCTGCGCAAGGGCAGCTATTTCCCCAGCTTCCTGGAGCCGCGCCGCACGGCGGAGAAGGCCTTGGTGGCCGTCATCCAGGAGGCCTACGTCCATGGTGTCTCGACGCGCTCGGTCGACGATCTGGTCAAGGCCATGGGCGCGGGCGGCATGTCGAAGAGCCAGGTCAGTCGCCTCTGCGCCGAGATCGACGAACGAGTGAACGCCTTCCTCTCCCGGCCTCTGGAGGGCGCGTGGCCCTATCTCTGGCTGGACGCCACATACCTCAAGGTCCGGGAAGGCGGGCGCATCATCAGCAAGGCGGTGATAATTGCGGTGGCGGTCAACGAGGACGGCAAGCGCGAGGTTCTGGGTGTCGCCACCGGGCCATCCGAAGCCGAGACCTTCTGGACCGAGTTCCTACGGTCCCTGGCCGACCGGGGCCTGCGCGGCGTGAAGCTGGTGATCGCCGACGACCACAAGGGCCTGCGGGCTGCGGCACGTCGGGTCTTCAACGCCACCCACCAGAGGTGCCGCATTCACTGGATGCGCAACGCCCTGGCTCACGCTCCGGCCAAGCAGCGCACCGCCGTGGCGGCGATGCTGAAGACGATCTTCGCACAGGAGACCCGGGCCGAGGCTGAAGCCCAGTGGGAGATCGTGGCCGACGCGCTCCGCGAAAAGCAGCCCAAGCTCGGGGCCCTGATGGATGCCTCCCGTGACGACGTGCTGGCCTACATGTCCTTCCCACGCGAGCACTGGACCCAGATCGCCAGCACGAACCCGCTGGAGCGGGTGAACCGCGAGGTGAAGCGGCGCGCCGACGTCATCGGCATCTTCCCCAACGACGAGGCCATCATCCGCCTCGTCGGCGCGCTGATGCTCGAGACCAACGACGAATGGGCGGTCGCCAGGCGCTACATGTCGCTTGAAACGCTTGGCCGCGTAACCGAAAATCCAACCGTCAGGCTGCCCGCCGTGGCTACCTGATCAGGCCCTGACCTCTCCGAAGGTCGGCGCTCCTACACCACGGCGTGGGACACTATCGTCCTGAACGCATCTTCGCCATTTCTATATATGCTTGCTATAGCTATGCCCTCAATTTACCCAGCATGATTGAACTCCCACAGCTGAGATTTCAAAAGTAGTCCTCAGTTTGGCACCAGGGTTACCGGAAGATGCGAGCAAAACAAGTGGATACCGATTCGGGGACCGCAGTCACGGAAAGGTCCTTCGCCACGCACTTCGAGCCGCCAAACAGTGTCATCGAGAGCCTGACTGCCTCGTGCTTCAGCCAAAGCGCCTCGGAAACGTCAAAAAACTTCATTGCATCATACACTTGCCCGCGTCAGTGTCGGAGGAGCAGGCGTGCGCGCCTCAGTCTCATCTTGTAGGCAGCACAAATGCAAATCGAACTCACACTGGAACAATCGAAAGCCGTCGAAGCAGTCCGACATTTCCTCGAAGACGATGCCGCCGACGTTTTCATCCTCGCAGGAAGCGCCGGAACCGGCAAGACGACGATGATCGGGAGGCTCGTGGAGATCGTCGCGGATATGAAGCTCTCCTGCGCGCTAGCGGCGCCGACGGGGCGTGCGGCCCGGATCCTGGGGGACAAGGTTGCGCAGGCCACTGGCTGGGAGGTCCAAGCCAAGACCATCCACAGCCTGATTTACGCGCTCGACAGGCTTGAGGTGAATGAGGACGCCGAGGCACCGAACGACCCAGGTCTGCGATGGTTCTTTCCGCTCGCGGAGGACGAGCCGGCACTGTCGGTCCTCATTGTTGACGAGGCGTCCATGGTCGGCGACAGGGAAGTCCGTGGTGACGTGATCCGTTTCGGGTCTGGCCGTCTTCTCAAGGACCTCGTTACCTTCGCGCGGTCCCGGCGCAGAGCGGGCTCCGACGATCGGCTCGTCAAGCTTCTCTTCGTGGGCGACCCAGCTCAGTTGCCTCCGGTCGGAGAGGAAGAATCGCCGGCCCTATCGCCGCAGCGACTCGAAGCCGAGTTTGGGCTGACGGCGTCCACCTTCCAGCTCGGAACGGTGATGCGCCAGCGCGAGGGCAGCGCAATCCTTGAGCGGGCCACCGAGATTCGGAAGGCGATCGCCGCCGAAGTCTTCAACGCTTTCTCGTTGGAGCCGGATGGTGAGGAGATCGTCCGGATCGAGTCCGAGGTCGCATTCGACGTCCTCGAGCGGAGCGTGCGATCGCGCGGCTCGAGCGTGGCTGTTGTCCGGTCCAACGCCGCCGCGCTGGAGTACAATCGTGGTATCCGCGAGCGGCTCTGGGGCGACGCGTCGCGCCCTGTGCAGGTCGGCGATATCCTGCTGGTGAACCGCAACGCCCACTTGGTCTCCCTGCGCAACGGCGATCTCGTCAAGGTGCTGGACGTGACGCCGGCAGCCGAGCGCGCCTCCGTGCCGGTCAAGGGCGGAGGGAGCGTCGAACTCTCCTTCCGGGACGCAACCGTCGCCTACAGGGAGGCCGACGGGACCGTCGTCAGACTACCGTGCAAGATACTCGAGAACCTTCTCGACTCTCCGGGGCGGGAATTGACGCCCCTCGAACAGCGGGCGCTTCTCGTCCACTTCCGCCAGCGGAACCCGCAGCTGAAGCCCAGGTCCAGAGAGTTCGCCAAGAATCTCAGAGCGGACCCGTACTTCAACGCAGTCCAGGTAAAATTCGGCTATGCCATGACATGCCACAAGGCGCAGGGGGGCGAGTGGGACGAAGTGCTGGTGGACTTCGCCGACGTCGGGGGCGCCCGGAACCGCGCCTTCTTCCGCTGGGCGTATACCGCGCTTACCCGCGCCAAACGCCGTCTATACGTCGTCGAGCCGCCTGACTTCGACGTAATCTCAGCGGACATGTGGGGCGAGATCGATGTCGCCGAGGAGGTCACCTGCACTGGCGAGTCGGAGGCCGCCAAGCTAGATCCCGATTGGGATCGGTTCTCTTTCTCAACGGCAACGGCTAGACTGCTGCCTCGGCATCGACAGCTTCGGGAACGCTGGTCAGCCCGCGGCATCGATGTCGCAAGACTGGCGCACCTCGAATACTGTGAGCGCTACACCTTGGTGCGGGACGGGGCAACAGCAGAACTCCAGTACTACTACAACGGCAAGAATCTGCTTCGCCGGTTCGGGCCCACTCCCGGCACGCGTTCGGATGAGAGCCTTCTTGCGGAAGCACTGTCCGCGTTCGACGGGCTGGAAGGTCCTTATGAGCGCGAAGAACCGGACGAGTTCGTGGCCGACTTCCTGAAACGCCTCGACGCGTCGCTCGATGGAGCTGAGATACGCCGTACATCGTTCAAGTTGATGCCTTATCGGCTACGCGTTTCCTTTGCCGACGGTACTCGGCGCGGCGACATCGACTTCACCTATGATGGCTCGAAGACATGGACGGCAGCACAGGAGGTCGGGGGACCAGGCGCAAGCAGTGGACTGTACAACGAGGTTCAGCGGCTAATGAAGCAGCCGAAAGGCTAAGATATGGACTCAAAAGAGATTTTTGCGCTGCGCCGCGCAGGGAAATCCGCAGAGGCGCTGGAGGCAGCCCGCGCCAGCCTCTTGGGGCATGAAAACGACCTCTGGTTTTTACGGGCCTATGCTTGGGCAATCTACGATCAGGCCAAAAAGATCGTAGAGGACCACGAGCAGAAACGACTTTCCGATTCCGCGATGGGCCACCGTATCTCGCCGTATATGCGTGAATTTTCGCAGATAGGCGCTCCCCTCCGTGGCGATACAGCCTTCTCGCAGATGCTACGCCTTGCCGGAAAAGTTTCCCGCCATTGGCCGGATTTTCTCGCTTTTGCGCAATGGGCCGGCATCGACGGTTTCGAGGCCGAGGACCTGGCGCCCTTCGTTACCGAGGACGGCAGGCGGGTCGACAGCCTGCAGCGGCGGTTCGTCCGTGCGATTTCTCGAGAGGCTGCATCCGCGGCGGCTGAGGGCCGCCGGGACTCCGATCCGGTCCGTTGGGCGCTAACGATCCTGGCACAAGCGCTTGCAGAAGATCCGAACGACCAGTGGCTCAATTACTACCAGAGCAAGATCGACCTGAGCGAGGATCGGTTTCGAGACGCAGTGCGTCGTCTCGTACCGATATTGCGACGGCAGTCGAGAGCCGCCTGGCCTTGGGCCCTGCTCGGCGAGATACTCGAAAAGACACAGCCCGCGAAGGCCGTGGTTTGCTACGTCCATGCAACGGAACTGGCGCGGGACGAGCAGGAAGTTGCGCGCGTCCGGATTCGGCTGGCCGAGCTTCTGGCAGCGCAGGAGAGGTTCGACGAAGCGGCGTTTCAGGCACACCTAGCAGCGCGTTATCGCGAAGAGAATGGCTTCAAGACGCCGACGGAACTGTCGCGGCTGCTGCAGAGCGATTGGTACACGCGCGAGTCTCGAACGGATCGGCCGAAGCCTCCGCCGAAGGCCGGCGGCGAAGCAAGAAAACTGCTCGCGGAGCTTGATGCAAGGCCTGTGGTTTACTCCCTCGGCGTCGTCGAGCACATCAACGAGGAGAAGGCCCTCACTTATGTCGTGACTGGCGTGGAAAGTGGATCTCCGATGCCCCACGGGCGTTTCCCGGAAATCGCCGAAGTCGAGCCGGGCACTATCATCGAGATCGGAAGAACCAACCCGGCTGAGAAGCCGACTGACTGGAGACGGGCCGAGGCCGAAGTGATCCCGGGGTTCTGCAAGGACGTAACGGGCCGGATCGAGCGGCACGAGGGAAACAGCTTCGCCTTTCTTCGCAATCCTCAAGGCGACGTCTTCGTTCCGCCCGACTTGGCGAAGAAAGCCGGTGACGGCGAGGCCGCAGAACGAACCGTACGAGCCGTCCTGCGAAAGGCAAAGAACGGAAAGGTGGGCTGGAAGGCGCTCCAATTCTTGGGCTGAAGCCAGGCATCACGAAGTGTATGATTGCGCAAAGGTTTTAGAGCGCGATTAGTCGCTCGCCGGTTCTGATGAGTTTCGTCAGCGCAACTCACTGACGCCGACTGGAACACACTCGCGCCTGCTCTCGCATCACCGCGTAGTCCGCCAGCATCTCTGCGATTGCCGACCCTTCCGGCAGCAGGGTCAGTTCCTCGGCCGCCTGCGCCTGGAACTCCCGGCTGTATTCGACGACCGGCGGGCACACCCCGAGGCCGGTGAGGTCAGAAGCGCCCGTCGCGCAGCCGCTCAGCCAGATCGTCGCGAGAACGAGGGCGACGCGCCGCCGCCTCGAGCATCCGTCGTTGCGCGTCATGGGTTTTCTCCATGGTTTCGAGCTGCTCGGCCAACCGCCCCGTGCGCTCGCCGGAGCGGCGCAGGGAAAGCAGGAACAGAAGGATCGCAAGGGCGGTGACGCTGTAGCGGAGCGCCGTGCGCGCCCATGCCGATCCGGCGAGCGTGGCGAGGAGGCCGCCGATCACCGCCGCCCCCGGCGCCAGTCATCAAGGCGCGCGTAGATCGTGACGGCGATGCCGCCGAGGGCGACCGCGATGAACACCCAGCGCAGGGTGTCGAGATACGGCACAAGCGGCAGGATGGCGCTCTGGGTCTCGGCCAGGACGCTCTGCGCCACCTCGACCCCGGCCGCGCCCAGCGTGGCGACACCGGCCGCGCCACCACCCTTCATTGTGCGGCTGTCGGCCAGCACTTCGCGCGCGGGCGGCGTTTCGGCTGCAAATGCCGTCGCCCGCACCGGGAACCGCTCGCCCCACTGACGCGCCGGGCCGAGGTCGATGTGCATGAACCCCGATCGCGGGTAGAACCCGAAGCCGAGGAACCCGACCTCGCGCGCCGCGGCCTCGAATGCCACCGGGTCGTGGTTCGCCATGGCGATGTCGAAGGCGGCGCCGTCGAGGTGCTTCGATCGGGTCGCGCCGCCCACGGCGCGGTTGTGCTCTGGGCTGCGATAGGCGGAACGCACGATCAGCGGCTTTCCCAGCCGGTCGCGCAGCGCCTGCAGCTTGTCGAGCGCGGGTTCGTTGATGAGCAGCTTGCCGGTGCCGCGGCAGGCGATCTCTGCCGGGCTGAAGTTCGGCCAGCGCCAGGCGCTTCCCGGCACGTCGCGCCAATGGCGGTGGAAGGTCGTGGTCATGGGGTCCTCCGAAAACGAAAACCCGCCTCGAGGGCGGGTCATTGCGGGCTGATGAATGGGGATGGGGCGCGACTAGGGGCTGCCGCCGAAGATCTTCAGCTTGATGGCGATGCCCGCCAGCAGCGCCAGCATGACGCCGGTGGTGATCATGCGGACGGCGGTCTGCATCGCGGTGCGGCGCACCAGCCGGATGCAGTCGACCAGGGAGCGCAGATCGCGGATGTCGAGCGCGGCCTCGTCGCCGTCGAGGCCGACATCGGCGAGCGCGCGTTTCGCGCCTTCCTCGGCCGCCCGCGTCAGGATCGCCTCGAACTCGGCGTCGGGCATGCGCACGAAGCCCTCGGATCGGGGTGGGTTCATCGGATCCTCCTTTCGCCGCTCAGCCGATCTTGCAGCCCCAGAAGGACGTGTGCACGGCGGCGAAATAGCCGTCCGCGACCCGGAAGTACCCCTGCAGCTCGACGGTATCGCCCGCGGTGAGCGGCACCATGGTCTGCAGCCAGATCGCGGTGGCGAGCGAGACGTGGGTGGCGGAGATTTCGCCGAGGGAGCCGCGGATTTCGGTCGTGCCGTTCAGCACGAGCCGCCCGCGCATGCGGGCCGTGGCGCTGGCATTGATCTTGTAGAGCAGCGTCGCGCCGAAGAGGTAGGTGCCGTCGATCGGGGCCACGAAGTGGTTGTTCGCGGCGTCGAAAGCCCCCTGATCGTTGTAGTCGGTGTTGTTGAGGCCGATCTTCGTCCAGGTCCCGACACCGACGTAGTTGTCGTAGTTCGTGTACGCCTTGAAGCGGGGCAGCCGGGGCTGGTCGACGATGCCGTTCGCGTTGTCGACGCTCAGCCCGTCGAAGAAGGTGCTGCCGTCGGCGGAAACCGAGAGGCGGAAGCGGTCGGAGCCGAAGAGCCCCACCAGCGCCTTGGTCACGAAGCCGGTCTGGAGGGTCAGGCCGAGATCGTCGCCCGCGGCCTCCTTGTTCATGGTGTAGAACAGATCGCCGGTCCCGCCCTCGGCCACGGTCTTGGCGGTCCAGAGCGCCGCGTTCAGCTTGGCCGAGAACGGGTTCGACGCATCCGCCGTCGTGCCGAGCCCGAGCAGCTCCATGTTCTGCAGCGTTGCGGGCGTGGCGCCGGTCCAACTCGCGCCATCGTAGACCAGCAGCAAGTCCTCGTCCTCGACCCACGCGCGCCAGCCGGTGCGTGGTGGCAGACGCAGCCAGGCGCCATCGGTCCAGAGCGCCACGTTAAGGTCCCAACCCGCCCAGTCGCCGGTGGCGCCCGAGCCGACGATGTAGCGGTCGCCATCGGCGGGGCTGCCGGGCGGGGCTGCCAGATCGCGGTCGAGGACGGAGAGCTGCACCAGCCCGTCGAGGATCCGCAGCGCCTCGTTGTGGGTGACATGCTTCTGGGCCTGCGCCGCCAGGATGTAGGGCAGCAGGAGATGGGTCGTGGCGTCGGACATGGGATGGCCTCAGAAGGTCAGCGTGACTGATTTCGGCGCGCCCCGCCCGACGAGGGCGGAGAGCTGGGAGATGCGGATGTCGAGCGTGTCGCCGGGGGCGAGCGGCGCGCCCCAGTCGGCGGTCTGCTGGGCGGCGGTGTAGACCGCGCTGGTGGTGGCCGTGCTCAGCACCCGCTTCACGGTCACGCCATCGAGGATCTCGACCTCGTAGGCTTCGAGCTCTTCACCGAGCAGCACCTCCAGCCCGCCCCAGCTGTCGGCCGCGAGCGCGCGGGACCGGCGCGTCCAGCGGATCGTCAGATCGCCGGGCGCACGCGGCTTGCGCCACGGCTGCTCGACATGTGCGACGGAGAACGGCCGCAGCCCTATGCCAGCGGGCGTGAAAGTCTGCGAGACATAGGTCTCGTCGCTGACCGGCCGGCTCGCCGGACCGATGCGCCAGTTCCACGGCAGCCCCAGATCGGCCTCGGCAATCGGCAGCGATGCGAGCGCGGTGTCCAGCACGACGACCCGCGCGCCTGCCGGAGCCGGGTTGCGCATCGCACCCTCGGTGCCCCGCTGGCCGCGCAGGAGCCGGGTCAGACGATATCGACCCGGCGCCAGAAGCTCTGCCGCGCCCGCCTGCACGATCTCCCAGACGCCGGACGCGCTCTTGATGGCGAGCGCATTGGCGCCACCGAACAGCGTCAGGTCGGTGACGCTTTCCAGCGTGCCGATAAGCAAGTCGACCACCAGCGCATTGGCGAGGTCGAAGCGCGAGGTGGGCCCCGGGTAGAAGTCCGACACCAGCACCCCGATCCGGGCGCGACTGCCGAACGTCGTCAGCAACTCGAACCCGTCCGTCGACGGACTGCGGAACACCGCCATCTCGCCGGGCCACGGCACGGCATGCGCGGCGACCAGCGGCCGATGCGCGGGCTGGTCCTCGGTCAGCTGCGGCAGGTCCATCAGCACCGCATCCGGCGCGCCGAACACCACGGCGCGCGTCAGCGACGCGGCGCGGGGATCGCCGACCGGCAGATCGTAAGTCGCGCGGTCCTGGCGGACCGCCTCGATCCCGCGCGCCTCGGCGTCGGCGATGGAGACGAGCCGCAGATCGACCAGCCGCCCGTCATGCTCCAGCCGGATCGCATCGGCCGGATCGAGCGCGAGGCGCGAGGGCGGCAGACGGAACGCCGCCGTCTCGCGTCCTACCCACGCCTCCATCAACGCGCGGCGGCAGCGGCGCTCGGCCTCCTCGGGCGGCACCGCCATCGCGAAGGACTCGGACGCGATGCGCGTCGTGTCTACGGTGATGCGCCGCGCCTCGACGAGGGCCGCGTCGTAATCCTCGTCCGCCCGCGCGACCTGCCATTTCAGGGCCTGCGGCAGTTCCGTCTCCTGGCCGCGCGTCAGCTCCAGCACGTCGCCCTCGCGGGCCGCGACCAGATCGTCGGGCGCGAGGGTGGCGACAGACGCCCGGCCGCGCATGATGAAGCGGATCACGCCCTCGGTCTCCACCGCATCGAAGCCGAAGTGGCGCGACAACGTGGTGATCGAGGCGCGCGGGCTTTCGAGCGCCGTGATGGCGTAGCCCTCGACCGCGCCCCAAAGCCCGGTGACGTCGATCCGAGACTCGGGCAGCCCCGCCCGCAGGCAGAGGTGCCGGACGAGGGCCGCCAGCGACACCGCGCCGAGCCGCCCCGTCAGCCAGTGCCCGAGCCGCCAGTTCGCGCCGTCCGTCCAGACGTCGGTCAGCGCGGGGAAGAACGGATAGGGCCGCGCGTCCCAGGTCCAGGCGGCGCATTCCGGAACATGCACCATCCGGCCGCCGTACACGGACGAGATCGGGTTGTTCGCGGCCTCGCCCCACCAGAGCCAGGTCGCCTCGAGATAGGCGCGCTGGATGGCGTCGTCGCGCCAGCCGCGCGAAAAATGCGGCGTGAAGCTCTCCGAGGACTTCGGGTCGAAGAAGACGTTCGGCTGGTTGGTCCCACGGTCGATGGCCGGACAGCCGAGCTCGGTGAACCAGATCGGCTTGGACTCGGGCGCCCATGCCGTCGGCGTTCCGACCTCCACACCGCCCGGGCGGTCGTAGTGCGGGTTCGACCACCAGGCGCGGAGATCCTTGTAGCGGAACACCCACGGCTTGGCCGCAGCACCGTCGGAGATCGGGGTCCGCACCTGCGCGGTTCGGTCGGCCGCGCTGGCATAGAACCAGTCGAAGCCTTCGCCGCCGGCGATGTTCGCCTGCAGGTAGGCCCGGTCGTAGATCGCGGGCCAGCCCTCGGCCGCGTCCGCATGCTCGAACCCGTCCCGCCAGTCCGACAGCGGCATGTAGTTGTCGATCCCGACGAAATCGATCTCCGGATCGGCCCAGAGCGGGTCGAGATGGAAGAACACGTCGCCCGAGCCGTCGCCCGGCTGGTGCCCGAAGTATTCTGACCAGTCGGCGGCATAGCCGATCTTCGTCCCGGACCCGAGGATCGACCGCACATCCGCGAGCAGATCCCGATACGCCTGCACGGCCGGATAGGTGCTGGCGCCCGAGCGGATCGTCGTCAGCCCCGGCATCTCGGTGCCGATCAGGAAGGCATCGACGCCGCCCGCTGCCGCACAAAGATGGGCGTAGTGCAGCACCATGCGGCGCAGGCCCCAGTCGCCCGGCGCACCTGTCCACGAAACTGTCTGACCCGAAACGCTGAAGCTGGCGGGCGTGGCCGCGCCGAACAGCGCCGCGACCTGGCTTGCGGCCGTGGCGGTCTTGTCCACGGTCCCTGCGAACCCCGCTGCAGGCGAGCAGGTGATCCGCCCCCGCCACGGGAACGCAGGCTGCCCCGTCTCGGCGGCGTTGTCGGAATACGGGTTCGGCAGGCTGTTGCCGGGCGGCACATCCATCAGGATGAACGGATAGAAGGTCACGCGCAGCCCGCGCGCCTTCATCTCCTGGATCGCCTGCACCACCGCGAAGTCGGACGGAGTGCCGCCGTAGACCGGGCGATCCTGATCGTCGCGGCTGACGAGGAAGGCGTTGGCGCGGCTCACGCCATTCACCGACCAGCTGGCGGGCGTGGTCGATTTGGCCGACACTTCGACGCCCGGCCGGACCCTGCAGGAGCCTGCCCGCAGGTCGTCGCCGAACCACGCCACCACGAGGCTGACGCTCTCGACCGCAGGCGCCATGGCCTGCAGCCGGTCCAGCGCCTCCACCATGTCGGTGGAGTCGGCCAGCGCGTTCAGGTTCTCAGGGATCTGCGCGCCGCCATCGGTCTTGCGGATCGCCTGCGTCGCATAGGTGAACTCGCCCGAGGCCGGGATCATGGTGACGGCGCGGGTCAGCCCCTCGGCGGTGTCGGGATCGGCGAGCGGCCGGAACACCTCGAACGAGAGCTGCGGCAGGCGGTTGCCATAGGTGGAGAGCGCCAGATCCTCGAAGACGACATAGGCCGTGCCGCGATAGGCCGGGGTATTCGCCGCGCCCATCCTGGCCGCGATGAACGGGTCCGCCGTCTGCGCCTCGTCGCCCGGATACCAGCGCCAGGTGACGCCGGAGAGGTCCATCGGCTTGCCGTCGGCCCAGATGCGCCCGATGCCGGTGATCGGGCCCTCGCAGAGCGCCACGGCGAAGGAGGCGTAGTACAGATACTCGGTGGTCTTGACCTTGCCGCCCCCGCCGCCCTTGCCGCCGCCCTGCGTGGTGGTCTTGGTCTCCTCTCGGAAATCCGTCGCCCAGATGATGTTGCCGCCCATCCGCATACGCCCATAGAGCCGCGGGATGACCGCCCCCTCGGTGGCCGAGGTGATGCGCAGCGTGTCGAGCCGCGCGCCCTCCATGCGCTGCGTGGGCGCCAGCGACGAGATGATCCAGCTGTCGACGACCGAGCCGATGCTGGAGCCGATGAAGCCACCGATGGTGGCGGCGCTCACGCCGAGGATCGCGCCGCCGATCGAACCGCCAATGGCGGCGCCAGCGGCACCGAGAACGAGGGTGGCCATGTCGGGGTCTCAGCGTTTCGGGAACAGGAAGGCGAAGGCGATCCGCCGCCGCCAGCTTTGGGTGAGCGGCTCCTCGATCACGCCGAGCCGCTCATAGGCATGGAGGAAGCTGTCGGGCGCGGTGAGGATCCCGACATGCTTGGCGATGGCGCGGGGCTTCATCCGGAACAGCACCAGCGTTCCTGGACCGGCTGCCGCGGGCTCCACTTCGATCATCATGGCACCCGCGCCCTCGGCCAGAACCTCGCGCGGGCCGGTCTCGCCCCAGTCGCGGCTGTAGGGCGGGATCGGGAACGGCTCGGGGCCGACGACCTCGCGCCAGACGCCCCGGGCCAGCCCGAGGCAGTCGCAGCCGACGCCGCGCAGGCTGGCCTGGTCGTGATACGGCGTGCCGAGCCAGGAGCGCGCAATGGCGATGACGCGCGCCGGGTCGGCCGCTGCGAGAGGTTGCGTCACAGCACGCCTCCCTCGTGGCCGCCATCCTTGGTGGCGTAGCGCAGTACCGCGTCCTGGCCGGGAATGTGCGGGAAGCCCCGGAAATTGGCGATGTTCGCGAACTTGGCCCCGCAGGTTTCCATGCGCTTGTCGCAGCCCGCGCGGATGGTGAAGGCGTCGCTCTCGGCGATCGTGCGCATCGGCGCTTCGAGCAGGGTCAGCACGGCCACGCCGTCGGTCACGTCGTGGCCCAGCACCTCCGCCTTGCGTCCCGCATTCGCGCCGCTCGTCCAGTCCAGCGTGCCGAAGGTGAACCAGCCGGAGGCGAACCCGCCGAGCCCCGAGCCGGTGAAGGCCCGGTCGCGCAGCATGTCGATCACGGCACCGGTGCCCTTGTAGGTCGGATCCTCCAGATCGACCCCGCAGCGCGCGTCGCCGAGCGCCGCGTCACAGGTCGCCTGAAAGGTCCGCCCGACCGTCTGGCCGAGCACATGCGCAAGCGAGCGGACCTCGGCCACGAAGGCGAGCCGCCCGCGCCGGATCTGACCGATCGCGCCGCGCCGCATCAATACGCGCTGGTCGGTGTCGGCCCAGTTCACGCGCCAGACCTGGACCTCGGCGTTGTCCCAGCGCCCATCGAGGATGTCGGCCTCGGTGATCCGGTCCGAGGTCAGCACGCCTTCGGCATCCTGCGCATCGACCGACAGGTCCGAGCCGGAGCGGACCTCGGACGCCGTCAGCCCGCTCTCGGGTTCGAAGTCCGTCCCGTCAAAACTCAGCGTCCGGTCGTGGTCGGTGAAGCCGAAACTCGTGCCATCCGCGCGCGCGATCCGCCAGCACCAGGCGAGCGTGGTCGTGCCCTCGTCGAGATGGGCCTGCAGGTCGGGATCGAGGGTCTTCATCGGCGCAGTTCCAGCAGCGGAATGGAGGTGATCGAGCCGAGCCGCTCGAGGTCGAGCGTCACGTCGAGCACGTCGGTGTCGAAGCGGACCGGCACGTCGAACTCGAAGCCCGCGGTGATCGCGACGCCAGCGCCTGGCGCGGCGCTGAAGGTGACGACGCCGGTCGCGGTGTCGACCGACCAGCCGGAGAGCTGCTCGACGCCCGCCAGCGCGATGCGCACGGTTCCGGTCACTGGTTTGGCAATGGCGCGCGACCAGGATTGCGCGCCCGAGGCGTAGCGCTTGGCCAGCTGGAAGGCGGTCGTCGCGCCGTCGCCGGTGCCGATGACCTGATCGGTGGACGATAGCGAGCCCGAAGGCAGGCAGGACTTGTGGTCGCCCCAGTCCTTGAAGCGGAAGCCATGCAGGCGGCCATTGCGCGCCTCGAAGAAGGCAACGACCGCCGCCAGATCGTCCGCGCGGCGGATGCCATAGGCGACGTCATAACGGCGGCGCGAGTTGGCCCAGCTGGCGTTGCGCTCCTCGTCGCCCGAGGCGAGCTCGACGATCTGGGTGCGCCGCTCGGGCCCGCCCCGCGCGCCGCGGCTGATGTTGTCGGGAAACCGGACCTCGTGAAACGCCATCACATGCCCCTCCGCCCCAGCGACACGGCGCGGGCGATGTCCGCCGCGACCTGCGTGCGGGACTGCCGGAAGCTCTCGGCGTCACGCGCCATGATCGTGACGTTGACGCCGCCGCCCGAGCCGTAGCTCTGCGCCTCGCGCCGCGACAGCACGCGTTCCCCGCGTTGCAGGATCGCGGGCACCTCGTCGTGGCGGAGGCCCGCCATGCCGCCGCCATGCATCCGGGGCGCGGCGGCGAAGGCCATGGCCGGAACCATTCGCGAGGGCCCGGCCGATCCCACCATCCCGCCCGCATGCAGGACGTTGGCAAAAATACCGCCCGCGCCGGAGAACACGCCGGATAGGGCATTGGCGATCGGCCCCAGGATGAACCGGCGCGCCGCTAGCTGGGCTAGATCGGCCAACAGCGAGGTGACGAGATCGCGGAAGTTCAGTTTGCCGGTCTTCACGAAGTTGCCCACGGCCGTCTCGGCCGACTGGAAGGCGCCGACGAGGCTCTGGCCGATATCGCCGCCGATCTCACGCGCCTTGCTGGCGTAGTCCGACAGCGCGGCGGTGACGGCCTGCCAGCCGGTGACGGCCGCCTCGGTGTCGGGCTCCGCCGCAGCGGCTGCAGCCCCGGCTGCCGCACCGGCACCCGTTGCAGCGCGCCCGGCATCGCCGAGCGCCGTCTCCAGCCGCTCCGCCGCGCCGGTGGCCTGGGTCAGCGCATCCGCGCTCGCCTCGTCGGTGCCCCGAACGGCATCGCGCAAGGCCTGCCAGCTTTCGAGGGGCGCACGTACCCCCTCGGCCAGATCGCGCGCGGCGCCGCGATAGAGGTTGGCGGACTCGAGCGCGCGGTTCGCCGCCTCGGTCAGTCCGAGATCGGGCGCGGTCAGCGGGTTGTCCTCGAAGGCCCGGTCGAAGGCCGCCTGCGCCGCTGTCGTCGCAGCGCTGGCCGCCCCCTCGAAGCGGTTCTCGATCTCGCCAAGGTCGAGGTCCGGCACCAACGAGATGCGCCGCTCCGATCCGAGCGCTTCCAGCCCCTGGTTGATGCCGCCGATGAAACCGTTGATGCGCGAGACCACGCCGTTCAGCATCGCCTCGACGCCGTCGACGAGGCTGTTGGCCGCCTGGAACGCCAGATCGCCGATGGCGGCGGGCAGCAGACCCCAGACCGCCTTGATCGCCTCATAGGCGCCTTCGAACGTGTTAGCCGCCGTGTTGCCGAAAGCCACGACGCTCTCGATGGCGCTCTGCATGCCAGACGCCGCATCGGCCTTCAGGTCGAAGAACATCGCCGTGGCGGCCGCACCCGCCGCAGCGGCGCCCATGCGGATCCGCTCCCAGACCTCGACCGCGAGGTCCTTCAGGAGCGACATCGCCTCGCCGAAGCCGCCCGCCCCGGACACGAGGCGGGTGAACTGGTAGACAAGCTCGCCCGCGCCGACGATCAGCGCGCCAATGCCGGTGCGGATCAGCGCGCCGCGCAGGACGACGAGCGCCGTGGCGAGACCACGGACAGAAAGGGCAGCAGCGGCCATGCCGGCGACCCAGCGGCCCGCGAGGAAGGCCGCGAAGGTCGCGGCGTAGGTGGTCAGGCGGCCGATGTTGTCGAAGAGGCCGCGGATCGCGATGCCGAGCGGCCCGGTGCGGCTGGCGACAGCAGCCATGGCGTTCGCGACCGCTTCCAGCGCCGGGGCTGCGGCGACGGCCAGCTGGTTGGAGAGCCCGCGCCAGATCAGTCCGAGCCGGGAGATCGCATCGTTCGTCCGCTCGATCTGGTCGGCGTCCTGCTCGGAGACCACGACACCGAAAGCAAGCACGTCCTCCGTCGCCTGGCGCAGCGTCGCGGTGTCGATCCGGCTCATGGCGATGGAGCCTTCCTCGCCGAACAGCTGGCCCGCGACGGCCGCGCGTTCGGCGGCCGGCACGAAGCTCTCGATGGCGGCGTTGATGGCGCCGACCCGCTGGTCCAGCGGCAGGGCGATCAGCTCATTGGCCGAGAGCCCCAGCCGGTCGAGCGCATCGGCGGCGGGGCCGGTCCCGGCGGCCGCCTGGCTCAGACGGCGCGTCAGATCCTTGGTCGCCTGCTCGATCCCGGACATCGAGACGCCCGCCAGCTCGCCCGCGCGCTCAAGCGTCTGGATTGAGGCCACCGTGGTGCCAAGGGACTGCGCGAGCTTGGCCTGCACGTCGACCGTCTGCAGCCCGGACCGGATCATCGCCACGCCAGCGGCGGCGGCGGCAGCCACCGCCGCTGCGGCGGCCACACGCACCCGCCGCGAGAAAGCCGCGAGGCGAGCGTTGGCTGCCTCCATCTCGCGGCTCAGCCGTCCGAAGCCGCGCGACCCGGCCTCGCCGACACCTTCCAGCTCGGCGCGCACCTGCCGTCCGCCCACGGCCGCGAGCCGGACGCTGACCCGTTTTTCGGCCATCGGTCAGACTCCTTGCTTTCGCCGTATCGGCGTCTTACGTTTACGCCATCGATCAAATGAAGGTATGACCATGGCCGAGACCGCGACCCTGTCCTCGAAGTTCCAGATCTCGATCCCCAAGGCGATCCGGGCCGCCCAGCACTGGGAGGCCGGGCTGACCTTTGCCTTCATCCCGAAAGGCACGGGCGTCCTGCTGGTGCCGGTGCCCAAGCGGGAGGCGCTGAAGGGGCTCGCGCGCGGCGCGTCCGCCACCGATTATCGCGACCGGACGGACCGGTTCTGATGATCCTCGTCGACACGTCGGCATGGATCGAGTGGCTCATCGGCTCGCCGACCGGCGAGACGCTGTCTGAACATCTGCCCGAACAGGCCGAGTGGCTCGTCCCGACCATGGTCCAGCTCGAGCTGGCGAAATGGCTGACGCGCGAGGTCGGCGAGGACAAGGCCGATCAGGTGATCGCTTTCACGCAGGTCTGCCAGGTCGTTCCGCTCGACACCGAGATCGCGCTGGCGGCGGCGGAAGCGTGCCGGGAGCACAAGCTCGCCACCGCCGACGCCATCATCTTCGCAACCGCCCGCGCGCAGGGCGCGACGCTCCTGACCTGCGACGCACATTTCGAGGGACTGCCCGGCGTCACGCTGATAGAAAAGATCAAGGCCTGACCCCCGGGCCGCCATTCGCGCTCAGCTCCTCGTTCAGCTTCCGGACCATCACCGCCTCGATGACGGGCAGCAGTTCGGCCATGGCGAGCGGCGGCACACCGAGGGCGTCACCAAGCGCGAGCGCCGCCGACATGTCCCAGCCGATCACCGCGCCGGGCAGGACACGCAGCTGGCCGCCGAGGCGGCCGACCAGGTCCCAGACCTGCCAACCCTCCGGCGTTTCCGGACGGTTCAGCCGCGCCGGGCAGTCCGGGCAGGTTTGCGCGCAGGCTTCGCAGTATCGATCGCCCCCGCCAAAGGACCATTCGGCGAGAGCGCGGAGGCGTTTTTTTCCTGTTCCAGCAGAAGGCCCCTGGAGACGTAGGTCAGCTGGAAGGCCTCGAAGATCGGCCAGACGTCGAGCAGTGCGTCGATGGCCTCGGGGCTCGGGTCGATGGGCTTGCCGTCAGCATCGCCGATGCCCTCCCAGGCGAGCACCGCGCGGCGGGCCAGCGCCTTTGCGAACGCAACGGCGCGCTCCTCGTCGGAAGCCTCCTTCGGAATTGCCTCGACGGCGGGATCGCTGCGTGTTGCCACCATCAGGGCGGTGGTGAGCGGGCGGAGCTGCACCCGGACACCGGGCGAGAGGTCATGCCAGCGCGGGGCGTTGGTCAGATCGAGCGTCAGCATCAGTAGGTCTCCACATCGTTCACGAGGGTTGCCGTGCACATCCGGCCGACGACGCTGTCGCGGGCGGCCTGCCAGTCGAAGGTTGCCTGCACGCCCTGCGGCCCGGAAATCTCGATCCGCGGGCGCGGCAGGTAGACGGCGTGCACGGTGAAAATGAAGCTCTCGCTCGAGGGCAGGACGTAGGCGAATTCCATTTCGCAGGCCTCGCCATTGATGGCCTGCGTCACCAGCGTCTGGTCGGCGAAGCGCACCTCGATGCGGCCGGTCAGCGCCGCGATGGATGGGTCCGCGCCGTCGATGCGGCCGTCCGAGCGGATGGTCTCGATCCGGTCTAGGTTGTTGGCGTAGGTGATCTCGGCCGAGACAACGTTGCCGAGCGCAGTGCCATTGCGGCTGATCGCACCGTTGCAATGGCCGAAGCGTTTGAGTTCCAGCGCGGTGGGTGTGCCTGCGCTGGTGGTCGTGCCCACCGTCTCGCCCTGCGCCACCAACCGCGCCGTGGCGGTCAGCAGGCCAGACCGCTGCATCTGCCAGGTAAGCTGGTCGAGCACGCAGCCCGAGTACATCGCGTAGCGCGGCACCTCCGGCATGCCGGTCTCGATAGACATCGAGGGCAGCGTCCAGGACCCCGACTGGAACTCATGGCTGTACGGCGCTTCCGCGCCGGTGGTCGTGGGCGCGCCGAAGGCCGCCTTCAGCCAGAAGCCGAAAGCCTCGGCGTCGAGCGGCACCACGACATCGCCATCGGCGGTTACCGCGTCCTTGATCGGCGCCAGCGGGTCGCGACCGTAGCCGAGAAGTTCCGAGTTCAGCAGCGGCTGCTCCGCCCCCAGCGACGTGCTGGCGAAGGGCATGCGGGTGAAGCCGCTCGCGGGCGGCGTTCCATAGGTCGTCTCGAACGCAAGCGCCATCAGCGCCCGCGCCCCCTGGGCTCGTGCCATGGTGTTCTCCTCGGGTTGTCGGGGTCAGGCCAGTGGATCGGCCGTGGTGTAGTGTAGAATGACCGGGATCACGGCCGCCTTCAGGCTCGCCGCGCCCTCGACCGGGAGATCGACCGGCCTCGGCGCTTCTGCCTCGACCCAGTCGCAGAGCCCGCCCAGCGTGCGGTCCGCGGCGAGCGCCGCGCCGATGCTGGCGGTCAACGTGTCGAAGGCGGCGTCACGGGCGCTGCCCTGCACGACAGCCTCGATCTCGGCGCGGTGCTGGTAGTGGTAGCGCAGCGGCGACAGCGTGACCTCGGGCTCCCCCGGCTCGCCGTCGCGCAGGATCAGCAACCCCCCGGCAGGCACGCGCTCGGGCAGCACCTCGCCGCGCAGGGCGGTGGCAGGTAACGCCGAGAGCCGCGCGTGCAGCGCGGTTAGGATGGTTTCGCGTGGGGTGGGCATTGGAACAGTGTTCTTAATTTCTGCGGCAACGATCCTACCTGTATAGGTTGTTTAGATTTCAGGAGGGTTCGATGAGACTGTTTGGCAAAAAGTCTAGCGGTGGCGGATACGAGAAATCCGGCTCCAAAGGAAAGCCGGGAAGAGGCTACGGCAAAGGGAAGGCGTACTCCAACCCTGACAAGTACAAGCCCCGCACCGAGGCTCAGGCCCGCCGCGAGGAGCGCAAGGTCGACCGCTTCTGGAAGTGAGTCCGAGCTATCGTTAGTGTAGACAACAAGGTGCTCCGACGATTCGGGGCGCCAACACAACAAGATTGCAGAAATGCATGCACGACTGAGGGAGACAGATGCAGGGGCGGATCAAAGCGTTTGTGCACGATAAGGGGTTCGGCTTCATCAAAGTCGACGGGCAGTCAGATGACGTCTTTTTTCACATTTCTAGTGTGAAGGACACATCCGTTCGTTGCGCTATCGACGAACTCGTGGAGTTCGATCCGAGCGAAAGTAAGCGGAAGCCTGGCACACTGGAGGCTTCGAATGTAAGGTTGGCTGCAGGATATGAGCATGCTGCATTTCGGCTGACCGGCCATCCGTCTTCGTACCTGCTCCAGTGGGGCTTCACACAGCTTGACGACCTTGACCCTCGAGGAAACCAGTGCCGCGGTGTCTTGCACGATCTAGCTAAAATTGCGCTCGACGAGGACTGGGCCTACGGGGAAACGCATAACCCGCGAACCCCATTTCCGATACTGCGCAACTACCTGATCAACACCTTCTACAAGCAGTACCGCGACGGCAGAGTTACTGAGGTCGCGCACGGCGGAAAGAGTTGGGCGGCGTTCAACACCGGCTTGGTGGACGACCGATATGATCCGATCTTTGCGCTTTACGAGCAGAATGACCGCCCTCCGCGCCCATGGAAGTTCCATTCGTTCTGTCGACCGAACATCGGGCGAGATGGCCAAGTTTTGGCTCGCAACTTCAACCCCTTGCCAGCCGCTCCAAAGTACTTCGAGAAGGCAGAGGACGTTATTTTTGATCCGGACACTCCGATCCAACCCAGATACGACCACATCGTCTATGACAGCATTGAAAAAGATCGGTATCCGGCTGAATTTTTGAGGAAGCACGTACCGAATGGTCTCGAATGGAAGGATCCCACGAAACTGGAGAAGCCGGAACGAGAAGCGTTTCTGCGCAGCTTCAGGGTGGCTTTAGAAGCTGACGCTCGGACCGATCGAGATATCCGAAATCGCATTGATGATGCCATAGCGCTCGCTGTGAAGCGAGCCCGTTGGAACTTCAAAACTGCAATCCCCCTCTACTACCCGAAGGCGAACGCGATCAGTCTTCTGTTGCCGATCGCACTTGTTGATGACGACAAGGTCGACCTTGCGCTTGTGGTGACGCGGACTGCAGCCGGCGGTTACAGTGGCGAGACGGTCTACAAGCTCAAGTGGGCGTACGACCACGCCCGGCTTGTGTGCAGACCAGACAGCGATTGGCTTACTCCCGGTGCCGGCGATGGAGCCGAGGAAGATGACGAGGCGGCCGAAGAACCAGATGAAGAAGTAGCCGCTGGACACGAACGTGCGGACGACGCAGCCACTTCAGACGAAGCCGACGTCGCATCGCGTCAGGGCGAAGGCCCTTGGGGCAAGCCATCACCCAATCCAGCAACGGCGCAAAAGGAAAGCCTATTCAGCGGTTTATTCGGGCGCCGTTCCTGAGTGTGCGGCGTAACTTCACACCCGAGCCTCCACCCAGTTCGCCACGATCAGCCCCGGCACGCTGTCCAAGGCCCGGTCTGCGTCCCGAGCCAGATCCAGCCGCTTCGGCAGCTTCACCGTAAGCGCCGTCTCCGTCCCATTGGGATTTGGGGTGCGCTTGGGAGCGCGAGTTGGGTGCGTTGGGGGGCGAGTGCCGGTTAGTGAAGCTCACAATGAGCTCAGCCGGGAGTCCCGGATGTGCTCATTGTGAGGTCTTGGTCGCTGCCGCGTAGGCCCATGGCATCAAGGCGTCTATGTCCTTGTCGAGGTGGCCGGTGGCGATGCTTGTGAAGAGATCGCGCAGGTAGGCGTAAGGCTCCACGTCGTTCAGCTTGCAGGTGCCGATCAGGCTGGCGAAGCGGGCCCAGTTGCGGCCACCCTCGTCGTGGCCGGCGAAGAGCGCATTGCGGCGGTTCATGGCCGGGCTGCGGATGGCGTTCTCGACCAGGTTGGAGTCCATGTCGACATGGCCATCGTCGAGGAACAGCCGGAAGCCGTCCTGGCGGCGCAGCATGTAGTGCAGGGCCTTGCCGAGATCCGACTTGCGCGAGGTCCGGTCGGCCTGGGCGGCGAGCCAGGCGAAGAATTTATCGACCAGGGGGCGGGACTGCTCCTGCCGGATGGTGCGGCGCAGGCCGGCATCCTTGCCGCGGATGGCGGCCTCGATCCGATAGAGCGCGGCGATGCGCGCCAGCGCCTCGTCGACAATGGGCGAGCCGGCCTTCGGTCTGGCCGCGATGAGCTTCCTGCGGCCGTGCGACCAGCAGAACGCCAGCGCAAGCGGCTTGCCGCCCTTCCGGTCGGGCTTGGCCAGATGGGTGTAGCCGCCATAGGCGTCGACCTGAATCGTCCCGTCGAACCCGTCGAGGATCTCGTCGGCGTTCTCGCCGGCGCGGCCCGGGCGATAGTGGAACACCACGCCGGGCGGGGCGGGACCGCCCCAACCGCGATCGTCACGTAGCACCGCCCAGAGATATCCGGTCTTCGTCTTGCCGCGCCCTGGGTCCAGGACCGGGGCTGTGGTCTCGTCGACATAGAGGCGGGTGCCGCCGGTCTTCAGAAGCACCGTCATGCGCTCGACCACGGGCGCGATCAGCGCGCCGGTCCGGCCCATCCAGTCGGCCAGCACCGAGCGGTCGATGGGCACCCCGTGCCGGGCCATGACCAGCGACTGCCGGTTCAAGGGCATGTGTTCAGAATGCTTGGCGACCGCGATCTGCGCGAGCAGCGCCTCGGTAGGCCAGCTGCCTTCGAGCAGATGCGCCGGGGCTTTTGCCTGCACCACACCGGCCCGGCCCTTGGGGCAGGCGTATCTGGGTCGCACCGTGACGATCACCTGATACCGCGCGGGGATGCAATCCAGCCGCTTGCTGCGGTCCTCGCCGATCCGGACCATGTCGCCACAGCCACAAGGACAGGCGATGCTGTCGGGCTCGACCACCCGCTCCACATGCGGCAGGCCTTCGGGCAGCGCCCGGGCTTTGCGCGGTTTACGCCGAGCTTTCTTCTCGGGATCGAGCGTGCTGGCGGCGATCTTCTCTTCGACCGCAGCGATGCGCGCCTCGGTCTCGGCGATGGCAGTCTCGAGGTCTTCCAGTGCCAGGTCCAGCTGGGCGGGGTCCAGCTTCTCGGACTTCGGCCCGAACTTCGCGCGGCGATACTGCTGGATCTGGCCTTCCAGCGTCACCACCAGCTCCTTGAGCTCGGCGATGAACGCCTCCTTCTCGGCCACCACCGCTTGCTCGTGCTGGCGTGCCGCGCGTTCGACCGAGGCCTCGAACCGGGCGGCCTCCAGCGCCTCGTGCTGCGCTGCAAAGGCCGCCACCACCTCGGGCGGGAGGTCAGGAAAGCGGCTCAGATCGAGGGGCTGCGACATGGCCCTTTCTATCCGATCCCGGCAGGGAAGCCCAACAAAACAACGCCCGGAACGACGACCTGAGTCACCCCGCCGCAGTCGGCACCGTCACCCGCTGCGCCATCACCCGCCGCCAATCCAGGCCCTCGACCAGCGCCTCGCATTGCGCCCGTGACAGCCGCATCACCCCGTCCTGAACCTTCGGCCAGGCGAACTTGCCCTGCTCCAGGACCTTATACACCAGCACCATGCCGGTGCCGTCCCACACCAGGATCTTCAATCTGTCGCCGCGCTTCGATCGGAAGATCACCATCACCCCGGAATGCGGATCGAGCCGCAGCGTGTTCTGAACGATCAGTGCCAGCGCCTGATGACCGCAACGGAAGTCCACCGGTCGGGTCGCCACCAGGATCGGCAGCCGCTGCCCGGCGACGATCATGCCGACCTGCGCAGCGCACGCACAAGCGCCGCCGCCCGCTCCGCCGACACGTCGCCCGGCACGCGGACAATAATTCCGTCGCCAATCTCGATTCCGACGACCCCTTCGGCACCGCGCGCGGCATCAGGCGAGGCATCCACCTCGTCATCTACCGACACCGGCACGAACGCCGGCACCACGGTCGCGCCTACCGCCTCCATGGCATCCGCCGGCAGCGCCAGAAGCCCCTGTCGCGCCTGGCGCCGCCAGTCCGAGAGCTGATGCGGCGCAAGATCATGCCGCTGCGCGACATCCACAACTCGCACCCCGGGCTGGAAACTCTCCGCCACGATCCGGGCCTTCACCGCCTCAGGCCAGCGCCGATACCCCCGCGTCCGACGAACCACCTCGACACGACCAACGAACCCGTCGCCACCATCCGCCACCATCGCCCCCTTGCAGAAAACCACAAAGAGGCTCGCTCCTACGCAGCTCGCAGGAAACCCACGATATCAATGGGCTGGAGACGGCGCATACGCTTCACCTGCGGCACCAGCAGGAAAATCGGCGCGGTGACCTTGCCGCGTCCGGTCTTCGAGCGCGACACCACGGCCTGGCCTTTGGTGTTCAGCCGTCCTTCGGCCACCAGCAGGCTCGGCCCCGTGCGGCGATAGACAAACCGCAGGCGCAGCCCGCGGCGGCGCTCCCATTCGCCGGGCGTGATCCTGCCGCCCCGCAGGGATTTGCCCGCCGCTGGCAGCGGGATCGCCAGCCAAAACCCGTTCTTGGAGCGGATCAGCGGGCCGGTGTCGTGGGCGCCGACGATGACGGGGGCCTTGGACCAGACGAGCGCCGCGGCGTTCAGGCTCTCGCCGGCCTTCGGGTAGGTCTGGCTGCGGATCGAGTTGGCGAGCTGCCGGCCGAGCCCCGCGCCGGTGATCTGACCGCGCCAGGCGGCCTTGAGCCCGGTCCCGGCCTCGCGCATGGCGGCGGTGACGGCCTTCTCGCCCGCCTTCACCTCTGCGGCCATCGCGACGACGAGGTCCGGGGTAATGTCGAGTTTCAGCTTCATCGAGATCAGGCCGGGCGCAATTCCACGGTCCAGACGAGCCGCTCCCGGTCGCGGACGGGCTCGCCCTGGACGAGGAAGGCGTCGCCGTCGATCTCGATGCGGTCGCCGGGCCGCGGGTTCGCCACCTCGGCGAGGCGTAGATCCAGCCGGGTGGTCTCCGACCAGATGCGCGCGTCGCCGAAGTTCGTGACGTCGTCGGGCCGGCGCAGGATCGCGCGGACCAGCGATGGCGCGCCGCCCTCGGCGGTGTAGACGACGTCACGTGCGAGATGCGCATCGGCGAAGAGCGCGTCGAGGGCGGCGGCGAAGACGGTCATCAGGTTCGCCGCGCCGAGCGCAGCACCTGCGGGCGGGTGCAGATCGGGAGCGGGTTGCTCTCGATCTCGAGCCGCACCCATTCGTCGCGATCCCTGTCAGGGATCGTGCGGGCATAGAGCGGCTGGCCGAGCGTGTTCACCGTTTCGAACGTGTCGGCGGGGGCGTAGTAGATCTCGAAGAGCCCCTCGATGCCCTCGGGGTAGAAGAACGCCTTGTCGGTCGGCACGGTGAAGCCGACGCCGCCGCGATAACGGCGGAAGGTGATTCCCCCGAAGCTGACCTCATCGGCAACGCGACCGCGCAGGTCGGCCGCGGCGGCGGTGTTGAGATAGGTCTCGCGCACCTCCTTGTGGGCCACGAGATCGGCGAAGAAGGCCGAGCCGCATTCCGCGCGGATCTGCACGGCGCCGGCCGAGAGACCGCCCATGGAGTCCTCGACACTCTCGATGAGCGCCTGGCAGCGCTTGCGGAGCGCGCCGGAGGCCGGGCTCGCATTGTCGAGGTCGAAGTCGATCTCGGCCGCCGGCGTGATGCCGAACTCGGTGAAGTAGTTCACAACCGTCGCGTGGTCCTTCGGGTCCTTCACCAGCCCCTGGATGCCGTTCAGAAGGTGGTACTCGAAGGTCGTCTCGGCGTCCTGACGGAGCTTGCGCAGCCTATACGCCACCTCGGTCTGCACCTGTTGGGTCGCGCTCTCCGAGCCGAAGTCACGGACGGACTGGATCTCTGAGGCCCAGAGCACGTCCTGCTTCTTGAACTGCCGGCAGACGAAGGCGCGCATCTCGCGCCGGTCGGGGACCTGCTGCTCGTAGGCCGAGCCGCGCTCGGAGAACGGGATCAGCGACAGGGTCCCGTCGCGGCTCTCGATCACGACGGTGCGGGAGCGTACGCCGCGCGGGCTGAAGAGAGCCGAGCCCGAGAGCAGAGCGGGCTTGTAGGGGATGTTCTCGAGCGCGCGGGTGAGCTCGACGATGGTGAAGGCATCGCCTTCGAAGATGTCCATGGTGGCCATGAGGATGCCTCCTGTCAGGATTGGGTCAGCGGACGAGGATGCCCGCGGCGAGGAGCGCGGTATGGGCGGCCGCGATCTCCCCCTCGCTGTGCGTGCCGGCGAAGACGAGGTCGTGGCGATTGACGATGGCGGGGCCGCGGACGACCGCGACGGCTGGCGCGTCGCCACCGGACGCATCCGCCTTGCCCCAGAGCACGGCGACGGCGGTCTCGGTGCCATCCACGGCGGCCGCGTCGTGTGCGGCGTATTTGCCAGAGGCGGTGATCTTGCCGAGCACGGTGCCGGGCTCGAGCGTGCCCGCGGCGACTGTGATCGTCTCGCGGGTGTAGTCGCGGAAGGCTTCCCAGACGAGGAAGCCCCCGGGGTGTGTGCCTTCGACGAGCGTGGTCATGGTGTCATCCTTTCAGCTTGAAGGTGCGGGCGACGATCTCGCCCCAGGGGCGCGCGGCCGAGGACCGGCCGGGCTGCGGGTGATGGGGCGCGATCTCGGGCTCGGCCTCGGCCTTGGCGGCGAGGAGCGCCGCGCGCACCTCGTCGAGGCTGGCGTTTTGTTCGAGGAAGCGGCCCGCCATCTGCGGCTGACCCGCGAGACGGCAGAGGTCGACGACGGCCCGGGCGTGGCCGATGGCCTCTGCCCGGATCGCGGCGAGATCGGGCGGCGCACCGCTGGGCGCTGGCGTCTCGGCTAGCGGCTGAGGAGCTCCGGAGGCGGCGGCCGGCTCGTCTTCGGCGTCCGCGATCTCTTCGCCGTCGGTGCCGTCGTCGGTATCCTCGACTGCTTCGAACTCACCGCCGTCGCTTTCGTGGTCTGGCTCCGGCGCAGCCTCGACCGCTTCGACCAGCACCGGCGGCGCGTTGCGGAAGCGCCCGATGTCGAAGTTCGCGGCAATCCGGACAGGCTCGATCAACCGGTCGGCAAAGCCTTGGGCCACGGCGTCCGATGCATCGAACCAGGTCTCGGCCGCCATGAGCGTGGAGACTTGCTCGGGCGTCCGGCCGGATTTCGCGGCGTAGCCGGAGACGAGGCTGCCCTTCACCTTGTCGAGCGCCTCGGCCATGGCGCGCATGTCCTCGGCCGTGCCCACCACGAGGCCGGCCGGATCATGGATCATCAGGAAGGCGTTCTCCGGCATGACGATCTCGTCGCCCGCCATGGCGACATAGGAGGCCGCCGAGGCGGCGATGCCGTCGATCCAGACCGTGACCGTGCCTTCGTGCCGCTTGATCGCGTTGTGGATCGCGACCGCGTCGAAGACCGAACCGCCAGGGCTGTTGAGCCGCAGATCGACGGGCGTGCCCTCGGGCAGCGCGCCCAGTTCGCTGAGAAACCCCTTCGCCGAGACCCCGTAGGCGCCGATCTCGTCATAGATCGCCACTTCCGCACCGGTCCCCCGGGCGCGGATCGCATACCAGCTTGCCATGTCGTCACTCCTGTTCGGTGGCCGGATCGGTCGCCGCTGCGCCGTCGTCCGTATCGTTGCCGGCGCCGTTGCCGGGCTCGGCCCGCGTTGCAGGCGTCGCGCGGGCGCCCTGCGTCTCGCCGGGACTCGTGCGGTAGCGCAGGCCGAGACCTGTCGCGCGCGCGGCGTCGGCGGCGTTCTCGCGGTCGACTTCCTCAATGTCGTAACCGGTGGCCTCGACTACCTTGCGCCGCGAGGTGATGCCGGCCTCCATCGCCAGCACCTGCGCCTGGATGTCCTTCAGCGGATCGACCCAGTCCCAGCGCGGCGGGATCCATTGCACCGGCCGCACCGCCGCAGCATCGGCATCGAGCGCGCCCGACAGCACCGCCGTCTCCAGCCAGCGCTGCCAGACCGCGCGGCAGAGCTGGTGCACGATCACGCCATGCTGCAGCTGGCCGATGCGGCGGCGGAACTCGACGAGTTCGGCGCGCAGGGACGAGTAGTTCGCCTGCCGCACATCCCCGGTGACGAGGTGATACGGCAGCCCCAGCGAGGCTGAGACCGCCAGCAGCGTGCGGTACTGGAACGCCTCGTAGCCGCCGCCGACATCGGCCGGCGATGAAAACTTCACGTCTTCGCCGGGCAGCAGCACCTGCATCGTGCCGGGCTCGAGGCTCGCAATGGCGGCGCCGTCGAGATCCGCCTCGGCCTCTCCCATCATGGGCTCTTCGGGCGCGGTCTTGGTGATGAAGCCCGCGAACATCGCCGCGGTCTTCTTCCGGTCGAGCTCTGCGTCGTCGTACTGGTCGAGCAGGAACAGCCGCACCATCGCCGGCGCGATATGCGGCAGTCCCCGGATCTGGCCCGCGTCGATGGGACGGTAGATGTGGAGCACGTCCGCCGCAGGCACGCGCACGGTCTCCGGGATTACCGCCCCCTGGTCGGTCCTGTCACCCGGGTGGCGGCGGCGGAAGTGGTAGGCCACACGCCGCCCGATCCCGTCAAACTCAATCCCGCAGCGGATGCGGTTGCCGTTGGCTGCCGTCTCGGTCTTCTCGAAGGGCAGCATCTCGGACTGGAGAAGCTGCAGCTGCAGCGGCACCAGCAGCCCGTCCTCGGCCCGGCGCGGGCGCAGCCGGACGAAGCACTCGCCCGCCACGAACATCTCGCGCGCGACCATGGCCTGCAGACCGTAGAAGTCGGTCAACGCGTCCGCATCGGCCTCGTCGGTCCAGGCGAGCCAGAGCCGCTGGACCCGGTCGCGCAGATCGGCGTCTCCGATGAGCGATGAGGGCTTGATGCCATCGCCGACAAGGTTTGCCGCGAAGGCTTCGCAGGCGTTGGCGGCATAGCCGTTCGTCACCACCAGCTCTCGGGACCGCGCCAGGAGCCGCGGGCCTCCGGAGGCGACCAGCGCGTTGATGTTCTCGAGCGGCGGGTTCCAGCCCCGCAGCCGGCGTTTCGCCATCGCACCTTCGAGACGGGCGCGCACGGCAGCGGGACCACCAGTTGACCGGCGGCGGAAACGGTCGAAGAGGCCCATCGATCAGAGCCCCTTCACCGTCGTCACGCGGACCTGCCGGACGATCCGACGCCCCTCGGCCGCGGCGATCTCGCGGTCCAGCGCCTCGATGGCCCGGTCGATCTCGGCGACGCTGCGATAGTCCACGGTCTTGCCGTCATAGCTTACCCGCGCCACCCCCGAGGATCGCTGCGCGGTCAGCGCGTCGCGGCGTGCGCGGAGCTCTGCGGCCGTGGCCATGGATCACCTCATGTAGCTCGAGCGCACCGTGCGTCGGCGCGGCATTGGTCGTGTCGGGACGGATGGCGCCGTTGCCGCACCGGCCTCGGGCCCGTCCGGATTCGCCACCCCAAGCTGAGCCTCCAGATCGGCCCAGCGCGCCTCGGGCCAGCGGTCCGCCCCGAGAATCCACGCCGCCGCGCGGGCATAGACCCTTGTGTCCAGCGCCTCGTTGCGCTCGCGGAGCTTCTGCCATTCGAGCCGCGCGAAGCCGCGTTTCGTCCGCACCGTCACCAGCTGCTCGGCGGTCAGCTGCTTCAGCCATTCACCGTCCGCCCAGTCCGACAGATGGATTGTGCCGGGCGGGCATAGCGCACCCGCCGCCTGTTCCTCTCTCGTCGGCCGGTCCTGCCGCAGAAAGCGATAGGTCTCGGCCTTGAAGGTCGAGGTCGCCACGGTCCAGAGCCGGGCGCCGCGGCGGAGCCGTTTGCCCGCGACTGTCGCGTCGACATAGGTCGGCCCGGTCACCGGACTGGTCCGGGTGAAGCCCTCGACGCCCTTCACCGGCGCCACCTGCGCGAACCCCACCTGGCGCGACCAGGCATAGACCGCGCTGGTCTCGTAGCCCGTGTCGATGGCGAGCCGGGCGAGCGTCATCCGCTGACCCGAAGCATGCGTCCAGGTCCGCCCGAGCAACTCCGTCAGCTGCTGCCAGCAGGCCGGATCGCCGGGGCCGCCCTCGAGCACGAGGTGATCGACAAGCCAGCTTTCCAGCCCGCGGCCCCAGCCCCAGACGTCGACCTCGATCCGGTCCTTCTGCACGTCGGCGCCCGCGGTCAGGAACAGACCGCGCTCGGGCACCGTGCCTGGGGACCATGCCTCGCGCCGGTCGGCCAGCCGCTGCCAGTCGGGCGCCTCGCCGGTCTCCATCCAGGTCTCCCCGAGGATGGTGTTCCGGAACGCCCGCATCGCCTCGTCGCTGCCCCGTGCCGTCTCGTGTGCCCGCGCGATCCGCTGCCAGCTGAGCCAGCCCACCGGCGAATAGAGCGCCGAGAGGTGGTAGCCGACCGTCGTCGGATCGGTGGCAGTGGCGGTCGCCCGCCATTCGCCGCGCTCGAGCATCCGCGTCTTGTGGTGCTCGGCGATGGGCCGCTCGCAGCCCTCGCAGAGATATTCGGCCGTCTCCGGACGGCCCTTCTGCCACCGCAGGCGGTCGAACTTCAGCCACTGCATCGCGTCGCAATGTGGGCACGGCACGAAGTACCGCCGCTGATCGGAGGCCTCGAACTCCCGCTCGATCCGGGAGAGCCCGCGGATCGTCGGCGTCGACACCAGGAACACCTTGCGCCGGTGGGCGAAGGTCAGCGAACGGGCTTCCGCCAGCGTGACCGGATCGCCTTCTTCGTCGGCTGAGGCCGGATAGGCGTCGACCTCGTCGAGGAAGATGTAGCGCGCCGGGGTCGAGCGCAGCCCGACCGCCGAGTTCGCGCCGGTCATGATCAGGATGCCGCCCGCGAACTCCTTCGACAGCATCGTGTTGCCCGCGTCGCGGGACCGGGCCGGTTTGACCCGTTCCCGCAGGTCGGGGCTTTCGTCGATCAGCGGGTCGATCCGCTGGCGCGAGTTGCGCTTGGCCAGTTCGACCGTGGGCTGGACCGCCAGCATCGGCCCCGGCGCCTGATGGATCACGAAGCCGATCCAGTTGTTGCCGGCCTCGGTCGCGCCGACCTGCGCGGCCTTCATGAACACGATCCGCTGGGTCGGATCGCCCGGCGACAGCCGGTCCATGATCTCGCGCATGTAGGGCGTGCGCGCAGTCCGGTACTGCCCCGGCTCGGCCGACGCGCGCGAGGCGAGTTTCCGGTGGCGGTCGGCCCAGCTCGAGACGGTGAGATCCGGGTCGGGACGCAGACCTCGCGACCAGGCGCGGATCAGCGCGGCGGCGCCGTCGAAATCGAACGCCTCCAGCCCTTCGCTTGCGCTCAGGGCGTTCGTCCCTTGCGACGGTCCACCGGACCCTCGCATCCGCTTCGCGGACCGGTCCTCACCCAAGCCCGGGTCGGATCTCCGCGAGGCTGTCGAGCTGGGCGCGGACATGGGCCTCCAGAACCTTCTGCATCAGCGCCGCCTCCACCTCGCATCCGTCCCCCAGCGCCGCGGTGAGCTCCGAGGCCATCAGCGCGGCAACCCGCGCCGGCCAGGTCACCCACGCGTCGCGTTCGTCGCGCGCGAGCCGGAACATCAGCGTCTCCGCCCGGGCGCGGTCGACCAGTTCCCCCTTCAGCTTCTGGAGCCGGATGCGCCTTTCCTGCGCCTTCAGCACTTCGTTCGCGGTTTTGGCCTGCAGGAACGTCGTGCCGCCGCCGACGGCCGGGGCGGAAAGCCCCTGTTCCCGAAGCGTGTCGCCGACGGCGGCGGCAGCGGCCTCGGGCACGGGTTTCAGCTTGGGTTCGGGCGGCTTGCGGGTCTTCGACGGGTCCGTCGTCTCGGCCCGCCGGGCGTCGCTGGCGGCCGCGTTGATGCTGCCGTCCGGATAGAGAACCAGCCGCTCGGCGGCCTTTGCCTTCTGGATCGCGCCCCGCGACAGCCCGACATGCGCGGCGTACTGGCGCTCGCTCATGCCCTGCATCGATGGCTCCGATTATCATTCAGAATCATTTGCTTATCGAGTTGATAAGCGCGGCGGAGAGAGCGAACGTCACTCCAACGAAGCGATGCAACTCACCAAGGAGCCACCCCGATGACCCGCCGCGCGACCGACAACACGAAAGCCCTCGACGCCTTCATCGCCGCCAAGACCGAGATCGACGCAATGCTGGAACGGCTCGCCGCCCTCAGTGCGGACCATTTCGAGACCCACCCCGACGAGATCAACTGGGGCCATGTCGGAACCCTGAGCCACTACCGCGCCAAGCTGCGCGAGATCACGGACATGGCCTTCCGCGAAGGCGAACACGCCGAGTGAGACGACCCGCTCCCGGTCCCGCCCGCCGACTGGCGGGCTCGACCTCGTAGAAGGGCCCGCATCCCGCGCGCCCCGATACCGGAGACGACAATGACCCAGCTTTCCGACATCCAAGCCCTGATCTTGAGCGCCGCCGCCCAGCGGCCCGAGCACATCGCCCTGCCGCTGCCCGCGAGCCTGCGGGGTGGCGCGGCCGCCAAGGTGGTCGGCGCGATGCTCGCCAAGGGCTTCCTGCAGGAGGTCGACGCCGACCTGCGCAAGGGCGAGCCCGTCTGGCGCGAGACCGGCGACGGCCACGGCGTCACGCTGGTCGCCACCGGCGCAGGCCTCGCGGCCATCGGCATCGAGCCCGAGGACGCGGACGCGCCTGCGGGCGCCAACGAGGCGCCGATCGAAGAGCCCGCGCCGAACACCCCCAACGAACCGAAGGCCGCGCCCAAGGCGCGCACGCCGCGCGAGGGCACCAAGCAAGCCACGCTGATCGCCATGCTGCGCGCGCCCGGGGGAGCCACCCTCGACGAGATCGTCGCCGCCACGGGATGGTTGTCACACACGGCTAGGGGCGCGATGTCCGGCGCGCTGAAAAAGAAGCTTGGCCTGACCATCACCTCCGAGAAGGTCGACGGAAGGGGGCGCGTCTACGCCATCCGTGACTGACGCTCGGCGCCGAAACGGACAGAAACCGCCGCCACCCGTTGGGCGGCGGTTTCTCATTCTGCGCTCCGCATCCGGATTGCCTCGAACAGTCGTCGCAGCAGGTAACCCCGCGCCAACGACACGCCGACAAAGGCAAGGCCAATGGTCAGATGCTCCGGGAGCCCCGTCTCGATCCCGAACCACGGGAATACGACGATCTGCGTCGCAATGGCCAAAACGTAGCCGACGACAACGTTTGCCGCGGCCTCGACCATCGACATGATCCGGCTCTGCTTCATCGCAGGCTCTCCAGAAACGCCGTCACGAACTCCGCCGCGAGCGGCGGCACGATCGCATTGCCGTAGCCCCGCAGCAGCCCCATGCGGCCGGGTATCCCATCAGCCAGCGGGAATGTTCCTGGCTCAACGGGCCGCCAGCGGTCATCGCGGCAGAGGAGCCAATCCGGATCTCGCCAGACGCCGTGCGGCGTCCCGTCCTTGTGATCTTGCAAGGTCGACGGCATCCATCGCCAACAGGGTTGAGGTGGGTTCAGCGACATTGGCTCACAAAGACTTGAACAGAATCAGGCGAGGACCCACATTCAGAAAATAACTTTACGTCGGAGTTCTCTTATGCCCCTGCCTTTTCTCGCCATTGCCGTTCCTGTTCTCCACTCCTCAGGTGCATGGATCGCTTCGACAGCAGCCTCCGGCTACATAGCCGGGACGCTATCGGGCACATGGATCGGTGCATTCGTTCTCGGCAACAGCACTCTGCTCGGCAGTCTCGGGTTGGTATCGGCGGCAGGCATCTTCGGCGCCACCGGCGGCCTCGCTGCTCTTTCGTCAAGTGCTGCCCTTGGAGTCGGCTCCGCGTTGACTGCCGTCGGACTGGGCGGCGTTGCCAGTACGCTCGGGATTGCTCCGGCTGCAACGTTCCTAGGACTCACCCCTGTCGGATGGGCGATTGCCGGCGCGGCAGCTACGGTCGTCGCCACGCTGGGCTACTATTTCACTCGAAAGACGATGCGTCGCATCAATGAAGAGCGTGAGAAAGGCGGGCTCGAGCCCATCACGCTGACGGAGATCGTCAGAGAAGTTCGCCTTCTCGAAGCGCAGTCCCTGGAAGCGATCCTCGCGCGGCTCGATGCCGAGTTGGGAAATGTTTCCCTTTCCAACGACCACAAAGAACTGACCGTGGATGGTCAGGTATTCTCGCTCCATCGTCTGAAGTATGTCGTGAACGAGGATGGCTCCGAAGAGCTCGTGTTCGTTACCCGAACTGGACGAAAAAAGCGGGTGCTGCTGGTAAAGGCTGCTCCGGGACCTGACGGGTTTCCTGCGTAAGCCACGCCATCCACGTCGTCAGGTCGCAGAGGCCGCCTCCGTATCGGCCTTGTCGCCCAACCGCTCGGCCTTCACCTCAGCGAAGGTCCGGCCGTCGCCGTCGAGGATCGCATCCTTGCCGGTTTCAGCCTGCCAGCGTTCGACGGCGACATCGACATAGGCCGGGCTGATCTCCATCGCGAAGACGCGGCGGCCGTTGGCCTCGCCGGCCATGATCTGCGAGCCGGAGCCCGAGAACGGCTCGTAGCAGAGCCCGCCGCGCGCCACATGCTGGCGCATCGGGATCCCGAAAGCGTCGAGCGGTTTCGGCGTCGGGTGGTCGGGGCGCTCGTCCCTTGGCGAAGGACGGCATCTCCCAGGTCGAGGGCAGCGTCTGTTCGGCGACCTTCGGCGGGCGGTTCGGGCGGCGCCAGCCCATGAAGCAGGGCTCGTGCTTCCAGAGGTAGTGGGAGCGGGTCAGGACGCCCCGGTCCTTCACCCAGATGATCTGCTGATGGACGAAGGCGCCGGCCTTTTCCCAGCAAGCCTCGAGCATCGCCTGGCGCCGCGAGGCATGCCAGCAGTACCAGGCGGCGTCCTCGGTGATGGCTTCGGCGACCGCCGCGGCGATGAAGCCGTCGTAGAGCTCCGCGCCCTGCGAACTGTCGTCCCAGGTCGTGCCGTAGGACGCGGACCAGTCCTTGTTCCGCGTCGGGTGGTTCGATCCGTCGTAGTCCACGAGATACGGCGGATCGGTGGCGAAGAGGATCGCCCGCTCGCCGTTCATCAGGCGGCGGACATCGTCGTGCGAGGTCGAGTCGCCGCAGAGCAGCCGGTGATCGCCGAGGATCCAAAGATCACCCGTCCGCGAGACCGGATTGCGCGGTGGCTCGGGGATGGTCACCGGAGGCACGGAGCCCCCGGCGCCACCTTCTTCTTCACCGCCCCCATCCGGATCGAAGGCCAGCAGCTTGTCCAGCTCGCCATCCGAGAAGCCGACCAGCGACAGGTCGTAGTCGTCCGCGAGCAGGTCCTGAAGTTCGGCAGAGAGCAGCGCCTCGTCCCAGCTGCCCAGTTCCGTCAGCTTGTTGTCCGCGATCCGGTAGGCCCGCCGCTGCGCCTCGGTCAGATGCCCCAGCACGATAACCGGCGCCTCGGTCAGTCCGAGCTGCGTCGCGGCAAGCACCCGGCCGTGGCCCGCGATCAGCTCACCGTCCTCACCCACGAGGCACGGCACCGTCCAGCCGAACTCGGCCATGCTGGCGGCGATCTTGGCGACCTGGTCCGCGCCGTGCGCCTTCGCGTTCTTCGCGTAAGGCTGCAGGCGCGCAAGCGGCCAGGTCTCGATCCGCTCGGGGGCGAAGGCGAGGGTCATGCAGGTTCCTGTCGATGGTCGATCGGCATCCGCCGGGTGGACTCCGGCACGGAGGGGTCCACCGGCTTCCGGCCGGACTCCGGCATCCGCGGGGTATCCACCCTGGGCGGCCGGTCAGATGTTTGAATTCACGAGGGTTTCGTGGCGTCGCTGCTGGACGCTGGACTCCGGTGGCTTCCCAAAAATCCGGCCCTGTCGCTGGCGAAATGCCGAGCCAAGCCCGCCAGCATACGAATGTCGCCAGGAAGGAACCAAGATATCAAAGGCTTGGCAGTTTGGACCCCGACTGGTCCCCTCGCTGGACCACGGAAGCCAGCGGCGCGACCTCTGCCTGCGCGCTCCTCTCCCGAGTATATTCAATCTGTAGCGCCCCGGACGCGATCTGTCTTGGCGTCTGGTGTCTCGCATGAAAGTGTCTCGTACACGCGACAGATCTTGACAGGTTCAGGGCGTCACCTTCGCCACCACGAATTCCATCGACCGCTTCGACGGCACGCGTTTGCCATTCAACCGCCAGACGATGACTGCAATGCCATACTGCCAGCGCCGGTTGGCGGTGGCGCGGCTGATGCCCAGTTCCCAGCAGATCGGCTTCCATGGCTTGCGGTTCGCCCGGAGCCACACAAGGCGCGCGTCGGCCGGGTCCAGCCAACGCAACCACAGCAGCGCGTCGTCGGCTTGGGTGATGTCGCGCGGGCCTGGCTTCGGCCGTCGCATCCGGGCTTCCTGACCGACCTGGTCGGCGAAGCTGTGGAAATACTCGGGCCAGGCGTTGAAATAGCCCTGCGGCTTCACCTCGGGCAGCGACCTAAAAACATCGGCAGCGCTCTCAAGGCGCGCTTCGACAATGGTGGGTGTCCACTCAGCCATGTGCGATCTCCCTTGGCTCGACACGCGGGCCGTAGAGTTTTTCACCCAGCTGGCGGACCAGTTCCTGCTCCGGCCAGGTGAGACGCGGGTCGTCGATGGACACGGCCAATAGCCCATGGTCATGCCAGCCGTCCTGCTTGACGCGATCTGGATCACGGCGGGTGCCACCATAGCCGCGGGGATACCACCTCACGCGACACCCCCGTTCGTTTCGATCGCCCAATGCAGGATGGCGATGGCATCCGCCTCGTTGTCATCGGCGGGGCTGAATCCACGCGCCCGCGCGGCCGCAATCATCGTCTCCTTGTCGGCATTTCCCTTGCCGGTGGCATGGCGCTTGATGGTGCCGACCGGAACGCCCTCATAGGGGATGCCGCGCAGCTCGGCCCATGCGGTCAGCGTGGCCATCAGCCCGCCATAGACATGGGCCGCGTCGGTGCCGACATGGCGGCGGACTTCCTCGAACCAGATCGCGGCGATGGGGCCTGATAGCCGGTTGATCTCGGTCAGCCAGTTGGTGAAGCGGAGGTAGCGCATGCCGCCGCCGTCGAAACGTCCGGGGCGAAAGGATGTCGTGCCCGAGGTGATCAGGCCGTCATGGCCGCGCAAGGCCCAGCCTGTCGTCGTCCCGAGGTCGAGGGCAAGGATGCAGGACCCAGAAATGCACCTTGGTTCGAGGTGCAGGTCCGCAGTCTGGATGGTCGGCGTCATGTTGAAGGCTCACCTGAATTGTGGGCCTTCGGCTTTGGTCATGGGCAGAGAATCATGACGCGCGCACCCATTCAAGAAAAATGCGCCAGACGATGCTTCTGTCCCACCTGGTCTTGGGGTATCCCACTTGCGGATCAAAGTGGGACGCCAGATTTTCCTTTTAAAACAAGGCGTGTCCCACCTGTCCCACTTGTCCCACCTTTTTCCCTATGTCGCATGAGGAAGAACGAGGTCGAGGGGGACACATACGCTCCATATGGGAAAGAGAGAAGTTGGCGACCCAAGTGGGACAGGTGGGACAGGATTGATTTCAAATGGTTTTTTCCGTCCCACATTGGGCTTGAAGTGGGACACGCCGCGAAGTGGGACAGAGGCAAACGAAAAGGGGCACCCGGATGGATGCCCCTTCGATGCCTGACACGGCCATTGCGATGTCAGCCGTGCTGCAACCGGCGGTAACGCCATTCGCGGGTCGGGGCCGCGCCGCTGCGGTATCGCTCCCAATCCCGCGACTTCAGCCAGGCCCCCACACGCATCTGGTCGCCCTTGGTCCATTTCGCGGGCTCGATGCCGAGCGCGCCTTCGAGGATTTCGCCCACCGACACATCGCGGATCGGCTCGGGACGTTCGAACTCTTCATCCTGCCAATCATCCCAGCCCGCGTGACCGCGATTGACGCTGCGGGTGTCGTGGGTCAGCCAGCGGTCGATCCGCGCGTCCCAGGCATCGGCCTGATAGCGCGCCTCCTGCGCGGCGGCGGCTTCGGCAAGCAGCGCCGGATCGTCGATCCACCAAATCGCGCCGTCGCGGAAACGGTGGACGGCTTCGGCCCAGAGTTGATCCCGATCGCGAGCGATTGCTGCGATGTCGATGCCGCCGCAGCGTAACGGCCAGAAGCGGCGGTTGCCGGTTTCGTCGCGCAGATAGGTGTCGGGGTTCACGGTGCCCGCGAAGACACATTGGCGCGGCACCTCGACGGTGTAGCGACCATAGGGCGGGCGGAAACGGTCGGTGGTGCGGGTCAGGAAGGCCTTGATGCGCGAGACCTCGGCCCGGCCGATGGCATCGAGTTCGGCAATTTCCACGATCCAGACGCCCTGCATGTGAATGGCCGCGTCCTTGGACCCAAGCTCGGGCAGTTCGTCGGTGAACCAGTCCTCGCCCGCCATCACCTTGATCGCGGTGGATTTGCGCGCGCCCTGCGGCCCTTCAAGGATCAGCATGTGGTCGGCCTTCACCCCGGGGCGGTAGATCCGGGCGACGGCAGAGATCAGCCAGAGCGCTCCGACGGTGTGATGGAAGGCGGTCGGCGCAGCACCGAGATAGGTGCTGGTCCAGGTCTCGATCCGGGGCGTGCCGTCCCATTTCAGGGTGTCGAGCCAGTCGCGAACCGGATGGATGCGCAGGTCGCGGGCCACCGCACCCACTCCGCGGCTGACGACCATCGGGGCGACGTTCAGCCCGCGCAACTGCAACCATTCGGCGGTGCGCACATCGTCGGCATCGTCCCACGGGCGCGGAAAGCGGATGGCCGGGTCATCCCAGGGCAGCGGCTGGCGCACCACGATGGATTGGGCGAACTCGTCGAAGGCCAGGAGACCGGCAAAGACCGGATCCGAGGACAGGGCGATGATCACATTGGCCTCGTTGCGCTCGGGCGTGCCTGACAGATCCTGACACAGCCGCCCAAACCAGGCGGGACGCGCAATCCTGCCCTGCGGATCGCCCGTCGCATGCACGCGGCGGCGCAGTTCCGTCAATTGCTTGTCGAGGATGGACATGGAGATGCCGGTCGCAGTCTTGATCCGGGCAAGGATCTGGCGTTCGGGCAGCGGATCGAGCCGGGCAAGCGCAAGGCGGCCGAGAAGGCTGGAGAGCGCGGCGAGTTCGGGCGGGTTGGTCAGCGCCTCGGCGGCGGCAATCAGAACGTCCGGATCGCCAGGCGTCGGAGCTGCCGCTGTCGTCATGGCCTCAATACCGACCGGCTCGTCTGCCGAAATATCCCGGCGATAGTCGGCCGCACGCGCCCCGCGCATCAGATCGTCGTTGAAATCATCACCATGCAGCGGGACCACGATCTGGTTCGGAATGTCGGCCCGGTTCAGCCGATCCGACAGGGTCGCAGCGGCCTGACGACCTGCGTCGCCAGCATCGGCGTAGATCGTGACCCGCGCCGTGCCCGCCGGCCACCGAAACCGCGTGATTCCATCGGCAGAGAGTGCCGCCCAGACAGCGGTGCCGAACAGGGCATGCGCTGCCAATGCCGTCTCGATGCCTTCAGCGATGCCAAGGTGGCCGTCCGCAGGCATGGCGAACAGGCGCACGGCCGCATCCGCTACTGATCCCAGCATCTTCTTCCCGGCCGGGCCCTTGGCGCTGCCGTCGTCGAGCAGGAAGGTCCGGTGAATACCCTGCGCGCGGGTGCCATCCGCCAGGCGTGGCAATGCGATCAGACCCGGCCAACCGCGTCGCGTGTCGAAATCCGGCAGGTCGGGGTGGAACAGCAGGTCCGGGCATCCCGGATCAGCAAGGCCGCGGGTGCGGAGGTAGGTTTCGCCGGGGGTGCCAGAGATCGGCTGCGCGCCATCGACCAGCCGGGCAATCTCGCCGGTATGATCGGGCTTCGCGCGTGGCGCGTTTCGGGGCGCGGGATGATCCATCCCGGCAATCCGCGCCGCCTCGTCGAAGAGCGCGCCATCGCAGAGGCCCGTCGCCTGCGCGATGAGGTCGATCGGTCCGGCGCTTTCGCCGGTCGCATAGTCGAAGCCCCAGCCCGCATATGGCCCGTCGAGGTGGATGGTGCACGACCCTTCCTTGCGCGGCGGGCGGCCGGACAGGTCGGCACAGCGCAAGGAACGACGGTCGCGCGCGATCCGCGCCTCCGGAAAGATGCCGGGGAGCCAGTCGCCAGCTGTCGCCGCCAGCCGGTCCTTTACGGCCGCCAGATCGTGGCGTGCTTCCGGCGTGCCGACATCGTTGAGATCGATCATCGCGCCCCCTCAGGCCAGAAGGACGAGCCCGCGCTCAGCGCGGGTGATGGCGGTATAGAGCCAGCGGCGGCGGTCGATCTCGCTGCGTCCCAGCCCGTCATCCCAGACGATCACATTCTCCCACTGCGACCCTTGCGCCTTGTGGGCGGTGATCGCCCAGCCGTAGGTCGCCTCGGTCAGCTTGCGTTTTTCCCGCCAGTCGCGGTCATGGCGCTTGGCATCGAAGGCCACATGATCCTCGAAATGCCCCTTGTAGATGCGCAGCCGCCCGGGGCGGCCGTCGCTGTCGAAGGGGGAGACCCGGCGCCCGTCCTCATCATGCACCACGGCCGAGAAATAGAGGCTGCCCTCGTCGACGATATCCTCGAGGGTCAGGAACATGCCGTTGATAAGCCCGAGCGAATTGTCGTTCTTGAGGCAGATGATCTTTTCCGCCGCGCCAGTGGGCAGATACGTCCCGCCAAGGCCAGCCGCCGCGCGCATCGCATTGTTGATCTGCAACCGTGTCGCATTCAGCCCGCAGATCAACTGCCCGCCACGCAGCGCCTGTTCCGGCGAAATGTCGCCCTTGCGCATCTTGGCGACATGGGTGTCGTAGGTGCCAAAACCGATGGGCTCGCCCATCCGCGCCATGGTGGCGAGACGGATGATCGCGCTCTCAGTCGCCTGACGGTGGATCTCGGTCAGCATCACGTCAGGCGCATCGCGGGTGAAGGCGCCTTCGCCCTTGATGGGCGGCAACTGACCCGGATCGCCCAGAACGAGGATCGGCTTGCCAAAGCTCATCAGATCGCGCGCCATTTCCTCGCCCACCATCGACACCTCGTCGAGGACGATCAGCCTTGCATCCGCCGCATCGCTCTGCGGGTTCAGGGCGAAACGCGGATGCTTCATCGCCGAGAGCGCCTGACGCATGGCCTCGATCGCGGCCTCGGCCGTGGTGCGATCAAAGCCGGTCAGCCGCCGCGCGGCAATCTCGGCCTCTCGGACCTTCTGCGCTGCGGCCTCGATTTCCGCTTCCGTGGCCTCGATCACAGAATAGATCAGGCTGTGGATGGTGCGCGCAGGCGTGCCCTTGCGGGTCAGCACCAGCGCCGCCTTGCCGGTGAAGGTGGCGGTGACCACACCCGGCACGCAGGTGCCGTCCTTCGCGCCACGATGGGGCGACAGGCCAAGCTCATCGAGCGCGAACTTCAGCACCGTGCTCTTGCCCGATCCGGCATAGCCAAAGAGCCGGAACACCTGTTGCTGCTCGGTGCGGTTCTCGAACCAGTCGCGGACCTCGGCGATGGCGGCGGCCTGCGCTGCCGATGGGGTGAATTCCGTCATGCCTGCCGCGCCTCCACCGCAAAGTCCTTCACCACCCCGCCGCGCGCGGGATCGCCCACTTCGCATTGGCGCACGAAGATGCGCCGGCCGTCCGGCAACTGGCGCCAATGCCCTCGACGCAGATGCCAGCGCGGGCTGGCATGACTGCCGCCGAGCGGTTCGGATGCGGCGCGAAGCCGGGCCGGATCGATGGCGACCTGATGCCAGGTCCAGCCGCGCACGCCATCCCGCGCGAAGGGTGTGCGCCTGATCGGAGCGATCTGACGTTCGCGAACACTTGCGGCGGATGCGAGGATCGCGAGCCCACGCCAGACGATGGCGGCCGCCGCCTGACCGCTTTGTTCCGCCAGCCCTGCATCTCTAAGCGCCGGATTGGTGGCGAACTCGGCGATGCCGCCATCGGCGATCCGGACATGCGCATGGATATCGGTCCAACGTCTGGGGCTGCGCCACAGGGCGAGCCAGACCGCCTCGATGCCGTCGTCGCGCTGCCGGGCATAGACAATCTGGCTGCGGATGGTCCGACTGCGATCGGACAACTCGAAAATCGTCTCGGGGTGTGGCAACCGTTGCGGACCGGCCGCCAGGCGGCGGGCCAGCGCATCGACGTCGTCGGAATCGAACTGCGCCTGATCGGCGAAGCGCCAGACCGGCGCGAACTCGAACCCTTCGAGCAGATCCGGCAGCCAGAAGCGCGCGCGATGGGCGCGGACGATGCGCTTGAGATCATAGGCGTCGGGGATCATCGCCTGGGCTCCGCCCGTTCGCGGCTGAAACGCTCCCCGTTCGGCGGGGAAACGCGCCACTGGCGCCTTTCCTTCTCCGCCTCACCGTTTCCGGGACGCCGCTCACCCCAGCACCGCTCCGCCCATGCGCAGGGTGCGTGCCACTTGCCACCGGCCATGCCTCCCCGGCAGACGACGGCCGTGGGTTCGGTCGCCGCCCGGGGCAACCATTCGCCCGCCTCTGATGCCTGCACGACCGTGACCGCGCGATCCGACATCTCCTGCGCCAGGCGGGCATCGAACGGCACCAGTTCCGTGTGCAATTCCATCGTGTCGCGGTTCAGCGCCGTAAAGAGCGCCGGGTTGGGCAGGTGCATGTAGGCCTGATAGAGCGCGATCTGGGCGGCGTAGACGGGTCGCGCGATGCTGACGCCACGCTTGACCACATCCTTCCAGCTCGACGCGCCGAGCGCCTTGTTCTCCCAGAGCACGGGATAATCCATCGCCAAGGGGCCCGAGACAAAGCAGCCGTCGATATGGCCCTTGAACCGGCCCGCCATGGCCGCGAAGCCGAACTGGCGACCATCGGGGCGTTCGGTGCGCAGATCGAACCCGGCAATCCGGAACCAGCCCGCGACAATGTCCTCGGCCCGATGGCCTGCCTCGAAGATCCGCAGGATGCGCGGTTCAAACTCCTGGCCCTCGTCCTTGGGGACAGCGAGATAGTCGAACTGGATCTGGCGCAGGCAGTCGCGCCCTAGCCCCGAGGAACTGACATAGGTGCGGGGGCGCTCGGCGCGATTGCGCGCCGTCAGGGCGGCATCGATCGCGGACGAGACGGCGACGGCGATCGGAGGAAGCGGCGCGTCCTGGCCATAGAGGCAACCAGAGCCATGGTTCAGGTCGATCATTGGTCGCGCTCCCAGAACCCGCCAGCCTGCGCGATGCAGGTCAGCTTGTGATGCTGGGCCTCGGTCAGCCGGGCGCGCGCGCCGAATGTTTCAAGCTTCTGGCGCAGGCTCTCGCAGAACTCGACCTCGAAGTGGGTGATGGCATTTGCCGTCGCGGCGGCGAGAAGGTCGGTCCAGGGGGCGGTCTCAGTGTTCAGATCGATCATGGCGGCCTCCTCAGAACGGAACCGGATCGTCATGGGCCGTGCCGGTGCGCTCCTTGCGCGCGCCTTGCGCCAACATGCTGTCGACATAGCCGGTGACGGCCGCCTCGATCAGCCGGTCGATATCCGCGGCCGTGCGATGGAAGAAAGGCTCCAAGAGCCCGAGGTCGGTCAGCGCTTCGGCAAAGAGCGCCCGCGCGTCGCGGATCGCCTGTGCCTCGCGGGCGGTCTTGTCGATCATGCCATTCATCCTTTGGGCGATTGCGCTGCCCACGTCCTGACAGCGGAGCGAGCAGAAGCGGTGGTATGGGAATCGGTTGTGCTGGAGCCGATGGACGTAGCCGAAGCCGCGGGCCTCCCGCGCGCAGACGGCGCAGAGCGCTACCCGAGCAAGAAATTCGCGATCGGGTCTTCGAGCGGCCATCCCGCCCGCTGGAGCTTCTCGGTCTGCATCACGATCCAGCGCGAGATCGCGTTGCTGGCCATGGCCTCGAGGTCGCCGAGGGTAAGGCTTGCGATGGGTTGGTGCAATCTTCCTCGGGCCTCGAGCCATGTTCCAATCTCCAGCGCGGCGGCGCGCGTCACATGCGCCTGCCATTCGTCGGGGGTCATGGGCCGGTCTGCCGGCCCATGACCATCGGGCTCGGCGGTGGTGGATCGCGCCGACCCACCCGACCGCCGCTTTCGCCGCGCCTCAGCCATTGAGCCACGCGGGCATTGCCGGGGTGCCCGGTGCTGCGGGTGCCGGTGTTTGGGGCGTGGCCGGTGCAGCGGGTCCGGTCTGCGTACCCCAGGTCGGAGCGGCCGTCGCAGTGGGCTGCGCTGCCGCGCCCCATGCCGGTGTCGGCGCCTGCCAGCCCGGCGCCGCGACGCTCGCGGCCTTGCGCGGCGGGGCGTTGACGGGTTCCGGCGGGACGGTTTCACCACGCATGACGGCCGTATGCTGCGGCTCGTCGGGCAGAACGACGTTGGCGATGCGGTTCTGGTCGCGATACTGCGGGTTGGACGCGGGCTCCACCATGATGCGGGCGGCAAAGACGATGCCGTCGAGATGCTTGAGGCCCGGCAGCACCCGCTTTGCCTTGGTCGCCGGGGTTTCGTCGCGGGGATCGAGACCGAGGGCGCTGTCGACCATGGCGCGAAACGTGGATTTCGTGATCTTCCAGCCGATGGACTGGCCTTTCTCGTCGAGCTTTCCACCTGCCACGGTGAAGCTCTGCCAGAACTTGCGGCGGGCATGCGGGCCTTCGACAACCGTGAATTCGCAGTCGAGCATGCGCGCATCGCTGGACTGCGAGGCCTTCAGCAGCCCCGCATCCATCGGGGTTGCGCCATTCACCCCGCCGGGGCGGATGGTCAGGCGGACCTTGGCGAAGGTGCCGTCCGGGATCAGCTCGCCGATGGGGGCCATCTGAGGCTGGGCATCGTTCAGATCGTAGCTCATGGTCATGTCCTTTCAGGGATCAGGAGGCGAAAGCGGATTGATGGGGGGCGCGGCCGTCGATCCGCGCGAGCAGCGCGCCGAGGTCGGGCGGTTCGGTCAGGTCGAGGCGGCCGGACCGGTCCTTGGCGGGAAGGCCCCAGGGGTTGCCCGACTTGCAGACAAGGCGGCGGTCAGTGGCGGTCTCGTCCAGCACCCAGCCGCCTTCGGCATCACGGGCGAACAACTGCATCGACACCACCTGGTCCACGATGCCGGGCAATTCCCGCCCGGCCTTGCTGCCTTCCATCTGCGGCTGCCAGGTGACGGCGCCGAAATCGTCGGTCACCTTTTCCAGCACGCCGACGAAGATCACGGTCTTGCCGCGTGCATGCTGGAGGTGCTTCAGGGCCTGGATGACCTCGCGCCCCAGAAGCCCGTAGGCACCGCGGACATCCGGCTTGCCGGTCCGGTCGGAGAAGGCCTCGGGCTGCTGGCGGGCATAGGCCATCGCCTGCCGGGTCAGATCGGTGATCGAGTCGACAAAGACGATACGGCGCGCAGCGAGGAAGGCCTCGATGCCGCTGTCGCGGTGCTGGGCCTGCAGCCACGCGTGCCGTTCGGTCCCGTACCAGGACTGCGGATGTTGCGCGGGGTCCGGCCCGCCGATCAGCACCGCAAGATCGCGGAAATCGGTGAAGCTGCGCACCGGGATCGACGCGCCGCGCCAGTCCTGCACCGATTTCATCCCGGCCTCGAGGTCGAGGCAGACGGTTTCCTCGGCAGGGAGGGATTTCAGCAGCGTGGTCTTGCCCACGCCGGGCGGGCCGAAGATGGCGAGCGAGGTCTTGTTCTCGGCGGCCGAGAGGCGTTCGTCGGCGGTGATGATGCGGAAGGCCATGGGGTTCTCCGAAGGATTGAAAGGGCGCGGCGGCGGGGTTGACCGGGTGCCGAAGGGGAACCTGCCCAGCGTTGCCGCTCGGGCGTCCCGCCGCCGCGCGTCACCGGTCTCGGGTCTCGAGCCGGAACACGGGTTTGCCGGTGGTCTCGGACCGGGCGGATGCGAAGCCTTCGCGCATGGCGTCGGGCCAGGCCCCGAAGCGGCGTTCGGGCACGCGATAGGCGATCTCGAGATACTGGGTCGGGTCGTCGCCGGCCTCGCGGATCCGGGTTGCCATGGAGGCCAGCCGGTCCTGATCCCACGTGACCTTCTTCGGCAGGTCCGCGATGACCACGACGCCCGTATCCTCGATCCGGACCGTGCCCGAGGTCTTGCCCTGCGCAGACCGCTCGGCCTCGGTCGCGGCGCCATAACGCTGCGCCAGTGCCGCCTCAAAACGGTCCTTCAGGCGCTTGACCCGGACGCTCTCGGCCGCTGCTTCGTCCTGCAGCGCAAGAAGCAGCGCAGCGGGCATGTCGGCGATCTCGCCGATGGACAGCCGGTCGAGATCGTCGAACTTCGGCACGTTATCGAAGCGTGCCTCGGTCGGCGCATCGGTGCTGGGGAACGGCATGGCCATCAGCGCCCTTCCCGTTTCAGGGCCGCATCCACGGCGCGGTCCGTGCCGACAGCCCCGGCTTCACGCGCCAGACGATGAAGCTTTTCCAACGCCGAGCATCGCTGGATGGCCGCAGAGAGTTCGGCATTTGCGGCGACGATCGCAATGGCTATATCGTCGACACTCGCGGTCTCGACGGGCAGCGGTTCGGAAGCATCGCCGGGACGCCAGGCGGCGGGGATCACCTCCGGCAGATCCTCAAGGCTGCGGAAGGCCTTGCGCAGGCGCGCAAGCGGGCCGTTGATCTCGATCATGTCGTGGTCTCCGTTGGGGGATGGGGCCGAATTTCCGGCCAGAAGGAAGTAGAGGGACGGCGGAAGCCGATCCCCGATCCAGGCAAGCGCGGCGCGCATCAGGCGGCCTCCTCTGTCGCGATGAGTTGGGAAAACGGGATCGGCGCATGGCGCGGCTTGGTCCGCGCGATGGCCAGGTACGCAAAGCGATCAGGGCCGACGCGGACCTGCACCAGATGCACCAGCGCGGCCTCGAAGGCGCGGTGAGCGGCACTGGCCAGCGCCCCGAGCCTGCGGCGTTCCGGTTCCGGCAAGGTGGAAATCACCGCCGTGATATCGATCCCGAGAAACCCGCGATGATATTCGAGCCGGTCGCCCGGCATGGCCTGGCCGATCCAGGCGCAGAACTCGATGTCGGTGAGCGGCCGGACCTTTGCGGGCGTGAATTCGGTGAGGGGCATGACGATCATCTCCATGTCGGTCCTCTACTCACGCTGCTTTCGAACCGTCCCACTCGACCGCGATCCCGCGCATGGCGAGGTCGAGCCGCAGGCGCGCGATGTGACGGTAGAGGGCGGAACGGGAGGTGCCGGTGCGTTCGACGATCTCCGCGACAGCGCAGGTGCCAAGTGCCGCGCAGAGCCCGCGGGCCTCCTCGGGCAGGCCACCCAGCACCCGGGCGAGATCGTGGTGGGTCTCGGCGTCGTCCGTGGCAGCGCGGTCCTGCCCATACAAGGCGGCCAGACCATCGGCTTCCGCCAGCAAGCAGCCCAGCGGTTCGGTCCCGCCGGAAACGGGGGCATCGAGCGAAAGCACCATGCCGCCCTGCATCCTGCGCTGGCGATGATGGCGGATGGCGATGCGCGAGGATTGGTTGCGCAAGACGATGTTGGCAAAGGCGCCGATGCTGCCACGGCGCGCATCGAAGCCGGGCAGCCGGCAGATCAGGTCGACCAGCAGATCCTGGCGGAGATCGTCGAGATCGGCGGCGGGCAGCATCAGCTTGCGATGCAGGCGGCGCGCGGCAATGGCTGCCTCGTCGATCAGCGTGGCAAGGTCGTCGGGGGAAATCGGCGGAAACATTCGGGAGCACCTCGGAACATGTTGCTGTTGTTCCGAATGTGCCGCTCAGCCCGCAGCCGCCGGTGTGATTGCCGTGTGTTTGTTATGTGCGGATTGTGTGGGACGGCCTCAGGGTTCGATGACCACTTCGGCGGGGGCAAGGCCGAGCCGATAGCCGCGCGCGCGAACCGTCGCGACCAGCGATTTCGCCTGCGCCTCGGGCATGCCGGAGGAGATAAGCGCGTTGCGCAGGTCGCGGGCGATTTCATTGGCGGGACGGCCGGTCTGCCTCTCGATATCCTGCTTTTTCAGGACTGGATCACGCTTGACGGATTGCTCGATCAGCAGACGAAACAGCGCGAACATCTGAGTCGGCAGGTCGAGCCGACGGCCGTCGAGAGTGACCGATTGCGCCGAAAGCGTCATGATAAGGCGCGGAACTGAAGATGGCGGATCGAGGACGAGGCGTTCCGTGCCAACTGTTCCCGCCTTGAAAACCGCTGCAATTTCGTGGGGCTCGACTCCGACCTCCCGCAGCCTGACGGCGATTGTTGCGGAAAGGTCGTGGACGATTGCCATGATCGGCTTCGGCCCCACGGCCGCCCTGATCGCCATCACCGCGCCCGGCGCAACCAGAGTGTCGGCATCTAATGACAGGACCACGGCATGCCCGGACGGGGTCTCCCCCAATAGCCAGAGGCCGTCCGCAACGCGGGCGACCGCGCCGCCAAGATTCCCGATGGCCGCAATCCGGGCCACGAGCCTGTCGACGTCGACTGAAAAGCGGCGCAGATCGTCTTTCTGAAGGATCACGTCTTCGGCCGGATCGTGCGGGCAGCAAGCGCGGAACGCGTCGTCGAAGTGTTCGAGGGGACGAGCATCAAGCCCGCAGTCGCACTCGGCGCAGACCGACCAGGTATCGACCTTCCGCTCTTCGATCAGCACCTGCGCCCGCAAGAGGCGCTCGATATCGTTTGCGGGAAAACGGCTCAGCGCCCGGCCCGAGATCGCGACCCGGGCGCCGCCCTCACTCAGCCGCGTCCACAACCATGTCAGCATCGCGGTCCTTCTCGAGCCCATTGCGCTGAACCAGCGTGTGGATCGCCTTTTCGAACCGCGTCCGGCGGAAGGCGAGCGTCCCTGGTGGCTTCAGCCGCACCGTAATTTGTGCCGGCCGCTTTGCGCCCGTTTCGAAGGCGACCCGGAAGGTGATCTCGCCCAACCGCCAGCCCCGGCCGAACCGCACCTCGCTGCCCCGGAAATGGGTCAGCGCGCCGCCGGACGGGTCCTTCGATTCCCAGCTGCGCACATGCCGCCAGCGCTGATCCTCTTCATCCCGCTCGAAGAGGTCAGCAGCGGCGGCAACGATCCGGACCTCCTTGATGGTCTCGTCATAGCGATGCTGGAACGCGAAATCGGGCCCGGCATCGCTGATCGGATCGAGCGTATAAAGATCGCGGGCGTCCCGCCCCGAGAAGAACCCTGGCCGCCTCAGGATATGCCGGGCGAAAAGCTCGGCGATCTCGCCTTGCTGCGCCTTGACCACGCCGCCCACGAACAGGCGCCCTTCCACCGGGGAGTAACGAAGCACCGCATATTTGACCGCGCGAAGGGTGATGATCTCTTCCCGATCCCCGGTGACCACCGGCGTTGTGGTCACTTGCGCGCCGTGGCTGATCACCAGGTTGATTTCGCCGTCTTCCTCATAAGGCCCAAGGCGGCAATATTGACCCTGCAGGTCCTGCGAAAACAGATTGATCACCGCTGCCTTGAAAGCCTCGGTCATTTCTTCGGTCAAGTCCGCACCCACGTCTCGCTCTGGGCCGCGAAACTCTGCGGGCGATGTCGGCGCACGAAGGGCGTGGAAGTCGGCTGCTGCCTCGAAAACGCGGTGATGCAGCAGATAGGTGTGCAGCGCGACGTGTTTGGGATCATGGCGAATGGGCGCGGATTCGGCGTCGTCAGGGTCGGGCTCGGGATAGAGAACCACGCCACGACGACGGGCTTCGTTCAGAATAAGCTGCATGCCCTCGCTGGTTCCAAGCTCGGCAACGCGATGCAAATCGGCGACCATCCCGGCGTTCCAGCCGGCAACGGTTCCTTCGAAATGTGCCGCCATTGCTGCCCGAATGGTTGGGGCCTCGCCCTCGAATGACACAGGCAGTTCATCCTCGCCGAAGTGCCGAACGAACAAAACCCGCATCAGGGCCGGATCAATGGTTTTGAGAAACTTCGGATTAACAAATTTCTTGAGATCGGAACCCACGGGAATACCTCGCAAACGGCCGGCCTGTTCTGATTATGTTCTACCCGATGGATCAACCATGAGTCGAGTCCGGGCTTTTGCATAACCGCCATCTTTCCCTGTGGGACGTTTCTCGGAGCGGCTGAGTAGAGGCAGGGCAAGCCAACACGGACTTGCTCGCATGAAACGCCCCAATCCACTGCCGCCCGACCAGATGACCGCCGCAGAACGCCGTGCCGAGTTGTGCGGCCTGCTGGCGCTCGGGCTGGTCCGGTTGCGGCTGCGCGAACGCGGCGAACCTTTTGACGATACTGGAGAAATTCGCCTACACTATCCGGCCGACCGATGCCGTCATGCAACCCAGAACCCAACGGAGACTGCATGACGACTCACGACCCCATCCCCGCGCGCCTGGCGGCGCTGAAGACCACGACGACGCCCGAGCTAAAAAAGCAGTGGCGCGAGTTGTTCGACAGCGAGCCGCCGCCGTTCAACCGGCGCTACCTTGAATCCCGCCTGGCTTACCGCATCCAGGAACTCGCCTATGGCGGGCTGAAGCCCGAGACCATCCGGCGGCTGGAAAGGCTGGGCGAGGAACTGGACGGCGGCGACAAGAAGAAGCGCGGAATGCGCCTCGACCGCGACCACCCGATCACCGGCACGCGGCTGCTGCGCGAATGGCAGGGCGTCGAATACATCGTCACTGTCACCGCTGACGGCTTCGAGTGGCAGGGGCGGCCCTACAAGTCGCTGTCCGCCATCGCGCGGGCCATCACCGGCACGCGCTGGAACGGCTGGGTCTTCTTCGGGCTCAAGAACCACAGGGGACGGACATGACAAAGCCGCCCGAAAAAACCAAGGCAGTCCGCAAGCTGCGCTGCGCGGTCTACACCCGGAAATCCTCCGAGGAGGGGCTGGAGCAGGAATTCAACAGCCTGCATGCCCAGCGCGAAGCCTGCGAAGCCTACATCGCCAGCCAGCGATCCGAGGGCTGGGTGCTCGTCCGCGATCAATATGATGACGGCGGCATCTCTGGCGGGACGCTGGACCGCCCCGGCCTTCAGCTGCTGCTGGAGGACATTGAGGACGGGCTGGTCGATGTCGTCGTGGTCTACAAGATCGACCGTCTCAGCCGCTCGCTGGCCGATTTCGCCAAGCTAGTCGAGGTGTTCGACCGGAACGGCGTCACTTTCGTCTCGGTCACGCAGTCGTTCAACACGACCACCTCCATGGGGCGGCTGACGCTGAACATCCTGCTCAGCTTCGCCCAGTTCGAGCGCGAGGTCACGGCCGAGCGCATCCGCGACAAGGTCGCCGCCAGCCGCAAGAAGGGCATGTGGATGGGCGGGGTGCCGCCCTACGGCTACCGGGTCGAGAACCGGAAGCTGGTGGTCGATGAATCCGCCGCGCATGTGCGCTGGATCTTCTCCCGCTTCCTCGAGATCGGGTCCTGTACGGAACTGGCGCGGGAGATCACGAAACGCGGCATCCGGACGCCGCGCGGCAACCGGATCGACAAGAAGTACCTCTACCGCATGCTCAGCAACCGCGCCTACATCGGCGAGGCGGTGCACAAGGGCGACAGCTACCCCGGCGAGCACGACGCCATCATCGACCGCGAGACGTGGGACCGCGTCCACGCCATCCTGCAGGAGAGCCCGCGCAAGCGTGCCGCGCGCACCCGCGCTGAGACGCCCGCACTGCTGAAGGGGCTGCTGTTCGGCCCGGACGGCGCCGCGTTCTCGCCGACACACACCCGCAAGGGCGGCAGGCTCTACCGCTACTATGTCAGTCAGACGGTGCTGAAGCATGGCGCGGGGGCGTGTCCCATCGGCCGCGTCCCTGCTGGCGACATCGAGGCCGCCGTCTTCGACCAACTGCGTGCCGTCTTCCGCCAGCCCGAGATTATCGCGGGCACGTGGAAGGCAGCGCGTGCCCACGCCAACATCACCGAAACCGACGCCCGAGCAGCCCTGCAGCAGCTCGACCCGCTGTGGGACGAGCTATTCCCTGCCGAGCAGGCGCGCATCGTAGCGCTGTCGGTGGAGCGGGTCGAGATCGGCGTGGGAGGCTTGAACGTCCGGCTGCGCGTGGACGGCCTTTATGGCCTCGCGCGCGAGATGCTGGCCGGCGGCATCGGAGGAGCTGCATGACCCGCCGGGCTCCGATCCCCGAGACGGTGACCCTCCACGTACCGTTCCGCGTCGTGAAGCGCGGCGGGCGCAAGGAAATGCACCTGCCCGATGGTTTCCGGCCAGACCGCAAGGCGGACAACACGCTGGTCAAGGCGCTGGCCCGCGCCTTCCGCTGGAAGCTGATGCTCGAGTCGGGTGAGTTCGCCACCATCGCCGAACTGGCCGAGCGCGAGGGGATCGCGACGTCCTATATGACGCGCATCCTGCGCCTGACGCAGCTTGAGCCTGGCATCATTGAGGCGGTTCTCGACGGACGACAGAACGATGCCATTACACTTGCGGGCCTTATGGACCCGTTCCCGCTCAGCTGGATCGAGCAGAAGCACTTCTTCTCCGGCACCTGAACACCTCGCTGCACAATCTCACGCCACTGCGGCTATTGCTTCATTGGGCCAAATTGGCCAAAAGTGGCGAAGGCGTAGGCGGGGAGACGAATGCAGACCCTAAGCGCGAAAGACGCGAAATACGGCTTTGGACGGTTGATCGATCTGGCTCGTACCGAACCGGTGGCGGTGGCCAAGCACGGGCGGCCTGTCGTCGTCGTGTTGGCCGTCGAGGAATATGAACGGCTGAAGGCGGTAGAGGCAAGCGCAGCCCCCAAGGCCCCCGGCGGCACTCAGAGTGAAGAATGAACGATTCGTTGAACAATGGTTTACAATTGAAATCTGCGATGTGGGACGCCGCGAATACTCTTCGCGGCTCCGCAGTCGATCGTACCGACTGGAAGGGCTACATTCTTCCTTTGCTGTTCTTCAAGCGCATCTCCGACGTCTGGGACGAAGAGACGGCTGAGGCTCGTGAGATCTACGGCGAAGCGGACCCCTCCCTGTTTCCGGAGGTGCACCGTTTCGTGTTGCCCGAAGACTGTCACTGGAACGACATCAGAGAAGTTCCGGCCAACGTCGGCGCGGCCCTGCAGAAGGCCATGCAGGAAATCGAGCGGGCCAATCCGGACACGCTGTTCCGCGTGTTTGGTTCGGCGGACTGGGGCAACAAGGAGAAGTTCTCCGACGAGTTGCTGAAGGATCTGATCGAGGGGTTCTCTGAGATCGGGCTCGGCAACACCACCGTCAGCACTGACGTGCTGGGCGACGCCTACGAATATTTGGTGGGCAAGTTTGCTGACGTCACCCGCCGCAACAAGGCGGGCGAGTTCTACACGCCGCGTAGCGTCGTGCGCATGATGGTCGAAATCCTCGACCCCAAGGAAAGTGAAAGCATCTACGATCCCGCCTGTGGCACGGGCGGCATGCTGCTCGGGGCTATCGAGCATGTCATGCGCAAGGGCGGCGACCCGCGCACCTTCTACGGCAAGATCTACGGCCAAGAGAAGAACCTGACCACGGCCGCGATCGCCCGGATGAACCTCGTCCTGCACGGGATCGAGGACTTCCAGGTGGCCCGTGAGGACACGTTGCGGAACCCGGCCTTCACGGATTCCAGCACCGGCGGCCTTGCCACCTTCGACTGCGTCATCGCGAACCCACCGTTCTCGCTCAAGGAATGGGGCCGTGACCTGTGGGAGGCCGATCCTTGGGGCCGGGCCCAGTACGGCATCCCGCCCGAAAGCTACGGCGACTATGCCTTCGTCCAGCACATGATCGCGTCGATGGCGCCCACCGGGAACAGCCGCATGGCCGTCGTCCTGCCGCAGGGCGCGCTGTTTCGGAAGTCTGCCGAAGGCTCGATCCGGCAGGCCCTGCTGGAAAATGACATGGTCGAGGCGGTGATCGGCCTTGCGCCGAACCTGTTCTACGGCACGCAGCTGGCCGGATGCGTCGTCATCCTGCGCCGCAAGAAGCCCGAGGCCCGCAAGAACAAGGTCCTGATCATCGACGCCTCGAGCCTGTTCTGCAAAGGCCGGGCGCAGAACTTCCTCGATCAGGAGCACAGCAACCAGATCGTCGCCTGGTACCGCGCATTCGAGGATGTCGAGGATCGTGCCAAGGTGGCGACGCTGGACGAGATCAAGAAGGAAGGCTGGACGCTGAACATCTCGCGTTACGTCCTGCCGCCCATCGGCCAGGACATCCCGCCGCTCCCCGAAGCCGTCCAGGCGTTCAAGACCGCGCTGGCCGACGCTCGGGCGGCCGAGGACCACCTGCGCAAGGTGCTGGTCGAAGGAGGGTGGCTACAATGAGCGGGCTAACCCAGCGCGAACTCGAAAGCTATCTCTGGGGTGCCGCCACCTTGCTGCGCGGCCTCATCGATGCCAGCGATTACAAGCAATACATCTTCCCGCTGTTGTTCTTCAAACGCCTGTCCGACGTCTGGGATGGGGATTATCAGGACGCCCTCGATGAAACCGGTGACGAGGGCTATGCCACCGCCACCGCCAACGACCGCTTCGTGATCCCCGAAGGCGCGCATTGGAACGACGTGCGCGCAGCACCGCGCGATGTCGGCCGGGCGCTGCTGTCGGCGTTCCTGGCTATCGAGGCCGCCAACCCCGAACGCCTGCAGGGCGTCTTCGGCAACGCCAACTGGACCGACAAGGCCCAGATGCCCGACAGCACGCTCAAGAACCTGATCGAGCATTTCTCGAAGCACGACCTCACGCTCGCCGCCGTGCCCGAGGATGAGCTTGGCAATGGCTACGAATACCTGATCAAGAAATTCGCCGACGACAGCGGCCACACCGCGCAGGAGTTCTATACCAACCGCACCCTCGTGCATCTGATGGCGCAGATGCTGGAGCCGCAGCCGGGCGAAAGCATCTATGACCCGACCTGCGGCACCGGCGGCATGCTGATCTCGTGCCTGGCCGAGGTGAAGCGGCGCGGGGGCGATATCCGCACTACCGGTCTTTACGGGCAAGAGCTGATCACCATCACCGCAGCCATCGCGCGGATGAACCTGGTCATCCATGGCGTCGACGATTTCCACATCGCCAGCGGCAACACGCTGGCCACGCCCGCCTTCGTGCAGGGCGACCGGCTGCGCACCTTCGACGTGGTCCTCGCCAACCCGCCCTATTCCATCAAGAAATGGAACCGCGGCGCGTGGGAGCAGGATGCCTGGGGGCGCAACTTCCTTGGCACCCCGCCGCAGGGGCGGGCGGATTACGCCTTCTTCCAGCACATCCTGTCGTCGATGCACCCCAAGACCGGGCGCTGCGCGATCCTGTTTCCGCACGGCGTGCTGTTCCGCAATGAAGAGGCCGAGATGCGGCGCAGGCTGGTGGAATCCGACCGGGTCGAATGCGTGCTGGGGCTGGGGCCAGGGCTGTTCTACAACTCGCCGATGGAGGCCTGCGTGGTGATCTGCCGGTCGCAGAAACCCGAGGCGCGCAAGGGGCGCATCCTGTTCATCGACGCGGTGGCTGAGATTGCGCGTGAGCGGGCGCAAAGCTTTCTCCGCCCCGATCATCAGGCACGCATCCTGTCAGCCTATCATGCCTTTGCCGATGATCCCGGCTTTGCCGCGGTGGCGGAGGTGGCCGATGTGCTGGCGGCCTACGGGAACCTGTCGATTGCCCGCTATGTGAAGCGGCCCAAAGCGGCGGTGGCGGGTGGCGGTGCTACGCTGGCGGCGACCTGGGCGTCGTTTGATGAGGACGGGCGAGACTTCTGGTCGGGCATGGACGCGCTGGTGGACATGCTCGATGGCCTGACGCCTGCGGAGGATGCCGATGCTTGAGCGGCTGATTTCAAGGGCGGGGTGGACGCGCGTGGCCTTTGGCGACGTGGTGCGCAAGGTTAACGACAAGGTCGATCCGTGGGACTCCGGGCTGGAACGCTATGTCGCCGGGGAACACATGGACACCGACGATCTGCGCATCCGGCGCTGGGGCCTGATCGGGGATGACTACCTCGGCCCCGCCTTCCACATGCGGTTCAAGCCGGGGCATGTGCTTTACGGGTCGCGTCGGACTTATCTGCGCAAGGTGGCGCTGGCGGATTTCGAGGGGATCACGGCGAACACGACCTTCGTGCTTGAGACGAAAGACCCCACCCGGCTGATGCCCGACCTGCTGCCCTTCCTGATGCAGACCGAGGCGTTCCACAGTTATTCGATCAAGCATTCGAAGGGTTCGGTGAACCCCTACATCAACTTCTCGGACCTAGAAGCCTTCGAGTTCCAGCTGCCGCCGATCCAGGAGCAAGCGCGGATGGTGGACCTTTTGAAGGGAGCAGAGGCGACGACTGAAGCTCTTCGAAGTGTGGTGGCAGCTGCGAAGATTCTGCGCCAGGCCACCATCGATCACTTTTCGCGCATCTCGCACCGACCATTCGTGCCGCTCGGTGAAATCTGCGAAATGCAGAATGGGCGACCGTTCCCCGGTGATGAATACCAGCGCCAAGGGCCCCGACTGCTGCGACCGGGCAACCTTGGCGTCAATGGATACTTCAAATGGGATGATGGCGCGACTGTATGCCTTCCAGCGCGATTTGAGGCCGAAGCGGCGGCCTTTGTTGTGGACGCTGGCGATGTGGTCATCAATCTAACGGCCCAGTCGCTTGAAGAAGGATTCATGGGCCGCGTGTGTCTTGCCCGTGAAGGTGATCGTTCCTTGCTGAATCAGCGCATCGGGCGGTTTCAGGGTTTTTCGGAGGATTTCAGTCCCGAATTCATTTTCCGCGTCCTGCAAAGCTCGCGCTTCCAGAACCATGCGGTTCGTATGTGCGAAGGTAGCAAGATCAAACACTTGTTCTGGCAGCATCTTGCACCATTCTGCGTGCCCAAACTTGAGGCCGAAGAACAGGAAGCGGTGATCTCAACAGGCAGGGCAATCGATGCGCAACTCGACGGAGCGCAGTCACGGCTGGCTTCCGCGATGCTTGACCGCGCGAGGTTGTTCGATTTGACGCAAGACGAAGAGGTCAGCGTATGACCTTCACCGAAGCCAACACCGTCGAAGCCCATCTGCGCGACCTTCTCGCGGGTGCGGCCTCGGCCCGCCCGGCGCAACTCTCCATCGGCTTCGCCCGCACGGGCGGCAGGGTCGCGGGCCTCGGCTGGCATTACGTCGCCCCCGCCGACCTTCCCCGCCAGCCGCAAGAGGTGCTGGTCGAACCCCATCTGCGCGACGCCCTGATCCGCCTGAACCCCGACATCGCCGCAAACCCCGGCCGGGCCGATGACGTGCTCTACCGTCTGCGCGCCATCGTCATGGGCGCGCGGTCGGACGGGTTGGTGAAGGCAAACGAGGAATTTGCCGCGTGGCTGCTGGGCGAACGCTCGATGCCCTTCGGCGCGAATGGCGAACACGTCACCATCCGGCTGATCGACTTTGACGACATCGAGAAGAACAGCTTCGTCGTCACCCAGCAGTTCACCATCCGGGCGGGCAAGACCGAAAAGCGCGCCGATCTGATGCTGCTGGTCAACGGCATTCCGCTGGTCCTGATCGAGGCCAAGACGCCGGTGCGGTCCAGCCAAAGCTGGCTCGACGCCGCGTTGCAGGTGCATGACGACTATGAGCGGAACGTGCCGGAGCTGTTCGTGCCCAACGTCTTTTCCGTGGCGACCGAGGGTAAGGAGTTCCGCTACGGCTCGATCCGGATGCCGGTCGATCTGTGGGGCCCTTGGCGCGACGGCGATGGCAAGCAATCGCTGGGCGAGGTGGAAAAGGCCGCCACCTCGATGCTGCGCCCGGCGATGGTGCTCGACATGCTCGACAGCTTCACTGCCTTTGCCACGCAGAAGGGCAAGCACCGCATCAAGATCATTGCCCGCTATCAGCAGGTGGACGGCGTCAACAAGATCGTCGCGCGGGTCGTGGCGGGCCAGCCGCGCAAGGGGCTGATCTGGCACTTCCAGGGGTCGGGCAAATCGCTGCTGATGCTGTTCGCTGCGCGCAAGCTGCGACTGCACCCGGCGCTGAAGAACCCCACGGTGCTCATCGTGGTGGACCGGATCGACCTGGACAGCCAGATCTCTGGCACCTTCTATGCAGCCGACATGGCCAACATGGTGCGCACGGAAAGTCGCAAGGAACTCGCCGATCTGCTGGGCAAGGACGCGCGGAAGGTGGTGATCACCACGATCCACAAGTTCGCCGAGGCCGACGGCGTGCTGAACGACCGCGATAACATCATCGTGCTGGTGGACGAGGCGCACCGCACGCAGGAAGGCGATCTGGGCCGCAAGATGCGCGAGGCGCTGCCGAACGCGTTCCTGTTCGGCCTGACCGGCACGCCCATCAACCGCGCCGACAAGAACACCTTCTACGCCTTCGGTGCCGACACGGACGAAGGCGGCTACATGAGCCGCTACGGCCTGAACGACTCCATCCGCGACGGGGCGACGAAGGAGCTGCATTTCGAGCCGCGGCTGGTGGACTTGCACATCGACCAGAAGGCCATCGAGGAGGCCTATGCCGAGCTGACGCAGGGTCTGACCGACGAGGACCGGGATCGGCTGGGCAAGGCCGCTGCCAAGATGTCGATCTTGGTCAAGGCGCCCGAACGCATCCGCGCGATTTGCGGCGACATCGCCAAGCACTTCCAGGAGAAGGTCGCCCCGAACGGCTTTGGCGCGCAGGTGGTGACCTTCGACCGCGAAAGCTGTCTGCTCTATAAGCAGGAACTCGACCGCCACTTGCCGCCCGAGGTTTCGGACGTAGTGATCTCGGTCAACAGCGGCGAGCCCGAATATGCGGCCTTTAAGCGCGACCGCGATGCCGAGGAAAAGCTGCTCGACCGGTTCCGCGACCCGAAGGACCCGCTGAAGATCATCATCGTGACGTCAAAGCTGCTGACCGGCTTTGATGCGCCGATCCTGCAGACGATGTATCTCGACAAGCCGCTGCGCGACCACACGCTCTTGCAGGCGATCTGCCGGACGAACCGTCCCTATGGCGAGCAGAAGACGCATGGCCTGATCGTCGACTACCTCGGCATATTCGACGACGTGGCGCAGGCGCTGAAATTCGACGAGGAGGGCGTGCAAAAGGCGGTGTCGAACATCGCCGAGCTGATCAACGCCCTGCCGACCGCCCTGCAGAAGTGCCTCGCCTATTTCGCGGGCGTAGACCGAAGCCTGACTGGCTACGAGGGCCTGATCGCCGCGCAGGAGTGCATCCCGAACAACGACCTGCGGGACGCCTTTGCGGCCGATTTTAGCGTGCTGGCGCGCATATGGGAGGCGCTGTCGCCTGATCCGGTGCTGACGCAGTACGAGACCGACTATCGCTGGCTGGCGCAGGTCTATGAATCCCTGAAGCCCTCCAGCGGCACAGGGCGGCTGCTTTGGCATCGGCTGGGCGCCAAGACCATCGAGCTGATCCACGAGAACGTCCATGTGGACGCGGTCCGCGACGACCTCGATACACTGGTTCTGGATGCTGAACTGCTCGAAGCGGTCCTCGGCAACCCTGACCCGGAAAAGAAGGCCAAGGAAATCTCGGTCAAGCTGGCGGGTCGCCTTCGGAAGCACGCCGGGAACCCGAAGTTCAAGGCGCTGGGCGAGCGCCTGGAGGACCTGAAGAACCGGCATCAGCAGGGTCTCCTGCTGTCGATCGACTTCCTGAAGGAGCTTCTGGCGCTGGCGAAAGACGTGGTGAAGACCGAGCGCGAGACGCCAGAGGAAGAGGACATCAACCGGGGCAAGGCGGCGTTGACCGAACTGTTCGAGGAAGCACGGAACGGCGACACGCCTGTGATGGTCAAGCGGGTCGTGGACGATATCGACGAGATCGTGCGCGCGGTCCGGTTCGACGGCTGGCAAGCCACGCACGCGGGTGAACGCGAGGTCAAGAAAGCGCTTCGCCAGACCCTATTCCGCTACAAGCTGCACCAGGACGCAGAGCTGTTCGAGAAGGCGTACGGGTATATTCGTGAATATTATTGAGGACTTATAGGAGATGGCTACTTCCAAGCATGTTCTCGGTCGACTGACCCGTGTCGATCTCCGGAATATCTGGACGAGCGAGTCCAGTGACTTCACCCCGTGGTTGGCGCGAGAAGAAAACCTGACGGTATTGGGCGAAGCGCTCGGCATTGATCTCGAGTTGGAAGCACAGGAGAAGGCCGTTGGGCCTTTTCGGGCCGACATCCTGTGCAAGGACATCGGAACCGGTGCTTGGGTGCTCGTCGAGAACCAGCTTGAACGCACGGACCACAGTCACCTGGGGCAGCTCCTGACGTATGCCTCGGGGCTGGAAGCCGTGACAATTGTATGGATTGCGGCCAGATTCACAGAAGAGCATCGTTCGACACTCGACTGGCTCAACAAGATCACAGACGAGAGCTTCCGGTTCTTCGGATTGGAGGTTGAGCTGTGGAGGATCGCGGACTCGCCCGCTGCACCCAAGTTCAACATCGTTTCCAAGCCGAACGACTGGTCTCGCTCGGTCGCGCAGGCCGCGAGAGCCATCGACGAAGCTGAACTGTCCGACACGCGGGTGAAACAGCGGGCCTATTGGGGCGCCTTTCATCAGGCGCTTGACCAAGCTGCAGGCGCCGTTTCCGGTGGCCGTAAGCCGCAGCCACAGTCGTGGATGGGCTACTCGATCGGTCGGACCGGCTTCAACCTTGGAGCGGTAATGATCCGCCCCAAGCGACAGATTAGGACGGAACTATACATCGCGGGTGACCAGGCGAAGGCCTTCTTCCACCTACTCCACGAACAGCAGCAAGCCATCGAGCAAGAACTTGGCTATCCCCTCGAGTGGGAGGAGCTTCCCACGCGGCGCGATTGCCGTATCTCGGTCTACATGACGGATGTCGATCCGGAAGACGAGCGAGACTGGCACCGCCAGCACGAGTGGCTAACCTCCAAGATCAACGACTTCCACAGAGTTTTTCTGGCTCGTGTGCGTGATCTGGATGCTGAAGACTGGAAGCAAGATGGCGAGGTCAACGTTTCGGTCGGAACCACTCAGCTTGACGGTTAGATGGGTGTGAATCGCTGGCAGAGTTCGGTTTGTGTTCCTTCTGGGGGCGCAACCCTGAAATCCAAGAGTTGAGCACGCCGTTCGATAAAATAGCTTAAATTCAATTGCTTGTGAAAATTTCACCAAAACCGTGCAGGCAACAGGTCCGGAGAATATCGACCCCGAGAGACCACTTCCGGGCCGCCTGGCGCCGACGCCGGTGCTCAGCCCATCCCGCATAACCCTCGAAAACAACGGAAAAATCCGGCCGGAGCCGGATCGGGAGAACACTTTCGCGAAGGCAAGTGGCGGAGGGGATGGGCCTGATATCCAACCTTCTCCGTCCCAAAAGTAATTGATATTTTTGATGTCGCTATTGGTTTGAGTGGCCACAAGGTACTTTGGCGACCGGTTGGGAGATGATTGCACAGCTAGCGCCTTCCAGTCTCTCCGCTGGAAGCCGCTACAGAAGACCCGAGGGTCCGCCCGCCTCGCCGCCACCACCTATGACGGTCTGCATGTGGTCGTCCTGGCCGGGCACGGACCTTCCACAGGACCGGCAACCCCTACTCCATCACGCATGATACGCTGCCAACCCGGCACACCGAACGAAACTTGGAGGCTGCTTTTTGTTCACGTTCCGGCTAGACTACCTCCGACAAGTCGCGGAACCTCCTTGCTTAAACCACCCGATTGCGGTGATCAGATATGTTTTTCAAATCGCATAGGTCTGTCGGAGTAGAATTCATCTGGCGCATTATTATTTCTGCATTTCTTCTATTTTCATCGTTTTCCAGCGCTCTCGCCGAGTGTGCCGAGTTCGTGAGGCCACCCCTTACGTTCGATCGCCCGAACTGGTCTGACCTCGAGCGCTTCACGGCCGAAGGTTCCCTCAACTCGGCTATCGAGAAGGTGCAGTCGCTAGACGGCGACGGCCAGGGCAAGCTCAACATCGATCAATATTCCATAGTGATCGACGCAGCCGGCCAGTCCGCCGGGCAGCTTTTCGACGAGTTTCGTGCGAACCTCGGCGAGATTATTTTTGGTCCGAGCGGAAATAGAGATTTTTACCCCTTCAGTGATGGGGACGCGAACACTTGGAACTCCAACAGTCCGAAAGGTGCCGTAATGGTCTTTCGGCTAGAAACAATGCTGTCCGGAGAGATTCCCCTTGAGCGGGGCGCTGTCGTCCTTTCTTGCAAGTCCGAGACCGACTTCATCTTTTCGACGGTTAAAGTTGGGAGTTCTGTCTTTCCCAATGGCCCGGGCTGGCATCCAGTCTCTGGCAATCGCGCATTTGGCGTTCGCGACAATGGAGACGGGAGCCTCACAATCTTCGTAAAGGCAGCTGACCGCGTCGCGGACGTCTCACTTTTCCAGTCGGTTGTCGGTAGCAAGACGATCTTCGAAGGAGGCCACCAAGTTTGGCTTAAGATGCTCGACAATATTCAGAAGCGATATTCTGCCCGCAATCCTCGAGACCGTGCCGTTTTTAGCGTGCGGGTCGACTACTGAATTCGGCCAAGAGGATCGGTCCAAGCGGAGAAAGCTGTGAGCCATACTGATCAAAACGACAGAAGGATGGGGCGGGCGCCGCAGACGGCCACACGGGCCGAAGTGACCCAAATTACTCCATGGATTCGGTTCGGGCGGTTTCTCGGGCGGGTACTTGGAATCGTGCTTGTCATCGTGGGTTTTGGCCTTGGTGTTTTAGCGGGGACGAGTGGCGTCTACAGCGACGCCATTAGCGAGATGCGCCGCTTGGTGAATGTAGAGCCGGGCGACGGGGCCCCGGTGGCGCGGGTTATTGATGCCCTCGCACGTCTTGATGCAGCTGTCGGCATTGACCCGGTGCGCACACGACATGGCGTCGCTCAGACCGTGCACGATCTGGGTGACCTTTGCGAGGCAGGTATAGATGACGCTACCGAAGAGATGAAGGCGCGCCTCGCCGGTGGTATTGGAAGTGTGACGCGCGTGGTCGCTCAAAACCAGTTGGAGCAGTCTCAAGCCCTAGACGACCTGCGCCAGCGTGCCGCCGAGATTGAAACCTTAGCGGCATCGACCGAAAACTTCTGCGCGCTGACGCTTCAGAGGATAAATGAATTACTAGGCGTGGTGCCTGCTCCCTCTACGGGCGAGACACCGACGGAAGAAACCCTGCCCATCAGTGAGGAATGAACATGAAAACGAAGAACTCCCTTCTTTCGTACCGGGGGATTGTCACTGGTGTCAGTGCTCTTTCCATTGTGATGACCAGCGTAGCGCCGGCTGCTCTTGCTCAAGAGAGCTCGCAACTTAACCCTCAACAACTCGAAGGTCTCCGCGAGATGGCCGCTCAGGCTCGTGCAAATGCAGAGGCCGCCGAGGCCGCTCGGGCGGCGGCCGCAGAGAGAACGCGCCAACAGCTGTCGACCCTGACGGGGCGGCTCGATGCCGCCGCCGCTCAGAACGAAATACTGATGCAGATGATGGGGCAGATCCTTGCCACTCAGGCCGGTGCTTCGGTCGAAGAGCGCATCGAAGCCGAGATTGCCGCGGCCGAGGAGCAGGCAACCGAATTGGAGCGCGCCACTCAGGATCTCGTCGAAGGCGCGACGACCGAATTGGAAAGGGAGCTCGCTCAGCGGACGCAAGACCTTGAAGACTTGCTGGAAAGCGTGCCGGACAAAGAGGACCTCGCCTCTTGGCAGAAAGAACAGATCGAAGAACTCAATCGTGAAATCGAGGAGAAGAAAAGAGAGGTGGACGAAGCGCTTGACGATTACGTCGAGCGCGAACTACTGCCCGCAATTGAACGCAATTGTCCGCAGACCACGGCGTATCAGCGGCGCTCGGTCGTCACCTCAGCGCGCAGCGGGGAGAATAATGCGGACATCGCAGAGGCGCTGCAGGGCATTGGCTGCAGTGAGGCGCCGGAGTTGGTGCGCAAGCTGGCAAATGCCCGCAGCGCTGAGGAAGCGCAACTTGCATTTCAGTCGTCCATGCAGAGCATGATGATGGCGGCAATGATGAGCGGCAATCCCTACCTTGCGGCGATCGCTGCGGCGCTCATGCTGCTGTCAGCGCTCTTCTCCGACGGCAATGGCGATGGGGATGGCGACGGGGTAGACGATCAGCCAGGGGGCGGTCCGATCCCGGGCGCGCCGGCGCCCGCGCCCCCGGCTCCGCCGGGCGGGACTGCGTCCACAACAGAACAACCCACGACTGAACCGACAGACGAGCCGACAACTGAACCGACGAACGAACCCACGACTGAACCGGCAGACGAAACCACGACCGAAACTGCGGATGAGCCCGTAGGAGATCCGCTCGACTCAAGGAATGACCAGGAGATCAGGGCAGCCGGTGGCAATCCAGACGTGAAGGCCCATCCCGGTGTGGGCTGCGGCTACGAACTATACTCGGGCGACGTCACGCTCACGCTGCTCAATCTGGCGGATGGCGATGCATTCGACATTGATATCACCGCGATCGAAGGTTCATCCCCGATCCGCGATTTCCCGCAGTCCTGGACGGACCCGAACATCCGCCTGATCTCGTGCGACTTCGAAAGCGAGAGCGTAACGGTCCAGATCGAACAGGAGACCGCTTCGCTCTGTCTAATTTTCGAACCATCGCAGGGGGAAGACGGCGGTTATCAGGTCTCGGACACCGGGTTCAGCGCCGGACCCAACCAGCTCTGCGAGGGGGGCTGAAGCGGGACCATGCGACGCCGCACGACAATTCAGCTGTTTTCAACCTCCTCGATAGACTTGCTTGCGTGCGGTCTCGGCGCGGTCCTAGTGCTGTGGCTGCTGGTCTTCGGCAATGAGGGCGGCGCATATGACGGGGACCGTCCGCTTGGGGCCGGAGAGATGCGGATCCGGCAGTTCGGCGTGTCGCACTTGATGGGTTTCCAGATCCCACCGTCCTACGTCCTCGAGCGTATCGACTACCGGAGGGCGAACGGGACGGAAGTATCCGAAACCGTAGTTCCTGCGACCGTAGGGCTATTTGAGGACGCGTGCTCGACCACCGGTCAGGGTGAACGTTTTGTCGCTCATCTGCGCGAAACCGGCGGCACGGGTCGCATCGAAATCGGCTGCAAAGCCTCCGAAGCATTCGCCAAAGAAGTCGCCATTCGCTTCGAAGAGATGACCGGCGGCGTTAAAGTCGAGTTCGTGATCGAGTCCTGCAAGGCCAGTGAGGTGCATTACCTGGAAATGCAGAAACTGGATCGACGCGGCGTGAACGAGGATCGCTATGTATTTCACTGCGCATCCTTTGCAGACCGCGCACTTGCACCCGATCGCACTCCTCAAAAAGAGTGGGAAGAGAACTTTCTCACCCAGATACAAAGTGAGCTCGGGACGATGTGTCCGCGCGATCCTTGGCCGACGCCCTTCCGCTACCGCGTGTATGACTGCAGCAATACCCGCGATATCACCTTCGAGGTCTCTTTCTCCGGTGATGGGCTCGTGCGCTTGGTCGAGCCCGATATGGCGGCAGATCCAGTGCGCAGCGATACCCTTGGAGGATCCCCAATCCGTGAATGGATCGCAGGCTGGGCGGCACAAGGCTCTACTCCAGTCTATTCGGCGGCGTGTCCGTGAGGCGTACCCGACAGACCGTCGAGGTGATCGGAATGCCGTTCCTCGACATGATCTGCTGTGCCTTCGGCGGTGTGGTGGTTCTCTACCTTATAACGCCTCAGGTCGACTCTGACTTTGATCCCTTTGCAATCACCCGAATAGTTGAGATACGGACGGCGAGCGCTGCACCATACGTGATCGGAGCGCGTTTCGATGCGGGAGGTGCAACCGCGGAATGCTTCGACGTCGATTGCCCGCGCCAGCCCGGCGCCGTCCGTGAATGGACGACCGGCCAAGGTCGTTTGACCGCCGTCCTAGCGGATAACGCTCCCGCGCCGGGTGCGATCGAGGTGGCGATCCTTCGCGGTCCGAACTTCTTCACCACGGATTGCATCCTGGTGCGCGCAGAAATCGAGGGGCAACAGCGTCTACTCGCGCTGACGTTCGATGCAGGGTTCCGCCGCCGCATCGATCCATTTGATGATAGCAGTGCTGTTGAGGAGAGTTGCCCGTGACGAGCAAGCTTTTCAAGCTGCTTCGGATCCTGCCGTTAGTGCTCACGGCCATCTGCCTGCAGATGCAAAGCCTAACTGCCCAGCAGATATTCGTCGACGACCTCTGCGAGGTGATCGAGACGACGACCCCACCTGACGCCAAGGTTTGCCTGACGAACCGATCGCCAAATCCTAGCGATCACAGCTATGTAATGATCGCGCGCAGCAACATGGGTGAACATGTTTTTCTTCTGCGCTCCGATCTTGCACCCGGCGGGGGCTGTCGACCCTCTGCCGGAGTCTTCAGTTCGTTTCTTTGCGTCGAGCTCGACTTCGAAACGCCTCCCAACTTTGACGCCGCGTGCACCTTCGAGAGGGTCCCGGGAATCTGCGGGTCGGGAAGCTCCCGTGAGGCATGGTACTACAATGCTGCCAGCAACACTGTGCCTCCAGGCTCCGGTGGTGTGCACGAGGGCCCCACCGAACGGTTCTTCGTCGCAGCGCGTACCCTCGAGAACGGAGATGCCATGGTCGAGGAGCTGGGGGACGTGTTCATCTACCGCGGTTCGCCTTCCCTGGACCGTACACCGTTGCGGGTCAGCGATGGAACAATAGCGACGCCTAGGCTGAACGCCTACACTCAAGCTACCCGAAGCTCCGCCCTGAGCATCACACTGGACCGCATGGACGCTGCCGGAGTTCAGCTGGACGAGCTGCGCGATATCGGCACCGAGGGACGTTTTCTGTCCGAGACCGGGGGCGAGTACCTTTTTCATGGAACAGGTACCGACTGCGATGGCGCGTGTGGGGCCCGACGGGTCCTCACCCAGTCCGAATTCGAAGCGCGGCTAGGCGCACTAAGCGCAAGTGTCGGGATCGAGACGCTGGCAGGCATCGACCTATCGATGCTGCGACGCCAGTTGATCGATCGCCTTCTGATGGGCTCCACACCCATTGCAGAGATCGACGACGCGCTGGACGCATCGCGCATTGTGCAGCCGGTCGCGTTTCTAGTTCTCGATTGGAGATGACCAAGTGCAATACTTATTCTACGTAATTTCTCCCTTCGTATTTCTTGGATCTTCGAGCTTCCGAGGGCACTGGATCGTCGGCATGTTGCGGGCTGTTGTCAGGCTCGCCGTAATCCTTGCGGGAGCCTTCGTCCTAACGTGGCTTCTCGTCTCGGGGTCGGATTTCGCCCCTGCATCAGCCAAGTCTGTCGCGCAACAGACTTGCCTTGTCGTGGCAGACGACCGAACGACTTGTTTAGACGATGACACGGCTCCCGAAAACACTGTCTCGGTGCTAGGGGACGTGCCTCTTGAACCCGTTGGCCTGCATTCCGCATCTGTGGTTGATCGGCTGCGCGAAATTGACGACTCGATTAATCCTCTTCCCGGAAACCTGGTAGTGCAGATACCCGGCGAAGAGGGCTGGATTGACTTAGACCCTAAGGCGACGATCGGGGATTCTCCGGTATATCGGCTCGTGGCGCGCTACAACGACGGTGAAGACGACGAAGTCGTCACGGTGCTGAACGTCGATCTTGCGCTCACAACTTTACGGACTCCATACGACATCCTCGAACCTGACAGCCTCTACAGGCTTTGGACTGAAACCTTCGGCTTCGACTGGCCATTTCGCCAGGTCAGTTTCGACGCGAGTCCCTATGTGCTATCGACGATGGTAATTGGCCGTGCTGACGAGAGCCTTTCGTCCCGAGAGCTTGACCGCGCGAAAGGGATAATGGATGCGCATCTTGACGCTGCGCCCTCAGCCGCAACCGATGGGCTGGTGTGGCCAAGACGTTTGAATGGGCCCATTCAGTACTCTTGCTACGTGCTCTTTTTTGCAGGACTGATCTTCATCGCCCTGCACTGGATATCAAACATCCTGCCAAACCGTCTGCTCAAAGGGACCAAGTCCTTCCGTGTGGAGCACCGCCTCGTCAACCTTGATCCCTCACCGGCCGCTGCGGAGCCACCCACTGCCGGTGATGCATCGCCAGATGACCCGGCTGGTGAGCAAGGAGTCAGCGGGCCAGAGAAAAGCACAAAGCAAAAAAGAGAGGCCTACACAACTATCGCTGCTCCTTGGCATCGCGAAGGTGATCGGGCCGATCTCGATCGCACCATCCTCGAGATGGAAGCGATCCGCGAAAGCGTCACTAGGAAGGCCAACTTTCTTTGGGCGGGAGCGGTTCCTGCTTTGCCGAGGCTCGATGCCTGGATTTCGGGGCTTCTTGCCATGAAGTCGGCTCGCAGCGGCGAGAACGTACCCTCCTTCGTTTCCACAGAGATCGATGCAGCTGCTGACCGTCTCGAGGCACATCATCGTATTTTGAGCTTCATAGTCTGGGCAATCCCGACGCTGGGATTCATCGGGACAGTGATTGGCATTGGCTCGGCCCTTTTAGCGACCGTCGACCTTGGGAGCGGCGAGGCAGTCACTCGCCTGCGCGCTGAGAGCAGCGTCGCAGTTGAGATCGGTGTCGCCTTTGACACGACGCTTGTCGCCTTGGCGCTGAGCTTCGTCCTGATGATGGCTCTCCACCTGCTTCAACACCTCGAAGAGAGCATGCTTGCCGAGGAGAAACACGACACGTTACGCGCTCTTGTGCAGATCGAGAACATACTACCCGATGATCCGATCAAGGAATTGCGTGACGGTCTCGCACAGATGGGTTTGTCGGCTGCGCAGATCGAGCGTTGGACCGACATACTTGATCACAACGCACACAAATTCAGGGAAACGATGGACCTGGTTGAAGATGGCCTGGCGGCGCACAAGGCGCGCGAAAATGGACCCAAGCAGTCTAGCGGCTCAGGCCGTGTACTCGCGATCGCTGGTTTCATTGCTATCGTGATGGTGGCGTTCTGGTGGGGCGAGGACATCCGAGCCTGGGTCTCTCAAATCGTCGAACCGTGACCGACCCTTCTGTGAACCGACGTACGGGGCTCGGTGAGTAATGAGCGAAAGTTGGTGATGCCCTGAGGGGCGGCATATCATGGCGGTGTTCAGAACGCCGTCAATTCTCAACCGAGAAAGGGATATGCCACATGCCAGAGACTACCATTGCCAAGCTGCCCGATCCATCCGGATTCAGCACCGACCCCTTCACCGATATTATCCGTGACGGCGCGCGCAAGTTGATCGAACAGGCAATCCACGCGGAGCTCGCGGCATTGTTGGCCGCATTTTCTGACGTGAAACTTGAGAATGGAACATCCCGGTTGGTGCGCCATGGTCACCTGCCCGAGCGCGAGGTGATGACCGGGATTGGCCCCGTGCCGGTGAAAGTGCCGCGGGTGCGAGATCGCAAACCCGGTGAGGACAGGATCACCTTCACGCCCAGCATCCTGCCGCGGTATCTGCGCAAGGCGAAATCGGTCGAAGAACTGCTGCCGTGGCTTTACCTCAAGGGCGTGTCCACGGGCGACTTCACCGAGGCGCTGGAGGCGCTGCTGGGTCCGAATGCCAAGGGCCTGTCCGCCAAGACGATCACCCGACTGAAGGCCGACTGGTGGAAAGATTACGAAGCCTGGCAAAAACGCGACCTCGGCAACCGGCGCTTTCTCTACATCTGGGCGGATGGTGTCTATTTCAAACCGCGAATGGCTGAAGAAAAGCAATGTGTTCTGGTGGTTGTCGGTGCCGATGAATATGGCCGCAAAGAGCTGTTGGCCATGACAGACGGCTTCCGCGAGAGCACGCAAAGCTGGCGTGAGGTGCTGCTCGACCTCAAACGCCGTGGCCTGAAACAGGACCCTAAATTGGCTGTTGGCGACGGCGCCTTAGGGTTCTGGACCGCGCTGCGCGAGGTATTCGCGACGACGCGGGAACAGCGCTGTTGGGTTCACAAAACAATGAACGTGCTGAACGCGATGCCGAAATCCATCCAAGCCAAGGCAAAGGGCCATTTGCACGATATCTGGCAAGCCGAAACAAAAGCCAAAGCGAACGCCGCCTTCGATTTCTTCGTCGAAACCTACGGTGTGAAATGGGATAAGGCGGTGGCCAAGCTGGTCAAGGACCGGGAGGCGCTGCTGACATTCTACGACTATCCGGCGGAACACTGGAAACACATCCGGACGTCAAATCCGATCGAGAGCACCTTCGCAACAGTCCGGCATCGCACGAAACGCACCAAGGGATGCCTGAGCCGAAAGACTGGTCTGGCCATGGCCTTCAAGCTGATGATGTCAGCGCAAAAGAAATGGCGCAAACTCGACGGCCAAAACCGCCTTCCTGAGATCATCCAAGGGGTTGAGTTCCGCGACGGTCTTCGCCACCTTCAATCCGCCGCCTGATCAGGCGTCACCAACTTTTGCCCATATCTCGGGCTCGGTTGCGATGGGATCTTTATCCGCCGGGGCTTGGACAGGTCCCGTCGCACCGGTCTCAGCCATGATCCTCATGAGATCTCTGGCCGAAAGGAGGAAGTTGCCGCCGAATTTTCTCATGAAGAGCCTTACACCAAGTGCTCCATGACGTCTTCGCAGCCCGCAACAATCAGTTCTTCGGCACAGGAGTCCATCCCGTCCGGAGAACGGGTCGGATCATCAACCTCGCCCCGCGGCACGAAGAGTACGAAACCGGCCCATGCCCGCGTAAGCACCACGAGATAGTCATTCAGCCGAAACCGCTGTTTGTAAGGGTCTCTTGCGATCTGCTATCGAGACGCGCGCATCGTCCTGGTGCGCCAACCCTGATCGATCCAGATCAGGCCGCCGCCCCAGCACAGGCACGCAGGAACCAACTCGGGTTCCTAGTAGGTGTCCGCCAATCAGCGACGTCCCCGCTTCCAGTCGTCGAGCCGAGCGTAGATCGTGATCGCGATGCCACCGAGCGCGACGGCGATGAACACCCAGCGGAGCGTGTCGAGATACGGCACCAGCGGCAGGATCGCGGTCTGGGTCTCGGCCAGAACGCTCTGCGCAACCTCCACCCCGGCAGCGCCCAGCGTCGCCACGCCTGCCGCGCCACCGCCCTTCATCGTGCGGCTGTCGGCCAGCACTTCGCGTGCCGGAGGCGTCTCGGCTGCGAATGCCGTCGCCCGGACCGGGAACCGCTCGCCCCACTGCCGCGCGGGCCCGAGGTCGACATGGATGAAGCCCGAGCGCGGATAGAAACCGAAGCCGAGGAACCCAACCTCGCGCGCCGCCGCCTCGAACGCCACAGGATCGTGGTTTGCCATCGCGATGTCGAAGGCGGCGCCGTCGAGATGCTTGGAACGGGTCGCGCCGCCAACGGCGCGGTTGTGCTCGGGGCTGCGATAGGCGGAGCGGACCATCAGCGGCTTGCCGAGCCGGTCGCGCAGCGCCTGCAGCTTGTCGAGCGCCGGTTCGTTGATCAGCAACTTGCCGGTGCCCCGGCAGGCGATTTCTGCGGGCGAGAAGTTGGGCCAGCGCCAGGTGCCCTTGGGCGCCTCCCGCCAATGGTCGTAGAAGGTCGTCGTCATGGGGTCCTCCAAAACGAAAAACCCGCCTCGAGGGCGGGTCATTGCGGGCTGATGAATGGGGATGGGGCGCGGCTACGGGCCGCCGCCGAAGATCTTGAGCTTGATGGCGATGCCCGCGAGCAGAGCCAGCATCACGCCGGTGGTGATCATGCGGACGGCGGTCTGCATGGCGGTGCGGCGCACCAGCCGGATGCAGTCCACGAGGGAGCGCAGATCGCGGATGTCGAGGGCTGCCTCGTCGCCGTCGAGGCCGACATCGGCGAGCGCGCGTTTCGCCCCCTGCTCGGCGGCACGGGTCAGCATCGCCTCGAGTTCGGCGTTCGACCGGTCAGAACTGTGCGGTGTCATCGGCGCCTCCCCCATTCTGGGCCTCTCACGCCTCAACCAGCATCTCGAAATAGGCGCCATCCTCGCTGGGCCGAGGATCTTCCTTGAGATCGAAGATCACCGCGTCGATGAGGGCCCGCCATTCCGAGGTGATGGCGCGGGTCTCGGCGCTGGCGCGGATCGTCAGGATGGCCGGTGCTTTCGAGACCAGCCGTGCCTGCATGACGGCCTCGGAGCCGCGCAGATAATGAACATGGCACCAGAGGGTGAAGCGATCCTCCCACCCTTGGATCAGCATCCCGTCCGGATCGCGGATGATCACAGCCTGCTGGAAGGTGACCCGGCGCCGCAGGCGTCCGGCAACCATTCTCACAGCCGGATCCTGCGATAGGGGGCGAGCAGCGCATCGACCGCCATGGGCAGCGCCGATGGACTTGCCCCGAGGCTGACCGCCTCGCGATGCTCATACCAATGCGCGATCAGCAGCAGCATGGCCTGACGGATTGCCGCAGGCACATCGGCGGGGGCGCCATAGCCGGCGGTGAAGGTGATGGCCGCGGGGCGGCCAAAGCCCGCGAGGGGTCGCAACAACAGGCGTTGGTCCCGCCGGTCGATCCGGTAATCGAGATCGCCGCCCGCAGCATCGGTGAACACGGCGCTGTCGATCTCGCTGTCGGGAAACGGCAGCAGGATCGGGCCGGTGAGGGCATCGAGGTCCATCTGCCAGGATTGCGTGACTAGGCAACGACCGAGGATGCCGGCCGGCCCGTCGAGCCAGGCGGTGGCAGCATCGATATAATGCTGGATCAGCAGGTCCTCGTCCTCGTGATCGACCCGAAGCTGCGCCTTGGCCTCTTCCAGCGTGATCGGCGTGGCCGCGGGCGCGGTGATGCGGGTCAGCGTAAACATGGGCAGCCCCCTGAGGCAGGGCACGGGCGGTCTTCACCGCCCGCGCAGTTATTGCAGCATCGACCTCAGGCCTGATCGGCCTGCGGGTTGATCCGGCCGTGACCCCTGATCACCAGGCCGGCAATCGGCGTGCCGGTGGCATGGGTGCCTTCAAGCGCCGCCAGCAGCTTCAGGTAGCGTTTGGTTCCGACATAGCCGAAGCGGTAAACGGCGGCGGTGGCGTGGGCCTCGACCAGCGCCTTGACGATGCCGCCTTCGCCCACGGTCGGGACACCCAGCAGGTCGGCTGCGGTCACCGCCTCATAGCTGCTGTCGTCATCGGAATGGGTCAGGATGAACTCGATCCTGTTGGTCGAGGTGAAGGTGATGCCGCCCGCGCCAATGGCGAGAATGATCTCGGCACCGTCATGACCGCGCAGATCAATGGCCACGGGGGTGCTGTCGTCGGTGAGGGTGGCAGCATTGATGGCCGCGGCCACCGAGAGACTGGAATGCAGATCCTTCATCGGATCCTCCTGTGCAGGAATGTGGGTGGGAAGACGCGGGCTGAACCCTGCCGCGCGCGCGCCTTGGTTCAGCCGGGCGATCAGCTGGCCGCGATCTTCAGCAGCTTGATGGCATCAAAATTCTGCACCCCGCCACCGACGCGCTTGGTGGTATAGAAATGCACATAGGGCTTGTTGGTGAAGGGATCGCGCAGCACCCGGATGCCGAAGCGGTCGACGATCAGATAGCCGCGCCGGAAATTCCCGAAGGCAATCGGGAAAGCTCCGGCGGCGATATCGGGCATGTCGTCGTCATCGCTGATCGGATAGCCGAGCAGCGTCGCCGGCTGGCCAGCCTGGACCGGGGGCTGCCAGAGATAGAGTTCCTCGGTCTTCGACTTCAGCTTGCGGATCGCCGCCTGCAGCGAGCGGTTCATCAGGAAGCGCGCATTCTGCCGGTAGCCCTGCTTCAGCCCGTAGACGAGGTCGATCAGCGCATCGACGCCATTATGGCTGGCATCGGTCAATGCGGCCGCGACGCCCGAGGCGGTGTAGCCGATCTTGCCCCAGGCGTAAGAGGCATTGGCGACCGTGTCATAGGCCAGGATGCCGCGGGGCCTGTTCACCCCGTCGCCGGTGATGAAGGCGGCAGCCTCGGCCTCGGCGAAGGCGGTCGAGACCTCTTCGGCCAACCAGGCAGCGATATCGACACGGGCATCGTCGAGCAGGGTCTGGGTCGCGGCCGGGTTGGCGTAGATCTCCATCGCCGGGAAAGCCAGTTCAGCGAGCCTCGGGGTGGCAGTCTCGGGGCGAGCCTGACGCTCGCCGACCCAGCCGGCCGCGGCGCCCCCCTGATTGACCAGCTTCTTGTAGCTGCCGGCCGAGATCGAGATGACACTGGCAATCGCGCGCATGGCCGAGACCGAGCCCAGCACCCGGTCGATAATCTGTTCCATCTGGTCGGGGACGACATAGCCGCCATCGGGATCGCTGTCGGTGCGAAGGGCGGCCTTCACCTCCAACTCCCGCAACCCGGCCTCGACCCCGCGGCGGAAGAACTGGTTGAAGGCGCGGGCGTGCTCGCGGGTCTCGGGGCTGTCCGCCCGATCCGCGCTGCTTGCGCCGCCCAGCTTGGCTGCGGCTAGCATGGTGTTGGTCTCATCCAGCGCAGACTGCAGCTTGGTGATCTCGGTATTGATGCGCTCGAGTTTCTCGGCCTGCACGACATCGGCGAACTTCGCGTTGATGCCGTTGATCTCGGCTTGATGCTCGTCCTTGAAGGCGGCAAAGGCGCGGTTCAGATCGGCGAGGATGGCGTTGGCGTCGCCGGCCTCGGCGCGCACGCGAACGGCCCCGCGAATGCGGGGGGATTTCTGGATGCCCATGATGGTTTCCTTATGAGCGGATGGTGTCGATGAGCTGCCGGATGGCGCTCACGGGGATGCCAGCGTTCTGCGTGGCGGGTTCGGCAGCGTTGCGCGTGCCGGTAATCTGTTTCAGCATCGCGCGCCGCTCGCTGCGGGGGATGCCTTGCTGCGCCAGAGCCGCGTCGATGCGGCGCCGCGCCTGAATGTCGGGGCGGGCCTGCGCCATGGTGGGCGGCTCAGCTTCCACGCGTGGTCGGTTGCCTGTATCGGGCGCAATTCCGTCCGCCATCCCGGCGGCAATCGCCTCCTCGGTGCCCAGAAAGGTCTCGGCATCGAGCAGCGCGGCAATTTCCTCGCTGCTCCTGCCGCTGCGCGCGGCATAAATCTCGGTCAGGGCGGCGTCGAAGGTCTCAAAAAGCGTGGCGGCTTCGGCCATGTCGTGGCGATTGCCGATCACCACGCCCCAGGCATTATGCAGCATCAGAAAGCTGCCGGGTCTCATGTGGATCTCGTCCCCGGCCATGGCGATGATCGAGGCGGCGGATGCCGCAAGACCCAGCACCTCGACGGTAACCGCGGCCGGATGGGCGCGCAGCAGGTTGTAGATGGCAATGCCCTCGAACATGTCACCGCCGGGCGAGTTGATCTGCACGGTGACCGCATTCGGACCGATCCTGCTCAGCGCCGCCGCGATCCGGCGCAGGCTGACCCCACCGCCCATGCCATCCTCGCCGATCACGTCGGAGATGGTGATGGTGCTGTCGCCCTTTGTCGGGGCTGCTGCCGCAGCCGGCATGGCAGCCCATCGGGCCAGCGCGTCCCACGGCGCATCGGCCTGGAACGCCGCCGGACGCGGAAAGACCGGCCCGGCCGGAAGATCACGCAGGCTCATCAGAAGCTCCTTCAGTCGCAGGAATGGCAGACACGTTATCCGCGTCGCCGACCGCTGCCGTCATGTTGGGCGGCGGATAATAGACATCGCCGCCATCGCGCGGGTTCTGATCTTCCAGCGCTCGGATTTCATTGGGGCTGTAGACGCCCCATTGCAGGCCTTTGACATAGGCTTCCCAGCGGGCCTTGATATCGCCTTTGACCAGGGCCGCGCGGTTGAAACGTGCATAAAGCAGATCATCAGCGCCGATCAGGTCACGATCGATCGCCTCCTCCCACATCGTCAGATGATCCTCGAGCGTGTAGGCGACAAACCCGATCGATTGCTGCTCGATGCCGGTGCCCCAGCTGGTGGACTTCTCGGTATCGCCGATCATGTGCGGCGGCACCCCGAAGAACATGGCGATGTCGCTGCGGCTGAACTTGCGGCTCTCGATCCATTGCGCATCCTCGGCGGTCATCGCGATACGGGCGTAATCCATACCTTCCTCGAGAATGAGGTGCTTGCCTTCCTGGTCACCGCCGGCGCGGAACGCCTCGAGCCCGGCCTTGAGATTGGCCACCGCCTCGGGTCCGAGCTTCTGCGGGTGCCTGAGCACGCCCGAGACCCGGGCGCCATTGCGGAAGGTGGTGGCGCCGTGATCCTCCATCGCCAGCGCCAGACCGATGGTCTCGCGGGCATAGGCGATTGGTGAGACACCTCGTACCCCGTCCAGCGTCAGCCCGACCAGATGCAGCACCTCGTCCTGCGCCAGCCGCAGACGCCTTCCATCGGGGCGGGTATAGAGAAAGCTCAGCGCCAGGTCCTCGCCCTGCACCACCTCGACCCGATCCGGATGCAGCGGGATCAGCGCCTGCACGGTGCCGCGCGAGCGCACGATCATGGCATAGGCATTGCCGCGCAAGAGCAGATGCGCCTGCAGCATCCGGCGGAACTGCGATGGCGTCTGCCAGCGATTGGGCCTTCGCCGCAGCAGCTGCCAGATCGGGGCATCCGAGGCATCCTCGCGGGTCCGGGCATCGATCCGGCGCTTGATATGCAAGGGCAGCGTTGCCACCGCGCCGGAAATGATGCGCACGCAGGCATAGACTGCCGCCACCCGCATGGCGCTGTCCGGCGTCACCGCCATGCCGGAGCCGCTGGCTGCGCCGGCCCGGAGCGCCGCATCCAGTTCGGCGGCAGAGGTGATGACCAGCCCGCCGCCGGCTTCATGGATGGCAGCGCGTGGCGACGGGGCGTGCGGAGGTGAGGCCGCAGGCGGGGCGCCTGCAAACCAGCGGGACCAGAAGGACATGGGCATTCTTTCCGTAAGACGGGTAGCCTACAGCACCAGGATGCTGCGGCTGTCATAGACCGAGCGGCCGGCATTGACGTCGCGCAGGAGCGCCCGGCCGAGGGCGTTGCAGATCGCGACAATGCCGTCGATGCGCTCCGAGGAGCGTTCCTTGTCCGGCTTGATATTGCCGGCCGGATCATGGCGCACGGCGACATTCGAGGCATTCCAGCGCAGCACCGGATGGCCGCCATGCCACAAGAGCCGCGACACCGAGAGCCGCTCAAGTTCCGCGGTCGGCGCCGCCATGCTCAGAAACCCCTGACCGAACTGCACCAGGTTGATCCCCTCATCCTGCAGATGCTGGACGATCTCTCCGGCGAAGGTGCGGTCGTAAGAGAGCTCGCGCAGATCGTAGCGCCCCGCGAGTGCGATGATCTCGGCCTCGATAAAGGCGAAATCGGTGGCATTGCCGGGGGTGGCGGAGAGGAGCCCCTGGTTGCGCCAGGTATCGTAGGGCACTCGATCGCGCTTACCCCGGCGCAGAATATCTTCCTCAGGCACCCAGAAGCGGGGCAGCACGATCCATTTCTCGGCCAGATCACCGAGCGCGGGGTCCCCCGTCGGTGGGAACAGCAGCATGAAGGCCGAGAGGTCGTTGACCCGGGCGAGATCGAGCCCGCCATAGCATTCGCGGCCCAGCAGCTTCTGCTCCAGATCATCCAGCCCGGCGCGGATATCTCGCCAATCAGCCCCGTCACCCGGCCCGCCCTCGGCCCAGACGCCCATGTCGAGCCAGCGGGTGACCTGTTCGGTCCATTCATTCAGCCGCAGCCGCCGGATGGCGTTCTGCTGCGCCGGCATCTCGCGGGCCTCGTCGATCTGGCGCTTCAGGTCATCCGGCTTCACCGTCACTCCGAGGCTGGGATTAGCCTTCACCCAGACCGCAGGATCAGTCCAGTCATCGCCTTCATCGATTGTCGCTATGAAGGCAAACCAGCTATCGGCCGTCTCATGCGGCACAGACCCTTCCAGCGCCTTGACCGAGAACTCGTGATGCTGGCGACAGACCGAATGGCGGTCATGGCCGGCGGTGGTGATCTCGACGATCAGCGGCTGGCGCCGGGCACCGGTGGCGGTGTTGAGCTTCTGGATGATCTCCGGCCCCGGATGTTCATGCACCTCGTCCACGGCGGCCAGATGCACGTTGAGCCCGTCCATCTTGCTGGCATCGGCCGAGAGCGGCCGGAACCACGACGCGGTGGGCAGCACCGCGAGGTTGTTCACGGTGCGCGTCACCCGCACTGACAATGCCGGACTCGCCGCCACCATGCGCTCGGCCTCGCCGAACACGATGCGCGCCTGATCGCGGGTGGTCGCCGCGGCATAGACATGCGCGCCGGCCTCACCATCGGCGATCAGCGCGTAGAGCGCGATGCCTGCGAGCAGCGCGGATTTGCCATTCTTGCGCGCCACCTCGACATAGGCGGTGCGGAATCGCCTGAGCCCATCAGCGCGTTTCCAGCCGAAGACGGATCCGACCACGAATTGCTGCCATGGCTGCAGCACAAAGGGCTGGCCGGCCCATTCCCCGGTCGAGTGCCGCAGATGGGTGAAAAACTCGATCGCGTGCAGCGCGGCGGCGCGGTCCCAGGAGAGACTGCGGGTCTTGCCGGTATTCAGGTCCTCCAGATGCCGTGCGCAGGCCAGCTTCACCAGCCGGCCCGCAGTGATCTTGCCGCCCGTGACTGCCTTTGCGTAGGCTGTGACCGGACAGGCCGGCAACTTCCACCCGGTGCCGGTTTTACGCCTTGCTGCCACGGTTCAGATAATCCTCGAATGGATCGCGACTGTCAGTGGGTTCGGCCATGCGTACCCGGCTGCGGCTGGAGGGCGTCATCCCGAACTCACTCTCGATCTGGCCCATCTGCGCGAGGCATTTATTGGCCACCGCCAGGAACGGGTTCTGGATGATATTCCCGCCCACGGTCTTCACCACCGGGCCGCGGCGCTTGACCTCGACCTCCGCCTCGAGCCAGCGGCGCCAGATGACCACGTAGCGCGCGAGCGCCCCCACATCGAGCTCGGTCATCACCCCGTGGCGGGCCAGCAGTCCCGCCATCTCGGTGAACTTCGCGGCCGCCGCCGCCTCGAGGTGATCGGGCGGCGGTGGTGTTGCCACAATCGGCTTCGGCTCATCGGCGTTGATCCGGTGCGGCCGTGCGGTGCCTTTCACCAGCTTCAACTGCGTCGGCAAGGGTTTGCGACCGGGCATGGCAGGTTCTTCCGCATCTTCTCCAATGCAACGGGCACGAAGAATAAGAAACTCGACGTCGCCCCCTCGCAAATCGCACGAGCGGACCCCATATGCAGTCAGCAACACTTGTTTTCGAATCTGTTCCTTTTCCGGCTCAGCTCTCGATCGTCAGCTTTGCCGGGTCGTTGCGTTGTGCGAACGACATACAGACAAGGAGTATCACGATGGCCAATGGCACCGTGAAATGGTTCAATTCCGCCAAGGGTTTCGGCTTCATCCAGCCAGAGAGCGGCTCGAAGGACATCTTCGTCCACATCTCTGCGGTCGAGCGGGCTGGCATCCACCAGCTGAATGACGGTCAGGCCGTTTCATTCGATCTGGAGCGCGACCGTAACGGTCGGGACTCGGCAACGAATCTCGTTCTCGCCTGAGCGAAACATCCATCATGAAGGTTGGGCGACGGCTTGGCGCGCCCTCCTTCACCCAGCACCGGTTGCCTAAGGTTCCCCGGTGCCGAATTTCCTGAAAGAACTGAGTTTGATTGAAATCCACTGGGGCAAACCGTTGTCCTTTGTCGTCTCTCCTTCGGGCGAGATACAGAACTTCTCCACAGCCGAGCAGGTCCGCTACTGGTTGCGAAAGAAATGGCCCGTCACCGACCTGGCGCGTGATCGTGCGCTTCACCAGGTGGAAGCTGCCATGGACTGCATGGCATCGGTCGCGACTGCGCGCCGCGCCTTCATCGTGGCGGCCAGATCGGCCGGCTTCGTATCGCGGCACCTCGCAAGTCAACCAGAGCACCGCGTTAACGCGTGATACACGACAACGACCACCAGATCGGCGGGACGGTCCTTGCGCGGCGCCGACAATGATACGACCGCGGTGAAGCAACCCCGCTCGCGAAAGGAAAGCCGATGCCCAACTCCGAGGACCGAACCGACGCAGATCTCACATTTCTGATCCTTCAGAACTGCCACGACCTTGGCGTTGGCGACGGCCCTGCACAGGCGATGGTTGAGCGGGTGCTGAAAAACCGCCGAATGGCGCGGGCTGCGGAGACCGCCGCCGAGTGACCGCGCGGTGTTTCATGGTGCACCCCGCATGCGGATCGCCTCGAACACCCTCCGCAAGGCGAAGGAACGGGCAATCGACATGACCGTGAACGCGGCGCAGATCTTCAGGTTCTGCGCCAGCGTGGTGTGCAGGCCGAAGATGGGAAAGATCAGGATCTGCGTGATGGCGGCGAGGCCGTAGCCGACGATCACGTTTGCGACGGACTCGGCCAGCGACATGAGACGGGATTGTTTCATGCCGCCTTGCTCCGGCTGCGCCGCTTGCGGGCGGAGGCCTCACCGTCAGCGTCGCCATCCGCCTCCGCATCCGTGCCTGCGTGTTCACCAAGCCGCTCGGCTTTCACCTCGGCGTAGGTCCGTCCGTCGCCGTCGAGGATCACATCGCGGCCGGTCTCGGCCTGCCACCGTTCGACGGCGACATCGACATAGGCCGGGCTGATCTCCATCGCGAAGACGCGCCGACCGTTGACCTCGCCGGCCATGATCTGCGACCCGGAGCCGCAGAAGGGCTCATAGCAGAGCCCGCCGCGCGCGACGTGCTGGCGCATCGGAATGCCGAAGGCGTCGAGCGGCTTCGGCGTGGGATGGTCGGGGCGCTCGTCCCTGGCGAAACTCGGCATCTCCCAGGTCGAGGGCAGCGTCTGATCGGCCACTTTCGGCGGGCGGTTCGGACGCCGCCAGCCCATGAGGCAGGGTTCGTGCTTCCAGAGGTAATGCGACCGGGTCAGAACGCCCCGGTCCTTCACCCAGATGATCTGCTGATGCACAAACGCCCCGGCCTTTTCCCAGCAGGCTTCCAGCATCGCCTGGCGGCGCGAGGCGTGCCAGCAATACCAGGCGGCGTCCTCGGTGATCGCCTCTGCGATGGCCGCGCCGATGAAGCCGTCGTAGAGTTCTGCGCCTTGGCTCGAGTCATCCCAGGTCGTGCCGTAGGACGCCGACCAGTCCTTGTTGCGGGTTGGGTGGTTCGAGCCATCGTAATCGACCAGATAGGGCGGATCGGTCGCGAACAGCACGGCCCGCTCGCCGTTCATCAGGCGGCGCACATCGGCAGCGCTGGTGCTATCGCCGCAGAGCAGCCTGTGGGTGCCGAGCAACCACAGATCGCCGGTGCGCGAGGCCGGATGACGCGGAGGCTCGGGGATAATGACGGGTGGCGTCGACGTCTCGTCCTCCGCTTCCGCGCCGGCCAGCAGTCGGTCCAGTTCGCCGTCCTCAAAGCCCATGATCCCGAGATCGAAACCAGCCTCCTTCAGATCTGACAGTTCCAGCGCCAGCAACGCCTCGTCCCATCCGGCATTCAACGCGATGCGGTTATCGGCCAGCACCAAGGCCCGGCGCTGCGTCTCCGACAACCCGGTCAGGCTGATGGTCGGCACCGTCTCCATGCCAAGCTGCCGTGCAGCCAGCACCCGGCCATGACCCGCGATCAGCGTGCCATCCTCCGCGATCAGCACCGGGTTCACGAAGCCGAACTCGCGGATCGAGCCGGCGATCTCGGCCACCTGCGCCTCGGAATGGGTACGGGCGTTGCGTGCATAGGGTACAAGGCTGTCGAGGCCGCGATATTCGACGGCAAGCTGGTAATCGGTCACGAGGTGGTTTCCTTCGGATTTTGGACTGCACCCCCCCCCTCGCCATTTTGGCCACGGATGCAGAAAGCTTGGCGCGCGGTCCGGGGCCGGAAGGCTCCAGAGATTTGCCCTCCCCCCGGGTCAGCCGGAGGACTCGCGCCCGGTCCGCCGATTGCCGAAGCCGCCATCCTCGGCGGCGGTCTTGCGGCTGTGACAGGGCGCACAGAGCGGCTGCCAGCCGTCCTGGTCCCAGAACCGGGTGGTGTCGCCGCAATGCGGAGTAATGTGATCGACGGTGTTGGCGGCGCTCACGCGACCCTGCCGCTGGCATTCCGCACAAAGCGGGTGGCAGGCGAGGAACATGCGCCGGGCACGCTGCCACCGGGCGGATTTGTAGAGCGCCCGGATGGCGGGGTCGCGTTGGCGATCAGTGTCGCGGTCACGCTCCGGCTTGTCGCGTCGTCCAGCCGGGCGATGGATGGGCGGGCGCACAGGCATGGGATGCCCTCGCAAGTCAGATGAAACGGGATGGAGATGATCGGTGGCGCTCATGGGCGCTCTTCTCCCGATCATGCCCTGCTTGTAGCATGGATCTGTTGCAGGTGTCGAACACAAAAGTGTTGCAACACATTGGAGTCGCTTACGCATTAAGCCGCGCCGCGATCTTGGTGAGCGCCAGTTGCCAGCGACGCCACGCCGTGGTCCGGTCGCAGCCCATCTCCCCGGAGATGACCTTCCATGGCACCCGGGCCGCCCGCGACCAGATCAGCTTGCGTTCGGCCTCGTTGATCCACAGCGCCCAGTCGAAGGTCCGTTCCAGCGCCGAGATCGCCTGCGCCGAGGGCACCACCCGCATCGGCTCCGGCTCCATCGCCGCGATCTCGCGGGCGCTGCGCAGGATCTGCGGCCAGTGGCTGCCGTGACCGCGCGGGGCAGCGGAGGGGAGCCTGCGCAGGGTCCGGAACGCCTCCTCGAAGTGATCGGCAACATCGTCGGCTGTCCAGTTGCGCTCAACCATCGCCGTGCCCTCCCTCACTAGCGCAGGGGCCGTAGAGCTTGCGTCCCAGTTGCGCGATCATCTCGCGCTCCGGCCAGGTCAGCCGCGGGTCGTCCACGCTGACCACAAGCAGACCCATCTCCTGCCAGCCATCACGCTTGACCTCATCGGGGCTGCGCCGCGTGCCGCCGTAGCCGGGGGGCGTGTAACGCATCGTCGTCAGTTTCATTCGGGCCATCGTCATCTCCTGTCGTTCTGGCCGCAGTGGTCGGGTGAGGCAGAGACGAAAGAGAACGGCGGACCGCGGGCACGGACGTCACGGATGGGGGGCTCGGCCCCGAGGCCGGCCCTCCCATACGTAGTATGGGGGGTCCCGTTGTTCGTCCTCAAAAGCAAGTAAGTCTCTGTAGTAAAACGGGAAAATAGGACGAATAGAGGTCGAACAAGAGGACGAACATGTTCGTCCTCGTCCTGTAGTAAGTCATTGATTTTGTTTGATTTAGGACGAACAACGGAGGAGGACGAACATGTTTGTCCTGAGGTCGAACAAGAAATCCGGGAGGACGAACAAACGTGTTGGAGGACGATTTCACGCATGGTCGTCCTCCGGATCGGGCCAGTTGCAGGGGTCCTCCAGCTCCATGCAGAGGCCGTTGGCGGGCGACTTGTAGTGGCTGGGAACGACCGGTCTGCCGGTCGACAGCACCTCGCCGGTCTCCGGATCGACCTGCGCCTCGCTGCCGAACACCATGCCGTGGACGCAGAGATATCCGAACCTCGAGCGAACGACCTCGTGGCCGAATTCGGTGCCATCGCGCAGGAAGCGGATATAGCCCTTGGTGCTCAGCACATTGATCCGGTCACGAATCGTCGACTGGCTGCCAAGGCCGAACTGGTTCTCGAATGCCTCGCGGAACTGCGTCGAGGTATAGAGCCGCCCCTCGGCGGCCTCGGCGAGCAGGATCGAGAGGATGACGTCGCGCTTGCGATCGCGCTCGGCGTCGTGCTTTGCGCCGATTTCCTGGCCGACGACGCGTTCGAAGAGCCGGCTGACCTCAACCCATGTGCCCCCGATCTTGTCGACCAGCTTCGGCTCGAGCGCCGGTCCGTTGCGCAGTTCGATCTCGAGGCGACGGGCGGTGCTGTCCTCGTCCGGGCGGTGCAGGATCAGGCCCGTGGTGTAGTAACCCCGGAGCGCGCTGGCGCCGGAAAGGGCCAGGAAGGGATCGTCCTTCACCTGCGGCTTCGAGAGCTTCTTCGTGTGGTGGACGAGGATGACCCCGGCATCGGGATTGACCGTCGCCTGCAGCGCCTCGACGCGCTCCCGCAGGAAGAACATCATCGCGCTGTTGTCGTTCTCGCCGCCGCTGTCGGGACCGCCGTCGAAGACATTGCGGATCGGGTCGATGCACAGGACGTCGGGCGGGCTGTCGCGGAAAGCGGAGCGGACCGCCTCAGCCACACGGGCCACGCCACACCCATCGAGCAGCAGCTTCAGCCGCGGCGTTGCGACGAAGCCATCGCGGGCGGAGTCGAGCACCTCGGGCGGCAAACCGATCTGGTGAAGGCGCTCCCGCAGGTAGTGATACTGAAGTTCCGCCTGCAGGTAGAACACCCGCAGCGGCCGCGGCGGCGTAAAGCCGAGGAACGGCACGCCCGCGGCCATGTGCACGAGCCAGGAGATCAGGAAGTCGCTCTTGCCGACCTTGGGCGCTCCGCCAAGGACCAGCAGGCCGCCCGGGGTGAGCACGCGCGGCGCGATGATGTCGTCGGGCAGCGCGCTGCGGTCATCGAGCAGCTGGCCGAGGCTGAAGCAGTCCAGCGGGCCTGTCGGCGCCTCCTGCCGCGGCGGCTGCGCAGGTCCGTTGCGTTCGAGATGTCGCTGCCACAGGCGACGTGTCTCGGCCTTGAGCCGATCCTGGGGCCATGGCGGGCGCAGCATCGCGGCGTTATAGCTGCAGATCGCCTCCCAGGCCTCATCGAGCGTCATGCGCCCCTCATGGGCCTGGCGCAGGTAATGGCCGATCGCGGCACTGGCTCCCTGGAACCGGGTCCAGTCATCCGCCGCGCCTTCGCGAACCGGCGTGGTCAGCACCTGATCCACGGAGGGTTTTGCATCGACATTGAAGTCGAGGGGCGTGCCCGATGACGACGGCTCTGCCAAGGCCGGCATGGCGATCGCCCGAGATTCGAACTCGGCCAGATCGACCTCGATCGCCTGATGATCGATGATCCGGACCTGCGACCTCAGTCCGTACTTGCCATGAACCGTGCCCGGCACCCGCACCGGCTGGTGGGCCGAGCCGAAGCTGCCGTCACCGCCGATCTTGCGGGCGATCTCGGCGCGCAGGCGGCACAGCCGGGCGATCTCCGCGCCCTCGACCGGTTCCGTCAGCTTCCACCACAGATGCAGCTTGGGCTGTCCGGCCTCCGTGACGCCGCCGCTCTCGACGGTCAGCGTCGCCGGGCCGAGATGGCGCATCAGTTGCGCGCGTTTGGCAGCAATATCGCCCTCGTCGAGATCGACGACCAGTGCCTGCATCTGGACGACATGCTCGGCGCGGGCTTCGCCACGCTGCGCCACCGTGCCGGGGATGACATAGATGGCTCGGCCGATGGGCGCGGCAACCTCGGCACAGCCCGCGATGGTCGCGGCCGCACCCCCATCGGCCGGCAACCAGCGCAGATCACTCGGCGGGGGCGGCGTCACGCCCTTATCGGGCAGGCCGCGCAAGGGGATCAGCCCGTCGCACCAGGAGAAGACGACATCGAGAAACAGCGCGATCTGCGCCGGATCGACCGCCGGCACGCTCATTGTAGCCGCCCTTCGCCGGGCTCCAGATCGGCGGGCTGGATATAGACCGCGAAGAGGTCCTCGCCATCCTCATGCTGGCCGGCTGCTTCGAAGAAGTAATACCGATCCGGCATCACCAGCTCGGTCAGTTCCCAGCGGCGATAATAGCCAGGCAGGCGCTTGAGCAGGTCAGGCGGTGGAATTGGCGGCAGGGTCATCGGTCAGGCTCGCGAACAAGGGCTTCACCTGATCAAAAGCCAGCCCCAAGGGACGATCGGGACATTGAAGAGGGGATTATTTGTGATATCTATTCATGGAAGTGATATCGACAGAGGTTTCCCATGGCCCAGATCGTCATGCGTCAGATCCCTGACGAGGTGCATCGCGCGCTCAAGGCGCAGGCGGCCGCGCATGGCCACGGGGCGACGACGCGATGATCTCGAATCTCGTCTGGGGCGCATGATGGCGGAGGTATTTACCGGTCGGCTGCTTGGCTTCGATGCCGCCGCAGACGAGGCATTTGGCCCGCTCTACGCGATCGCGGCGCGCAACGGGCATGGTGTCAGCTTTGCCGATGGCGCGATTGCTGCCATCGCCGCGGCACAGGGCTATCCGGTCGCCAGCCGCGATACCGCGCCCTTCGCCGCCATGGGCGTGGAGGTGGTGGATCCGTGGCACGGGGCGGCTCAAGGCCGGTAATGGCCTCGCAGGCGCGCAGCGGCGCGTTGATAACGTTTCCGCGCCGCCGATGCCGTCAGGTCCAACGCTTCGGCCATCTCGATCTGGCTGGCGCCATCGAGCGCGACGCCAAGGACCAGATCGGCATCTGACCCGATTACCGCCGACAGATCAGCCCGCAATTCCGCCCGCATCCGGGCCCGTTCCGCCCATGACGGCGGCGCGGCAATCCAGTCGGGTTCTACCTCCGCGCAAGATTGCTGGCGGTCGATCTCGCGTCGATGGGCGCGCAACAGATCGCGTTCGGTGTTCATCAGCACGGTGGCGGCGATATTGGTGACGCGACCGAGATCAAGGGTCCGGATGATTTCCGTGCTGCGGGCCAGGAGGTCGGAGCTGATCTCGTCAGCAGTGCCGACACGACGACGCAGGCAGCGGTTGCGGATCGCATCGAGCCCCGGCCACAGGGAAAGCAGCATGACGTGCAGGGCCAATCCCGCGGGACGATCGCGGCCTTGTGACCTGCGCACGAGGGCGGCGAGAATGGCGTTTCGCCCATCGAAATCGAGATGCCCATGATGCAGGGCGCCGAGCAGCCCGACAATATCGGCGTAAGGCCGAAGCGACGGTTCGGCCGACCGGACGGCACGATAATCGCGTTGAGATTGCAGGGTCGACGACGAACGGGCGAGATCCTCGCGGATCGCGAACCAGGAGAAAGACACGGGACGCCAGCCTTCCGGCCGGGCGTCCAGCGCCTCTCTCGGGCCTCAGGGCGTCGTGCGCCTCTGATGATCGGGAAATTCAGGGGAACGGCGCGGCTTAACGCGCCGGTCCCTTCGTCTGGCTCATGGTCCCGCAGCGCCGGCAGGTCGCCGTGGCGGGATAGCTGAACAGATATTCGTGACCGCGCGCGAAGCTCACATGCATCAGGCCGTCGCGGTGGATGCCAAGCAGTGCGCCGCAGCAGCAACGCCAGTCGTTAGATGAGATGCGGGGCGTGCGGTCCTGCGCGCAGCGCACCGCCGCGAGATGAGAGTTGTGGGTCGGCATTTGAAATGCTCCGTCGTTGAAGGAGCAGCTCAAATGAAACAGCGAATCGCAGTTAGTCAGAGCCCCTGAACGCAGTTGGAGCGCAGTTGGCGGTCAGACCGCGATCTCCCATTGTCCGCGCTTCGGAGAGCGCATGAAGCCAGCCTTCAGCTTGTCCCACAATGGCTGGCCAAAAATGCTGCTGAGGGATTGCCCCCCGAACCCTGCGATCATGTCCTCGGTCTTCATGGGCGTCGGATATGCCTGTACCAGTCGATCGATGACCGTGACGCGATTTTCCCCCACAATGTCGATCGTGCCTCGGCCTGGTACGCTCAGCACCCCGGCGCCGGTGCCCGACTTGTGGAACTCGACAGCCGCCCCACCTTGGGCCAACGAACGGTTCCGACGAAATGCTGCCGTCAGGCTTGTCAGATCGACAGCAAATTCGGCTCCCTCCGGCAGAATATGGTCGGCGAGTCTGGCGAGCACATTTGCCGCCAGGCAGACGCCGGCCACGTCGCCCGCCTGCAGGACGAGCCCGATCCCCTGTTTGTCACGCGCGCGAAGCTCGGTGTCGATGGCGGCGCGGACCCGTTCGTCCTCGAGTCGGCGCGCGAGATAGAGCGGCACATCACGCCCGTCGATTTCGAGTGCGCCGAGCGCGATGAGGTCGGGCCGGATGTTCTCCATCGCTGTGATGTCCAGCGCCTTGCCAAGCTGCTCGCGCAGGTGGCTGGCGACCCATCCGTCTCGAATCCGATAGACACGGTAGCGCTCAGGCAGCGCGGCCGACGATGACTGGCCGTCGCTCGAGTGAAGCTCGAGTCCTTCAGGACGCTCCACGACCTTTGCCACATGTTCCCCGAAATCGTCTTCTTCGTCGATCAGGTCGTCACCCTCCCAACCTGAGGGGACCAGGAACCCGAGATCGAGCAGGGTTTTGACGTCTACCCCCCGCTCATGAAGCCAGGCACCGTTTATCCGGTCAGATGCCAGGTTCCACAAAGCCAGCAATGCAGGCAGCACCGCCGTGCTCTCTCTGGGCGTCGGTGCGCGACCATCACGCAATATGCCCCAATGGCGGAGCAAGCGGTGACCGAGGACGCGCTCGAACGGATCATCCAGGCTCAGCAGGCTCGTGGTGTTTCGATCCGTCAGGGTAAAGTCCAGCGTGCGCTCGCCGTCCACGCCCGCCCGCCGGTATTGAACAGCAATTTCCACGAACCGCATCGCGAGGGCATTGCGAAATATCCTCTCAAGGCCCGGCTGATCGCTGATCAGCTGGCCTATGTCTTCATCCAGGGACGTCGAGACCGACAGCCTGTTGGCGAGGTTTCCGATACTGATGTCCGCGCGGATCACGCGAGCTCGCAGGATGCTTGCGTCGTCGAACTCGGGGAGTCCCAGATCGAACCCGTTAAAGAACCGCGCGATGTCGTAGGCCTGAAAATCGACAGGTTGTTGCGAGGGCTCTTGCTCGAGGACCGTTCTGATGAAGCTCTCGGCCGCGTCATGGCGAAGCTTTCGGGTCCCAGCACGGACATGCACGCGTCCGGTACTCGGGGTGTGCACGATCATGATTTCCCCTGGTGGGCGGAAATACATTGTCGTGCGCTGCCCGTCGTCGTGGAGTTCCCGCACACTGGTGGGGGCTTCCGGGTGAACCACAAGGTACATGACCTCGGCGGGCACATCGCCGTCCTGGGGAATAGCGAACCGGTCGACTTCATACCCGTCACCCCGATCGAGCCTATCCCGCAGATCGTCCAGCAAGGTGTCCAGCGCTGATGAGGCGACATCAGCCGCGCCGTCTTCCACAGGCGCGACCATGAACGTCTGGTAGTGGCGGTCATAGCGGCGATAGAGCCGCAGATGCAGGGTGTTCTCGGCCGCCTCGAACAACATCGGCTCCTTGAGATAAGCCCACAAGCTGCGCGCCAGCGCGTCGCGCTGCCCCTCGAACTCGCGCTTCTGCTCTGTCGTCAGTTTGGAGCGAACCAGTCCGTCGAGCGCGAACTGGCCGCGATCTGACGACATGGTGACGATGCGGGCCGCTTCGGTTTCGAGCGGTGACAGCTTCTCTTTGCGCTGCTCGCGCAGCATGGCGGCGGCCGGCACGTTCCCGTCCGTTTCATCCGGATCGAAGTAGTAATCGACCAGCCAGGTCAGTTTGTCGAAAACCCGCATTTGCAGGAACGCGGCGATCATCGACGCCTCAGCATCGCCGAACAGGCGGAACAGGGCGGGGCAGGACTTGGCAGGCGCTCGAACCATGCAGGTCTCCATGATCAGAGTTTGCCAAGGCTAACCCGAGAGGGGAAAAAGGCAAAATAATCTTGTGCCCGCTGTCCCGATCCTCCGGGACGGGTGGCTTTTCCTCAGGAGAAGCAACCGGGCTGATCCTGATGAAACGACCCAATCCCCTGTCCCCCATGCTGATGACCCCGGCCGAGCGCCGCGCCGAACTGTGCAGGCTGCTGGCGCTCGGGCTGGGTCGGCTGCGCACGCGGGAGACAGTAGAAGAATCTGACGACACTGGAGAAAGTTGCCTACACTATCCGTCCGACCAATGCCGTCATGCAACTCCAACGCAACGGAGAAATGCATGAACAAGCCCGATCCCATCCCCGCGCGCCTGGCCGCGCTGAAGACCGCGACCACGCCGGAATTGAAGGCGCAGTGGCGTGACCTGTTCGACAGCGAGCCGCCGCCGTTCAACCGCCGCTATCTCGAAAGCCGCATCGCCTATCGCATCCAGGAACTGGCCTATGGCGGGCTGAAGCCCGAGACAATCCGGCGGCTGGAACGGCTTGGCGAGGAACTGGACGGCGGGGACAAGAGGAAGCGCGGCATCCGCGCCGATCGCGACCGCCCCATCACCGGCACACGGCTGCTGCGAGAATGGCAGGGCGTCGAACAGATCGTCACCGTCACCGCCGATGGCTTCGAATGGCAGGGGCGGCCGTACAAGTCGCTGTCGGCCATCGCGCGGGCCATCACCGGCACGCGTTGGAACGGGTGGACCTTCTTCGGGCTCAAGAACCACAGGGGGCGGACATGACGAAGCCGCCGGAAAAATCGAAGGTCGTCCGCAAGCTGCGCTGCGCGGTCTACACCCGCAAATCCTCCGAGGAAGGGTTGGAGCAGGAGTTCAACTCGCTCCACGCCCAACGCGAGGCCTGCGAAGCCTATATCGCCAGCCAGCGGTCCGAGGGCTGGGTTCTTGTCCGCGATCAATATGACGACGGCGGCATCTCGGGCGGCACGTTGGAGCGCCCCGGCCTGAAGCGGTTGCTGGAGGATATCGAGGACGGGCTGGTCGACGTGGTCGTGGTCTACAAGATCGACCGCCTCAGCCGCTCGCTCGCCGACTTCGCCAAGTTGGTCGAGGTCTTCGACCGGAACGGCGTGACGTTTGTTTCCGTGACCCAGTCCTTCAACACGACCACGTCGATGGGGCGGCTGACGCTGAACATCCTGCTGTCCTTCGCCCAGTTCGAGCGCGAGGTGACGGCCGAGCGCATCCGCGACAAGGTCGCCGCGAGCCGGAAGAAGGGTATGTGGATGGGGGGCGTGCCGCCCTACGGCTACCGGGTGGAAAACCGCAAACTGCTGGTGGACGAGGAAGCCGCCGCGCACGTCCGCTGGATCTTTGCCCACTTCCTCGAGATCGGGTCGGGCACGGAGCTGGCGAGAGAGATCACGAAACGCGGCATCCGAACGCCGCGCGGCAACCGGATCGACAAGAAATACATCTACCGGATGCTGAGCAACCGCGCCTACATCGGCGAGGCGGTGCACAAGGGCGACAGCTACCCCGGCGAGCACGACGCCATCATCGACCGCGAGACGTGGGACCGTGTCCACACCATCCTGCAGGAGAGCCCGCGCAAGCGCGCGGCCCGCACACGCGCTGATACGCCCGCGCTGCTGAAGGGACTGCTGTTCGGGCCCGATGGCGCCGCCTTCTCGCCGACGCACACCCGGAAAGGCGACAAGCTCTACCGCTACTATGTCAGCCAGACCGTGCTGAAGCACGGTGCTGGATCCTGCCCGGTGGGTCGTGTCCCCGCAGGTGAGATCGAGGCTGCCGTCATCGACCAGTTGCGCGCCGTGTTCCGCCAGCCGGAGATCGTTGCGGGGACGTGGAAGGCGGCGCGCGCCCATGCTGACGACATCACCGAGGCCGATGCCCGCGCGGCCCTGCAGCAGCTCGATCCGCTGTGGGACGAACTGTTCCCCGCCGAGCAAGCCCGCATCGTAGCGCTGCTGGTTGAACGGGTCGACATCAGTACGGGCGGCCTGAATGTCCGGCTCCGCGTCGACGGGCTCGGCAGCCTCGCTCGCGAGATGCAGACAGGCGGTATCGAGGCCGCAGCATGACTCGCCGGGCACCGATCCCCGAAACCGTGACGCTGCATGTCCCGTTCCGCGTCGTGAAGCGCGGCGGGCGGAAGGAAATGCACTTGCCGGAAGGCGCCACGCACTCGCGGCGGACCGACAACACGCTGGTCAAGGCGCTGGCGCGCGCGTTCCGGTGGAAGCGGATGATCGACACAGGCCGCTATGCGACCATCACCGACCTCGCCGCGCATGAGGGCATCTCGCCCTCCTACCTCACCCGCATCCTTCGCCTCACGCTGCTCGCCCCCGACATCGTGGATACAATTCTGGAAGGTCGGCAAGGGCCGGACGTGACCTTGGTCCGGCTGATGGACGGGTTCCCGGAGGAGTGGGAGAGCCAGAGGAAGTCTTTCTGACATTCTCGACACTCCCCGTCCAATCCTCGTCTTGATCCTGAAATCATCTCATGATTGCTTGGGCTTGATCCAGTTCTCTGGAGATTGCTCGCGTTTCAGTCGGGAGGGCGTTGTGCCGGGGCCTCAAGTTGATGGATTGGTTGAACGTATCCGCCAAGCGCTGCCACGGCATGGCAATCTCGAAAGCGCGGTTGCTGCCGTTCGCACCGAACTCGACCTCCTCTCCCCCGGGCTTGCAGCTAATCTGTCCGGCGAGATCGACGAAGCCGCCGCCATCGTTACCCGCGAGTTCGAACAGATCGAGATACTCCACAGCCACTCGGTGATCAGAAAACGGCCGGAATGGTACTTCGGCCCGAGACCGTCGGACCTGCACTGGCCTGCCGTGAAGTCCTTCCTTCTTAACGAGAAGAAGTGGCACGAGGACGACGTGCACGGCATCGATGACGCATCGAACGAGGTAGTATCACTTCTCGAGAACCCGCGGGATCCGGCGAGGAGCCAGTTCTCCTGTCGCGGACTGGTCGTCGGCCACGTCCAGTCGGGCAAGACGGCGAACATGACGGCCGTCATCGCCAAGGCGCTCGATGCAGGCTACGATACCGTAATCGTCCTCGCCGGTCTGACGAACAAGCTACGCCATCAGACCCAGCTCAGGTTGTATTCCGACCTGGTGCGGCGCAATCCCCTGAACTGGCAGGTGCTCACGTCGAACCAGGTGGACAGGGATTTCCGGGCTCCGCCTCAGGGCGGTTTCCTCTCCCATTCCGACAAGGCGCAGCTGGCCGTCATCAAGAAGAACGTCTCGCCCCTTGGAGAACTGCGTAAGGCCATCAGGGAGACATTGCCGGCTGTGTTGCAGCAGCTCCGGGTCCTGGTCATCGACGACGAATGCGACCAGGCAAGCGTGAACTCGGCGCGGGGCGAGCTCGACATGACGGCCATCAACCAGCGCATCCGCGAACTTCTCGGACTGCTCCCGGCTGTTACCTATGTCGGCTACACTGCCACTCCCTTCGCGAATGTGCTGATCAACCCCTACCGTGTCGACGGCCAGGAGCTCGACGATCTCTATCCACGGGACTTCATCACGGCACTGCCGAAACCAGATCGGTACTTCGGCACCGAGCGTCTGTTCGGGAAGACGCCGGTCGACCCGGAGGACGTGCGGCCCGACGAGGAAGGGCTCGACATGATCCGCGACGTGCCGGATGAGGATGAGGCGGGGCTGCAGCCGCGCAGCAGGAAGGAGCGTGACGCCTTTCAGCCTGCCATGACGCCGAGTCTCGAGGCCGCCATCCTCTACTTCCTCGCGTGCTGCGCCGCGCGGCGCGCCCGCGGACATGGGGACCAGCACATGACGATGCTGGTGCACACATCGGCCTACGTTCGTGCGCACGAGGTGGTTGCGGCGCTGATCGAGGGCTGGGTCGACGTGCACCGCAAGGATCTTGTCGATTCGGCATCCGACATCGGATCCCTGCTCGGTCGGGTCTGGGACGAGGAGCAGGGACGACTGCCGGACGACGTGACTGATGCGAAGCCGGTCACACTGGAAGATGTCTTCCGGTATCTGCCGGAAGTGCTCCAAAGCATCGAGTTCCCGGTCGAGAACGGCGCAAGCGACGACAGGATCGATTATTCCGGCCGGCCGAAGACGTACATCGTGGTCGGCGGCTCCATCCTCGCTCGGGGCCTGACCCTCGAAGGCCTGATGGTCAGTTATTTCCTGCGAACGGCAAACCAGTACGACACGCTACTCCAGATGGGACGCTGGTTCGGCTACCGGCCCGGCTACGAGGATCTTCCGCGGATCTGGATGCCGAGCGATCTCAAGCTGCGATTCAGGGCGCTTGCCTCCGTCGAACAGGAAATCAGGGAGGACATCGAGCAGTATCGGCTCCGCGACCTCACGCCGATGGACCTGGCGGTCCGGATCAGGGCAATTCCCGGCATGGCGATCACCGCGGCAAACAAGATGCGCGCCGCGAGGCGCTGTGCTGTCAGCTACTGGGGAACCCATCGCCAGACGTTCCGTTTCGCTCACACTGACGCTGGACTGCTCGAAAGGAACTGGGCAGCAGGCAACGAACTGGTCAGCCGTATCGAGGCGCTTGGCCTGCGCGATCGGGACGCAGGGGAGCGCAAGCTCTGGCGCAACGTGCCGAGGTCGTCGGTCCGCAGGTTCCTCGAGGCCTATTCCGTCGAGTCCTCCCAGGCGGACCTGCTGCCGGCCATGCTGGTCCCGTTCATCGACGGGCCGGATCCACGCCTTTCGTCATGGAACGTCGGTATCGTCGAGTCCGGCCGCGGTCGCGATTCCGATGCTGCTCTCGGTACGATCGGCTCCGTCAGGACGGTCAACCGCGCGAGGCTGAATGATACGAACGGGATCGCGGACATCAAGGCACTCATGTCGAGACGCGATGTGGTTTTCGACTGCGGCAACACTGTCGGAGGCAACGGAAGCTGGGAGGAACTGAAGGCGGCGAGGTTGGACGCGGTGGGACAGGTTCCGCTTCTCCTGCTCTATCCAATCGCGCGGGACTCGCGCCCCGAGCGCGAGAGCAAGGCGAGAGTGCCGCTCGATGCCGTGCATGACGTGCTCGGAATCGGGATCGTCTTCCCCGGATCGGTCACGGAGGGCGGGAACTTCGTCTCGGTGGAGCTGCAGCCGCTGTCGGCCGAGGAAGTCGCCGCGATCGAGGAAGAGGAGGCCGCGCAGACGGAGGCAGCAGGTGTCTAGACCCGAGCAGGAGAGCCCGGTGCAGGGACGCTGGAACGTCCTTCGGGCAGGGCATATCGACGGAGATAGTCTCGGTATCCCCTCGCGGCCTCTTGGCGCAACGACGAAGGCGGGGCCGATCCGGCTGGCCATCGGTTCCGGCGGGGAAGCGCGGCTGCTGGTGCCGCTTGTGACGGGCGAGAAGATCGGTGCTCTCGAGACGGGCAGTGCCTTGAAGATCGGCTTGACGACTCTCACGCATGGGCAACGCGCGATCCGGTTTCTCGATATCATCTGCATGTCGCCGGATCTCGAAGCCGTATTCGGTGAGGTCGTGGATGACATCGTCCGCCGTCTGGCCGACCGGAAGGACGGGGTCGCGGCAGTGGCAGGTGCGCTCGATGACTTCCGCGAACTTCTCGTCCCACCAGCAGGGAGAGAGATGGATCGATCGCGGGTTGTCGGCCTCGTGGCCGAGCTGGTCGTGTTGAACCGGCTTCTTGACATTTCGCCGTCGGCCTGGCGCTGCTGGCGCGGGCCGGCCGGAGACCGGCACGACTTCCGGGCCAGAGACGTCTCGATGGAGGTCAAGGCATCGCTCGGCGCAGGGGCCCGCGAGGTCACTATCAACGGCATCGATCAGTTGCAACCGCCCGCGGGCGGATCGCTGCACCTTGCGCATCTGGTCCTCGAGGCGGTCGAGGGCGGCCTTCTGACCGTGGCTTCACTCGGAGACAGGGCCTTGCTGCGCGCCGACGACCCCGCGGGACTGCGGGCGCTGCTCGCGGCAGTCGGATGCACGGACGTGCATGACGCCGCATGGAACCGTTTCGCATTCAGGGCGGAGGCAGAACGCCTCTATCGTGTCGGCCCGGGTCTTCCCCGGATCGTGCCTTCGAGCTTTGTCGGAGGAATGATCCCTGCAGGTATCGTCGATGCGACCTACAGGATCGATCTCGGGCATGCCTCCGAGGCAGAATGCCCGCCGGCGGAAATCGCCTCACTTCTTCAGGAATTGTCCGGATGACCTTGAGCCCGCTCGAGCTCCATTCCGAGCCTTACGGTTCGACCGGAAACATCGGCGAGAACTTCCGCCGTCTGCTCGGGGCACCAACGCTCGATCCGTTGCAGACGGTCATCCGGGAAGCGGTCCAGAACATTGCCGACGCCGCGCGACCAGGCGTCGGGTCCGAGATCCTGATCAGGCTGCGGACTCTCTCGGACACCCAGCACGACATCCTTCGGAGCGTCATCCTTGCCGAGGTTCCGGAGGAGCCGGGTTCGTCCGCCACGATCTCGGGCTTCCTCGAGGCCGAAAGTGCGGTCGTTCTCGAGATCTGCGACTTCGGCACCGTGGGCCTTGGCGGCCCGACACGGTCAGACCGGATCCCGGTCGGAACCGAACAAACCAACTTCATCGACTTCCTTCGCAACATCGGCACAGCTCGGGACACCGAACAGGGGGGCGGCACGTACGGCTTCGGCAAGGTCGCCCTGTATCGCGCCAGCGCGTGCAGCACGATCATCGTCGATACGCTGCCCGACGGAGCCGGTACGGAGGGGCGGCGCCTGATGGCATGCCATGTCGGCCGTTCGTTCGAGAGGCCGGAGAACGGGATGAGGAGGCGCTTCACGGGCCGTCACTGGTGGGGTGTGAAGGATCCGGAGGACGGGATCGCCGATCCGGCAACGGGCGCTGCCGCCTCGGCGCTTGCCAGTCATCTCGGTCTGCCGGACCGCGACCCGGGAAGGTCCGGGACATCGATCATGATCCTCGGTTTCCAGCCCGACGAGGGCAATCTGACGGTGACCGGAAACAGGATCATCGAGACACTGCTCTGGAGCTTCTGGCCGCGGATGATGCGCAGCGCTCCCGCGAAGCACCGGTTCGCCTGCAAGGTGATGGTCGAGGATCAGGAACTGCCCGTTCCCGCGCCGGAGGACCTCGCCCCGTTCGATCTGCTGTGCAAGGCGATGAGCGCGGCGCGGGCCCGCAAGGGGAACGATGTTCGGCGGATCGAGTCCCAGAGACCACAGAAGTTCCTCGGGACGCTCGCGATCGAGAAGGGCCTGCGGTCGCCGAGGCGTCACCTGACTGCAGATGAGGACGTCAGGCTTGTCCCCGGGCAGATGCACCACATTGCGCTGATGCGCCCCGTCGAGCTCGTCGTGAAGTATCTCGAGGGCAATCCGCTCCCCGACGCGCGGCTGGAATGGGCAGGCGTGTTCATCGCCAGCGACGAGGACGAGGTAGAGCAGGCCTTCGCGGACTCCGAACCGCCTGCCCATGACGACTGGGTTCCCGACAACCTGCCGAGAGGCAACGAGAAGCGCTACGTCAACATCGCGCTGAGGCGCCTGAGGGAAATCGCCGCCGAGATGGGCATGGAGCCGATCTCCCCCAGGCCGGGGGAAGGATCCGGCCCGCCGCTCGCCCGCCTTGCCGGGCGTCTCGGGGCGGTGCTCGAAAACGTCGGGGGCGACGGTGCCGGTCGGCGGCGAGGTTCCGGAGGTTCCGGCGGTGGGCGTCCATCGAGGGCACGAGCAAGTCGTCCCGTCTTCCAGCGCCTCGAGGCGGGCGATGCCGGGCGGATTGCAGTGTTCCTGACTGAGGTAACGCAGGACACGCGGCGAAGCGGCGTGAAGCTGGTCGCATCGGCTTCTGTCGCCGTGGAGGGCGCTACGCTCGGATCGGCCGACGACACCGTCGGCAGGCCCGACGTCCTGTCCGTCAGGTGGCTGGACGGAGAGGCGGAAACCGCCGGCAACACGCTCGACCTCGGTGGCCGGGAGGGACGGTTCGAGATCCGTGTCCTTGTGCCGGAAGACTGCGCGGTTACGGCGGATGCGGATGTCATCCTGGAGGCCGGCGCATGAACCGCCGGGTCGCTTTTCCGTTCCTCACGCTTTCCGAGGCGGCCGTGGAGGCGTCGGCATGGGAGATTTCGCTGGACGGCCGCGAATGGTCAGCTGCGGGCGAATTCCTTCCGCACTGGGACAGCGCGAGCGATATCTGCATCCGCCGGACATTGCGCCTGAATCTCGAACTGGCGGCATCCGATCTCGGCATCCCCGTCGATCAGCTCGCCCTGGCCGGCTCGGTGAGGATCGGGACGGGTCAAGGCAGGCTGCCCCGCCTGATCCTCTCCCGCACGCGCCGGGAGTTCCACCCCGGGGACACGTCGTGGGAGTTCGAGCAGACCATCGAGGGCCGACGGCTCTCGATGATCCTGGATCTGCAGACCGAAATCCTTCTTGGGAAGGCCCCGGCAGGATTCTCAGTGCTCTCGCCCATCCATCCCGGCGACCGGATCTGGTCCGACATTGCACGGGTCAGGCTCGAGGGAGAAGAGCCGCGCTTCCCCATCGAGACGGTGGACCTCGCGCAGATGCTCGGTGGCGGAATTGCGGGTGCTGCGCCGTGGCACCTGCACTGGTCGCCTGGGGACTGGACGCGAGATTTCCACGGAGCGGTTCGCCTTTACCTTAACGCGAAGTCCAGCGAGACCCTTCAGCGGATCGAGGACGAGGACCCGGCCACGATCCAGTTCCTGCTTGGCGATGTCATGAGTCAGATCTGCGAGCGTTTTCTTGCTGACCCCGAAGCCGAAACGATGATGGATGCGGCAGAGCCGGGGTCACTCGGTGCCCAGGCCGCAACGTGGCTGCGCAAGGCATGGCCCGGCAAGGACGCTTCCTTCATCCGTTCCGTGCTCGAAAGCCGTCCGGGCATCTTTCGCTCAACGATGCTTGCGCTCGCAGAGCCGGGAGTTCCGGAATGACGTTTCTGCTTCCAAGACTGCCCGGTCCGGCCTGCGACGTCATCGTTCGCAGGTTCCTCGAGCATGGACCGTCGGCTTGGGCCGGCTTTCGCTCCGATGACCTTCCCGATCAGGTGCGCTTTGCCGCGACGGGCGGCGCACCCGTCCCTGCAGCGTCCCTCGCAACGGTGCGGCAGGATCTCGTCGCAATTGCCCGGAAACATGGGTTTGGACAGCAAGGTGCCCGGCAGTCCCATGCCGGCTTCGATGCCGAGACCGCCGCCTGGCTTGCTCGATCCGACCTCTTCACTACCGGCGAGGCGCTTCGGGATGATGTCTGGGCGTTTGTTGCCGCTGTCATTGCCCCGGACATTACCTACTGGCGCTTCGGCAGCTCGACAGAGCGCTACGCCGGAGGTGTGCGCAATACCTTCCAAAGGCTCTGGATGCGTGGCCGTGCACTCGACCGGGGCTCGGGGCATCCCGAGCGTTGGGGATTGCTGGAGGCGCTAACCGAGGATGCCCTCGTGCAGATTACCGAGCGACCGAGCATCGGGGGCGATCATGTTCTTGCCCTCGCCGTCGCAGAGGCATGGCACCGCGCTGCACGCCATCATGGCAAGGGGGGCATGGAGGACATCATGCGTCGCGCGATCCTCCGCATCCGGGTCCGCAACGAGATCAGATCCCTTGCGGACCTGCCGCCGGGCGATCGCGCCCGCTTCCTCGACGGGGTTTTCGGCGTGCCCGATCAGTCCGCCCCTACTCGAGGCGGAACGTCGGGGGGCCTAGACGGCCCCGACGCCGCACCTAGCGGGCGATCCGAAGACGACAAACAGGTTGAGGCACTTGAGGCCGAGCTCTCGATGTCGGGGTCGAGCATGGCGGATGCTGCCCGGAAAGTGAGGCAGGAAGCCGGGAAGCGCGGTTGGCTTTCACCGAAGTCGCAATCCGCGTTCGAAACCCTTCAGGAAGGCCACGCTCCTCTTGACCGGGGCGAACGTAACGCACTCGACTATCTCCTCGGCAAACTCTCGGACGCGGGCGTCTTGGCCGACGAAATCTCGCGGCTGCGAGCTGCCATGTCAGAGGCTTCGGTCGCCGGCGACTCGCAAGACGGCGCCCCGGAAAGGCCGCGCAAGAGAAGCTGGGCGATCTGGCGGGCGAGGTAGGGCGGAACGGCGTTCCCGACCTGCACGTACTGCTGCGTCCGGTTGCCTAGGAACAGGTAGTCATCCGGGAAGGTCTGCAGGCGCGCCGCCTCGCGCACAGTGAGGCTGCGGCACTGCATTGGATCGGGGTGGATGAAGTAGTGGCCGTCCTTCGAGATGTGGCTCGTGACCGTGGTAGATGGCCCCCCCGCGACCTGGACCCGGAAGCGGTCGTTGAAAACGCCGCTGTACCAGTTGCGATGGTCGGGGCTGAGCGACAGCGGGAAATCGGAAGCCTTTGGGCTGTAACCGCGCACCGCGCCGAAGACGGCAGCGAACAGATAGCGGCCGAGGTCCGAGGGCATGTGCCCGCGTGTCTCGTGCTGGGCGAAACCGCGCAACGCAGGGCGCTCCAGCCAGGCGAGGAGTTCGTCGTTTGATGTGCCGTAGCCCTCGGGGCGCCGCGCTGACAGGCGGGGCGCCAGCAATCCATTCTTCAGGCCCGTCGCAACGGCGGAGAAGAGGTCGCGCAGCGGCCCGTCTCCCTTGCCCCGGTGGATGCCCGCAAGCAGCAGGGCAGCCTCAACGACCTCTCGCCGCCAGCTCGCCGGGTCGTCGCGACCGCGGCTCAGGCCGCTTCGCAGCGCCGGCATTATGCCGATGGCGTCATCGACAGTCCGTGTCACCCCTGAAATCGGTACACTCGTCCCGGTGGCCCTGTCCGCCAGGTCGGAGCGGATACCGACGATGATCACCCGGTGACGCCGCTGCGGCACCCCCCATTCCTCGGCGCGGACGATGAAATCCGAAGGCTGCGCGGCCTCCCGCAGACTGGCCCTGCCGTCCGACACCCGGATCGCCCTCATCTCGTAGTGATGTCCCTGACCGGTGCCGAGCGAGGCGAGGTCCTCCATCAGCATCTCGAAGACAAGGCGGCTTTCGACCGTCGAGGACAGCATGCCCTTGACGTTCTCCATGACGAAGGCAGCGGGGCGCAGGCGGTCGAGTACCCGGATGTATTCGCGGAAGAGGTAATGCCGCTCGTCCTTCTCGGGGACGTATCCGACCTTCCCCTTCGCCCGCGCGCGCCCGACAAGCGAATAGGCCTGGCAGGGCGGGCCGCCGATCAGGATGGTGTCGTCGAACTCCCGGCGCAGCGCACCGATGGCATGATCGATGGCGGCGGCAGCCGGTTCCGTCCCGAGTTTGAGGCATTGCGCCTCCGCCGTCGCATGCTGCCACGCCACCGCATCCACCTCGCTCCAGTCGGGCTCCGGGATCAGTCCGGCGTGGAAGTCGATGAAGGCCTGTGGCAACGCCCCGAGACGCGCCTGATGCGCCCGCAGGAAGGCGCGCAAGGTCAGCGTGCGATGCGCCGAGGCCTCCTTCTCGACCGAGATGCCGATCCGGAACGGCGCGTGGCCGCCGACATCGAGGGACGCAAAGCCCTCGCCCAGCCCGCCTGGGCCGGCAAAAAGATCGACGATGCCGAAAGTGGCTGGCAAATCAGGGGCCTCTCGAATTCGGGTTGCAGGCTGTATACTAGATCCGGACGCAGAGGCCAGGAGGCAAATGGCGGATATCGTCGACAGGCAGACCCGCTCGCGGATGATGTCCGGGATCCGGGGCAAGGACACGAAGCCGGAAATGGTGCTGAGGCGCGCGTTGCACGCGCGCGGCTTTCGGTATCGGCTGCATGGAAACGGTGTCCCTGGTCGGCCGGATCTGGTCCTCGCGAAGCACCGGGCCGTCATCTTCGTGCATGGCTGCTTCTGGCACCGTCACGAAGGCTGCCGTTACACGACCACGCCCGCGACCCGCCCCGAGTTCTGGGCAGAGAAGTTCGCCGCGAATGTCAGGCGCGATCGTGCGGCATGCGAGGCGCTGGTGGCAGATGGGTGGCGCGTGGCGATAGTATGGGAGTGCGCGCTGCGCAAGCCGAACCAAGTCACGGCGACCTGCTCTGCGCTTGTCTCATGGCTTGCAACTGGCGCGCCCAATATCGAGATCGACGAAGGCGACCTTCGCCACACGGAATGACTGGAGTAGTGCTGCAAGCAACCCTGGCTGATCTTCTGAACGCATCTCTTCATTGGCGAAGGTTCGATCTCCGTTCCATCTCGGCAGGCTGCCCCTGTCGTCGAAGTCAACAGCTTTGCATCGACCGAAACCATACGATTTCAACAGGTTGCGTGAACTGAACCTTTGCGCGTCCAGTCAACAGGTCCGGAGAATATCGGCCAGGAGAGACCGATTTCGGCCATCTCGCGCCGGGCAAAGTGAACAGCCCACCCGCATAACCCTCGAAAACAACGAAAAAATCCGGCCGCAGCCGTATGGGGAGAACGCTTTCGCAGAGGCAAGTGGCGGAGACGAAGGGATTCGAACCCTCGAGACGGTTTCCCGCCTGCACCCTTAGCAGGGGTGTGCCTTCGACCACTCGGCCACGTCTCCGCCGCCTCGTATATGGATCAGGAGCCGCGGAAACAAGGGGTATTTCGCAGCCGCGACAAGATGGCGGAACTGGGCAACTTCCCCTGGTTTTCACGGCATCTGCCGCCCGCGAAACCCTGCCGGCCCCGCAAGACCAGAAGGCCGGGAGGCCGGGAATCCTTCCGGTCAGGCGTTGAACAGGAAATGCAGCACGTCGCCGTCCTGCACCACGTAGGACTTGCCCTCGACGCGGAACTTGCCGGCCTCGCGCGCGCCGGCCTCGCCTTTGTACGCCACGTAATCGTCATAGGCGATGGTCTCGGCGCGGATGAAGCCGCGCTCGAAATCGCCATGGATCACGCCCGCCGCCGCCGGGGCCAGCGTGCCCTTGTGGATGGTCCAGGCGCGGGCCTCCTTGGGACCGACGGTGAAATAGGTCTCCAGGCCCAGAAGCTTGTAGCCCTCGCGGATCAGCCGGTCGAGGCCGGCCTCGTGCAGGCCCATCTCCTCGAGGAACATCGTCGCTTCCTCGGCGGGAAGCTGGCTGATCTCCTCCTCGATCCTGGCCGAGATCACCACATGGCCGGCACCCTGCTCGGCCGCCATCTGCGCCACGCGCTCGGACTGGCTGTTGCCGGTGGCGGCCTTGTCTTCCTCGACATTGCAGACGAACAGCACCGGCTTGGCGGTCAGCAGCTGCAGCATGTCCCAGGCCTTGCGGTCCTCGTCCGCGACTTCGACGGTGCGGGCGGGGCGGCCGGATTCCAGCGCGGCCTGCGCGGCCTTGAGCAGCTTTTCCTGCGCCACCGCCTCCTTGTCGCCGCCCTTCAGCTTGCGCTGGATATTGGCCAGCCGGCGCTCGATGGATTCCAGGTCGGCGATCATCAGCTCGGTCTCGATGGTCTCGGCATCGGCGATGGGATCGACGCGGCCCTCGACATGGGTGACATCGCCATCCTCGAAACAGCGCAGGACATGGGCGATGGCGTCCACTTCGCGGATATTGGCCAGGAACTGGTTGCCCAAGCCTTCGCCCTTGCTCGCGCCCTTCACCAGCCCGGCAATGTCGACGAAGGTGATGCGGGTCGGGATGATCTGCTTGCTGCCCGCGATCCCGGCCAGCTTGTCCAGCCGCGGATCGGGCACCGCGACCTCGCCCACATTCGGCTCGATGGTGCAGAAGGGAAAGTTCGCAGCCTGCGCGGCGGCGGTTTTCGTCAGCGCGTTGAACAGCGTCGATTTGCCCACGTTCGGCAGGCCGACGATCCCCATGCGAAAGCCCATGATGCACCCCTTTTCCCGGATTTCCGCGCTTATTATGGGGCGATGACGCGCAAGTCCAGTGGCGGGCCGTTGATCTTGCCCCTCAAGCCGGGCTAGGGCTGGGCGGACCATGAGGGAACGGGGCGCATGAGCAGAATCGACGACACTTTCGCGCGGCTGGCCAAGACGGACGGCAAGGCCTTCGTCGCCTATATGATGGGCTGCGACCCGGATTTCGACACCTCGCTGCAGATCATGCGCGGCCTGCCCGGCGCCGGCGTGGACATCATCGAGCTGGGCATGCCCTTCACCGACCCGATGGCCGACGGCGCCACGATCCAGGCGGCGGGCCAGCGCGCGCTGGCGGCCGGTGGCAGCGTGACCCGCGTGCTGGACATGGTGCGCGCCTTTCGCGCCGATGACGACGCCACGCCGATCGTGCTGATGGGCTATTACAACCCGATCTATGCCCGCGCGGGCGGTGTCGACCGCTTCCTGTCCGAGGCCGCCGCGGCCGGCGTGGACGGGCTGATCGTCGTGGACCTGCCGCCCGAGGAGGATGCCGAGCTGTGCCTGCCGGCGCGCGAGGCCGGCCTGAACTTCATCCGCCTGGCGACGCCGACCACCGATGACCGCCGCCTGCCCGCCGTGGTGCAGAACACCTCGGGCTTCGTCTATTACGTCAGCGTCACCGGCATCACCGGCGGTCCTGCGGCGAACGCGGCCGAGGTCGCGCCCGAGGTGGCCCGCATCCGCGCCAGCGCGAAACTGCCGGTCGTCGTCGGCTTCGGCATCTCGACCCCCGAGGCTGCGCAGGCGGTGGCGGGCGTGGCCGATGGCTGCGTCGTGGGTTCGGCCATCGTCAAGCTGATCGGCGAGGGCCGGCCGGTGCCTGAGATCCTGGCCTTCGTCGCCGACCTGGCGCGGGGCGCGCACAGCGCCTGAACCGATCCTCCGCCCGGCGCGTTCGATGATGCAGAACGCCGCGTTCCCGCCTTTGCCGGTGGGGGAAACGCGGCGCGGCGCTATCTTGGACGCATCGCAAGACGGAGGATTTCATGCCCACCCTGTTCTACCATGCCGGCGCCTGCTCGCTCGCGCCCCATATCGTGCTGGAATGGACCCGCGCGCCCTATCAGGCGGTGGCGGTCGAATTCGGCTCGGCCGAACTGCTGGCGGTGAACCCGGCCGGCGCCGTGCCGGTGCTGCGCGAGGATGACGGCTGGACCCTGACCCAGGCGGGCGCGATCCTGCACCACCTGGCGCGCAAGCATCCCGAGGCCGACCTGGCCGGCGGCGACGGCCTGCGGGCGCAGGCGGAACTCGACCGCTGGTCGAGCTTCTTCACCGGCGACCTGCATCCGGCCTTCTTCCCGCTGTTCACGCCGCAACGCTATACCACCCGCCGCGATGAGGCCGACCGCGAGGCGGTGCAGGAGGCCGCGCGCAAGCTGGTCCGCAAGCGGCTGGCGCTGCTGGACGCGCATCTGGATGGCCGCGACTGGATCCTGGGCCGCCGCTCGGTGATCGACGCCTATGCCTTTCCGATGCTGCGTTGGGCGGCGAAGCTGCTGCCCGAGGGAACCGATGGCTGGGCCAATGTGCAGGCCCTGCATGACCGCATCGCGGCCGATCCGGCCGTGCAGACCGTCCTTGCCCGCGAAGAGGGCGCATAAAGGGGAAAAAATCATGCCCACCGGCATCCATCACGTCACCGGCATTACCCGCCGGGTGCAGGCCAATGTCGATTTCTACGCCGGCTTCCTGGGCCTGCGCCTGGTCAAGCGCACCGGCGGCTTCGAGGATGCCGAGCAATTGCACCTGTTCTATGGCGACGCGCTCGGCTCGCCCGGCTCGCTCGTCACCTTCCTGGTCTGGGAGGACGGGGCGCCGGGCCGGGTCGGCCATGGCCAGGTGGCGGAAATCGCGCTGGCCGTGCCGCCCGCCAGCATCGGCGACTGGCTGACCCGCGCCATGACCGCGCGCGTGCCGGTCGAGGGGCCGCTGCGCGAGCGGGGCGAGACGGTGCTGCGGCTGAAGGATCCCGACGGCGTGATCGTCAAGCTGGTGGGGGCGGACCTGCCCGCCACGGCCCCCTTGCCCGATCCGATCGCGCCGACGCGGCTGCGCGGCGTCACCATCCTGACCGAACAGCCCGCAGCGACGCGGGATTTCCTGACCCGCTTCGGCTATCGCCCCGGCTCGACCGAGGGCGCGGCGCAGCGCATGGAATCGGACACGGATGTCGTCGACATCCGCGATGCGACCGGCTTCTTTCCGGGCATTCCCGGTACCGGCATCCTGGATCACGTCGCCTTCCGGGCGCCGGACGCCGATGCCGTGCGCCGGATGCGGCTGGCGCTGAAGGATACCGACGCGACCAGCGTGCATGACCGGAAATATTTCCTGTCGCTCTATGTGCGCGAGCCGGCGGGAACGCTGCTGGAATATGCCACCGACGCCCCCGGGTTCACCGTGGACGAGGCGGCCGAGCACCTGGGCGAGACGCTGTTCGTCCCGCCCCATGACGCGGCCCGCGCCGAGGACCTGCGCGTGATCCTGCCGCAATTCGCCCTGCCGGGCGAGGAAAGGAGCCCGATGCGCGAGTTGCATTTCATCCACCGCTTCCACCGGCCGGAAAACCCGGACGGCAGCACCATCGTCCTGCTGCACGGCACCGGCGGCAACGAATCCGACCTGATGCCGCTGGCGCATCGGATCGCGCCGAACGCCACGCTGCTGGGCGTCCGCGGCCGCTCGACCGAGGAAGGCATCAATCGCTGGTTCCGCCGCTATGACGCGGTGACCTATGACCAAGAGGACATCCGCGCCGAGGTCGAGGCCTTTGCCGGCTTCATCGCCGAGGCGGCGCGGGCCTACGGCCTGGACCCCGCGGCGCTGACCTATCTGGGCTATTCCAACGGCGCGAACCTGCTGGGCGCGGTCATGCAGCTGCATCCCGGCCTGATCGGCCGGGCGGTTCTGCTGCGCGCCGTGCAGGTGCTGGAGGAGCCGCCGGCGCTGGAGACGCAGGCCCTGGCCGGCAGCCGGGTGCTGATGCTGACCGGCGCCCGCGATCCCTTTGCCCGCATGGCCCCGGCGCTGGAGCGCGCCCTGCAGGACGGCGGCACGGCGCTGGAGGCGCGCACGCTCGATGCCGGGCACGAGCTTCGGCCCGAGGATGCGTCGCTGACCGCTGGGTGGCTGGGTCACGGCTGAGGGCCGGACCGGCAGCGCGGCGCCCCTCCGCGCTGCCGCATGGGTATTTGTAGAACAGAGAAGATGGACAGGCGGGTCGCGAGGCCCGCCTGTCCTTTCGTGATTCCGGGCGATGTGTTTCCGATTCCCGAACGCCGTTTCCGATTCCGGTTGGCTTGCCCGAAAGCCTGGCAAAGGCCAGTTTGAGGCCGACGCATTCAACCGGAAGGGCCGCGCCCGGCCCGCCAAATCATGACGAAGGATCAGATCATGACCCAGAAACCGCATATCGCCATCATCATCGGCGCGACCCGCGCCGCGCGCTTTGCCGACAAACCCGCAGCCTGGCTGCTGGAAAACGCGCAAAAGCGCGAGGACATGAGCTTCGAGCTGGTGGACCTGCGCGACTACGACCTGCCGCTGTTCGACGAGGTCGCCTCGAACCTCTGGGTGCCGTCGCAGGATCCGCGGGCGGTGAAATGGCAGCAGAAGCTGGCCGGGTTCGACGGATTTATCTTCCTGACCTCGGAATACAACCATTCGGTCAGCGGCGCGCTGAAGAACGCGCTGGACCAGGCCTACAAGGAATGGAACCACAAGCCGGCGGCGGCCATGGGCTATGGCGGCGTCGGCGCCGCCCGCGCCATCGAGCACCTGCGCGGCATCGCTGTCGAACTGCAGATGGTGCCGCTGCGCAATGCCGTGCATCTGGGCGGCGGCGATTTCTTCAAGGTCTCGCCGCTGGGCGCCAATGGCGAGATGGCCGAGGTCGAGGCGAACCTGCTGCCGGCGCTGAACGCCATGCTGGACGAATTGCTCTGGTGGGCCGAGGCGACCATGGCGCAGCGCGCCAGGACCGCCTGAAGCAATCAGCTCAGCCGGCAGGACGGGGCGGTCATTTCGACCGCCCCTTTTTCTTGCTGGCCGTGTTCAGCGCCACGGCGGCGCGGATCAGCGCCTTCAGCGCCCCGGCATCGATCCGCTCGCCCTCGCGCAGGTCGATGGCGCGGCGGGTATTGCCATCCAGGCTGGCGTTGAACAGGCCCGCGGGATCTTCCAGCGCCGCGCCCTTGGCGAAGGTCATCTTCACCACCTGCTTGTAGGTCTCGCCGGTGCAGATGATGCCGTCATGCGACCAGACCGGCACGCCGCGCCATTTCCATTCCTCGACCACCTCGGGATCGGCCTCGTGGATCAGGGCGCGCAGCCGCGCCAGGGTCTCGCCGCGCCAATCGCCCAGTTCCTTGATCCGCGCATCGATCAGCTGCGAGGCGGGCTGTTCCGTTGCCGGCTGGCTCATGCCGTGTCGCTCCCTTCCGTCCTGCCGCGGTCAGGAGCATGGGGCGAAATCGCCGATGCGGCAACAGGCCCGCCGGCTGCGGGCGGATTCCCGCGCGCATGAAAAAGGCCGCCGGATCGTTCCGGCGGCCTTTCCTTTCGGTTCGGCAGGGCTCAGTCCAGCGGCTTCAGCCGCGCCTCGATCTGCGCGCGCTGCCCTTCCAGGAAGGGCGGCAGCGACAGCGTCTCGCCTAGGCTCTCCAGCGGCTCGTCCACGGCGAAGCCGGGATCGTCGCTGGCGATCTCGAACAGGTTGCCGCCCGGCTCGCGGAAATAGAGCGAGCGGAAATAGTAGCGTTCGACCTCGCCCGAATTGGGCACCCGCATCCCGCTCAGCCGCCTGGCCCATTCGTGAATGGCCGGCTTGTCGGGCACGCGGAAGGCGACGTGATGCACCCCGCCCGCGCCCTGGCGCGCCGTGGGCAGGTCGGGCTGGACCGCGACATGCAGCTCGGCCGCGGGGCCGCCCTGGCCCATCTCGTAGACATGGACCGTGCCGTGCCCGTCGGGGCTGGCATAGTCGCGGACCTTGCGCAGGCCCATCACCTGGGTCAGCACCAACTCGGTCGGGGCCAGGTCCGGCACCGAGATGGTGATCGGCCCCAGCCCGTGGATCTGGTGCTGCACCGGCACCGGGCTTTTCGCCCAGGGCGCGGGCTCGGCATCGGGCGCGTCCGCGGTCAGGCGGAAACGCTGGCCCTCGGGATCCTCGAAATCGAGGCTGGCGCGGGTGTCGATCTCGGCGATCCGCCCCACGGTCAGGCCGCGGTCCCGAAGCCGCCCGGCCCAGTAGTCGAGGCTGTCGCCCGCGACCCGCAGCCCGGTGCGGCTGATCGAATGGGTGCCGCGCCGCTCGGGCGCCGCCGGCCAGTCGAAGAAGGTCAGGTCGGTCCCGGGCCGGGCCAGCCCGTCGGCATAGAACAGGTGATAGGCGCTGGTGTCGTCCTGGTTGACGGTCTTCTTGACCAGCCGCAGCCCCAACGTGTCGGTATAGAACCGCTTGTTGCCGGGCGCATCGGCGGTGATTGCCGTCAGGTGGTGAATTCCGGTCAGCTCCATGATGGGCCTCCTTTCTCTTGGCATCAATATCGGGCATCGCGGCCGTTTCCGCCACCGGAGCGGCCGCGAACCTTGCGTTCGCCGATTGCGAACGGCGCGGGACCGGGTAAGCTTGGGCCATGCGTTACGACCTGAACGATCTGGAAACCTTCCTGACGGTGATGGAGCTGGGCACCGTCACCGCCGCCGCCGCGCGGCTGAACCTGTCGAAATCCGTGGTCAGCAAGCGCATCACCGACCTGGAGGCGACGCTGGGCGCGGCGCTGTTTCGCCGCAATGCCGGCCGCATCACCCCCACCGAGGCGGCGCTGCGCCTGGCCGAGCGGCTGCGTCCCGCGCTGGCCGAACTGGTCGCGGCCGCCGAAAGCACCGCCTGGGACATGGACGGGCTGGCACCCCTGCGCGGCAGCCTGGCCATCGCCGCGCCGATGAGCTTTGGTGTGATGCATCTGGGGCCGATCATCGCCCGCTTCGCCGCCCAAAACCCCGAGCTGGAGATCCGCGTCGATTACGACGACCGCAGCCGCGACCTGGCGCGCGAGGGCTTCGACATCGGCATCCGCATCGGCAAGATGCGCGACAAGGCGCTGATGCAGCGCAAGCTGTGCGAGGATGCCAGCATCGCCTGCGCCAGCCCCGCCTATCTGGACCGCAGGGGCCGCCCGCAGACCCTGGCCGACCTGCGCGAGCATGAGGTGATCGGCTACAGCCACCTGCCGATGAGCCAGCTGTGGCAGTTCCAGGATCGCGACCGCTTCGTTTCGCCCTTCGTCCAGGGGCGGCTGTCGATGAACAACGGCGAGGCGATCCGCGACATGGCCATCGCGGGGCTGGGGCTGGCCATCCTGCCCGGATTCATCGTCGCGCCGGCGCTGGCCGAGGGGCGGCTGGAGCGGGTGCTGACCGGCTTCGGCACCAGGCCGCTGCCCATCGTCGCGGTCTGGCCGCCGGTCCTGCCCATGCCGGCCAAGCTGCGCCGCTTCATTGACCATCTGGCCGCGGAACTGCACAGCCCGGCATGGCAGGCAGGCTGGGCATCCGCCCGTCCCGACCCCATATCCCGGGAACCCGCAGCCCCAAAGGTCGCCCCGTGATGAGACATGGCGTGAAGAAGATCGGTTTTCTGTCCTTCGGCCATTGGTCGGACGAGCCCGCCTCGCAGGCCCGCAGCGCCCAGGACACGCTGCTGCAATCCATCGAGCTGGCCGTCGCGGCCGAGGAACTGGGCGCGGACGGCGCCTATTTCCGCGTCCATCACTATGCCCGCCAGCTGGCCTCGCCCTTCCCGCTGCTGGCGGCGGTGGGGGCGCGCACCAGCCGCATCGAGATCGGCACCGCCGTCATCGACATGCGCTATGAAAACCCGCTCTACATGGCCGAGGATGCCGGGGCCGCGGACCTGATCGCGCAGGGGCGGCTGCAACTGGGCATCTCGCGCGGCTCGCCCGAGCAGGTGATCGAGGGCTGGCGCTATTTCGGCTATTCCCCGGCCGAGGGCGAAAGCGATGCCGACATGGCGCGGCGCCATGCCGAGGTGTTCCTGAACGTGATCGAGGGGCATGGCTTCGCCCGGCCGAACCCGCGACCGATGTTCCCGAACCCGCCCGGCCTGCTGCGGATCGAGCCGCATTCGCCCGGCCTGCGCCAGCGGATCTGGTGGGGCGCGGCCTCGAACGACACCGCCCGCTGGGCGGCGCGGCTGGGCATGCATCTGCAAAGCTCGACGCTCAAGACGGACGAGAACGGAAAGCCCTTCCACGTCCAGCAGGCCGAGCAGATCCGCGCCTATCGCGGGGCATGGGCGGCGGCTGGGCATGGGCGCGAGCCGCGCGTCTCGGTCAGCCGCTCGATCTTTCCGCTGATGGATGACCGCGACCGGATGTATTTCGGCCATGGCGGCAAGGAGGCCGACCAGATCGGCTTCACCGAGAAGACCCGCTCGATCTTCGGCCGCGGCTATACCGCCGAGCCGGACCGGCTGGTCGAGGAACTGCGCGAGGACGAGGCCATCGCCGAGGCCGACACGCTGCTCTTGACCGTGCCGAACCAGCTGGGCGTCGATTACAACGCCCATGTGATCGAGGCGGTGCTGAAACACGTTGCCCCCGCGCTTGGCTGGCGCTGAGCGGGGGGGCTTTGTGATCGCGGGGACGGGGTATAGGCTGGCCCCAAGGAAACCAGCGCGAACGGGGACCGGATGGCGACAGAGGTGACGGCCGCTGCCGGGGCGGCGGCACATGGCGGCGGGGTGCCGCTGCTCAGCGTGGTCGTGCTGCTGGCGGCGGCGGTTCTGGCGGTGCCGCTGTTTCGCCGGCTGGGGCTGGGCTCGGTGCTGGGCTATCTGGCGGCGGGACTGGCGATCGGACCCTTCGGGCTGGGCTTTTTCCACGACCCGCAGGCGATCATCCATGTGGCCGAGCTGGGCGTGGTGCTGTTCCTGTTCGTCATCGGGCTGGAAATGCAGCCCTCGCGGCTTTGGACCATGCGGGGCGAGATCTTCGTGCTGGGCCTTGCCCAGGTGCTGCTGGCCATCGCAGCGCTGACCTGCGTCGGGCTGGCGCTTGGCTTTCCGGTCGCCGCCAGCTTCGTCTCGGGCACCGGATTCGTGCTGACCTCGACCGCCATCGTCATGCAGATGCTGGCCGAGCGGGGCGAGATGGCGCTGCCCAAGGGCCGGCGCATCATCGCCATCCTGCTGTTCGAGGACCTGGCCATCGTGCCGCTGCTGGCGCTGGTCGCCTTTCTCGCGCCGGGGGGCGAAGAGGTGACCCTGCCCGCCCGGCTGATCGGCATCGCCGTCGGGCTGGGCTGCATCGCCGCGCTGGTGGCGGCCGGGCGCTATCTGCTGAACCCGATGTTCGGCCTGCTTGCCCGGTTCGGCGGACGCGAGGTGATGGCCGCCGCCGCGCTGCTGGTGGTACTGGGCGCGGCGCTGCTGATGCAATGGGGCGGGCTGTCCATGGCGATGGGCGCCTTCCTGGCCGGGGTGCTCTTGTCGGAATCCAGCTTCCGCCACCAGTTGGAGGCGGATGTCGAACCCTTTCGCGGCCTGCTGCTGGGCCTGTTCTTCCTGGGCGTCGGCATAGCGCTGGACCTGCGGGTCATCGCCGCCAACTGGGCGCTGATCGCGATCTGCGTGCCGGCCTATATGCTGCTGAAAATGCTGGTGATCTATACCGTCGGCCGGGTGCTGCGCGCCAGCCGCGCCGAGGCGCTGGAGCGCGCGGTGCTGATGGCGCAGGGCGGCGAGTTCGCCTTTGTGCTGTATTCCAGCGCCATGCAGTTCGGCATCATCAGCGGCCAGGACAATGCCGTGCTGACCGCCATCGTCATCGTCTCGATGGTGCTGACGCCGCTGATGATCATCCTGCACGACCGGCTGGCGCCGAAACCCGCGCCCTCGCTCGACGGGGTCGAGGCGGCCGAGGGGCTGGAGGCGCGGGTGCTGATGATCGGCTTCGGCCGCATGGGCCAGATCGTCAGCCAGCCGCTGATCGCGCGCGGCCATTCCATCTCGATCATCGAAAGCGACCCGCAGACCATCCGCGATGCCGACGAGTTCGGCTTCAAGGTCTGGTATGGCGACGGCGCGCGGCTGGACATCCTGCACGCCGCCGGGGCCAGCAATGCCAGCCTGATCGTCGCCGTGCCCGGCGACAGGCAGGCCGTGACCCGCATCGTCGCACTGGCCAAGCACGAATTCCCGCTGGTCCCGGTCATAGCCCGCGCCTTCGATCGCGAACATGCGCGGGAACTGGTCGAGGCCGGCGCCGACTTCCAGCTGCGCGAGACGCTGGAAAGCGCCTTCGCCATGGGCCGCGAGGCGCTGTTGCAGCTGGGCGACGACCCCGACGCGGTCGAGGCGGTCATGGCCGAGATCCGCGGCCGCGACATGGAACGGTTTCAGATGGAATGCGTCGGCGGCATCTTCGCCGGCCGCGACCTGCTGCTCGGCAATCGCCGGGACTAGGCGCGGGCGATCTCGATCAGCCAGACATCCGGGGCGGGACCGGCGGGCAGCGCGGCCTCCGGCCCCTCGCAAAGCAGCACGTCAAGCTGGTCCAGCGCAACGGTGCCGCCTGCGAAATCCAGCACCACGGGCGCGGTGGCCAGCAGCAGCCGCCAATCGGGCGCCCCCTCGGCCACCTGGGTCAGCCGCGACAGCCGGTGGGTGAAGGCGCCGCGCCGGGTCATCACGTTCAGGTCGGTGATCGGCCCCGCCAGCAGCCGCGCCGAGGTCGGCAGATCGGCCGGGAAGGCCAGCGGCTCGCTCTCCGGCGTCAGCCGCCGCATGGACTGCCCCTGCACCTGAAGCGCGATCCCCGCGCCGGTCAGCACCGCCAGCGTGCGGTCGATCTGCGGAAAGATCGAGAAATCGCCGTCCTCGGTCACGCCCGCCATGCTGACGCGCCAGCCGAAATCGGCAAGGCCCGCGCCCGCGGGATGGACGGCAATCTCGACCGTCTCGCCGCGGCCGTTCTTCCACGGCATGCGGCGATGGTCGGCGGCTTTCAGGATGCGATGGCTCATGCAGCTCTCCTCTTGGTTCCCTCGCCTCAGCCGCCGCGCCGGCCCAGCACCTTGCCCACCACCGGCCCCAGCACGATCACGATGACCATGCGCAGCAGATGATGGCTGACGACATAGGCGATATCCGCCCCGGCGATCAGCGCGATCACCACCATCTCGGCCTGCCCGCCCGGCAGGAAGGCCAGGAAGGCGTCCAGTGCCGGCGCCAGCCCCAGATGCACGATCCCCTCGATGAAGACCAGGCTGACCGCCGCCAGCAGCAGCGCATAGACGATACCGGCCGTCACATGCAGGCGCAATTCGCGCAGGGTGATGCCGGCATATTTCACCCCGACAGCGATGCCGATGAAGAATTGCGCGGCCTGGATCATCTCGGCCGGCGGGCGCTGGGTGATCAGCCCCGACAGCGACAGCGCCGCGGTCAGCACCATCGGCCCCAGGATCGAGGCGCCGAAGACGCCCAACCGCTCGGCCCCCTTCCAGCCCAGCAGCCCGGCGGCGACCATCAGCGCGATCTCGGCCGCATCCGTGGCACGCATCGGCGTGCCGGGCGGCTGCGACAGGTCCACGCCCCACCAGGCGGTCATGATCAGCGGCGCAACGGTGACGATCACCAGAACCCGCGTCGCATGGATCAGCGACAGGGCACGGACATCGCCGCCCGCCTCCTCGCCAAAGACCAGCATGTCCTGCAAGCCGCCTGGCATGGCGCCATACCAGGCCGTCGCATGGTCGAAGCCGAAGGCGCGGCGAAACAGCGGATAGCCGACCAGCGCGATCACGCCGATGAAGCCGGGCACGAACAGCAGCGATGCCGCCACCTCGGGCAGTTCCGCCAGCACGCCGGGCGTGATCGAGGCGCCCACCGCCACCCCCAGGATGGTGCGCATGAAGATACCGAACTGCCCGGCCCCGGCCAGCGGCGCGCCGGCCAGCGCCGCGACCAGGCAGGCCAGCATCGGTCCCAGCAGCATGGGCAGCGGCAGGTGCAGCAGCAGGAAGGCCGCGCCGCCCAGGGCGGCCAGCGCGAAGGTCAGGATGCGGCGGTTCAGCAGGTTCATCGTCATTCCCGGCGGGCGCCCGTCACCCGGGCGCCATGGGCCGAATTGGCACAGCCGGCCGGGAAATGTCAAAGCGACTCGGCCGATTCGCGCCAAGGCCGCGCCATGGCCCGGACCCGCCCTGCCGAAGGCCACCGCCGGCCGGGCCGAGAGCGTCCCAGCTCAACCCTTCCGGGGCCTTGCAACCTGCCCGCTCCTGCGACAATTAGGCGCATTGGAAGCCCGTTTTTCGGGCGGGCGCGAAAGGCAAGCTCAGATGACCAGACCCGCCGGGGCCGTGCTGCACCAGATCACGCAGGCGCTTGGCCCGGCGATCGCGCCCGGCTCGCCGCGCGAGGCGTTGCGGGCCGGCCTGGGGGCGCTGGTGGGGCTGGGCATCTCGGGGCTGTTCCTGCTGTCGCCCGCGACCGACCTGCGGCTGGGGCTGTCCATGATCGCGCCCTTCGGGGCGACCTCGGTGCTGGTTTTTGCGGTGCCCAACAGCCCGCTGGCCCAGCCCTGGTCGGCGGTGGTCGGCAATTCCGTCGCCGCCGCCATCGGCGTGCTGGCCTGCATGGCGACGCCGCATTCGGCGCTTTGCGTCGCGCTGGCAGTGGGCGTCACCATCGCCGCGATGATCCTCTTGCGCGCCGTGCATCCGCCGGCCGGCGCGGTCGCCATGACCGCCGCGCTGAACCCCGAGGCGATCGGCGCGCTTGGCTTTCACTTCGTGCTGACGCCGGTGCTGGTCGGCACGCTGGCGCTGGTGGGGCTGGGGATGATCTATGCCCGGCTGACCGGCCGGCGCTATCCGTTTCGCCAGTTCGAGGAACCGGGGCCGCATGGCACCGCCGACCACCCGGCGATGGAGCGGCTGGGCCTGTCCAAGGAAGAACTGACCGAAATCCTGCAACGCTATCGCCAGTCGCTGAACCTGGGGGTCGAAGACCTGGCGCGCCTGATCGGCGCCGCCGAATTGCAGGCCGCCGCCCATCGCACCGGACCGCTGACCGCGGCGGACGTGATGTCGCGCGACCTCGTCACCGTGGCCCCGCATACGCGGCTGGTGCGGGTCGCCGACATCTTCCGCAAGCACGGCTTCACCTCGCTGCCAGTGGTCGAGGCCGGCGACCAGTTCCGTGGCGTGATCTTCCAGCTGCACCTGATCCGCCGCGCCCGCGAGGACGCCTTTCGCCACAACCGCCGCTTCCTGGCCGCCCTGTCGGACCTGATGAACCCCAGGCGCGGCGCAGCCCCCCGCGCGCGCGAGATCATGCAGACCGACCCGCCGCATGTCGCGCCCGACGCGCCCATCGGGGCGCTGCTGCCGATGCTGGCCTCGGGCGAATGCGAGGCGGTGCCGGTGCTGGACGGGCCGCGCATCGTCGGCATCGTCACCCAGACCGACCTGATCTCGGCGCTGGCGCGACAAAGCCTGCGGCAGCCGCCGCCGAGGCCCTGAACATGCCGATAACGACAGGCCGCGCCGCATTGCCGAACGCGCCGCGGCGGGGATAGGCTGCCCCTGCCGGAACAAGCACGAGGGCAGACATGACCCGTCCCACGCTGGGCGCCGTGGCCATCGGCCGCAACGAGGGCGACAGGCTGAAGGCCTGCCTGCGCTCGCTGGTGCCGCTTTGCGCGCGGGTGGTCTATGTGGACAGCGGCTCGCGCGACGACAGCGTCGCCTTTGCCCGCAGCCTGGGCGTCGCCGTGGTCGAGCTGGACAGCTCGGTTCCCTTCACCGCCGCCCGCGCCCGCAATGCGGGATTCGAGGCACTGCAGGCGGAGGGCGCGCTGGATCTGGTGCAATTCGTCGATGGCGACTGCCGGGTCGAGCCGGGCTGGCTGGAGGCCGGCGCCGCCGCCATGCAGGCCGATCCCGGACTGGGCCTCGTCACCGGCTGGCGGTCCGAGATCCACCCCACGGCCACGGTCTATAACCAGATGTGCGAGGTGGACTGGCACCGCCCCGCCGGCCCCATCGTGGCCTGCGGCGGCGACATGATGGTGCGTACCGCGGCCTTTCGCCAGGTCGGCGGCTTCGACCCCGCGGTGATCGCGGCCGAGGATGACGAATTCTGCCTGCGCCTCGGCAAGGCCGGCTGGAGGCTGCAGCGCCTGCCGGTGCAGATGACCTGGCACGATGCCGCCATGACGCGATTCGGCCAATGGTGGCAGCGCACCATCCGCAACGGCCACGGCTTCGCGCAGGTGGGCCGCATGCACCCGCCGCATTTCCGGCGCGAGCAGATGCGGGTCTGGGTCTATGGGCTGGCGTTGCCGCTGCTTTTCCTGCTGGGGCTGGTCCTCAGCCCCTGGCTGTCTCTGGCGGCGCTGGGACTTTACGCGCTGTCTTTCTGGAAGACCCTTACGGGGCTGCGCGGCCAGCCGATGGCCGGCCGGCAGGCGGCGCTGCTGACTCTGGCCAAGATCCCCAACCTTTTCGGGATGCTGACATATTTCCGTCGCCGCCAGCGGGGCGACGCCATGCATATCATCGAATATAAATAGGAGCTTGCCATGACCTCGGACCTGCGCGTCGGTATCGTCGGGGCCGGCTACATCGCCTCGTGGCACGCCGATGCGATCAAGGCCGCGCCGGGCGCGCGGCTGGTCGCGATCTGCGACCCCGCCATCGATGCGGCAGAGGCGCTGGCCTCCGGCCATGGCGTCGCCGCCTTTGCCGACCTGGACCAGATGATCGCCGCCGGGGTCTGCGACGTGGTGCATATCCTGACGCCGCCGAACCTGCATCGCGACCTGGCGGTGAAATGCCTGGGCGCCGGCCTGCATGTGCTGGTCGAGAAGCCGGTGGCGCTGTCCGTCGCCGAGATCAACGAGATGGAGGCGGCCGCCACGGCCGCCGGCCGCCAGCTGGGCGCCTGCCACAACTTCCTGGGCCTGCCGGGTTACGAACGGCTGAAACGGGCGGTGCAGGCGGGCGACCTGGGGCTGGTCTCCAGCGCGCAGGTCAACTGGGCGCTGCCCTTGGTGCCGCTGCGCTCGGGGCCCTACGGGCTGTGGATGCTGCGCGAGACGCAGAACCTGCTCTTGGAGCTTGGCCCGCACCCCTTCTCCTTCGCGGTGGACCTGTTCGGCCCGCTGGAGGTCGAGCATGTCAGCCTGGGCCAATGGATCACCCTGCCCGGCGGCGAGCGGCGGCCGCAAAGCTGGCGCATCTTGGCCCGCGCCGGCAAGGTGGACCTGACCATCGCCCTGTCGCTGGTCGAGACCTTCGACGACCGTTCGGTCAGCTTGCGCGGCTCCTCCGGCATGGCGCGGCTGGATTATGCGGCGGATGCGCTGGTGGTCACGCGCGACAACACCGCCGATCTGGTGCTGAACCCGCTGATCAAAGAACTGTCCCGCGCCGGGGCGCATCTGCGCGAGGGGCTGCGCAACGCCTTCCGCCAGGCCGCCTCGCTGAACCAGAAAAGCCCCTATGGGCTGAGCTTCCGCGCCACCATCGCCGCCTTCTACGACGGCATCCGCGCCGGGCAGCCCGACCCGCGCTTTGCGCCCGCCTCGGCCCGCGCGGTGATGCAGGGGATCGAGGATGCGCTGGCCCGCCTGCCCGCCCTGCCCGCGGTTCCGGCCCGGCCCCACGGCACGCCGCGGCCGCGCGTCATGGTGATCGGCGGCACCGGCTTCATCGGCCGCAACCTGACCCGGCGGCTGGTCGAGCGCGGCCACGACGTGCGGGTGCTGTCGCGCGGACACAACGGTCCCTTTCCCGACATCGCCGACCATGTCGAAACGCTGGGCGTGTCGCTGCGCGACGAGGACAGGCTGGCGGCCGCGATGCAGGGCATGGATTGCGTCTTCAACCTGGCAAAATCCACCGACAAGAACTGGCAGGCGGCGCTGGAAAACGACGTGGCCACGACCGAGCGCATCGGCCGCGCCGCGATCCGCGCCGGCATCGGGCGGCTGGTCCATACCGGCACCATCGCCTCATACGACATGTCCGACCCGGCCCGCACCATCACCGAGGCCACCGATTTCGGCGAGATGGAAACCCGCAACATCTATGCGCGGTCCAAGGCCGAGGGCGAGCGGCGGCTGATCGCCATGCAGGCGCAGGGATTGCGGCTGGTGATCGCCCGGCCCGGCATCGTGCTGGGCGACGGCGGGCCCCTGCAGCATTGGGGCATCGGCCGCTGGCACGGCGCCGGGGCGGTGCGGCTGTGGGGCAATGGCCGCAACATCCTGCCCTTTGTGCTGGCCGACGACGTCTCGGACGGGCTGATCGCGATGATGGAACGCGACGAGGCCATCGGCGAAAGCTTCAACCTGATCGGCGAGCCGATGTTTTCCGGCCGCGACTATTTCGACGCCATCCATCGCCGCACCGGGGCGCGGCTGAAGGTCAGCGGCTCGAACCTGACCGCGCTCTGGGCGGTCGATGCGGTCAAGCAGGGGCTGAAGCGCCACGTGCTGCGCCGCAAGGGGGCGTCCCCGGCCTCGCTGGCCGACTGGAAGTCGCGCGGGCATCTGTCGCGTTTCGATAATACAAAACCCAAGCGCCTGCTGGGCTGGGCGCCGGAATCAGACCGCGACGCCTTCTGGCGCCGCGCCATCGACGAGGCGCATCTGTTCTGGTGATCAGAGCAGCCCGTCCAGCAGCAGGAAGCCCGGCAGCCAGCCGGTGAATATCCCGGCCAGCAGCGTGACCCAGGCGGTCTGCCGCTGGATCGGGCGGCCAAGCGCCAGCAGCAGGAAATACAGGAACCACAGCACGCCCCAGACGGCCCAGTTCGCCGCCAGCCAAAGCTCGGTCGCGGACCCCGCCGCCGCCAGCGCGCGCAGGCAGACCGGCACGGTCGTCACCGCGACGAACAGGCTGAACCAGCCCAGGCCGCGCCCATCCGCCCCGCTGAGCCGGTTATAGGCGACCCACAGATAGGTGGTGCAGAACAACAGGCTCAGCGCGCCGTTGCGGATGCTGGCGGCGCTGGCCCCGGCGCCGAAGGCGTCGTGCAGCACTGCCGCGCCCGAAACCAGCGCGGCGACGATGTTGATGACGACGATCTCGCGATCGGCGATCCGGCCCATCAGCCAGAGCCCGTTCAGAAACAGCACGGCGCCGACATAGAACAGCACGAACCCGGTAAGCATCGGACCTCCTCAGCACGACTGACCGCGGATCGGGCAATTGCCCGGAATACGATCAGCCCATGCCTGCCAAGAAGGCAAATCCCGCGCCGGATCAATCGAAATATTTTCAACGATCCGTAAAAACAGCGTTCGGTTTTCCTGCGGTCACAGCCCGGTCAGCGGGTTGGTGCTGACCACCTCCCAGACCACCTCCTGCATGCGCCGCGCCAGTTCGGGCGAGGGCGCATCGGCGGGACTGCCATCGGCGCGCATCAGTTCATGCGGCAGGCCGACCGGGCTTTGGCCGTAAAGCACCGCGTAATGGGTCAGCGCCACCAGGTAGACGCCCAGGTCGTTCGGGTGGATGGGGTCCAGCGTGCCGTCCGGGCTGCGGCCGAACAGATCCTCGCGCGATGCCAGCTCGGCGATGCCGCCCCTGGCCTCGGCCTCGGCCACCAGCCGGGCCATGACCTGCCCCACGGGGATCAGCCAGACCGGCTTGCCGGCGGCACGCGCGGCGGGCCAGAGCAGGCCGGGCTTCCACATCGTCTCCAGGTCGTCGGGCAGGCGCGACAGCCAGTCCGGCTGGTCATCCAGCGCGTGCCAGCTTTCGTAAAGAAAGACCTGCCCGGCCGGATTGCCCGCCGCCGCCTCGGCCGCCCATTTCCCGGCATAGAGGCGGCTTTCCTTGTATTGGATCGCATCCTGCAGCCGCACCATCTCGGTCATGACGAAGGCGTCGTATTCGCCGCTCGCCAGCGCCTGATGCGCGTCGCGATAGCGGGGGGTGGCGTTTTCCTGGTCGAAGCCGGCGATTGCCTCGCGGCCCTGGTGATGCTCGCGCAACGCTGTGCCCCAGCCCAGTTGCAGCGCATAATCGTGCCCCTGCCCGGCCAGCTGCGCCAGCATCGCCGGCATGTCGCGCCCGACCAGGCTGTGGCCCAGGTGATAGACCCGCAGCGGTCCCTGCGGCAGCGCCCGGCCGGCCTGGTAAAGCGCCTGCACGTCGGCGCCGTCATCCTGCGCGGCCCCGGCCCTTTGCGCATGGCGCCAATAGAACAGCGCCGCCACGGCGGCGACGACCAGCAGGGCAAGCAGGGCAAGAAGGTAACGCATGACTGTCCTCGTTCCGAACCACGGGATCAGGGATAGCAAAAAGGCCGCCGCCCCGAAAGGCAGCGGCCATTCCTGTCGCTTCGGAGGGCTTACGCCTCGACCGCGTGGTTCTTGCGGTTCCAGCGGATCGAGGACCAGAACGAGATGCCGATCAGCGTCGCGCCGCCCAGGCCGGTGATGACCTCGGGGATATGCACCAAGGGCTGCACGAACATGATCACCGACAGCGCGATGATGGCATAGAAGGCGCCATGTTCGAGGAAGCGGTATTCGGCCAGCGTGCCGCGCTCGACCAGCATGATGGTCATCGAGCGCACATACATGGCGCCGATACCCAGGCCGATGGCGATGACGAACAGGTTATGGGTCAGCGCAAAGGCCCCGATCACGCCGTCGAAGCTGAAGGAGGCGTCCAGCACTTCCAGGTAAAGGAAGGCGCCGATGCCGCCCTTGGCGCCGGCCTGCATCGCCTCTTGCGAGCTGTCGAGCAGGCCGCCCAGCACCTCGACCAGCAGGAAGGTCAGAAGGCCCCAGATCGCGGAATGGAAGAACACCTGCGAATCGGCCCCTTCCAGGAAGCGCGAGAAGATCAGCACCGTGACCAGCACCACCGCGACCTCGATGCCGCGGACGGTGGCGTAACGCTGCATGCGATGTTCCAGCCAGCGCACCCAATGCACGTCCTTTTCATGGTCGAAGAAGAAGCTCAGGCCGACCATCATCAGGAAGGTGCCGCCGAAGGCCGCGATGGGCAGATGCGCCTCGTGCATGATGCGCGAATATTCGTCGGGCTGGCTTGCGGCCAGGACCATGGCCTGCCAGGGACCGATATTGGCGGCGATGACCACGATCAGTAGCGGAAAGACGATCCGCATGCCGAAGACGGCGATCAGGATGCCCCAGGTCAGGAAGCGGCGCTGCCACTTCGGGGTCATCTCTTTCAGCTTGTTGGCGTTGACGATGGCGTTGTCGAAGGAAAGCGAGATTTCCAGCACCGCCAGCACGGCGCAGATGAAAAAGATCGTCAGCGTGCCGCCGACGGTTCCGGTCGTCTGCCATCCCAGCACCGCGCCCAGGGCGAGGCCGAGCACGGTGACGATGAAGGACCATTTGAAATAGTGCAGGGTGGGACGATGGGTTCCATTCGTCGAGCCCCCCAAGGGCGGGTTGTTTCCTTGCTGCATGTTAAGAACAAGTCCAGGCGGCTGGTCAAAGATGGATGCCGACATCACGAACGTGCCGCCACGTCCGCCAGAGGGGCCCGGCCATCAAACTGCGTTCACGAAGGCGCGAACGCGCAAAAGATGGCGAATCCGGGTCACGATTGCAAGGGTTCCGTGCCAAGCCCGGCATTTTCTTGCACGGACCGGGCCGGGGCCGCCGCCGGCAGGGTGATGCGCGCCAGAAGCCCGCGCCCGCCGGCCCCCGCGTCCAGCACCAGCCGGCCGCCGAACAGGCCGGCGATCTCCAGCGCCACCGGCAGGCCCAGGCCCATGCCGGGCCCCGCGGTCTCGCCCCGCGCGAATCGGCTGACGGCGGCGGCGCGCGCCTCGGCCGGGATGCCGGGGCCGCTGTCCTCTACCTCCAGCACCGCCTCGCCGCCCGCGCGCCAGACGCGCACCGTCACCACCGCCGCACGGCCGGCATGCAAAAGCGCGTTCGAGATCAGGTTGCTCAGCGCCTCGCCCAGCAGCAAGGGCTCGGCGCGGACCGTCACCGGCCCCTCGCCCTCGAAGCCCAGGTCGATGCCGGCCTCGGCGGCGGCGGGGATATGCTCGGCGGTCAGGTCGCGGGCCAGCGCCGCCAGGTCCAGCGGCGCGGCCAGCGCGGCGCCCTCGGCGGTATCGACCCGCGCCAGCAGCAGCAGTTGCGCCAGGATGCGCTCGGCATGGGCCACGGCGGCATCGCCCTTGGCCGCGGCGGCCTGCGCCTCGGGCAGCGTTGCCGCCCGCGCCGCCAGCGCCAGCTGGGTGCGCACCACGGTCAGCGGCGTGCGCAGCTGGTGCCCGGCATTGCCGGTAAAGTTGCGCATCCCGTCCAGCGCCGCACCCAGCCGCCGCATGAAGCCGTTCACAGTGCCGACCAGCCCGCGCACCTCGGAGGGCACCGGCGTCCCGATCGGGCTCAGGTCGTCGGGGCTGCGCGCGGCGATCTCCTCGCCCAGCCGGTAAAGCGGGCGCAAGGACAGCGTCACCGCGACCCAGACGATCAGCGCCGCGCCCGCGATCATCAGCGCCAGCCGCAGGGCCGAGCGCATCAGGATCGCCCGCGTCAGCTCGCGCCGGGCATTGGTGGTCTCGGCCACGGTGACGACGAAGGGCACCTCGTCGATGCCGGTCGAGGCGGCGCGGGCCAGGCTCGCCACCCGCACCGGCTCGCCCCGGAACACGCCGTCGGCATAGGCCGGCCCGCCCCCCGGCCGCGCCGGCGCCATCGGCAGGTCGCCATAGCCGGTGACGATATGGCCGGGCGGGCCGTCCACGCGATAGAAGACCCGGTCCTGCGCGGCGGAGCTCAGCATCTCCAGCGCGCCATAGGGGATCTCGATGGCGATGCGCCCGTCCTCGTCCAGCGAGGCGCGCTCGGCTATCACCAGCGCCGAGCCGGCCAGCACCCGGTCGGCCAGCGCATTGGCCATGCGCACCGCCTCGCGCCAGGTGTCGATCAGCGCGGCGGTGCCCAGCGCCAGAGTTCCCATGAGCAGCCAGCCCAGCAGCCGGCGGCGCAGGGAAAACGGCCGCCGGATCACGGCACCGCCCGGTCGAGAAAATAGCCGATCCCCCGCGCCGTCCTGACCGTCAGCCCGGCCGGCGCCAGCCGCTTGCGCAGCCGGCTGACATATTGCTCGATCGCGTTGGCGGACAGGTCGTCCTCCAGCGAGGTCAGCGACTGCACGATCGATTCGCGCGCCACCACCTTGCCGGCGCGCATGATCAGCAGCTCCAGCAACCCGCGTTCGCGCGCCGGCAGGTCCAGCGGCTGCCCCGCCAGCAGGAAGCTGCGCGCGGTCTGGTCCAGCACCAGATCGCCGAAGCTGACGGTGGAGTTGCGCAGCCCCGCCTGCCGGCGCAGAAGCGAGCGGATGCGCGCCTCGAACTCGCCGATGTCGAAGGGCTTCACCATGTAGTCGTCGGCACCCAGGTCCAGGCCGCGCACCCGTTCCTCGGGGGCGCCGCGCGCGGTCAGGATCATCACCGCCGCCGGATTGCGCCGCGCCCGCATCGCCCGCAGCACCTCCAGCCCGTCCATCTGCGGCAGGTTCAGGTCGAGGATCACCAGGTCGAAGCTTTCCGCCGCCGCCAGCGCCTCGGCCGAGGCGCCGTCATGGACCACGTCCACCGCATAGCCCGACTGCCGCAGCAATGCGGTCAGCCCCTCGGCCAGAGACAGGTTGTCCTCGACAAGCAGGATGCGCATGTTTCCCCCTTCCGCCCGCAGCCTAGCGGGGCGGCGCGGGCTTGTGAACGGGCTGCCGCTTTGGCAAAGTCGCCGATCATGCGCCCGCTTGCCCGCCTTTTGCCAGCCATCGCCGCCGCAGTCGCGCTGTGGCCCGGCGCGGCATCGGCGCAGCTGACGCTGTTTCCCGCCCCGCAGGGCGACGGGCGCGAGCTGTCGGTCTATTCCTCGCTCGACGACGATCTGGCCGCGCCGCTGGTCGCCGCCTTCCAGCGCATCCATCCCGGCGTCGCCGTGCGTTACGAGAACCTGCTGACGACCGAGCTGCACGACCGCATCGTCGCCGAGACGCAGGCGGGCGGCGCCACGGCGGATTTCGCCTTTTCCTCGGCCATGGACCTGCAGGTCAAGCTGGCCAATGACGGCTTCGCCCGGCCGGTCCAGACGCCGCACACGCCCGGCTGGCCGGACTGGGCGAACTGGCGCGATACCGCCTATGCGCTGACCTTCGAGCCCGCAGTCTTTGCCTATCACAAGCCCAGCTTCGCCGATCACCCGCCGCCCGCCACCCGCGCCGACCTGATGCAGTGGATGGCCGAGCACCCGGACGAGGCGCAGGGCCGGATCGGCACCTATGATGTGGCACGCTCGGGCGTGGGCTACCTGTTCCTGGCCCGCGACCAGGAGCTTTATCCGGGCATCTGGTCGGTGGTGCAGGCCATGGGCCGGGCGGGCGTGCGGCAATTCCCGACCTCGGCCGAATTGCTGGAACAGATCGCCGACGGGCGGCTGGCGGTCGGCTACAACCTGCTCGGCTCCTATGCCTCGGACTGGGCGCGCCGGCATCCCGACCTGGGGGTGATCCTGCCGCGCGACTTCACCGTGGTCGTCTCGCGCGTGGCGCTGGTGCCGGCGGCAGCGCGCCAGCCGGGGCTGGGGGCGGATTTCCTGGCCTTCCTGATGTCGCCCGAGGGGCAGGGCCTGCTGTCGCGCACCCTGCGGCTGTCGGCCGTCAGCCTGGAGGTGGCGGGCCAGCCCGGCCCGGCGGGCGGCATGCAGGATCTGGCCGGGCTGCGGCTGAAGCCGGTGCCGGTCAGCCCCGGCCTTCTGGCCTATCTGGACCAGGCGACGCGGGCCAGGCTGCTGGCGCGCTGGAACAAGGCGCTGGCCGGGGAATAATTTTCACCGCGATGTCAGGTCCATGACAGCTTTCTGTGCTGGAAAGGCACAGGGCCCGCCTGCGCGCGGGCCTGCGGAGGACGCCCGCATTCCGGGAGAGATGCGGGCCAGAGCCAGAAAAACGGATAACGGGACCGGCGCAGATGCGCCCGGTTCGATGCGGAGGAAGACCATGAAGCAATTCGTTCTCGCCAGCCTGTTCGCGGCGGCCACGGCCCTGCCGGCCATGGCCGATTACACCATCATCGCCCCGGCCAACCCCGGCGGCGGCTGGGACCAGACCGCCCGCACCATGCAGACCGTGCTGCAAGAGGAAGGCATCTCGAAATCGGTGCAGGTGCAGAACGTGCCCGGCGCCGGCGGCACCATCGGCCTGGCGCAATTCGCCAGCCAGAACAAGGGCAACCCGGACGCGCTGATCGTCGGCGGCTATGTCATGGTCGGCGCCATCCTGACCAACAATTCGCCCGTCTCGCTCAAGGACGTGACCCCCATCGCGCGGCTGACCGGCGAATACGAGGCGATCGTGGTTCCCGCCGCATCGCCCATCCAGGACATCAACGGGCTGATCGAGGCGCTGAAGGCCGATCCCGGCGCGGTCAGCTGGGCCGGCGGCTCGGCCGGCGGCACCGACCATATCGCCGTGGGCCTCATCGCCAAGGCGGCGGGCGTCGATCCGACCAGGATCAACTACATCGCCTATTCCGGCGGCGGCGAGGCGCTGGCGGCGATCCTGGGCAACCAGGTGACGGCCGGCATCTCCTCGCTGGGCGAGTTCGAGGCCCAGATCCAGGCCGGCACGCTGCGGCTGCTGGCCGTCACCTCGCCCGAGCGGCTGGAGGGCGTCGATGCGCCCACCCTGCAAGAGGCCGGGCTGGACGTGACGCTGGAAAACTGGCGCATGGTCGCCGCCGCGCCGGGCCTGTCGGACGAGCAGAAGGCCAAGGTCACCGCCGATATCGAGAAGATGGCCAAGTCGGAAAACTGGCAAAAGCAGCTTTCCGACAAGGGCTGGATGGATACCTATCTGGCCGGTCCCGAATTCGAGGCCCAGCTTGAACAGGATGTCGCCGCGACCGAGGCGATCCTCAAGGACATCGGTCTGGTGAAATGAGCGGCAATCGCCATGAACCGCCGCGCCGCCGGGATACGGCGGCGCTGGTCATCGCCGCCGGGCTGGTGGTGGTTGGGGCCGTGATGCTGTGGGACAGCGCGCGGCTGGCCGATCTGGGCGGCTATTCCGGCATCGGCCCGGCCAGTGTTCCGCGCGTCGTGGGCTTCGCACTGATCGGCCTGGCCGCCTGGACCGCCATCGAGGCCCTGCGCGGCGATTTCCCGCAGCGCCCGCCCCAGAATGCCCTGCCGATCCTGTGGATCATCGCGGGCCTGGCTTTGCAGCTGATGCTGCTGCATGCGGCGGGCTTTTCCATCGCCACGGGCATTCTCTTCGCCTTTACCGCGCGGGCCTTCGGCAAGCGCAACCTGGCGATGACCATTCCCATCGGCATCGTCTTCGCCTTCGTGGTCTGGGCGATCTTCTCGCAACTTCTGATGCTGCATTTGCCCGCCGGGCCGCTTGAGCATCTGGTCTTTCCGCGGGGCTGAGCCATGAGCGCATTCGAATTCCTGATGCAGGGGCTCGGCACCGCCGCCGACCCGATGATGCTGCTTTACGCGCTGATCGGCGTGACGCTGGGCACCGCCGTCGGCGTGCTGCCCGGCATCGGCCCGGCGCTGACCGTGGCGCTGCTGCTGCCTGTCACCTACCGGCTGGACCCGGCCGGCTCGCTCATCATGTTCGCCGGCATCTATTACGGTGGCATGTATGGCGGCTCGACCACCTCGATCCTGCTGAACACGCCGGGCGAAAGCGCCTCGATCATCACCGCGCTGGAAGGCAACAAGATGGCCCGCAAGGGCCGCGGCGGACCGGCGCTGGCCACCGCCGCCATCGGATCCTTCATCGCCGGGCTGATCGCGACGCTGCTGCTGGCCTTCCTGGCGCCCAGCATCGTCAAGCTGGCGCTGGTCTTCGGTCCGCGCGAATATTTCGCGCTGATGGTGCTGGCCTTCGTCACCGTCTCGGCCGCCTTCGGCGATTCGGCCTTGCGCGGGCTGACCTCGCTGTTCCTGGGTCTGGCGCTGGCCTGCGTCGGTATCGACCAGCTGACCGGCCAGGCGCGGCTGTCCTTCGGCATGCCCGAACTGCTGGACGGGATCGAGGTGACGACCATGGCCGTCGCCATGTTCGCCCTGGGCGAGGCGCTGTATATCGCCGGCCAGCGCGTGCAGGTCGATGACGAGGTGACGGCCGTCAAGGGCTCGGTCTGGATGAGCCGCCGCGACTGGGCGCGCTCGTGGAAGCCCTGGCTGCGCGGCACCGCCATCGGCTTTCCCATCGGCGCCATGCCGGCGGGCGGGGCCGAGATCGGCACCTTCCTGTCCTATGCCACCGAAAAGAAGCTGACCAAGCATCCCGAGGAATTCGGCAATGGCGCCATCGAGGGCGTCGCCGGCCCCGAGGCCGCGAACAACGCCAGCGCGGCCGGCACGCTGGTGCCGCTGCTGACGCTGGGCCTGCCCACCTCGGCCACGGCGGCGATCATGCTGGCGGGCTTCCAGCAGTTCGGGCTGCAGCCCGGCCCGCTGCTGTTTGCCACCAACCCGACGCTGGTCTGGGGGCTGATCGCCAGCCTGCTGATCGCAAACGCCATGCTGCTGGTGTTGAACCTGCCGCTGATCGGGCTGTGGGTGAAGCTGCTGACGGTGCCGAAGCCCTGGCTTTACGCCGGCATCCTGCTGTTCGCGACGCTGGGCACCATCGGCGCCAACCCCTCGGCCTTCGAGCTGGGGATGCTCTTGGCCTTCGGCGTGCTGGGCTATGTGATGCGGCTGTTCGGCTATCCGATCGCGCCCATCGTCGTCGGCCTGATCCTGGGCCCGATGGCCGAGCAGCAGCTGCGCCGGGCGCTGTCGATCAGCCAGGGCGACTGGACGACGCTGGTGCAATCGCCCATCGCCGCGGTGCTGCTGGGCATCGCAGCCCTGGCGCTGATCGTGCCGCTGATCCTGCGCGCCCGCGGCAAGGGCGAAATGCTGAGCCAGTTGGCCGGCGAAGAGGACTGACCCCCGCCCGGCCCGACAAGGGCCGGGCCCGCCATGTGCTGGCGTCATGGCCGCCTTGCCGTTTTGCCGCGTTGCAGAAAGGCCGGGCGAGGCCCATCTGTCTGTCATCGAAATACTCGATGAAACCTAGAAGACAGGCAGAAAAATGCACCGCGCTTATCATTCGCTCACCTCGGCCCTTTCGACCCTGCGGGCCGCCATCGCCGTCGCCTCGGCGGCCGAAGCGCATCGCCGCCCCGCCGCAGCCGACCTGCGCCGCCTGGGCATCGACGAAAAGAAATTCGCCGCGATCCATCTTTGATCCGGGCTTGGCGGGCCGCGCCTGCCCCTGCGTCGAAGCGCCCCGATGCGTTTCGGCGCTTTTGTCGGGATCCCGCCAGGTTTTTGTCTATATAGTCTGCTTCGTAGATACGCGAATCAGTGCGCACAGGCATGCAAAGCAATGACAGGCGGCGACCGGCCCAAAGAATTCCCGCATATTCGACGGACCTGCGCAACAGCGACGGCCGCAGTATGGGTGTCCTGATCGTCTCGGTGATGGTGGCGACGCTTTCCGTCCTGGCGGGATGCCTGTTCGGAATTTGCGGCCCGGTCAGCAGCCCGGCGCTCTATGCCGGATCGGGCGTGGCGGCGGTCTTCGTCCTGGCCCTGCTGCGCTGCAAATCCGATGCGGGCTGAGCGCCGGCCCGGACATCCGGCTGCCCCGCGCGCCAAGCTTTCAAGGGCGCGCGTGGCAGGCCGGCTCTACCACAGATGACGGCGCAACGCCTCGCCGTCCTGCGAGGGGGTGGCCGCGTCGCTGCGGGTATCCGTCACGCCGATGTCGCGCAGCAGATGCTCGGGCAGATCGGCCAGCGCCCGGCGCGTCGCCGGATGATCCAGCGCCGCCATCCGGTCCAGGCAAGGCGATAGGCTGGGCTTATCGCGCCGCAGCAGGGCGAACAGCCGCGGCAGGACCGGCAGGAAAGGGCGTTCACGGTCGCATGCAGGATGGTCGGACATTTTCAGCCCTCCTTTCGGTGTCATGGTTGATCCATGACGCGATCATGCTAGTCTGGCGCCGGTTTGACCAACAAAGCCTCGGCAAGCACCCATAAGGCAGCCTTATGTCCATCCCGCCCCTCGCCGCGCTGCGCGCCTTCGAGGCGGTGGCGCGGCACCTGAGCTTCACCCGCGCCGCCGAGGAACTGGGCATGACCCAGGCCGCCGTCAGCTACCAGATCCGCCTGCTCGAAGAACGGCTGGCGACGCCGCTGTTCCTGCGCAAGCCGCGCGGCATCGTGCTGACCGAGACCGGGGCGCTGTTCGCCCGCCCCACCATCGACGCCTTTGACATGCTGCGCGAGGCCTATGCCGACCCTTCGGCGGATTCGGTCTCGACCCTGTCGATCTCGACCGTGCCGACCTTTGCCGGGGCCTGGCTGTCGCCGCGGCTGGGCAAGTTCCAGATGAACAACCCGAACCTGGCCGTGCGGCTGGAGACTGCCGACAACCTGGTCGATTTCGGGCGCGAGGACATCACCGTGGCGATCCGCGCCGGCGACGGCAACTGGCCGGGGCTCGAGACGCATTTCCTGATGCCCATCGAATACACGCCCATGCTGTCGCCCGAACTGGCGAAAAGGCACGATCTGCACGAGCCGGCCGACCTGCTGAAACTGCCGCTGCTGGACCGGGTGGACCCGAACTGGGCGGTCTGGATGCGCGAAGCGGGGGTGGATTTCTGGGAAACCCCGCCCCAGCCGGGCCTGACGCTTTCGACCGACCTGCACGAGGCGCGGGCGGCGCTGGAGGGTTACGGGGTCGCGCTGCTGACGCCGCGCTTCTTCCGTTTCGAACTGGCGACCGGAGGGCTGATCCAGCCTTTCCCGCTGGTGGCGCAGAACGGCCGCAGCTATTGGCTGGTCTATCCCAAGGGCCGCCGCAACCGGCCCAGCATCCGCAGGTTCCGCGCCTTCCTGCTGGACGAGATCGCCCGCGATCCCGGCTAGGCCGGCTGCCCGCGCGGCATGTCGGGCAGCGGAAAGATCCGGTCATAGGCGATGTTGAAGACGAAGTTGTAGACCAGATAGAAGGCCACGATGAACAGGTCCAAAAGCAGCGTCTGCCACAGCGTCATGCCCAGATACCAGGCCATCGGCGGCAACAGCATGACCAGCAGCCCGCCCTCGAACAGCACCGTATGCAGCAGCCGGTGATGCAGCGCCTTGCGGGTATGGCCATGAAGCCGCCGCATCGCATGGTCGAAGCCCAGGTTGAAGACAAAGGTCCAGACCGTCGCCAGCGTCGCCGCCCCCACCCCCACCACACCCATGTCCAGCATCGGCTTGTCGTAAAGCCAGGCCGTCGCCGGGGTGATGATCGCCAGGCCGATGGTCTCGAACATCAGCGCATGCCGCACCCGGTCGGGGAAACTGCGCATCGTCATGATCCGATTCTTTCCGTTGTTGCGTGTTGCGCCGTTTCTATCTTGATTCTCCGCAGAGCCAAGTTAGCTTCCATCTGAAAACGAGATGGATCGATGACCGTATCGCTGGACCAGCTGGAAGCCTTTGTCGCCGCCGCGCAGCACGGCTCGTTCTCGGCGGCCGGGCGGGCGCTGCGCAAGGCGCAGTCGGCGATCAGCACCCAGGTCTCGAACCTGGAGGACGACCTGGGCGTCGCGCTGTTCAGCCGCGAGGGGCGCAACCCGGTGCTGACCCCGGCGGGCGAGCGGCTGCTGGCCGAGGCCCGGGTAGTGCTGGACCGCCGCGAGCACCTGATCGGCGTCGCCGCCAGCCTGACCGCGCATGTCGAGCACCGGCTGGTCGTCGCCATCGACGAGCTTTACCCCGAACAGCCCCTGGGCACGCTTTTCGCCGATTTCGCCGCGCATTTCCCGCATGTCGAGCTGGAACTGCTGTTCCCGATGATGGAGGATGTCAGCCGGCTGGTGCTGGACGGCAAGGCCGATATCGGTGTGATGTGGCGCCAGGAAATCCTGCCGACCGAGATTGCCTTTCACACCCTGGGCTGGGTGCCCCTGAAGCTCGTTTGCGGCAAGGATCATCCGCTGGCGCATACGCTCGTCGATTGGGAAGAACTCAAGCGCCACCGCCAGTTGATGGTGGCGGTGCGCAGCGAGGGGCCGGAAAAGCAGCGCCTGCGCACGGCGGCCGAGGTCTGGTGGGTCGAAAGCCACTGGGTCATCCTGCAAATGGTCCGGCAGGGCATCGGCTGGGCGCTGGTCCCGGACCATATCATCGAGAGTTCTCCGGTCCGCGACGACCTGGTGACGCCACCGCTGCAATTCGACGGCGCCGACTGGCCGGTGGCGCTGGAACTGGTCTGGCACAAGCAGCGCCCCAGCGGCCCAGCCGCGCGCTGGCTGCGCGCGCGCTTTGCCGCCATGCGGATCAACGGCCTGCCGGGCCCCGCCGCGACTAGAGCGAATTTGACGAACACCGGGTCGCTTTGAGGATTCACGCGATGAACAATGTCTGATTCACTGCTCCTGTGATTTGCCAGGAGGAGATGATGACGAGGAGCCTAAGACGAGGAGCCTGAGCGGAGACCTTCGCGGTCGGGTAATTGCCGCGATCGAAGATGGGGTTTCGACGCGGGAGGCGGCACGACGCTTCCGCATCGGCATCTCGACGGCCGGGGCCTGGTATCGCCGCTATCGCGAGACCGGCGAGATGGAAGCGCGCAAGCAGGGACAGCCGTCGCGCTCGAAGCTTGATACGCACGCGGCCTTCATTCCGGGCCTCATCGAGAAGACACCGGACATCACTCTTGCTGAGATCGGCGAGCGCCTTGCTGGCGAGCGCGGCGTGCGGGTGGCGCCCTCGACGGTCTGGCTGTTTCTTGACCGGCGCGGCATCACGTTCAAAAAAAGACGGCCAAAAAAAGACGGCGCATGCCTCAGAGCAGCAGCGTCCCGATGTCTTGCGCCGCCGCATAGCCTGGTTCGACGGCCAGCTCGATCTCGATCCCGAGAGGCTCATCTTCATCGATGAGACCGCGGCATCCACGAAGATGGCGCGGCTGCGAGGACGAGCGCCATGTGGCGAGCGATGCCGGGCGCCCATTCCACACGGACATTGGAAGACCACCACCTTTACCGCGGGCCTGCGGCTATCTGGCATGGCGGCACCGATGCTGCTCGATGGGCCAATGAACGGACCAGCCTTCCTCGCCTATGCCGAGCAGGTGCTCGCACCAGAGCTGCGCCCCGGTGACGTCGTGGTCATGGATAATCTGCCCGCCCACAAGATCAGCGGCGTGCGCGACGCCATCGAAAAAGTTGGAGCACGGCTCCTGTTCCGCCCGCCATACTCGCCGGACTTTAACCCCATCGAGATGGCTTTCTCCAAGCTCAAGGCACTGCTCAGAAAGGTCGCTGCCAGAACCGTTGACGATCTCTGGTCAGCCGTCGCCGACTGTCTATCCGCCTTCACCCCCGAGGAATGCCGGAACTACTTCGAGCCCGCCGGATATGACCCGGACTAAGTCGAATCCGCGCTAGCCGGGCAAGACGGTGATGGTGCTGCTGCACGACATCGCCTTCACCTCCTGCCGGTCCGACCGCATCGTCGCGATGCGGCAGGGCCGCAGCTTCGCCGCCGAAGCCCCGACCCGGATCCTCGCCTCCGAACTGCTGGGAGAGCTTTACGAGACGCGGATCGCCATGCGCGAGATCGACGGCCTGCGGATCGCGCTTCTCTACGGCAGATCTCAAACATGCCACCGCATGTTCAGGCCGGAGCCGCTGGCCGGCGATGGAAAGCCGGGGTCGCAAACCTCGGCCAGCCTTTCCCGGAACAGAGCTGGCCGATGGCCGGACCTTTTTCCCGCCCGATCATCGCCCCCACCCGGGAGACCGCGGAAACCATGGTGCTGCTGGACCCGATCACCCTGCGGGCACTCGCCGCCGACCGCAACGCCGGCCGATATGTCGCCGCGGCCGAGCTCGAGCGGGTAACGGGCGGCGGGCAAGGCAGGTGGTGTCCCCGCCAGGCCCGCGCGGGGGCGGGTCGCGCCGATCGCCTCAATCCCGGCCTCCCGCATGCAGCCCGGCCGCAAAGGCCGCCTCCAGCCGCTTGCGATGGGCCCGCGGCACGGTGACGGTGGACCCGTTCCAAAGCGTCAGCAGCAGCCTGCTGTCGGGCAGAGGCGCATGGTCGACGATGGCGTCGTAGCTGAGCCAATAGGACCGATGCACCCGCATCCCCGCATCCTCGGGCAGTTGCGAGACCGCGTCCGACAGGCGATAGCGCACCAGCACCTCCTGCTCCTTGGTAATGATACGGATGTAATGCTCCTCGGCCCGGATCAGCCGCAAGGCGGATACCGGCCAGCTGTAGCTGCCGAACCGCACCGTGCGCGGCGGGGGCGGCACCGGCGGCGGGGGTGGCTGCCGCAGCATGGGCACCGGCAGTTGATGCGCCGCGGGCCCCTGCTGCGATGTGGATGGCATCGGGGCCGACAGTTGCGGCGCTGCCTGGAGCGCCGCTTGGGGCGCCGCCTGCGGCGGGGGCAACCACGGCCGCGCCTCGGCCGGATTGGGCGCGGCCGGTTCGGCAGGCGCTTCCGAACGGATTCGGTCCCAATGGGTCCAGCCGCTCTGGGCGAAGGCCCTGGTGCGGGGCAGCACGAAGATCGAGAACAGGATTTCCAGGTTCAGGATCACGAAGTAGATCAGGACGAATTCTTCCGTAAGCGGCTTGAAATTGGACCAGGCCGGCCCGACCATGACCGGATTGTAGACCCGCGAAAAGCCCAGCGTGGCCAGCAACGCGATCAACGTGATCAGCGGCACCGGAACGACCAGCCGCGGCCAGCGACGACAGGCCTTTTCCATCAGCAGCAGCACCGCGACCAAGACCACGTAAAAGAACAATACCATGGCCCCGAATACGATCACGAATTCCCACCACGGCGGCTGCGGTTCGATGGGAACCGGGTAAAGATAGGCAACCAAGACGCCGGAAATCGCATAAAAAATCAGGAAATGACGGTCCGTCACTACACTCCAGCTCTGTGCCGATGTCACCGAAAGCCTACGTCCCGTCAACAGGACGACATTGATTCGAGAATCGGCCAGGCGGCTGCTTCGCATGTCCCGCGCCGATGGAGCCGAATTCGACATGTCCGTCTTTACCCGATCCGTCTTTTCGTTGATCATGGACGGGCTATTTAACCACTTTACGCCAGCACTCAACCCAGGGGCAGGGTCGGCCGGGGCCTGGAGCTGGTTTTTTGGCAGCCCTGCCAAGGGATTCGCCCCGGAACCACTGTCGGAAACCTCGTCTGATGGTAGGGAATGGGGCATCTTTCACCACCATATGCTATTTCACGCTACGCCAGATGTATCAGGGAAGTGTTAATTTCCCGTTAATGTCATTCCATGACAATCGAGCTGCAATCGACGACATTTTATTCATTTGTCATGTCGCTCCACGGCATCGCGCTGGGAAGCGCGCCCCCCCTCGGTTAGCAAGCTTCTACCCTAGGCTGGACGCAATCCGAATGCGACCAGCCTTCAGTGTGCAAAATGGTTGGAGCCCGCCGTGTCGGAAGTTGGTGTGTTTTTTAAAGTTTACGGGCAGCCCGCCCTCGTTTTCCCCGGTGTTCGCATCGTGAAGGCCCGGATCCATAGCGGAGATAAGAAATGACGAATCGGATCAACAACGTCTTCTATATCGGAAACCGGCCCATCCTGGACACGGTGCAGGGCAACGGCATCATGGAAGGCGCCGCCGAATTGCTTGGCCGCTATGATCATGGCACTGGCTTTCAATACTACAATCTTCAGACCCAGCACGATCCATTGAACGTAGATGCGGTGCTGTGGACCAATGACTATCTCGCCGGCATATATCCTGGTGGACTCTATAACGAAGGTTTCGCGAACACGCCCAGCGGTGGTTTCAGCGAGCTGGATTCGCAGCAGCTTTTCTGGGCCGATGTCACCTATGTCGATATCGACGGGTTGACCAAGACCATGACCAACGTCGCCATGAACGTCTATCAGACCGAGAATGGCGACACCTTCATGGCACCCACCGCCGAGATCATCGGCGGACCGGATCGGGCGGTGGTGGGCGACCCCGGCGAGACCATCCCCAGCATCCTGAGCGGCAAGAACATCCTTTCGGTCGAACTGACCTCGATGCGCAACGACCTGATTGGCCAGGACAACGCGATCTACGACTGGGAATCCGTCCATGACACGGTGAAGGTGTTCTACCTTGGCAACAAGGACATCCTGGATACCATCCAAGGCAATGGCACGTTGGAGGGCGCCGCATCCTTGCTGGGCGGCTACAAGGCCGTCAACGGTGTGCCGGGCAACGGGCAGTTCACGTTCCACGAATTGTGGGTGGCACAAGACCCGCTCGCGCTGGACGATCTGATGGCGACCAACGATTACGGCGCAAGCGCCCTGGTCCCGGACGGCACCTATGACGACGGTTTTGGCAATGCGCCCTCCGGCGGGCAGGGTGCCAGCAGTTTCAGCGAAATCGACGGCCAGCAGCTTTTCTGGGGCAACGTCTATTATATCGACGGCGCCGGAAACGAGCAGGTTCTGACAAACATCGCGCTCAGCGTCTATCAGCTGGAAAATGGCGACGTGTTTGCCGCACCCTCCGGCGACATCGTTGGCGGGGACGGCACGTTCGGCGATCCGGGAGAGCTGCTGCCCAGCAAGCTGGCCGGGCTCAAGATCTCGCGCATCGAACTGACGTCGCTGCGCAACGACGCGATCGGCAAGGACAGCCTGCTTTTAGACTGGGAATCGCTGGACAGCACCACCACCCTGCATCCGGTCGAGGCAGCCACCGGCGATCCGCTCCGCAACACCAGCGACCAGAACGACCAGATCACCGGCCAGGTCGGCAGCACCGCCGTGACCGGCGGCCACGGGCTGGCGTTCTACATCGGCAACCGGCCCATCCTGGACACGGTCCAGGGCAACGGCGTGATGGAAGGGTCGTCGGCTCTGCTCGGCTATTATGGCCATGGGACCGGTTTCACCTATCAAGGTGTCCAACCCGTCCATGAGGTCATCGACCACCTGGTCGCGTCGAACGACTGGGGCGCCAGCGCCTCCGCGCCCGATGGATTGCTGAACGAAGGTTTCCTTGGCGCTGACGGCACCTTCAGCGAACTCGACTCGCAGCAGTTGTTCTTTGGCAATGTCTATTACCGCGACATCGACGGAATCGAGAAGGTTCTGAAGAATGTCGCCTTCAACGCCTACCAACTTGAAAACGGCGACACCTACGTCGCGCCGACCGCCGAAATCGTGGGCGGTGAGGGCAATCTGGTCGCCGGCGACGGCGGCATCATCCTGGCCAGCATCCTGAGCGGCAAGGACATTCTGGGTTTCGAACTGACCTCGGTCCGCCCCGACGCCATTGGCCAGGACAACCTCGTTTACGACTGGGAGGCGACCCATGATGTCGTGAATACCTTCTACCTTGGCAACAAGGAAATCCTCGACACCCATCAGGGCGACGGGACGATGGAAGAGGCAGCCCGGTTGCTGGGAAGCTATACCGGCACGGCGGGGATGCCGGGCGACAACCAGTTCACGATCCATCAGCTCTGGGTCCGCCACGATCCTCTGGCGAATGACGGGCTTTTGGCTACGAACGACTACGGCGCCACCGCGACCAACCCCGACGGACTCTATGACGAGGGCTTCGCCAATACCCCCTCTGGCGGCCAGAACGGATCGAGCTTCAGCGAACTCGACTCGCAGCAGCTGTTCTGGGGCAACGTCTATTACATCGACGGCAATGGCCAGGAAAAGGTTCTGAACGATATCGCGCTGAACGTGTATCAGCTTGAAAACGGTGATGTCTTCGCGGTCCCGACCCACGAAATCGTTGGCGGAGACGGCACGTTCAGCGATCCGGGAGAGCTGCTGCCCAGCAAGCTGGCCGGGCTCAAGATCTCGCGCATCGAACTGACGTCGCTGCGCAATGACTTGATCGGCAAGGACAGCCTGCTTTACGACTGGGAATCGCTGGATGCCGGCACCACGCTTCAGGAAGGGCGCGACGGCATCGTGGATGGCACCCCAGGCGACGACAACATGGGGCCCGGCTATACCGACCACCAGGGCGATCAAATCGACGGCACCGACGGGCTGGACGACATCATCAAGGCGGGTGCGGGCAACGATACCGTCAACGGCGGCCTGGGCAACGACCACATCGAAGGCGGCGAGGGCAACGACAGCCTGGACGGCAGAGATGGCAACGACTCGCTCTATGGCGGCGCCGGCAATGACTCGCTCTATGGCGGCAGCGGCGACGACTTGCTCGATGGCGGCGATGGCGACGACTACCTGACCGGCGCCACTGGCAACGACACGCTGATCGGCGGTGCGGGCGACGACACGCTGGAGGGCGGTACGGGCGACGATTCTCTGGACGGTGGCCTGGGCAACGACACCTTGCGGGGCTCCGACGGCAACGACACGCTGATCGGCGGCGATGGCAACGACAGCCTGCACGGCGGGGCCGACAACGATATCCTGGACGGCGGCACCGGCAACGACACGCTGATCGGCGGCAAGGGCTCGGATACGCTGACCGGTGGTGCGGGCGCCGACCGCTTCGTCGTCGATGACGGCGGCGACCTGATCACCGATTTCGACGCCGTTACCGGCATCGGGGACGGTCAGGCCGACAACAACGACTTCGTCGACCTTGCCGCCTTCTACAACGATACCACGCTGGCAGCCTGGAATGCCGCCAATCCGGGGCAGACCTACAAGAACGCCCTGCACTGGCTGCGCGCGGATCAGGACGACGGCGTGCTGGATGCGGTCGGCGGGCTGCGCATCCTGGACGGTGCCGGCAATCCCGTCCAGGCCAGCCAGCTGACCACGGAAAACACCGGCGTCGTCTGCTTCCTGCGCGGCACCCTGATCAAGACCGAGGATGGCGAGATTCCCGTCGAGAAGCTGGAACCCGGCATGAAAGTCATGACGCTGGACCACGGCTACAAGGAGCTTTCCTGGATCGGCAAACGCGTGCTTTCGGCCGAGGAACTGGCCGAACAGCCCAAGCTGCGCCCGATCCGCATCCGCGCCGAGGCCCTGGGCGAGAACCTGCCCGAGCGCGACCTGATCGTCTCGCCCCAGCACCGGGTGCTGCTGCGCTCGGTCGTGGCGCGGCGGATGGTCGGCGAGGCCGAGGTCCTACTGGCCGCGCGGCACCTGCTGGGTCTGGACGGCGTCGAGGTGGTCGAGGACATGCAGGAAGTGGAATACTGGCACTTCATGTTCGACCGGCACGAGGTGGTCTTCTCGAACGGTGCGCCCACGGAAAGCCTGTTCACCGGCCCCGAGGCGATGAAGGCGCTGGGGCCGGAGGCGCGGGAAGAGATCTTCACGCTCTTCCCGGAACTGGCCCGGCCCGAACGCGAGGCGCCGATCGCGGCCCGGCTGCTGCTGCGCGGCCGGCAGGGGCGGCACCTGGTGCAACGCTTGGTCACCAATGGCAAGCAACCGTTCACTTGGGGCAAGGTGGGCTGATGCTGACCGGGGCGGGCCTGCGGCCATGCCCCGGACCATGGCGACCAGGCGGTCGGAGGGGACGGAAACAGCCGTCGCGCCGACCGCAAGGCCCTGGCGGTGGCCGAGCAGCGCCGACAGGGCCCCAATCCCCGCAGCGGCAGGACCATCTTGCCGTTTGGCGCAAGAACAAGAAGGCCGGCAGCCCCGCCCCGCGCGGGGCGGTGCTGGATCGGATGCTTTGACACGTCACGGTGCGAACCGGTTGCGGCGCCTCGCTCGCATCGCCTCGGGGCGGCGAGCGACGCGGCGTGGCGGACCGCGGCCGGAAGGGAACAGATCCGCAAAGGCGATACGGAACCGGAGGCAACCATGCTTGCAGAACACATCCCCGTTCAGGTCCGCCGCAGCGGGACCATGGTGCCCGTGCAATCCCTGCGCGTCGGAGATATGCTTTTCGATCCGCTTTCCGGCGATCATGTCGAGATCCTTGACATTTTCTGCAACTGCTCGCCGGACATGCCGGGCCTGCTGTTCGGCATCGCGCAGGGTCGCCTGGGGTCGGGCCGCTCCTCGCACGGGGTTGCGGTCTCGCTGCACTGGCAGGTTCCGGTTCCGGGAATGCCGGACGGGGACGAGAACCCGGCCTGCCTCGACAGGCCGACCGCCGCGCGGCTTGACATCCGGCTGCCAGAGGATGCCACGCTGTTCGCCATCTTTCCCGAACGCGACTGCTTCATGATGTCCTGCGGTTTCTGTTTGCGCGTGTTGGCGCCCTATCCATCCCCTTTGCACTGAAGGAACCGCGCCATGGAAAAGTGCTTGCAGGATCCTCTCTGCCGATACGAAATCATTCACGAGGGCGGCTTTCCGACCGGGATCGTCATCCTTGCGATTCTGACGGCCCTGGCGGCCGCAGGGCTGGTCTGGCTGGTGGGCGGGGGGCTGCTGTGGATCATCGCCACCTATTGCCTGACCGGATCGGTGGCGCTGCTGGCGCTGGCCTGGTATCACGCCAGCCATTCCCCCGGCGATCACGCCTGCCCATGCGGCAGCCTTGAGGCCGAAGGCCCGCCCTGCCGCACCCTCGCCAGGGGTCGATCCCGCTAACGCACCGCCAAGCAGGGTCAATGCCCGGCGCTGCGCACGGCTTCGGGGGCATCGGCCCATGGCCCGCCGCCGGGCGCAGAGCCTTGCCCCCGCCCTGTCTTCCCCCTGCCCCATCACGGGATGCGCGATCCTCGCAGGGCCCCGGCCCGGTCAGCCCTTGTCCCCGGCCGCTGCACGCAGCTTCGGCCCCCGGAAAGCCGCAGGGCCGAGCCGAGACCCGGCCCGAAGGTCGCGCCGATATCCCGCACCAGCTTTTCCCGAGCGGCCAGGGCCGTATTGATGCTGCTGGCGCCCCTGCCCGTCGCGGCGGCGGCGGACAAGGCATTTCGCGCCGCCTTTCACCCAAACGGGTGAAGACAGGCCCCCTGCCCGGCCCTGTAATCGGCACTGGGCCTTGCGCCCGTGGTTCCAGATTTTCATGGAGGGTTTCATGCAGATGGCCAAAATCTTCAGCGGCGTCCTGGTCACGTCAATCACCCTTGCGCTGGCGGGCTGCGGCGGCGGCAGCGGGTCCGGAAGCGCCGGCGCACCCGGCGGGGGCAGCGGTGGCGGTGGCGGGGGTGGGGGTGGTGGCGGCACAGCCGACGGCCAGACCTTCCTTGACCATGACGGGCCCATGATGGAGATGGTGGAACGCACCGAAAGCCTTGCACAGACTGGCACCGGCGCCATGCCGACGACCGGCAGCGCGACCTATGACGGCTATGCCTTCGTGGAAATGAACATGACCGGCGGCTCGGTCGATGTCGGCGATCCCGGATACGAGGCCGCGATCGGCAAGATCGCCCTCAATGCGAATTTCGCCAACAGCAGCATTTCCGGGCAAATCCACGAGGTCGGCGTCGAGGACGGGCCCACCCTGACCGGTAGCCTGCCGATCACCGGCGGCAGCATCAGCGGCAGCGGCATGTCGGGCCGGGCGGCGGGCACCCTTGGCGGTGGCGACCGAGGCGACATCGGCCTTGACCTTGTCCTGGATGGGACGTTCCGGGGCAGCAATGCCGAGGTCGTCCGGGGAAACATCACCGGCACGGTCGAATATGACGGCGCCACCGGCACGGTCTTTGGCGACAGCGGCTTCGTCGCTGAACGCTGACCCGCCGAATGCCGCGCGCATCGCGAAAGGCTGGCTGGCGAACCTGGGCCTTGGCAGCCTGCCTGTTGCCCTGCCTGGCGTTGCCGGCCTGGGCGCAGCAGCCCGACCGGACCGAGGCAGCCCTGCTGTCCGGTTCCCCCCGGCTGGCGGCCTTTGCGCTGATGCGCGACCGTCCCGCCGGGCAGGCGCCGCTGCTGGCACGGTTGCTGCATCAGGAAGGGATGCTGCGCGACGGGCGCCCGGCACCGGCCCTGCTGTCGCGACATCTCACGGCCCGGCCGTTGCTGCGATGGGATGACAATATCAACGGCGGCATTCCCGGCGAAACCCTGACCGTCGGCGGGATCGACCTGACGGTCAGCCCGGAAAGCCGCGCCCGCGGCGGACTGGTCCTGGGCCTTGCCGCCTCTGGCAACGCCCGGTACCGGCTGGCTCCGGGCCGCGTGCTGCGGCTGGCCGGTCAGGCGACGGCGGTCTATTCGCCGCGGCATGACCTTTCGCGCCAGGATCTGGGGCTGGGGGCCTGCGTGGCGCAGCACCTGGGCGAATGGCGCTTTGTCGATCTGTGCGGCGGCTACGCCTTTGGCCGGACGGATCTGTCCAACAGCCACCTGGCCTGGACCGGCCTGCGCGGCAGCGGGCTTTTCGAGATGGCGGGCGGTCTGCACGAGCTGTCCCTGGGCCTGCGGCAGACCTGGCGCAAGGATTATCGCCAGGCCTTTGCGGATCTGTCGCTCGATAGCGCCCTTTCCGGGATCGGCGCGGTCGGGCTTCGGCTTTCCGCCGGCGAAAGGGTCGACGGCCATAACGCCATCCGCTACCGGGCGGGGCTGTCGCTGACCCGCCCGATCAGGAAGCGGCCCGTGACCTTCGGCATCGGCTGGCAGCGGGAAGAGGGCTCCACCCTTTTCGGAACGCCGCGGCGGGACGATATTCGCACGCTGGGCATCGAGTTCGGGCTGACGCCGAAACTCACCCTGCTGCTTGCGGGCCAGCATCGAAGCTCAACGGTTCCGATGTATGACGAAAACCGGATCATGCTGGATATGCGCTGGCGCTGATCGGCCGCCAAAGCACCACGGCCCAGCGCCTCACGAACCGCTGAAAAGCCTTCGGCGCCAATAGCCCAGGAAAATGCGGGCCCGTCGCAGCGCCGATTCCCGGCGCTGCATGTAATATCGTGCATTTTCGTAAAGGTAATCGTCCTGGTATCCCTTCAGGAACGAAGAAATCCCATGTCCTTTCCGAAAGGAATCGCGGATGCGCAGCAATCGCAATCCCCATTCCTGACAATGAAAGACACGAATGTCGTCACGATTGACAAGGCGCAATCCCCATAGATCGTTTTCCGCCACATAATCCTCGGCGGCGCCTTCGACCAGGAACCTTCCGTATTTCGATTCGGACTCCTTGGTTCCGGCCTGAAGCATCTTCCATATTTCAGGCCGGATGATCAGAAAACAGTTGCTGATGCTTTGCGTCAACATGAACCCCGGCCTGGTCGTGGGCCGGTCTGCGCGATAAGGTAATGTGCTGCCGGTGATGAAGCAGGCCCCCGTCTCTTTCATCAAGGCAAGGGCGGCATCCTGCCAGGCCTTCTGCCCGGCGCGATATGGGATGGTATCCAGGCGCACCACGCATCCAAGATCGGCCGTGACCGCATCGAACTGCTCTGCCAGAAGCTGCTGTTCCGCCTCGGTGGTTTCTTGTGGCGTCGTCATGCCCATGTCATGCAGGCGAATGCCATGCGCCTCGCATAACTGCCGAACGCGGGCCGCAATGCCGGGATCCCCACCAAAATGCACAACCAGCTCGGCGATCGGATGGTCAAAAAAGGCGATCCAATCCTCGAGAATCACGCAATGATGCTCTTCAAGGACAAAGGTCAACAGCGCGATTGACGGGATATACGGCGCCTTGTCGGACATCAGCATGCAGCATTTCCAGTTTGCGAAAGCAAATTACGCTTGCCAATCCCAAAGATACCGACACGGCATGCGGGTGAAAAGGGGGTGATGACAATCCGCGCCGGCCGCCTGTCCGATGACCATGCATTCCAGCGCCAGGGTGCGGTTCGCCAGCGCGCAAGCGGGTCTGCGATCCCTGTCGGCGGTATCACTGTACCAAGCCGGGCCGGGAAAACCGGCCGCCTTCACCGGTGCTCCATTGACTCGCGTTGCTTTCTTCAACATGTTTTCTGGAAATCAGCTTCCCGGGTGCCATGGTACGTCGCTATCTCTTCCTTTGTCCCGACACCCAAACGGCATCGGGGGGGATCGCCGTCATCTATGATACAGTGGCTGCGCTGTGCCGGGCGGGCTATGACGCCGCCATTCTGCACAACAGCCCGGCCGCCGGCTATCTTGATCATCCGGACAAGCCGCCGCGCTATTATACCTACGACTATTATATCGCCCGGCAAAGACTGGGGCTCGACGGAAAACGGGCCCGGCTCATGTCGCCGTTCATGCTTCTGGGCCAAAGGTTTCGCGGCGGGCCTCTGGAGCCATTGCGGCCCGGCGCAGACGATATTCTGGTCATACCGGAATTCATGATCACGGCCGCGATGACGGCTTTCCCAGGTTCCCGTCTGGGCGTATTCGTACAAAACCCCTTCGCCTTCCAGGAGGCCCATGCAGAAGCCATGGAGAAAGGGCTCGACATCCGCGAGCGCGCGGAGTGGTTCCTGGGCGTGTCGAAAATCTGCCTTGATCAGTTCGATCTTCTGAATATCGAAACCGGCTATCATCTTCCGGTCTCCATGAAGCCCGAGGATTTCCCCTTTCGCGAGGAAAAAGAGCGGTTGATCACCTATATGCCGCGCAAACGGTCGGCAGAGGCACGGCAGATCGTTGACGTGCTGGAGCGTCGAGGTCGATTAAAGGGATACCGGATCGAAGAAATCGACAACATGCCGCGCCTGGACGTGTCGGATTACTTGCAGCGCAGCCAGTTTTTCATCTCGCTGCTGCGCATGGAATCAATCGGCTTTCCTGCCGCCGAGGCAATGGCGGCGGGCTGCATCGTCGTGGGCTACACGGGGCTTGGCGGGCGGGAGTATTTTACCCCCGAAACCGGCATTCCCGTGACCGAGGATGATACCCTGGGCCTAGTGCATGCTCTGGAAGCCACGGTGGCTGAATATGCCACTGCGCCGGCACGCCTTGATGCCATTCGCCGCCATGCAAGCGAGGTGGTCAATGCCAGTTACAACAGCGCCACCTTCGAAGCGGCGCTGCTGAGGATTTGGCGCGACCTTGATGCGCGGTGAGGAACATGCCTTGCGGGGAAGACGTTATCCGGAGCAAGGCCAGGCGGGGATTCCCCGGTGCCGCGGTGTTCTTGCGTCGGCGTTTTCCTGTGGCATGCCTGCCGCAATCACCGCACCGATGGTCCTGACGCAGAGGACATGAGGCTTCGCCACCGCAGCCGGCCTCTGGACGAAAGGGCGAAGGCGTGTTCCATCTGGGCTTCGAGATGCTCGCCACCTTGGCCGGGAACGACGGGTTGCGCCGCTGGCGCGCCCGGTCGACAGGCCGGGCGGCCGCATGCGGGAGGACGGAATGAAGATTGATCTGAACTCTGACCTTGGCGAAGGCTTCGGGCCCTGGACGATGGGGGACGATGCCGCGATGCTCGATGTCGTCACCTCGGCCAATATCGCCTGCGGCGGCCATGCCGGCGACCCCGAAACGATGTTCGCCACCCTGCGGCAGGCGGCGGAACGCGGCGTCGTCATCGGCGCGCATCCGGGCTATGCCGACCGCGAGGGGTTCGGGCGCCGGGTGATCCCCATGCCACCCGCCCGGATCGGGCGGATGGTCGCGGCGCAGGTCGGCGCCTTGCAGGGCATCGCCGCGCTGGCGGGGGCGCGGGTGCGCTATGTCAAGCCGCATGGGGCGCTTGGCAATCTTGCCGCGGATGATCGCACCGTCGCGGATGCCATCGTCGCCGCGGTATCGGCCTTGCCGGGAAATCTGGCGGTGCTGGCGATCTCGGGGACCGATCTGGAGCTGGCGGCGCGCGCGGCAGGAGCCGAGGTATTCTCCGAGATCTTTGCCGACCGCGCCTATCTGCCCAACGGCAGGCTGGTTCCCCGGTCACAGCCCGGCGCGGTGCTGCATGATGTCGAAGAGGTCGCGGACCGCCTGATCCGCTTTCTGGAGACCGGGCTGATGCCGGCGATCCAAGGCGCGCCGATCCCGCTGGCCGCGCAATCGGTCTGCGTTCACGGCGATACCGCGGGCGCGGTTTCCATGGCGCAAGCCATCCGGGCGCGGCTGGACGCGGCGGGAATCGCCGTCGCACCCTTCCTGCAGGTCGAAGGCCGGGCGTGACATGGGCGCTGCCGCCAGCCCTGGCCGCTGCTTTCCGGTTTTCAGCCCCGTGGCCGAGCATGGCATCCTGGTGGAGTTCGGCGACAGGATCGACCCTGGCATCCACGCCCGGGTGCTTCAACTGGACCGGGCCCTGGCTGCGGCGCCCTTTGACGGTTTTCTCGAGGCGGTTCCGGCCTATGCCGGGATTCTGATCCGGTTCGACCCCCTGGTCTGCGATCACGCCATGGCCGAAAGCAAGGCCCGGCAATTATGCCAGCAGGCCGCGCCGGCCGGGGAAAGGCCAGGCTTGCGCGAGGTTCTGGTCTGCTATGACGACGGTCTTTCTCCCGATCTCGCGGCGGTGGCCCAGGCCGCCGGCCTGTCGCAAGAGGCCGTGATCGCCGCACATCTGGCCGGGCAATACGAGGTCTTCATGTACGGCTTTGCGCCGGGATATGCTTATCTCGCCGGCGTGCCGGAGGCGATCCGCATGCCCCGCAAGCCCACCGCGCTGCGGGGCGTCGCGGCGGGCAGCGTCCTGATCGCGGGCCCGCAATGCCTCGTTTCGACCATCACCATGCCGACCGGCTGGTGGAATATCGGCCGATCCCCCACCCGCATCCTGACCGACGACCCCGAGCGGCCGTTCCTGTTCGACATCGGCGACCGGGTGCGGTTTCGCCGGATCGGCCGTGCCGAATACGATGCAGAGGTCGGGAAATGAGCGGGACGGTTCTTTCGGTCGGTTTCGCCGGGCCGCATGTGTCGGTGCAGGACGGCGGACGGCCGGGGCTGATGCGCTATGGCGTGCCGGGCTCGGGCGCGATGGATCGCCGCTCGTTCGCCGCGGCGAATATCGCGCTTGGCAACCCGGCCGGCGCCCCCGGCATCGAGATCTCGCTGGGCGGGCTGGCGCTGGAATGCCTTTCGGGCACGGTCAGCTTCGCGGTCGCGGGCGGTGGTTTCATCGTCGAGCATGCCGGCACCAGGCGCAGCTCATGGACCGTCGCGACCTTGCGGGCCGGGGAAAGGCTGACCGTTCGTCCGGGGCCATGGGGAAGCTGGTGCTATCTGGCCTTTGCCGGGCTGCTCCGATCGCCGCGCTGGCTCGGCAGCGCGTCCACCCATGCGATTTCGGGCTTCGGCGGCGGTCGCCTGGCGACCGGCGCGCGCCTGGTGATCGCCGATGCCGCGCGGCGGGAAGAGCGCGAGGGCAGCATCCCATGCCCGGTCGCCGCCCGGCCCCGCAGAGAGCTGCGCGTCACCATGGGGCCGCAGCAGCGTTTCTTCAGTGCAGAAGCGATCTCGGCCTTCCTTTCCGGCACCTGGCGCATGACCGATGCATGGGACCGCATGGGGGTCCGGCTGGCGGGGCCTTCCATTGCCCCCCATGCCGCCTTGGACATGCCATCCGAACCCATCGTCAGGGGATCGGTCCAGATTGCGGGCGACGGCGTGGCCACGGTTCTGCTGGCCGATCACCAGACCACGGGCGGCTATCCAAAGATCGCGACAGTGCTGGATTGCGACCTCGATTCCTTTGTCCAGCTGCGGCCGCGGGATGCGGTGGCATTCCGCCCCGTCAGCCCCGAGCAGGCGATCAGCCTGTCGCGCACGGCGGCAATAGGCGCAGCCACCTATTTCCGCGCCCTCTCGAACACCAGGCAGAAGCCTCGCGCAGCGGCCCGAGGCGGATAACCCGGATCCGCGCGCCATCCCAAGCCGCCCGCCGGACGGCACGAGGCGCCTGCCGGCCGTCATGCTGCGGCGCAGAATGCATGGCTGCTTTGCCGGGATCGCGACTACTGCCCGCGCTGTGCCCGGACTATATCCGCCTTGTCCGAAACATGCCCGCTGGATGGGCAAGATGAAAAAGGTGCCAAGATGTCCGCTGTCGAACTGAGCCATAACCATGCCGCCGGTAGCCTAGGTCAAGTCTTTGCACGCCTGACCGCGCGGATCGCCGCCTGGAACGATGCCCGCATCACCCGCCGCGAGTTGAGCCGGCTGACGGATCGCGAACTGACCGATATCGGCCTGACCCGCGGCGATATCGAGCATGTCGCCCGCGGCCTCTGAGACTCCCCATCGATGAACGGACCCCGCGGCGATGCCTCGGGGTTTTTTCATGCGCGAGGCCGAAATCCGGGGCGCGGGCGCCATGTCCGCGACGGGCGAACAGCAGCGGCCCAAGATGTCGCCCAGCCGGCCCCGGCTGGCCCGGATTCGCACCGCGGCCCGCACCGTTCCGGGCCAATTCCCGATAGGGGGAACGGTTCAATGCGGCCTCATTCGGCGGTCCAGCCTCCGTCCAGCATCATCGCGCTGCCGGTCATCAGGGCAGAGGCGTCGGACGCCAGATAGAGCGCGGCACCCGTGATGTCGCCCACCTGACCCAGGCGGCCCAGCTTGATCATGCGCAGGCAATGGTCGCGAAAGGCCGGGTTCTCGAAATAGGGTCGCGTCAGCGGCGTTTCGATGAAGGTCGGGCAGATCGTGTTCACGCGGATGCCGAAGGGCGCAAGCTCGATGGCGCTGGCCTTTGTCAGCCCCTCGATTCCCCATTTCGTCGCGCAATAGACGGAACGGTCCGCCGCGCCGATATGCCCCATCTGCGACGACAGGTTGATGATCGACCCGCCCCGCCCCAGATCGCGCATCCGCCGCGCCACGCTTTGCAGCGCAAAGAAGGCCGCGCGCAGGTTGAGGCCCGCGATGGCATCGAAATCCTCTTCCGTGACCTCGACCAGCGGGCGCGGGCGGTTGGTGCCCGCGTTGTTGACAAAGATGTCCAGCCGCTCCAGCCCCTCGGCCAAGGCACGGAAAGCGCCCACGTCGGTCACGTCGCAGGGGATGGCGCGGGCCTTGAGGCCCTGCGCCACCAGCGCCTCGGCCGCATCGGAAATCTCGGCCGCGCTGCGGGCGCAGAGGATGACCTCGGCGCCGGCCTGCGCATAGACCTCGGCGATGGCGCGGCCGATGCCTCGGCCCGCGCCCGTGACCAGCGCGACACGGCCGTTCAGCGAGAAATCGGGCATCGGGTTCATCGGGCAGCCTTTCCGTAGCGGATGGCGTCGCCGGCATGGCGGCGGACGCGGATTTGGGCCTGTTCGGCATGACCGGCAAGGCCCTCGATCATGCGCCGGCGCAAGCAAGGGCGCGCTGGCGTCGACAGGGCGTGATCGGCCCCGATGGCCCTGTCGCCGCCTGCGACATGGGAGTGCGGGCCAAGGAACGGCGCGCCGTAAGTGAGCCCGTGCGCCGGATACAGGCCGTCGCGGTCGGTCATCCGCACATGCCGGTTGGCGATGCCTTTGGCGGCCCACAACATCCCGTCACGGATTGCCCTGCCATGGTCCCGCCACCAGGCGGCCGCCTCGACCCTGTCGCGGAGGCGGCAGGTGTCCCCAGTGCGGGCGGCGGCGGCGCGACCGGGTTCCAGATCGGTGATTGCCATGATTTCCCCTAGAAATTGACCTGATCGCCGCCCTTCAGCGCCAGAAGCTCGCGCGCTTCGGCGGGCGTTGCGACCTCAAGGCCCAGCCCCTCGACGATCTGCCGCGCGGCGCGGACCTGCTGGGCGTTGGTTTCCGCCAGGCGGCCCTTGCCCGCCCAGAGATTGTCCTCCAACCCGACGCGGATATGCCCGCCCATCGAGGCCGACATGGCGGCGATGTTGAGCTGGTTGCGCCCGGCGCCGAGCACCGACCAGCGGTAATCCTCGCCAAACAGCCGGTCGGCGGTGCGCTTCATGTGCAGCACGTCGTCGGGATGCGCGCCGATGCCGCCCATCAGCCCGAACACGGTCTGGATGAACAGCGGCCCGCTGACCAGCCCGCGATCGTGGAAATGCTTGAGGTTGTAGAGATGCGAGGTGTCGTAGCACTCGAACTCGAAGCGGGTGCCGTTCGCGCCAAGCGTGGTCATCACATGTTCCACATCGCCGAAGGTGTTGCGGAAAATGATGTCCTTGTTGCCCAGGTAATCCCGCTCCCACTGGTGCTTCAGCTGGGATTGATAGCGGCCGAGCATGGGAAACAGGCCGAAATTCATCGTACCCATGTTCAGCGAGGCGAGTTCGGGGCGATAATGCTGCGCGGGCTGGATACGCTCGGCGATGCTCATGGTCGGCGCGCCGCCGGTGGTGATGTTCAGCACGGCATCGGTTGCCTGCCTGATGACGCCAAGAATGGGGTTGAAGGCCTCGACGCTCTGGTCGGGGCGGCCGTCGCCCTCGGCTCGGGCGTGCAGATGGACGACCGCCGCGCCCGCCTCGGCCGCGCCGATGGCCGCCTCCGCGATCTCGGAGGCCGAGACCGGCAGATAGGGCGACATGGACGGGGTGTGGATTGCCCCGGTCACGGCGCAGGTGATGATGACTTTGCCTTGAAGGCTCATGGCTTGCTCCTGAGGGTCTTATCGTTGGGGCTGGTCGGCCAGATGGCGGGCCAGGGCGGCTAGGCGGCCGTCGCGCCAGTCCTGGCGGGCGCGGATGGCCTGCGGGGTCGCGGCGTCCGGGAAGGCCGCGCCAAGGATTGCGGCGGCCTCGGGCGTGAAGGCCTCGGCGCGGGCGGCGGTTTTCGCCAGGTCGGCCATCATCTGCCCGTAGCGGCTCAGATAGTCCCCCGCTCCGCCGGGCGCGTTGAGATTGATCGTCTCCATCGGGCCCATGAAGGCCCAGCGGCGGCCAAGCCCGTGGCGGATCGTGTCGTCCAGGCCCTGCGCATCGACATAGCCCTGTTCGATCAGGCGCAGGCTTTCGGCCAGCACCACCGCTTGCAGGCGGTTCAGGATGAAGCCGTCGATCTCGCGCTTCAGCACCACGGGCACCTGGCCGGCACGGGCATAGATGGCGCGGGCGCGGGCGGTGACAGCCGGGTCGGTGAAGGGGGCGGGGGCGATCTCGACCACCGGGACCAGATGCGGCGGGTTGACCGGATGGCCGACGAGGCAGCGCGACGCCCCCGGCAGGCCCTCGGCGAAGGCCGAGGCCATGAGGGCCGAGGAACTGGAGGCGAGGATCACCTCGGGGGCCGCCAGCCCGTCCAGCCGTGCGAAAAGCTCGCGCTTGACGGCCAGAACCTCGGGGCCGCTTTCCTGTACCAGTTCGGCCCCCTCCAGCGCCTCGGCCAGGTCCGGCACGGCGCGGATGCGCGCGGCGGTGGCAGCGGGATCCGCGCCCGCCTGCCCGAAGGGCGCGGTCTGCGCGACCATGGCGGCGATATCGCCGTCCAGCCGCGCCAGCACCTGCGGGTCGTGGTCCCAGACCCGGACCTCGAACCCGGCGCGGGCAAAGACGAAAGCCCAGGCGCGGCCGATCAGGCCCGCGCCGACGATGGCGATATGAGACATGCGCCCCCCCTACATCCACAGCATTTCGCGCCGCAGCTCGATATCCTCGGCGATGCGGCGGGATTCGATTTCATGCAGCACGCGACCGCGCTCCAGCACGATGGTGCGGTCCGACAGCGCCAGCGCCAGGTCGAGGTTATGGTCCACGATCACGATCGACAGCCGGTCGCGCAGCTTGTCGAAGGTACGGAACAGCTGCTCGACCACCGCCGGGGCCAACCCCTCGAAGGGCTCGTCCAGCAGCAGGACGCGGATGTCGCCCGACAGCGCGCGGGCCACCGCGGCCATCTGCTGCTCGCCGCCCGACATGCTGTCGGCGGGCGTATCCAGGCGCTCGCGCAGGCGCGGGAAATATTCCAGGATTTCCTCCAGCGACCAATGCGTGCCCTCGCCCGTCTGGCGGCGGATGCGGCCCAGTTCCAGGTTCTCGCGCACGGTCATTCCGGCGAAAAGCCCCCGGCCCTGCGGCACATAGCCGATGCCGAGCCGCGCGATCCGGGCGCTGGACAGGCCCGCAAGCTCGTGCTCCATCAGCCCCACCGAGCCCGAGGACGGCGCCACGATCCCCGTAACCGCCTTCAGCACCGAGGATTTCCCCGCGCCGTTGCGGCCCAGCAGCGCCAGGATCTCGCCCTTGTGCAGATCGAAGCTGACATCCTGCAGGATATGGCTCTTGCCGTAATGCAGGTTCACCTTGTCGAGCCTGAGGATCCGTTCCGCCGAGAATTGCCCCTGCCGCGCCGAGGCGGCGACCGCGCTGGTGCCCGAGCCGATATAGATGTCGCGCACCTCGCGCGAGTTGCGGGCATCGTCCACCGTGCCATCGACCAGCACCTTGCCGTCGGCCATGACGGTGACGTGGTCGGCAAGCTCGAACACGCGGTCGATGTCATGCTCGACCAGCAGCACCGGCAAGCTTTTCGAGACGTCCTTGATCAGCAGGCCCACCCGCTCGCGCTCGGCCACCGAAAGACCGGCAAGGGGTTCGTCCGCCAGCAGGATGCGCGGCTCGGTCGCCAGCGCCAGGCCCAGGTCCAGCAGCCGCTGCCCGCCATAGGACAGCGAACCGGCGCGGGCATTCTCCATTCCGGCCAGACCGACCCAGTTGATCATCTCCTCGACCTTTTCATGGACCTGCGCAACGCTGGCGGTCGAGCGCAGCATGGAGTTGCGGCTGGGATCTCGGGCCTGAACGGCCAGGCGGATATTCTCGCGCACGGTCAGCTCGGGGAAGAGGTTGGTGATCTGGAAGGATCGTCCCAGCCCGAGGTTCGATATGCGGTCCGCCGACTGTCCCGAAATGTCCTGCCCCAGCAACGAGACCCGGCCCGCACTGGTCGGAACGATCCCCGACATCAGGTTGAACGCCGTGGTCTTGCCGGCACCGTTGGGACCAAGCAGGGCGTGAAGCGTGCGGTCCCTGACCCGCAGCGAGACATCGTCGACCGCCTTGATCGCGCGAAAATTCTTGGAGATTCCTTCCGCCACCAGCACGTCGCCGCCGCCGCCATCGCGCCCGGCGATGGCACGGGGCAAGGGATAGTCGCCGGTCCTTCGGTCGGCCATGGCCGCCCCGATCTCGGGCTCGGGAAAGAAGCGGCGGCGGAACTGCGCGCCGATGCCGATCATGCCCTGCCGCGCGAAGATCACGAAGCCCAGGAAGATCAGGCCGAACCAGAGCAGCCAGTTCTCGGTATACATCGACAGGTATTCGCGGAAGAGGATATAGAACAGCGCGCCGAGCGCCGGCCCCAGATAGCCGCGCATTCCGCCGATCACGACCATGGCCAGCAGCTCGCCCGAGAAGATGATCGACATCGGCTCGGCCGAGGTCATGCGGTTCTTGTAAAGCAGAAGCGCCCCGGCCAACCCGGTGATCACGGCCGAGAGGACGAAGGCTTTCAGCTTGTAGCGGCGCACATCGTAGCCAAGCGCCTGCGCGCGGCCATCGTTTTCGCGGATCGCCTCCAGGACCGAGCCGAAGGGCGATTGCAGCACCCGCTGAAGCAGCACGATCACCGCAAAACCCAGCAGGGCCACGAAGACGTAGAAATTGAGGTTGTTGTCCAGCAGCGCCGGGCGCTCGATCCCGCCGAGGCCGTTCTCGCCCCCGGTCACGTCGGTCCAGCGAAAGGCCAGTTGAAAGCCCATCGCCGAAAGCGCCAGCGTCATCAGCGAGAAATAGACCCCGCGCCGCCGCAGCACCAGAAAGCCGACAAGCGCCGCGACCAGCGCCGTCGCGGCCACCGCGACGATCAGCGCAACCGCCATGCTGGCATTGCCCAGCGACCGCGCGGTCAGACCCGCGACATAGGCCGCCGTCCCGAACCAGATGCCATGTCCGAAGGACACCAGGCCGGTATAGCCCACCAGCACGTTGAGCCCCATTGCGGCCAGCGCGAAGATCACCACCTCGACCGCGGAATTGGCACCCAGCCCGATCCGGCTCAGCAGGACCGGCAGCACCACCAGCGCCAGCGCCACGATCAGCAGGTTCTTCACCGCCAGGAATTTTTGGGAAGTCATCTGAAACCTATTCAAAGCGGGTGATGCGTTCGCCCAGCAGCCCGCGCGGCCGCAGGAACAGCACGACGAACATCAGCAGGTAGATGGCCAGCATCGAATATTGCGTATAGCCGATGCCGATCATCAGCCCCTTGACCAGCCCGACCAGCAGCGCGGCCACGACCACGCCCCAGAACGAGCCCAGCCCCCCGATCACCACGACGACGAAGGCGGCCGTCCCGACCTCGACCCCCATCATCGGGTGGACGGGCTGCAGGGGCGCCATCAGCACGCCCGCGAGCGCCGCGATGGCAATGGCGATGGCCACCACCGCCGACAGATAGGGCCGCAGCGAAATCCCCAGCGTGCCGAGGATGTCGGGGTTCTGGATGCCCGCCCGCACGATGCGCCCGAAGGCGGTCCTGTTCAGCAGCACCCAGACCGCCGCCACCGTCGCGATGGCGATGCCGATCAGGAAGAAGCGATAGCGCGAATAGACGAAATCGCCCATGAAGACCTGCCCGCGCAGTTCATTGGGCATGGAATAGGCGCGTGGCGAGGCGCCGAAATACCAGCGCAGGCTCTGTTCGATGATCATCGAAAGCGCAAAGGTCAGCAGCAGCGAATAAAGCGGATCCTCGCGGTAGAAACGGGCGAACAGCGTGCGCTCGACCACCATCGCGACGCCCGCCGCGATCAGCGGGCCGACGATCAGCGCGCCGAAGAAACCGATATGCGGCGTCAGCACCAGCGCCAGATAGGCGCCAAGCGTGAAGAACGCTCCATGCGCAAGGTTGACGATCCCCCCAAGCGAAAAGATCAGCGACAGCCCCAGCGCGATCAGCATGTAATAGAAGCCGTCAAGCAACCCGTTCAGAAGCTGCGAAAGAAAGACCAATGTCATGAAGCATCCCCGTTATCATGCGAGATGATCGGGCGCGTCGCCCGGACGCGCCCTGCCCTTGCGGGTTTTTCCGGGATCAGAAGGTGCAGTCGCCGCCGACCGCGCCCTTGATCAGCTCATCCAGCGGCACCTCCGCGCCGGGCAGCGCGCCCGAGGTGGTGAAGATGTCCCATTCGTTCTGCGCCTCGGACGGATCGAGGGCGGTGACGGCATAGACCTCTTGCAAAAGCTGGTGCGTCGCGGTGTCGAAGCGGCCCTTGCGATCCTTGAGGATGTCGAACTCGGTCGCCGGGTCTTCCAGAAACTCGATCAGCGCCGCAGTGTCGGTGCCGCCGGTCTTCGCGATCGCCTCGGCAGCGATGCGCACGGCGATATAGTCGGAATAGGCCTGGTTTTCCGCGGGCTTGCCATATTTCGCCTGGAAGGCCTGCGCAAAGGCCTGCGAGGCATCGGTCTGCACCTGGTGGGTCCAGATGCAGGGCCAAGTGCCCTTGAAATCCTGCGGCCCGGTCGCCCATGCGATGCTGCTGTTATAGTCGAAGCCGCCCAGCGGGATGTCCAGGCCGAACTCGCCATATTGTTTCATGAAGCTGGCCCCCGAAGTGCCGGCCAGGTTCACGACGATCAGGTCGGGCTGGACATTGCGGATGTTCAGCAGATGCGACGAGAAATCGGTCGCATCGGTCGGGATCAGCTCGTCGCCGACCGCCTGCCCGCCGTTCCGTTCAAGAAAGCCAAGCGCACCGTGGCGCAGGTCGTGCCCGAAAGCGTAGTCGGAGCTGAGGATGAACCATTTCTTGTCCTTCACCATGTCGTTCTGAAGGAAATACTGGCCCTCGGCGTTCACATACATGACGTTCTGCGCCTCGGTATGGAACATGGTGCGCTTGCAGTCGCTGCCGCGCAGCGTGTCCGAATTGGCGCCGGTGTTGATGAACAGCTTGTTCGCCCGCGCCGTCACCTGCGCGATGGACAGCGCCGAGGCCGAAGAGATCTCGCCGATGATCATCGCCAGATCGCCGCGCTCGACCATGCGCTCGGCCTTGGTGGTGGCGGTCTGGGGGTTGACGGAATCCTCCTTCACCACGGTCAGCGGACGGCCGTTGATGCCGCCCTTGGCGTTGATCTCCTCGACCGCAAGATCCACGGCCATCACCGCATATTCGCCCATCGGGCCCAGGAAACCCGTGCGCGGGGTCAGATGGCCCAGGACCACCGGGTCGCTTTGCGCGCGCAAAAGCCCCGGCGCGGCCAGCGTCACAAGCCCCGCCGCCGTTCCGGTCTTGAGCAGCTGTCGCCGGCCAATCGTTCTGATCATGTCTTCTCCTCCCATGAAACCGCGGGGTGATTGCCTGCACAGGCTTGACTTTTCGCCCCATCAGTGTGATCACAGATCATACTGGAATCGAAAGCGGCCCTTTGTCAATGACCGAACTAAGCAGCCCGCCCCGCCCATTGAAAACCGTGTCCCTGACCGGGCAAGTCTATGATGCCATTGCGGAAATGCTGCTGGATGGCACGCTGAAGCCCAGCAGCCGCACCTCGATCCGCGAATTGGGCGAACATCTGGGCGTTTCGACCATGCCGGTTCGCGAGGCGATCGGACGGCTGATCGCACAGGGCGCGCTGGCGATTCAGCGCAACAAGGCAGTGATCGTGCCGGCCATGGCGCCCGAGGATCTGCGCGACCTGGTCCGCACGCGCGTGCTGCTGGAATGCGAGGCCGCGCGGCTGGCAACCGACCGCATCCCCGAATCCGCCATTCACCGCATCCGCGAATTGCACGAACAGTTCAGCCGTGAACTCAGCGCCAACAACCGGGCCGAGGCGCTGACCCTGAACCGCCGCCTGCATTTCACGCTTTATGACGAGGCGCGCTCGCCCAGCCTGCGGCAGTTGATTGCGATCTCATGGCTGCGGGCCGGGCCGATGATCTCGCTGGATCTGGGGCCACATAACGCGATCGAACGCGCCAGCCATTCCGTCGATGCCCACGGCCAGCTGGTCGAGGCGCTGCAAGCGCGCGACCGCGAGGCGGCGGCGGCGGCGATCCGCCTGGACATCACCACGGCGGCCGAGATCATCCTGGAACATCTGGCACATGCGGGGGAAAGCCAACCATGACGCATCAACTCGAAGGCCAGCGCGCCATCGTCACCGCCGGGGCATCCGGCATCGGGCGCGCCATCGTCGATGCGATGACCGAGGCCGGCATGACGGTGGCGACCTGCGACATCGACGCGGCGGCGCTGGCATCGCTGCCCGCAGGGGTTTTCGCCCGGCAGATCGATGTCGCCGACGAAGCGGCGCTCACGGGATTTGTCCGCGACGCCATCGCCCATCTGGGCGGGCTGGACTGCCTGGTCAACAATGCCGGGATCGCCGGGCCGACCGCCCGGATCGAAGACATCGACCCTGCCGATTGGCGGCGGACGCTGGACATCGTGCTGACCAGCCAGTTCCTGAGCGCCGCCGCCGCGGTGGGCGCGCTTCGGGTAAGCGGAAATCCCTCGATCATCAACCTGTCCTCGGTCGCGGGCCGCGTCGGATTCGCGCTGCGCACCCCTTATGCCGCCGCGAAATGGGGCGTCATCGGACTGACGAAATCGCTGGCCATCGAACTGGGCGAGAGCGGCATCCGGGTCAACGCCATTCTGCCCGGGCTCGTCGCCGGCGACCGACAGCGCCGGGTGCTGGAAGCCAAGGCACAGCAGCGCAATATCAGCTTTGCCGAGGTCGAGGCGGAAGCCTTCCGCTATACCTCGATCAAGGAATACGTGCCCGCCGAGGCCATCGCCGCGCAGGCAATCTATCTTGCCTCGCCGCTCGGACGCCATATTTCGGGACAGGCGATCTCGATCTGCGGCGATACGCGGATGCTGGCCTGAAAAAGCCCGGCCGGCGCCCGCTGCCCCAGACGCTGCATGACAAGGGGCCGGAGCCGGAAACAGCCGCCAGACGTGACGGGTTCTAGGACCGGCCGGGGGATCGCAAGATGTCCAGCCATCCCAGCGTGGCCTCGGTCGGTCCGCCGGGACGGTATTCGGCGCCGACCGGCCGCGTCCAGCCCAGCTCGTCCAGAACCGCGCAAATGTGGCGATGGTCCAGCTCGCCCGAGTCAGGCGGACCGCGATCCGGGACCGCGGCGATCTGCACATGGCCCAGGATGTCGCGATGCGCCCGCAGCCGGCGCGTGATGTCGCCCTCCATGATCTGCTGGTGATAGCAGTCGAACATCAGCCGCAGGTTGTCATGCCCGGCCGCCTCGATGATCCGTGCCGCCTGGTCCGAGCCGGTCAGGAAGTAGCCCGGCGCATCGTAGCGGTTCAGCGGCTCGATCAGGATAGTGATGCCAAGCGGCCGCGCCAGCCGGCAGGCATGGTCCAGGTTGGCGCGGAAGACGCGCTCGGCGGCCGGCCCCTCGGCCTGGCCCGCCATGACATGCACCGCACCGCAGCCGATGGCAGCGGCATAGTCGATGCTGCGCCCGATCTCGGCCCGCGCCTCGGCCTCGCGCCCCGGCAGCGCGGCAAGCCCGTTTTCGCCCGGCCGGCCGCGCCGGGTATTCAGGCCCAGCATCGGCAACCCGGTCTCGGCCAGCGCAGCAGCCAGATCGGCGGCAGGCAGGTCATGGGGCCAATGGCATTCGACCGCATCGAAACCGGCACGATAGGCGGCGCGGATCGCCTGCGGCAGCGGCAGATCGGTCCAGAGAAAGCCCAGATTGGCAGAAAACCGCGTCATGCATCCCCCCAGGCGATATGGTGCGGCTGCAGCAATCCATCGACCCGGGCCGGTGTCAACAGCCTGGGCATGGCGGCATGGTCCCGCGCGGCAGCCGCGCCGTCACCTCGAGGATCGCGCCGGGCGAAAGGCCGGCACGGCTTCCTCGGGACCGGATGGCGACCGCACGACCCGCGGCGCGCATCAACCCTGCGGCCGATCGTTCATGCGCGAATCGGCGGCATCCGACGCGGAGCGCAAGCTGCCCGCCGGCCTGAAGTCAGCGGCCAAGGGCATAGAATTCGTCGTTGGGACGCATGCTTGTCACATTGGCCAAACGGTTGGACATGCCGAAAAAGGCTGAAATGGCCGCGATGTCCCAGGCATCCTCCTCGGTGAAACCATGTGCCTTCAATGCCTGCAGATCGCTTTCCCCCACATCATGGGCCTGTTGCGACACCCTGACCGCAAAGTCGAGCATCGCCTTCTGGCGCGGGGTGATATCGGCCTTGCGATAGTTGACGGCGACCTGATCGGCGATCAGCGCGTTCTTGGCGCGGATGCGCAGGATGGCCCCGTGAGCGACGACGCAATACTGGCATTGGTTGAGACTGCTGGTCGCCACGACGATCATCTCGCGCTCGGCCTTGCTGAGATTGCCGGGCTTGTCCATCAGCGCGTCATGATAGGCGAAGAAGGCCCGGAATTCGTCGGGACGATGTGCCAGTGCCAAGAAGACGTTCGGAATGAAGCCGGACTTTTCCTGCACCGCCAGAATGCGATCGCGGATATCCTCGGGCATTTCCTCGATTGTCGGGACCGGAAACCGGCTGATGGCGGGTTGACCGTTGCTCATGTGCTTTCCTTTCTTGGAATGTCAGGGATTGGCGATCGGCACGACGACGCGGCCGCGCACGGCACCGGCGATCAGTTGTTCGGAAACCCCGATCACCTCCTCGATTGCGACATGCTGCGTCATGCCATCCAGAAGCGCCGGATCGAGATCCTCAGCCAGCCGCCGCCAAGCCTCGCGCCGCTCGTCCAGGGGGCACATGACGCTGTCGATCCCCGCAAGGGTGACACCGCGCAGAATGAAGGGGGCGACCGTGGCCGGGAACGCCATGCCCCCGGCAAGGCCGCAGGCCGCGACGACGCCCCGGTATTTCATGGAGGCGCAGACATTGGCCAGTACATGCCCGCCCACCACGTCGATCGCACCCGCCCATTGCTCCCTGGCAAGCGGCTTGCCCTGCTGGTTGAAATCGGACCGGGGCAGGATGCGCTTGGCGCCCAGCCTGGCCAGATACTCGCTCTCCTCGACGCGCCCGGTCACGGCGGCCACCTCGTAGCCCAGCTTGGCCAGCACCGCGACCGCCACGCTGCCCACGCCCCCCACGGCGCCGGTCACCAGCACCTCGCCGCTTTCGGGCCTGACGCCATGGCGCTCCAGCGCCATCACGCATAGCATCGCGGTATATCCCGCGGTGCCGATGCTCATTGCCCGGGAAAAGCTGAACGCGGGCTCCAGGGGGATCAGCCAATCGCCCCTCACGCGGGCAAGCTCGGACAACCCGCCCCAATGCACCTCGCCCAGGCCCCAGCCATTCAAGACCACCTTGTCTCCGGGCCGGAAAAAGGGGTCGGTCGATTGTTCGACGACACCGGCGAAATCGATCCCCGGCACCATGGGAAACCTTCTGACCACCGGCCCCTTGCCGGTAATCGCCAGCGCATCCTTGTAGTTCAGGGTCGAGCAGGCGATGCGAACCGTGACGTCGCCCTCGGGCAACCGGCTTTCGTCCAGTTCGGACAGCGAGACCCGCTGCCCGTTCTCATCCTTCTCGATCAGTATCGCTTTGAACATGTCGGCTGTCCCTTGGAGGTTTCGGATCCGGACCGCAGCATGGCCAGAAAGCCCTCTGCGAAATCGTCAAGCGGGGCCGGGCTTCGCTCAAGCTTCGCCCGCAGGACCGCGCCTTCCCAGCCGATCCAGAAGAACCTGGCAAGCCGGTCGCAATCCGCATCGCTTGCGATCTGGCCTGCCGCCTGCGCCGCCCGAAGACAGGTCGCGGTCCGTCCTTCCCAATCCCGGAACACCGCGGCCAGGCGCTCGCGGAAGGCGGCCGGCAGCACGCCCATTTCCTGCCCGAGATTGCCGATCAGGCAGCCCCGCCGGTAATCGAAACGCGCCATCCCCGCCTTTGCATCCGCAAAGAAGTCGCGCAACCGTTCCAGCGGCGGGCGATTTTCTGCGCCCAGCCAATGATCGAGCTTGCGGGCGAAAAAATCCGCATAGGCATCGACCAGCGCCAGGCCGAAGGCATCCTTGCTGTCGAAGTAATGGTAGAATGATCCCTTGGGCACCCCGGCCGAGGAAAGGATCTCATCGATGCTGACGGTGCTGAACCCCTTTTCCGTCAGGACCGCCAGGCCGGCCCGCACAAGCAGCATGCGCGGTGCATCCGGCCGGCTCTGGTCTTTTCGGGGACGGCCTCGCCTGCGCGGCAGACCTGCGTTCCTTGTTTCTTCCATATGCTTTTTTAGACCGGAGTCCTCCTCAAATCCAAAATAATTAGACCAGTCGTCTTGAAAAATTCCCGGCAGGACCGCGCCCTTCTGGTCATGCTTGCGGGGCATGGAATGAAATCGTTTATATTCCGATCCTTGCGTATTACCCTGCCCCGGGAATGCCCACGGCCGCGCGGCTTTCCCCGTCATGCTCGCCCAGATGCGGCGGCGGCAGCCGATAGCTGACGGCGGTGCGCGGGAGCTTCAGGGCTTGCCGGATCATCGGCACCCGGACCCCTTCCGGCCCGGTCATCTCGATGCGCATCTCGCGGGTTGCGCCAGGATCACATGGCCATCCGCGACCGCATAGACCTGGCTGGCGCGATGTTCGGATGCGCATTGCCGCATCTTGGCGGCATCCTGCCCGAAATCAGGCCGTTCATGCCCGCGTTGCTCCACCAGGCGACCCGGCTGTCCACCAGGGCCAGTTCGACATGCTGTCCCTCGCCGCTCCGGGCGCGATGGCGCGGCGCCGACAGGATGCCCACAGCCGCATGTGTCGGTGATTTCGCGCCCGACCATCGTCTGGACGATCTGGTCGCGCGTCACGTCCCGCGCCGGCGATGCCAGGACGGACCTCATCGGGGCCACGTGATCCGCGGCGGCATTTCCGGCGTGCTGCGCGCGATCCGTGAAAGTTCGGCCGAACGGCGAAAGGAAGATCCGCATCGTCTGCTGCGATGTCGGCTCCGAGGCGCGCAAGGGCCTGAACGCAGGCCCGATCGCCGCGGTCCCGTATCATCCGCGCGGGCAGATCTCGCAGGAGCAGATCAGCACCATGCTCGAGGCGCTGGGGCAGAAACGTCGATCCCCGATGATCCTGCGCATCGTGCCGTTCCAGATCATCACCCCCGAAAACATCTGGCCCGAAAACATCTGGGGCCAGGGCTTCGGCGGCGGGGCTGTCCCGGTCAGGCGGCTTTGCCCATGCCGGATTGGCCGCCTGCGGCCAAGACCGCCTTGGCCGCCCGGTTCACGCCTTTCCGCCCCATGGCCCGTGATGGCTGTCCTGGCCGTCCAGACGGTCGAAGCCATGCGCGCCGAAGAAGTCGCGCTGCGCCTGGATCATGTTCGCGGTGCCGCGGCCGGTGCGCATCATGTCGAACCAGCCCAGCCCCGAGGCCAGCGCCGGCAGCGCGTGGCCGGCCATGATCCCCTGCGCCACCACCTGCCGCAGCGCCGGCATCGCGGTCTCGAGCTTCTCGGCGAAGAAGGGCGCCAGCGCCAGGTTGCGCGACGGATCCTCGGCCAGCGCCGTGGCCATGTCGTTCAGCATGGCCGAGCGGATGATGCAGCCCGCCCGCCAGACCCGCGCGATCCCCGGCAGGTCAAGCTGCCAGCCGAAGGCGCGGCCGGCGGCCTCGATCATCGCGAAACCCTGCGCATAGCACAGGATCTTGCCAGCGATCAGCGCCGCCTCCAGCTCGGGCAGCGCCAGGTCCAGCGCCTGCGGGGCGGCGCCGAAGCGCGCCTCGCCCGCCTTGCGCTCGCCGAGGCGGGCCGAGACGTTGCGCGCCATCACCGCCGCCTCGATCACCGGGATCGGCGCGGCGAGGTGCTGCGCCTCGATCGCGGTCCAGCGCCCGGTGCCCTTCTGCCCGGCGGCGTCCAGGATCACGTCCAGCATCGGCGCGCCGGTCAGCGGATCGGCGGCCCCGGCGACGGCAGCCGAGATCTCGACCAGGTAGGATTTCAGCGCCCCCCCGTTCCAGCCGGCGAAGGTCTCGCCGATGGCGGCGGCCGGCAGGCCCAGCCCGTCGCGCATCAGCCCGTAGACCTCGGCGATCATCTGCATGTCGGCATATTCGATGCCGTTGTGGACGGTCTTGACGAAATGGCCGGCGCCGGCCTCGCCCATCCAGGTGGCGCAGGGGGTGCCGTCCTCGGCCCGGGCGGCGATGGCCTGCATGACCGGGGCGACGCGGTCCCAGTCGGCGCGGGCGCCGCCGCCCATGATGGCGGGGCCGTGGCGCGCGCCCTCTTCGCCGCCCGAGACGCCCATGCCCAGGAAGCGCATCGGCAGGCCGGCGCTCGCGCGGCGGTTGGTGTCGTGGAAATTGGCGTTGCCGGCGTCGATCACCAGATCCTCGGGGCCGAGCAGCGGCGCCAGCGCGGCGATCTGGTCGTCGACGGCCTGACCGGCGGGGACCATCAGGATGATGGCGCGAGGAGGCGCGATGGCGGCGACCAGATCGGCCAGGCTTTCGGTCGGGACCACGCGGTCCGCCAGCGCCCCGGCCTCGGCATGGAAGCGGCGGGTCACTTCGGCGGTGCGGTTCCAGACCGCGATGGGAAAGCCCTTCTCGGCGATGTTCAGCGCCAGCGCCGCACCCATCGTCCCCAGGCCGATCAGGCCGATCCTAGTGTCAGTGTTCATTATTCTTCTTTGCTCTGGACAGCGCATCCCCGAGGGACGCCGATTGATGATCGAAATGCAGCTGCGCGTTAGGCCGTGGCATGGCGCCTCTGATAGCGCCAACGGAACGGGCAGTCAAAGCTGACCTGCATGGCGCCCCGACAAGAAGGCCAGGGCGCCACGCCCAAACGGGATCAGCCCAACAGCAGGTCGGGCAGGAAGGTGACGATCCCCGGAAACAGCGCCAGCATGATCGCAAAGCCGATCATGATCAGCAGGAAGGGGAAGGTGACCCTGGCGATATAGGCCGTGCTTCGGGCGGTGATGTTCTGGATGACGGCGAAGTTGAAGGCCACCGGCGGCGTGATCTGCGCCATCTCGACCACCAGGACCATGAAGATGCCGAACCAGATCTTGTCGAACCCCGCGGCCTCGACCAGCGGCAGCACCACCGGCAGGGTGGTCGCGATCATCGAAAAGCCTTCAAGCGCGGTCCCCAGCACCAGATACAGCACGATCAGCGCCACGATCAGCAACATCGGCGACAGGTTCCAGTCGGTCACGACATTTGCAACCGCGGCAGGAATGCCAAGGGTCGAGGTGATATTGCCCAGCACCGATGCGCCAAGGATGATGATGCCCATGACCGAGCAGGTCTGCACCGTCCCCAGGATGATGTCGCGCAGCGCCCGCAGGTTCAGCGCGCCCTGCGACAGCGACACGAGGAACGCCCCGACCACGCCCAGCGCCGCGGCCTCGGAAGGGGTCGCCAGCCCGCCATACATCGAGCCCAGCACGCAGAGGATCAGGAACATCACCGGGCCCAGATCCCGCAGGGCGGCAAGGCGCTGGCGGAAGGGCATGTGACGCAAGGCGCGTTCGTTCTCGGGCACCAGGTCGGGCTTGGCGCTGGCGCGGATCATGATGTAGGCGGCAAAGACCAGGGCAAGCAGGACGCCCGGAATGAAGCCGGCGGTGAAAAGCCGCAGGATCGATTCATTGGCTAGCACGCCATACATGATCATCACCGTCGAGGGCGGGATCAGGAATCCCAGCGTGCCGGCACCTGCAAGGCTGCCGATGGCCAGGTCGGGCGAATAGCCCCGCGCCAGCAGTTCCTTCAGGGTCATGCGGCCGACGACCTGCGTCGTCGCGGCCGAGGAGCCCGAGATCGCCGCAAAGATCGAGCAGCCGACGACATTGACATGCAGCAGCCGGCCCGGAAGCAGGCCCGCCCAGGGCGCCAGGCCGCTGAACAGGGTCTCCGACAGGCGCGTGCGGAACAGGAACTCGCCCATCAGGATGAAAAGCGGCAACGCGACCAGGTCGGGCGTGGTCAGGATGTTGAACAGGTATTGCGGAAACAGCCTGTCGACGGGCAGGCCGGTGAACATCATTGCCAGGCCGATGGCCGTGGCCAGCAAGGCGATTCCGATCCAGGCCCCGATGGCCAATGTGCCGAAAAGAAGCCCGAACAGGCTTGCGACGATAGCGCCCATGTTTCTCCCCGATATTCCTGGTTTCGCGCGCAGGGGCGCGGTGGCTTACTCGATGGCGCTCGCGGCACCGAGGCTGGGTTTGTCGACAGTGTTGCCGCTGATGGCGGTGACGAGTCGGGCAACCATCTGCAAGGCCAGCACGGCCGCGCCGACGGTCAGCACCAGCTGCGGAATCCACAGGGGCGTGAAACTGTCCTGGGAAACCTCGCCATAGCTCCAGGTGCGATGCGTGAACTGCGCAAGCCAGACCGCCAGGGGAAGCGTGACAACAGAGCCGAGGATGGCAGCGAATATCTCGAACATCCGGGCGTAGCGACCCTTGCCCATCGACAGCAGCAGCTCTACCCGCAGTTGCAGGCCCGCGCGCAGCGTCATGCCCGAGCCGAGCAGGAAGGCCGCGCCCATCAGATAGGCGCTGTATTCCCAGCCGATCCCTGTGCCCGTGGGAAAGGACGGGACATAACGGCTGATCAACGCCATCGCGGTGTCGATCAGCACGAGCAGGGTCAGGCCCAGGACACAGAGACCGGCAAGCCAGGCCGCGACCAGCGAGGCAAAGTCCGCCGCCCTTTGCAGGGCAGCGACAGCACCGCGTTCAGCGACGGCCTCGGAGGCGACATGCTGCTCTCCGGCCATCTCAGTTGCCGCCTTTCGACGCGAGATAGGCATCGGCGATCGGCTTGGCGGCGGGAACGCGGTTGAAGAACTCTGCCTGAACCTGCTTGGCTTTCTCGGCGATCTGGGCCTTCAGCTCGTCCGAAAGCTCGACCAGCCGCATGCCGTGGCCGGTCATGATCTCGATGCTGTTCTTGTCGCTCTCAAGCGAGCTTTCCCAGAATTGCGGCTCAAGCTCGGCCGCGACCTTCTCGATGGCGGCCTGCTGTTCCGGCGTGAGCCTGCTCCAGGACTCGAGATTGATCGTCACCGCGTTCGACCCCCAGGTATGGTTGGTCGGATAGATATGGCTGAGAAATTCCCAGAACTTGCCGTCCACGCCCGAGCTGGCCGAGGTCGCAACGCCGCTGACCCGGCCCGAGGCCAGCGCCGGCAAGAGTTCGCCCCAGGGCATGGCGATGCCGTCCATGCCAAGGCTGCTAACGATATCGACGGTGTTCTTGTCGGCGCCGCGCACCGTGATGCCGCGGAAGTCGCCGATATCGTCGATCTGGGTCTTCAGATAGACATACTGGGCCGGCGACGGCACCATATAGAGGATCTTCTGGTTGTATTGCTCGGCCAGCTTCTCGAACTCGGGACGCAGGAAGGCGTGGTATTCCTTCAGCTCCTCCATCGACTCGACAAGGAAGGGCACGCCCTCGGCGCCGAACAGCGGGTTCATCCCGACCTGCTGGCTGATGTTGATATCGGCCATGTCGGCAAGCCCGTCGCGAACCGCACCCAGCTGGTCGGGCCCCTTGAAGCCCAACGACCCCGAGGAGGCGACATTGATGACAACCTCGCCATCGGTGGCCTCCTTGACGGCCTCCGCGAATCTCTTGGCGTTTTCCGTCATGAAATTGCCGTCCGGCAGCACTTCGGACAAGCTGAGCCGGGTCTGCGCCACAGAGGCGCTTGCAAGGGCAAGCGCAGCCGCAGCCCCCAACGCGATCGGCTTGAGGAACATCAATCTCTCCCTATCCTGGCGCTTACCGCAAGCGAGCCGGACCAACGGCATATCGCTGCGGAGCGACCGTTTTGCAGTTTTGTGACCGTTGCACCTGCCACCCTAGCGACCGGGCCGTCGCCGCGAAAAGAACAGTTCGGTCTGACATGATCGCGAATGCTTATACATCGGTGCGCAGCAGGCGCCGACCCAATAGAATGGCCGCCGCGGCCGGAAGAATCGCGCCTCAGGGAAATGCTATCATGGACATACGCAGGCTTTACGCCTTCATGAAGATCGTGGACATCGGCAGCATCACCCGCGCCTCGGCGATCCTGCACATCGCCCAGCCGGCACTGAGCCAGCAGATCGCCGCGCTGGAAACCCATTTCGGCAAGCCGCTTCTGCTGCGCTCGAAGCGCGGCGTCATCCCGACCGAGGCGGGCAAGGTTCTGTATCGCCATTGCCAGATGATCATCCGGCAGATGAACCAGGCCGAGCAGGACATTGCCACCTCCTCCGAGGAGATTACCGGCGCGGTCAGCGTCGTGTTCGCGCCGCTGGGCCTGGGTTCGCTGGTGGCGACGCAGCTGATGCGGACCATCCGCGAAAAGCACCCGGGCATCCTGCTTTATGCCAATGAGGCAGTCGGCGGCGGCGTGATCAGCGAACAGATCATGACCGGCAAGACGGACATCGCGCTGATCTTCGATCCCGGCAAGATCCCCAGCCTCAGCTTCGAGCCGATCTCGACGGAAGAACTGCATTTCATCGGAACGCAGATCGCCGAACCGGAGGATGGCGAGATCTCGTTCGCCGAGGCCGTGTCCCAGCCGCTGATCCTGCCAAGCCCGATCCACACCGTCCGCCAGGTGATCGAGACCACCCTGTCGCGCGTCGGGACCAGCGCCCAGGTCGTCGCCGAGACCGAGTCGATTTCCTACCTGTCGAACGCGCTGGCCGAGGGGCTGGGCTGCACCATCCTGCCCGCATCGGCGGCGCAGGCCGTGCAGCGCCGCGTCGCGGGTGCCCGAAGTTACCGCATCCGCCGCCCCAACATGAAGGTCGCGATGGCGATCTGCGTCTCGGCGCAGCTGCCGCTTTCGGAAGCAGCCGCCGTGGTGCGCGATCATCTGGTGCGGCTGGCGACCGAGGCGGCGCGGTCCCCGGCGGCCTCCGGTTCAGGCCAAGGCTGAGGCCTCGGCTCAGGCGAAGAGGATCTGCGCCTTGATCGCCGCCGAACGGTCCGAGGCCAGCCGGAACGCCGTTTCGGCCTCGTCCAGGGCGATCTCGTGGGTAATCAGCGGCTTGACGTCGATCCGGCCCGCCAGCATGGCCTGAACCCCGGTCGCGAATTCCGGGTGGAACCGGAAGGAACCGCGCAGGTCCAGCTCCTTGGCGGTGATCGCCGTCATCGGCAGCGGCATGTCGCCGCCCAGCCCAAGCTGGACGACCACGCCGCGCGGCCGGATGGCCGCGATGGCCGGCGCGATGGCCGCGGCAACACCCGTGCATTCGAACAGCACGTCGAAACTGCCCTTGCCGGCGGCAAAGGGCGACAGGCCGTCGGGCGCCGCGCCCATGTTGACGACCGCGTCCGCACCGCATTTCCGCGCCATCGCCAGCGTGAAATCCGACAGGTCCGTGGCGACGATCTCGCCCGCGCCCGCCAGCCGCGCCGACAGGATCGACAACAGGCCGATGGGCCCGCAGCCGGTGACCAGCACGCGCTTGCCCAGCAGCTCGCCCGCCCGGCGCGCGGCGTGCAGCGTGACCGCCAGCGGTTCGGCCATCGCCGCCTCGCCCGGCGTCAGGCCGTTGGCCAGCACGCATTGCGCGGCATCCGCCACCAGTTCCTGCCGGAACGCGCCCTGGATATGCGGGAACGGCATGGCCGAGCCGTAAAAGCGCATGTTCTCGCAATGGTTGGGCAGCCCCTCGCGGCAATAGCCGCAATCGCCGCAGGGGCGCGAGGGCGAGACGGCGACCAGATCGCCCGGGACCAGCCCGGCCACGTCCGGCGCGCATTCGACCACATGGCCGGAGACCTCATGGCCCAGGATCATCGGCTCGCGCAGCCGCACCGCCCCGAAGCCGCCATGGTTGTAGTAATGCAGGTCCGATCCGCAGACCCCGCCGGCCGCAAGGCGGATGCGCACCTGTCCCGGGCCAAGCGCCTCGGGCTCGCGTTCCTCGATGCGCAGATCCTTGGCGGCGTGGATGACAATCGCTTTCATGACGGCCTCAGACAACCGGGGTAAGCAGGGGCTGGCCGGCGAAATGCGCCGCCAGGTTGTTGCGGACCAGTTCGCCCATCGCCTTGCGCGTCTCGACGGTGCCCGAGGCCTGATGCGGCTGCAAGAGCACGTTCGGCAGCTCCAGGAAGCGCGGGTCGATCTGGGGTTCGTTATCGAAAACATCCAGCGCCGCCGCGCCCAGCCGGCCGTCTTGCAACGCGGCGATCAGCGCCGCCTCGTCTATGTTGGACGCACGCGAGACATTGACCAGCACGCCCTCGGGACCAAGGGCCTCGATCACTTCGCGATTGACGATGTGCCGGGTCTGGCCCGAGGCCGCCAGGGCGACGAACAGGAACTCCGAATGCCGCGCCAGCGCGACCGGATCGGCGATGAAGGTCAGATCGGCGGCATAGTCCTTGGCCGCGACGTCGGAATAGGCGATATCCATGCCAAAGCCGCGCAAACGCTGCGCGATCTCGAAGCCGATCCGGCCCAGCCCCAGGATACCGGCCTTCTTGCCCCAGATGCGGCGCTGCAGCGGATAATTGCCCTTGGCCGCCCACTGGCCGCCCCGCACCCAGGCTTCGGCGCCGACGATGCCGCGCGCGACGGCCAGCATCATCGCGACACCCAGATCGGCCACGTCCCCGGTCAGCACGTCGGGCGTGTTCGTCACCCGGATCCCCCGCTCGCGGCAGGCTTCCAGATCGACCGCGTCGAAGCCCACGCCATAGACCGAGATCAGTTCGAGATTCGGGCAGGCCTCGATGATCTTGCGACTGGCGCCCAGTTCGCCGCGGGTGGCGATGGCCCGCACCTCGGCGCCGCATTCGGCCAGGAAGGCCTCCTTGTCCGCGGCCTCGAAATAACGGCGCAGATCGTATTGCGCGCTCAGCGGGACTTCGTCCCATTCGGGATAGGCCCCCATCTGCAGGACCACCGGCTTGCTCATCGTGTTCTCCATTATGGTGCGGGATTTTCCGGTCGCCCTTTCAGCGGGCCCTTGACTCGGATAGTTATCGATAACAAAACACGAGTCGAACGGATTTGTCGAGACCCAAACGGAGGAACGGGATGGCCGGGACGACTGGATTTGTTGAAAGCCTGTTCGGGCTGGCGGGCCGCCGCGCGCTGGTGACGGGGTCGTCGCAGGGCATCGGCCATGCGCTGGCACGGGGGCTGGCGAAAAGCGGCGCCGCAGTGGTGCTGAACGGCCGGGATCCGAAACGGCTGGAGGAGGCGCGCGCCGCCTTGCAGGCGGAACTGCCCGAGGCCGAGATCCGGGCCCTGCCCTTCGACGTGACCCGCCATGACGAGGTCCGCGCCGCCATCGACGATTTCGAAGCCTCGGTCGGCCCCATCGACATCCTGGTCAACAATGCCGGCATGCAGCATCGCACGGCGCTGGAAGATTTCCCGGCCGACCGGTTCGAGGCCCTGCTGCAGACCAATATCGCCTCGGTCTTCCATGTCGGGCAGGCGGTGGCGCGGCACATGATCCGGCGCGGCCGCGGCAAGATCGTCAACATCTGCTCGGTCCAGACCGCATTGGCGCGGCCGGGCATCGCCCCCTATACCGCCACCAAGGGCGCCGTCGGCAACCTGACCAAGGGCATGGCCACGGACTGGGCCCGCCACGGGCTGCAATGCAACGCCATCGCGCCGGGATATTTCGACACGCCGCTGAACGCCGCGCTGGTCGCGGACCCCGATTTCTCGGCCTGGCTGGAAAAGCGCACCCCTGCCGGGCGCTGGGGCCTGGTCGAGGAACTGGTGGGGGCCTGCGTCTTCCTGTCCTCGGACGCATCGAGCTTCGTGAACGGGCACACGCTCTATGTGGACGGGGCGATCAGTGTCTCGCTATAGACTTGCGTCATCCCGCCATGCCGGGCGGGCGGCGGACGGCCTGCCGCGGCATCCTGTCCCATGCCGCCGGGGTGTTGTGGCCGCATCCCGCAGCGTCTAGCCTGCCTTTCGGCAGGGGCATGTGGCGGCATGAGCAGGGACGGATTTCACAGCGGAACCGTGAAGATGGCGGATATCGCCAAGGCGGTCGGCGTTTCCGCGATGACCGTCTCGCGCGCGTTTCGCGGCGACGAGGGCGTCAACCCGCAGACACGCGCCCGGATTCTGGCCAAGGCCGAGGAACTGGGCTATGTCTTCGACGCGACCGCCGCCAGCCTCCGGCAGAACCGCTCCGGCTTCGTGGCGGTCACCGTCCCCTCGATCAATAACGCGAATTTCGCGGAAACCGTGCGGCAGCTCTCACGCGGGCTGTCGCGGAACGGCTTGCAGATCCTGCTGGCCAATACCGAATACGACCCCGAGGAAGAGGAAAGGCTGATCGGCCAGCTGCTGCGCCGCAAGCCCGAGGCGCTCGTCCTGACGGTGGGCGACTACACGCGCAGGACGCGGCAGATGCTGCGGGCGACGCGGATTCCGGTAATCGAGATCTGGGATCTGCCCGCCGAGCCGATCCGGCATGTCGTGGGCTTTTCCAACACCGCCTGCATCGGCCGGCTGGTGGATCACCTGGTCGCCTCGGGCTATCGCGACATCGCCTTCATCGGTGGTGAATCGCCCCGCGATCCGCGCGGCGGCCAGCGCCGCCGCGGCTTTGTCGAGGCGATGCGCCGCCACGGGCTGGACGACACGCGGCTGGTTCCCGCCGGCACCGCCCCGGTCGGCATGGCCGAAGGGGCGCAGGCGCTCGGGGCCTTGCTGGACAGCCAGCCGGAGACCCGGGCAGTGGTCTGCGTCTCGGATCTGGTGGCTTTCGGGGTGATCTCGGAATGCCAGAGGCGGGGCATCGGCATCCCCGGCGATCTGGCGGTGGCCGGCTTCGGCAATTACGAGATCGGCAGGATCAGCGTACCCCGCCTGACCACGATCGATGTCCATGCCGGCGCCATCGGCAGCAAGACGGCAGACCTGATCGTCGCCCTGCTGCGGCAGGATTCCGACGCGGCGCCGGCCCGGATCGAGATCCAGACCGACCTGATCGTGCGGGAATCATCGGCCTGATCCCGCACCGCGGCAGGGCGCGGGGCGCATCCTCAGCAAGATCTCGTCAAAGATCGGTGGTCAGGCCCTTGGCCTTCAGCACCGCCTCGAGATTGCAGACGTCGATCACCGTCCGGCCCGATTTGTAGGCCTCGATATAGCCGGCCTCGTCCGCTTCGCGGGCAGCGGATTTGCGCGCCACCTCGGCGGCATCCTCGCGGCGCACCACCACCAGGCCGTCGGCATCGCCGCGGATCACGTCGCCCGGCCGCACCACCTGCCCGCCGATGACGATGTCGCCGTTGATCTGGCCCAGGGTTTCCTTGACCGTGCCCTTGATGCAGACGCTCAGCGAGAACACCGGCAGGCCCAGCCGGATCAGTTCCTGCGTGTCGCGCACCCCGGTATCGGTGACCACGCCGGCGATGCCCTTGGCCAGGCAGGCATTGGCCAGCACGTCGCCGAAGCACCCCGCCTCCTCGTATTCCCCGGCCGAGACGATGACGACATCGCCGGGCTGGGCGTAATGGATCGCCAGTTGCAGCATGATGTTGTCGCGCGGCGCGCTTTGCACGGTGAAGGCGGGGCCGCAGACCGACATGGCGCGGTCCACGGGCTTCAGGCGCGCGCTCAGCGCGCCAAGCCGGCCCTGCGCCTCGTGAATCGTGGCGCTGCCGAATTTCGACAGGGCGGCCACATCCGCCGGGGCGGCACGTTCGATCCTGGTGATGATATGGGGCACGTCGTGCTTCTCCTTGCTGGAATGCCGCGGCCGGGGCCGGCGGTGATCGGCCGGAAGCATAGGAAGGACGCGGGGCGCAGGCATAAGAGCGTCTGCATCTGATGTGATCGGGTTTCGCGATGCCCCCGGACGGGTCATGCGAAACCGCTCTGACATCATTGCGAAGCGGCGGTGCTACCAATCGCAAGAGAACGCAACTTCGCACAGGGACGACGCCCTTCGCATGCCGATCACCATCGACTCCATCATCTCGGGGATGGAATGGGCCGCCGAAAACCATCTGGCCGAGTTCGCCTTTTCGGCCGAGGGGCACCGGATCACCATCCGCCGCGGCGCGGGCGGCGCCCCTCTGCCCGCGCAACCCGCCATCGAGGCGGCGCAGGCCGCCCCGGCGGCGCCCGAGGCAGATGCCGTCACCGCCCCGCTGGCGGGCCTGTGCCACCTGCGCCCCGAATCCGGCGGGACGGCCTTTGTCGAGGTCGGCGCCCGCGTCGAGGCCGGCCAGACGATCTGCATCATCGAGGCGATGAAGATGATGACCGCCATCCCCGCGCCCCAAGCAGGCACCGTCGAGGCCATCATGGTCGGAGACGGCGCGATGGTCGAGGCGGGCGCGCCGCTGATGAGGATCCGCTGATGGCCGCGATCGACATGGACTGCCTGCTGGTGGCCAACCGGGGCGAGATCGCCCTGCGCATCATCCGCGCCTGCCGCCGGCTTGGCCTGCGCGTCGTCTGCGCGCATTCCGAGGCGGATCGCGACGCCGCCTGGCTGCACCTGGCCGATCAGGCGATCTGCATCGGGCCCGCACCCGCCGCCAAGAGCTATCTGAACATCCCCGCGCTTCTGGCCGCGGCCGAGGCCAGCGGCGCGGGCCTGATCCATCCCGGCTATGGTTTCCTCTCCGAACGCCCGGAATTCGCCGAGGCCGTCGAGGCCGCGGGCCGGCGGCTGGTCGGACCCAGCGCCTCGGTCATGCGGATGATGGGCGACAAGGTCGAGGCCAAGCGCGCCATGATCGCCGCCGGCGTGCCCTGCGTGCCCGGCCCCGACAGCGTGTTGCCCGACGATCCCGACGAGATTGGCCGGATCGCCGCCGGGATCGGCTATCCCGTCATCCTGAAGGCGGCCGGCGGCGGCGGCGGGCGCGGCATGCGCGTCGTGCGGACCGAATCCGAGCTGGCCGATGCCTTCATGGTCACCCGGCAAGAGGCCGGCCGCTTCTTCGGCAATGCCGACATCTATATCGAGAAACTCCTCGAAAGGCCGCGCCATGTGGAGATCCAGGTGCTTGCCGATGCACATGGACATGCGCTGTGGCTGGGCGACCGCGACTGCTCGATGCAGCGCCGCCACCAGAAGCTGATCGAAGAGGCGCCGGCGCCGGGCATCGACCGGGCGCTGATCGCGGAAATCGGCGAACGCTGCGCCGCCTCTTGCCGCAGGATCGGCTATGTCGGCGCCGGCACCTTCGAATTTCTCTATGAGGACGGGCGGTTCTATTTCATCGAGATGAACACCCGCATCCAGGTCGAGCACCCGGTGACGGAAATGGTCACCGGTCTGGACATCCTGGCCATGCAGATCGACGTGGCGCGCGGCAAGCCGCTGCCGATCACCCAGGACCAGGTGCGCAGCCTGGGCCATGCCATCGAATGCCGGATCAATGCCGAGGATCCGCAGAGCTTCGCCCCCAGCCCCGGCCGGATCACGGCGATGCACGTGCCGGGCGGGCCGGGCATCCGCATGGATACCCATGTCGGCGCCGGTTCGGAGATCCCGGCGAGCTACGATTCGATGATCGGCAAGATCATCGCCCATGGCGCCGACCGCGACGAGGCGCTGGCCCGCGCCCGGACCGCGCTGGCCGAGGCGCGGGTGGAAGGCGTCTCGACCAATATCCCCCTGCACCGGCAGATGCTGGCAGAGCCCGGCTTCTCGGCCGGGGGGGTCAGCATCCACCATCTCGAACACTGGCTCGAAACCCGGAAATCCCGCCATGCCTGACGCGAAGCTTTCCATGATCGGCAGCCGGGCGGTGCTGTTCCAGCCCTCCTGCCCCTTCGACCTCGCCAACCAGCAGCGTATCTGGGCCGTCGCCGACGAGGCCGCCACCTGGAAGGGCGTGCGCGAGGCCGTGCCCGGCATGACCAATGTCACCCTGCTTCTGGACCATGTCCCGACCGAACTCGACCGGATCGAGAAGGACCTGACCGCGCTGTGGGAAAGCGGCATCCGCAAGCAGGTCGAGGGCCGGCTTCTGGCCATCGACATGGCCTATGACGGCCCGCATCTGGCCGAGGTGGCCGAGATGACCGGCCTGCCGGTGGACAAGGTGGTGCGCCTGCATGCCGCGCCGGAATACACGGTCTATGCCGTCGGCAGCCATGCCGGCTATTGCTACCTGGGCGGTCTGGATCCCCGGCTGGAAACGCCGCGCCGCAAGGTGCCGCTGCCCCGGCTGCCGGGCGGGTCGCTGTCGCTGGCGGGGCTGCAGACCGGGGTCTCGGCCTCGGCGGGCCCCAGCGGCTGGAACACCATCGGCAGCACCGGCCTGTCCTTCTTCGACCCCGAACGCAGCCCCGCCGCGCTGCTGCGGCCCGGCGACTGGATCCGCTTCAACCCCGTCGAGGTCAAGGCATGATCGAGGTTCTTTTCATTCCGCCGGGCGCGACGGTGCAGGACCTGGGACGCGACGGCTACTGGTCGCAGGGCCTTGGCCGCGCCGGGGTCATGGACGCCCTGTCGCATGGCATCGCCAACATGATGCTGGGCAATGACGAGGATGCCGCGACGCTGGAAATCCCGCTGACCCCGGCCCGGTTCCGGTTCCGGCAGGCCGGCGCATTCGCGCTGGCGGGCGCGGCCTGCGGCGCGACGCTGGCCGGCCGGCCCTTGCCCCGGGTCTGGGCGGGCATGGCGGACGAGGGCGAGGTGCTGGAGCTTGGCCCGATGACATCGGGCGCCCGCACCTATCTGGCCCTGCCCGGCGGGATCGACGTGCCGGCGGTGCTGGGCTCGCGCAGCACGCAGCTGCGCGAGGGTTTCGGCGGGCTGGAAGGCCGCGTCCTTGCCGCCGGCGACCTGCTGCGCGCCGCTGCGGATACCGCGCCGCTGCCGCTTGCGGGGTTCAGCCTGACCATGCCCGCGCTGCGTGCCCCCGGGGTCGCAGAGATCGAATTGCGCGCCCTGCCCTCGGCCGAGCACGGGAATTTCGCCCCGGCCTCGCGCGAGGCGTTCTGGACCACGCCCTATGCGGTCAGCCAGCAAAGCAACCGCCAGGGCTACCGGCTGGAGGGCGAGCCGCTGGCCTATGCCGCGTCGGGCGAGTTGCGCTCGCACGGGATCGCGCCGGGGATCGTGCAGGTGCCGGGTGGCGGGCAGCCGATCATCCAGCTGGCCGATTCCGCGACCATGGGCGGCTATCCCAAGATCGCGGCGGTCATCGAACCCGACCTGTGGCGCATCGCGCAGGCGCGGCCCGGCGACCGCCTGCGTTTTCGCCGGGTGACGCTGGCCGAGGCGGCCGAGGCCGCAAGGGTGCAGCAGCAAAGCCTGGCCGGAATCCGCGCCGAGCTGGAAGCATTCCGCGTCCGGCAGGGGGGATGGCAGTGATGTTCGACAAGCAAGACCTTACCCGGCTTCTGGACGCGATGCGCGCGCATGGCGTCGGCGCGCTGGAGATCGAGGGCGGGGACATGTTCCTGCACCTGGTCCTGCCGGCCGGACCCGCACCGTCCGCCATAGCCCCGGCGCAGCCCGCGACGGCGACCGCAGCCGCGCGCAGCCCCGATATCGGCCGCTTCCTGCCGCGCGGCAGCGACGACGGCCTGCCCGCCCTTGCGCCCGGCGACGCCGTCCGCACCGGCGAGCTTCTGGGCTATGTCGCGCAAGGCGCCGTCCGCGCCCCCGTCATCGCCCCGGCGGATGGCACCATCGCGTCGCAGATCCCGGAACCCGGCACCCTGTTCGGCCACGGCGACACCGTCCTGACATTGGAGACCAAGCCATGATCATCGACATCAACTCGGACATGGGAGAGGGCTTCGGCCCCTATCGCATCGCCGATGACGAGGCGCTGATGGCGCAGATCAGCTCGGCCAACGTGGCCTGCGGCTACCATGCCGGCGATCCGGTCATCATGGACCGCACGATCCGGCTGGCCAGGGAGCATGGCGTCGATCTGGGCGCGCATGTCAGCTTTCCCGACCGCATGGGCTTCGGGCGGCGGCGGATGGACATGGACCTGCCGGAACTGGAATGCCATGTGCTTTACCAGCTGGGCGCGCTGGCCGGGCTGGCGGGCCGCGCCGGGCATCGCATCACCCACATGAATCCGCATGGCGCGCTTGGCAATCTCGCCAGCTCCGATCCCGCAATCGCGGCGGCAGTGGCGCGCGCGGCCATGGCCTTCGACCCCGAGATCGCCTTCCTGGTCCTGCCGGGCAGCGCCCTGGAAAAGGCCGCGCTGGAGATGGGCGGCAACGTGGTCCGCCTGTTCCTGGCCGACCGCGGCTATCTGGCCAGCGGCCAGCTTGCCCCCCGCAGCCAGCCGGGGGCGGTCATCCATGATGCCGAGCTGGTCGTGGCCCGCGTCATGCGGGTCATCCGCGACCGGCAGGTCGACACGGTGGAGGGCCAGGTCATCCCGATGCCGGTGCAGTCCGTCCTGGTCCATTCCGACACGGCGGGCGCGGTCGAACTGACGCGGCGGCTGCGCGAAGGCATCACGGCGGGCGGCGCGACCATCGCGCCGCTGACCCGCCACATCTGACCCCCCGGCCCATTCACGAGAAGAAAGACAGAACCATGGCATTTTCGGATTACAAGACGGCATTGGTGACGGGCGCCTCGGGCGGAATGGGCTGGGCCATCGCCGAGCGGCTGCGCGCCAAGGGGCTGACCGTCCACGCCTTGGCCCGCAACGCCGACAAGCTGCAGGAACTGGCGGACCGATGCGGCGTCATCCCGCATGCGGTGGACGTTTCCGACACCGAGGCCGTGACCGCGCTGGTGAAGGATCTGGAAATCGACGTGCTGGTGAACAATGCCGGCGTGTCGCGGCCCGGCAGCATCCTTACCTCCAGCGCCTTCGACATCGACGAGCAGATCGACGTCAACCTGCGCGCCGCCCTGCACCTGGCCCGGTTGCTGCTGCCGGGCATGATGGCGCGCGACCGCGGCCATATCGTCAACATCACCTCGATGGCCGGGCATTACGAGTTCGGCGGCCATATCGCCTATCACGCCACCAAGGCGGCGATGCATACCGTCTCGCGCCAGTTGCGGGTCGATGCCTTCGGCCGCCGCGTCCGGGTGACCGAGATCAGCCCCGGCCGGGTCGAGACCGACATCTTCGCCAAGGTCGAGAAGATCGACCCCGCCGAGGCGAAACGCAAATATTACGAAGGCTTCGAGATGCCGCAGGTCTCGGACATCGCCGATGCCGTGGAATATGCGGTCGGGACGCCGCAATATGTCAACATCAACCTGATCGAGCTGCTGCCGACGCTGCAGGTCCCCGGCGGCCTGCGCACCGCAAAGCGCGTGGGCGACGACGTGATCCTGACCGGCAACAAGTAACGCGCCGCCCCGCCGGCATCCGAACAATCCGCACCGATGGAGATTGCCTTGAGCAACATCAAACTGGCCTCGCGCGTCACCAGCATCCGCGTCTCGCCCAGCACCGCCGCCGCGCAGAAGGTCCGCGACCTGCAGGCCGAGGGACGCAGGATCCTCAACCTCACCGTGGGCGAGCCCGATTTCGACACGCCCGACCACATCAAGGCCGCCGCCATCCGGGCGATGGAAGGGGGCGAGACGAAATACACCCCGGTCAACGGCACGGTCGCGCTGCGCAAGGCCATCCAGCGCGACTTCGCGACGCGGCTGGGCATCGACTGCGAATTGAACGAGATCTGCGTCGGCGGCGGCGCCAAGCAGGTGCTGTTCGTGGCGCTGATGGCCACCGTCGAGCCCGGGGACGAGGTCATCGTCCCGGCGCCCTATTGGGTGTCCTATCCCGACATGGTCATCGCCAATGGCGGCACCCCGGTCGTCGTTCCCTGCGGCGAGGAGGTCGGCTTCAAGCTGACCCCCGAGGTGCTGGAGGCCGCGATCACCGCCAACACCCGCTGGGTGATCCTGAACTCGCCCTCGAACCCCACCGGCGCCGCCTATGGCGCCGACGAGCTGCGGGCGCTGGGACAGGTGCTGCTGCGCCATCCGCATGTGATGGTGCTTTGCGACGAGATCTACGACCGAATCTGGTTCGCCGATTTCGAGCCCTGCAGCATCCTGACCGTCCTGCCCGAGCTGAAGCCGCAGGCCCTGGTCGTCAACGGCGTCTCCAAGTCCTACGCGATGACCGGCTGGCGGATCGGCTATGGCGTCGGGCCGCTGGCGCTGATCGATGCGATCAACAAGCTGCAATCGCAGATGTCGTCCTGCCCCTCCTCGATCAGCCAGGCAGCCGCCGCTGCGGCCCTGACCTCGGACCAGCATTCGGTCGACGAGGCCGTGGCGGTCTATCGCCAGCGGCGCGACCGCGCCCATGCGCTGATCAATGCCATCCCCGGCCTTGCCTGCCGCCTGCCGGACGGCGCCTTCTACCTCTATCCCAGCTGCGCCGGCCTGATCGGCAAGAAGACGCCGGACGGCAGGACGATCGAGAGCGACCTGGACTTCAGCCTGTATCTTCTGGAGGCGGCAGGCGTCGCCTCGGTCCATGGCGGGGCATACGGGCTCGAACCCTATTTCCGCATCTCGACCGCGACCTCGATGGAGGTCATCGAACAGGCCTGCGCCGCCATCGCCCAGGCCTGCGCGGCCTTGGACTGAGGACAGGGATCACCGGCCGGCATTCCGGCGGCGATTGCTCGCTGAAGCGGTCGAGGAACGCGTCCCCGGCCCGCGCGGTTGCACGGGCCGATCCGACCACCTTCCCCGGTGCTTGGGGCGATTGCCGCATCGCCGATACGGCTGCGCGGCTTGCCGGCAGCGGCATTCCGGATGGCGATGCCGCGGCTTCGGCTTGAAGGGATCACAGTTGCGGCATGGTTTCGAGCCCCGGGCGAGCAGCAGGCGCAGCCGCCCACCCGCTTGCGGCCTGCAGATCGATACCGCTTGTGCAGCCCGCGATTCTTGCGGGCTGCGCGGCGTCGTGATGTCCTGGGCTTTTTCCGATCAGCCGGGCGCGTAGCCGAAACTCGCCGGCGGTTCGGCCGCGGTCTCGACCCAGACGCTTTTCGTCTGGGTATAGGCCAGCAGCGCCTCCTGCCCCGAAGAGCGGCCGTAACCCGAGCGGCCGAAGCCGCCGAAGGGCGAGCAGACATTGATCGTCTTGTAGCCGTTCACCCAGAAGGTGCCGGCGCGGACCGCCGCCGCCATGCGATGCGCCCGGCCGACATCGGCGGTCCAGACCGCCCCGGCAAGGCCATAGGGATTGTCATTGGCCAGCGCGACGGCCTCCTCTTCGCTGTCGAAGGTCAGGACCGATACGACGGGGCCGAAGATTTCCTCGCGTGCGACGCTCATCTGCGGGGTTACGTCATCCAGGATCGTCGGCGCGAAGTAGAAACCGCCGGTCGCCTCGAACGACGCCGGCCGGCCGCCGCCGGCAGCAATGCGCGCCCCCTCGGTCACGCCGGCGCCGACCATCTCGGAGATCTTTTGCCACTGCCGCCGGTTGTTGATCGGGCCGACATGGGTCGCCTCGTCGAAGGGATGGCCCAGCGCGATGCGCCCGGCCGCCTCGGCATAGGCGGCGACGAAACGCTCCTTGATGCTGCGATGCACCAGCAGGCGCGAGCCGGCAACGCAGCTCTGCCCCGCCCCGGCGAAGATCGCCGCCTGCGCGCCGATGATCGCGCGCGGCAGGTCGGCGTCGGGAAAGACGATATTGGCCGACTTGCCGCCAAGCTCCAGCACGCAGGGCACGGTGTTCCTTGCCGCCGCCGCGGCGATGGCCGCGCCCGCCTGCGCCGAGCCGACAAAGACCACCAGCCCCGTCCGGGGATGGGTGACGCCGGCCTGCCCGGCCGTCGGCCCGGCCCCGGCGATGACATTGACCAGCCCGCGCGGCGCGCCGCCCAACTCGCACATCCGGCCCAGGATCAGCGTGGACAGCGGCGTCAGTTCCGAGGGCTTGATCACCACGCCGTTGCCGGCGCAGATGGCGGGCGCGATCTGCCAGCCGCCGGTGAACAGCGGCGCGTTCCAGGGGGTGATCTGCATGACCACGCCGATCGGCTCGTGGCGGGTATAGTTCAGATGGCTCGACGGCACCGGGATCACGTCGCCGTAAAGCTTGTCGCACCAGCCGGCGTAATATTCGAACATCTCGGCCACGCGCAGCGCCTCGCCGCGGATGTCGCGGATCGGGCGTCCGGCCGAACGGCTTTCGATCTCGGCGATCAGGGGGGCATGGGCGCGGATCTGGCCGGCGATGGCCCACATGATCCGGCCACGCGCGGCGGCGGGCATCGCCATCCATTCGCGCTGCGCGCGCGCCGCCGCGTCCATGGCGGCGTCGATCTCGGCCGCGCCGGCATCGGCATAGCGGGCGAAGACCTGGCCCGAGGCCGGGTCGGTCAGCTCCAACTGCGCCCCCGAGCCGGGCAGGATCTCGCCGCCGATCAGGCTGCCGATGTCGGCGCCCGGAAAGATCTCGCGATAGAGCGTCAGGATCCGGTCGGCCTGTTCGGCGGCGTCGATTGTCGTCACGTTCATGTCGTTACCTCATTTCGCCCGGAAATCGCCCATGCGGGTAAAGTCGTCGTCGCCGGCATAGGGCGCATCGGCCCAAAGCTGCGCGGCCTTCTCGGTCAGCGGCAGCCGGGCGTCGCATTCCTCGGCCAGCTGCCGCGCCAGCCGCACGTCCTTTTGCATCAGCGCCATGGTAAAGCCGCTGTTGAAGGCGCCGTTCATCACCCAGGCCGGGAAATGCACCTCGCTGAGCATGGTCCGCCCGGAAGCGACGTTCAGCACCTCCAGCACCGATTGCGCGGGAATGCCCGCCGCCTCGGCCAGGCGCAGCCCCTCGGCCGTGGTCAGCATATGGGCGGCGCAAAGCAGGTTGTTGACCAGCTTGGCCACATTGCCCGCACCGCTGTCGCCGACATGGATCGCCCTGGCCGACAGCGCCTCGATGACGGGCCGGGCATCGGCCAGGTCTGCGGCGGAGCCGCCGATCATCATGGTCAGCGCGCCCTTGGCCGCGCCGGCCGGCCCGCCCGAGACGGGCGCGTCCAGGAAACCGTGCCCCATCGCCGCCAGCCGGGCCGCCAGCGCCCGCGTCACCGCGGGTTCCGAGGTCGAGGTGTCGATGACGACGACCCGAGAACGTCCCTCGAGAACCCCCGAGACCTGATCGATGACGCCCGCGACATCGCGCGCCGTCGGCAGCGAGAAGACCACGCGATCGGCGGCAAAGACCTGGGCCAGATCGCCCGCCGGCTCGACGCCTTCGGCGCGCGCCTGCGCCAGCCGTTCAGGTGACAGGTCGAATCCCAGGGTGCGGAAGCCGGCCCTGACGGCAGAGGCTGCCATGCCAAGGCCCATCGCGCCCAGGCCCACGATGCCGACGGTGGATGTTTCTGTCATGTGATCCTCTTCTGTTGATGCATGACAGTTTCCGCAACCGGGGCATCGGCGCTAGCGGTCGGATCACGAACGAGGTGTTGCCCCCAGCGGAACATCGGCAAAGCTGGCCATGCTGCGTTCCAGATGTCCGGCCAGTTGCGCCACGGATGCGGGCAGCCGCCGCCGCGCCCGCACCATCAGATGCGCCGTCGCCCCCAGAAGCGCCAGGTCGGCCAGTTCGCGCACCACCGCCGCGCCCTCGGCCAGGTCCATGGCGACCGAGGCGCGGGGCAGGAAGGCCAGCCCCAGCCCTGTGGTCACGAAGCGGCGCAGCGCGTCGATCGAGGTGGTCATCAGCTGCGGCGCCAGCGCCAGCCCGCTGTCCGAGGCGACCCGTGCCAGCAGGTCGGTGGTGCCATGCCCCCTGGGCAGCAGCGCCAGGGGATAGTCCAGGCAATCGGCCAGCCGGACCTGCGGCAGGCCGGCCAGGGCATGGCCGGGCGGCATCACCACGCAAAGCGGATGGCCGGCCGAAACGATGCTGCGCACCGATCCCGTCACCGGCGGGTTGTAGGCGATGCCGATGTCGCTTTCGCCATTGGCCAGCGCCGCGACGACCGCATCCGTCGAGCCGATCAGCAATTCGTAGCGCACATGCGGGCTGTGCGACATGAATCCGGCCAGGCCATTCCGGATGAAATCCGCCAGGAACCCCTCGCCGCAATGGATGCGGATGTTGCGCTGCTGGATGCCGCGCAGATCGGCAAGCTGTTCCTGAAGGAAGCCCGCCTCCTCGACGACGTGGCGGGCATGTTCCAGCACCAGGTTGCCGGCATCGGTCAGGCGCACGCCTTTCGAGCTGCGCTCGAACAGGGTCACGCCCAGCTGCGCCTCGATATCGGCGATCTGGCGCGACACCACCGAGGGCGCCAGCCCAAGCTGGTCGCTGGCGGCGCGGATCGAGCCATGGCGATGCACGGCCAGATAGATGCGGATGTCGCGGCGGTCGAGGGTCATCATCGCCTCACGATGAGGACCGTCCGCCTCGCGAGTCAAGGCGCGCGAAGCTCGGCCGCCGCCAGGTCCAGCCAGAAGCCGACGGCCAGCGGGATCAGCGCATCGTTGAAATCGAAGCGCGGCGAATGCAGGCCGGGATTGTCGCCGGCCTCGCGGCCCGCGCCCATCCAGAAATAGCAGCCGGGCAGCTCGTTCAGCATGAAGGCGAAATCCTCGGCCGCCATGCTGGGCGGGGCGTCGACGACCGAAAGCCCGCCCGCCGCCGCGACCTTGCGCACCAGGGCGGCGTTCTCGGGCGTGTTCAGGGTCGAGGGATAGCGCCGTTCATAGACGATCTCGGCCGTGCAGCCGAACCCTTCGGCGACCGATGCGGCCAGCTTGCGCAGCCGCGCCTCGATCAGGTCGCCGACCGCCGGATCGAACCAGCGGGTCGTGCCGCGGATGACGGCGGTTTCCGGCAGGACGTTCCAGGCATCGCCGCCATGGATCTGCGTCACCGACACGACCGCGCTGTCCAGCGGGCTGACATTGCGCGCCGCGATGGATTGCAGTGCCGACACCAGCTGCGAGGCGGCGAGCAGCGTATCCGCCCCCTCGTGCGGCATGGCGCCATGCGCCCCCTTGCCGGCAAGCCGGATCTCGAAGGTGCCGAAGGCCGCCATCATCTCGCGGTCGCGCGCAACCAGCGTGCCGAGCGGCAGGCCGGGCCAGTTGTGCAGCGCATAGACCGCATCGACCGGGCAGTCGCGGAACAGCCCGTCCTCGACCATGGCCCGCCCGCCGCCCTCGTTCTCCTCGGCGGGCTGGAAGATGAAGCGGAGCGTGCCCTCGAAAGGCGTATCGGCCAGTAGGCGGGCGGCGGCCAGCGCCACCGCCGTATGGCCGTCATGGCCGCAGGCATGCGCCCGGCCGGGATTGCCCGAGGCCCATTCGGCGCCGCTGGTCTCGGTGATCGGCAGGGCGTCGATATCGGCGCGAATGCCGATGGCGCGGTTGCCATTGCCTTTGGTCAGGCTGCCGACCACCCCGGTCCGGCCGATGCCGCGCCGGACCTCATAGCCGAAACCGGCAAGCTGCCCGGCGATGAAGCCGGCGGTCTCGTGTTCCTGGAACCCCAGTTCGGGATTGCGGTGCAACTGCCTGCGCCAATCGATCGCATCGGCCACCACCTGTGCCGGCAGGTCGCGCATCAGAAGAACCTCAGCGCCAGGTCGGCGATCACCACCGAGCCCAGATAGGTGCCCAGCATGACGCAGATGGCGACGATGACGATCTTCCAGCCCGAGCGCCTGGCGATGTCGAACTCCTTGGCCGACAGCGCAAGACCGCCATAGGCCAGGGCCGGCGTGGCCAGCGACAGGAAGTTGATCTTGTCGGCCTGTTGCACCACCCAGCCCGAACCGGGAACGCCGGGGATCGTGGCGACGATGGCGATCAGCGACACCCAGGCGACGGCCGGCAGGTAAAACGGCACGAACCGGGCCAGCATCAGCCCGACGACCGAGCAGAGATACAGGAAGCCCATCCCCGGCAGGGCTTCGAGCGCGCCGATGCCGGTCGAGACATAGTTCGAGATCGTGCCGATGACGCAGGCGATCAGCAGCAGGATCGCGGTTTCGCCGATGCGAATCCGGCGCTCGTCCAGTTCCTCATTGCCCAGGGGCAGGTTGTCAGCGGTCTTGCTCATGATCTCATCCCTGGTTGTAAAGCTCGGGCCGGGCCTTGCGGAACAGCCATTCGGTCAGCGGCAGGGCGACGAACATGCCGACATAAAGCCCGGTGGCATAGGTCAGCACGTTCGAGGCACCCGCCAGGCCAAGGATCAGATCCTTCTGCTCGGGAACGACATTGACGAGGGCGCCCGTGCAGGCCGCCAGCATGGATCCCGACCCGACGCCGCAGGACATGGCCAGGGCGCGGACGTCGAAAAGGCCAAGCGCATGGATCAAGGGCGGCATGATGGCGAAGACGAAGGTGCCGATGAGCGTGCCGGTGGCATAGACGCCCATGACGCCCGCGCCTTCGGGACTGTCGAGGCCGTATTTCTCGGCGATCAGGGCCAGGTTCGGCTCTCGGTCGATGGAATAGACCGCGCCAATGGTCTCGCGTCCCATCCGCAGCAGGAAGACGGCGACGGGAAAGGCGATGGCGATGGTGCCGAGGTTGCCGATCTCTTGCAGGATCAGGGCGGGGCCGGCGTCGATGATGGCCTGGATCTGGGGGCCGACCGTCGTGCCGAACTTGGCGACGAAGGGGGTGATCGCGATGGTGATCATGCCGCCGGCGAATTTCTGCACGCCGGGCGTCAGCAACCGCCTCGTCGCGCGGGTGATGTTCGGATTCAGCACGATGCCCATGGCAAAGGCATAAAGCATCGGCAGCAGGATGATGGCAGCGATGCCGATGGGCAGCCTCAGGACGCCGATCGCCTCGGCGATGCAGACGATGATAAGCACCAGGCCGTGCAACGCCCAGGTTCCAGGGCTGAAGGCAGGGGTTTCCCGCATGGGATTTCCTCTCTGTTGTGGCGGTTTTTGTCGGACTATGAAATCTTCGTGAAGGATCGACCAGCCCGCGAACTGGAACATCGCGTTGCCCGGACAGCAACGACATGCAGCGGGCCGCGGCGTTCCGAGCAGATCGAGCGGTCGGAAGCGCCGCCCGTTTCAGCACGCCCCCGCAGGGCGAATGCCGCGGCTGCGACGGCCTTCAACCGGTGCGCCCGGTCGCCGGGAGCGTGGCGAGGCGCCGGCTTCCCGGACCCTGCCGCCTGGCCCGCCCTGGCCCGCTGCCCCAAAGGCATCAGGCCGTGATCGCCGGCGAAATTCGCCGCCGGGACCGGCGGGGCGAGGCCGTTGCCGGCGCGGCCCGCCCGCGGGCGCGGCGGCGCGTAAAGGAAACGCCCGCTCTGGTTATTGACATCCCCGGCCCCGCTTCGCATGCTGCGCATCTCACCAGGGGTGTCCCGACAAGGGGCTGAGATACTGCTGGGCCGCGAGGCAGCGCAGGGACCCTATGAACCTGATCCAGTTCATGCTGGCGTAGGGACGGTGCGGATGCCTTGCCGGTCGTTGCGACCAATGGGGCATCCTTTTCCTTCCCGTCAGTGCTGGGTCTCCAATGCTGCGACGCGAGGAGCCTCGACATGACATCCAAAGAAACCCTGACGGTCACGACCGGACCGCTGCCCGCCTCGACCAAGGTGTTCAAGCCCGGCGTGCTTCATCCCGACATTCGCGTGCCCATGCGCGAGATCGCCTTGCATCCAAGTGCCGCGGAACCGCCGGTGACGGTCTATGATTCCTCGGGGCCCTATACCGATCCCGCCGCCGAGATCGCCATCGAACGGGGCCTGCCGCGCCTGCGGGACGGTTGGATCGCGGCGCGTGGCGATGTCGAGGCCTATCAGGGCCGGCATGTGAAGCCCGAGGATAACGGCTTCGTCGCCGGCGACCGGCTGACGCCGGAATTTCCCGTCCGGCACCGGCCCTTGCGGGCGCGGGACGGGAGCGCCGTCACCCAGCTGGCCTATGCCCGCGCGGGCATCGTCACGCCGGAAATGGAGTTCGTCGCCATCCGCGAAAACCTGGGCCGCAAGGCCGCGAAAGAGGCGCTGGCCCGCGACGGGCAGGATTTCGGCGCCGCGATCCCCGATTTCGTCACGCCCGAGTTCGTGCGCGACGAGGTGGCGCGCGGGCGGGCGGTCATCCCGGCCAATATCAACCACCCCGAGGCCGAGCCGATGATCATCGGCCGCAATTTCCTGGTCAAGATCAACGCCAATATCGGCAATTCCGCCGTCACCTCGTCCATGGCCGAGGAGGTGGACAAGATGGTCTGGGCGACGCGCTGGGGCGCGGACACGGTGATGGACCTGTCCACGGGCCGCAACATCCACAACATCCGCGAATGGATCATCCGCAATTCGCCCGTGCCCATCGGCACCGTGCCGATCTATCAGGCGCTGGAAAAGGTCGGCGGCGTGGCCGAAGACCTGACATGGGAAGTCTTTCGCGACACGCTGATCGAGCAGGCCGAACAGGGCGTCGATTATTTCACCATCCATGCCGGGGTGCGGCTGCGCCACATCCCGCTGACGGTGGACCGCGTCACCGGGATCGTGTCGCGCGGCGGCTCGATCATGGCGAAATGGTGCCTGCATCATCACCGCGAAAGCTTCCTCTACGAGCATTTCGAGGAGATCTGCGACATCATGCGCGCCTATGACGTCAGCTTCAGCCTTGGCGACGGGCTGCGGCCCGGCTCCATCGCCGATGCCAACGATGCGGCGCAATTCGCCGAACTGGAAACCCTGGGCGAGCTGACGAAGATCGCCTGGGCCAGAGATTGCCAGGTGATCATCGAGGGCCCAGGCCATGTGCCCATGCACAAGATCAAGGAGAACATGGACAAGCAGCTGGAGATCTGCGGCGAGGCGCCGTTCTACACCCTCGGGCCGCTGACCACCGACATCGCGCCGGGTTACGACCACATCACCAGCGGCATCGGCGCGGCGATGATCGGCTGGTTCGGCACGGCGATGCTGTGCTATGTCACGCCCAAGGAACATCTGGGCCTGCCCGACCGCGATGACGTGAAGACCGGCGTCATCACCTACAAGATCGCCGCCCATGCCGCCGACCTGGCCAAGGGCCATCCGGCGGCGAAGATCCGCGACGACGCCCTGTCGCGCGCCCGGTTCGAGTTCCGCTGGGAAGACCAGTTCCACCTCTCGCTCGACCCCGAGACGGCGCGGGCCTTCCACGACGAGACCATGCCGAAGGAGGCGCACAAGCTCGCGCATTTCTGCTCGATGTGCGGGCCGAAATTCTGCTCGATGCGGATTTCCCACGACATCCGCGCCGAGGCGCAAAAGGAGGGCATGGCCGCCATGGCACAGAAATACCGCGAGGGGGGCGACCTCTACATGCCCGTGCGCGAGGGGGTCTGACCTGCCCTTGGGCAGGATGATGGAGGGGGAGGGCCGCCGGCGGCGGCCCCCGTCGAGGAAACTGGTCGCTTGGACCGCTTCCCGAGCCCGTGGCACCGCACCCCGTCGGGCGGCAGAGATCGCCCGGCGGAAACGCCGCGCCCGGGATCGGATCAGCGGCTATTCCGCTGCAAGCGCCGCCAGGACGGCATCCGCGCTTTTGCTGTTCACGGCAAGACGCACGTCGTAGAGGATCGCCAGCCGCAGCAGCGACTTCACGTCAACGTCATGGGGCAGGGCCGACAGCGGATCGATGAAGAAGATCAGGTTCTTCAGCCGCCCTTCGGAGATCATCGCCCCAAGCTGCGCGTCGCCGCCCAGCGGTCCGCTGAGCAGTCGGCCCACTTCGAGCCCGGTCGCGGCATGGATCCGCGCCCCGGTGGTACCGGTAGCGATCAGCGACAGGGGACGAAGCCGGTCGATCCGGTTCTCGACCCAGGCGATCAGGTCGTCCTTCTTGCCGTCATGCGCGACCAAGGCCAGATCGGCGCGATTATCCATGCAGGCTCTCCACAAACATCTCTGTTAGCGCAATCATATCGACCTGCCGGCCGCAAGTCGAGTTGGCGATGCGGCGGCGCAGATTTTCTCCCGAAACAGCCGACGGGCCCGCAGCATGGGGCGGCAGGCCCGGAACCCCGGCCCGGCACCGGGGTCGAGGATCTGCCTGTTTCATGGGCCGTTCCCGGAAAAACCGGCTGAAAATCCGTCAGACCATGCCGGCCGACGCGACGGCGCGGCATGAGGATTGGTGGCGCGCGGCCGATGCCCTCTAGTGCCCCTGAACCACTGGAAGGATAGAGGGAAGGGATACAGGGATGAACAGGATCATCGGCGCAGCCGCCGCTCTGGCCATTTCGACCGGGCTTGCGGGCATCGCGCAGGCGCAGGAAGGCGAGCCGATCAAGATCGGCGTGCTGCATTCGCTTTCGGGCACGATGGCGATTTCGGAAACCACGCTGAAGGACACCGTCCTGATGATGGTCGAGCGCCAGAACGCCAGGGGCGGGCTGCTGGGCCGCCCGCTGGAGGCCGTGGTGGTCGATCCGGCCTCGGACTGGCCGCTGTTCGCCGAAAAGGCGCGCGAACTGCTGACCGTCAGCGATGTGGACGTGATCTTCGGCGCCTGGACCTCGGTTTCCCGCAAATCCGTGCTGCCGGTGCTGGAGGAACTCAACGGGCTGATGTTCTATCCCGTGCAATACGAGGGCGAGGAAAGCTCGAAGAACGTCATCTATACCGGCGCCGCCCCGAACCAGCAGGCGATCCCGGCGGTCGATTACATGATGGAGGAACTGGGCGTCGAGAAATGGGCGCTCCTGGGCACCGATTACGTCTATCCGCGTACCACGAACAACATCCTTGACGCCTATCTGAAGGACAAGGGCGTCGCCGCGGCAGACATCTTCGTCAACTATACCCCTTTCGGGCATTCGGACTGGTCCAAGATCGTCGCGGACGTGGTGGCGCTTGGTGCGGACGGCAAGAAGGTCGGCGTCGTCTCGACCATCAACGGCGATGCCAATGTCGGCTTCTACAAGGAGCTGGCGGCGGCAGGCGTCTCGGCCGAGGACATTCCGGTCATCGCCTTCTCGGTCGGCGAGGAAGAGCTTTCCGGCCTGGATACCGCGAACCTGGTCGGGCATCTGGCCGCCTGGAACTATTTCCAATCCGCCGACACGCCGGAAAACGCCGCCTTCATCGAGGAATGGCACAAGTTCATCGGCGACGACAAGCGCGTGACCAACGACCCGATGGAGGCGACGATGATCGGCTTCAGCGCCTGGGTCGCGGCGGTCGAAAAGGCCGGCACCACCGATGTCGATCCGGTGCTTGACGCCATCGTCGGCATCGAGGTGCCGAACCTGACCGGCGGCACCGCGACGGTCCTGCCCAACCACCACCTGACCAAGCCGGTGCTGATCGGCGAGATCCGCGCCGACGGCCAGTTCGACATCGTCAGCCAGACCGATCCGGTGCCCGGCGACGCCTGGACCGACTACCTGCCCGAATCCGCCGTGCTGGATGCCGACTGGCCGGGCAAGCAATGCGGCATGTTCAACACGCAGACCAACAGCTGCGTGCAGGTCCAGTCGAACTACTGACCGGCCTTTGGGGGCGGTGCTGCCGCCCTCTTGCGCCTCCAGACGGGAATGCCCATGACCTGCCGCCTGATCGCCCTGCTGCTGAGCCTGTTCCTGGCCTTGCCCGCCGCCGCCAATCCGGCGCTGGAAACGGTCGTCGCCGACAACCTGGACCAGATCCAGCACCCCTCGCGCCGCACGGTCGAGCCGGTGGTGGCCCGGATCGCCGCCACCGGACCCGAGGGGCTGGCGCTGCTATCGGCCTGGGTGGACCGCGCGCTTGGCCTGGCCGACGGGCGGCTGGTGATCGTCACGGGCGACGGAGCCACGGACGCGGTGACGGGGCAGGCCGTCACGGGCGCGAAGCCGAAGATGCTGCGCCCCAATGCCGGGGTGCGCGGCGTGATCGAATCGGCGCTGGTCGCGGGCGAGATTGCCAGCCCCGACCCGGCCCGCCGCGCCGCCGCGCTGGCCAGCATCGCCCGCGACGGCACCGCCGCGCATCTGGCCGCCCTGCGCGCCGCCGCACCCGAGCCGGACCCCGCGCTGGCCGCCCGCCGCGCCCGGATCGAAAAGCTGCTGACCATCCGCTTCGACGCCGACCCCGCCGCGCGGGTGGCAGCCATCCAGGACATGGCGGGCGACGTGAGCCTTGATTTCCGCGCCGCGCTGAACCCTTTGCTGGCGACCTGGCGCGTGGCCGCGGCCGAGGAGCCGCAGGGCGCCAATATCGCCCGCGAATTGCGCCTGGGCTCCGACGATTTCCCGCGCGAGGCCGCCGTCGCCCTGCTGACCGCGCAGGGGCTGATCCAGCCGCGCCTGACCGCCGCCGACCAGCGCAATGCGCTGGCCGCGCATATCGTCGATGGCAAGGTGGGCGGCATTGCCGTCGCCGAGCTGTCCGACCCGAAGGCCCGCGACCGCGCCTATGAGGCGCTGGAGAGGGCGGGAACCGTCCCGCCCGCCGCCACCGAGGCCGAGACCGAGGCGGCGCTGGCAGGCACCCGCTTCTTCGATGTCTATGCCGAACCGGATGCGGCCGTGACCGACGCCGCCCGCGCCGCGCAAAGGGGCGCGGAATGGCGGCTGGCGGCGATGAAGGGAATCGATCTGGGGCTGGATGCGCTGTCTCTTGCCTCGATCTGTTTCCTGGCCGCCATCGGGCTGGCGATCACCTTCGGGGTGATGCGGGTCATCAACATGGCGCATGGCGAATTCATCATGATGGGCGCCTATACCGGCTATGTCGCGCAGACCGTGATCGCGGATCGCACCCTGTCGCTGGTGGCGGCGCTGCCGCTGGCCTTCGCTGTGACCTTTGCCGCCGGGGTGATGCTTTACCGGCTGGTGATCCGGCACCTGGCGCATCGCCCGCTGGAGACGCTGCTGGCGACCTTCGGCGTGTCGATCGCGCTGCAACAGCTTGCCAAGAACGTCTTCGGCACGCAGGCCCGGCCGCTGACCGCGCCCGCATGGCTGGAAGGCGCGATCACGCTGAACGACGTGGTCTCGATCTCGACCATCCGGGTGGCGATCTTCGGGCTGGCACTGCTGTTCCTGGGCCTGTTCCTTATCATCATGAAGCGCACGCGGCTGGGGCTGGAAGTCCGCGCGGTGACGCAAAACCCCGGCATGGCGGCCAGCATGGGGATCAACCCCGACCGCATCGCCATGCTGACCTTTGGCCTCGGCTCGGGAATCGCCGGGATCGCGGGCGTGGCCATCGGCCTGTTTGCCCAGGTCACGTCCGAGCTGGGCCAGCAATATATCGTGCAAAGCTTCATGACGGTGGTGGTGGGCGGCGTCGGCAACATCTGGGGCACGCTGGCGGGCGCCGGGCTGATCGGGGTGCTGTCGAAGGTGATCGAATCCTTCAACCCCTCGAACACGCTGGCGGCGCAGACCTTCATGATCCTGTTCATCGTGATCTTCATCCAGTTCCGGCCGCGCGGCATCATCCCGCAGCGCGGCCGTGCGGCAGAGGCGTGACATGACCCGGCAACCCTTCATCCTGCGCAACCCCTCGGTGCTGGCCGTCCTGGCGCTGCTGGCCGCCTTTACCCTTGCCGTGACGCTGATGAGCGCGGCCTATGGGTCGGGCGTCATCCCCACCTCGACCGTCAAGGTGCTGGGCAAGACGCTGTGCCTGGCGCTGGCCGCCCTGGCGATGGACCTGGTCTGGGGCTACCTGGGCATCCTCAGCCTGGGGCAGATGGCCTTCTTCGCCCTGGGCGGCTACATGATCGGGCAATGGCTGATGTATGCCCGCACCGAGGCCATCGTCGCCGCATCGCTTTCCGGCAACCCGATCCCGCCCACCGCGCAGGAATTGCGCGAGGCGGTGGCCAACCAGATCTTCGGCGTCGTCGGCTCGGCGGACCTGCCGCTGGTCTGGACCCTGGCCCATTCGCTGACGGCGCAGCTGGTCCTGGTGGTCGCGGTGCCGGGGCTGCTGGCGCTGGTCTTCGGTTGGCTGGCGTTCCGGTCGCGGGTCAACGGCGTCTACCTGTCGATCCTGACGCAGGCGATGACGCTGGCGCTGGCCCTGTGGCTGTTCCAGAACGACAGCGGCTTTCGCGGCAACAACGGGCTGTCGGGATTGCAGAACATCCCCGGCCTCGATGGCGTGTCGCAGGCGCGGCTCTCGGTCTGGTTCCTCTGGGCCTCGGCCGCCGCGCTGGCGTTGTTCTACCTCCTGGCCGCATGGGTGGTCGGCGGCAAGTTCGGCAGCATCATCCGCGCCATCCGCGACGACGAGACCCGCGTGCGCTTCCTGGGCTATCCGGTCGAGGGCTTCAAGCTGGCAGTCTTTACCCTGGCTGCGATGATCACCGCCATCGCCGGCGCGCTCTATTACCCGCAGGCCGGCATCATCAACCCGGCGGAGCTGATGCCCATCGCCTCGATCTACCTGGCGGTCTGGGTGGCGATCGGCGGGCGCGGCCGGCTTTACGGCGCCATGATCGGCGCCATCGTGGTCTCGCTGCTGTCCAGCTGGTTCACCGGCGGCCGCGCGCCCGACCTGAACCTGCCGGGCTATACGGTCAAATGGGTGGACTGGTGGCAGGTGGCGCTTGGCCTTTCCTTCGTGCTGGTGACGCTTTTCGCCCCCAAGGGCATCGCGGGGATCGTCGACCGGCTGGCTGGCATCCTGCCGCCGCGCCGCCACGGCCGCGCCCTTGGCCCCGATCAGGGCGCATTGCAGGAACAGGAGGCCAAGGCATGACCGCGCTTCTTGAAGTGGACGGGATCTCGGTCAGCTTCGACGGGTTCCGGGCGATCAACAACCTGTCTTTCAGCATCGGCGCAGCGGAACTGCGCGCGGTGATCGGCCCCAACGGCGCGGGCAAGACCACCTTCATGGACATCGTGACCGGCAAGACCCGGCCCGATTCCGGCGATGTGAAATTCGGCGAAAGCTCGCGCTCGCTGCTGCGGATGAACGAGGCGCAGATTGCGCGGGCCGGCATCGGCCGCAAGTTCCAGCGGCCCACCGTCTTCGAGGACCAAAGCGTCGCCGCCAACCTGACCATGGCGCTGAAGGCGCACCGCGGCCCCTTTGCGGTGCTGTTCTGGAAGCCCTCGGCCGCGTCGCGCGCGCAGGTGGCGGAACTGGCGGCCGAGGTCGGGCTGGCCGAGCACATCCACCGCAAGGCGGGCGAATTGAGCCACGGCCAGAAGCAATGGCTGGAGATCGGCATGCTGCTGGCCTCGGCCCCGCGCCTGCTGCTGGTGGACGAGCCGGCGGCCGGCATGACCCTGGCCGAGCGCGAGCAGACCACGACGCTCTTGGTGCGGCTGGCCAAGACCCGCGCCGTGGTGGTGGTCGAGCACGACATGGACTTCGTGCGCCGGCTGGATTGCAAGGTGACGGTGCTGCACCAGGGCTCGGTGCTGGCCGAGGGCAGCCTGGACCATGTGACCCGCAATCCCGACGTGATCGAAGTCTATCTGGGGCGCTGAGACATGCTGGAAGCCAGAAACCTGACCCTTCACTATGGCGGCAGCCAGATCCTTCACGGCATCGACATCGACGCCCGGCCCGGTCGCGTGACCTGCGTGATGGGCAATAACGGCGTGGGCAAGACCTCACTGCTGAGCCTGCTGGCCGGACGGCACCCCCGCTCGGGCGGCACGATCCGCCTTGACGGGCGCGAACTGGGCCGAGTGACGGCGCAGCAGATGGCGCGGCTGGGCGTGGGCTATGTCCCGCAGGGCCGGGCGATCTTTCCGATGCTGACCGTGCGCGAGAACATGGAGACAGGTTTCGCCTGCCTGCCCCGCAACCAGCGCCGCATCCCGGACGAGATCGTCGACAGCTTTCCCGTGCTGGCCGAGATGGCGCATCGGCGCGGCGGCGACCTGTCGGGCGGCCAGCAGCAACAGCTGGCTATCGCCCGCGCGCTGATCACCCGGCCGCGCGTCCTGCTGCTGGACGAGCCGACCGAGGGCATCCAGCCCAACATCATCGCCCAGATCGGCCGGGTGATCGCCGCGCTTCGCGAGCGGGGCGACATGGCCATCGTGCTGGTCGAGCAATATTTCGACTTCGCGTGGGATCTGGGCGACGACTTCCTGGTGCTGGAACGCGGCAGGCCGGTGGCCCAGGGATCGAAGGCCGATCTGCGGCGCGAGGATCTGCATGCGCGGCTGGCAGGCCACGCGGCATGATGGCTCCAACCCCTGCCGGGTCAAGAAATCGGGCACGCGAAGCCGGCCAGCCCGGTGAAGCGTATTTCCCCGGTTCCGGGCCGGTCCTGGCCGGCAAGCGCGGGTGGCGGGCAGGGTTCGGCCGGGTCCGCTCAGGCCCACCGGCGGCACAGGACCAGTTTCGCCGCAAGCCCCTGTTCGGCTTGGAAGAACTCCAGCCGCCCGCCATGCTGCGCGGCGATGGTCGAGACGATGGCCAGCCCCAGCCCCATGCCCGAGGCCGCGCCGGCATTGCCGCCGCGCTGGAAGGCGCCGGTCAGCCGCGCCAGGTCTTCGCCGGTCAGCACCGATCCGCGATCGGTGACGGTGATCCACGCGTCATCCGCATCGCCATCCACCATCACCTCGGCCTCGCGGCCGTATTTCAGCGCATTGTCGATCAGGTTCGACAGCGCGCGGCGCAGCGAGGTGGGCTGGCCGCGCATCAGGATCGCGTGGGCCTCGACCGGCTGGCGCGCCTGCGCGCGCGAAAACAGCGTGCCCGCGCGGGCGGCCCGGATCGGCGCGGGGATCAGCCGCACCGGCATGCCCACGTCCTGATAATCGGCCACCACCGCCTCGGCCAGCGAGGTCAGCGAAAGCTGCCGGAACGGCTCGGCCCCGATCTCGGCGCGGGTATAGGTCAGCACGCCGTCGATCATCGTCGTCATCTCGTCGATGTCGCGCTCGAGCTTGCTGCGCAGGGCGTCATCCTCGATCAGCGCGCTGCGCAGCCGCAGGCGCGTGGCGGGGGTGCCCAGATCATGGCTGACCCCCGACAGGACCAGCGCGCGGTTTTCCAGCGCGGCGCGGTCCTGCGCGACATAGGCGTTCACCGCCTCGGCGGTCTGGCGCAACTCCTCGACGCCCCCCACCGGCAGGGCGGCATTGCGCGCCCGGTGATCGCGCAGCGCCGCGGCGAAGCTGGAAAAGGCGCCCGACACCTCGGCCACCCAGCCCAGCAGCAGAAGCAGCGCGCCCCCCAGCACCGACCCCGCCAGCAATCGCCGGTCCGGGGGCGCGGCGTCGCAGCCCCAGATCGCGGCGCCCTGGATATGCAGCCACGGGCCGGTGTCGGATTGCACGAACAGCCGGGGCGTGCTGCAAAACCGCGCCAGCGTGCGCGTGACCGAGGCCAGCCCCGCCGCCTGGCTGCCGCCGCCATAGCTGCGCACCTCGGCCACCGGATATTGGATGTCGGGCGATTGCACCCGGATCGACAGCCGCGCGCCGCGCGACAGGTCGGGGCGCCCGCCGCCGGTCAGGGTCAGCAGCGTCTCGTGCCAGCCGGCGGGCAGGGTGGGCGCGGCCCCCTGCTGCACCAGCGTCACGCCTTCGGGCAGGGCGCTGCCGTTTTCCAGCGAATCATGCAGCGCCAGCCCGGCGATATAGGCGCGGTCCAGATGCGTCTTCCATGCCGCCTGGCTGGCCATCCACAGCCAGACCCCACCGCCGCCGGCCGCCATCGCCAGCACCACCCAGAGACTGGCCAGCCAGCGCAGGCTGAGGCGGCTAGGCATCGTCGCGGCTGACCTCGGCCGCCAGCACATAGCCGGTGCCGCGTTCGGTGCGGATCAGCGCCGGGTCGGTCTTGTGGCGCAGCCGGCCCACCAGCATGTCGATGGCCCGGCCCCCGGCGGCCTCGTCATGCTCCAGCGCCGCGGCGATTTCCTCGCGCGTCAGCGGGATCAGCGGATTGGCCAGAAACACGCGCAGCAGCGCGGTCTCGCGCGAGGACAGCGAAACCTGCCACCCGCCCGGCGCCGTCACCTCGTCGCGGCGCGCGTCATAGCGCCAGCCCTGAAAGCGCAGGATCGCGTCGCGGCGGCGATGGCTCAGGCTGGGCGCGCGGCGGGCGCGGCGCAGCACGGCGCGGATGCGGGCCAGCAGCAGGTCCGGGTTGAAGGGCTTGGCGATGTAGTCGTCCGCGCCGACCTCGTAGCCCGCCATGCGCTGATGATCCGCCGACAACGCCGAGACCATGATGATCGGCACATCCTGCGCCGCGCGGATCTCGGCGCAGATCTGCACCCCGTCATCCTTGCCCAGCGACACGTCCAGCAGGATCAGGTCGACCCGGCCCGTCCGCAGCGCCTCCAATGCGCCGGCGCGGCTGTCGGCGCGGCTGACATGGAAGCCCTGCCGTTGCAGATAGGCGGCCAACATCGCCGCCATCTCGGCATCGTCCTCGACCAGAAGCAGGCGGTGCAGGCTCATGTCTTCCTCCCTGCCCTCGGCATATCACTTCGTAACAGTTTGTAACATAAAGGTGCGAAATCCGCCCGGCGCATGGCCGTGTTGCGTTGCGCGAATGGCAGCGGCTTTGGCATGATCCTTTCACGGCGCGGTCCCTGCAAGGTCCGCGCGATCAAGATCTGGGAGGATCCATGACCATGAAACCCCTTCTGGCGGCGTCGACCGCCGTGATGCTGGCCGGGCCGGTTCTGGCCGAGCCGCAGGCCGAAGTGCTGCACTGGTGGACCTCGGGCGGCGAAGCGCGTTCCGTCGCGGTGCTGCAAGAGCAGTTCGCGGCCGAGGGCGGCACCTGGACCGACATGCCCGTGGCGGGCGGGGGCGGCGACGCGGCGATGACCGCGCTGCGCGCCCGCGTGCTGTCGGGCAATGCGCCGACCGCCGTGCAGCTGAAAGGCCCCGCCATCCAGGAATGGTACGAGGAGACCGGGCTGGCCGATATCGGCGCGGTCGCCGAGGAAAACGGCTGGGAGGCCGTCCTGCCCGCGCGCATCGCCGAGCATATGCAATGCGAAGGCCACTGGTGCGCCGCGCCGGTGAACGTCCATCGCGTGAACTGGATCTGGGGCAACAAGCAGATCCTGGACGAACATGGCATCGCCATGCCGACCACGTGGGAGGAGTTCAACGCCGCTGCCGAGGCGCTGAAAGCGGCGGGCGTGACGCCCCTGGCCCATGGCGGGCAGAACTGGCAGGATGCGACGGTGTTCGAGACCGTCGTACTGGGCCTGGGCGGGCCGGAATTCTACCAGCAGGCGCTGGTCGACCTGGACCCCGAGGCGCTGACCTCGGACACCATGAAGCAGGTCTTCGACCAGATGCGGGTGATCCGCGGCTATGTGGACGACAATTTCTCGGGGCGCGACTGGAACCTTGCGACCGCGATGGTGATGAACGGCGAGGCCGCCTTCCAGATCATGGGCGACTGGGCCAAGGGCGAGTTCCTGGCCGCCGGCAAGCAGCCGGGCGTGGATTTCGTCTGCGCCGAAACGCCCGGCGGCGGCTTCCTGTACAATGTCGACAGCTTCGCCTTCTTCAATGTCGATGGCGATGACCGCCAGCAGGGGCAGGCGCTGCTGGCCCGGCTGATCATGGGCGAGGATTTCCAGAAGACCTTCAACCTCAACAAGGGCTCGATTCCCGCGCGTACCGACGTGCCGCTGGACGAGTTCGACGATTGCGCCCGGCAATCGGCCGAGGCGATGAAGGCGGGCGCCGAAGACGGCTCCTTGCTGCCCTCCTATGCGCATGGCATGGCGCTGCGCGGCGGGCCCGCCGGGGCGATCACCGACGTGGTGACGGCGCATTTCAACAGCGACATGACCTCGGACGAGGCCGTGGAGCAGCTGGCCAACGCCGTCGCGAGCGCGATGTAAGGCCGACGGCCCCGTCCCCGGCAGCAGGTCCGGGGACGGGGTTTCCTTTCTGGGGGAAATCGGGAAATGGAATGGCTTGAACGCAACGTGCCCAAGCTGGTCTTGGCGCCGTCCTTCGTAGCGATTCTGGTGTTCGTCTATGGCTTCATCGCCTGGACCGCCTGGATCAGCCTGACACGCTCGCGCCTGATGCCACGCTATGAATTCGAGGGGATCGGGCAATACGAGCGCCTGTTCGCCGCGCCGCGCTGGGACGTGGCGATGCACAACCTCTTCGTCTTTGGCGGCTTGTTCATCGTGATCTCGATGGTGATCGGGCTGATGCTGGCGATCTTTCTGGACCAGAGGATCCGCGCCGAGGGCGTGTTGCGCACCGTCTACCTCTACCCGATGGCGCTGTCGCTGATCGTGACGGGAACGGCGTGGAAATGGATCCTGAACCCCGGCCTGGGCATTCAGGCCACCGTGCGGGGCTGGGGGTTCGAGAATTTCACCTTCGACTGGCTGATCCGGCCCGAGATGGCGATCTATACCATCGTGCTGGCCGCCGTCTGGCAGGCCTCGGGCTTCGTGATGGCGCTGTTCCTGGCCGGGCTGCGCTCGGTCGATACCGAGATCATCCGCGCCGCGCAGGTCGACGGCATCCCGACGCACCGCATCTATTCCGCGATCATCATCCCGACCATGGCGCCGATCTTCCTGTCGGCCTTCATCGTGCTGGCGCATCTGGCGATCAAGGCCTTCGACCTGGTGATCGCGCTGACCAACGGCGGCCCCGGCTACGCGACCGACCTGCCCGCGACCTATATGTATGCGATGGCCTTCTCGCGCGGCGATCTGGGCCAGGCGGCGGCCAGCGCGATGGTCATGATGATGGTGATCTTCGCCATCGTCGTTCCCTATCTCTACAGCGAATTGAGGCCCCGCCGTGACCAGTAACACCATGCTGCGCTGGGGCCTTTACGCGGTCCTGGTCCTGTTCGCGCTGTTTTACCTGATGCCGCTGTTCGTGATGCTGACCACATCGCTGAAAAGCCTCGAGGAAATCCGCACCGGCAGCCTCTTGTCGCTGCCGCGCGAACTGACCTTCGCCCCCTGGGCCGAGGCCTGGTCCAGCGCCTGCGCGGGCACGCAATGCCAGGGTCTGCGGCCTTTCTTCTGGAACTCGGTGCTGATGGCGGTGCCCGCGGTGGCGATCTCGACCGTCGTCGGTGCGCTGAACGGCTATGTCTTCGCGCAATGGCGCTTCCGGGGCGCGAACCTGTTCTTCGCGGCGATCCTGTTCGGCTGCTTCATCCCGTTTCAGGTCGTGCTACTGCCGATGGCGCAGATGCTGGGGCTGATGGGCATCGCGGGGACGATTCCGGGGCTGATCTTCGTCCATGTGATCTATGGGATCGGCTTCACCACGCTGTTCTTCCGCAATTACTACGTCACCATCCCGCTGGAACTGGTGCGCGCGGCCAAGGTGGACGGGGCGGGTTTTTTTCGGATCTTCTTCGCGATCTTCCTGCCGCTGTCGCTGCCGATCATCACCGTCTCGGTCATCTGGCAGTTCACGCAGATCTGGAACGACTTCCTGTTCGGCGTCAGCTTCAGCGGGCCGGGCAGCCAGCCGGTCACGGTCGCGCTGAACAACATCGTCAACTCCACAACCGGCGTGAAAGCCTACAACGTGGACATGGCCGCCGCGATCATCGCCGCAGCGCCCACGTTGCTGGTCTATGTCATCGCCGGGAAATACTTCATCCGCGGCCTGACCGCCGGCAGCGTGAAAGGGTAAGCCATGCCGATCCTCGAAATCGACCATCTGCAGAAAGCCTATGGCGAAACGCATATCCTGCACGACATCAATATCAGCATGGAGCCGGGCGATTTCCTGGTCCTGGTCGGCCCCTCGGGCTGCGGCAAGTCGACCCTGCTGAACTGCATCGCCGGGCTGGAGCCGATCACCGGCGGCACCATCCGCATCGGCGGGCGCGACGTGACCGGCGTGTCGCCCAAGGACCGCGACATCGCCATGGTGTTCCAGTCCTACGCGCTTTACCCGACGATGAGCGTGGCCAGGAACATCACCTTCGGGATGCAGGTGCGCGGCGTGGACAAGGCGACGCAGGCCGCCAAGCTGGCCGAGGTCGCCCGGCAATTGCAGATCGAGCCGCTTTTGGCCCGCAAGCCCGGCCAGCTGTCCGGAGGGCAGCGCCAGCGGGTGGCGATGGGCCGGGCGCTGGTGCGCGACCCCAAGCTGTTCCTGTTCGATGAGCCGCTGTCGAATCTGGACGCCAAGCTGCGCGTCTCGATGCGGACCGAGATCAAGAAGCTGCACCAGGATCTGAACGCCAGCATCGTCTATGTCACCCATGACCAGATCGAGGCGATGACGCTGGCCACCAAGATCGTCGTGATGAAAGGCGGCGTGATCCAGCAGATCGGCACCCCGGCGGAAATCTACAACCGCCCGGCCAATATGTTCGTGGCCGATTTCATGGGCAGCCCGGCGATGAACCTGATCCCGGCGCAGGTGCGTTCCGAGGGTGGCCAGACCCGCATCGAGATCGCGCGCGAGGGCGCGGCGCCGCTGGTCATCACCGACCCGGTGGCCCGCGAGCTTCCGTCCCAGATCGTCCTGGGCGTCCGCCCCGAGGATATCCACGAGGCCACCGGCAGCGCCCATCTGCCGAGGCTGGCACAGGGCGCGGGCGGCGACGTGATGATCGAGATCGTCGAGCCTGCGGGCGCGGATACCTTTGCCGTCACCCATCTGGGCGGCAAGCCGGTCACGGCGCGGCTGCGCGCGGAAAGCGCGGTCCGGGCGCGGGCGCTGTTTCCGCTGGCCTTCGACCTTTCGAAAGTGTCCTATTTCTCGCCCGAGAGCGGAGAGCGGTTGAACTAGGCCAAGGACGATCGCGCTGCCCCGGCGCCTTTCTGCCGGCCGGGCCGAGGATGCGTCCCTGCCGACCGTTCTGATCTATGGTCACGGCGAGGTGGTGACCGGCGTGCCGGAAAAATGGCCCGCCGGCCTGCCGCCGTTCCGGATGACCGAGCGCGACGGGTGCTGGCATGGCCGCGGCACCGCCGACAGCAAGGGCCGGCACTCGGTGAATTTCACCGCGCGCAAGGTGGTCCTTGCCGTCAACGGCAAGCTGGGCTTCGACCTGAAAGGCCTGATGTTCCTTACCCCAAGATCGTTCATCCGCGCCGACAGGAAGATGCGCCCGGCGACCGCAAGCCGCGCCCCGCCCTGTCGGCGCGAGCCGGCCCTCAACGCTCCGCCGCCCCGTCGTAAAGCCCGGCGAAACGGTCGCGCAGCAGGTTCTTCTGCACCTTGCCCATGGTGTTGCGCGGCAGCTCGTCCACGAACAGCACGCGCTTGGGCTGCTTGAACTTCGCCAGCCGTCCCTCCAGCGGGGCCAGCACATCGGCCTCGGTCAGGGCGGGGCTGCCGGTCGGGACCACCACCGCCGTCACGCCCTCGCCGAAATCGCGATGCGGCAGGCCGATGACGGCGGATTCGACCACGCCGGGCAGCGCGTCGATCTCGGTCTCGATCTCCTTGGGATAGACGTTGTAGCCGCCGGTGATGATCAGATCCTTGCCGCGGCCGACGATGTGCAGATAGCCGCGCTCGTCGAATTTCCCCAGGTCGCCGGTGATGAAGAAGCCGTTGTCGCGCAGCTCGGCGGCGGTCTTTTCCGGCATGCGCCAATAGCCCTTGAACACGTTCGGGCCGCGCACCTCGATCATGCCGATCTCGCCCCGCGGCAGTTCGGCGCCGGTCTCGGGGTCGGTGACGACGATCTCGGTGCCGGGCAGCGGCAGGCCGACGGTGCCGGCGATGCGCTCGCCGTCATAGGGGTTCGAGGCGTTCATGTTCGTCTCGGTCATGCCGTAGCGTTCCAGGATCGCATGGCCGGTGCGGGCCTGCCATTCGCGATGCGTCTCGGCCAGCAGCGGCGCCGAACCCGAGACGAACAGCCGCATGGTCGCGGTGGTTTCGGCGTTCAGCATGTCGTCCTGAAGCAGGCGGACGTAGAAGGTCGGCACGCCCATCAGCACGGTGGCGCGGGCCATCGCCTCGAAGATCCGGTCGACGTCGAATTTCGGCAGGAAGATCATCGAGGCGCCCGAGAACAGCACCACGTTGGTGGCGACGAACAGGCCGTGGGTGTGAAAGATCGGCAGGGCGTGGATCAGCACGTCCTGCGCGGTAAAGCGCCAGGCCTCGCGCAGCACCTGGGCATTCGAGACCAGATTGCCATGGGTCAGCATCGCGCCCTTGGAGCGGCCGGTGGTGCCCGAGGTGTAAAGCAGCGCGGCCAGGTCGCCGCTGTCGCGGGCCACGGTGGCAAAGGTTTCGGGGGCGGCATCGGCGGCGTCGGTCAGGCTGCCCCGCCCCTCGGCATCCAGCGTGACCATGCGGGCGCCGGCGGCCTCGGTGGGCGCGCGCAGCGCCTCTTGCCGGGCGGGGTCGCAGACAAAGACCCGCGGCTCGGCATCGCCCAGGAAATAGCCGATCTCGGCGGGGGTATAGCCGGTGTTCAGCGGCAGGAACACCGCGCCTGCCCGCAGGGTGGCGAGATAGAGGATGATCGCCTGCACCGATTTCTCGACCTGCACCGCCACCCGGTCGCCGGGCTGGACGCCAAAGGCCGCCAGCGCATTGGCCATGCGGCCGCTGCGGGCGATCAGGTCGGCGTAGCGGATGCGCTCGCCGGCCTGCGTCTCGATGGCCACGGCCTCGGGGTCGGTGATGCCGGCGGCGAGAAGGTCGAACAGATTGTCACTCATGCGTTGTCCCCGTGATTCATGGGTTGGAGGCCGGCAGCGCGCGCTTGACGCTGTCCGATGCGGCGATGGCGCTGCGTTCGGCGAAGGCTTCGTGGTTCGCCTCGATCCGGTCGAGATCGTAGAGATAGTTCACCATCAGCCCATGCGACTGCTTCAGCCCGTTGGCCGAGACATCGCCCAAAAAGTTCAGCCGTTCCAGCCGGGCGCCGTTGCCCAGGTGGAAGCGCGCCACCGGATCGACGATGCGGCCCTTGCCGTCGCGGGCGCGCAGGAAATAGGCCGCGGCGGCGGCCAGAAGCGGCGGGCGCAGGCTTTCGGCCTTGGCCGGATCCTTGTGCCAGCCGGGATCGTCCAGCAGGGCGAAGGCCAGGCGCTGGTCGGCGTCGATCAGTTCCGACATCGCGTCCTTGCACTGCCCGGCCAGCCAGGCGGCAAAGCCCGGCACCGGCGACAGCGTGACGAAGCTGCGGATGTTGGGCAGTTCCGCCTTGAGTTCCTCGACCACCTGCTTGATCAGGAAATTGCCGAAGGACACCCCGGCCAGCCCGCGCTGGGTGTTCGAGATGGAATAGAACACCGCGGTGCTGGCGCGCTCCGCTTCGATCGGCTGGCGGTCGAGGTCGAGCAGCCCGGCGACATTGTCCGGGATCTCCTTGGTCAGCGCCACCTCGACGAAGATCAGCGGCTCATCCACCAGCTGCGGGTGAAAGAAGCCGTAGCAGCGCCTATCGGTCGGCTGCAGGCGGTTGCGCAGGTCGTCCCAGTTCTGGATGGCATGCACCGCCTCGTAGCGGATGATCTTTTCCAGGATGCTGGCGGGTGTGTTCCAGTCGATATGACGCAGCACGAGAAACCCCCTGTTGAACCAGGACGCGAAGAGATGCGCGAAATCGCCGTCCACCCGGCGCAGCGCGGGGTTGCCCTTCAGATGGCGCAGCAGCTCCTCGCGCATCCGCACCAGCGCCGCCGTGCCGCCGGGCGCCAGGTTCAGGCGGCGGAACAGCTCCTGCCGGCGCGGCTCGGCGGCGTCGTGCAGCGCCTCGATGGCCCGCCCGTCCTCGGGGTCGCGCTGCACCGCCTCCAGCGCCGCGCGGACCGCCGCCGGATCGGGACCGAAACGGTCGGCAAGGTTTTGCAGGAAGGCCAGCCGCGTCGCCTCATCGGCATCCTCGAAGGCGGCGAGCAGACCCTGGGCGATGGCCACCCCCGAGGCCTCGCCCTGCCGCGACAGCAGCGCCTCGCCCAGCTCGCACAGGTCGGGCGCCTCGGTGGCGGCGCCGGCGCCGCGCCGCCCCAAAAGGCGGCGGCCGCGCTCTGTCAACACCTCGACCAGCTCGCCCAGAAAGGCCGGGCGTCCGGGGCGCGGGGTCTCGACGGTCTTGATCATTTCGGGCCTCCGAAAAGCGGGTGGCCTGCCGGGATCATCCCGGCAGCACGACGAAGATCAGCCACAGCACGACCGGGGCGACCAGCGTCACCAGCGCGCCATAGCTCAGCAGTCTGCGGAAAAACACCTGGCGGTCCACCCCGCGCGCATTGGCCAGAACCAGGGCGCCGTTGGTCGAGAACGGGCTGACATCGACGATGGTCGAGGCGACGGCCATGCCGGCGATGAAGCCGATGGCGCCGACGCCGGTATCGCCCTGCAGGAAGGGCACCGCCAGCGGGATCAGCGAGCCCAGCACCGCCGTGGACGAGGCGAAGGCCGAGACCACGGCGCCGATCAGGAACAGCATCAGCGCCGCCAGCAAGGGCGAGGCCATGCCCGCCACGCTGTCGCCGACGAAATCGATGGTGCCCATGTGCTCCAGCACCGCGACATAGGTGGAAACCCCGGTGATCAGCATGATCTCGGGCCAGGCGACCTGGGCCATGGCGCGCCTCTGCATGGTCGGATCCCACAGCGCCAGGGCCAGGCCGATGGTCAGCGAGACGAAGCCGATGTCGAGATTGAAGGCCAGCACCAGCACCGCCAGCAACGCCAGCCCGGCCAGCGTCACGATCTGGTAGAGCGTGCCGTCGGGCTGGTCGCCCTCCTCGACCTCGGCGACGAGACGGTTCGATTCCCCGCCGCCCTCCTCGCCGATGCGGCGGCTCAGCGCCTCGGCCTCGCTGTCGCCGAAGATCTGCGGGCCGGTGGCAGGGCGGGCGATCTCGACATGCGGCACCGCGACCGGCTCGATCCGGTCCTGCCGCGCCTGCATCAGCTTGCGCCCGCCCAGCACCATGAACAGCAAAAGCGCCACCGCCGCGTTGACGAAGAAGCTGGCGGCAAAGGTGGTCATGGGCGACAGCGGCAGCCCGGCCTTGGCCACCACGCCATTGGTGATGCCGCCATAGATGCTGATCGGCGAAAAGCCCCCGGCCTGGGCGCCATGCACCACCATCAGGCCCATCAGCAGGGGCGAGATCTGGTAGCGGAAGGCAAAGCCCAGCGCGATGGGCGCCACGATGGCGACGGCGCCGGGGCTGACGGCGCCCACCGCGGTCAGGACGGCCGAGATGCCGAACATGATCCACGGGATCGCGCCGATGCGGCCCTTGACGGCGCGCACCGCCATGCGCACCAGCCAGTCGATGGTGCCATTGTTCTGCGCCAGCGCGAACAGCCAGGTGATGCCGACCAGCGTCAGGAACAGGCCGCTGGGAAAGCCGGCGATGATTTCCTTGGCGGCCTGCCCGGCCAGCAGGGTGCCGACCAGGAAGGCGCCGACATAGGCCAGCACGCCCATGTTGATTGGCCAGATGGTGGCGACGACGAACATCGCCGCCAGCGCGTAGATCGAAAACAGATGCGGGGTCATGCGCGGCTCCTCTCCATGCAAACCTCCTTGCGCCGGCGAACCGGCGGCCGATTCCCGCGCCCTCCTCCGGCGCGCGAATCCTCACTGGGCTGTTATACGTTTCCTGTTGCTTGTTGTATATATCAAATCCGAAGATGGATAAATGCCGGGAAACTGCTTATCTTTCGGGCAAGGAGCAGAAGGAGGCTTTCCATGGCGACGATCCCCAACACGCTGCGCATCCGCAACGCGCTGGAAAACGCCATCGTGGAAGGCAAGTATCCGCCCGGCGCCCGGCTGGATCCCGAGGCGCTGGAGCGGGAGTTCGAGGTTTCGCGCACCCCGATCCGCGAGGCGCTGCACCAGCTCGAGGCCTCGGGCCTGGTCCGGGTGGTGCCCAAGCGCGGCACTTTCGTCACCGAATGGAGCGCCAGCGAACTGGCCGAACGCTTCGAGGTCATGGCCGAGATCGAGGCGACCTGCGGCCGCCTGGCCGCCCGCCGCATCACCGAGACGGAACTGGCCGATTTCGAGGCCGTTCACGAGATCTGCCGCCGACTGGCCGAGGCCGGCGAGGTCGAGGCCTATTATGCCCGTAACTCGGATTTCCACCATTGCATCTATCGTGCGACCCATAATGCCTTTCTGGCGCAGGAGGCGGCGCGGCTGCATGCCATGCTGCAACCCTATCGCCGCATGCAGCTCAAGGTGCGCAACCGGATGATGCGGTCCTTCGCCGAACATGACGCGGTGGTGGCGCGCATCCGAGCCGGCGACGGCGAGGGCGCGGCCAAGGCGCTGCGCAACCATGTGATCGTGCAGGGCGACCGCTTCCACGACCTGATCGCGGCCTTGCGGCAAGGGCGGGGCTGAACGCGCGGGCACCGGTCATCGGAAAACCCCACCGGCGGATCGCCGCGACGCGACGGGATAATGGGTCATGGACCGCCCGGCGGGCTGGTTGCCCATATCGGGGCGAAGGCGACCGGGCGGCCGCGATCACCGGCCGGACAGTGGACCTTGCGGGCCCGTCCACCATGCGAACGGCCGACCGCTGCCAGCCGCCCTCCCTTTGCCAAGCCGGCCGCCGGGCGGCGTGCTTTCCCATGCGCCGCCCCTGGCGCTGCGATCTTCTCGAACAGGCGCTGGCAGATGCGGTGCGGCAACCCGCGATTGCAGCGATCATGGGGCGTGACCGGCAGTCCCCAGGCTGCCGGAACATCGCGCCGGCGGCGCCCGGTCCGGGGGATATGCGGAATGCCGGAAATCGCTGCCCGGTCATCGACTCGCGACATGCCCGCCGCGGCAAGAACCCGCAGACATGGAGCATTTGTCGCGAACCACCAGCAAGACATGCCGGCTCTCAGCCTAGCCGTCCTGGATCCGCAGCACGCGCGCCGGGCGCACCGACAGCGGCCGCAGCGCAAAGGCGATGCCGGCCAGCATGACAGCCGCCACCCCGCCCAGCACGATCGCCACCGCCGAGACCGGCTCGAACACGTAGCGCGCCTCCATCACGAAGGTGATCACCGCCCAGCCCGCGAGCCCTCCGGCAAGGATCGCCACAAGGCCCGCCGCAGCCCCCATCAGCGCCGAGCGCAGCGCGAAGGAGGCAAGGATGCGTCCCCGCGTCGCGCCCAGCGTGCGCAGGACCGCCGCCTCGAAGACCCGCGCCCGCTCGCCCGCCGCGGCGGCGCCGATCAGCACCATGAACCCGGTCACGAGCGTCGCCCCCGCCGCCCATGCCGCTGCCGAGGCAATGGCGCCGAGCGCGTCGGTCACGCGGTCCACCGCGTCGCGCACCCGGATCGCGGTCACATTCGGGAAGGCGCGCGCCAGGTCACGCAGGATGCGGCCCTCGGCCTCGGTCCCGGCATAGACCGTGGCGATATGGGTATGGGGCGCGCCGCTGAGCGCGTTCGGGCTCATCGACATGACGAAGCCGAGGCCGCCGGTCGAGAAATCGACCGCGCGGAAGCTGGTGATCCGGGCCTCGATGTCGCGGCCCAGGATGTTCACCGTGATCCGGTCGCCAAGCGCCAGCCCCAGCTCCGCGGCCTCCTCGGCCCCGAACGAGACCTGCGGCGGACCGTCGTAGCCCTGGGGCCACCAGGTGCCGGCTGTGACCGTGGTGCCCTCGGGCGGCGTTTCGGAATAGGTGACGCCGCGATCGCCACGCAGCACCCAGTGGTCGCCCGCGACCTCGGCGGCGGGCCGGCCGTTGATGCGGGTCAGGATGCCGCGCAGCATCGGCGCGCTTTCCACCCGCTCCACGCCGGGATCGGCGTCCAGCCGGGCGTTGAACGCCGCCATCTGGTCGTTCTGGATGTCGAGGAAGAAATAGGCCGGCGCGCGGGCGGGCAGGTCGCGGTCGATGGCGGCGCGCAGGTTGGCCTCAATCTGCCCCACGCTGGCCAGCACCGCAAGCCCCAGGCCCAGCGAGAGAATGACCGAGGTGGTTTCCTGCCCCGGCCCGCCGATGGCCGATAGCGCCAGCCGCAGCGCCGGCCGCCCGCGCAGGGCGGGCCGGCGCGCCAGGAACCGCGCCGCGCGGCGCACCAGCAGGGCCGACAGGACCAGCACGCCCAAGGCCGCCACGATGCCGAACGCCGCCCCCAGCGCCAGCCGCGGCACGCCGGAAAACAGCACCGCACCGCCGATCAGCACCGCGGCAAGCATGGCGGACACCGCCCACCATATTGGCCGGGGCCAGCCTTGCGCCGCACCCGCCGCCTCGCGGTAAAGCGCCGCCGCCCTAATGCGCGCGGTGCGCGCCAGCGGCCAGAGCGTGAAGAGCAGCGCGGTCGCGATGCCGTAGAACGCCGCCTCGGCCAGCGGCGCGGGCCAGGGCGCAAAGACCGCCGGCACCGGCAGCAGGCGCGCGATCATCGGCGCAAGCGCCAGCGGGACGGCCGCGCCAAGGACCAGCCCCGCGCCGACCCCCAGGGCGGTCAGCGCCGCGATCTGGAACAGATAGGTCAGGAACACCACCCTTTGGTCGGCGCCCAGGGTGCGCAGCGTGGCGATGGTGGCCGTCTTGCCCGCCAGATAGGCGCGGATCGCCGCCGAGACGCCGACCCCGCCGACCGCCAGGCCGGCCAGCCCCACGATCACCAGGAAGGCCCCGATCCGGTCCACGAAGCGTTCGATCCCCGGCGCGGCGCGGCGGCTGTCGCGCCAGCGCAGGCCGGTATCGGGAAAGGCGGCCATCGCCTCTTGCCGCAGGGCGGACAGATCGGTGCCCGGCGGCAAGAGCAGGCGGTATTGCGTGTCAAACAGCGTGCCCGGCCCGATCAGCCCCGAATCCGCCAGCACCGGGCTGGCGACCAGCGTGCGCGGGCCAAGGCCGAAACCGCCCGAGGCGCTGTCGGGCTCGGCCACCAGCACCGCTGCCAGGCGAAAGGATTGCAGGCCCAGCCGGAAGGTGTCGCCGATGCCAAGGCCCAGCCGGTCGACCAGTACCCGGTCCATCACCGCGCCGGGCAAGCCGTCCCTGCCGGCCAGCGCCTGATCGAGCGGCATCGGCGGGTCAAGCTCGACCGTGCCGACCAGCGGATAGGCACCGTCCACGGCCTTCACCTGGGTCAGGCCATGCTCGGCCGCGTCGCCCTCGCCGGCGACGGCCATCGAGCGGAAATCGATCACCTCGGAGATGCGCAGCGCCACGCGGTCCATGAAGGCGCGCTCGGCCTCGGAGGCATGGCGATAGGTGAACTGCATCTGCGCATCGCCGCCCAGCAGAACCCTGCCCTGCTCGGCCAGCCCCGCCTGGATCGAGGCGCGCACGATGCCCACCGCCGCGATGGCCGCGACGCCCAGGATCAGGCAGGCCAGGAAGATGCGAAAGCCGCGCAATCCGCCGCGCAGCTCGCGCCGGGCAAGGCGCAGGGCCGTGCGGGCGCTCATGGCCGGACCGCGCGGGCGGCGGCGGTTTGCGCGGGGCCTCGGCCGCGAGCCGGCATCCGCGCCGGGCGGCAAGGGGATGCGGCCGTCATTCCGCCGCCCTCTGCCCTGCCGCCTCGCCCTCGATCCGGCCGTCGGCCAGATGCACCACCCGGTCGCAGCGCGCCGCGAGTTCTGGCGCATGGGTGACAAGGATCAGCGTCGCGCCGTGCCGGTCGCGCAGCCCGAACAGCAGGTCCATGATCGCCCTGCCGTTCTTGCCGTCCAGGTTGCCGGTCGGCTCGTCGGCCAACAGGATCGCGGGCCGCGTCACCGCGGCGCGGGCCAGGGCCACGCGCTGCTGCTCGCCCCCCGACAACTGCGCGGGATAATGCCCGGCGCGCTTTTCCAGCCCCACGGCAGCCAGTTCGGCGGCCGCGCGTTCGAAAGCGTCCCGCGCGCCCATCAGTTCCAGCGGCACGGCGACGTTTTCCAGCGCCGTCATCGTCGGGATGAGGTGGAAGGACTGGAAGACCACGCCCATATTCCCCCTGCGGAACTGGGCAAGCGCATCTTCGCCCAGGGCCGTCAGATCGCAACCCAGCGCCCGGACGCTGCCCCCCGTGGCCCGTTCGAGCCCGCCCATGAGCATGAGGAGAGAGGACTTGCCCGAACCGGACGGACCCACCAGCCCCAATGTCTCGCCCCGCGCCACGTCCAGGGTGATGCCTCTCAGGATGTCCACCGGCCCGGCGTTTCCCATCAACGTGAGCCGCGCTTCGCGCAGCGAAACCACCGGCTCCGTCATCGCCCGTCCTTCACCTGACCGTCCTGCCTGGGGATATGGGGCCGGGCGGGATTTCCGCAACCGCATGATGGCGACGATGTCCGCGGTTTTCATCGGCCTGGCCATGCTGGCGCTGCCGGCGGCGGCAGGGCCGCTGCGGCTGGTGGCCCTGGGCGACAGCCTGACGCAGGGCTACGGCCTGCCGCCGGACCAGGGCTTCGTGCCGCAGCTGGAGGCCTGGCTGCGGGCCGAGGGGCGCGAGGTGACGGTGCTGAACGCCGGGGTCTCGGGCGACACCACCGCGGGCGGGCGGGCGCGGGTCGGCTGGGCGCTGGCCGACGGGGCGGATGCGATGATCCTGGCCCTGGGCGGCAACGACCTTTTGCGCGGCATCCTGCCCGAGGTCAGCCGCGCCAATCTGGACGCCATCCTGGCCGAGGCGGCCGCGCAGGAGGTGCCGGTGCTGCTGGTGGGCATGGAGGCGCCGGGCAATTACGGCCCCGAATACCGCAGGGCCTTCGATGCCATCTACCCGGAGCTTGCACGGGCGCATGATGTGCCGCTGGCGGGCAGCTTCCTTGCGCCGCTGCTGGAAGGCACGGGCGATCCCGCGGGTCTGGGCGCCTATCTGCAACCCGACGGCCTGCATCCGAATGCCGAGGGCGTGGCGCGGATCGTCGAGGGCCTCGGCCCCGAGGTGCTGCGGTTCCTGGATGGTATCGAAGGGAAGGAATGACATCGGCGCAAGGGGCGCAGGGCAGGATCCGCACCGGCTTACCCGCCCGCGGAGGTTCCGGCATTGCCCCGGCGCCCTGCCCATGCGGACCACCAGCGCCGCGCCCAGATCCGCCTCCGAGATCCGGCGATCGCGCAAGGGGCGGCCCGTGGCCGGTCCTCGCCATGCATCCAGGTATCGGGAAAGGCGCCGATCCCGCCCTTTTGCAGCCGATTCATGCGCTCGGCGTTCGGGGCCGCCCCTTGCGGTCGCGTCCAGCCTGACCACACCGCGGCCGCAGCCCGGCATCGGTCCTCGCCGGAGGCGCAAGGGGCGCGGCAGGGCGGCCAGCCCTGCTGCCGCAGGCCGATCCCGGTCGCCCGGTTGCGGTCTGCATGCCTCTGGCGGAGGCGGGAAAACCCGCGGCCTCCTTCAGCCATCCGATCACCCGCAGCCGCGCCGGTCGGGGCCATCCGCAGCCGCCAGCAAATCGGCCAGCGCCCCGCTCAGCCCAAACGCGCGCCCTATCCTCGGGTTCCGGCATCCGGCGCGGCGCGGCCATGGCGCTCAGCCCATCCGGTAGCCGGGGGTGGATTCGGAAAGCGCGCGTTCCTCCTCGTCCATGTCCTCGGGGATATCCTGGAACAGCGGGGTGGAGAGATAGCGCTCGCCGGTATCGGGCAGCATGGCAAGGATCACCGTACCGGGCGCGGCCTTTTCGGCGATGCCCATGGCGGCGGCAAAGGTCGCGCCGCCCGAGATGCCGGTCAGGATCCCCTCGCGCGCGGCCAGCTTCTTGGCCCAGGCGATACCCTCCGCGCCGGGCACCGTGACCAGCTCGTCATAGCCGCCCTTGTCCAGCGCCTCCTGCAACACGAAGGGGATGAAATCCGGGGTCCAACCCTGGATCGGATGCGGCTCGAAGGCCGGATGGCTGACCGCCGGCGCGTCCGCCGCACCCCGCTCCTGCGCGATGCCGCTGGAGACCAGGGCGGCATTGGCCGGCTCGGCCAGCACGATCCTGGTCTCGGGCCGCTCCTTGCGCAGGACGCGGGCAAGGCCGGTCACGGTGCCGCCCGTGCCATAGCCCGTCACCACGCAGTCGAGCCTGCGCCCGGCGAAATCGCCCAGGATCTCGCGCGCCGTGGTCGCCTCGTGGATGTCGGCATTGGCCGCGGTCTCGAACTGGCGGGCCAGGAACCAGCCGTGTTCCCGCGCCAGTTCCACGGCCTTGTTGTACATTCCCGTGCCCTTATCGGCGCGGGGCGTCAGCACCACCTTGGCCCCCAGCAGCCGCATCAGCCGCCGCCGCTCGACCGAAAAGCTGTCGGCCATGGTGACGACCAGCGGATAGCCCTTTTGCGCGCAGACCATGGCCAGCCCGATGCCGGTGTTGCCGCTGGTCGCCTCGACCACCGTCTGCCCCGGCTGCAAGGCGCCCGAGCGTTCCGCCGCCTCGATGATGTTCAGCGCCAGCCGATCCTTGACCGAGGCGGCGGGGTTGAAGAACTCCGCCTTGACGTAGAGATCCACCCCTTGGGGCGCCAGGTTGTTGACGCGGATCACCGGCGTGTCGCCCACCGTGTCCAGGATGCTGTCATAGAGCCGCCCGCGACCGGCGGTCGTCCTTGTGCCTTGCGTCGTCATGGTCCAATTCCCTTGGTTGCAGATGAAGCGGTGATGGTCCGCCGGCGATCGCGATGCCTGGTCGAACCATGAAGAACTCGTGCAGGATCCCCGCGGTGGGCTGGCGCATGATCGGCATCTTCGGCGACTTCAAGCCGGATGACCAGAAATTCGAGCGGCGGCGGGGCAGCAGGGCCGAGTTGGCGCATGCCGCGGCCGCGGATCAGCCGCCCTTGCCCGTCTCGTCCAGGATCAGGGCATCGGGCCGCAGGATGCGCAGGTATTTCCGCCCCGATTCGATGATGCCCGCGCGGCTGAGCTTGGCCAGCACGCGGCTGACCGCCTCGCGGTTGGCGCCGATCATGTTCGCCATCTCGGCATGGGTCGGCGGATCGGGCATGCGGCACCCCGGCTCAAGCCCGCCATGCTCCAGCGAGACGCGGAGCAGATAGGCGCGCAGCCGTTCCTCGACATCCAGCGAGGTCAGCTCGTGTACCCGTTCGGTCAGGTCGTGGATCCGCCGGACCAGCCCCCGCAGCACCGCCTGCCGGACGAGCGGCTGCGTATCCACCAGCCCGATCAGCAGCGGGCCGGGCATCTCCAGCAGGACGCAGGCCGTGCGCGCGTAAAGCGACAGCGAACGCGGCGTCCCCGACAGCACCGACAGCTCGCCGAAGGCGCTGCCGGAGGCGATCTCGCTATAGACGATCTCGCGCCCGCTCGGCGTCCATTGCACGGCCAGGACGCTTCCCGACAGGACAAAAAGCACGGAGCTGCCGGGATCGCCCCGTTCAAGGATCAGCTGGCCGCGGGCGACATGGCGGCGGCGCGAGCCGGCCTCGATTCCGGCCAGAACCTCGCCCGGCAGCCCGGCGAACCACGGCAACTCGGCCAAATCCAGAATCTTCTTCATCCTTTCCCCATACCATTCAATCGTTTACCTGCGCGGGGCCGGCTTTGTGCGCCCGCGCACAGAACCGCGGCGACGGCTGTGGCAGGATCCGGGTCAACTCCAGCAACCAAAGGGCGTGTTTCATGTCGAACAGACATTCCGCACCATGTATTGCCAAGGAACCGCTGGCCGCGGCCGCCGGCCTGCTGCGTCAACTGACCATGGCTGCCCTGCATGTGCAGGTGCGCGCCCGTTTTCAGGGCGATCCGCCGCAGATCGTCGCCAACCGGGCCGGGATCATGGCCCATGCGGCTGTCGATGGTCAGGCCAGCCTGCGCGCGATGTCGCATTATTGCCTCGAACAGTTGCTGCCGCGCGTCCAGTCGATGATGATTCAGGTCGAGGAGGCCGCCGAACGGGCCGCCGCGCTGGCCGAAACGTCGGCGGCCGATCTCGTGCCGCAGTTGAACGGCATCGCCGCCAATCTGGAGCAGGCGCGCGGGTCATTGCGCGGCCGCGCCCGTTCGCCGCACAACAGCGCCGGGATGATCCGGCTGAGCGAGCAGCGGCTCTGGGGCGCGCTGGCGGTCGAGCTGCAGCGGCTCGAAGGCGCCGATGGCCCGATGATCTGCGCCTGCGCCCGGATCGAGCCCGCCGCGTTCGAGCTTGCCGCGGCGATCGAGGCGTTCCTGGAACGGGGCGACGGCATCGCGCTGGCGCAACGCCACGACCTGGCGCAAATCCTGGTCCGGCTGGAAAACCAGGCGGCGGCGACCCTGCTGTCGCGTGACGAGATCGCCCGGCAGCTTGGCCCGATGGCCGGCCGCCTGCCGCAGCTGGTCGGGCTGCTGGCCGGGCTGTCCCAGGAATACCGGCCGCTGCGCGAGGCCGCGCCACAGATCGCCATGGCCCTGTCCATTGCGACCCAGACCGCCACCCAGTCCCGCGTGACCCAGCGGCTGGAACAGGCGATGCAGGATCTGTGCCGGCTGCTGGGCGGGCTTGTCACCGACTACCGGGCCCTGGCCCGATCCGCGCAGCGCCCGCGGGGCATCGCGGCCGCGCGGCAACTGATCGCCGCCGAGGCGCCGCTGTGGCACGCGGCGGCAAAGGTGCTTGCCGACCCGCCGGCCCTGGTTCCCGATACCCCGGCCGCTTGTTCCGTGGCCCGGATCGAGGGCCGTGCCGGCCTGCACGGCCAGGCAATGGTCAGGGCCTGACGGGTCCGGCCCAGCTTCCGTGGAAATTTCAGAGCATTTAACCATTTTCTCGTTCTAACGTATCTCTGAAAGAAGGGTCAGGATCATGCCGATCCTGACCCGCATTCCTTCGGATTGTCCAGCCGCCGCGGAACCGCGCGGGGGCGATGGGCGGGGGCCAGCCGGGGGCGGGGCTAATCCTTGCCGTCGCTGCCTGCGCTCATGCCCCGCACGCTCATCCCGTGCACGCTCATGCCGCGTTCCGGGCCACCGCGCGGATCCAGCAGCAACTGCTCGAACATGCCCGAGCGCACGTCCAGGCGGATCGAGTAATCGGCCTTGTCATAGGACCAGACCATCAGGTCGTCGGGCTGGGGAAGGCCGCGCGCCCCCTCACCCGTCCCCTCGCCCATCGCCTCGGCCGGGGCGGCCTGCGGCGAGCGCAGCTGCGACATGACCTTCCCTGCATCCAGCCCCGGTCCGTGCACCAGAAACAGCGCCGGGCGCGGCATGACGTGATACAGCCCCTCGAAGGCAAAGCCGTAGATGCGGGCAAAATTCGCATCTTCGGCCTGCAACTGCCGCTCGAGCAGGCCGGGCGTGCCGCCGCGGGCGCGTGGGAACGGCCCATGCCGGGGATCGTCGTGCTTGCCATGCGCCGAGGGCGGGCGGATCTGCAAATCCTCGACCACGCGACCGAAAAGCAGCAGGTTCGAGGGGCTCAGCAAGGTCTCGGGCATCGCAACCTCCGCCGGGAAAGGGAATTTTCCACCGCCGCGCAGGGCTAGGCCTGCGGGCCCGGACCTTCAGACTACGGTGCCGGGCGGCCGCTGTCGATGGGTTTGTCGCTCGCGCCCGCATCGGGCGGCGGCTGCCCGTCTTTCAGCCACAGCGCATGGTCCCGCGCCAGCGCGGCTTGGAAATGCCCCAAATCGCGAAAGCCGAGGCTGCGGGCGTAATGCTCCAGATCCTCGGGCAGGTCGCGGCCAAGACGGGTGCGGAAATACCAGGCCACCAGCAGCGGCGGCGGCGGCGGCGGCTCGGAATCCGCGCAGGCAAGGATGCGCTCGCGCAAGGCGGCATAGCCGCCGTCCAGCCGAAGCTGGTCCAGGATCGCCGGCCCCAGCGCCGCGTCGCGGTCCTGCGCCATCGCCTCGAGCGTCGCCAGCCGGGCCATCAGCCGGTCGAATTCCGCACGGTCCAGCCCGTTTTCCGCCGCCCAGCGGTCGATGTCCTGCCCGCGCAGCAAGCCGCGCGGCAGGCGAAACTCCAGCGCGGCCTGGGCGATGCGCTGCGGGTCCGGCCCGCATCGCTCGCGCCCGGCGGTCTCGGCGGCGAGGTGTTGCAGCAGGGCGGCGCGGCGCAGGTCCAGATAGGGCTCGCCCCGCAGGCGCAGCGCATCGAGCAGCAGCGCATCCGCCGCCCCGGTGTCCTGCTCATGCGCCGCAAGCCAGGGCGCATTGGCCCAGGCCTCGGTCCATTCAAAGGCGAAATCCGGCTCCGGGGGCGGTTCGCCGCGCGCGGCATGGGCCTGGATTTCGTGCAGCAGTTCCAGCGCATCCGCACGCTTCTGGTCGATGCGGCCGCCGGGCAGCCATGCCGCAAGGCGGTCGCGCATGGCGGGGGGCACCTGCGCCGCGGCCGCCAGGACGCCGGGCCAGTCGCGCTCTTTGTAGAACTGCGCCTTGGCGGTGGCCAGCAGATGCGCAGCACCCACATCGTCGACGATGCCCGCCGCCAGCGCGGCGGCGACGGTGGCACGGATATTGACCATCGGCTCGCTCAGCGCGGCATGGCCGGTCTCGGCCGGTCCATGCAGCAGCGCCACCTCGTCGTCATCCGTCAGCCGGCCGTCGCGGAAATCCCGGAAGATGCGCCCGACGCCCCGCATTCCGAAAGGCGCAAGCTCGGCGGCGCGCAGGGCGCCCATGCTGGCGGCACCGAAGACGGCGATGCGCTGCGAGATCGCCCAGAGCACCTCCTTGTGCCAGACCGCGGGCACGCCGTCGAAACTGCCGTCGATCAGGCCGATCGCCAGGGGCCGCTGCCGCGCGGCGCGATAAAGATCGCCCTGCTGCGCGGGCGGCAGGAAGCGGATCTGCGGAAAGGCGGCGCGGTCGCGCGCGCGCAGCGAGGGGCCGGAAAAGACCACCACGCTCATGTCGCGGCCTGCCCGGCGGCGCGGGCGCGGGGGCCGGGCCGCCAGCCGGGGTGGTCATGGGGCGCCTCCAGCCCCGGAATCACCAGGCGGACGACCGGCAGGTCCAGGCCCGGCTTGCGCAGGTCCACGGCCACCGCCTCGTCGATGCCGACCGCCCGCAGGCGGGACAGCAGCCAGTCCAGGTCTTCGGCGAAATCCATCGAGACGAACTCTTTCACCGCCGCGAAATCCGTCTCGGGCCGGTGGCTGGCGCGCATCCCGGCGGCCCGCCGCGCCTTGCGGGACAGTTCCTGCGGGCTGTAGTCCTCCGGGCGCAGATCGTCCCGCGCGCCCGAGATATAGGTGCAGCGCACCTGCGCCGCCTCGGTCAGGGCGCGCAGCAGCGCGATGGCGCGCGCGGGATGCGCCCCGGCACCGATGCCGTGATGCGATCCCGGCTCGCGCCGGTCCGAGAGCAGGCAGAAGAAGGCCGGCACCGCCAGGTCGCTGGCCAGCTGCCAGACATGCACGTCGAAACCGGCCCCCTGCATCCGGTCCAGCACCGCACGGCAGGCGGGATCGTCGACGCTGCCGAGATCCAGCCCGGTCGCGGCGCGGCGTTCGGGCGCCAGCAGGTGCCACAGGGTCGCGGCGTCGCGCTCGACCAGTTCGCAGATGGCATGGCAGGTCGCCTCGATCATGGTATTGCCCGAGGCAAGGCCGTTGCTGCTGCAGGGAAAGCACCCGCTGCCGGGGGGCGGCGGCAGGGTATAGTTCGCCCGCACGCATTCGAAGGGCAGCCAGCACGCCCGGCCCGAGACGAGATCCCGCCCCTCGATCCACAGCATCGGCAGGTCGCGGTGGAACCGGTCCGAGACCCTGGCCAGCCGGTCCATGTCGATCATGGCGTGAGAATGGGCCAGCTCGTTCAGGCTGCCCAGCTTCAGCGGCGCCTCGACATGCTCGGCGTGGTAAAGCTCGGCCGCCTCCATCAGGCCCGAGGCGGTGGCGGCAGCCAGGTCCAGCCCCTTGCCCTGCGACACCGCCAGCGAGCGGGCGTTCGGCCGGCAGACCATCACCACCGGCACGCCGATCCGGTCCAGCCCGGTGACATCGGCAATGCGGGTGATGCCCATCCGTGCCATCAGCGGCCGGACCCGCGCCACGGTTTCGGCCGGTGCCACGCCGCGGTGGCAACCGCTGCGATAGCCCTTGATCCCGGCCTCGCGCGTCAGCGCCGCAATCCTTCGGGCGCCCAGACCATGTCCAGGATCGGCGTGGCATCGGGGTCGATCATGCGAAAGCCCAGCCGCAGGTAAAGGCCGATGGCCCGGTTGGTCCGCACCACCGACAGCGAGACGGTCCTGCCCTCGCACGCGGCCCGATGCAGCAGGTCGCGCAGGATCCGCGAGCCGATGCCCCGGCCGCAATATTCCGGCAGCAGCTGCAGCTGGGCCAGGTTGTAGTCGGCATCCCGCTGCGTGACCTGCATCCAGCCGATGTCCCTGCCCTCCAGCGTGATGATGCAGGAATCCGCCGCCTTGAACGAGCGCCGGATCGCCGCCCGGCGCATCGGCTCGTCCCAGGCGTCCAGTTGCAGCATCAGGGGCCGCATCGCGTCGATATAGATCGCCTCGGCAAAGGGATATTCCTCGGGTCGCGCCGGACGCAGGCCGAATTGCGGGATATGATGCCTGTCATATGTCATGCGGGTATTATAGGCCCGTGCCGGCGGCTGTCACGGGCCCCGTGACGCGGCCCGCCGCCGCGATCCGGGCTTGACAGGCCGGGCGGCTGCGCCTTTCTCGGTGCCATCGAAAGGAGCCTTGGACGAGCCATGACCGAACAGCCCGGTTTGACCGGCCCCCGGCTTCAGGCGGTGCTTTATGCCGACATCCACGGCTATACCCGCCTGATCGAGCAGGACGAGGCGGGAACGATCCTGCGGCTGACGCGCTCGCTTGCGCTGATCCGCAACCTGGTCGGGGATTACGGCGGCACCGTGGTCAACACCGCCGGGGACGGGTTGGTCGCCGTGTTTCAGGACGTCCACAAGGCGCTGCATTTCGCCATCGAGATGCAGCGCGAACTGTCCTGCGAATCCGCCTGGGCCGAGACGCGCGAACCGATCGCCTGGCGCGTCGGCATCTCGCTGGGCGAGACCTTCGAGGGGCAGGACGGGGTCTACGGCCACAGCGTCAACCTGGCCGCGCGGATCCAGAGCTTTGCCGAGCCCGGCGGCATCTGCGTCACCGAGACGGTCTACCGGATCGTGCGCGACAATGCGCAACTGGCGCTGCGCTCGCTGGGGCGGCGACGGCTCAAGAACATCTCGGCCCCGGTCGAGATCTATGCCGCGATGCCCTCGGCCGCCGCAGCCGCGCCCGCGTCCCCCCTGCCGCGCGACATGCTGCGCCGCACCGATCCCAGCCAGCCCGACGCCTCGCTGGCGATCCTGCCGATGGAAAATCTCTCGGCTGATCCCCGCGACCAGCATTTGTGCCAGGGCATCGTCGCCGATCTGATCACCAACCTGAGCCGGTTCCGGCAGCTGATGGTAATCGCGCGGCATTCCTCGGTCCTGGTCGCGGCGCAGACCACCTCGCTGCGCGAGATCGGCCGCCGGCTGGGCGTGCGCTACCTGCTGACCGGCGGGTTCCGCCGGGCCGGCAACCGGCTGCGCATCACCGTCGATCTGGCCGAGGCGGAATCCGAGAACGTCATCTGGTCCGAACGCTATGACGGCGTCATGCAGGACATCTTCGATTTCCAGGACGACGTGACCGCGATGACCGCGGCGCGGGTGGCGATCCAGCTCGACACCGCCGAACGGCGACGGCTGGCCGAACAGGCGCATCCGGCGCTTTACGCCTATGGGCTGGTGCTGCGCGGCCAGGACATGGGGCTGCGCTTCCTGCCCGATGCCAACCTGCACGCCCGCCGCCTGTTCGAGGAGGCCCGCGACCTCGACCCCAGCTATGGCCGCAGCTATGCGGCGATGTCGCGCACCTTCAACGTCGAATGGCGCTACAACTGGACCAACGACCCGGACGCGGCGCTGAACCAGGCGCTGGTCCTGGCCAAGCGGGCGGTGCAATGCGACAATCTGGATTCGCGCGGCTTTTCGGAAATGGGCCTGGCCCATCTCTACAAGAAGCAGCACGACGAGGCGCTGGCCGCCTATGAACATGCGCTGGAACTGAACCCCAACGACGCCGACCTGCTGGCCTATACCGGCGACTGTCTTGCCTATGTCCGGCAGGGCGACCGGGCGGTGCAGCTTCTGGAGCGGGCGATGCGGCTGAATCCCTATTACCCGGACGCCTATCTGTGGTTCCTGGGCGACGCCCATTTCCACCATGGCGATTACGCCAGGACCATCGAGACGCTTTCCAAGATGCGCGACCAGTCCGAGGCGCACCGGCTGCTGGCGGCCAGCCATGCGCTGCTGGGCCAGATGGACGAGGCCCGCCACCATGCCCGCGCGGTGATGCAGGTGCATCCGAATTTCACCATCGCGCATTGGCGCAAGGTGCCGCCGCTGAAGCATCCCGAGGATCTGGAGCTTTACGTCGAGGGGCTGCGCAAGGCGGGCCTGACCTGACGGCCGGTCGCCGCCGGCCCTTGCGCGCACGCGCCCCTAAGAAGCTGCAGCGATCCCGGGGTTGGCAAGGTCATCCATCGGCTCATCCCAGGCTGTCATATCTGCGGACGATCCAGCTGATGTCATAGGCCAGCCAGACCGCGCCGATCAGCGCGACGCGTTGCAGGGTCCGGGCGCGAAGCGCCGCGAAGGCCACGCACAGGCCCAGGGCCAGCCTCAGGAAATACTCGGGCCCCAACGCATGAAGATAATCGCTGCCCTTCATCAGCGTGTCGAACAGGTCAAAACCGAATGTCAGGGCAAAGACGCCGAAGAACCAGCGGCGGCGGCGCATGAAGAAGCTCTCGCTTTCGGCATGGTCGGGCAGCGCGTCGGGAAAGATCAGCGTCGCCATCACGAAATGCAGCGAGGCATAGCAGAGAATGAAGACATAGGCGCCGAAATGCCAGTCGCTGATGCGGCGCAGCCCGAATTCCCACCACCAGAAATGCACGGCGCCCAGCAGGACGACGACCGCCCAGACCGTCTGGGCCAGCATGCCCTCGGTCCGGGCCGGCGACTGGATGCGCCGTGACAGTCCCGACAGGACGCGGGTGATCCCCAGCCCCAGGATCATGCTGACGAGAATGCGAAGATGGCCGTAAGCATCCATCACCGGGCTCCTTCATCCTTCGACCGCCGAAATCCATCCTGAAAGCCGTGATCGCGTTTTTCCAGCCCCGCAGCGGAGATTTATCGTAACCTGCCCAAAGAGATCGCTGCATTGAAAGGATAGGGACATGCCTGCATTCAAGGCTTCGTGGACGAGCAGGCGGCGCATCGTCGTGCAGCGCTGGCCGGCCGTGCCCGTCGCGCCGAAGGCGATGGCGCACAATGCCATGTCCAGATCGGCCGAGGGGCAGACGATGCCGGCATTGTTGCCGCCCAGTTCCAGGATCGAACGGCCAAAGCGTTCGGCGACCTTGGGCCCGACGACACGCCCCTTGCTGCCCCTGGTTTCCATCGCCATGCGGCCGCGCGGACGGGCCGGCCGGGCCATCGCCCGGCGGTGCTGTTCAAGCCGTCCATCCGCGGTTGTGGCCCCGCGACATCTTGGGCATGGCGACGGCCGCGACAGGGCCGAAGCGCGGATCATCGGTATCGGCGACCGGGCTTGGCGCTGGGGACGGCGTTCGGCACGCTGAGCCAGGACCTGGAGCGACAGCGGGTGATCGATCTGTCGCCGGATCGGGAAGCCTGCCACGGTCGAAGCCTGGCTGCATGCCCAACCGACCCCAACCCAATGCCGCAGGCTCCTCTCAGCTAAAGATCTGCCAAGGGCGTGCTAGGCCAGCTGATAAGCCGTCTTTACCACCGTGTAGAACTCGGCAGCATAGCGACCCTGTTCCCGCGGGCCGAAGGACGAACCCTTACGCCCTCCGAACGGCACGTGATAGTCGACGCCCGCGGTCGGCAGGTTCACCATGACCATCCCCGCCTCGACCCTGCGGCGAAACTCCGAGGCGTGCTTCAGGCTGCCCGTGCAGATCCCGGCCGAAAGGCCGAATTCCGTGTCATTGGCAATGGCCAAGGCCTCGTCGAAATCCTCGACCCGGATGACCGAGGCGCAGGGCCCGAAGATTTCCTCGCGGTTGATGCGGGCGTCGTTCGTCGTGTTCAGGAACAGGGCCGGGGCCTGGTAGAAACCGGGCTTGTCCAGCTCAAGCCGCTCGCCGCCAAGCACCTCGGCAGCTTCGCTTCGGGCCAGCTCGACATAGGCAAGGTTGGAATCAAGCTGGCGCTGATCGACCACCGGCCCGATCTGGGTATCCGGCTGCAAGGCATCCCCGACGCGCAGGGCGCGCATTTCACGGCCAAGCCTCTCGACAAAGGCATCGTGGATGCCTTTCTGCACGATCAGCCGCGAAGACGCCGTGCAGCGCTGCCCGGTCGAGAAGAAGGCGCCATTCAGGCAGGCCTGAACCGCGGTCTGCAGATCCGCGTCGTCCATCACCACCATCGGGTTCTTGCCGCCCATCTCGAGCTGCACCTTCCGGCGCAGGGTGCCGCATGTCGCGGCGATGCGCGAGCCGGTCGCCGCCGAACCGGTAAAGGACACCGCGTCGATGCCCGGATGCGACACCAGGGCATCGCCCAAGACCGAGCCCGGCCCCATCACCAGGTTGAAGACGCCGGCCGGGCAGCCATGCTTGTGCAGAAGCTGCGCGATCACATGGGCGCAGCCGGGCGTCAGTTCGGCGGGCTTCAGAACCACGCAATTGCCATAGGCAAGCGCGGGCGCGATCTTCCAGGCCGGGATGGCGATCGGAAAGTTCCAGGGCGTGATCAGGGCGATGACGCCCACGGGTTCCCTGGTGACGGCGACGTCGATGCCGGGGCGGACCGACTGCTGGGCATCGCCGGCAACGCGCAGCGCCTCTCCGGCAAAGAACTTGAAGACCTGGCCCGCGCGGATGGTCTCGCCCATCGCCTCGGGCAGGGTCTTGCCTTCTTCCCGTGCAAGGAGGTGCCCGATCTCTTCCTTGCGCGCCAGCAATTCGGTGCCGACGGCATCAAGCAGGTCGTGCCGGACCTGCGGACCGGCCGCCGCCCAAGCCGGAAAGGCCGACCGGGCAGCGTGGACGGCCTGATCGACCGCGGTGCGGTCCGCACAGGCAAAGAACCCGATGATGTCGCGGGTATCGGAAGGGTTCACATTGGGGCGGCAGTCGCCGTCCGGCAGCCATTCGCCGCCGATCAGGTTGCCCTGGATTTCGTTTCCGTCTTTCATGATCTTCTCCTGCTGGGTTCAGGCTGCGACGCGCTCGGACGCCAGCCGATCCAGCGATGCGATGGCGGACGCGCCAAGGGTCGTGAAGGGTGGCAGCACGTTCTGCCATTCGGGGTTGGCGGTGCGGCAGGCCACCAGATACTTGACCGCGGGGATCAACGGGCAGGCCGATATGGCGGCCCGCAACTCGGCAAGCTGGGGCGCCAGGCCAACCTCTCCCCGCCAGACGCGCGCGCAAATCGGGGCGGTGTGGTTCGCCGTGGCGGAGATGCAGCCTGCGAAACCGTCCCTTGGTCCCTCGGCCAGCGTGGTTTCCGAACTGGGAAAGACCTTCAGGCCGGGGAGCCGGGAGACCAGGCCGCGGCAATAGGAAAGGTCGCCGGAACTGTCCTTGATGCCATCGAACCGCTGCGGCGCCGCGGCGTGCAGATGCGCGATCACCGCCTCGGGGATCACGAAGCCGGTCATCTGCGGAAAATTGTAGAACCAGACCCGGATCGGCCGGTCGCCCAGCGCCGCATGAAGCGCCAGGTACCAGGCGATCAGCCCCTCCTCGGACGGGGGCGTATAGTAATAGGGTGGCAGAACCAGGGCCACAGGATAGCCCAAGTCATCGGCATGGCAGGTCAGACCGATGGTTTCGTCAATCGACGGCGTGCCGGTCCCGACCATCAGGCGGCAAAGGTCCAGCGCCTCGGCGGCCTGGGTCATGACCATGCGGCGCGTCCCGGTGTCGAGGGAATTCGCCTCGCCGGTCGATCCCAGGACGTTCAATCCGTCGCAGCCGTTGGCCAGGGCCCAGCGCGCATGTTCCACAAAGGCGGCCCCCAGGAAGCGGCCCTGTGCATCTATCGGTGTCGGCACCGCAGCGACGATCCCTTTCATCCTATTCTCCTTCGGGTTGCCTGCATGACGAGACGGGGAGCAGCCGGCAGATCCGGATGGTCCGGCCGGGGCGCCATGGCACGGGACCAGCCGCCGGGTTCTTCCATCTCGCCGGCCTCGTTGATGAAGACCTCGCGGTTGATGCGCGCGAAGATGGCGTTTTCGGGGTCCAGCTCGTCCTCGTATCGGATCGCATCGACGGGGCAGATGCTTTCGCACATGCCGCATTCGATGCATTCGGTCGGGTGGATGTAGAACATCCGCTCGCCCTCGTAGATGCAGTCGACGGGACAGGAGGTGGTGCAGATCCCGTCCTTGACGTCGATGCAGCGGCCCTGGATGACAAGCGCCATGGCATTTACCGGCCGCGCCAGACGGGCGCACGCTTTTCGCGGAATGCGGCGACGCCTTCGACCGAATCCTCGGATTTCAGGGCGGCGATCAGGGCCGGGCGGCGCAGGTCGCGCGCTTCCTGCGGATTCAGATGGGCCGTCGAACGGATCGTGTCCTTGATCGCGGCCACCGACAGGGGCGCGCAGGACAGGATGTCCGCGACCCAGGCATCGACCTCGGCATCCAGCCCGTCGGGCGGCACGACCGCGTTGACCAGCCCGAACCGCGCGGCCTCTTGCGCGGACAGCATCCGGCCCGTCATCATCAGCCCGGCGGCGATGTTGCGGGGGATCAGGCGTTGCAGGGCGACCATGCCGCCGTCCAGGGGCAGGCGGCCGACCCGCGCCTCTGGCAGCCCGAACCGGGCCTCGGTCGAGGCGATGACGATATCGGCGCCCAGCACCATCTCGAACCCGCCGCCAAGGGCAAGGCCGTTGACCCGGGCGATGACGGGCACGGTCAGGCTTTGCCGCAGGGCGATGCCGCCGAAGCCGTTCGGATTGGCGGCGCCCCAGTATTCCAGCCCGCTGAGCCCGTTCGCGGCCTTCATGTCCGCGCCCGCGCTGAAGGCCCGGTCCCCCGCCCCGGTCAGGACCACGCAGCGGATATCGCTGCGCGTCTCGATTTCCGACCAGATGCGGTCAAGCCTGGCATCGGTCGCAGCATCGACGGCATTCATCCGGTCGGGACGGTCGATGGTGACGCGCGCGACCTGATCGACGACTTCGAAGCGGACGGTCATACCGCCTCCTTCCGCGCGACGGCGTTCAGGTTGAATTCGCGGATGACCTCGTCGGTATGCTCCCCCAGCCGCGGCGGCGCATGGCGGATCACCAGAGGGGCCTCGCTGAGATGAACGGGCGACCCGACCAGGGTGATCTTTCCCAGGATCGGGTGGTCCAGGTCCAGCAACATGCCATTGACCGCGGTCTGCGCGTCATCCAGCGCCTCGCCCAGGGAACGGACGGGGGCGCAGAGCAGGTCCTGATCCTCAAGCCGCTTGATCCAGTGGGCGGTCGTGTTGGTCGCAAAGGCATCGCGGAAGCGGCCCTGCAGATAGGGCTTGTTGGCCCGCTGCGACGCAAGGTTCGGATAATCGGCCGACAGATCCTCGATCTCCAGGGCCGCGCATATGTCGCGCAGCGGATGCGGCTTGAAGGCGCCGACCACCACCACCGCCCCGTCGGTCGTGTCGAACACGCCGGTCAGGGGCATCGCGGCCCAGTTCAGCACCTCGCGGTGCTTCGACCATTGCGCGGCCTCTTGCATCTGCATGGCGATCATCGAGTCATAAAGCGAGACGCCGACCTTCTGCCCGCGCCCGGTCTTGGCCCGCGCCAGCAGCGCCGCAAGGATCCCCTGCACAAGATGCATCCCGGCCGTGTAGTCGCAAAGCGTGGTCGGATAGATCGACTTCGGAACCGCCGGGTCCTGGGTCTTTTCCATGACCCCGGTCATCGCCTGGGCCAGCACGTCCTGGCCGCCCTTGTGGGCATAGGGGCCGACCTCTCCGAAGCCGGTACCCGAGGCGCAGATGATGGCGGGGTTGATCTTCGACAGCGTGTCATAGTCGAAGCCCAGGCGCCGCATCACCCCGGCGCGGAAATTGTCCACGACCACGTCCGACTGGGCGACCAGGTCATAGATCATCCGGCGGCCGGCCTCGGACTTGGTGTCGATCTCCACCGACCGCTTGTTGCGGTTGAGCGAGGCGAAGACGGCGTTGTTCATCGCCTCCTCGCTCGGCTCTCCGAAGAAGTTGCGCGACAGGTCGCCCTCGCCGGGGCGTTCGATCTTGATCACATCTGCACCGAAATCGGCCAGCATCTGCGTGGCGCAGGGGCCCATCATCACCTGGGTAAAGTCGAGGACGCGGATGCCCTCTAGCGGGAGGTGCTGTTTCGTCATGGTGGTTCCCTTTCTCAGGCGGCGGCGATTGGTTCGATCAGCGCATTGGCCGAGGGCATGTCGCCCGGATCGGCGCCCTGCGCCCGCATCTGTTTCTGGATGGTCCTGACATCGACGTCGCGCAGCGCGCAGTTCGCCTGAAGCGCCTTGGCCACGGCCACGCCGGCAGCCTCGCCCTGGGCCATGCAGGGGGGGATTTCGCGCGATTGCTTCTGCGCCTCGCTTTCGACGGAATAGTGCCGTCCGGCGACGATCAGGTTGTCGATGCCCTTGGGCAGCAATGCCCGATAGGGGGTATAGTAGTCCCTGCCCCGGCAGACCGAGTCCGCGAAATGGCGCCGCTTCTTCACGTCGTCCTTGGTGACGACGTATTCGCCCTGAAGCAGCCGGGTCTGGCGGATGCCCATCTGTTCCGCCGCGCCCAGCATCTTGGCGTTCTCGAAGCCCGGCAGGTTGGCGCGGGCAAAGTCCAGCAGCGCCATCATCCGGCGGCGGCCTTCATATTCGGCCTCGACCATGTGTTCCGGCGACAGGCCGTCATAGCCCGGCATATGCGGACAGTTGCACCAGACGACGCCGGGCAGCGGCGTCTTCAGCCACCACATCCCCCAGGCCCCGCCGATGACGCGCCTTGCCTGGCGGTCCAGCGCCTTGAAGGCTTCGGGGTTCTCGTATTCGAACGCTTCCGCCCTGGCGGTATCCACGTCCATGAGGCGGAAGACGGTCGTGACGATGAACTGCCCGGTCGCGAAGGACGCGCCCGCCGAGGCCGCCACGTCCAGATCGCCCGAGGCATCCACCACCATCCGCGCCCGGATCGCCTGCCGGCCCAGCTTGGTCTGCACGATCACGCCGGTGACGCGGTTGTTCTCGACGATGGCTTCGGAAAACCAGCTATGGGTGCGCAGCTCGATCCCCGCCTCGGCGACCAGGTCCAGGCTGACCCGCTTCCAAGCATCGGGGTCGAAGGCGACCGCGTGGATGATCGGCTGCGGCATGCCCTGCTTGTGAAAGTCGATGCAGCCCCAGCGCGCCCATTTCCGCCACATTTCCCAGTTGGTCAGGCAATCTTCGGGCGGGGGAAAGACGGCGCCGTCCTGGCGCTGCATCCGGTCCACGAATTCGCTGACGATGCCGGTGGTGACGATCTCGGTCCCGTCGTTCACCATGTCGTCCAGCACAAGGACCATGCCGCCCGACGCCATGCCGCCCAGGTGGTGATAGCGTTCCACCAGCGTCACCCGCGCCCCGTTGCGGGCGGCCGACACGGCGGCGGAAAGGCCCGCCGGTCCCGCCCCGATCACCACCACATCGGTGTTGCTGACGACCGGCACCTGCTCGGCCCTGGTGGTGAGAAAATCCCTGATGCGATCGGTCATTTTGGACAAGCTCCTCCTGTCACGCCGGGGCGGGTCAGGCCCGCGGCGTCGATTTCCGGTTGTTTCGAATGGTCTTAGCTTACCAGCGCACGATCCGGCGTTCGGCCAGCGTGACCAGGGCGAACATCAGCACCGACAGCCCCGAGGACATGAGCACCGTGGCGTAAAGCAGCGGCGAGTTGAAATTGAAGGTCGCGTCGATGATCAGCGCACCCAGGCCCAGATCCGCACCGACCCATTCGCCGACGATGGCACCGATGACCGAGGTGGTGGCCGAAATCTTCAGCGCCGAGAACAGGAACGGCAGCGACGACGGCAAGCGCATCTTCCAGAACACCTCGGCCTTCGATGCCGACAGGATCCGCGCCAGTTCCAGCGTCTGCGGGCTGACCGACTGCAGACCGCGCACCATGTTGACCAGGGTCGGGAAGAAGCAGATCAGCGCGGCGATCACCACCTTTGCCGTCATGCCCGGCCCGAAGATCAGCACGAGGATCGGCGCGATGGCCAGGATCGGGATCGTGTTCACGAAGACGGCGATGGGGAAGAACGCCCGCTCGACATTGCGGGAATGGACGAAGGCCACCGCGATCAGGATGGCGGCAAGATTGCCCACCACGAAGCCCGCCACGCTTTCGAAGAAGGTGGGCCAGAAGTTCTGCATCAGCAGGGGGTACTTCTCGACAAGGGTGACGGCGACATCCGACGGCGCAGGGGCGATATAGGTCGGGACGCCAAAGGCCCTGACCCCCAGTTGCCACAGCCCGACCAGCGCGACGGCTGTCCCGATGGGCACGATGGTCGAGACCAGCCTTTCCCTGCGCGCCGCGCTGCGGGCAAGGGCATGGGGATCGGCGATGCCAAGGTTTTCGATGACGGCCATCAGCAGGTCTCCAGAAGTTCGCGCAGATAGCTGCAATAGCGGTTGAATTCGGGCGTATCGCGCAGCTTCATCTGCCGCGGCTCGGGCAGGTCGATATCGACGATTTCGCGCAGGCGTCCGGGATTGGCGCGCAGCATGATCACTTTCTGCCCCAGGAAGACCGCCTCGGAAATGGAATGGGTCACGAACAGGATCGTCGTTCCCGTCTCCCGCCAGATGTCCAGCAGTTGAAGGTTCAGCCGGTCGCGGGTCATCTCGTCCAGGGCGCCGAAGGGCTCGTCCATCAGCAGCAGCTTGGGCTGGCACAGCAGCGCGCGCGCAATGGCGACCCGCTGGCGCATCCCGCCCGACAGTTCATGCGGAAGGGCGTTTTCGCGGCCCTTCAGGCCGACCAGCTCCAGCAATTCGCGCGGGTTGCGGGGCCCGGTGGGGATTGCGACCCCGCGCTTGCGCCCGATTTCCAGCGGCAGCTCGACATTCTTCAGGGCCGTCCGCCACGGCAGCAGGGCGGCATCCTGAAAGACAAAGGCAAATTCCCGCGCCAGCCGCGCCTCTTCGGTCGTCTTGCCGAAGATCGAGACATCGCCCCCCGCGGCGGGGATCAGGTCCGAGACCAGCCGCAGCAGCGTGGACTTGCCGCATCCCGACGGGCCAAGGATGGTGTAGAACGCGCCGGCCTCGAGCTCCAGGTCAAGCTTGTCGATCGCGGTATAGGTTCCGAAGCGGACCGTTGCCGCGTCCAGCCTGGCCGCCGGGGCGTTCACCCGTGCCGCAGCGACCGGCTGCCCCACCAGGGTTTCCATGGGTTCCATCATGTCGTTCAACCGTATACCGGCCGCATTGCGGCGATTTCATCCAGCACCGAAAGGGTCATGACGTCGTCGACCGCAGGCGCCGCGCCTTCGAACTGGCCGAGGCGGTCGTAGATGTCGATCTGCGCCTGCCAGTTTTCGCGCGTCATCGTGCCCCAGCCGTGTTCGCGCGTCGCCTCGTTGAAGCTGTATTCGACGACCGAACCCACCGCCGCGAGTTCGGCATCCCGGTCAAGGTTGGGATAACGCGACACGAGGATATCGACGGCGGCCTCGGGATTGTCATGCACCCAGCCCCAGCCGCGTGCGATCGCGCGCAACATTCCGCGGACCTGCTCGGGGTTTTCGTTCAGCGACCTGTCGGTGACGTAATAGGGATTGGCGTAAAGCCTGATGCCCGCATCCCACAGCGTCATGTCGACCCGTTCCGGCCCCAGCACCGACAGGGCGCTGACATTGGTTTTCCAGCCGGTCACCACATCGGCCTGGCCGGTCAGCAGCGGCGACATGTCCGCGCCCATCACCAGCACCTCCACCTGGTCCTCGGGGATGCCGTTGGCGGCCAGCAGCGCCTGCAACAGGATCCGCGCAGTGCCGTTGGTGGCGACGGTCTTGCCGATCAGATCCTTCGGCTCGCGCACCGGGTTCTTCTCGAGCGAGAAATAGGTGAAGGGATGCTGCTGATACCCTGCCGCGATGCACTTGACCGGCAGCCCTTGCGAGCGCGCCAGCATCAGCGACGGGCTGGAGCTGATCGAGCCGATCTCGGCCCGCCCCGACGCAACCGAGGCGACGCCATCCACGTTCGGACCCCCGGCAACGACGTCCAGCGCCAGCCCTTCCTCGGCGAAATAGCCGTTCTCATCGGCGGCCAGTTCCCCCAGGATGCCGTTCCCCGCCAGCCACCCAAGCTGCAGCTTGATCGTATGGATATCGGCGGCCCAGGCCCGCTCGATACCGATCCGGGTTCCGACCAAGGCGGCCCCAAGGGCCGTCATGCCCTGCAACAGACTGCGCCGGTCGAGCTTTGTTCTGTGTCGCATCTTTCCATCTCTCTGTTGGTGGTGGGGCGGCCCTTGTTTCGACCTTGTTGAACCGACTTTAGCGTTGCGCAGGCAGTGCAGATAGGAGAAAGTTTTACCAACAGTGGTGCAGAAACCGCATCGCCCCCCTGGTGTCGAGGCAGCATGCATACCAGCTTCCTGAAGTATTTCGACGAGGTCGCCCGGCAGCGGTCGATCCGCAAGGCGGCACAGCTGCTCAACGTTTCGTCCACCTCGGTAAACCGCAAGATCCTCAACGTCGAGCAGCGGCTGGGCGTCTCGATCTTCGACCGCACCCCGGAGGGCGTGGAGCTGACGGCCGTGGGCGCGATCCTTCTGGAGCATTGCCGCACGGTGCTGCATGATTTCGAGCGCACCAAGATCCTGATCGACGACATGCGCGATCTGCGCACCGGGCATATCAACATCTGCACGATCGATTCGATTGCGATGGGCTGCCTGCCCCGGGCGATGAACGAGTTCGGAAAGAGCTATCCCGACATCTCGATCTCCGTCACCACCGCCCAACCCGAGGACGCGGTGCAGGCCGTGGCCGGCGGCGCGGCAGAGATCGGAATCGCCTTTACCTTCTCGGACCATCCCGGCGTCAGGCTGCTATCCGAAAAATCCGCGCCCTTCGGTGTCATTCTTCGCCCTGACCACCCGCTCGCAGGCAGGACCAGCGTGACAATAGACGATATTGCCGCCTACCGGCTGGTGCGCACCATCGATGCCCGAGGCGGCAACTCGATCATCGATCAGGCCATCACGACATTGGTTACACCGCTGTCGACGCATATTTTCACGAACACATTGTTTCTCGCCAAGCAAATGATCCTGGGCGGCCATGGTATCGGGCTTTATACCAAGATCGGCTTTTACGACGACATCGAAGACGGCCGGCTCCGCTTCGTGCCGCTGATCCAGGAGATGCTTGCCAACATCCGGGTGGGGATCTTCGTATCCACCTCAAGCCCCATCGACCCGGCCAAGCATCTGATGTGCAACGCGCTGGCAAGAGAGATGGCAGGCATGCGCCTGGACTCCTGAAAGGCGTTGCGGCGCGGGCAGAGCCCGAGGGATGGTCTCAGTGCAGGGGGCAGAGGTATCATCTGCACCGGCATTGGTGCGGGCGGTTCTGGTGCCACGACGATTGCTTCGCCCGGACTCGGCGCTGGAATGAAGGCGGGGGCGCTGCGATCCATTTCGCCGCAGGCTTTCTCGATGGTTTCGCGATCCATCGCATTGGTGAGCCGATGGCCGATGAGGGTGCCGAGCTGGCCGAGGACATCCTGTGGCACAGGGCACGATTGCATGGGAAAGGCTATGCGACCGGATTTCCGACAACCAGGTGGAGAACGAGGCTGATGGAGAAGAACGACAGCACCGTCATCACCAGCATCACCACGGCCGCGCCGTGCTGCTGTCCATAGCGCTGTGCCAGGATCGGATAGACCCCCATCGGCTTGCGCCGCGAGCGCCGCAAAGCCCTTGCGCATGTCGGCGCCCCCCGCCGCAAGCTCGACCCGCGTCTTGACTGGCACCGGGATCACGCCGTCAGCCCCCGGGACCAGCCGCGCCAAGGCTTCCGGATCATAGCCGCCGCTGTGTGCGTGGGAATTAGTTTGAGATAGGCGGTGGGAAATCCTTTAGGATGAAATCTTGTATCTCATTGATTTTGAATGAAAACAGGTGTCAGAGGTCCAACAAGGCAGTTTCGGAAGGGTGGCAATCTTAACAGAATGAACCGCGCCGGGTTTTCCGGAGGCTCCAACTCCTGAGTAGGATGGAGCATCATGAGCAAGACGACGACCAAGTTTTCCCCTGAAGTGCGCGAACGTGCGGTGCGGCTGGTTCTCGACAACGAGGCTCAGCATCCGTCGCGCTGGCAGGCGATCATGTCGATCGCGGCGAAGATCGGCTGCACCCCGCAGACGTTGAATGACTGGGTCAAGAAGACCGAGGTCGACAGCGGCAGGCGCGCGGGCATACCGACCGAGATGGCCGAGAAGATAAAGGCGCTGGAGCGGGAGAACCGGGAACTGCGCCAGGCGAACGAGATCCTGCGCAAGGCATCAGCGTATTTTGCGATGGCGGAGCTCGACCGCCGGTCGAAGTGATGGTGTCGTTCATTGACGCGCATCGGGATGCACACGGGGTCGAGCCGATCTGCAGCGTGCTGCCGATTGCCCCGTCCACCTATTACGATCATCTGGCGAAGCGGGCCGATCCCACGCGGCAGTCCGACCGGGCGCGCCGGGACGAGGCCTTGCGGCCAGAGATCCTGCGCGTGTTCGAGGAGAACTGGCGCGTCTACGGCGTGCGCAAGGTCTGGCGGCAGCTGGGCCGAGAAGGCTTCGATATTGCCCGATGCACGGTGGCAAGGCTGATGAAGGGCATGGGCGTTCAGGGGATTATTCGCGGCAAGCCGCACCGGACCACGATCCCGGACAAGAAGGCGCCATGCCCGCTGGACAAGGTCAACCGCCAGTTTCGCGTGCCTGCGCCGAACATGCTCTGGGGTCGTCCATTGTGGCGCCATTGGTCCGAGCCCAATGGACGACGACTTCACCTATGTCGCCACCTGGAAAGGCTTCGCTTACGTCGCGTTCGTCATCGATGCCTATGCCCGCAAGATTGTGGGCTGGCGCGTCAGCACTTCCGCCCATGCAGGGTTCGTGCTCGATGCCTTGGAGCAGGCCGTGCATGATCGGCGCCCGTCCAAGGGCATGGGGCTGGTCCACCATAGCGACCGCGGTTCGCAGTACCTGAGCATTCGCTACAGTGAGCGGCTGGCGGAAGCTGGCATCGAACCATCGGTGGGCAGCGTCGGCGACAGCTATGACAACGCCTTGGCCGAGACGATCAATGGCCTCTTCAAGGCTGAGGTTATCCACCGTCGCGGCCCGTGGCGCAGCTTCGAGGCTGTCGAATATGCCACGCTGGAATGGGTCGACTGGTTCAACAACCGCCGTCTGCTCGAACCGATCGGGAACATCCCGCCTTCGGAAGCAGAGGCCAACTTCTACGCCGCTCTGGAAACTGAAGACATGGCCGCGTAACTAACCCAAATCAGCCTCCGGAAAACCCGGCGCGGTTCACTGGCCCGCGATGACCGGCCTTGGGGCGGCACGTCTCCACCGGGCGTGGTCTTCACTGACGCCCCCGGTCGGGGCGGACAGCATGCCGAACGGATATTGAACGGCTTCGGCGGCATCCTGCAGGTCGACGGTTATGCGGGATACAACCGCCTGATTGCGCCGGCCCCGGCATCCAGCTTGCCTATCGCTGGGCACATGCCCGCCGCAAGCTGATCGAGATCACCCGCACCGGGCCCGCGCCGATTGCCGAGGAGGGCGTAGCCCTCATCCGCGCAGCAATAAGGGCAAAGAGGGTCTCACAGCGTCGCTGGAACGCCCGGAAGGCAACGGGATCGGTGTTTCCTTGCTCTCTTGCATAGACTTCAAGCATCCAGACGAAGAACGAATAGTACCTGAAGCGCAGCGTGATGGTGCTGATGCCGGGCAGCAGGGAATGATAGATCGCTTCGATGGGGCGCTGCATTCCAAGGGGATCAAGTCCGCCATCCTGGCCGAGTTCGGTCCATTCGGGGAAACCCGGCCCAAAATCCTTCATCTTCAATCCACCGTCGAGAGAACCACGGGTTAATGATGGCGGGAACCGGAATCGCGCGCAACTGCGAGTTGCCTGCCGCTGCCTGCGAATGCGTGATTATGCGTGCTGGTGCGGTCTTTCTGGTGTCGTGTTGATGTGGCGTTGATGTAAACTGGAACGCACAAACCCCGACGATTTACGTCTGGTTCTAAGTGTCTGATATCTTTGTTTATTTTGGTTGCAGGGCGCGCAACCAACGAGACCAACACTCGCTAGAAGTCATTGTATAGAAAAAGAAAAACGCCCTTTCGGCTATCTTCTACGGACGCGGAAATCGATCTCGATCATTGGAGAAACCGTGACAAGCCCCTCTCTCTAGACCCTAACCTTCCCACTCCATCTGTCAATGCCAAGCTGGATCAGAGAGCGGGACACTATGGTCCTGTCGCCAATTGACTCGGGCCTGGATTTCACTGCACCGCTCAGTGACAGCCTCAAAAGGCGGCACATCTGCGAACGGACTCCTGCTGCTACCTAGCCTGTGCCCGCTGCAAATCTCGCAAACGATCACGAACTTGATCATAGATTTCATTTACGCCGGGCATAGCGATGGTTATCGCCAAACCGAAGGTGACTGCCTCGTCGAGGCGCGCGCCTTGATCAGGCTCTCGCTGAACCCGTAGCGGTAAATTCATGTCAGCTGTGACGACAGCAGCACCATCGCCACGCCAGGAACGGGTGTATACCGTGCCACGAACCACCCCGAGACCCGAGCCGAATCCGCCGACCAGCTTCGCGTATTGATCGAAAAGATCGTCCTTACCCCCGGCCCGAACCGCGGCGAGGTTTACGCCCGCCTGCATGGCGATCTGGCGACGATCCTGGAATGGGTGGCGCGTCAGGACGGAAAGTCCGGCACAAAAAGCAAAACTCCCGGCGGGAACCGCTCGGGAGTGTTGGTCTCAGTGGTTGCGGGGGCAGGATTTGTAAACTGTTTCGCAATGTCCAAAGCGATCATCCCGCCCTGCCTCACAATAGCAGCCTGAGGCCTTGCACGCAACGCATACTCAACTGCGCGCCCTGCTCCGCCGAACCCAATCCGCCCCGCCGTAGCTTACCGCATAGATGAAGACCTCGCGCACGTCATCATCGACTGCGAACACCACGATGCCCTTTCGTCCGGCCGGGATCGCCCGAAGCCCCGGAGAGATCTCATCGCGTCTGCTCCCCTTGTGCGGGGTCAGCGCGAGACTGCGGATCACCTGTTCGATTTCATCAAGCTTGGCCGCAGCACTGGATGCTCCCGCATAGTCAGAGATCCATTCGGCAATCCAGTCGAGGTCGTCGGCTACCGAAGGATGGAAGCGAATGCGGTAGGTCACCTCTCACCAGATGCCAGGCGGGCGCGAGCCCGGGCGAATACCTCATCACCATCAACGAAGGCATCGCGTGGCGTCTGCAGCCTGCTTCGGATCTCGTCGGCGAAGACACCGAGCGCGATCTCGCGCTCCTCCTCGTCCTGGATCATCTGCTCCAGCGCAGCCGCGACGAGCGCAGATTGCGAGGCGAAGACACCTGCCCCGACCTTCTCCGTCAGGAAACGGTGATGGCGGTCCGTGAAACTCAGCGTGGTTTTAACTGTCATGAAAGCCCCCACAGTATGACTACATCATACCTGAAGCAGCTTCGGACTCAATCCATTTCGACGAGCAGCATACAGCATACAGATGATCAATCTGCATTCATGAGCCGGACCTCCCCGAACACCCCACATGCTTCAATAGCAACTTCACCCCCGAGATTCCTTCACCATTCGCGCCTATGTTTTACTTATCGCAATCGGTGCGCCGGCCATTTTGTCCCCACTGACACCGAAGACCGCAACGGAGATCGCCCTGGCCTGCGCCGCTTCCGACGCACTAAAATCATGCCGATGCACCCCATCGACTCGCCATCCTCCAAAGCCCTGATCAAGGTGGATCGTCAGTTGACGCCCATCTTTCAAGGTGATCGCCAGGCTTCTGTTATGCGCCATCTTTGCCTTTGTAAGCAGACGGACATCCGCTCCCGGCACCAGTTGGCACATGACCTCACGCCGCGCCGTGTCGGCGGGAAATGTGTCGTGAAGGAAGCGTGGCTCTTCTCGCGGCCTGTCAGCGAAGGCCAGCGTGATCTCCTTGCGGGCGTCACCTGCGCCCGGCGCAGATTTCAGCACCTCGGACAAAAGCCGAAGCGTGTAGGGTGAAAGCAGATAGCGATCACTGTAAGATAAGCTTTGCACTCCGACAGACTGCATCGCTGCGATCTCCAGCGGAGCCTTTCCTGACAACCAGGACCAGAACCGCCGTCCAAAGCCAGAGGCAGGTCCATCCACATCTGTGCCGATATTCAAAAGATGGGCATTACCCACACCAAGTTCGATCAGCTTCTGCACAGACAATTTTGCACCGATTGCCAACTCGGGTGCAGGCCCCATCAGCACCGGCGCTGTCGTCCCGCTTCCCCATTCAGCCCCCGGAAATGCCTCTGGCGGCCCCATAACCGCGAGAGCCTCGCCACCGACACCGCAATCCAGACTGAGGAAAACCGGGGCATCGCCTGCCATCGGCAGCTGATCCACGCGATGAAAGTCGGCTACCGATGACAAAGCAAAGATTGTCAATCGGCGTTGAATGGTGCCCCCTTATCGGCGTCCAAAAGGGACCCCTCTGGCGATGTGGTGAGCAGGCCCGTGGCGGCGTAGCTTTTCAGCTGGCGCAGCCGACGCGGGCCTGCGTTTTGGAGGGCGGTCAGGCTCTTGTTTTGATGCGCCAGCTGTCGTTGCCGGTTTCGACGATGTCGCAGTGGTGGGTGAGACGATCGAGCAGCGCGGTGGTCATCTTCGCGTCTCCGAAGACGGTCGGCCACTCTCCGAATGCGAGGTTGGTGGTGACGATGACGGAAGTCTGCTCGTAGAGCTTGCTGATCAGATGGAACAACAACTGGCCGCCGGACTGCGCGAATGGCAGATATCCGAGTTCATCGAGAATGACGAAGTCGAGCCGCATGAGATGCTCGGCCAGCCGGCCGGCCCGCCCTGCACGGCCCTCGGCCTCCAGCCTGTTCACGAGGTCCACAACGTTGAAGAAGCGGCCGCGAGCGCCGTTGCGGATGACGGCGCGCGCGATCGCCACGGAGATATGGGTCTTGCCGGTCCCGGTGCCGCCGACCAGCACGACATTGCGCTGCTGGCTGAGGAATTCCCCGCTGGCCAGGTCGCGCACCAGCGTCTCGTTGATCGGCGTATCATCGAAGGTGAACTCCTCGATCTCCCGGGCATAGGGCAGCTTGGCGGTGGTGATCTGGTATTTGACCGAGCGCGCCTTCTTCTCGTTGATCTCGGCGGCCAGAAGATCTCCGACGATCTGGCGGGGTTCGTGCTGGCGGCGCACAGCCACCGCCATGAGTTCGTCGTAAGCGGCGCGCATGCCGTAGAGCTTCAGCTCGCCCATCGCTGCCATGATCTCTGCACGATCCATCAGCCGGCCCTCCGCAGCAGGTCATAGCGGGCACAGTCGGCCACCGGTTCATGGGTCAGGCGCAAGGCCGGAGAGGTGAGCAGCAAGGGTGGCGGCTCCGGGTCGCACCTGCGGGACAGGATGTTGAGGATCACATCGGCGGAGTGGACGCCCTGCGAGAGCGCTTCGGCGCAGGCCTTCTGCACGGCGGGAACTCCCTCCGTCAGCACGGCGCCGAGGATCTTCACCATCTGGCGGTCACCGTCCGAGGAGCCCTGCAGCTTGCGACGGATCTGCTCGAGGGCGCCGGGCAGAACCCAGTCCTTGAACGGTGCGCCATTGCGCAGCGCCCCGGGTTTGCGAAGCAGGACAGGCACATAGTGCCAGGGATTGTAGATTGTCCGGTCCCGCCCGAAGTGACGGGGATGGTCCCCGACCAGCCGCCCTTCCTGCCGGATCTCGATCCGTTCCGCATAGGCCCTGATCTCGACCGGCCGCCCGACAGCCGTTGCCGCGACAGAGTATTTGTTGTTGTCGAACCGCACGAGGCAGGTCTTCGATACCGCCGCAGGCAGCGAGTGGAAGCCGTCGAAGCGCCCGGCATAAGGGACGAGGTGCGGGCGTTCTTCCTGAAAGACTTCCCAGATGGTCTTGTCCGTCAACTCCGGATGCTTGCTGCTCCTGGCCGAGGCGATGCACTTGTCCAGCAGCCAGGCATTCAGTTCCTCGTAGCTCTTGACCCTGACCCGGGGTGAGAAGAACCGTTGGCGAACCGTGCCGACCTGGCTCTCCACCTGACCCTTCTCCCAGCCCGAGGCCGGGGTGCAGGCGACGGGCTCGACCAGATAGTGGCTGGCCATCTGCAGGAACCGACGATTGTAGAGGCGCTCCTTGCCGACAAAGATGGTCTCCACCGCCGTCTTCATGTTGTCGTAGATCCCGCGGGTGCAGGTGCCCTTGAAGAAGGCGAAAGCCCGATCATGGGTGTGAACCGGCGTGCAAAATTGACCCCGTAACGGGGTAATCGGCTTCCAAAAATGACCCCCCTTACGCTGATGGTCATGATGCCTCCGAGGCTATCGGGGGGCACAGTGTGGGATGCTGGTTGTGGAGACGATTGCGAAGATCCGCCGGGCGTATTTCCAGGACAAGAAGTCGATCAAGCATATCTGCCGAGAGCTGCGGGTATCGCGGAACACGGTTCGGAAGGTGATCCGGTCCGGCGCAACGGAGATGACTTACGAGCGAACCGTCCAACCGCAGCCGAAGATCGGTCCCTGGAAAGGCAAGCTCGACGAGATGCTGGCGGCGAATGCGCGCAAGCCGAAGCGCGAGCGGCTGACCCGCATCCGGATTTTCGAAGAGCTCAGGGCCCTCGGATATGACGGCGGCTACGACGCGGTCCGACGCTATGCGGCTTCGTGGTCGCAGGCGGAGCAGGAAGCGTCAGCCGCCGCCTATGTGCCACTGAGCTTCGATCCGGGTGAAGCCTACCAGTTCGACTGGAGTCACGAGGTCGTTCTGATCGACGGCGTGACCACCACGGTGAAGGTGGCTCACGTCCGGCTTTGTCATAGCCGGATGCTGTTCGTCCGGGCCTACCCGCGAGAGACGCAGGAAATGGTGTTCGATGCCCATGACAAGGCCTTTGCCTTCTTCGGCGGCGCCTGTGCGCGTGGGATCTACGACAACATGAAGACGGCGGTGGACACGATCTTCGTCGGCCGCGACCGCGCGTATAATCGCCGGTTCCAGCAGATGTGCGGACACTACCTTGTCGATCCCGTCGCCTGCACCCCCGCGTCCGGCTGGGAGAAGGGACAAGTAGAGAACCAGGTTGGCGTTGTCCGGCGGCGGTTCTTCGTGCCGCGGCCGCGCTTCAAGAGCTACGCGGAACTCAACGCCTGGCTTCAGGATCGCTGTATTGCCTGGGCCAAGGCCCATCCGCACCAGGAATTGCGTGATCGGACAATCTGGGACGTGTTCCAGGATGAGCGGGCGAGCCTGGTGCCCTACGTCGGCCCTTTCGACGGATTCCATGCCGTGCCGGCCTCGGTGTCCAAGACCTGCCTCGTTAGGTTCGACAAGAACCGCTACTCGGTCGATGGTCGCGCCGTCGGCCGTCCGGTCGAGATCCGCGCCTATGCCGAGCGGGTCGAGGTCTGGCAGGACGGCAAGATCGTCGGCCGGCACGACCGCGCCTTCGGGCGCGACAAGGCCATCTATGACCCGCTGCACTACATCCCGGTGCTGGCCCGCAAGCCCGGCGCCCTTCGAAACGGCGCTCCCTTCAAGGAATGGGAACTGCCGCCGGCGATACGACGCGTCCAGCGTAAGCTGGGGCGCGTGCCGAACGGTGACCGTCAGATGGTCCAGATCCTGAGCATGATCCCAACGGATGGACTGGAAGCCGTCGAGGCTGCCTGCGTCGAGGCCCTGACCGAAGGCGCCCCGGCGGCATCGGTCGTTCTGAACATCCTGGCCCGACATCGCGAGCCACCACCTCCGTTGACCATCGCCACGCCGGACGCGTTGCGCCTGACCTGCGAGCCCGTGGCCGACTGCAAACGCTACGACAGCCTCAGGAGACCCCGCCATGGAAAGATCACAGGTGCTGGACGCGATGGGCCAGTTGAAGCTCTACGGCATGAAGGCCGCCTACGATGAGATCATCGCCACGGCGGTGAAGCGACAGCACGAACCGCAGCAAATCGTGGGCGACCTGCTGAACGCCGAGATCAGCGAGAAACAAGCTCGCTCGATCAAATACCAGATGACCATCGCCAAGCTGCCCTTGGCCAAGGAAGTCGACGAGTTCAGCTTCGAAGACACGCCCGTAAACGAAACGCTGGTGCGCGATCTGGCCTCCGGAGAGTTCCTCGAGCATCAGCGTAACGTCGTCCTCATCGGCGGCACCGGGACCGGCAAATCCCACCTTGCCGTCAGCATCGCCCGGGCCTGCATCCGCCGTGGCAAGCGCGGCCGCTTCTTCAACGTCGTGGACCTGGTGAACAAGCTGGACGCCGAAGCCCGCGCCGACCGACAGGGACGCACTGCGGATCTCCTGTGCCGCCTCGACTTCCTGATCCTCGACGAGTTGGGATATCTGCCGTTCGCCCAGACGGGTGGCCAGCTCCTGTTCCACCTCATCAGTCGCCTTTACGAACGCACCTCGATCATCGTGACGACGAACCTCGACTTCGGCGAATGGCCGACCGTCTTCGGAGACGCGAAGATGACAACGGCGCTCCTCGACCGACTGACCCATCACTGTGACATCGTCGAGACCGGCAACGAGAGCTGGCGCTTCAAGACGCGGGAATGACCGAGACGCCGCTGGCCCGATCCGGTTGCGCTGTATGGAGGCTACACCGCATCGGGCCAGCTACCCGTGCTGACCAAGCGGGGTCATTATTGGGCGCCGAAAGGGGGTCAAAGTTGCGTGCCGATTGACACACCGGTCGCGTCTCGTCGCAATCGCTCGTGCGCTACAAGACCAATGACTACTCGGTGCCGGTCGCCTTTGCCCATCAGGATGTCTGGATCCGGGCTTATGTCCATGACGTGGTGATTGGCTGTCGGGGCGAAGTCATTGCCCGCCATCCCCGGTGCTGGGATCGCGATGAACTCATCTTCAACCCGATCCACTACCTGCCGCTGCTGGAGCAGAAGCTCAACGCATTTGATCAGGCCGCGCCGTTGCAAGGTTGGGAGCTTCCCGAGGAGTTCGCAACGTTGCGCCGGCTGATGGAAGCTCGCATGAACCGGCATGGCCGACGCGAATACGTCCAGGTCCTGCGGTTGCTCGAGACCTTCGATCTGGCTGACCTGCATGCCGCGGTAAAGCAGGCGCTTCAGATGGGCGCGATCGGCTTTGACGCCGTAAAGCACCTGCTGCTTTGCCGTGTTGAACACCGTCCGCCCCGGCTGGACCTGGACTGCTATCCCTATCTGCCGCGGACGACAGTCGATAAGACCAGGCCCGGGTCCTATATGCGGCTGCTGTCGAGCGATGCAGAGGACGCGGCATGAACGACGCCCCGGAAATCCTGCTCACCCATCACCTCAAGGCCCTGAAGCTGCCAACATTCCTGCGCGAACATCAGAAGCTGGCCCGGCAATGCGCGGCCGAAGGCATGGACCATGTCCGCTACCTTGCCCGCCTCGTCGAACTGGAGCTGATTGACCGGGAGCGGCGGATGGTCGAGCGCCGCATCAAGGCCGCCAAATTCCCCGCGGTCAAAAGCCTCGACAGCTTCGACTTCAGCGCCATTCCGAAGCTCAACAAGATGCAGGTGCTGGAACTGGCCCGCTGCGAATGGATCGACCGTCGCGAGAACGTCATTGCCCTCGGCCCAAGTGGCACGGGCAAGACGCATATCGCCCTTGGCCTCGGACTGGCGGCTTGTCAGAAGGGGCTCTCCGTGGGCTTCACCACCGCCGCGAGCCTGGTCAGTGAGATGATGGAGGCCCGCGACGAGCGCCGTCTGCTTCGCTTTCAGAAGCAAATGGCCGGTTACAAGTTGCTGATCATCGACGAACTGGGCTTTGTGCCGCTGTCCAAGACCGGCGCCGAATTGTTGTTCGAGCTGATCTCGCAACGTTACGAGCGCGGCGCGACCTTGATTACCAGCAATCTGCCCTTCGATGAATGGACCGAGACCTTCGGCTCCGAGCGCCTCACCGGCGCACTGCTCGACAGGCTGACCCATCACGTCAGCATCCTCGAGATGAACGGCGAGAGTTATCGTCTCGCCAACAGCACTGCCCGAAAGCAGCAACAAAAGTCCTGAAATCAGATGGTGCTGTTTTGGCCCAAGGGGCCAATGCGCCATGGCACGCGCCAGCTATCTGGTAAGCGCGCGCGCCATGGCGCCGGTCACCGCCGCGTGGCCGGATTTTACTCCGCCGCGTGGCCGGATTTTACTCCGCCGCGTGGCCGGATATTGCACCGCCGTTGACAGGAGACCGCCATGTCGCCTCCGGGATCCGCCGCGCTCGATGCCCTGAACACCAGCCCCGCCGCGCAGAACGTCTCCCCGGAAGAACACCACGCCATTGCGGAGGCTGGCGGCGATCCTGCCGCGACGGCCGAAGATGGCGCGTCGCAGCCCCGGATCCGCCTGCCGGCGGGCAAGCTTATCCCGCTCCTGCGCCTTGCCGCCAGCATCGGCAGCCTAAAGGACCGCGATGCGATGCTGGTGCCGGGCGCCATCACCGTGATCGAAGGCATTCCGGGCAGCCTGATCGATGCGCTCAAGAAGCTGCTGCCCCATACCCTGCCGCAAGGCTGGTCACTGGCCATGTCCATGGGCCGGCTGCCGCGCGACAAGCCTTGTCTGCTGGTGCTGGGCCCGGAACTCATGAACGGCAAGATCTCCGACCACGCCGAACGCGGCTTTGCGGCGGAACTCGCCACGGCGATCGACATGCGGATCCCGATCCTGATCCTGCTGCCCGAGATCGCCAAGGCACCGTCGGTGCTGCACCATCCCCCAGTTAAACGCCGCACATTCGTCCCTTTGACAGTGGAAATCCTGATCGTCGCACTGCGCGCCACACACAGCGCGACCGGCCGTATCGACGAGGCTGCGGTGCGGGCTGCCCTCCCAAGCGATGCCGCGTTGTCCGAGCTGGAGCCACTGACGCTTGGTCTCGCCATGCGGGCGCCGACCGCGAAGGCCGTCGCAGAACGGATCGCAGCCCTCACGGTCAAGGCGCCACGCGCCGCGGCTGACGGCCCTTGGCTCGAGGATATCCATGGCGACACCCCAGCACTCCGCGCGGCGCGGCAAATCGTGAGAGACCTGCGCGGCTGGAAGAAAGGCGAGGTCGGATGGCAGGACCTGACCCGGACGCTGCTGCTCTACGGTCCGCCTGGCACAGGCAAGAGCTGGATCGCCCGCGCCATGGGTAATTCCGCCGGTTTCTCAGTCGTGACGGGCACCTTTGGCCAGTGGCAGGCAGCGGGCCATCTCGGCGACATGCTGCGCGAGATGCGCCGGACCTTCGCCGAGGCGCGGGCCAAAGCACCAACCGTGCTGATCATCGACGAGATCGATGCTGTCGGCTCGCGCGAGGATCGCGATCAGCACAATCGGTCCTATCGCACCCAGGTCATCAACGCGTTCCTCGCAGAGATGGACGCCATCGCCCGGGAAGAGGGCGTCGTTGTCGTCGGCACCTGCAATCACCCCGAGATGATCGATCCCGCCGTGCTGCGGGCCGGACGGTTCGACATGCGCGTCAACGTGCCACTACCCGATGCCGAGGGTCTGTTCAGCGTGTTCCGGCACTGCCTGCCGGACTGGCGCGTGGCCGATCTGCGCGACCTCGCCGCGCGCGCCGTCGGCTGCTCGGCAGCGGATATCGATGCCGCCATCAGGCAGGCGCGGGCGGTAGCCCGTGGGGCGAAGCGGGACATGACCGTTTCGGATCTCCAGCGCGTTTTCCGCATCACGCATGATCCTGAGATCGACCGTCGCGTCGCCCTGCACGAATGTGGCCATGCCATCACCTGTGCGGCCCTTCGCCTCGGGCCTGTCAAACGGATGTTCCTCGACCGTAACGGCGGCGGCGGCACCTTGTTCGATGCAGAGGCCAAACATGGCGTATTGCAGGACATGCAGGATCGTCTGGCGCAATTGCTCGCCGGACGTGCCGCCGAACGCCTCGTGCTTGGCGACATCTCGGCCGGTGCCGGCGGCAGTCAGGATTCCGATCTGGCCCAGGCCACGATGATCGCCACATCGATCCAGACCCGCTATGGGCTTGGTGCTCAGGGTCCGGTCTGGACCGCCGATCCCGACACTTTGATCGCCCTGGACCCTGACGTGCTGTTTCGTGTCCGCCGGGAACTGGAGGCTGCCGAGAAGCGCGCCACCCAGATCCTCAACAGCCACCGCGACCTGCTCGAAGAGATGGCCGGGGCGCTGGCCGCGTCCCGCGACATGGATCGCGCCGAAGCAGAGAGCTGGCTTGCCCGGGTGCGCAGTGCAGCATCAGACGAAGGCCAGAACACGCAACCCGCACGCGGCCCCCAGTAAAAACGTATGGGGCGCGCGCCCGCCGTCATCCTGGCGAACCGGCCCCTGCAAAAGACAAAAAGATAAAGCGGCGGAGCCGCCAACCAAAAGCCCAAAAATAAAAAACGGCGCTCCCTGCGGCGGGCTCTGCCCGCCGCCCATTCCTTTCCCCAAGGAATAAAAAGGAAAGAGAGCAAAAACCAAAAAACAAAAACCAGGAACGCGCCGGGTCTTTCGGCGCGCCGGTGTGACCAAGGCAAAAAAGAGAAAGATCAGACGCAAAAGAACAAAGGGATACGGTGCGCCAGAGCAAATCGTCGGCATCCCCACGGACTTCGAGAATCCCGGTTCGTCATACACAACCCATCCCACAATAGATGAGGAGACCCGCAATGTGCCACCACCCGGACCCCGCGATCTGGATCCCGTCGGCGATCCGCGGCATCGCAGCCAACCTTTACCGGTGAGGCGTCAAGGCGATCTGCAGGCCGGATCATACGCCCAGCCTTCCCAAAATCCGTATAATTCGCGCCCGATGGTCCGCTGCGCCCGGCTGACGCACCGCCCGGTGCTCCGGATGCGTTCGGCGCGCTTGCCCATGAGCCGCCCCCTGAACTCGGCTGCCCCTTTTGAGAATGAGATTTCCGTATTTTCAGGTAGTTATCCACATTCATACGACCCGACAGCCCTGTTTTCCGCTTAGAGAGACGTTCCCATGCCCTATGATCTTCCCAACAGCCGCGGGCTCAGCCCCGCACAGGATCATCATCAACGACCGCCGGCGGGCCCTGCCCTGCGGCGCAGGGAGCAACTCGGCCCATGGCACGAGACCGGAGAGATATTGCCAACAGGGAGGGCGCCGCGCAGGCGGCGGCCGTTCCTTCTGCATCTCCCGGCCCTGCGGTTTCGGCCCCCGTGGCCTCTCCGGCCGACAAAGCCCTTGCCGGGAATCGCGGTCTGTCGGAGGATCGCGACCTGTTCCGCCATTTCCTGCGCGCCCTCGCCCGCGACGCCGCGCGCCGCGACGATATCGCCGATCCCGACTGATCCCTTCCGCCTCGAAGGAGATGCCCCATGACGAAGCAAAAATTACGCGTGGCGATCTACGCCCGCTTCTCGACCGACAAGCAGCGCGATGCCTCGATCGAGGACCAGATCGACTCCTGCCGCGATCTGGCAGCCCGCGAGGGCTGGGAAGTCGTCGCCACCTATCACGACCGTGCAATTTCAGGTGCCAGCATGTTCCGGCCCGGGATCGAGGCCCTGCAGCGCGATGCCAGGGCGGGGAAGTTCGACATCGTCCTGGCCGAAGCGCTCGACCGGCTGTCGCGCAAGCTCGCCGACATCGCGAAGTTCCACGAGCGGATGGAACATACCGGCATCGACATCCACACCCTGACCGAGGGCAAGGTCGATGCCATGCTGATCGGCATGAAGGGGACGATGAACCAGATCCTGCTGCGCGACATCGGCATCAAGACGCATCGCGGCCAGAAAGGCCGGGTAAAAGACGGCAAGCTCGCCGGTGGCAATGCCTACGGCTACGATGTGTTGCCCCCAACGCAGGTCAACGGCAAGGCCGAACATGGTGACCGCGTCATCAACCGCGCCGAGGCGGAGGTCGTGCGGCGGATCTTCACGGACTATGCGCAAGGCATCTCCGCCGGGAAGATCGCCGAAGCGCTGAACATCGAGCGCATCCTCGGGCCGCGCGGCGGCTGGTGGGGCGCGTCGACCATTCTCGGCAACCGCGAACGTGGAACCGGCATCCTGAATAACGAGCTTTACGTGGGACAGTTGGTCTGGAACCGGCTGAACTACCGCAAGGACCCGGATCACGGCAAGCGTGTCTCCAAACCGAATGCACCCGAACGGGTAATCAAGACCGCCGTGCCGCACCTGCGGATCATCGACGACGCGCTTTGGGACCGGGTCAAGGCACGGCAGGGTGCGATGAAGACCAAGAACACCGATGTGCCGATCTGGGACCGGCGCCGCCCAAAATTTCTGCTTTCCGGGCTGATGGCCTGCGGTTGCTGCGGTGGCGGATTCTCGAAGGTCTCAAAAGACGGCTTCGGCTGCTCGACCGCCCGCAAGAAGGGCGCGGCCGCCTGCACCAATATGGCGGTGATCAGGCAGAAGGATCTCGAGACCCGGGTGCTCAACGCCCTCGAACACCACCTGATGGACGAGGAAGCGGTGCGGATCTTCTGCGAGGAATATGCCGCCGAGCGCAACCGGCTGCAGGCAACCCGCGCGGCCGGGCGCGCTGATCTGGAACGGGAACTGAAGCAGGTGATCACCGACCACAAGAAGCTGATCGACGCGATCATCGCCGGTGTGCCTGCGGACCAGGTGAAGGACCGTATGATCGAGTTGGATGCCCGCCGGAAGGACCTAGAACGCCAGCTCTCGGCCTCCCCAGCCCCGGACCCGATCCGGATCCACCCGGGCATGGCAAAGACCTACCGCGCCCGGATCGGCGCGTTGATCGCGGGCCTGTCGGAGGCTGAGCGGATGGACGAGGCGAAGGAGGCGCTGCGAGCACTGATCGACAAGGTGGAGCTGGTGCCGGTCCCGGCGGAAGACAGTGGCGATGGTAAGCCCGGGCTGGCCATCCATCTTCACGGCGCTCTGGCGAGCCTGCTGCGTCTGGCCTGCGGTCTGCCGGTGCATGAGATTGTGGGCGCGGCGGCGGGTCAAACGCAAAAAGCCCCGCGGGAAGCGGGGCGTGCGGGTGTAATCAATGGACAATCCGCAAACGCGGATATTCAACACATTGATATCATTGGAGAAACAGTTTTGGTTGCGGGGGTAGGATTTGAACCTACGACCTTCAGGTTATGAGCCTGACGAGCTACCGGGCTGCTCTACCCCGCGCCATTTGCATCGCGGTTTTGCGGTGCTTCTCGTTCTGAGAGATGCTCGCTTCTTTTCAGGTCTGGCGGTGACCTACTCTCCCACGTCTTTTGACGCAGTACCATTGGCGCGACGGCACTTAACGGCCGAGTTCGGGATGGGATCGGGTGTTTTGCTCGTGCTTTGGCCACCAGACCGGAAAAGGAGCGAGATCGGCGTTTTCCGGTTCTTTTGGGAACCTGGAAAGACATTGTCCAAGGATGCTTTTGGAAGAAGGTCTGTCTTCTTCCGGATCAAATCAAGCCTATCGAGCGATTAGTACCGGTCAACTGAACGCATTGCTGCGCTTACATCTCCGGCCTATCGACGTGGTGGTCTTCCACGGCTCTCAAGGGATACCTTGTTTTGAGGGGGGCTTCACGCTTAGATGCCTTCAGCGTTTATCCTGTCCGTTCATAGCTACCCAGCACTACCGTTGGCACGATAACTGGTCCACCAGTGGAACGTTCACCCCGGTCCTCTCGTACTAGGGGCAACTCCTCTCAAGTATCCTACACCCACGGCAGATAGGGACCGAACTGTCTCACGACGTTCTAAACCCAGCTCACGTACCTCTTTAAATGGCGAACAGCCATACCCTTGGGACCTGCTCCAGCCCCAGGATGAGATGAGCCGACATCGAGGTGCCAAACGATGCCGTCGATATGGACTCTTGGGCATCATCAGCCTGTTATCCCCAGCGTACCTTTTATCCGTTGAGCGATGGCCCTTCCACTCGGGACCACCGGATCACTATGGCCGACTTTCGTCTCTGCTCGACTTGTCAGTCTTGCAGTCAGGCTGGCTTCTGCCATTGCACTCGACGAGCGATTTCCGACCGCTCTGAGCCAACCTTCGCGCGCCTCCGTTACTCTTTGGGAGGCGACCGCCCCAGTCAAACTACCCACCACGCAGGGTCCCGGACCCGGATAACGGGCCGCGGTTAGACATCAAGAGTGCGAAGGGTGGTATCTCAAGGATGGCTCCACGGGAACTGGCGTCCCCGCTTCGATGCCTACCACCTATCCTGCACATCGCAATCCTGATGCCAGTGCGAAGCTATAGTAAAGGTGCATGGGGTCTTTCCGTCTAACCGCGGGAAGTCTGCATCTTCACAGACAATTCAATTTCGCTGAGTCCACATTTGAGACAGCGGGGAAGTCGTTACGCCATTCGTGCAGGTCGGAACTTACCCGACAAGGAATTTCGCTACCTTAGGACCGTTATAGTTACGGCCGCCGTTTACCGGGGCTTCAATTCAAGGCTTGCACCTCTCCTTTTAACCTTCCGGCACCGGGCAGGCGTCAGACCCTATACGTCGCCTTACGGCTTCGCAGAGCCCTGTGTTTTTAGTAAACAGTCGCCACCCCCTGGTTTGTGCCCCCCGCCGACAGTTGCCTGCCAACGGGGCCTCCTTCTCGCGAACTTACGGAGGTATTTTGCCGAGTTCCTTAAATGTGGTTCTCTCAAGCGCCTTGGTATTCTCTACCAGTCCACCTGTGTCGGTTTAGGGTACGGTCTTGTGGAGGGCTATTTCCAGGAACCGCTCAGCAGCCCCTCCAATCCGATAAGGAGGAACTACACCTGCGATCCGTCACCATCTCCTGGCCCAGGAATATTAACCTGGTTCCCATCGACTACGCCTTTCGGCCTCGCCTTAGGGGCCGGCTTACCCTGCTCAGATTAGCTTTAAGCAGGAACCCTTGGACTTTCGGCGACAGGGTCTCTCACCCTGTTTGTCGCTACTCATGTCAACATTCTCGCTTCCGATCACTCCACCGGATGCCTTACGGCCCGGCTTCACAGTAAACGCCTGTCCGACCAAGGCTTTCCCAAGGGAAAGCTGAAGTCGGATGGCGTTATATCACGGAACGCTCCGCTACCGCGTGCATAAATGCACACCCAAAGCTTCGGCTCGTGGCTTGAGCCCCGTTACATCTTCGCCGCAAGACCTCTTGACTAGACCAGTGAGCTGTTACGCTATCTTTAAAGGATGGCTGCTTCTAAGCCAACCTCCTGGTTGTTTTGGAAGTCTCACATGCTTTCCCACTTAGCCACGAATTGGGGGCCTTAGCTGTTGGTCAGGGTTGTTTCCCTCTCCACGACGGACGTTAGCACCCGCCGTGTGTCTGCCAGATAGTTCTTCCCGGTATTCGGAGTTTGCTTAGACTCAGTAAGGCTGTGGGCCCCCATCATCCATGCAGTGCTCTACCCCCGGGAGAATTCGTCTGACGCGCTACCTAAATAGCTTTCGCGGAGAACCAGCTATCTCCAGATTTGATTGGCCTTTCACCCCTAGGCACAAGTCATCCCGACCTTTTTCAACAGGTGTGGGTTCGGCCCTCCAGTTGGTGTTACCCAACCTTCAGCCTGCTCATGCCTAGATCATCTGGTTTCGGGTCTGATCCATCTAACTCATGCGCCCTTTTAAGACTCGCTTTCGCTGCGCCTACACCTAACGGCTTAAGCTTGCTAGATAGACCAAGTCGTTGACCCATTATACAAAAGGTACGCCGTCAGGGCGCAAGGCCCCTCCGACTGCTTGTAGGCGTCCGGTTTCAGAAACTGTTTCACTCCCCTCGTCGGGGTGCTTTTCACCTTTCCCTCACGGTACTGGTTCGCTATCGGTCAGCAAGGAGTACTTAGCCTTCGAGGGTGGTCCCCCGATCTTCAGACAGGATTTCACGTGTCCCGCCCTACTTAATGCGTCCGATCAAACTTCCCATACGGGGCTGTCACCCGCTATGGCTGGCCTTTCCAGGCCATTCTGGTCATTCTCACGGCTCGGCTGGTCCCCGTTCGCTCGCCACTACTGGGGGAGTATCTGTTGATTTCCTTTCCTCCGGGTACTTAGATGTTTCAGTTCCCCGGGTTCGCTCTTAAAACCCTATGTATTCAGGTGATAAGTACCTGGTTAACCCAATTGTTGATACCCAAGGGTAACAACAATCGAGTTTCAGGTGGGTTTCCCCATTCGGAGAT
>NZ_CP182418.1:0-207500 GCF_048270675.1 Paracoccus sp. TD-10 | reverse complement strand
TGATAGGGACGCCGCCGCACCGCCTCGGTCAGCACGCCGCCCTCGTCATAGCCGACATAGCCCGGAGGCGCGCCGATCAGCCGCGCGACCGAATGCTTCTCCATGAACTCGGACATGTCGATGCGGACCATGGCGCTGTCGTCGTCGAACAGGTATTCGGCGATCGCCTTGGTCAGCTCGGTCTTGCCGACGCCGGTCGGGCCCAGGAACAGGAAGCTGCCCAGCGGCCGCTTGGGATCGTTCAGCCCGGCCCGCGCCCGGCGCACGGCGTTCGACACCGCCGTCACCGCCTCGGACTGGCCGATGACGCGCTTGCTCAGCACGTCCTCCATCTTCAACAACTTCTCGCGCTCGCCCTCCAGCATCTTGCTGGTGGGAATGCCGGTCCAGCGTTCCACCACCTCGGCGATCTGCTCGGGGCGGACGGTCTCCTCGACCAGCAGGCCGTCGTTATGGCCCTCGGCCTCGGCCAGCTGCCGCTCGAGTCCGGGGATGATGCCATAGCTCAACTCACCCGCACGGGCCAGGTTGCCCTCGCGCTTGGCCTGGTCCAGTTCGGCGCGGGCACGGTCGAGCTGCTCCTTCAGCGTGCGCGAGCCTTCCAGCTTGTCGCGCTCGGCCTGCCAGCGGGCGGTCAGCGAGGCGGATTTCTCCTGCAGTTCCGACAGCTGCTTCTCCAGCTTCTCCAGCCGGTCCTTGGAGGCGGCGTCGTCCTCTTTCTTCAGCGCCTCGGCCTCGATCTGCATCTGCAGGATCTGCCGATCGAGCTGGTCCAGCTCCTCGGGCTTGCTGTCCACCTCCATGCGCAGCCGGCTCGCGGCCTCGTCCACCAGGTCGATGGCCTTGTCGGGCAGGAAGCGGTCGGTGATGTAGCGATGCGACAGGGTCGCCGCCGCCACCAGCGCGGCGTCGCTGATGCGCACGCCGTGATGCAGCTCATACTTCTCCTTGATGCCGCGCAGGATGCTGATCGTGTCCTCGACCGTCGGCTCCTCGACCATGACCGGCTGGAAGCGCCGGGCCAGCGCCGCGTCCTTTTCGATATACTTGCGGTATTCGTCCAGCGTGGTGGCACCGACGCAATGCAACTCGCCCCGCGCCAGCGCCGGCTTGATCAGGTTCGCGGCATCCATGGCGCCGTCGGTCTTGCCGGCGCCGACCAGCACATGCAGCTCGTCGATGAACAGCACGATCTCGCCGGCGGCATCCTCGATCTCCTTCAGCACCGCCTTCAGCCGCTCCTCGAACTCGCCGCGATATTTCGCGCCGGCGATCAGGGCACCCATGTCCAGCGCCCAGAGCTGCTTGTTGCGCAGGCTTTCCGGCACGTCGCCGTCGATGATGCGCAGCGCCAGCCCCTCGGCGATGGCGGTCTTGCCGACGCCGGGCTCGCCGATCAGAACCGGGTTGTTCTTGGTGCGGCGCGACAGCACCTGCATGGCGCGGCGGATTTCCTCGTCCCGGCCGATGATCGGGTCGATCTTGCCCTCGGCCGCGGCCTCGGTCAGGTTTCGGGCGTATTTCGACAGCGCCTCATAGCTGTCCTCGGCGCTGGCGGTGTCGGCCGTCCGGCCCTTGCGGACGTCGTTGATGGCGCCGTTCAGCGCCTGCGCCGTCACCTTGCCGGCCGCCAGCGCATCGCGGGCATTGGTGTTGACGATGGCAAGCGCGGTCAGCACCCGCTCGGCGGGCACGAAACTGTCGCCGGCCTTCTTGGCCAGCTTCTCGGCCTCGTCCAGCACCCGCACCATCGAGGGATCGACATAGACCTGCCCCTGCCCGCCGCTGACCTTGGGCTGCTTCGCCACCGCCTGGTCGACGGCCTGGCGCACGGCCTGGGCATCGCCGCCGGCCCGCGCGATCAGGTTGCTGGCAAAGCCCTGGTCGTCATCCATCAGCGCCTTGAGCAGATGCTCGGGCATCACGCGCTGGTTTTCCTCGCGGATGGCGATGGTCTGCGCCGCCTGCAAAAAGCCCCGCGACCGTTCCGTGAACTTTTCCATATCCATATGAAAATCCTTTCCTCAGCCCCCGCTTTGGATCGCCCGCATTGGCACGATCCGGCTCGGGTCTTGCCAGTCACATGGGCAGGAACAAACGGGGTTTCAAGACAGAGGGTTCCCGCCTATAAGCGGCCCGTTTGTCGCAGGCTGAGGTGGAACATGGACGACCGTCTGATCGTGGCGCTGGACGTGCCGAACGCGCTGGCCGGGCTGGAACTGGCCGAAAGGATCGGCGACGCCGCCAGCTTCTACAAGATCGGCCTGGGCATGCTGACCGGCGGCGGCCTGGCGCTGGCCAACGAGCTGAAACAGGAACATGGCAAGCGCATCTTCCTGGACATGAAGTTCTTCGACATCGGCGCCACGGTCGAGGCGGCGGTGAAAGGCATCGCGCAATACGACCTGGATTTCCTGACCGTGCATGGCGACCCGCATGTGGTCAGGGCGGCAAAACAGGGGGCAAGCGGCTCGGGGCTGAAGATCCTGGCGGTGACCATCCTGACCTCGCTGGACCGCGCCGACCTGGATGCCGGGCTGATCGTGCCGGGCGACGTGGCCGAGATCGTGGCGACCCGCGCCGCCCGCGCCTTCGAGGCCGGGGCGGACGGCGTCATCGCCAGCCCGCGCGAAGCAGCCCTGATCCGCGCCCTGCCCGAGGCGGCGGGCCGGCTGATCGTGACCCCCGGCGTGCGCCCGGCGGGCAGCGATGCCGGCGACCAGAAGCGGATCGAGACCCCGGCCACGGCCATCGCCAGCGGCGCCGACCATATCGTCGTCGGACGGCCGATCTGGCAGGCCGCGGACCCGCGCGCCGCGGCTCAGGCGATCCAGGCCGAACTGGCCGGGCTGTGATCAGCCGAAATTGCGCTGCATGACCGGCGCCAGATCCTCCCGCGCCGCCGTGGCGCGGGCGATGGACCAGACCTTGGGCGCATGGCCCTCGAACCATTCCGGGCCGGGCTTCCAGTTGGTCATCACCGCCAGGTAGATATCCAGCGCCGAGAACCGCTCGCCCAGGAACCAGGGCGCGCCCACCACGCCTTCAACGGCGGCCCAAAGCTGCTGCAACCGCGCCGTGGTGGCATCGCCCAACTCCTTTTGCGCCGCCGGGTCGCTCAGGAACCGCGCCGGATCGTCGCCAAAGGTAAAGCAGGGATAGACCTGCGCCACCAGGAAGATCAGCCAGCGCAGGAAACGCGGCCGCTCGGCGGCCCCGGCCTCGGGCACCAGGTCGTCCCTGCCCGTCATGTCGGCCAGGTGCAGCGTGATCGCCGCGCTTTCCGACATGACCCGGCCATCGGGCAGGATCAGCACCGGGATCTGCCCCGCCGGGCTGATCCGCATCAATTCGCGTCTGGCGGCCGGGTCCAGGAACAGATCCGCGACCTCGACCCCCTCGGCATCGAGCCCGTAATGCGCCAGTTGCGCCTCGACGATGGCCGAGCCCCAGCCGTTGCGACGATAAAGCTGCATGCGGGACATGGCTGCCCTCCTTGCTGCGGGTGGCCCGATCATGCACGCCGCGGGGCGATTCTCAAATCCCGCAGCCGGCACCGGCAAGGACAAGCCGCACTCGGTCGCGGAAATGCGGCACGGCGCGCGGATGGGCGACGAATTCCGCAACCGGCATCATCCGCCATTCCTGCCCCTCGCCGCCAAAGCGGATCGCCGCGATCTCGGCCGCGGTGATCGTGCCGGAAAACAGCCAGGACAGCCGACCGGGCTCCGAGACCGAGGGAAAGGCCCGCCCCGCCAGCCGCCCGGCCGCAAGGCGCAGCCCGAATTCCTCGTCCAGTTCGCGCAGGGCGCATTCGACCGGCGACTCGTCCGGCTCGGCCCCGCCGCCGGGCAGATCCCAATGCGCCGGAAAGGGGATCCAGCCGTAATCGTCGCGCAGGCAGGTCAGCAGGCACGCGCCATGGGTCAGCACCAGCTTGGCGCCGGCAAAGCCTAGTTGTCGTTGATGTCGCGGGTCCAGCGCCGCACCTCGCCGCGGTTCTTGCCGAAGATGCGCCGCAACGCCAGCCAGATCACCCCGGTCAGGACCGCCGTGACCACCAGCGCCATCGGCAGCCCGCCGGGCCACAGGCCCAGAAGCAGCGCCAGCCCCATCAGCAGCACCGCGCCGGCCAGGCCCAGGAAGAACCAGCCCGGCAGCGCCAGTTCCACCGCCGCCAGGATCAGCGCCGCGATGATCCAGATCCAGCCGTTCGCCCAGCTCATTTGCCACCCCGCAGCATGCGGAAGGCGTCGCCCAGCGCCTCGACGGCCGAGGCGGGGACGATCACCGTCTGCTTGCCCTGCCCCTTGCCGACCTCGGCCAGCACATCGACCTGGCGCATGGCGACCTGGTATTGCGCCGCCTCGATCCCGCCCTCGCGGATCGCGGTGGCGATGGCCGCGGTGGCATAGGCCTCGGCATCGGCCAGCAGGCGCTTCGCCTTGGCCTGCTGCTCGGCGGCGTAAAGATCGCCGTCGGCGGCCAGTTCCACGGCGCGGCGGCGGCCCTCGGCCTCGGTCACCTGGGCGCGGCGGGCGCGTTCAGCATTCAGCTGTTGCAGCATGGCGGCCCGCGTCGCCTCGTCCAGGTTGACGTCCAGAATCTCGGCCCGCGTCACCTCGATGCCCCAGTCATCGACGATATTGGCCAGCGCGTCGCGGATGCGCTCGATCAGCTGGGCGCGGTTCGACTGCACCTGGTCCAGCTCCATCGCGCCGATTTCCGAGCGCACGATCCCCGCCACCGTGGTGGTGATCGCCGCATCCACGTCGCGGATGCGATAGACGGTCTTTTCCGGCTCGATGATGCGATAGAAGACGCTGGTTTCCACCTGCACCAGCACGTTGTCGGCGGTGATCGCATCCTGGCGCGAAGTCGGCAGCTGGCGTTCCAGCACCGAGATCCGATGCGCCACCCGGTCGAGGAAGGGAACGATGAAATTGATCCCCGGCCCCAGCACCGCATGCAGCCGGCCGAAACGCTCGACGACGTATTTTTCCGATTGCGGGACGATGCGGACGGCGCGGCTGACGGCGAACAGGATCACCACCGCCAGCACGATCAGGGCGATGTTCTGGCCGATCATCTCGGCGATTTCGGGCGGCATCGCATTTCCTTTCCTTGGTCACTCGGCGGCGAAGGCCGCGTCGCTGGCATCCGGGCGCAGCCGCGCCAGCCGGGCGACGACGCGGCCAAAACGGGTCCGGAACAGCTCGAAATCCGGGCGCGGCTCGATCCGCCCCTCGTCCATGTAGAGCGAGCGGTCCAGTTCCAGTTGCACGACATGGACATTGTTGCGCGGCCGGCCATAGGTCTGGGTGATATAGGCGCCGGAAAAGGGCGAGTTGCGCCGCAGCCGGAAGCCCTCGGCCGCCACCGCCTCGGCCACGCCGGCGCTGATCCGCGGCGCGGCCGAGACGCCGTTGCGGTCGCCCAGCACCATGTCGGGGCGCGGGCGCGGCAGATGGGTCAGCGCATCGCGCGGCATGGAATGCATGTCGATCAGGATGGCGCCGCCGAACTGCGCCACCGCCTCGTCGATCAGCGCCGAAAGCGCCCGGTGATAGGGATGCCACAGCCGGGCGATGCGGCTTTCGGCCTCGGCCCGCGGGATCGGCCGGTCGTGGATGACGCGCCCCTGCGAGACGACGCGGGGAATCACCCCCAGCCCCGCCATGATCCGCGGATTGCTGATCCCCGGCGCGGCGCCCGACACCACCAGGGGGTCGATCTCCTCGGGGCCGCGGTTCAGGTCCACCACGCAGCGCGGCACCCGCGCGGTCAGCATCATGGCGCCATGCTCCAGCGCCGGAGCGATCAGCCGGTCCACGAAGGCATCCTCGGACGAGCGCAGCTGCTGCGCATCCAGCCGCGATTCGGCCAGGAACCAGTCGGGATAGGCGCGGCCGGAATGCGGCGAGGCAAAGATCACCCCGCCCAGCCACGATTGCGGCCGCATCAGATCGAAGGTCGGCTCTTCCCTGGTCATCCTGGCTTTCCCCGGCGGCGCAGACGGCGCCATTCTGGACGGTCGAGACAGGAAGATTTATAAACCATGATCGAGGAAGGCCAATAGCCGTCGATTGAGGGCTTGAAACCCCTGGGCGAGGTGGCTATAGACACGCCGATCCAGGCGATCTGGCGGCGCAGGCCGGCAGAATCACCTGACGGGGGGCGGTTAGCTCAGCGGTAGAGCACTACGTTGACATCGTAGTGGCCACTGGTTCGATCCCAGTACCGCCCACCATTCATTTCGCGCCCCCGAGGCTTTTTCGGGGGTATTTCGTTTTCAAGGCGCGACCTAGCGATGCGCCGCGATAGGAGAAGACCGATGAAGGTTCGCAATTCGCTCCGCTCGCTCAAGAGCCGCCACCGTGACTGCCAAGTCGTGCGCCGCAAGGGCCGCATCTACATCATCAACAAGACCAACCCGCGCTTCAAGGCCCGCCAGGGCTGAGAACGGCCGGTCGGCTGAATCCCGGAACGCCCGCAGGCCCTGTGCCGCGGGCGTTTTCGCATTTCGGCCCTGGTGCGCAGCAAGTGGGGGCTGACTGCCCCCACACCCCCGTGGATATTTCCACAAGGAAGAAGATGGGAAGCGCGACAGGGCCGACCCGCCGTCAACGCGGCAGGGATCCGGGCGAGATCCTTGGGCCACCGCAGCGGTCCGGCAGGATCGCCGCGGCGGCGCGGCAGGGGGCGGCGCGCAAACCGCGGACAGATGCCGGCGAGTGGCTGGCTGGCGGCAAGCGTTCACTCCCCCAGTCGGAGCAAGGCGGCACGGCGCATGCCCTGGCCCAGGGCGGCCATCGGTGCAAGCAGCACGAACCCCGCGAAGGAAATAAGCACCGCCAGCTCGCCTTGCAGGCGTTGCAGGGCACCTGCGCCGCGATGCAGCCCCTGCCGGCATGACGAAGGCGCGATGCTTCCCGTTGTCAGCGACTAGCGCAGGACATCCGCCAGCAGGCCCGAGATCGTCTGCCGGGTGACATAGCCGGTGACGCGCAGGTTGCGCGCCGCCTGGTAGCGGCGCAGCGCCGCGCGGGTTTCCTCGGTGAACTCGCCCTCGGCCGGCCCCGGCTGCATGCCGGCGGCGCGCAGCCGCTCCTCGATCAGGCGGCGGGTCGCGGGGGTGAGGTCAAGCCCCGCCTCTTCGCGCCGCGCCGCCTCGACGCCGGCGCGCAGGGTGGCAAGGCGTTCCCGCGCGGCCGGCGCATGGATGCCCGAGGGGAAGCGTTCCAGATAGGTCTCATAGGCCGCGGCCGAGCCCTGGCGGCGGGCCCAGCGCCATGTCGCCTCGTCGCCATGGGGGGCGTCGCGACCGGTGCCGGCCCCGGCCAGCTGGCGTCGCGCCGCCTCGGCATGGATGCCCTGGGGATAGCGGTCGAGATAGGCGCGCAGCCCCCCCGCATCGCCGCTTGCGCCGCTTTGCCGCCAGAAGGCGCGATCCTGGGCGGCGGCCTCGGTGGCGCGGCCTTCGGCCTGCTCGGCGATCATCCGCACCTGCGGCCCGGTCAGGTGGCCGGTGACGGCCAGCCCGTTGGCGCGCTGCCAGCCCGAAATCGCCAGGCGCGTGCGCGGGCCGAAGACGCCGTCGGCCGCGCCCGGCTGCAGGCCAAGCCGGGACAGGTGGCGCTGAACGGCCGCCCGGCCGGCCGGGCCGAGGGAAAGCGCCTGTTCGGCCGCCACCGCCGGCGCGGGCTGCGAGGCGGGCCTTGCGGGTGGGACGGGGCGCAATTCGGCCAGCCGCTTGTGGGCGGCGCCGGCATGGGGCCCGGCGGGAAACTGCTTCAGATAGGTCGCATAGGCGGCGGCCGTATCGGTCGCGGCAGCCAGGCTCCAGGCGGCGCGGTCGGCATGGCGCACCCCCGGCGCACGGCCGATCTGCGCCAGCCTGTCGCGCGCATCCGCGGCGTAGATCCCCTGCGGAAAGCGCGCCAGATAATCCCGATAGGCCAGGGCGGTATCTGCCACCGCGGCCTCGGCCCAGGCGTCGCGGTCATCGGCCAGGGCGTCGGCAGCCTTGCGCGGCGGCACCGGGCGCAGGTCGCCTGCAGCCTCGGGCAGCAGGGAAAGCGCCCGGCCGGCGCTGGCCTGGGCCAGCGTCGCCCCGTCCAGCAGCCGGGCCAGGGCGCGGGCGCCGGCCTCGGGCGGGCCGGCGACGACCGAGACCCCGGCCGGCGGCCGAAGCGCGCCGATGCCGTTTTCCAGCCCCGGCCGGTGCGGCATCTGCTGCGCATCGGTGCCCAGGATCAGCACCGCGCCCGGATCGCCCCCCGCCATCAGCCGCATGACCAGCGACAGCGGCACGCCCTGCCCCCCGGCCGCCGCCGGGCCGGGCGTATCGGCATCGGTGCCCATGAACCAGGTTTCCTCGGCATCATGCAGGAAGCGGCCGTTCAGCGCCACGATGCGCGCGCCGGGATCGGCATCGGCGCGGGCCAGCGATTCAAGCAGCCGGCGCAGCGGCCGGGCCTCGAGATCGAGGCCCTGCTGGGTGGTGAAGCCCGCCTCGCGCAGCGCCTTTGCCAGCGCCATGGTATCCGAGCCGGCCAGGTCGGGGGCGCTGCGATAATCGGCATTGCCGATGATGACGGCGCGATTCTCGGCCCAGGCGGGCGCGGCCCCGACCAGGGCGGCAAGCAGGACGGCAGCGATGCGCATCGGGCAACCTCATTCCGGGGGGCCGGAATCAGTCGTAGCTGCGCCGATCCTCGATCACCTTGCCGTCGTTCGGCAGCGAGCCCGGCGCAACCAGTTCCACCCGGCCGCGAAGTTTCAGTGTATCCAACACCGTTCCTTCGTATCTTGCCGCATCATCGGCCCCGGTTTCCAGCAGCACCGTCATCACATCCATGTCCCCGGCGCGGTCTGCGACCACACGAGCGCGTGAGATTTCCGGGTGGCGGGCCACCAGCGCCGCCACCTGCTCGGGGCGCACGAACATGCCCTTGATCTTGGTGGTCTGGTCGGCGCGGCCCATCCAACCCTTGATGCGCATGTTGGTGCGCCCGCAGGGGCTGGCCCCCGGCAGCACCGCCGAAAGATCTCCGGTGGCAAAACGCAGCAGCGGATAATCCGGGTTCAGCGTGGTGACGACGACCTCGCCCACCTCGCCATCCGGGACCGGGGTGCCGGTGCCGGGGCGGACGATCTCGACGATCACCCGCTCATCCACGATCATCCCCTCCATGGCCGGCGATTCATAGGCGATCAGGCCCAGGTCGGCGGTGGCATAGCATTGCGTCGTGGCGATGCCGCGATCCGCGTAACCCTGCCGCAGGCTGGGAAACAACGCCCCGCCCGAGACCACGGCGCGGGTCAGGCGCAGCCGCTCGCCCAGTTCATCGGCCTTGTCGAGCATGATCTTCAGGTAATCCGGCGTTCCGGCATAGACGGTGGTGCCGATGTCCGCCGCGGCGCGGACCTGCAATTCGGTCTGGCCGGTGCCGGCCGGCAGGGTCGCGGCCCCGACGGCGCGGGCGGCGCTTTCGAACATCATCCCCGCCGGCGTCAGGTGATAGCCGAAGCAGTTGTGGACGATATCGCCCCGGCCCACGCCCGCCGCATGCAGGAAACGCCCCAGCCGCCACCAGTCCTCGCCGCGCCGGCCGGGCTCGTAGATCGGCCCGGGGCTCTGGAAGACATTCTCGAAATCCGGAGCCGGCCGGGTGGTGAAGCCGCCAAAGGGCGGCATGGCCTTTTGCGCGGCCGAGAGTTCGGATTTGCGGATCACCGGCAGCCGGGCCAGCGCCTCGCGCGTGGTGATCCGGCCGGGCTCGACATCGCCCAGAAGGCGCGCCAGCCCCGGCGCCGTGCCGGCGCGGGCGACGGCGGCGGGCAGTTCGGCCGCCAGCCATGATGCCCGCTCGTCGGCGCTGCGGGTTTCAAGCTTGTCATAGAATGCCATGGGGGTGCCTTTCTGCGCTCAGGCCAGCCAGCGCTTGCGCCGGCGATAGGACCGCACGTCGCGAAAGCTCTTGCGGCCCTGGTCGGACATGCCGAGATAGAATTCCTTGACGTCCGGGTTCTCGCGCAGCGCATCCGCCGGCCCGTCCATCACCACCCGGCCGCTTTCCAGGATATAGCCGTAATGGGCATAGCGCAGCGCGACATTGGTGTTCTGCTCGGCCAGAAGGAAGGTCACGCCCTCGCCCTCGTTCACCGCCTTCACGATCTCGAAGATCTGCTCGACCAGCTGCGGCGCCAGGCCCATCGAGGGCTCGTCCAGCAGGATCGTCTCGGGGCGCGACATCAGCGCCCGGCCCATGGCGCACATCTGCTGCTCGCCGCCCGAGGTATAGCCGGCCTGGCTTTTCCGGCGCTCCTTGAGGCGGGGGAAATAGGAATAGACCATCTCGAGATCGCGGGCGATGGCGGCGCGCCCGTCGCCGCGGGTATAGGCGCCGGTCAGCAGGTTCTCCTCGATGGTCAGGTGCTCGAAGCAATGACGCCCCTCCATCACCTGGATCACGCCCTTCCTGACCAGGCTGGCCGGGTCCAGCTCCTGCACCCGTTCGCCGCGATAGCTGATCGTGCCCTTGGTGACCTCGCCGCGCTCGGAATGCAGCAGGTTCGAGATCGCCTTCAGCGTCGTGGTCTTGCCCGCGCCATTGCCGCCCAGAAGCGCGGTGATGCCGCCCTTGGGCACCGACAGGCTGACGCCCTTCAGCACCAGGATGACGTGATTGTAGATCACCTCGATATTGTTGACCTCAAGCAGGGTCTCGCGTTGCGGCGCGGCGTCGAACATGGACTTTCCCTCCAGGCGCGGGTGAAAGGCCCCGGCGGCGGACCGCCGGGGCAAGGGATCAGCAGCGCGGCGAGATGCCGGCTTCCTTGGCATAGGCCTCGCTGTCTTCCAGGATCAGCGGGTCCAGCACCTCCTGGTCCGGCTCGGTGAACTCGGTGATCAGGCTCCACTTGCCGGCCGAGGCGTCCCATTGCTGCAGCCGCGCCATGCCGCTGCCGCCGTGGTTGTCGCAGGTCATCTTGATCTCGGGACCGAAGTCCGGCAGGCCCAGCTCGGCCAGGCGCTCGGGCGTGATGTCCAGCGCCTCGAACCCGTCGCGCAGCTGCGCCGGCGTGATCTGCGGCGTGCCGGCCAGTTCCTGCGCCTTCTTGATCGCCTCGGCAATCACCACCGCCGCATACATGCCGCGCGAATACAGCACCGAGCCGACGAACTGCCCGCCCTGCGAGGCCTTGCCCGGCTCGATGACATGTTTCTTCATGTCCTCATAGATCGGGTAGTCCATGCCGACGCCGTGGAAGGTCAGCGCCTTGTAGCCGTTGGCGCCGGCGCCCACCGGCTTCACGTCCACTTCCGAGCCCGACCAGTAGGTGCCGATGAAATTCTCCATCGGGAAACGGATGTTGGCGGCCTCCTGGATGGCGGTCTGGTTCATCACGCCCCAGCCCCACATCAGCACGTAATCCGGCTTGTCGCGGCGGATTTGCAGCCATTGGCTCTTCTGCTCCTGGCCGGGCGGATCGACCGGCAGCTCGGTCAGGGTGAAGCCGTGCTTCTTGCCAAGCTCCTGCAGGGTGCGGATCGGCTCCTTGCCATAGGCCGAGTTGTGATAGACTAGCGCGATCTTCTTGCCGTTCAGGTCGCCGCCGTTCTGGTCCAGCAGATACTTGATCGCCACGCTGGCACCGTCCCAGTAGTTCGCCGGGGCGTTGAACACCCATTCGAAGACCTTGCCGTTCTTGGCCGAGGTCCGGCCATAGCCCGGCGTGTAAAGCGGGATCTTGTCCGCCGCGACCTTGGGGATCAGCTGATAGGTGATGCCGGTGGACAGCGGGTTATAGACCAGCGCGCCCGAGCCCTTGGTCGCCTCGTAGCACTCGACGCCCTTTTCGGTGTTATAGGCGGTCTCGCATTCCGGGGTCCGGACCCTCTCGCCGCCGATGCCGCCGTCGCGTTCGTTCAGCAGGGTGAAGTAGTCGTTGAACCCATCGGCATATTGCGTGCCGTTCGCGCCATAGGGCCCGGTGCGATAGCTGAGATTGGGCACCACCAGGTCGGCCATGGCCGGGGCCGCCGCCATGACGGCGCCCAATGCGACAGTTGCGAGTTTCAGTTTCATCTTGGTCTCCTCCCCAAGGGTTTTCTGGTCCGCCGGTTGTCCGGTCGTTAATGCGGGAACGGCCAGAGCCGCAGCTTTTCCTTCGTCAGCGCCCAGAGACGCGCCAGCCCGTGCGGCTCGACGATCAGGAAGAACACGATCAGCGCGCCGACGATCATCAGCTCGATATGGGCGGCCAGGTCGGTCGGCCAGCCGAACTGCGCCACCAGCACGTTCTTGAGAAAGACCGGCAGCAGCACCAGGAAGGCGGCGCCGGCAAAGCTGCCGAAGATGCTGCCCAGCCCGCCGATGATGATCATGAACAGCACCAGGAAGCTCTTGTTGATGCCGAAGGCCTCGCTGGCCTCGGCCGCGCCCAGGTAGACCGAGAACAGCAGCGCCCCGGCGATGCCGACGAAGAAGCTGGAGACGGCAAAGGCCGACAGCTTGGCGGTCAGCGGGTTCACCCCGATGATCTCGGCGGCGATGTCCATGTCGCGGATCGCCATCCATTTGCGCCCCACGCTGCCGCGGGTCAGGTTGCGCGCCACCCAGGCCAGAACGACGGCAAAGACAAGGCAGATCAGGTATTTCGCCGAAGCGGTGGTGGCGGGCCCGGTCACCGCCCAGCCCAGGATGGTGCGCTCGGGCGCGTTGATCTGGCCCGAGGCCGAATAGTTGTAAAACCACGGCACCTTGTTGAAGAGCCACACCAGGAAGAACTGCGCGGCCAGCGTCGCCACCGCCAGGTAGAAACCCTTGATCCGCAGGCTGGGCAGGCCGAAGAGCATGCCGACGACCGCCGTGATCGCGCCGGCCAGCACGATATGGATGACGATCGGCACGCCCGGAAAGGCGACCATCAGCTTGTAGACGGCATAGGCCCCCACCGCCATGAAGCCGCCGGTGCCCAGGCTGACCTGCCCGGCATAGCCGGTCAGGATGTTCAGCCCGATGGCGGCGATGGCATAGATCAGGAAGGGCACCAGCACCGCATTGGCCCAGTAGCTGTCGATGACGAAGGGCACGACCAGGAAGGCCACCGCCAGGATCGCGTAATAGCCCCAGCGATCCAGCCGGATCGGAAAGGTCTGGCCATCGTCGCGATAGCTCGTCTTGAAATCACCCGCCTCGCGGTAAAGCATCCGTTCCTCCCAGCGTCACGCCTTGCCCGTGGGGGCTTCGCGCCCCCACACCCCCGCGGGATATTTCTCCAAGGAAGAACGCGAGATTCCGCCCTTCTTTCTTGCCCAAATATCCCCGCCGGAGGCATAGAATCTTTTCATCGTCAGACCCGCTCGATGATGCGCTCGCCGAACAGCCCCTGCGGCCGGAAGACGAGGAAGATCAGCGCCAGCACATAGGCGAACCAGTTCTCGGTCGCGCCACCGACCATGGGGCCGACGAAATATTCGAACAGCTTTTCGCCCATGCCGATGATGAGACCGCCGACGATGGCGCCGGGGATCGACGTGAATCCGCCGAGCATCAGCACCGGCAGCGCCTTGAGGGCGATCAACGAGAGGCTGAACTGCACGCCCGATTTCGTGCCCCACATGATGCCCGCGACCAATGCGACGAAACCGGCGATCGACCAGACCATGATCCAGATGAATTGCAGGCTGATGCCCACCGACAGCGCCGCCTGGTGGTCGTCGGCCACCGCGCGCATCGCCCGGCCCTGCTTGGTATATTGCGAGAAGCCGACCAGCGCCGCCACCAGCGCCGCCGCGATGACCGCCGCCCAGATGTCCAGCCGGTCGATGAAGAAGCCGTAGCCCAGCCAGTCATCGGTCATCGCCTCGACCGTCTCGGAAATGCCCTGCGGCAGGCCGACGTCCAGCACCTTCACGTCGGCGCCCCACATCACGTCGCCGAGCCCTTCCAGGAACCAGGCCAGGCCGATGGTGGCCATGAACAGGATGATCGGCTCCTGCCCGACCAGGTGCTTCAGTACCAGCTTCTCGATGGCGATGGCGAGGCCGACCATGATCAGCGCCGTGAGCAGGATCGCCAGCAATCCCGGCACGGTCCAGCCGAAGCTGGATACATGCACGCCGAAGGCGGCGCCGATCAGATGCGCGAAGGGCACCCGGCCCTCCATGATGCCCACCAGCGTCATGGCGGCGAACAGCGCCATCACCCCCTGGGCGTAGTTGAAGACCCCCGAGGCCTTGTAGATCAGCACGAAACCCAGCGCGACCAGCGAATACATCACCCCGGCCATCAGGCCGTTCAGCAGGACTTCGCTTGCATACAGAAATTCCATCGCCGTCCCCTTATTCGTGCGCCACGCCAAGATAGGCGCTGATGACCTCGGGATTGCTGCGCACCTCGTCGGGGGTGCCGTCGCCGATCTTGCGGCCGTAATCCATCACCACCACCCGGTCGCTGAGGTCCATGACCACGCCCATGTCATGCTCGATCAGGGCGATGGTGGTGCCGAACTCGTCGTTCACGTCCAGGATGAAGCGGCACATGTCCTCCTTCTCCTCGACGTTCATGCCGGCCATCGGCTCGTCGAGCAGCAGGATCTTGGGCTCGGCCGCCAGCGCCCGCGCCAGTTCGACGCGCTTCTTCAACCCGTAAGGCAGCCGGCCGACCGGGGTCTTGCGGATGTTCTGGATCTCCAGGAAGTCGATGATCTTCTCGACCTGCTCGCGGTTTTCCACTTCCTCGCGCTCAGCCCGGCCCCACCACAGCGCCTGGCTCCAGATCGGCGCCTTCATCATGTTCAGGCGGCCGGTCATGATGTTGTCCAGGACCGACATGCCGTCGAACAGCGCGATGTTCTGGAAGGTGCGGGCAATGCCCAGCCGCGCCACCTCATAGGGTTTCATCGGGCCGCGGCGATGGCCCTTGAACCAGATCTCGCCCTCTTGCGGGACATAGAAGCCCGAGATCACGTTCAGCATCGAGGACTTGCCGGCGCCGTTCGGGCCGATGATGGCGCGGATCTCGCCCTCGCGGATGTCGAAGCTGATGTCCTTGATCGCCGTGACGCCGCCGAAGCGCAGGGTGATGTTCTTCAGGTCCATCAGCACGCCGCCGATCTGGCGGCCGTCGGCGGTGGTATAGCCTTCTTGCATGGTCATTCCGCAGCCACCTTCTGCATGGTCCGGGTCGGGAAGGTCCGGGCCTCCTCGATTTTCAGCACCGCGCGGATCTCGCCCTTGCGGCCGTCCTCGTAGGTCACTTCCGTCCGGGTGCTGACCGTATCGCGGCCGTCATAGAGCGCCGCGATCAGGTCGGCATATTTCTCGGCGATGATGTTGCGGCGCACCTTGCGGGTGCGGGTCATCTCGCCGTCGTCGGGGTCCAGCTCCTTGTGCAGCACCAGGAAGCGGCTGATCTGGCAGCCCGACAGCATCGGATCCTGCGCCACGGATTCGTTCACCGCCTCGACATGCTCCTTGATGGTGGCATAGACCTGCGGATGGCCGGCCAGCTCCTGATAGCTGGCATAGGCGATGTTGTTGCGCTCGGCCCAGTTGCCGACCGCGGTCAGGTCGATGTTGATGAAGGCCGTGCACATGTCGCGGCCGGCGCCGAACACCACCGCCTCCAGGATGTTGGGATAGAACTTCAGCTTGTTCTCGACATATTTCGGCGCGAACATCCGGCCATCGGCCATGCGGCCCACGTCCTTGGCGCGGTCGATGATGCGCAGATGCCCGGTCGCCTCCTCGAAGAATCCGGCATCGCCCGTCGCCACCCAGCCCTCGGCATCCTTGGTCGAGGCGGTGCTGTCGGGATTGTTGTAATATTCCACGAAAGTGCCGGGCGAGCGGTAGAACACCTCGCCATTCTCGGCGATCTTCAGCTCGACGCCGGGCGAGGGCACGCCGACCGTGTCCGAACGCACCTGCCCGTCCGGCTGCTGGGTGATAAAGACCGAGGCCTCGGTCTGGCCGTAGAGCTGCTTCAGGTTGATGCCGAGGCTGCGGTAGAAATCGAAGATCTCGGGACCGATCGCCTCGCCCGCCGTATAGCCGACGCGGATGCGCGAATAGCCCAGGGTGTTCTTCAGCGGGCCATAGACCAGCAGGTTGCCCAGGGCATAGCGCAGCCGGTCCAGCGCGCCCACCGGCCTGCCGTCCAGGAGCGCCGGGCCGACGCGGCGGGCGATCTCCATGTAGTGCCGGAACAGCCAGCGCTTGAAGCGGCCGGCATCCTCCATGCGGATCATCACCGAGGTCAGCTGCCCTTCGAAGACGCGGGGCGGGGCGAAGAAATAGGTCGGTCCGATCTCGCGCAGGTCGGTCATCATCGTATGCGCGCCCTCGGGGCAGTTCACGGTGAATCCGGCCCAATAGGCCTGTCCGACCGAAAAGATGAAGTCGCCGACCCAGGCCATCGGCAGATAGGCCAGCACCTCCTCGCGCTCGGTCAGGCGATCGAAGGCGGCACTGTTCCTGGCGGTCTCGATGATGTTGCGGTTCGACAGCACCACGCCCTTGGGCTTGCCGGTGGTGCCCGATGTATACAGCATCACGCAGGTATCGCCGTAGCCCAGCGCGGCGATGCGCGCGTCCAGTTCGTGGCCCAGCCGCTGCTGGGCGGCGCGGCCCTCGGCCTGCACATCCGCCAGCGCGTTCATGTGGGAGTGGTCGTATTTCCGCATGCCGCGCTTGTCGGTATAGACGATATGCTCGACCGAGGGGGCGCGGTCGCCGACTTCAAGCACCTTGTCCACCTGCTCCTGGTCGCCGCAGACCACGAAGCGCGCACCGCAATGGTTCAGCACATAGGCCATCTCGTCGGCCACCGCGTCCTGATACAGCGGCACCGGCACCGCGCCGCACATCTGCGCCGCGACCATGGCCCAGTAATGCGCCGGGCGGTTGCGGCCGATGATGGCGACATGGTCGCCCCGGTTCAGGCCCAGCACCAGAAGGCCCAGCGCCAGATCGCGGATCTCGGCCGCGGCCTCGGCCCAGGTCCAGCTTTGCCAGATCCCGAATTCCTTTTCCCGATAGGCGGGCCGATTGCCGAAGCGTTCGGCATTGCGCGCCAGCAACGCTGGAATCGACTGCAAACCGGCCTGGGCCGCCTCAGCGTTCTGCATGTATCCTCCCCTTGCCGTCAGGGCTCCTCTTCCCTCTGGCAATCGCAGCTTACTGCGGCAATTCTTGCGTCAGTTTTTCCTGAATCCTACAAATTGTTACAGGGACCGCGCAATGCCAGGAATGGGCACGCCTTCGAACGACCGGCACGCCGAACTGACCCGCTCGGGGCTGAACCTGATCCAGCAGGCGATCTCGATCTTCGACGCCGAGCTGCGGCTGGCGGTCTGCAACCGCCCCTATCAGGCCATGTTCGGCCTGCCGGACGAGCTGACCCGCACCGGCGCCACCTTCGAGGATACGATCCGCTACCTGGTGCATCGCGGCGAATACGGCCCCCAGGACGACCCCGAGGCCGCCATCCGCGAGCGCGTGGACCAGGCCCGCACCTTCCAGCCGCATTACATGGAAAGAAAGCGCGCCGACGGCCGCTGGATCTCGGTCGAGGGGGCGCCGCTCAGCCAGGGCGGCTGGATCGCGGTCTATACTGACATCACCCATATCAAGCGGCAGGAGGCGCTGCTGCGCGCCCGGTCCGAGGAACTCTCCGAACTGGTGCTGGAAAATGCCGAGCGGCTGTCGGCCGCGAACCGGGCGCTGGCCGCGACCAATGCCGCGCTGGAGGAGGCCAAGCGCATCCTGACCGAATCCGAGGCGCGCACCCGCCATGTCACCGCCATGGTCCCGGCCCATATCGCGCATATGGACCGCGACTATCGCTATACCTTCTCGAACAACCAGATCTCGATGGTGTTTCCCGGCGCGAATCGCGCGATCATCGGCTGCCAATGCGAAACGGTGCTGGGCGCCGAGACCTTCGCCCGCATCCGCCCGCATCTGGACCGCGCCATCGCCGGCCAGCCGCAGGTGTTCGAGATCACGCACCCGCCCTCGGGACGGCGCATCCGCATCGCGCTGACCCCGGACCAGAACGGCCGCGGCGTCTATATCCTGTCCACCGACGTCACCGCCGAGGTGCAGGCCCGCGAGGCGCTGACCCATGCGGCGAAGCGCGCGGTGGCGGCGCAGATGACATCCGGGCTGGCGCATGATTTCGGCAACCTCTTGACCATCATCCTGGGCCTGCAGGGACGGCTGGCCCGCGCCGGGCTGGCGCCGGAACAGGCCGAGGACGTGCAGGCCACGCTGGCCGCCGCCCGGCGCGGGGTGCGGTTGCTCGACGGCATCTCGGCGCTGACCGGACGGCGGGAACACCAGCCGCAGCCGGTCGATCTGCGCGCCATGCTGGACGACCTGGCGGCGATGACCCGGCCGACGCTGGGCGCGGGCGTCACGCTCGACACCCGATTGGGCGATCTGCCGGCGCGGGTGATGCTGGACCCCGGCGTGCTTCAGGACGTGCTGCTCAACCTGATCCTGAACGCGCGCGACGCCATGCGGGGCCAGGGCCGCATCACGGTCGAGGCCCACCCCGCCGGCAGGTGGCTGGAGATCGCGGTGACCGATACCGGTCCCGGCTTCTCGGCCGAGGCGCTGGCGCGGGCGACCGAGCCCTTCTTCACCACCAAGGGCAGCCAGGGCACCGGGCTTGGCCTGTCCATGGTCTATGACCAGATCAAGCTGGCGGGCGGCACCCTGCGGCTGGGCAATGCCAAGGGCGGCGGCGCGCAGGTGACCATCCGCCTGCCGCTGCGCGCCGCCCGCCCGCAGCTGGTGCTGCTGGTCGAGGATGACGACGCCATCCGCGCCCATATCCGCGAGATGCTGACCGCCCAGGGCCATTCGGTGATCGAAGCCGGCTCGCTCTCCGAGGCACGCGGGTTGACCGACCTGTCCGGACTGACCATGATCCTGTCCGACCTGCAACTGGGCGACGGCTCGGGCGCCGATCTGCTGGGCCACGGCCTGCCCTTGGTGCTGATGACGGCGCTACCGCCGGGCGATCCGCGCAGATCGGGGCTTGACTGCCCGGTCCTGACCAAGCCCTTTGGCGACACCGAACTGGCCGTGGCCATGGCAGAGACAGATGACTGACGCCCCCCTGATCGCCATTCTCGACGACGAACCCGAAATCCGCCGCCTGCTGTCCGCGGCGCTGGAGGAGGCGGGCTTTCGCACCATAGGCTTCGCCCGCGCCACCGAATTCGAGGCGGCGCTGCGCCGCATCCAGCCCGATGCCTGCCTGATCGACCTGGGCCTGCCCGACCGCGACGGGCTGGCGCTGGTGCACCGGCTGGCCAGCGAATCCGGCGCGGCGATCATCATCATCTCGGGCCGCGCGCAGGTGCAGGACCGCGTGACGGGCCTTGAGCTGGGCGCCGACGACTACATCATCAAGCCCTTCGAGCCGGCCGAGGTCGTGGCCCGCATCCGCGCCCGGCTGCGCAAGCCCCAGCGCGATGCCGGCCCCGGCCGCCAGCAGGTCCGCTTTGCCGGCTGGTCCGCGGATTTCGACCGCTATACCCTGACTTCGCCCGAGGGCGCAGAGACCCCGATCTCCCATGCCGAGGCCGAGGTCTTGCGGCTGTTTCTCGACAATCCGCGCCGGCTGATCTCGCGCGCGCAGATGCTTGAGACGCTGGGCGGCACGGCGGGCGAAAGCTTCGACCGGGCGATGGACGTGCGCATCTCGCGCCTGCGCACCAAGCTGGGCGAGGATCCCAAGAACCCGCGGCTGATCAAGACGATCTACGGCGCGGGCTATATCTTTCTGGCCGAACTGGGCTAGATTGCCCCCATCGTCGCGGAGATTGCCATGCCCACCGTCTATGTCCTGAACGGCCCGAACCTGAACCTGCTGGGCCAGCGCCAGCCCGAGATCTATGGCAGCACCACGCTGGCCGACGTCGAGCGCGACTGCAAGGCGTTGGGGTCCGAGCTGGGGCTGGACATCGCCTTCCACCAGTCGAACCACGAGGGCGCGATCATCGACCTGATCCACGAGGCGCGGCTGAAGGCGCAAGCCATCGTCATCAACCCCGCCGCCTTCACCCATACCTCGGTGGCGATTCTGGATGCGCTGAACGCCTTCGACGGGCCGGTGATCGAGGTGCATATCTCCAACGTCCACAAGCGCGAGAGCTTCCGCCACCATTCCTATGTCAGCCTGCGCGCCGAGGGCGTGATCGCCGGTTTCGGGGTCAATGGCTACCTGCTGGCGCTGCGCCATGTGGCGAAGCTGGTGGGATAAGGGGTAAGCCCAAAGCTGGCCGTCGTGGTCATCACGATGCCGACAACAGGATCACGCCCACGATCAGCACGCCACACCCAGCCAGCCGCCACGGGCCGACCGCCTCTCGCAGGATCAACATCCCCATCAGCGCACCGACCATCATCGACATTTCACGCATCGGTGCGACAAGGCTGAGCGGTGCGCCACCCGTCAGTGCGGCAAGCACGAGAATATAGGACAGCGGCGACAGCAGCCCCACGCCGAAGGCGGTCCACCAATGGCCCCGCATCGCCTCCATGAAGCGGTAAGGGTTGGCGAGGACCAGCGGCAGCAGCAGGAAGAACCGCAAAAGGTTCGAGAACCAGTCCAACACCACCGGCGCGATGCCAAGGGCTTTTACCGCATAGGCATCCACCACCGTGTAGCTGGCGATCAGCCCGCCCGTCGCGGCGCCCCACCGAACACCCGCCTGCCCGCCAGGGCGGGTGAGTGCGGCAAGCTTTCCCTGCGTGGCGATCAGCATGATGCCGAGAACGACAAGGACCAGCCCGACCAGGCCCGTGCCGGTCGGGCTTTCCCCCAGGATCAGGAATGCGCCGATCGAGGACAGCATCGGCCCGGTCCCCCGCGCCACCGGATAGACCACCGACAAGTCCGCCACCCTGTAGCCGCGTTGCAGGCAGAGGCTGTAGGCCAGATGAATCAGCCCGCTGAACAGAACAAAGCCGATGCCTTCCCTGGTCCAGTTGATGCCTCCCTGAACCAGCAGCCAAGCCACCCATGGCGCATAAGCGACGCAGGCGACCAGATTATAGGCAAAGACGAACACCGGCCCGACCGAGGCGGCACGTTTGGCCAGCAGGTTCCAGCTGGCATGGATGAAGGATGCGAGAACGACAAGAAACAGCGAGGCAAGCGTCATTGAGACCCCCTTTGCGCCATCGGCGCGGTTGATCTCGACGTCTCCTCCCCTGGGCTTTTGTCCCTTGGGTGCAGCCAGGGAACTCCCCCGGTCTCTGCAACGCTCGGTCCTGCGGCGGCCCATATGGGTCGGCCCGGAACCCTAGTTGCCACTCGGTCGATGCCGGGATTCTAACCGTTGTGGGACAGGAACATCAAGAGCCGACCGACCGCTTCGCCCCGCAAAGCGGACTAGCCTCCCCCTTAAATCACCCCGCGCCGCGCCAGTTCCCGGCCCAGCGCCTCGGCGCCGGTAAAGTGAATCCCGTCCATGCCCAGCGCGCGGGCGCCCTCGACATTGGCCGGGCTGTCGTCGATGAAGATGCAGTCCCCGGGCCGCAGCCCGTTGCGGTCCATCAGCAGCCGAAAGATCGCCGGATCGGGCTTCAGCGCGCCGACCTGGCCCGAGACCAGGATGTCGGCGAACAGCCCGCCCAGCCGGGGATGCAGCTCCAGCGCATGCGGCCAGGTCTCGGCCGACCAGTTGGTCAGCGCATAAAGCGGCACGCCGCGCGCCAGCAGCGCCTCGGCCACCGCCCAGCTGCCGGGCACGGTCTTTTCTATGGTGACGGGAAAGGCCGCCAGATAGCCCGCCAGATGCCGCGCCTCGTCGCCATGCTCGGCGCGGGCGGCGGCCAGCCCCTCGGCAAAACTGCGCCCGCCGTCCTGCATCCGGTTCCAGCCGGGAAAGTCGATGCGGGCCATCCAGGTCTCGGCCTCGGCCCGGCTGGTGAAGACATCCGCAAAGGCCAACGCCGGATCCCAGTCGATCAGCACCCCGCCCAGGTCGAAAATCACGCTTTTCATCGCATCCTTCCGCATTTCGCCGCGCCCAGATCGGCCGGAATTCCGGGCGGTGTAAAGCCCGAAACCGCCGCCGCCCGCCGGCCATCTTGGCTGGCAAGGCGGACGGATGCATGACAGCGCCGCGACGGGCCGGCCGCGCGCAGCCCTTGCAATAAGGGGCGCCGGGGCCTAGTGTCACGCGGAAGACTCATACACTTGGGGAGCCCCGCACGGGGCTGAGAGGTGCCCGGCACCGACCCATCGAACCTGATCCGGGTCATGCCGGCGTAGGGAAGGGTAGAGTGACGCGGCCCGCAATCCCAGGCCGCCACCCATCCGCCCCGCGTCCCCATGCCCGGCCGAAACGAAAGGCGGGCCATGTCGGGATTGCAGCCCCATCCCATCGCGCTGACCATCGCCGGCTCGGACAGCGGCGGCGGCGCCGGAATCCAGGCCGACCTGAAGGCCTTCTCGGCGCTGGGCGTCTATGGCGCCTCTGTGATCACGGCGATCACCGCGCAGAACACCCGCACCGTCGCCGCGGTCGAGGCGGTCAGCCCGGCCATGGTCGCGGCGCAGATCGACGCGGTCTTCGGCGATCTCGAGGTGCGCGCGGTCAAGATCGGCATGGTCGGCGGCGCCGATGTGATCACGGTCGTCGCCGACCGGCTGGCGGCGCTGCTGGCGGACAATCCGGTGCCGGTGGTGCTGGACCCGGTGATGGTGGCGAAATCCGGCGACGCGCTTTTGCCGGACGATGCCGTCTCGGCGCTGCGCGAGCAGCTGATCCCGCTGGCGACCGTGCTGACCCCGAACCTGCCCGAGGCGGCGCGGCTTCTGGGTCGCCCCCCCGCCGCGACGCCCGAGGAGATGCGCGAGCAGGGCGAGGCGCTGCGCGCCCTGGGCGCCGACCATGTGCTGATGAAGGGCGGTCATGCGACCGAAGACAGCTGCACCGACCTTCTGGTCGGGCCCCAGCCGCTGACCCTGACGGCCCCGCGCCAGCAGACGCCCAACACCCACGGCACTGGCTGCTCGCTGTCCTCGGCCATCGCGGCAGGGCTGGCGCAGGGGCTGACGGTGGCGCAGGCCGTGACCCGCGCCCATGGCTGGCTGCAGGCCGCCATCGCCCACGCCGACGAATTGTCGGTCGGACTGGGGCACGGCCCGGTGCATCATTTCCACGAGTTCTGGAGGCAGGCATGAACCAGATCACCATCCTGGGCGCCGGGGTCATGGGCCTGTGCATCGCCACCGAACTGGCGGCGCGCGGCATCCTGCCGCGCATCATCGACCCGGCCGGCAAGCCCGGATCCCAGGCCTGCAGCTGGCGCGCCGGCGGGATGCTGGCGCCCTATTGCGAGGCCGAAAGCGCCGAGCCGGCGGTGCTGCGCCTGGGCCTCGATGCCGCCGACTGGTGGCAGGCGAATGGCGCCGAGGTCATCCGCCGCGGCACGCTGGTCCTGGCGCCCTCGCGCGACCGGGCGGAACTCGACCGCTTTGCCCGGCTGACCGAGGCGCATCAGCCGGTGAACGGCGAGGAAGTCGCGGCGCTGGAGCCGGAGCTGGCCGGCCGCTTCCCGCGCGGCCTGCATTTCGCCACCGAGGCGCACCTGAACCCGCGCGCCGCCCTGCTGGCCCTGCGCGACCGGCTGGAGGCGCAGGGCGTCGCCATCGAAACCGAGGGCACGCCCACCGGCCTTGTCGTCGATGCCCGCGGCCTGGCCGCCAGGGACGAACTTTCCGACCTGCGCGGCGTGCGCGGCGAGATGCTGGTGATCCGCTGCCCGGAAGTGGCGCTGACCCGCACCATCCGCCTGCTGCATCCGCGCATCCCCCTGTATCTCGTGCCGCGCGGCGATGGCGTCTACATGATCGGCGCCACGATGCTGGAGACCGGCGGCAAGTATCGCGTCACCGCGCGCTCGGCGGTCGAGATGCTGTCGGCCGCCTATGCGCTGCATCCCGGCTTTGCCGAGGCCGAGATCCTCGAGCTTGGCTCGGATGCCCGCCCCGCCTTCCCGGACAACCTGCCCCGCCTGCGCCGGCGCGGCGGCACGCTTTACGCAAACGGCCTTTACCGCCACGGCTATCTTCTGGCCCCCGCCGTGGCCCGCATGGCCGCCGATTACCTTGTCGAGGGCCGGAAACCGGAGTTCATGGATGAAGATCACCCTTAACGGAGCGGCGCGCGACCTGACCGGCCCGACCGTGCAGGACGCGCTGGCCGAGATCGGATTGGGCGCGGCCAAGGTGGCGACGGCGCTGAACGGCGCCTTCCTGCCCGCCGCCGCCCGGCCCGCGACCACGCTGAAGGATGGCGACGCGCTGGAAGTCGTGGCGCCGATGCAGGGGGGCTGAGATGCCGGTCTTTTACGGAACCGAAGTCGCAAGCCCGCTGATGCTGGGCACGGCGCAATACCCCTCGCCCGCCATCATGGCCGAGGCGTTCCGCGCCTCGCGCGCCGGCATCGCCACCGTCAGCCTGCGGCGCGAAGGCGGCGAAGGCCAGGACTTCCATCGCCTGATCAAGGAGCTGGGCATCCCCGTCCTGCCCAATACCGCCGGCTGCCATTCGGTGCGCGAGGCGGTGACGACCGCGCAGATGGCGCGCGAGCTGTTCGAGACGCCCTGGATCAAGCTGGAAGTGATCCGGGACGACGACACGCTTTGCCCCGACGTGATCGCGCTGGTCGAAGCGGCGCGGCTGCTGTCCGAGGACGGCTTCCAGGTCTTTCCCTATTGCACCGAGGACCTTTCGGTCTGCGGCCGGCTGCTCGATGCGGGCTGCCAGGTGCTGATGCCCTGGGGCGCACCCATCGGCTCGGGCCGGGGGCTGAACAATCCTTACGGGCTGCGCAGCCTGAGGGCGCATTTCCCCGATGTGCCGCTGGTCGTGGATGCCGGCATCGGCCTGCCCAGCCACGCGGCGCAGGCGATGGAGCTGGGCTATGACGCCGTGCTGCTGAACACCGCCGTCGCCAAGGCCGGCGATCCGGTGGCCATGGCCCGCGCCATGGCGCTGGCGATCGAGGCCGGGCAGCTGGCGCATGGCGCCAACCCGATCGAGGCCCGCGACATGGCCGCCCCTTCCACCCCCCTCTTCGGCATGGCGGTGCTGGGATGAGATTGCCGCGCTTTTACCCGATCTTCGACAGCAGCGACTGGCTGCGCCGCGCCCTGCCTCTGGGCGTGAAACTGGTGCAGATCCGCATCAAGGACCAGCCCCCCGCCCGGCTCTTGGGCGAGCTGGCGCTGTGCCAGGAGCTGTGCCGCGAACATCGCGCCACGCTGGTCGTCAATGACCACTGGCAGGCCGCCATCGACCTGGGCTGCGACTTCATCCACCTGGGGCAGGAGGATCTGGATACCGCCGACATTCCGGCGATCCGCAAGGCCGGGCTGCGGCTGGGCGTCTCGACCCACGACCATGCCGAACTGGACCGGGCGCTGGCGCTCAGGCCCGATTACGTCGCGCTGGGACCGGTCTGGCCGACGATCCTGAAGAAGATGAAATGGGAACAGCAGGGGCTGGACCGGGTGCGGGAATGGCGCAAGCTGGTCGGTGCGACGCCGCTGGTCGCCATCGGCGGCGTCACCCCGGAGCGCGCGCTGGAAGCCTTCGCCGCCGGCGCCGACCTGGCCTCGGCCGTGACCGACATCACGCTCAACCCCGACCCCGAGGGCCGCATCCGCGAATGGCTGCGGGTGGCGGCATGAACCGCTATGTTCGCCAGATGGTCCTGCCCGAGGTCGGCGCCGAGGGGCAGGAGCGCATCGGCGCCGCCCATGCGCTGGTCGTCGGCGCCGGGGGCTTGGGCGTGCCGGTGCTGCAATACCTGGCCGGCAGCGGTATCGGCCGCATCACCCTGATCGACCCCGACACGGTCGAGGAGACCAACCTGCACCGCCAGCCGCTCTACCGCATGAAGGATATCGGCCAGCCCAAGGTCCGCGCCGCCGCACAGGCCGTGGCCCGGCTGAACCCCGCGGTGGAGATCGAGGCGCTGGTGGACCGGCTGACACCCCTGAACGCCCCGGCGCTGGTTGCGGCGGCGGATGTGGTGCTGGACTGCGCCGACAGCTATGCCGCCAGCTACACGCTCTCGGACGCCTGCCTGGCGGTGGGCAAGCCGCTGATCTCGGCCTCGGCGCTGGGGCTTTCGGGCTATGTCGGCGGCTTCTGCGGCGACAAGCGGCAGGGGGGCGCCCCCAGCCTGCGCGCCCTGTTCCCCGACCCGCCCGACAGCGGCCAGACCTGCGCCACCGCCGGCGTGCTGGGCCCGGTGGTCGGCATGCTCGGCTGCATCCAGGCGCAGATGGCGCTGCGGCTGCTTCTGGGCATCACGCCGTCGCCGCTGGGCGAATTCATCCGCTTCGACAACGGCCGCTTCAGCCAGTTCCGCTTCGACACCGCCCCCGAGGCGACCGGTCCGCGCTTCATCGCCCGCGACGAGATCCGCGCGACCGACCTGGTCATCGACCTGCGCCCCGAGGACGAGGCGCCGCGCAAGGCCACGCCGGACGCGCTGCGCATCCCCGATTACGGTGCGGCGGGCCCCCTGCCCGATCCCGGCGGCCGCGTGGTGCTGGCCTGCCGTTCCGGCCTGCGCTCGTGGCGCGCCGCCGACGCCCTTGCCCGCCGCTGGAGCGGCGAGATCACCCTTCTGGCCCTTGGAGACGACGACCGATGAAACACCTTGCCCTTGCCGCCGCCTTCGCCATGCTGGCCTTGCCCGCCCATGCCCAGGACAAGGTGACGCTGATCCTGGACTGGTTCGTGAACCCCGACCACGGCCCGATCATCGTGGCCCAGGAAAAGGGCTTCTTCGCCGAGGAAGGGCTGGAGGTCGAAGTCATCGCCCCCGCCGATCCCTCGGATCCGCCGAAACTGGTCGCCGCCGGCAAGGCCGATTACGCCATCAGCTACCAGCCGCAACTGCACCTGCAAGTGCATGAGGGCCTGCCGCTGAAACGCGTCGGCACCCTGGTCGCGACGCCCTTGAACTGCCTGATGGTCAAGGCCGACGGCCCGGTGCAGGAGATCGCCGACCTCAAGGGCAGGAAGATCGGCTATTCCGTCTCGGGCGTCGAGGAGGCGCTGGTCGGCCAGATCCTCAAGACCGCCGGCCTGACCATGCAGGATGTCGAGATGGTGAACGTGAACTGGTCGCTGTCGCCGGCGCTGATCGCCGGCCAGGTCGACGCCACCATCGGCGCCTATCGCAATTTCGAGCTGACGCAGATGCGGCTGGAGGGCGCTCAGGGCAAATGCTTCTTCGTCGAGGAACAGGGCGTGCCGACCTATGACGAGCTGATCTTCGTCGCCAACCCGGCCGATCTGGACCTGGACCGCACCCGCCGCCTGCTGCACGCGGTCGAACGCGGCGCGCAATACATGGTCAACCACCCGGACGAGGCCTGGGAGCTGTTCTCGGCCACCGCGCCCGATCTCAAGGACGAGCTGAACGCCGAAGCCTGGAAGGACACGCTGCCGCGCTTCTCGCAATCGCCGGCGGCGCTGGACCAGGGCCGCTATGCCCGGTTCGAAGCCTTCCTGCACGAGGCCGGGCTGGTCGACAGCGTGCTGCCGGTCTCGGACCTGGCCCTGGACGTGGCGGCGCAGGACATGGGGGCGGCGCAATGAGCCGCTACGGAGACGCCTTCGCCGCCTGGCGGGCCGCGGCGCAGCCCGACTGGGACGCCTATACCCGCCACCCCTTCGTCGAAGGGCTGCGCGACGGCACGCTGCCGCAATCGCGCTTCCTGACCTATCTGGTACAGGATTACCTGTTCCTGCAAAACTTCTCGCGCGCCTGGGCGCTGGCGGTGGTCAAGGCCGGAGATCTCGACGAGATGCGGGCCTGTTCGGCCACGGTCCACACGCTTCTGGATCACGAGATGGGCCTGCATGTGCAGACCTGCGCCCGCGCCGGCATGGGCCCCGAGGTGCTGGCCAATGCGCAAGAGGCCGTCACCAATATCGCATATACCCGCTATGTTCTGGAATCCGGCTATTCGGGCGATTTCCTTGACCTCTTGGCAGCGCTGATGCCCTGCGTGCTGGGCTATGGCGAAATCGGACTGCGGCTCCAGGCCGAGGCGGCACCCGACACGCCCTATCGCGAATGGATCGACACCTATGCCGGCGCCGAATACCAGACCGCCTGCATCTCGGCCGGCGAGCTGCTGGACAATGCCCTCCGCAAGCGGCTGGGCGATACGCCCCGGCAAAGCCCGCGCTGGGCCGCGCTGTCGGATCGCTTCGCCACCGCCACGCGGCTCGAAGTCGCCTTCTGGGAGCTGGGCCGCGCATGACCGCCGCGGCGGCCTCGGTTCGCGGCCGCGCCTGGGTCGGCGAGGCGCCGCTGTTCGCGCCGGTGGACCTGGTGCTGGAACCCGGCGGTTGGACCTGCCTGCTCGGTCCCTCGGGCGTCGGCAAATCGACCATCCTGCGGCTGATCGCCGGACTGGAAACCGGCGCGCGCTTCGAGGGCGAGGTGACGCGCAACCAGCCCGTTGCCCTGATGGCGCAGGATCCGGGCCTGATCCCCTGGCTGGACGTGACCGGCAATGTCACGCTGGGCGCGCGCCTGCGCGGCACGCTGCGGGCTTCTTTCTTGTCCAAATATCCCGGGGGACGCCCATCCGGCCCCATCGAGGGGCCGGATGGGCGGGGGGCAGAGCCCCCGGCCGACCCCGCCACCCGCGCGGCCCGTCTGATCAAGGCCGTGGGCCTGGCCGACCGCGCCCATCACCTGCCCGCCAACCTGTCGGGCGGCCAGCGCCAGCGCACAGCCCTGGCCCGGACGCTGTTCGAGGACCGGCCGCTGGTGCTGCTGGACGAGCCCTTTTCGGCGCTGGACGCGCGCACGCGGGCGCAGATGCAGGATCTCGCGGCGCGGCTGCTCGACGACCGCACGGTGCTCCTGGTCACGCATGACCCCGCCGAGGCCGCGCGGCTCGGCGACCGCATCCTGCTCTTGCGCGGGACGGGGCTGACCGAATGGCCCCGGCCCGCCCCGCGCCCGAAAGGCGCCGCCCGGCCCTATGACGCGCCCGAGGTGCTGGCGCTGCAAGCCGAGCTGATGCGGGGGATGATGGCATGAGAACCGTCGTGACCCTGGCCGTCACCATCCTGGCCCTGTGGCAGGGGGTGATCTGGCTGGCCGGCATGCCGCCCTTCCTGCTGCCCTCGCCGCTGGCCGTGACCGAGGCGCTGTGGCTGAACCGGGCCGAGATCGCCCGCCATGCCGGCTTCACCCTGACCGAGGTGGTGCTGGGCTTCATCCTCGGCTCCACGCTCGGCGCCGCTCTCGCGGTGGCGATGGGGTTCTCGCAGAGGCTGGCCGGCGTGCTGCGGCCGATCCTGACCTTTAGCCAGACCATCCCGGTTTTTGCGCTCGCGCCGATCCTGACGCTGTGGCTGGGTTTCGGCATGGCGCCCAAGATCGCCATGACCGTGCTGATCGTATTCTTCCCGGTGGCCAGCGCCTTCCTGGACGGGCTGATGCGCACGCCGCAGGCGGCGCTGGACCTGGCGCAGGTCATGGGCGCCGGCCGCATCCGCATCATGCGCCACCTGCGCATCCCGGCGGCGCTGCCCAGCCTGGCCACCGGGCTGCGGCTGGCGGCGGTCTATGCGCCCATCGGCGCGGTGATCGGCGAATGGGTCGGCGGCGCGCGCGGCCTGGGCGCGCTGATGATCCATGCCAACGGCCGGATGAAGACCGACCTGGTCTTTGCCGCGCTGCTGGTCTTGTCGGTGATGACGGTGATCTTCGCCAGGGCGGTGGCCATCGCGCTGCACCGGCTGCTCAGCCGCTACGGCGTCTAGAGCAGGCGCGCGGCGCGGGCCAGATCCTCGGGAGTGTTGAGGTTCAGGAACGGGTCCAGGGGGCGGCTGTCGAACACCGCCCGCCCCGGATCATGCGCGGCCGCGAACTGGCCGATCCGGTGCAGCCCCGATTCCAGCGCCTCGCGCAACTCCCCGCGCAGCGCGACCGGCCAGAGCGCGCAGGTCGGATGGTCGCGCAACTGCCCGCTGTCATCCGGGCTTGCGGCGATGGCCATGCCCGAGCGGCCGGCCGCCTCGCGCAGCCGATGCACCAGATCCTCGGGCAGAAAGGGCGTGTCGACGCTGACGCTGACCACGCTCTGGGCCCCCTCGCCCGCCGCCCATTCCATGCCGGCCAGGACCCCGGCCAAGGGCCCGGCGAAGCCGCCGATGCCGTCGGCAATCACCGGCAGCCCATAGGCCGCGAATTGCTCCGCCTCGCCATTGGCGTTGAGCGCCAGCATCCCGCATTGCGGCGCAAGCCGCGCGATCACCCGCGACAGCAGGGTCTCTCCCGCCAGCATCCGCAGCGCCTTGTTGCCGCCGCCCATGCGGCGCGACAGGCCCCCGGCCAGGATGACGGCGGGAACCGGGTTCATCGCAGCCCCGCCGCGATGGCGCGGGCCAGCGCGAACACCCGCTGCTCCAGGATCACCGGCGTCTCGCAGACATAGGTCAGGGCCTGCTGGCGGTCCTGGAAGATGCGCATGTCCCAGTCGAGCCGCTCTTCCTCGGCGTCGATGGCGTCGAAATCGGGCGTTTCTGCCTTTTGCATCTGTTCCATCTTGGCACGGTGATCCTCGATCCTTTGTGCCAGATCGACCTGCTTGTGGCCATAGCGCGCGATACCGGCGATCAGCGCCGCGCGATGCGGCTCGATCCGGTCGAAGATCGCCACCATCAGCGCCGTCAGCTTCTGGTTGTCGGCATCCCTGGCAAATTCGGCGATCTCGGCCTCGGCCTCGGCCAGCGGCAGGCGGCGCTGCTCCAGCCGGTCGGCCAGGGCGGCGATCTCGGGCGCGCGGGCCAGCTCGCGCGCGGCCTCGTCCGGCTCGGGCCCGCTCCACATCTGGCCCAACGACAGGTGCGGCTGCTTGCGCTGCACGCAGGGCCAGTCGGGATCGGTGCCGTTTTCCGCCCGCGCCGCGCCGGCACCGGCGGCCAGGCAAAGCGCCAGAACCAGGTATCTCATGCTCCCCCCTTTCGCCGGGCCCAGAGCCCCTTGGCCGGATCATACATGATGACGGCCCCTGCAAAGAACAGGATCAGGCAACCCGACACCACCAAGAAGGACAGAAGATCGAAGCGCGCGTAAAGGGCAAAGCGGATCAACTCAACCGCATGGGTGAAGGGATTGGCCGCGCAGATGTCGTGCAGAAGCGGCGAGCTTTCGTTCATCCGCCACAGCGGGTAAAGCGCGCTGGAGGCGAAAAACATCGGGAAGATGACGAAATTCATCACGCCCGCGAAGTTTTCCAGCTGGCGGATGGCCGAGGACAGGAACAGCCCCATCGCCCCCAGCATCAGCCCCGACAGGAACAGCGCCGGCAGCACCGCCAGATAGCCGACGGGCGGCGGCTCGACCCGCCAGAACCAGGCAATGACCAGGAAGGCATAGACCTGGATGATCGACACGATCACCCCGGCGACCAGCTTGCTGGCCAGCAGGAACCAGCGCGGAAACGGGCTGACCAGCAGGGTGCGCATCGCCCCCGTCTCGCGGTCATGCACCATCGAGAGCGAGCTTTGCATGCCGTTGAACAGCTGGATCATCGCGCAAAGGCCGGGGGTCACATAGACCTCGTAAAGCACATAGGTCTGGTAGGGCGGCGTGATCGACAGGCCCAGCACGGCGCGAAACCCGGCGGCAAAGATGAACAGCCAGACCAGCGGCCGCACCAGCGCCGCCAGGAAACGGCCGCGCTGGTTGACGAAGCGCAGGGTCTCGCGCCGGGCAATGCCCAGGAAAGCGGTCAGCCACATGCGCGGGGTCAGGCGCGGTCCGGCCGGATGGGGCGCGCTCATACCTGTTCCCCCGTCAGGCGCAGGAAGGTCGCGGTCAGGTCGTCGCCGCCGATGGCGCCGGCATTGCCGCGGGCCAGCACCTCGCCCTTGTGCAGGATGACCAGCCCGTCCTCGGGGCGGATCTCGTCCAGGATATGCGTGGCCCAGAGCGCCGAGACCCCGCCGCGGGTCAGCTCACGGGTCAGCGCCACCACCTCGGCGCGGGATTTCACGTCAAGCCCGACGGTCGGCTCGTCCAGCAGCAGGATCTCGGGGCGGTGGATCAGGGCGCGGGCGATCTCGGCCCGGCGTTGCTGGCCGCCCGACAGCGCCGAGACCCTGGCATGCAGCCGGTCCGACAGATCGACCTGCGCCAGCACCTCGATGCTGCGCGCCCGCGCCTCGCGCCGCGGGATGCCGTGCAGCGCGGCGTGATAGTCCAGGTTCTGCGCCACGGTCAGGTCGGCGTCCAGCGCACGGGACTGGAACACCACCCCCAGCCGCGCCAGCGCCGCGCCGGGCTGGCGGCGCAGGTCGTGGCCCGCCACCTCGATCCGGCCCGAGCGGTTGTCGTAAAGCCGGGTGATCAGCGAGAACAGCGTGGTCTTGCCGGCGCCGTTCACCCCCAGCAGCGCGGTGAAGCCGCCGCGCGGCACGGTCAGCGACACATCCTTCAGCGCGGGGAAGCGGCCGAAACTGTGGCTGACATGCTGGATGGAAAGCGCGTCCTGCGGCATCTGGCAAAGGGCGGGGCCGGGGCTCCGCCCCTCCTGCTTACTGGATATTGAACACCGCCTGCTGGGTTTCGCCCTGCGAGCCGGGGATCGACAGCGTATAGCGGCCCGGAACGATGGCGATGAAGCTGATCGTCGCGGTGCCGGCATCGTCGAATTCCAGCGAATGCACGCCCATCGGCCGGATCTCGATGTCGTTGATCACCACCTCGTTGATCCAGATCGCGCGGAAGAAGTCGCCGCCCGACAGCGCCAGTTCCTGGCTGCCATCCGCATTGATGTCGAGGCGATAGAAGCCGCCCGATTTCAGCTTGTATTCCGCGGTTGCCACCGGCTTGCCCGAGGCCAGCGTCAACGGCGCCAGGTCGGTGCGGTTGTCGCGCGCCATGATCCCCGAGAAGCCGTAATCGAACTTGGCCCCCGCCTCGTGCACGCCCCCGGCGGCATCGGCTGCTTCGCCGCCATCATCATCGTCGTCGTCATCGTCATCCTGCTCGGCCGCGGCCGCGCCGTCGGTTGCGGCGCCGGCCTCGGGGCTGGCTTCGGGCGCGGTTTCCTGCGCCGCGGCAGGGGCGGCCAGCCCGGCCATGATTAGCAGGATGGTCAGCAAACGGGTCATGGTTCTTCCTCCCTCTTGAACGCTCATCAGTTGGGCGCGACGACCACGCCCCAGGGCTGCTGGCCCACGGGCACGGATTTGACGACCTTCAGCGCCGCCACGTCGATCACCGAGACATCGTTGGAATTGCCGTTGGTGGTGAACAGGTATTTCTCGTCCGGGGTAAAGGCCATCTGCCAGACCCGCTGGCCGACCAGCAGGTAATCCTGGACCTCGTCCGTTTCGCCGTCGATCACGGCGACGCGGTTGGCCGGGCCCAGGGCGACGAAGACCTTGCTGCCGTCGCCGGTGACGCGCACGCCGACCGGCTGGATCGCCTCGGGCAGCACGCCGGGGATCTCGAAGCCGATCTTCTTGGTGATCTGCTGCGTCGCCGGGTCGATCACGCTGACCGTGCCGCCGATTTCAGAACTGACGTAAAGCTTGGTCCCGGCATCGTTGAACTGCGCGAAGCGCGGGCGCGAATCCACCAGCACATTGGCAAAGATCTCGAAGCTTTCGCTGTCGATGAAATGCGCCATGTTGGTGGTTTCCGAGGTGTTGATGACCACCTTGCCATCGGGGCTGACGCCCATGCCCTCGGGTTCGACCCCGACCGGGATCTCGGCCAGCACCTTGTGGGTCTGGGTATCGACCACGGTCACGAGGTTGTCGTCCTCGTTCGCGATGTAGAGCGGGTTGCCCGAGGGGTGCAGCACGAACAGCTCGGGGTCGGGGCCCGAGGGCAAGGTATGCATCTCCTCCATCGTCTCGGGATTGAAGACCCGCACCAGGTCGTCATCCGAGGCGCAGACGTAAAGTTCCTTCCCGTCCGGGCTGATGGTGATGCCGCGCGGGCGGGCGCCGACCGGATAGGTGCCGATCACCTCCAGCGTCTCGCTGTCCAGCACGGTGACGTCATTGCCCTTTTCGTTGCTGACGAAGACCCGGTTGGCAGCGGCGGGCAGGGCGAAACCCAGGCACAGGGCCGAGGTCAGGATGGCGGTTGCAGCTTTCATCTTTCACCTCAGAACTTGCATTCGGTTTCGGGCCGGTCGAAGCCCAGCGTGTCCAGTGCCGAGCTTTGGTGCAGATACTGGTCTTGCGGGCTGACCGAGGCGGTAACGGAATCGGTGGCCAAGAGGATCGGCTGGCGCAGCTGGTGGTCCCAGTCGCGGATCGTCAGCTTCTGGCCCTTGAAGCCCGCCACCTCGAAATTCTCGGACAGCATGAATTCTTTCAGCGTGGCCGGATCGGTGCTTTGCGTGCGCGTCGCCGCCTCGCCGATCATGCGCAGCGCGATCCAGGTCTGGTAATCCTCCTCGCGGATCGGGCGGCCGGCGAGCTTTTCGAAACGGTTCTGGAACTGCGTCGCCCCCCAGGCCTCCAGCGAGGGCGCCCAGCTGCGCGGCACCAGCCCGGCCGAGCCGGCGACCGGACGCGGATCCCAGGTCGCATAGGGCAGCCAGTCGGCAAAGACGCCGTTCTCATCCGCCGCGATCAGCACGTCATGGGCCGGCGCGCGCTGGGTGAAGACCGGCATCTGCTGCTGGACCTGCACATGGCCGCTGTCGCTGCGCCGGCTGCCGCCGGTATCCTCATAGGTCCGCGTCTCGACAATCCTGGCGCCGAACTTGGTCGCGGCGCGGCGATAGGCATCGGCCAGAGCCACGTCCTCGGGATGGCTGCCGGCGATCAGAAACCAGTTGGACCACTTCTTCCACATCAGGAATTGCGCCAGCGCATCGGCCAGCATGGCATGGCTGGGCGCGGCATGGATCACGTTGAAGCGGCAATCCTGGCCGCGCAGGTGGTCGCCGCGTGCCCGCGCATTCAGCACCAGCGCACCGTCGCCAGCCTGGTCGGCGAGGGCCAGCGTCTGCGCATCATCGGCCAGCGTGACGATGAAGGGGATGCCCGCGGTCAGCAGCTTGTCCATCTCGGCCGCCGCGGTCTCGGGCGTGGCCGTGACCTCCAGCGCCTCGAAATCCTGGTTCATGAAGCGGCCGGTGGTGTCGTTGTCCTCGATGGCGAGCCGCGCGCCGGCAAAGCCCAGATCCTCGGGCGGGGCATCCAGCCGCGAGATCGGCGGCAGGCTGGGCACATCCACCCGCAGCACGGCGGCATGCACGGTCTGCGGGGCCGCGGCATCTTGCGCAAGGGCCGGATTTGCCATGGACAAACCAGCCAAAAGTATGATGATTCTGCCTGTCATGGCTGTCCTCCCACCCGCATCATGCCGGGTCAATCCGCCTGCGCCAACCCGGCAGATACCCCGGATCCGGCTGGGTAAAATCACCTGATACCTAAGTCTTAGGGACTTTCGTCCTATGGACGGATGCGGGGGTCGGGGGCATGGTTTGCGCATGGGATTTCCGCGGCTCATCCTGATTGCCTGTGCCGTCGCCCTGGCCGGATCCGGCGCCGGGGCGGACCAGCGGCTTGGCCCCCCGCCGCCCGACAGCGCCGCCTGGTTCGGCCTGCATTTCATCGACACCTCGATCGAGGGCGCAATCGACGGCGTGCGCGAGGACGAGACCCGCCGCGTCGAGATGGCCGAGCAGGTCATCGCCGAGGATCTGCGCAGCCGCGGCTTCACCCTGCTGGACCCTCCCGCCGAGCAGGTCGCGCCGATCAAGAACCCCACGCAATCGAATGGCAGCGACAGCCGCATCGCGCGCGAGATGGGCGCGCATTACGCGATCTCGGGCGAGGTGCAGAAGGTTTCGAACCTGATCCTGTCGCTGAACCTTTACATTCGCGACGCAGCCAGCGGCGACACGGTCCGCGCCGGCGTGGTCGACATTCGCGGCAATACTGACGAAAGCTTTCGCCGCGGCTATCTTTATCTGTTGAAAAACATCATCTTTCGGGAGGAGTGACGGATGATCCGACTGTTGGCCCTGACGGTGGGGGCAACCATGGCAATGGCCCCGGCGGCCGAGGCGCATGGCCCGCCGCGGCTGAAGCTGGAGATGCAGCAAAAGCTGGATGCCACCCCGGATGAGGTCTGGGCCGCGATCGGCAGGTTCGACGACATGAGCTGGCATCCCGCCATCGCCAGCCTGGAACTGGCCGGCGATGGCTCGGCCGACCAGCCCGAGACCTCTACCCGCGTGCTGCATCTGAAAGCCGATGCGGGCGATCCGACCATCACCGAGGTGCTGTCGAGATGGCAGCCCGAGAAGCGCTGCTATGCCTATCGCATCGAAGCGGTCGAGGTGACGGTGCTGCCGGTGACGAACTACGCCGCGACGCTTTGCGTCACGGACGAGGGCGGCAAGGCGCTGGTCAACTGGAAGGGCGGCTTCTATCGCGGCTATCCCAACAACGAGCCCCCGCCCGAGCTGAATGACGAGGCCGCGATCCAGGCGATCACCGGCGTCTATCAGGCCGGGCTCGACGCACTGGCCGAGCGGTTCGGCAAGGCGGAGTAAGCGAAGGAATCAGGGGCCGGCCGGGCCGATGGGCTCCAGCCGGCCGCCTTGTTCCTGCCAGCCCTCGACCCCGTCGGGAAACCAGATCACGCCGCGATAGCCCAGCGCCACGGCGCGCTTGGCGGCATTCCAGCTCATCCAGCAGTCGCGCTTGCAAAGGATCACCAGGGGCGCGGCCTTGTCGCCGCCCGACAGGCGCGCCAGCCCCTCGGCCAGCCGCGCCTGTTCTGCCGGGGCAAGCCGGTCATAGCCGGTATCGTAAAGCCAGATCGCGCCCGGAATGGAGAGATGCGGCGGCGCGTTCCACAGCGTGCCTTCGGGCAGGCCCTCGGGGCGGGCCTGGCGCGGCAGCACGTCGATGAAGGGCACGCCCTGCCCGTGCAGCCGCATCGCCTCGGCCGCGTCGATCACCTGCGCGCCGGCCAGGGTCGCCGGGGTTTCCGAGCGATAGGGCTCGCCATGGAAACCCTGCGGCTCGGGCACCTGGGCCTGGACCGCGCCGGCCATCAGGATCGCCAGCGCCGCCCAGGAAGGTTTCATGGTTTCAGCCCCTTGCCGTAATCGTCCAGCAGCGGCACGCCGGCATCGCGCAGGATGGCGTCGATCTCGTCCTGGTGGCGGCGAATCAGGCTGTTCAGCTGCCGCTTCCATTCCTGTTCGTCCAGCCGCACCCCCATGGTGATGCGATAGAACATGCGCGGACCGCCGGTTTCCTTTAGCAGCGGGGTGAATTGCAGCTCGGGATCCTGCTTGACCAGCGGACCGGCCAGCGGGCCCCAGATCACCGCGGCGGCCAGCTCGCCGGATTTCACCTGGGCCAGCATCTCGCCCGCCGGATCCTCGACCCGGCGATCCACGAACAGATCCCAGCCGCGCATGTCCTTGGCCAGCCCCGCCCGCGCCAGGTTGGTCGCCGGCGGCGTGCCCGCCACCACGCCGATCGGATGGCCGCGAAGCGCCGGATCCTCCAGCATCTCGACCGAGGCCAGCGGGCTGTCCAGCCGCGTCACGATGCCATAGGCCGAGGTATAGTAATGGTTGGTGTTCTGCACCATCTCGTCGCCCTGGGCATAGCCGATGACGACATCGCAAAGCCCGGCGCGCAGGGTCTTGCGGATGAAGCCGGGGCCCTGCGGGAACCAGGTATAGGCCACCGGCAGGCCCAGCTTTTCGGCGAAAAGCCGGGCGATTCGATTCTCGAAACCCTGTTCGTCCTGCGAGGACATCGGCACCGCGGCCGGATCGGCGCAGACCCGGAACTCGGTCTTGGAGCGCAGGTCGGCAACCTGCGCCGCCGCGGGCAGCGCGGCGCAGGCCAGAAGCGCGGCCAAGGCAAGCGCGCGCCTCATCCGCTCATGCAGGAATCTTCCTGCGCCACGAATTCGTCGGACTTGTCCTCTCTTTTCGCGGGGCGGCCGCGCGGCAGTTCCTCCAGGCCGCGTGCCAGCAGATAGGCGTAGATGTCGTCGATATAGCACCAGACGTTCTTGTTGGTACCAAAGGCCGGCATGACCAGGTTGGCAGCCACATTGACCTCTTGCTTGCCCGAGGCGGCGATTTCCAGGAAATCGTAATAGCCCAGCGTCAGCACCGATTTCTTCAGCGCCGGCGCATAGGTCGAGCCCTCGCCATCCGGACCGTGGCAGACATGGCATTCCGCCGAATAGCGGCGATAGCCCGAGAAGGTCGCCCAATCCACCGTGCCGTCCTCGGCGATCTTGAAGGTGGGGATGTCCTCGGCCGTATACCAGCGGCCGTTCTCCATGTGGTCGGGGGTGATGTCCTGGCCGTTCGGCAGCACAAGCTTGCCATCCGCCTCGGCGACCGCGGGCGCCTCCTCCGCCTCGGCCGGGGCCCCTGCGGCCGGCTGCTGTTGCTGCGCATCGCCCGATACGGCGGCGGCAGCGCCGGCCCCGGCCTGCGCCGGGGGCGTGTCGGCGGTCTGTGCAAGGGCCGTTCCGGTGATGGCAAAGGCCGCGCATGCGACACGGATCGCCATCAGGCTGGCGGTCGTCTTGCTGGTCATGAATTTCCTCCCTGGCTGTCACCCGAAGATGATGGCTCGCCCCAAGGTTACCCCTGGGGCGGCCAGTTTCGAGTCACAGTTTGCTTTCCGGCACCAAAGTATTAGCCCGGCAGTTCGAACACGGTCAGCTGGCCGCCCAGCTCGGTATATTGCGACAGCGCGGCATAGCCGCCCACCGCACCAAGCCCGTCGTTGGGATTGGTCAGCCCCGCGGCAAGGCCGATGCCGGCCCAGCCGCCGACGCCCGACAGCACGCCGATATACTGCTTGCCGCCATGTTCGTAGGTCATAACGTTGCCGATGATCCCCGAGGGGGTCTTGAACTTGTAAAGCTCTTCGCCCGTCTGGGCGTCGACGGCCTTCAGATAGCCTTCCAGCGTGCCGTAGAAGACCACGTCGCCCGCCGTCGCCAGCGCGCCCGACCAGACCGAGAACTGTTCGGGGATGGACCACTTGATCTCGCCCGTGGTGTTGTCCCAGGCGATGAAATTGCCCATGCCGCCATGGCTGTTCGGCGCGGGATACATGGACAGCGTGGCGCCGACATAGGGCTGGCCGGCGGTATAGGCCACCCGGAAGGGCTCGTAATCCATGCAGACATGGTTGGTCGGCACATAGAACAGGTTGGTCTTGGGCGAGAAGGCCGCCGGCTGCTGGTCCTTGGTGCCCAGCGCCGCCGGGCAGACGCCGGTGGTGTTCACGTCCTCGCCGTTCTGGGCGGTCGAATATTCGGGCACCACGGCCGGGCGGCCATAGGTTTCCGAATTGGGGTCCATGTCCACGCCGGTGGTCCAGTTCACCACCGGGTCGTATTTCTCGGCCACCAGCAGCTCTCCGGTCTCGCGGTCCAGCGTATAGGCCAGGCCGTTGCGGTCGAAATGCGTCAGCAGCTTGCGTTCCTGGCCGTCGATGGTCTGGTTGGTCAGGATCATCTCGTTGACGCCGTCATAGTCCCATTCGTCGTGGGGCGTCATCTGGTAGAACCACTTGGCCATGCCGGTATCGGCATCCCGCGCCATGATGGTCATCGACCACTTGTTGTCGCCCGGCCGCTGCGAGGGGTTCCAGGTCGAGGGGTTGCCGGTGCCGTAATAGACCAGATTCAGATCCGGGTCATACGAGAACCAGCCCCAGATCGTGCCGCCGCCGATCTGCCACTGATCGCCCTCCCAGCTGCTCAGCGAGCTGTCGGCGCCGATGGGCTTGCCCAGATGCGTGGTGTTCTCGGGATCGACCAGCAGTTCCTCGTCGGGGCCGGTGGACCAGGCTTTCCACGCCTCGGAGCCGTCGGCCAAGTTCAGCGCGGTCATCCGGCCGCGCACGCCGTATTCGCCGCCCGATATGCCGACCAGAACCTTGTCCTTGACCGGCACGACGGTCGCGGTCAGCGTCTCGCCGATGGCGGGATCGCCGATCTTGGTCGACCATTTCGGCTCGCCGGTATTGGCATCCAGCGCGACCACCGTGGTATCGGCCTGTCCCAGCAGGATCATGCCGTCGGCATAGGACAGGCCGCGATAGACCGTGTCGCAGCACATCACCGCGATGACGTTCGGATCCTGCTGCGGCTCATAGCGCCACAGGATCTTGCCGCCGTCGTTCAGGTCCAGCGCAAAGACCTTGTTCGGGAAGGGGGTGTGGACATACATCACGTCGCCGATCACCAGCGGCGAACCTTCGTGCCCGCGCAGCACCCCGGTCGAGAAGGTCCAGGCAACGCGCAGATCCTTGACGTTGTCCTTGTTGATCTGATCCAGGGTCGAATAGCGCGTGTTCGCGTAATCGCCCATCTGGATCGCCCATTGCTGGGGCTTGGCGATCTCGGCCAGCACGCTGTCATTGGCCAGCACCGACGTGCCGGACATGAGCAGCGCAAGGCAGGCGCCGTTCATCAGGGTTTTCATGAATTTTCCTCCGCATGCCGGTGGTCGCGCTTCTCCTCATGCGCAAGCACCTACTGCTGGAAGGTTCGGGTCCGGCCGCATTTGCGTCAACGCGGCCGGCAGGCTCCTTGGACCAAAGTATTAGGGAAATTCGGCAATAGGTATGGGGCAATCGCCCCGCCCCAGGCCGGCGGGCGGTCCCGGCCGCCTAGGCCAGCCGCTCGGCATGCCAGCGGATATGGTCCTCCATGAAGGTCTGCACGAAGAAATAGCTGTGATCATAACCCTGTTGCATGCGGAAGCTGCCGGGCTGGCGGCGCTCGGCCATGGCATGGGCCAGTGCCTCGGGCTTGAGCAGGTCCAGGAACTGATCGCTGGCGCCCTGATCGACCAGCACCTCGCCGGGATAGCCGCGCTGCCGCATCAGCAGGGTCGAATCGTGGCGTTCCCAGGCATCGCGATCCTCGCCCAGATAGGCGGCGAACTGCTTGCGCCCCCAGTCGGATTCGCTGGGATGCGCGATCGGCGAAAAGGCCGAGACGGATCTGTAGCGTTCGGGCAGGGTCATGGCGATGGTCAGCGCGCCATGGCCGCCCATGGAATGACCGGTGATGCCCTGCGCCTCGCGCTCCAGGGGAAAATTGCCGAAGACCAGTTCGGGCAGTTCATGGGTGATATAGTGCCACATGCGGAAATGCGGCGCCCAGGGCGCCTGGGTCGCATCGACATAGAAGCCGGCGCCCTGGCCCAGGTCATAGGCCTGATCATCGGCCACGCCCTCGCCGCGCGGCGACGTGTCGGGAAAGATCACCGCGATGCCGTATTCCGCCGCCCATTGCTGCGCGCCGGCCTTGGTCATGGCGTTCTCATGCGTGCAGGTCAGGCCGGACAGATACCACAGCACCGGCACCTTGCCGTGCCGGGCGTCGGGCGGCAGGTAGAGGGCAAAGGTCATCGGCGTGCCGGTCGCCTGCGACTGGTGGCGATAGACGCCCTGGATGCCGCCGAAGCTGCGGTTTTCCGATACGGTCTCATAGGCCAGCGTCATGGGTTTTCCCTTCTGTCAGGTCGTGAAACATGACCAGCGCGTCCACATAGCCATGCCGGGGATGAAGAAACGCACCCGGCAGGCGGCCGACAATATCGAAACCGGCTTTCTGCCACGAATGAACGGCATCGGCATTGGTCGAGACGACGAAGTTGAACTGCATCGCCCGGAAGCCCTGCGCCCGCGCCCAGTCCTTGGCATGGGCGACCAGCCGCCCGGCGATGCCGCGGCCCCGCGCATCCGGGTGGGTGGCAAAGCTGGCATTGGCGACATGGCCGGCCGGGCCGGGCCGGTTGCGGCCGACATGGCTGGTGCCCAGCACCCGGCCGTCCCGCTCGGCCACGAAAGCGGTGAAGGGCGCGGCGAACCAGTCGGCCAGCGCCTCCTCGCGCGAGATGTCGGGCGGGATGCAATAGGTCTCGCCCGCGCGATAGACCGGTTCAAGGATCGTCCAGATCGCCTCGTGGTCGGAAGGCGTGGCGGGACGGATCAGGATGTCAGCCCCGCCCGCCATCATTGCAGGCCCGTCATTTCAGCTCGTCCACGGTGCGGATGACCCTGCCCAGAAGGCCGTAATCCAGCGCCTCTTGCGTGTTCAGCCAGAAGTCGCGCTGGGTGTCCTTTTCGATCCGCTCGACGGTCTGGCCGGTCGCCTCGGCAAAGATCTGGTTCAGCCGGTCGCGCATCAGCCGCACCTGCTCGGCCTGGATCATCATGTCCGTGGAGGTGCCGCCGATCCCGCCCGAGGGCTGGTGGATCAGGAACCGGGTATTGGGCAGGCAATAGCGGTTTTCCTTGTCCGCGCCGACGAAGATCAGCGCCCCGGCCGAGGCCACCCAGCCCGAGCCGATGGTGCGCACGGTCGGACGGATGAACTTGATCACGTCATGGATCATGTCGCCGGATTCGACATGGCCGCCGGGCGAGGAGATCAGCATGTTGATCGGTTCCTCGCTGTCCTCGGCCAGGGCCAGCAGATGCGCCACGGTGCGCTGCGCCAGCTTGTCGGTGATCGGCCCGGCGACGATCACCGTGCGCGACTTGAAATAGAGCTTGCCGATCCTGTCGCCCTCGGGCAGGCCGAGACCCTCGTCCTTCTGGCCCTCCTGGCGGCGCTCGTCTTCGTCGTCGTCATCGTCGTCCAGGTGGAAATGCTTTGCCATGATCGGTCCTTTCATGTTGACGGCGGGGCCGGTCGCCCGCCCCCGCCGTCCTTTTAACTAAGCAGCCCTTGACGATCAGTAAAGCACGACCGAGCGGATGGACTTGCCCGCATGCATCAGGTCGAAGCCCTTGTTGATCTCGTCCAGCGTCAGGGTGTGGGTGATCATCGGGTCGATCTCGATCTTGCCGTTCATGTACCAGTCGACGATCTGCGGCACGTCGGTGCGGCCGCGGGCGCCACCAAAGGCCGTGCCCTTCCAGACCCGGCCGGTGACCAGCTGGAACGGCCGGGTGCTGATTTCCGCCCCCGCGGGCGCGACGCCGATGATGATCGACTGGCCCCAGCCCCGATGGGTGCATTCCAGCGCGTCGCGCATCACCTTGACGTTGCCGGTGCAGTCGAAGCTGTAATCGGCGCCGCCGATCTGGTCGAAGGGGGTCTTGGTCAGGTTCACGATCTCCTGGACCACGTTCTCGCAATTCTTCGGGTTGATGAAATGCGTCATGCCGAAATGCTCGGCCATCGGCTTCTTGTCGTCGTTCAGGTCGACGCCGATGATCATGTCCGCGCCGGCCAGGCGCAGGCCCTGGAGCACATTGAGCCCGATGCCGCCCAGGCCGAAGACCACCGCCTTGGCGCCGATTTCCACCTTGGCGGTGTTGATCACCGCGCCGATGCCGGTGGTGACGCCGCAGCCGATATAGCAGATCTTGTCGAAGGGCGCGTCCTCGCGCACCTTGGCCACCGCGATTTCCGGCAGCACGGTGTAGTTCGAGAAGGTCGAGCAGCCCATGTAGTGATGGATCGGCGTGCCGTCGAGCATGCTGAACCGGGTGGTGCCGTCCGGCATCAGGCCCTGGCCCTGGGTGGCGCGGATCGCGGTGCAAAGGTTGGTCTTGCCCGACAGGCAGGACGCGCATTGCCGGCATTCGGGCGTGTAGAGCGGGATGACATGGTCGCCCGGCTTGACCGAGGTGACGCCCGGCCCGACCTCGACCACCACGCCCGCGCCCTCATGGCCCAGGATCGAGGGGAAGATGCCTTCCGGGTCGGCGCCCGAGAGCGTGAATTCGTCGGTGTGGCAGATGCCGGTGGCCTTGATCTCGACCATCACCTCGCCGGCCTTGGGGCCTTCCAGGTTGACCTCCATGACCTCCAGCGGCTTGCCGGCTTCCAGCGCGACGGCGGCACGGGTTCTCATGACTTCTTCTCCTTCGGTGACGGCCCTTGGCCTGCGTTTTCTCATGGTTTCGGGGGCCGGTAAACCGACCCCCGCAATTGTCGCGACCGATCCGGTGCTTAGGCCGCAAGCGCGCCGGACCGCTTGGCGATATGGGTGGCGATCGCATCCATCAGCGGCGGCGACAGCGCGTCATAGGGCTCCAGCCCCAATTCGCGCAGCCGGGCGCGGATCGCCTCCATACGGCCGGGATCGACCCCCGATTCGATGATCGAGCTGACGAAGGCGGCAAATTCCGGCGCCGACCAGCCGTCCTCGTCCGAAAGCTCGGTATGGACGAAATCCAGACCGTAAAAGGGATGGTCCCGATTCTCGATCCGGCCGTACATATGCACGCCGCATTCCCTGCAGCGATGGCGCTGGATCGGCGCGTCGGGATTGACGATCTCCAGCTTCTCGGCGCCCTCCAGCACCTCGAGCGCATCGCGGCCGACCACGGCCACCTGCGAGAAGATCGCGCCCTCGGGTTTCCAGCATTTGGTGCAGCCGCAGACATGGTTATGCGCGGTCTGCGCCCGGACCGCGACGCGGACCGGGTTGGTGCTGCACTTGCAATGCAGCGTGCCACCCGCAAATCCGGGCTGCGCGGGCTTGATGCCGTTATCGACTGCGGGGTGGATCTTCACCCCCGATGTGTCCGCCATGTTGCCGTTCCTCCCCTCAGAGCCATGCGCCGAGGTTCGCGCCATGGCGGGGCCGGGACAAGTGGGCAAAAGGTTGTAATCCCTGCCGGCTCAGGCTTCCGGCCGGGATACCAGCCAGGCGGCGATGGCGGTGCAGGCCAGAACCTGAAGGGCGATGAAGCGCATGTCCAGCCCCAGCCAGATCGCCCAGGCGATGCCGGCCGTCATGCCGGCCACCGCCCAGATCTTGGCGTTGCGCCCGATGACGCCGCGCTTGCGCCAGGCGCGGATCGGCGGGCCGAAGCGGGGATGGCGCATGATCCGGGCACCCAGCCGCGGCGAGGAACGCGCAAAGGCCCAGACCGAAAGCAGCAGGAAGGGCACCGTGGGCAGGACCGGCAGGAAGATCCCGATCGTTCCCAGCGTCAGGGTCAGCCAGCCCATCGAGAGCCACAGGTATCGCATCTTACTCCGCCAGTTCACGCAGGATCGCATTCAGCACCGGCCGACCCGCCGCCGTCGCCGCCAGACGGTCGCCCCGCAGCGAGATAAGTCCCAGTTCGGCCAGATTCATCAACCGGCCCTGCGGCAATTCGGCGCCATGGGCAAGATAGCGGGGAATCTCCAGCCCCTCGACCAGCCGCATGGCCATCAGCAGATATTCCAGCGCCCGGTCGGACAGGCCCAACAGGTCGCGCTGGCTGTCGCCGTTGCCGCGCGCCTCGACCGCCTCCAGCCATGCGCCCGGCGCCCGGTGCGCCTCGGTCGCCCAGCGGCCCGAGGGCAGCGTCAGGCGGCCATGCGCGCCCGGCCCCACCGCGGCCCAGTCGCCCTGCCGCCAATAGATCAGGTTGTGCCGGCTTTCCGCGCCCGGCCGGGCATGGTTCGAGATCTCATAGGCCGGCATCCCGGCCGCCGCGCAGATTTCCTGCGTGTCCAGATACATGTCGGCGGACAGATCGTCGTCGGGCAGGCCCGTGAGCCCGCCTTTGGCATGGCGGGCGCCGAAGGCGGTGCCGGGCTCGATGGTCAGCTGATAGGCCGAAAGGTGATCGACGGCCATGCCGAGCGCCTGGGTCAGCTCGCGCCGCCAATGCGCGCGGTCCTGGTCCTGGCGGGCATAGATCAGGTCGAAGCTGACCCGCGTGAAACAATCGCGGGCGATATCGAAGGCGGCACGGGCCTCGGCCGCCGAATGCATCCGTCCCAGCCGGCGCAGGTCGTCGTCGTTCAGCGCCTGCACCCCCATCGAGACGCGGTTGACGCCGGCATCGGCATAGGCGCGGAAGCGGCCGGTCTCGACGCTGGTCGGGTTGGCTTCCAGCGTGATCTCGATGTCATTGGCAAAAGGCCAGGCGGCGCGCGCGGCCTCGATCACCCCGGCCACGGTTTCGGGCGCCATCAGGCTGGGGGTGCCACCGCCGAAGAAGATGCTGTTCAGCACCCGGCCGGGCATCTCCTGCCCCAGCCGGGCAATCTCGGCACGATAGGCGGCCATCCAGCGGCCCTGGTCGATCGCGGAAGCGACATGGCTGTTGAAATCGCAATAGGGGCATTTCGCGGCGCAAAAAGGCCAGTGGACGTAAAGCCCGAAGCCGCCCGCCCGCCAATCCTCGGCAAGATCCTGGGCGGGCGCGGCGCTGGCGGCGAGGGCTGGCATGGGCTGGGTCACTCCCGAAAGGCGGTCACTTCGATCTCGACCTTCATTTCGGGCCTGATGAGCCCGGCGACAACCATGGTCGCGGCGGGTAACGCATCCTTCATCGCCTCGCCCAGGACCGGCGTGATCTCGTCGAGGACCGCCGGGTCGGCGATGGTGTATTGCACGCGCACGATATCGGCAGGTGCGAAACCGGCCTCGGCCAGGGTTGCGAAGATGGTGGCAAAGGCGTTCTGCGCCTGTTCGGCGGCGCTGTCGGGCATGGCCATGGCCGCGTAATCGTAACCGGTGGTGCCCGAGACGAAGCACCACGGCCCCTTCACGACCGCCCGGCTGTAGCCGAGCGCCGATTCGAAGGGCGATCCGGTCGAGATCCTATGCAAAGAGCGCCTCCAGCTTGCGGAAGGCGCGGGCGCGGTGGCTGATGGCATTCTTCTGCTCGGGCGGCATCTCGGCATAGGTCAGGTCATGGCCGTCGGGCACGAAGATCGGGTCGTAGCCGTGGCCCTGCTGGCCGCGCGGCGGCCAGACCAGCCGGCCGGGCGCGACGCCCTCAAAGATCTCCTCGTGCCCGTCGGGCCAGAGCAGGATCAGCGTGGCGCGGAACTGCGCGCTGCGCGGCTCGGCCACGCCACGCTCGTCCAGCTCGCGCCAGGTGCGGGTCATGGCCTGCATGAAATCGCGGCCCTGCGGGGTCTCGGCCCAGTCGGCGGTATAGACGCCGGGCGCGCCGTCCAGCCCGTCGACGGTGATGCCGCTGTCATCGGCCAGCACCGGCAGGCCGGTCGCCTGCATGGCGGCGCGGGCCTTGATACGGGCATTGCCGATGAAGCTCGACTCGGTCTCGGCCGGTTCGGGCAGGCCCATCTCGCCGGCCGAGGTCACCTCGATGCCATGCGGGGCCATCATGGCGCGGATCTCGTCCAGCTTGCCCCTGTTGTGGGTCGCGACCAGCAGCTTCTTCTCGGTCAGCTTGCGCATGCGACAGCCTCGTTCTGGGCACGGACCAGCTCGGCGATGCCGGATTCGGCCAGGTCGAGCAACTGGTTCATCTCGGGGCGCGAGAAGGTGGCGCCCTCGGCCGACATCTGCACCTCGATCAGCCGCCCGGCCCCGGTCATGATGAAATTGCCGTCGGTGCCGGCCTCGCTGTCCTCGGCATAGTCCAGGTCCAGGATCGCCTGCCCGGCATAGATGCCGCATGACACCGCGGCGACATGGTCCATGATCGGGTCGGCGGTGACGATGCCGGCCTTCAGGAGCCTGTTCACCGCCATCCGCAACGCCACCCAGCCGCCGGTGATCGCAGCGCAGCGGGTGCCGCCATCGGCCTGGATCACGTCGCAATCGATGACGATCTGCCGTTCCCCCAGCGCGCGGCGGTCCACCCCGGCGCGCAGGGCGCGGCCGATCAGGCGCTGGATCTCCTGCGTGCGGCCGGATTGCTTGCCGGCTGCCGCCTCGCGCCGGTTGCGGCTGTTCGTGGCCCGCGGCAGCATGCCGTATTCCGCCGTCACCCAGCCCTGGCCCGAACCCTTGAGAAAGGGCGGCGCCTTCTCCTCGATCGTGGCCGAGCAGAGCACGCGGGTGTCGCCGCAAGAGATCAGGCAGGAACCCTCGGCATGGCGCATGATGCCCGTTTCGATTGAAATCGGACGCATATCACTTAAATTCCGGCCAGAGGGGCGCATCTTTCATTCCTTTCGGGGGTTTTGCCGTTCAGATACAGGTCGGAGGCCCCCGACCGCAACCCGAGAACGTCCTGACAGAATGCCGATGCCAGAAACCGCGCTGCTTTCCGATCTCAACGACCGCTCGCGCGAAGTCTTTCGCCGCGTGGTCGAAGCCTATCTTGCCACCGGCGAGCCGGTCGGCTCGCGCACCTTGACCCGCGAAATGTCCGAAAAGGTCAGCGCCGCGACGATCCGCAACGTGATGCAGGATCTGGAACTGCTGGGGCTGCTGGACCACCCGCATATCTCGGCCGGACGCATGCCCACGCAGCTGGGGCTGCGGCTGTTCGTGGACGGGCTGATGGAGGCCGGCCCGGTCGCCGACAGCGACCGGGAGATGATCGACGAGACGCTGGGCGACGACAGCGGCAATACCGGCGTCATGCTGGACCGGATCAGCACCGCGCTGTCGGCGCTGACCCAGGGCGCCTCGCTGGTGCTGATGCCCAAGCAGGAGGCACCGGTCCGGCACATCGAATTCGTCAGCCTGGCCCCCGACCGGGCGCTGGTGGTGCTGGTCTTTGCCGACGGCCGGGTCGAGAACCGGGTCTTTACCCCCCCGCCCGGCCATACCGCCAGTTCGATGCGCGAGGCAGCGAATTTCCTGAATGCCGTGGCGGAAGGTCGCACCCTGGCGGAATTGCGGCGCAGCGTCGCGCAGGAAATCGAGGCGAGCCGGCAAAAGCTGGACAGCATCGCCGCGGCGCTGGTGTCCTCGGGCCTGGCGCTGTGGGAGGGGGAAAGCAGCGATCCGCGGCTGATCGTGCGCGGCCGCGCCAATCTTCTGGCGCATGAACTGGCCGATCTGGACCGAATCCGCAGCCTGTTCGACGACCTGGAGCGCAAGCGCGACATCGCCGAATTCCTGGAACTGGCCGAGCAGGGCGAGGGCGTGCGCATTTTCATCGGCTCCGAGAACAAGCTTTTTTCACTTTCCGGTTCCTCTCTCGTCGTTTCGCCCTATATGAATGCCGACCGAAAGATTGTTGGCGCGGTCGGCGTCATCGGTCCGACGCGGCTGAACTATGGCCGCATCGTGCCGATCGTGGACTATACTGCGCAGCTTGTCGGCCGGTTGATTTCGGGCCGGAAAGGATGATGAGGACATGACGAAGGAAAACCCGAACGGCAGCCCGCTGGATGAGGAGATCATCGACCCGCCGGCCGATGAGACCCCCTCGCCCGATGTCGAGGCGCTGATCGCCGAGCGGGATGAATACCGCGACCGCTTCATGCGGGCACTGGCCGATGCCGAGAATGCCCGCAAGCGGGCCGAGAAGGATCGCCGAGATGCCGAGCAATACGGCGGCTCGCGCCTGGCGCGCGACCTGCTGCCGGTGCATGACGCCCTGACCCGCGCGCTGGATGCCGCGGGCGACGAGCAGCGCACCGCGGCGGCGGCCCTGATCGAGGGTGTCGAGCTGACCCTGCGCGAACTGAACAACGTCTTTGCCAAGCACGGCATCAAGGTCATCACCCCGACCCTGGGCGAGAAATTCGATCCCCAGCAGCACGAGGCCATGTTCGAAGCGCCGGTTCCCGGCACCATGGCGGGAAACATCATCCAGGTCATGGATAACGGCTTCATGCTGCATGACCGGCTGTTGCGCCCAGCCAAGGTGGGCGTCAGCTCCACCCCCGCAAGCTGAGCCGATTACGTCGTCGGAAAGCGCCGAACCCCGGAGGAGACTCCGGGGTTTTTTCTGGCCAAGTATAGCAAGTCTAGGCGTGCTGACGCTGTGATATACCAGATATTGTGGTCAGTTGCCGGCAAGAATCTGGCACAGCCGATCAAGCTGATCCAGGTCGCGATAGGTGATGACGACCTGGCCGCCATCGACCCCGGCATGGTTGATCGCCACCTTCATTTTCAGGTGTGCGGTCAAATCGCCTTCGAGCGCACGGGTGTCGGCATCCTTTTCGTGCCTGGGATTGCGGGGCTTTTGCGTCCGGGCGCCTTCGGCCTGGCGGCGCACCAGATCCTCGGTCTCGCGCACCGAGAGGTTCTTTTCGATCACCTTCCGCGCCAGTTCGACCGGATTGGCCGCGGTGATCAGGGCGCGGGCATGTCCGGCGGTCAGCTTGCCTTCCTTGAGCCAAGCCTGGACCTGTTCCGGCAGGTTCAGCAAGCGCAACAGGTTGGCGATATGGCTGCGGCTCTTGTTCAGCGCCTCCGCCAGCTTTTCCTGGGTATGGCCGAAACGGTCCATAAGCTGGCGATAGGATGCCGCCTCCTCGATGGCATTCAGGTCGGCGCGCTGGATATTCTCGACGATGGCGACCTCCAGCACCTCGGTATCGTCGAGGTCGCGGACGATGACCGGCACCTCGTGAAGCTGGGCAATCTGCGCAGCGCGCCAGCGCCGTTCACCGGCAACGATCTGGTAAAGGCCGCGATCCGACGGGTGCGGGCGGACGATCAGCGGCTGCAACATGCCGCGCGTCCTCAGCGAATCGGCCAGTTCCTGCAAGGCCTCGGGGGCGAAGCTGCGGCGCGGCTGGTCGGGGTTGGGGGTCAGCTGCTCGACCGGAAGGATCTGCCGCGGGGCCGGACGTTCGGATGGAATCAGGTCGACATCGGCCATCAGGGCCGAAAGGCCACGACCCAGACCGCGCTTTTCAAGCTTGTTCTCTGCCATAATTCCTCCTCAGGCGGTCGCGAATTGACGGGACAGGAACTCGGCAGCCAATTCGCGATAGGCGTGGCTTCCCTTGGAGTTCGGATCGTATTGCAGCACCGGCATGGCATGGGACGGCGCCTCGGACAGCCGGACATTGCGCGGAATCACCGTGCGATAGACCAGCCCGGAAAGGGTGTTGCGCGCATCTGCCTCGACCTGCTGCGACAGGTTGTTGCGATTATCCGCCATGGTCAGCAACACGCCCTCGATCCGCAGGTCGGGATTGGCGGTCTGGCGAACCTCGCGCACGGTCATCAGCAGTTGCGAAAGCCCCTCCAGCGCATAGAATTCGGCTTGCAGCGGCACCAGGACGCTGTCCGAAGCTACCATGGCATTGACGGTCAGAAGGCCAAGCGCCGGCGGGCAATCGATCAGGATATAGTCCAGCTCCGCAGGAACCGTCAGCTTTCGCCGCAGGAGCTGGGTCCGGCCGGAACGATTGGACAGTTCGAAATCTGCCGAGGCCAGATCCCGATTGGATGGGACAAGACGAAGGTTGGCGATCGCCGTGTCGCGCAGGGTCTCGGATAACGCCTGCTCGCCGGTCAGCAGATCGTAAGAGGTCAGAACCCGATCCTCCAGCGCCACCCCAAGTCCTGTCGAAGCGTTGCCTTGCGGATCAAGATCTATGATCGCGACCCGCTGGCCTTGCTCGGCCAGGGCAGCGCCAAGATTGATCGCCGTGGTGGTCTTTCCCACGCCGCCCTTCTGGTTTGCAACGGCAATGATGCGTGTCTCATGCATGGCGAACTTCCGTAATTTCCAGAATGGCCGCGTCAGGGTCAGTCGTGCTTTGATGGGGCTTTAGTTCGAATTTCCAATCGGTTCGCGCCTGAGCGACCTCGTCCTGCCAGTTTCGGCCCTTCATGAGCCATGCCGTTCCAGATGCGCTCAGGTGCCGGTCCACATATGCCATGAGCTGAGGAAGCGGGGCAAGGGCCCTTGCGCTGATATTGGCAGCATCAAGCCTATCCACGGCCTCGATGCGCTTGCACAGCACTCGCGCATGCGGCAGCGCCAGCTCACGCAGCACATTGCGCAAGAAGGCAGCCTTGCGTTGGTCGCTTTCCACCATGGTCAATTGCAGCTCAGGCCGCATGATCGCCATCACGACACCGGGAAATCCGCCACCGCTGCCCAGATCGACCCAATTTCCCGGAGAATTTTCAGCAATCTCGGCCAATTGCAAGCTGTCCGCGATATGCCGGGTCTCGATCTGCTCTACCGTGGACGGTGCGATCAGGTTGATCGCCGGGTTCCATTTCCGCAGCAACCCCACATAGGCAGCAAGACGCTCTGTTTCACGTGAAACACCCATCACGCGGTTTTCCGGGCACCAATGCGGATCACGGCGAGAATCAGCGTCAAGGCCGCGGGAGTCATGCCCTCGATCCCCGCGGCCGCGGCGAGGGTTCCGGGCCGATATCTGTTCAGCTTGGATTTGAGTTCATTTGACAGGCCCGAAAGCGCATCATAGTCGAACTCGGCCGGAATGACCACGGACTCTTCCTTGCGCAACAGTTCGGCATCTTTGCCCTGGCGGTCCATGTATTGATGATAGAGCGCATCCGCTGCCAGTTGCGCAATAGTGGCCGGGTCGTACGAAGAAAGCTCGTCGTCCAGTGCAAGAACTTGATCTTGCGGTATTTCCTGCTGAGCAAGCAGCGCGAACAGGCTGCGCCTAACACCATCTTGCCGCACCTCGATCCCGGCTCGGGAAAGTTCCGTAGGGGTAAGGCTTACGGATTCGGCCCGAATCCGCGCCGCGGAATAGCGCCGCATCTTTTCGGAGAACGCCTGCTGGCGCGCTTGCCCCACGCAGCCGATCTCAATCCCCAGCGGGGTCAGGCGCTGGTCTGCATTATCCGCCCGCAGAGAAAGGCGAAATTCTGCGCGGGAAGTAAACATCCGGTAAGGTTCACTGACGCCTCGGGTGGTAAGATCGTCGATCATCACTCCGATGTAGCTTTGAGAACGGGAGAAATGCAGCATCTCTCGGCCTTGCGCTTTCAGCGCGGCATTGAGGCCCGCCACCAAGCCTTGCGCTGCGGCCTCCTCATAGCCGGTCGTGCCGTTGATTTGTCCGGCAAGGAACAGCCCCGACAGGGCCTTGGTTTCCAGCGTCGGCGTCAGCGCCCGCGGATCGACATAGTCATATTCCACCGCATAGCCGGGCTGCACGATTTCAGCCGCTTCCAGGCCGCGGATCGACCGGACATAGGCCAGCTGGACATCTTCGGGCAAGGATGTCGAAATGCCATTGGGATAGACCAGATCACTGTCCAAACCTTCCGGCTCCAGGAAAATCTGGTGCGAATCCTTCTGGGCAAAGCGGACGATCTTGTCTTCGATCGATGGGCAGTAGCGAGGCCCCACCCCATCAATGCGGCCGCCATACATCGCCGAACGGGCCAGGTTGTCGCGGATGATCCCGTGGGTTTCTGGATTCGTATGGGTAATCGCGCAGCTGATCTGCCGTATCTTCGGGCCCGAGGACAGATAGGAGAACATTGTCGGCTCATCGTCGCCCGGTTGCTGATCCAGGCTTTCCCAGTCGATGCTGCTGCGAAGAATGCGCGGGGGAGTGCCCGTTTTCAGTCGACCCAGCGGTAGGTTGAGCGGGCGAAGCGATGCAGCAAGCTGCACCGATGCCGGCCCGCCCCAACGGCCGGCGGGACGGGTCACATCGCCTATGTGAATCAACCCGTTAAGAAAGGTTCCCGTGGTCAGGATGATCTGCCGGGCCTGCAATTCTGTGCCATCGGCCAGCCGCAAACCGCGCAACTCGGCCTGTTCATGCAGCAATTCGGCTGCTTCGCCAAGCACCAGGGACAAGCCGGCCTGCCCGGCCATGACCCGCGCCGCAGCGGCTCGATAGATCTTGCGGTCAGCTTGTGCGCGCGGTCCCTGCACAGCAGGCCCCTTGCGGCGATTCAGCAGCCGGAACTGGATGCCGGCGGCATCGGCCAGTCTTCCCATGACACCGTCAAGCGCATCGATTTCACGCACCAGGTGGCCTTTTCCCAACCCGCCAATCGCGGGATTGCAGGACATCGTACCCAGATCATCGCGATTCAGCGTTATCAGCGCGGTTTCCGCGCCCATGCGCGCAGCAGCCATGGCGGCTTCCAAACCGGCATGGCCTCCACCAATCACGATTACGTCGAATTGTTTCACGTGAAACCCTATTTTCCGATACAGAAGGAACTGAAGATCTCGTCCAGATAATCCTCGGCCCCCACCCGCCCAACCATCATCGCCAAAGCTTGTGCCGCTTGCCGCAAGGCTTCGGCAAGAAACTCCGGTGCGGTGCTATACTCGACTTCAAGGGCTGCCAGGGCGCGCTGCAAGGCTTCCGCCTGCCTCTTGTGTCCCACCAGCCCGGACGCTGCCGCCCTGACTCGCAGGCGATCATAGACCAGATCCAGCAATTCCGCGACCCCTTCCCCGGTCAGGCCCGAGATCGATATTCCTGCGCCTCGCCCAAGATCTGCCTTGGCACGAACGATGATATCGTCCTCCTTCGCGGCTTCGCCGGCAAGCCCATCAACCGAAAGGTGGATGCGCAAGTCGGCCTCGGCCGCTTTCTGCACCCCCCGCGCAACCCCCATGGCCTCCACGGGATCACTGCTTTCGCGCAACCCGGCCGTATCCAGGAAGGTCACCGGCAAGCCGCGCAGATCGGTATGAAGTTCCAGAATATCCCGCGTCGTCCCCGCGATCTCGGAAACCAGGGCGATGTCGCGCTGGCCGATGCGATTCAGAAGCGTCGATTTCCCGGCGTTCGGCGGCCCGATTATCGCCACGACATAACCTTGCCGCAACCGTTCGGTCGCCGGATAGCCTGCCAGCATCAGCCGGATATCGCTACGAACCGCCTCGATCAAATCCAGCGCCTCTGCCGGAACCTCCTCGGGCACCTCCTCATCGGCGAAATCGATGCTGGCTTCGATCAGGGCCCCGGCACGAACCAACTTGGCGCGCAGTTCATCGGCCTTTCGACCCAGTTCCCCTTCTGTTGCCCGCATTGCCAGCTTTCGCTGTGCTTCCGTCTCAGCGGAAAGCAGATCGGCCAACCCTTCGGCTTCAGCCAGGTCCATGCGGCCATTGAGAAAGGCCCGCTTGCTGAACTCTCCTGCCTCGGCCCTTCGCAATCCCCGGGCCAGAAGCGCCTGCGCCAGCCTGTTGGCAATGACCGGCGCACCGTGCAGATGCATTTCGGCCACTTCCTCACCCGTAAAGCTGTGGCCTTCCTCGAACCAGATGACCAACGCGCGGTCAATCAGATCCTCTCCGTCCCGCAGCGCCCGCAGCGCCGCCATGCGCGGCGTCGCCACTGGTCCGGCCAAGGATTCCAAGACCGCACGCGCCTTCGGTCCGCTCAGGCGGACGACGGAAACCCCCCCTCGGCCGGGCGGGGTGGCCTCGGCAAAGATCGTATCCACCGCATCCTCCGCGCCGTCAGGCGTTCATCGAATCGAAGAATTCGCTGTTGGTCTTGGTCTGCTTCAGCTTCGAGATCAGGAATTCGATCGCATCCGTGGTTCCCATCGGGTTCAGGATGCGCCGCAGCAGATAGGTCTTTTGCAGATCCTTGGCATCCACCAGCAGTTCTTCCTTGCGGGTGCCGGACTTGAGGATGTCCATCGCCGGGAACACGCGCTTGTCGGCCACCTTGCGGTCCAGAACGATCTCGCTGTTGCCGGTGCCCTTGAATTCCTCGAAGATCACCTCGTCCATGCGCGAGCCGGTATCGATCAGCGCCGTGGCGATGATGGTCAGCGAACCGCCTTCCTCGATGTTGCGCGCCGCGCCAAAGAACCGCTTCGGACGCTGCAAGGCATTCGCATCGACGCCGCCGGTCAGCACCTTGCCCGAACTGGGCACCACGGTGTTGAAGGCCCTACCAAGTCTTGTGATAGAATCCAGAAGGATAACAACATCTCGTTTATGCTCGACCAGGCGCTTGGCCTTTTCGATCACCATTTCCGAAACGGCGACATGGCGGCTGGCGGGTTCGTCGAAGGTCGAGGAAATGACCTCGCCCTTCACCGAACGCTGCATGTCCGTCACCTCTTCCGGCCGCTCGTCGATCAGCAGCACGATCAGATAGCACTCTGGATGGTTCTTCTCGATCGAATGGGCGATGTTTTGCAGCAGCACGGTCTTGCCGGTGCGTGGCGGCGCCACGATCAGCGAACGCTGGCCCTTGCCGATCGGCGCCACCAGGTCGATGATCCGGGCGGAACGGTCCTTGATGGTCGGATCCTCGATCTCCATCTTCAGCCGCTCATTGGGGTAAAGCGGCGTCAGGTTGTCGAAGGCGACCTTGTGGCGGGCCTTTTCGGGATTCTCGAAATTGATCTTCTCGACCTTGGTCAGGGCGAAATAACGCTCATTCTCGCCCGGCGCGCGGATCACGCCCTCGACCGTGTCGCCGGTGCGCAGGCTGTGCTGGCGGATCATGTCGGGGCTGACATAGATGTCGTCAGGACCCGGCAGGTAGTTCGCCTCGGGCGAGCGCAGGAAACCGAAACCGTCCTGGACCACCTCCAGCACGCCGTCGCCGCCGATCTCGAAGCCCTCCTCGGCATGTTCCTTGAGGATCGAGAACATCATCTCGCCCTTGCGCATGGTCGAGGCGTTCTCGATCTCCCATTCCTCGGCCATGGCCAGCAGATCGGCCGGGCTCTTGGCCTTGAGATCGGACAGGTTGAGACGTTCTTCGGTCATATCTAGCCTATGGGCGCGCGCTGCCCGACGCATGATCGGCCCGCGCAGGAAACTGTGTCAGGAAAAATCCGCCGGACGGCGGATGCCGCGTCACATAGGCATAATCCGCGCGCGAGTCAATTCTTCTAGAATTTCACGATCACCGACAGCACGATCAGGACCATCAGCAACGTCGGCACCTCGTTCATCATCCGATAGCGCCGCCCGCTCAGGCCCCGGCCCTGCAGCAGCGCCTTGCGCTGGCCGGCCAGCCACATGTGAAACCAGGTCATGCCCAGCACGCCGGCTGCCTTGGTCCAGGGCCAGATCATCGTCCAGTCCACGATTCCCGGCGTCAGCACCAGCGCAAGGCCGGCGATCCAGGTCACGATCATCGCCGGATTCATGATCAGCCGCAGCAGCTTGTCCTCCATGATCTGGAAGGATTGCGCTGGCTCTTGCCCGATATGGCCGCGTTCCGCGTGATAGACGAACAGCCGCGGCAGGTAAAACAGCCCCGCCATCCAGGAAAGCACCGCCATGACATGCAACGCTTTGATCCAGGGGTAAGCAAGGGGCAGGAAATCGTTCATGGCACACCTCCGCCGTCCTCTCTCTATCAAAAAGAAATGAAGATAAAGATAAGGATGATGATGTTGTTGGGCCTGTGGATGACTGGAAATCCCGGCTCCGCCTTGACCTTCCCCAGACCGCGGCGCTTGGGGAAAAAAACACCGTTAACGATTTGTTAACGAAAAATTCCATCACAAACAGCATGATAAGCAAAAACCACCTGTGGATAAGTTTGTGAAAATTTTTCTTTTCCACAGCTTGTGGGTGGTTTGCAGCCGGTTATGGACATGTGGAGAAGCCGGCTCCGTTCCTGCTCTGTCCCAAGCGGCGATCCGTAGACATGGAAAAGGCCGCGCGATCTCCACAGATTCGACCTCCCGAGTCGCGGCCGTTTATCCCCAGGCTTATACCCGCGCTTGCTGGCGGCGTGGCAGCCGCTTCCGAATGACCCCTTTCGGGGCCTGCCTGTCTCTGGAGGCGGGGCTCGGGGCTACGCAAAAGCGCCCGAGGTGCGTTTGCGTCATCCGGGCGTCGCATTTGGCGAATTGCGACCCGCCAAAGCGGTGCAATGCTTTGCCAAGGACGCCCCTTGTGACGGAATCAAGCCATGCTGAACACAGCCGAAATCCTGGACCAGCTCGCCAACCGGCGAAAGAACTTCTCGCTCAGCCGCGACCTCTATTGCGACCAGGGCGTCTACCAGGCCGATCTGGAGAATCTCTGGTATCGCGAATGGGTGTTCGCCATCCCTTCCTGCGACATTCCCAAGACCGGCAACCACGCCACCTTGCAGATCGGGCAGTATCCGGTGGTGATCGTGCGCGGCGCCGACGGCCAGATCCGTGCCTTCCACAACGTCTGCCGCCATCGCGGCCAGCGGCTGTGCCCCAAGCAGAACGGCAGCTCGCCCAAGCTGGTCTGTCCCTATCACCAATGGACCTACGACCTCGACGGCAAACTGCTGTTCGCCCGCGACATGGGGCCGGATTTCGATGCCTCGAAATACAGCCTCAAGCCGGTCCATTGCCGGACCGAGGGCGGCATGGTGTTCATCTGCCTGGCCGACAACCCGCCGGATTTCGAGCCGCTGGGCGGTTATCTGCGTGATTACGTCGGCGCCAGCGACCTCGCAAACGCCAAGGTCGCCTTCACCTCGACCATCGTCGAGAAGGGCAACTGGAAGCTGGTGATCGAGAACAACCGCGAATGCTACCATTGCGGCGGCAGCCATCCCTCGCTGTGCCGGACCTATTCCGACAACCCGCTGATGACGGTGATGGAGGGGCCCAACGCCGCCTCGCCCGAGATCCTGGCGCATTGGAACCGCTGCGACCAGGCCGGCCTGCCCGCGCGCTTCGTGAACGAGCCGGGGATGCAATGGCGCTTCGCCCGCGTGCCGCTGCTGAACAATGCCGAAAGCTTCACCATGTCCACCAAGGCGGCGGTGAACCGGCGCATGGGCACGATCCCGTGGAACGACGCCGGCAGCCTGATGTTCTATCACTTCCCGTCCAGCTGGAACCACTTCCTGCCCGACCATGCCATCGTCTTCCGCCTGCTGCCGATCTCGCCCACCGAGACCGAGGTGACCTCGAAATGGCTGGTCCACAAGGATGCGGTCGAGGGTGTCGACTACGACCTGCAGAAGCTGACCGAGGTCTGGCTGGCCACCAATGACGAGGACCGCCGCGTGGTCGAGGAGAACCAGAAGGGCATCCTGTCCCCGGCCTATGAGCCCGGCCCCTATTCGCCCCACCAGGAAGAGGGCGTGATCCATTTCGTCGACTGGTATGTGCGGCAGATGCTGGATCGCCTGTCGCCGCGTCCGGCCATGGCGGCGGAATAATGGCGGTCTTGGTCAAGGCATTCGGCGACAAGCCGTGGAAGGACGACGAGCCGCTGGAATGCGTGATGGTGGTGCCCGAGACCTCGGACACCGCCACCTTTACCTTCCGCGCGCCTTCGGGGGCCTGGTTCGATTATCAGCCCGGCCAGTTCGTCACCCTGGACCTGCCGGTTCCGGGCGGCAACGTGCAGCGCACCTATACGATCAGCTCCAGCCCGTCGCGGCCGCTGTCCATCTCGGTCACGGTCAAGGCGCAGCCGGGCAGCGTCGGCGGGCGCTGGATGATCGACCACCTGCGGCCGGGCATGCGGCTCAAGGCCTTCGGGCCGGCGGGGATTTTTTCCTTCGTCCGGCACGAGGCGCCGAAATACCTGTTCATCTCGGCCGGTTCGGGCATCACCCCGGTAATGTCGATGACCACCTGGGCCTGGGATTCGGGAGAGATGCCGGACATCGTCTTCGTCCATGCCGCGTGCAGCCCTAGCGAGATCATCTTCCGCCAGCGGCTGGAAGGCATGGCCGACCGGGTGCCGGGGCTGCAATTGCGCTTCACGGTCGAGGACTCCGACCCGTTCCGCACCTGGCACGGCTATCGCGGCCGGCTGAACCAGATCATGCTGGGCCTGATGGCCCCGGACTACCTTGAGCGCGAGGTGTTCTGCTGCGGGCCCGAGCCCTTCATGCAGGCGGTGCGCGACATGCTGATCGCGCTGGGCTTCGACATGGACCATTATCACCAGGAAAGCTTCGGCGCCCCGATCCGCACCGAGGCCGAGGCCCCGGTGCTGGACGACGTGGTCCCGGACGAGGACAGCGCCGCCCAGATCACCTTCGAAAGTTCGGGCGTGGTGGCGAAATGCAACGAGACCGACACGGTGCTGGCGGTGGCCAAGGCCAATGGGCTGAACATCCCTTCGGGCTGCACCTTCGGCCTGTGCGGCACCTGCAAGATTCGCAAGACCGCCGGCGAAGTGCATATGGTCCATAACGGCGGCATCACCGACGAGGATATCGAGGAGGGCTATATCCTGGCCTGCTGCTCGCATCCGATCGGGGCGGTCTCGGTCGAGGTCTGACCGGCACCACGGTCACAGCATGGCAAAAACCCCCGGTTTTTCTGGGAAAAGGGGCGGGCCGAAAGGTTCCGCCCCTTGTCCTGCCGCGCTTGACAGAACTACCATACCGGGTGATCCTGACCCGGTACCTATCTCTACGACAGGCAAAAGGAGGGCACGATGAATATCGACCTCTCGCGGCGCGGTTTCCTGAAACTGGCGGGTGCGGGTGTCGCGGCGACATCGCTGGGGGCCATGGGCTTCGGCGGGGCGGAGGCGGCGGAACAGGCGCATGTGCGTGCCTTCAAGCTGGCCTCGACGACCGAGACGCGCAATACCTGCCCCTATTGCTCGGTCGCCTGCGGCGTCATCATCTATTCCGACGGCGACCTGAAGGCCGGCGAAGAGGCCAGGGTCGTCCATATCGAGGGCGATGCCGACCATCCGACCAATCGCGGCACGCTTTGCCCGAAAGGCGCGGCGCTCAAGGACTTCGTCAATGCCGAGACGCGCCTGACCACGCCGCGCATCCGCCGGCCCGGCGCGGCCAGCTTCGAGGAGATCTCCTGGGAAGAGGCGCTGGACAAGATCGCCCGCGCGCTCAAGGATGACCGCGATGCCAACATGGTGCTGACCAACGACGACGGCGTGCCCGTCAACCGATGGACCACCACCGGCTACCTGGCGGCCTCGGCCACCACCAATGAAACCGCATGGCTGACCTACAAGGTGGTCAGATCCATGGGGATCGTCGGATTCGACAACCAGGCGCGCGTCTGACACGGCCCCACGGTGTCCAGTTTGGGCCCGACATTTGGCCGTGGAGCGATGACCAACTCCTGGACCGACATCAAGAATACCGACCTCGTGGTCGTCATGGGCGGCAATGCCGCCGAAGCCCATCCCTGCGGATTCAAATGGGTGACCGAAGCCAAGGCCACGCGCGGCGCCCGGCTGATCGTGGTGGACCCGCGCTTTACCCGCACCGCCTCGGTGGCCGATTACTATGCGCCGATCCGGCCCGGCTCGGACATTGCCTTCCTGATGGGCCTGATCAACTGGTTGATCCAGAACGACAAGGTGCAATGGGATTACGTCCGCAACTTCACCAATGCCGCCTGGCTGGTGAAGGACGAGTTCGGCTGGAGCGACGGGCTGTTCACCGGCTACGACCCGGAAAAGCGCGACTATGACAAGTCGGGCTGGGACTATGTCATCGGCGAGGACGGCTTTGCCACCGTGGACATGACGCTGGAGCATCCGCGCTGCGTCTGGAACCTGCTCAAGGAACATGTCTCGCGCTATACGCCGGAACTGGTCGAACAGGTCTGCGGCACGCCCAGGGACCGCTTCCTCAAGATCGCCGAGATGATCGGCGAGTGCTCGGCGCCCGACAAGACCATGACCTCGATGTATGCGCTGGGCTGGACCCAGCACGCCAAGGGTTCGCAGAACATCCGCGGCATGGCGATGCTGCAGCTGATCCTGGGCAATATCGGCGTCCGGGGCGGCGGGATGAACGCGCTGCGCGGCCATTCCAACATCCAGGGCCTGACCGATATCGGGCTGATGTCGAACCTGATTCCCGGCTACCTGAACATCCCGACCGAGAAAGAGCCGGACTGGCAGACCTACATGTCCAGCCGCAGCTTCACGCCGCTGCGGCCGGGCCAGACCAGCTATTGGCAGAACTATCCCAAGTTCATGGTCAGCTTCATGAAGGCGATGTGGGGCGACGCCGCCACGGCCGAGAACGACTGGGCCTATCACTACCTGCCCAAGCTGGACGTGCCGACCTATGACATCCTGCGCATGTTCGAGCTGATGGATGCCGGCCGGGTCAACATCTATTTCTGCCAGGGCTTCAACCCGCTGCTGTCCTTCCCGAACCGGGGCAAGGTCACGGCGGCGCTCAGCAAGCTGAAGCTCCTGGTGGTCATGGACCCGCTGGCGACCGAGACGGCGCATTTCTGGGAAAACCACGGCGAACATAACGACGTGGACACCGCCTCGATCCAGACCGAGGTGCTGGAACTGCCCTCGTCCTGCTTTGCCGAGGATGATGGCGCGCTGGTCAATTCCGGCCGCTGGCTGCAATGGCACTGGTCGGCGGCGACGCCGCCCGGCCAGGCCAGGCATGACACCTGGATCATGGCGCAGATCTTCCTGCGCGTGAAAAAGCTCTACCAGGAGGAAGGCGGCGTCTTCCCCGACCCGATCCTGAACCTGACCTGGGACTATGCCGACCCCGACGAGCCCTCGCCCGAGGAACTGGCCAAGGAGCTGAACGGCCGGGCGCTGGAGGATGTCTACGACACCGCCGACCCGACGAAACTGCTGACCGCCAAGGGCAAGCAATTGCTGAATTTCAGCCAGTATCGTGACGACGGCACGACCATGGGCGCCTGCTGGATCTATTCCGGCTGCTGGAACGAGGACGGCAACAACATGGCGCGACGGGACAATATCGACCCCGATGAGACCGGCGCCTATCCGAACTGGGCCTTTTCCTGGCCGCTGAACCGGCGGATCCTTTACAATCGCGCCTCTGCCGACATGCAGGGCCGGCCCTGGGATCCCTCGCGCAAGCTGCTGGAATGGGACGGCGAGAAATGGACCGGCTACGACGTGCCCGACATCGCGCCCACGGCCAGGCCCGGCGATGTCGGTCCCTTCATCATGAACCCCGAAGGCGTTTCGCGCCTGTTCACGCGGGGCTTGATGCGCGACGGTCCCTTCCCGACGCATATGGAGCCGTTCGAGTCGCCCCTGGCCAACGTGTTCAACCCGCAGATGCGCGGCAACCCGGTGGCACGGGTCTTTGCCAGCGATGCCGAGCAATTCGCCACCAGCGAGGAGTTCCCGATCGCGGCGACCTCGTATCGCCTGACCGAGCATTTCCACTACTGGACCAAGCACAACCGCATCAACGCTGCCCTGCAGCCCGAGTTCTTCGTCGAGATCAGCGAAGAGCTGGCCGCCGAAAAGGGCATCCGGCGCGGCGGCTGGGTGCGGGTCTGGTCCAAGCGGGGCGAGGTCAGGGCCAAGGCCCTGGTGACGGGACGGCTGAAGCCGATGCAATGCGGCGACAAGCTGGTGCATGTCATCGGCATCCCGCTGCACTGGGGCTTCATGGGCGCGGCGCGCAAGGGGTTCGGGCCGAACAGCCTGACGCCCTTTGTCGGCGATGCCAATGTGGAAACGCCTGAATTCAAGGCGTTCCTGGTCAATATCGAACCCGCGACAGGGGAGGCGGTGTCATGACGACCGATCCGAACCTCGACAGCCCGCGCACCGCGGTCTCGAACCCGCCGGTGCAGCCGATGCAGGCCAACCTGGGGCCGGGCGATGTCGTCCGCGCCTCGGCCATGCCCGACCTGCCGCCGCCGACGCGCGAACTGACGCCGGTGGCCAAGCTGATCGACGTATCGAAATGCATCGGCTGCAAGGCCTGCCAGTCGGCCTGCGCCGAATGGAACGACACCTATCCCGAGATCGAGGAAAATGTCGGCCTTTACGAAAATCCGCACGACCTGACGCCCGACATGTTCACCCTGATGCGGTTCTCGGAATACGAGAACCCGCAGACCGGCGATTTCGAATGGCTGATCCGCAAGGACGGCTGCATGCATTGCGCCGATCCGGGCTGCCTCAAGGCCTGCCCGGCCCCCGGCGCCATCGTGCAATATTCGAACGGCATCGTGGATTTCATCCACGAGAATTGCATCGGCTGCGGCTATTGCGTGACCGGCTGTCCCTTCGACATCCCGCGCATCAGCCAGAAAACCCATGTCAGCTACAAATGCACGCTGTGTTCGGACCGGGTGGCGGTGGGCCAGGGGCCGGCCTGCGCCAAGGCCTGCCCGACCCAGGCCATCGTCTTCGGCACCAAGGAGGACATGCTGGCCCATGCCGAGGCCCGCGTCGACGACTTGAAGTCGCGCGGCTACGACAATGCCGGCATCTACGACCCGCAAGGGGTGGGCGGCACGCATGTCTTCTATGTGTTGCACCATGCCGACCAGCCCTCGCTTTATTCCGACCTGCCAGAGCAGCCACGCATCTCGCCCGTGGTCGAGGGCTGGAAGGGCGTGACCAAGACGCTGGGCCTGGCCGCCATCGGCGCGGCGGCCGTCGGCTCGGTCCTGCACGGGCTGATGACGCGCGCCAACAAGGTCTCGGCCGAGGATGAGGTCCATGCCGAGGAACTGGTCTCGGGGCGCGAGCCCCCGATCCCGCCGGAAAGAGAGGTGCTGTGATGGCCAAGCGCATGTTCTCGGCCCCGGGCGACCATATCGAAAGCCGCCGTCCGGTTACGGTCAGCCGCTATCGCGGCATCACGCGGCTGAACCACTGGGTGACGGCGGCCAGCCTGATCGTGCTGCTGCTTTCGGGGCTGGCGCTGTTTCACCCCTCGCTCTACTTCCTGACCGGGCTGTTCGGCGGCGGGCAGATGACGCGCTGGCTGCATCCTTTCGTGGGCATCCTGCTGTTCTTCAGCTTCCTTTTGCTGTTTTTGCAGATGTGGCGGCTGAACCTGCCCCGGCCCGAGGACCGCACCTGGGTCAGCCATATCGGCGAGGTCGTCCGCGGCGAAGAGGAAAAGCTGCCCGAGCTGGGCAAATACAATGCCGGGCAGAAATTCGTCTTCTGGGCCATGTCGGTGCTGATCGTGGTGCTGATCGTATCGGGGGTGATGATCTGGCAGGAATATTTCCCGCATCTGGTCTCGATCCCGGTGCGGCGCTGGGCAGTGCTGATCCATGCGGTGGCGGCGGTGGCGATCATCCTGACCTTCATCCTGCATGTCTATGCGGCGATCTGGACCCGCGGCACCATCCGCGCCATGACCCGCGGCACCGTGACCGGCGGCTGGGCCTGGCGGCACCATCGCAAATGGTTGCGCGAACTGGCTGGACGCGAGGGCGGCGGCCCGGCAGAGTAGGCGCAAGCGACCCGAAAGGAAGCCATGTCCACCGCCCTGAAGCCTGATCCCTCGATGATCGGCGGCGTCGCCAAGGTTCCCCTGGCGCGCCTGCCCGAACCCGCGGCGCTGTTCTCGACCCGCGCCGAGCGGTTCGATTTCCTGGCCGGGCACAGCCCGAACCTTGCGCCCTACCTGCGCTTCCTGGCCGGGATCTGCCGGGCGCAGGCCGATCTGGCCCGCGAACTGCCCCAGCCCGAGCCGCTGTCGCCCGAGCGGATCGACCTGGCCCGCGCCAGCCGCATGCCGCCGCTTGATCGCAACGCCATGCGCGACGGGCTGGCACAGGCGCTGCCGCTGCTGCTCGGGCGGCTGGCGGCGCTGGACATGCCCGAGCCGGCGCGGCTGGCGCTGGCGGCCTTGCAGGCGGCCGAGCCTGCGGATCTGGACTGGGTCATGGGCAATGTGCTGGCCGACACCATCCCCGAGGCCAGCGTGGCCCCGCATCTGTTCGCCGCCGCCGCCTTGCAGGTCCATGCCGCGATGCGGGCGGCGATACTGGACGCGGCGCAACTGGTGCCGATCCGCACCGGCATCTGCCCGGCCTGCGGCGGCCGCCCGGCGACCAGCATCGTGACCGAAAGCATCGGCGCCGAGGGCGCGCGCTATTGTTCCTGCGCCACCTGCCAGACGCTGTGGAACGAGGTGCGGGTGAAATGCCTCTGCTGCGGCTCGACCAAGGGCATTTCCTATCGCTCGGTCGAGACTGGCGAGGCCACGGTCAAGGCCGAGGTCTGCCGCGAATGCGACCGCTGGGTCAAGATCCTGTATCAGAACCGCAATCCCTCGCTTGAGCCCATCGCCGACGATGTGGCGAGCCTCGGCCTGGACCTGATGATGCGGGACACCGAATGGAAGCGGGGCGGCTTCAACCCCTTCCTGGCCGGCTATTGACGGCGGCTCGGCGCGGGCGATGATTGTCGGCACGGCGGGGCATATCGACCATGGCAAGACCGCGCTGGTCCGGGCGCTGACCGGCATCGAGACTGACCGGCTGGCCGAGGAACAGGCCCGCGGCATCACCATCGAGTTGGGCTTCGCCTATGCCGACCTGGGCGGCGGTGCCGTCACCGGCTTTGTCGATGTACCGGGGCACGAGAAATTCGTCCACACCATGCTGGCCGGGGCCGGCGGCATCGACCTGGCGCTGCTGGTCGTCGCCGCCGATGACGGCATCATGCCGCAGACGCGCGAGCATCTGGCGATCCTCGACCTGCTGGGCATCGCCGACGGCATGGTCGCGCTGACCAAATCCGACCTTGCGCCCCCCGACCGCATCGCCGCCCTGACTGCCCAGATCGCGGACCTGCTGGCCCCGACCGGGCTGGCCGGGGCGCCGGTCTTTCCTGTCTCGTCCCTGACCGGGGCGGGCATCGACGCCCTGCGCGCCGCGCTGGTGCAGGCCGAGGCGCAGACCGCCGCCCGCGCCGCCGAGGCGCGCTTTCGCATGGCCATCGACCGCAGCTTCACCCTGGCCGGAACGGGCACCGTCGTCACCGGCACGGTGCTGTCGGGCCGGGTCGCGCCGGGCGACCAGATCCTTCTCAGCCCCTCGGGGCTGCCGGCCCGCGTGCGGGGCATTCACGCCCAGAACCGCAAGGCCGAAACCGGCCTTGCCGGCCAGCGTTGCGCCCTGAACCTAGCCGGCGAGGGGGTGACGCGCGAGGCGATCCATCGCGGCGACGTGGCGCTGGACCCCGTGCTGCACGCACCGACCCGGCGCATCGACGTGATGCTGCGCGTGCTGGGGACCGAGCCCAAGCCGCTGGCCACCTGGTTTCCCGCCCGCCTGCATCTGGGCGCGGCGGAAACCGGCGCCCGCATCGTGCCGCTGCAAGGGCCGCTGGCTCCGGGCGAGGAAGGGCTGGCGCAGCTCGTCCTCGACCGCCCCCTGGCCGCGACCCTGGGCGAGCACTTCATCCTGCGCGACGTCTCGGCCCGGCGCACCATCGGCGGAGGCCGGCTGATCGACCTGCGCGCCCCCGCCCGCCACCGCAGCCGGCCCGAGCGGCTGGCCGTGCTGCGCGCCATGGCCCTGCCCGACCCGACCGAGGCGCTGTCGGCGCTGGCCGGGCTGGCGCTGGTCGATCTCGGTGCCTTTGCCCGCGACCGCGCGCTGGCCCCGGCCCAGCTTGACCGCGCCATCGCGGCTTCGGACATCGCCATCGTCCCCGGCACGCGGCAGGCGCTCAGCCCCGCCCGGCTTCAGGCGCTGCGCCAGCAGATGCAGGCGGAACTCGCCGCCTTTCACGCCGAGAATGCCGATCTTCAGGGGCTGGGCCGGGAAAAGCTGCGGCTGATGCTGGACCCGCGCCTGCCCAAGCCCGATTTCGCCACCTTCCTGCGCACCGAGGCGGCGGCAGGGCGCATCGCGCTGGACGGCGCCTTCATCCGCCTGCCCGGCCACCTGCCCCGGCTTGCGCCCGAGGACGAGGCGCTGCTGGAGCGCATCCTGCCCCGGCTTTCGGGCGAGGAACGCTTTCGTCCGCCCCGCGTGCGCGACTTCGCCCATGCCTTCGACGCCGAGGAACCCGAGGTCCGCCGCATCCTGCGTATGGCTGCCCGCCAGGGCCGCATCGACCAGATCGCGCATGACCATTTCTTTGCCCGCGCCACCACCATCGAGATGGTCGGCATCATCCGCGACCTTGGCGCCGCCAGCCCAGACGGCTGGTTCACCGCCCCGGATTTCCGCGACCGGGTGCAGAACGGCCGCAAGGTGGCGATCCAGATCCTTGACTTCTTCGACCGGCTCGGTCTGACCTTGCGTCGGAGCGATCTTCGTCGCATCAACCCGCACCGGATCGACCTGTTCACGCCGGACAGGCCGGACGAGCGGGAACAGGGAAGAGAAGCGTCCCCGGTGGGGCGGCCGGACTTCAAATCCGGTTGGGGCAGTGAGCCTGTCTCGGGTGGGTTCGACTCCCACTCTCTTCCGCCAGATGCGACGAAAGGACGGTAATGGACAGCACGACGCTTGGCAGCAGCGGGGTTCGGGTCAGCGCGGTCTGCCTGGGCACCATGACCTTCGGCAACCAGACCGGCGCGGCCGATGCCCATGCGCAGATGGACCGCGCCTTGGCCGCCGGCATCACCTTCATCGACACGGCCGAGCTTTACCCGGTGAACCCGGTGCGGCGCGAGACCGTGGGCCGGACCGAGGAAATCGTCGGCGACTGGCTGTCCGCGCGCGGCACCCGCGACCGGGTGCAGATCGCCACCAAGGCCGCCGGCCCCGGCGACAAGGTGCGGGCCGAGGGCTTCGACGGCGCCATCCTGCGCCGCACCATCGACGCTTCGCTCCGGCGGCTGAAAACCGACTATATCGACCTCTACCAGCTGCATTGGCCGGTGCGCGGCAGCTATGCCTTCCGCCAGAACTGGCGCTACGACCCTTCGAAACAGGACCGTGCGGCGACGCTCGCGCATATGCAGGACGTGCTGGGCGCCCTGGATGAGGCGGTGCGCGCCGGCAAGGTCCGCGCCATCGGCCTGTCGAACGAATCGGCCTGGGGCACGGCGCGCTGGATCGACACGGCCGAACGCATGGGCGCGCCGCGCATGGCCAGCATCCAGAACGAATATTCCCTGCTCTACCGCGCCTTCGACACCGACCTGGCGGAACTGGCGGTGAACGAAGGGGTGACGCTCTTGGCCTATTCGCCGCTGGCGGCGGGGCTGCTGACCGGGAAATACCGCAACGGGGCCGAGCCCGCCGGCAGCCGCGCGGCAGCCGACCGGGCCAGCGGCGGGCCGGGCAACCTGGGCGGGCGGCGCACCGCCCGCGCCGATGCCGCGGTCGCCGCCTGGCATGGGCTCGCGGCCGAGCTGGGGCTGGACCCGATCCACATGGCCATCGCCTTCACCCGCCAGCGGCCGTTCCATGCGATCCCGATCATCGGCGCCACCGATCTTGCGCAGCTCGACCACCTGCTGCCCGGGCTGGACCTGCGGCTGTCCGACGAGGCGCTCAAGCGCATCGACCAGCTGCACTGCAGCCACCCGCTGCCCTACTGAGACGCCCTCGCGACGCCACGGCAGGGTTGGCAGCATGGTGCGGCGCGGGCAATCTGCCCGCGTCACCCGAGCCCGAGGAACCCCATGCTGCCCCCGATCCTGTCGCATCTGCGCATCCCCGTCGTCGCCTCGCCCATGTTCATCGTCTCGGGGCCCGAACTGGTGATCGCGCAATGCAAGGCCGGGATCGTCGGCAGCTTCCCGGCGCTCAACGCCCGCGAAAAGGACGGCGAGGCCCCGCTGCTCGACGCCTGGCTGACCCGGATCCAAGAGGAACTGGACCGCCACAACCAGGCCAATCCCGACCATCCCGCGGCGCCCTTCGCGGTGAACCAGATCGTGCATCGCTCGAATGCACGCCTCCAGCGCGATATCGAGATCTGCCACAAGCATCGCGTGCCGATCTGGATCACCAGCCTGGGCGCCCGCCCCGAGGTGAACGCGGCCGCGCATGATTGCGGCGGCATCGCGCTGCATGACGTCATCAACAACCGCTTCGCCCGCAAGGCCATCGAAAAGGGCGCCGACGGGCTCATCGCCGTGGCGGCGGGTGCCGGCGGCCATGCCGGGCCGCAATCGCCCTTTGCGCTGGTGCAGGAGATCCGCGAATGGTTCGACGGCCCGCTGCTGCTGTCGGGCGCCATCGCCACCGGCCGCGCGGTGCTGGCGGCGCAGGCCATGGGTGCGGACCTGGCCTATGTCGGCAGCCCCTTCATCGCCACCGAGGAAGCCAATGCCCAGCCCGAATACAAGCGCATGATCGTGGATTGCGGGGCCGAGGACGTCGTCACCTCCTCGCTCTTTACCGGGGTGTCGGGGAATTACCTCGCGCCCTCGATCCGCGCCGCCGGGCTCGACCCGGCCAGGCTGGAGCGTGGCGATGTGTCGGACATGAACTTCGCCGAGGCCTCGTCGCGGCCCAAGGCCTGGAGCCAGGTCTGGGGCTCGGGCCAGGGCATCGGCGCGGTGCGTGAAATCCTCCCCGCCGCCCGGCTGATCGACCGCCTGGCCCGCGAACATGCCGAGGCCCGCGCCGCCCTCTGCGCCTGACCCCCGGCTTCTTCGTTCCCCAAATACCCATGCAACGGCGCGGCGGGGCGCCAGGGTCCGCGCCTTTCACCGTTTCCCAAACACTCCTTTCCAGCGCGCCACCCGGCGCGGCGGCGGTGCGTCAGGACACCGCCAGCCCCTCGGTCGAGGCAAAGAACATCGCCTGGCTGACCGCCGAGCGCACCTGCTCCTCGGAATAGGGCTTGGAAATCAGGAAGGCCGGTTCCGGCCGGTCGCCGGTCAGCAGCCGCTCGGGGAAGGCGGTGATGAAGATCACCGGGATGTCGCCCATGCTGGCAAGAAGCTCGTTCACCGCCTCGATCCCGGACGAGCCGTCGGCCAGCTGGATGTCGGCCAGGATCAGGTCCGGACGGCTTTGATGCGCCAGGTCGACGGCGGCGGCATGGGTGCGGGCGATGCCGGTGACCTCGTGGCCCATGGCCTGCACGATGCCCTTCAGGTCCATGGCGATGATGGTCTCGTCCTCGATCACCATGACCTTGCCGGTCAGCGCCTGCCCCATCTCGTTCAGCGCGATCTGCACCAGCTCCTCGGCCTCGGCCTGCGGGCATTGCATGACCTGCGCGATCTGGTCGTAGCGCAATTCCTCGATGGTGCGCAAAAGCAGCGCCTCGCGCGAATTGGGCGTCAGGCCGCGCATATGCGCCTGGGCACGGGCCTCGCGCGGGCTCTGCGCCCCCAGCTCGACCGGCTGGCCCGAGCTTTGCCAGATGGCGTGGAAGGTGCGGAACAGCCCGAGGCGGGTGTCCTCGCCATCCATCAGGCTGCGATCGGTCAGGATCGCCTCCAGCGTGGCGGCGGCGTAATTGTCGCCGGCGGTCTGGCTGCCGGTCAGCGCGCGCGCATAGCGACGCAGATAGGGCAGTTCCCGGCTGATGGACTGGGCAAGATCCGCTGCGGTCATGGCTACCTCGAAAAATGCGTCGTGTGTCGGAACCTGATCGGATAGGTAACGGTTGGGCAAGGTGCGCACAAGATTACCGGGAATAACTAAAAAATGAATACCAGGCGTGAGGAACGCAGGCGAGCAGCCATAGAAAAGCAGATCGACGAGAATCTGCGCCGCGTCTATGAGCAGGATGCGACCCAGCAGATCCCCGACAGGTTCCTGCAGTTGCTCGACAAATTGCGCGAGCAGGAGTGAACCGGATGACCGATCGGAAACCGGCGCGGACGGCCCGCCCCCAGGACCACGGCGATCCGCGGGACGAACTGGTCGATCACCTGCCGGCGCTGCGCGCCTTCGCTTTGTCGCTCACGCGCGAGGGGGCCTCGGCCGACGATCTGGTGCAGGACACCATCGTCAAGGCCTGGACCCATATCGACAAGTTCCAGCCCGGCACCAACCTGCGCGCCTGGCTGTTCACCATCCTGCGCAACACCTTCTATTCCGCCCGCCGCAAGACCCGGCGCGAGATCAGCGATACCGACGGTCTCCACGCCGCCCGCCAGGCCGCGCGGCCGGAACATGACGGCCGGCTGGCGCTGAACGATTTCCGCACCGCCTTCGAGCAATTGCCCGACGAGCAGCGCGAGGCGCTGATCCTTGTCGGCGCTTCGGGCTTTTCCTATGAGGAAGCGGCGGCGATGACCGGTGTTGCCGTGGGCACCGTCAAGTCGCGTGCCAATCGCGGCCGGCGCAAGCTGGCCGAGCTTCTGCACCTGGAAGAGGGCGAGGAACTGGAGATGACCGACCGTGCCACGCTGGCGGTGATGGCGCAGAACACCCCGATCCTGCGCTGAGATGGCGTCGTGCTGCGGCGCATCCTGGACAGGCTGGAATTCACCAAGGGCCTCGGCTTTCGGCTGGGTGGCCTGTTGTCGGTGGCGATCCTGCCCATCGGGCTGATCTCGGTCATCCAGACGCTGCACCTGTCGCGCGAATACCAGCGATCCTCGGAAATCGCGCTGCTGGGCCGCACCGCCACCGCCGCTGCCGGGGAAAGGGCGCTGTTGCAAAGTGCGCTCGGCACCGCCGATGCGCTGGGCCCGGCGGTGCTGGAGACCATGGACCGGCCGCAGGCCTGTTCCGACATCATGCGCGGGCTGGTGCAGCGCACGGTGAACTTCGTCTATGCCGGCTTCACCCGGCTGGACGGGGTGACGGAATGCTCCTCGGTGCGCGGCGTGCACGACCTTTCCGGCGAATCCGCCTTTCGCCAGTTCAGCGAAAGCCCCGGCACGCTGGTCACGACCAGCGAGGACGGGCCGGTCACCGGCAAGTCGGTGCTGGTGGTGATCCAGCCGCTTTACCGCGGGGTCGAGTTGCTGGGCTTCATCGCCGTCTCGATGTCGCATGACCTGCTGCGCTCGACCCATGTCTCGGGCCTGGGGACCGAGGGCGCGCGCATCCTGACCTTCAACAACCAGGGCGAGGTGATCTCCTCGGACCGCGAGGGCGCCGGCGACATCACCGAGGTGCTGCCGCGCGGCAAGTCGCTGCCCTCGCTCCTGTCGCGCAGCGAGACCACCTTCCGCGACATTTCCAACTCGGGCGAGCGGCGGGTGTTCAGCGTCGTGCCGGTGGTGCCGGGCCTGGTCTATGCGCTGGGGTCGTGGAACCGCGCCGAATCCGGCATCACCGGCATCGACATCACCCGGCGCACGGCGCTGATCCTGCCGCTGATCCTGTGGGCCGCCTCGCTGGCCGTGGCCTATTTCGCCGTCTATCGCCTGGTGCTGCGCCATATCCGCGAATTGCGCAGCCAGATGCGTCGCTTTGCCATCGGCGACCGTTCCGCGCCCCCGCCGGTGCTGGCCGACGCGCCGGCCGAGATTGAGGACATGAGCCAGACCTTCCACAACATGGCCCGCATCCTGATCCGCGACGAAGAGGCGATGGAGGCCGCGGTCAACGAAAAGACCGTGCTGTTGAAAGAGGTGCATCACCGGGTCAAGAACAACCTGCAATTGATCGCCTCGATCATCAACATGCAGATCCGGGTGATCGAGCATGACGATGCGCGCCGCGTGCTGCGCTCGGTCCAGGACCGGGTGGCGTCGCTGGCGACGATCTATCGCAACCTCTACCAGGCCGAGCATCTGGATTCGGTCCAGGCCGATCGGCTGATCCGCGACATCATCAACCAGATGACCAATGCCTCGGTCGGCCCCGGCACCGGGCTGCGCATCGACACCCGGCTGGAGCCGCTGGTGCTGATGCCCGACCAGGCGGTACCGCTGAGCCTGCTGGCGACCGAGGCCTTCACCAATGCGCTGAAATATTCCGGCGTTTCCAACCCCGAGGCCGAGCCCTGGGTGCGGGTCTCGCTGCGGGCGGACGGGCCGGGCCATGCGGTGCTGGAGGTCGAGAACTCGATCGGCGCCAGCAGCCTGGCCGAGGGCACCGGCCTTGGCAGCCAGCTGATCGAGGCCTTCGCCACCCAGCTGGAAGGCGAGGCCGAGCAGGAGACGGGCGACGGCCGGTTCCTGCTGCGGCTGCGCTTCCGGGTCGAGAACCTGCACAAGCGCGATGGCGCCGAGATGCCGCAGGTGGTGCTGACCTCGGCCGCCCGGCCGGGGTCGCGGCACTAGCTAGGCAAGGGGTCTGTGGCGATTCCTGCCCGGCCAGGGCAGCATCGCGGTCTTCCTGACCGGGCGCCGCTTTGGATGGTCGTCCGGCGCTGGCTGATGGGAACGGTTCTGGCGGGGCTTGCGCTGCGGATGATGGGCGAAACCTGCCGCTGCCCCCTTATTCCTCGAAGCGGCCCGTGGCGACCCGGTCCCGCTCGTATCGCCTTGCAAGCGGAAACGGCGGCAACCAGGATTCGCGGCGGATGGTCCATAGCTCATAGGTCGGCGCCAGCTGATTCGGGGCATCGAGCGAGCCCAGATTCACCTCGATCTCATCCGCGCTGCGCGCAAGGACGGACGAGCCGCAGCGGGGGCAGAAGAGCCGCCCGGCGTAATCGCGGGTTTCGCCCTCGATCGTCACCGCGTCGCGGGGAAACACTGCCGAGGCGTGAAACAGCGCCCCGTGATGCTTGCGGCAGTCGAGACAATGGCACAGGCCGACCCGCCAGGGGCGCCCGGATGCAACGATTCGAACCTTGCCGCACAGGCAACCACCGGTGAATCGCTCCATGCTGCGTCTCCTTCAAGTTCGAGCGGGCAAGCCGTTCACGATGCCTTGCCCGCGTCCTTCCGCGCCGCCTGCCGCAGCTTCTTGGCGGCGATGAAGCGGCGACGGCGGGACAGTTCCACGTTGATCAGCGCCCCCAGCATCACCGTAAACCCGCCCAGGTAGAACCACATCAGCAGCGCGATCACCGCGCCGATCGAGCCATAGATGCGGTTGTAGCTGTTGAAGCTGGCCAGATAGGCCGAGAACCCATAGGAGGCCGCCGCCCAGGCCAGTGCCGCGAAGACCGAGCCCCAGGTGAAGATCGCCGTGCGCGGCGTCTTCACGTTCGGCCCATAGCGATACAGGATGCCGATCACCACCAGCACGATGAAAAAGATCGCCATCCAGGGCAGCGCGCCGATCAGCCAGTTGCGCAAGGGCACGTCGGGCAGGAAGTTGAAGGCGATGGGTACCACGATGATCGTGGCCAGCCCCAGGGCGATCACCAGCACGATGACCAGCGTCAGCACATAGGCCAGCAGGAAGCCCATCACCGTGGAATGCGAGCGCACGCCATAGGCCGCGTTCAGGCCGCGGATCAGCCCGTCCACCCCGGCCCGCGCCGAGACGGTGGCGATGATGAAGGAAATCGCCGTGGTCCAGCCCAGCTGCGTGCGCCCGGCCGCCACCAGCGCGCTGATCTGGCCATAGATGATGTCGGCGGCGCTTTGCGGGATGAAGCCGTCGGTGGTGTGGATGTATTGCTCGATCACCTCGGGGTCGTTCCACAGCCCCCACAGCGCAAACAGCGCCGCCATTCCGGGAAACACCGCGAACATGGCATAGAAGGCCACGCCGGCGGCGATCAGGCTCATGTGGATCTTGTCCATCCGCTCAAAGATCGCCAGGACGAACTGCCACCAATCCCTGATCAAGGTTCCCGTCCTTTTTTCCGTTTCGGTTGCCGGCCCTGCGGAGGAAACCCGCTTCCCCGCGGGCAAGGTTCCGGCCCTTCTAGTGCTTCCCGTCCCCATAGCGCAGCCAGACCGCCTTTTCGCCCAGTTTCGCGACGAAGGCGGCATGGGCCTCGGCCTCGGCCTCGGTGATGCGGGGGGCAAGCGGGCGCGGCCTTTGCCCCCGTGGGGCGGCGCCACCCTCCATCCGCGCCCCGGCGCCCGAGCCGCCGTGCAGAGGCCCGGTCTCCAGCACCAGCCCCGGCTGACGGCCGCCGCGCAGCGCCAGATAGACCTCGGCCAAAAGCTCGCTGTCCAGCAGTGCGCCATGCAGCGTGCGGTCCGAATTGTCGATGCGGAAGCGCCGGCACAGCGCATCAAGCGAGTTCTGCGCGCCGGGAAACTGGCTGCGCGCCAGTTCCAGCGTATCGACCGCCCGGCTGAAGGGCATGACCGGATAGCCGCAAAGCCGCAGCTCGGCGTTCAGGAATTTCATGTCGAAGCCGGCATTGTGGATCACCAGCCGGGTGTCCTCGCCGATGAAGGCAACGAAATCCGCCGCGATCTCGGCGAATTTCGGCTTGTCGCGCAGGAAATCGTCGCCCAGTCCGTGCACCTCGAAGGCCTCCTGCGGCATCGGGCGCTCGGGGTTGATATAGACGTGGAAGGTGCGTCCGGTGGGCAGGTGGTTCATCAGCTCGACCGCGCCGATCTCGACGATGCGGTCGCCGGTATCGGGGTCGAAGCCCGTGGTTTCGGTATCGAGAACGATCTCACGCATGGGGCCGTTCTGCCATGATCCGGGCGCAGATGTCCACGATGGCCGCGCGCGCGCCGTCCAGCGTGTCCGAGGGGATCAGGAAATCCGCCCGCCTGCGCTTTTCCGCATCCGGCATCTGCCGCGACAGGATCATCTGGAAATCCGCCTCGGTCATGCCGGGGCGGGCCAGCACCCGCGCCCGCTGCACCTCGGGCGGGGCCGAGACCACCGCCACCCCGTCCATCTGGCGCTCGGACCCGCCCTCGAACAGCAGCGGGATGTCCAGCACCACGATGGGCGCGTCCTGGTGCGCGGCGATGAAGCCGGCGCGGTCCTCGGCCACCAGCGGATGCACGATGGCCTCCAGCCGGGCAAAGCCCGAGGGGTCGGTGGCCAGCGCCTCGCGCAGCGCGGCGCGGTCGATGCCGCCATCCCGCAGCACGCCGGGAAAGGCGGCGGCCACCGGCGCGACGGCCGCGCCGCCGGGCGCGTAAAGCCGATGCACGGCCGCATCCGCGTCCCAGACCGGATGGCCCAGGTCGCGGAACATCTGCGCGGCGGTGGATTTCCCCATGCCGATGCCGCCGGTCAGGCCCAGCCGGTAGGTCATGCCAGCACGATCCGGCGCAATTCGTCATCGACCTCGGGGCGCTGGCCGAACCAGCGCTCGAAGCCGGGCGTGGCCTGGTGCAAGAGCATGCCCAGCCCGTCCACGATTTCGCAGCCGCGCGCCTGGGCCTCGGTCAGGAAGGGGGTCATCAGCGGCGTATAGACCAGGTCCGTGACCAGCGTGCCCGGCGCCAGCGCGTCCAGCGGCACCCGCAGCGGCGGCTTGCCCTGCATGCCCATCGAGGTGGCGTTGACCACGGTCATCGCGCCTTCCAGCATGTTGCCGGCCTGCGCCCAGTCATAGACCACGACCTTGGCGCCGAACTCGGACCGGATCTGTTCGGCCCGGATGCGGGTGCGGTTGGCGATACGCAGCTCGGGCACCCCGCTTTCCAAGAGCGAGGCGACCACGGCCCGCGCCGCGCCGCCCGCGCCGATCACTGCGGCGGGGCCCAGGCCGGGGATCCAGTCCGGCGCGTGCTGGCGGATATTGGCGATGAAGCCGTAGCCGTCGGTATTGTCGGCATGGATCTTGCCGTCGGCGCGGAAGATCAGCGTGTTCGCCGCCCCGATCAGCGCGGCGCGGTCGGTGACGACATCGGCCAAGGCCAGCACGCTTTCCTTGTGCGGGATGGTGACATTGGCGCCGACGAAACCCATGTGTGGCATGGCGCGCAGCACCTCGGCCAGATGTTCGGGCATCACCGGCAGCGGCACGTAATGCCCGGCGATGCCATAGCGTTTCAGCCAGTGCCCGTGCAGCCGGGGCGAGCGGGAATGGGCAATGGGCCAGCCGATGACCGCGGCAAGGGGCGCGTGCTTGGGGGCGGGCGTACTGTCAACCATGGCAGACCTGCGGTGCTTTCTCAGGGGCATCGCCCCGGCATCGGGATGGATCGAATGTCGCGTCACAACTGCTATCGGGCTGCCCTGGGGTCAAGCCGTATCGCCCTTCGCGACCTGGGCCATGGCAAGAATGCAACCCCCGTGGGCCGGGTTCAGACCACGCTCATCTCGGGCAGGCCGCCCTCGGCCACCAGATCCTCCAGCGTCAGCGACTCGATCAGCAGCAGATAGGACCAGAACACCTGGCCGAACATGCGGCGCAGCCGGCAGGTGGCCTCGTCCGTGCAATCCTCGCAGCGTTGATAGGAGCGGCGCGACAGGCAGGGCAGCGGCGCGATGGGCCCGTCCACCTGGCGCAGCAATTCGCCGATGGAAATCTCGTTGGGCCGCTTGATCAGCACATAGCCGCCCGCCCGGCCGCGGCGCGAGCCGACATAGCCGGCGTTGCGCAGCTCCAGCATGATATGCTCCAGAAAACGCTTGGGCGCGCCGGACCGCTGCGCGATCTCCTCGATCGTCAGGGCATTGCCGCCGGCGGCGACCTCGTCTGCCAGGGCCATCAGCGCCTTGATGGCATATTTCGTCTTCTGCGAGATCATAAAGGGAATCCTTAGTGTTCGCCGTGCCGTCATGCAACGATTTCGGCAAGAAATCGCAGGGCACCGCGCCTTCTGTTCAGGAACCATCGCCAAAACGCCATCGTTTTGTCACATTGACCGCGCATTTCTGCGGGGCAACATCAAGGAGTAGCTCATGCGCATCGCAGTTCTTGGCGGCGACGGGTTCGTCGGCTGGCCGACCGCCCTGCACCTGTCCAACCTGGGCCATGACATTCATATCCTGGACAACCTGTCGCGGCGCTGGATCGACACCGAACTGGGCGTGCAGTCGCTGACGCCGATGGATTCGATCCAGGAACGCTGCCGGATCTGGCACCAGCAGACCGGGCGGCGGATCCATTTCCACCTGCTGAACCTGGCCACGGAATACGAGCGGCTGAAGGCCTGGCTGGCCGAGCATCGCCCCGACGCAGTGATCCATTTCGCCGAGCAGCGTGCCGCGCCCTATTCGATGAAGACCGACCGCCACAAGGTCTATACGGTCAACAACAACATCAACGCGACGCATAACCTGCTGGCGGCGCTGGTGGAAACCGGCATCGACGCGCATCTGGTGCATCTGGGCACCATGGGGGTCTATGGCTATTCCACCATCGGTGCCCCGATCCCCGAGGGCTATCTGGACGTGTCCATCGACACGCCCGCCGGCCCGCGCGCGCAGCAGATCCTGTATCCGACCCGACCCGGCTCGGTCTATCACATGACCAAGAGCCTCGATCAGATCCTGTTCCAGTTCTATGCCCAGAACGACGGGCTGCGCATCACCGACCTGCACCAGGGCATCGTCTGGGGCACCCATACCGACCAGACCCGGCGGCACGAGCAGCTCATCAACCGCTTCGACTACGACGGCGACTATGGCACGGTGCTGAACCGTTTCCTGATCCAGGCCGCCATCGGCTATCCGCTGACCGTGCATGGCACCGGCGGCCAGACCCGCGCCTTCATCCACATCCAGGATTCGGTGCGCTGCATCGCGCTGGCGCTGCAAGACGCGCCGCAATCGGGCGAGCGGGTGCGCATCTTCAACCAGATGACCGAGACGCATCGCGTCCGCGACCTGGCCGAGCTGGTCGCGCGCATGACCGGGGCCGAGGTCGCCTATCTGCCCAATCCGCGGAAAGAGGCCGACGAGAACGAGCTGGTGGTCAGGAACGACCAGTTCCTCGCCCTGGGCCTCAAGCCGATCACCCTGGCCGAGGGGCTTCTGTCCGAGGTGGTGGACGTGGCGCGCAGATATGCCCATCGCATCGACCGCTCGCGCGTGCCCGCCGTTTCGGCCTGGACCCGCGACATCGCCCAGCGGATCGAGCATGATCCCGAAGGCAAGAGGCTGCGTTCGGTATCGTGACCGCGGAAGGCATCCACCCGACAGGCAAGGCGCGGTCCGACCGCGCCTTTGTCACCTTGGCGACCAATCGCGACTATGCGACCGGGGCGGCGGCGCTGTTCCGGTCGCTGCGCCGGACCGGCACGACTGCCGACCTGGTCCTGCTTTACACCGACCTGCCCCCCGACGCGGTCGAGGGGCTGCGGGCGCTGGGCGTGCGCCCGGTGCGGGTGGACCTGCTGCCCACATCGGACGGGTTCAACGCCCTGCACGCCCGCGACCGGCTGCACGGCGCCGCGCCCTTCACCAAGGGCGAAAAGCCGCCCTTCCACACGCCCTTGGACAATTTCGCCAAGCTGCGGCTGTGGCAGCTGGATTACGACCGCGTGGTGTTCATCGACGCCGATGCCATCGTGCTGCAGAATATCGACCGGCTGTTCGACTACCCGGAATTTTCCGCCGCACCGAACGTCTATGAAAGCCTGGCCGATTTCCACCGGCTGAACTCGGGCGTCTTTACCGCCCGGCCCTCGGCGGCGACATTCGAGGTCATGCTGGCCCGGCTGGACCAGCCCGGCCGGTTCTGGCGCCGCACCGACCAGACCTTTCTGGAAAGCCATTTCCCGAACTGGCACGGGCTGCCGGTCTTTGACAACATGCTGCAATATGTCTGGCTGAACCTGCCCCAGCTGTGGCGCTGGCAGGACATCCGCGTGCTGCATTACCAATATGAAAAGCCCTGGCAGGATCACGCCAAGGCCGAGGCCCTGCGCCCGCTGGTCGAACTGTGGCGCGCCCATGCCGGCGACGGGCCGGTGCCCGATCCGCGCGACCTGCCGCCCCCGCCCGGCAGCGCATCCGGTGCGGCATGAGGATCGCGCTGACCGGCGCCTCGGGGCTCGTCGGGCGCTGGATCCACCGCGTCGCGGTGCAGGCGGGACATGAGGTCGCCACCCTGCCCGGCTGGCGCCTGGGCGATATCCCGGACCTGGGCGGCTGCGACGCGCTGGTCCACGCCGCCTTCCAGCACGTCCCCGGCCGCTATCGCGGCGGCGAGGGCGAGGATGCGCAGGGCTTCATCCGCGCCAACCTGGACGGCTCGCTGCTGCTGTTCCGGGCGGCGCGGGACCGGGGCGTCGGGCGGGTGGTCTTCCTGTCCTCGCGCGCTGTCCATGACGGCCATCCCCAGGGCATGGCGCTGCCCGACGGGCTTTCCCCGGCCCCGACCAGCCTTTACGGCCAGGTCAAGGCCGAGGCCGAGGCGGCGCTGGCCGCCATGGCCGCGCCGGATTTCCGGGCCGCCAGCCTGCGCCCGACCGGGGTCTATGGGCCGGGCCTGCCGCAGAAATGGGCCGGGCTGATCGGGGATTTCCTGCGCGGCACCACGCCGCCGCCGCGCGTCGCGACCGAGCTGCATGGCGCCGACCTGGCCCGCGCCGTGTTGCTGGTGCTGGAGGATGCGGCCATGGCCGGCAGCTACAATGCCAGCGACCTGGTGCTGGACCGTCGCGTGTTGCTGGCCGAGGTTTCCCGCCTGACCGGCTGCACGACGCCCCTGCCCGCCCGCGCCGATGCCGCCGCGCTGCGCCGCCCGATCTGCGCGCGGTTGCAGGCGCTGGGCTGGCAGCCGGGCGGCATGGCGCTGCTGCGCCGGGATCTGCCGGCGATCCTGGATGACTTGCAGCCATAGGCAGACCTTCCCCGATCCGGTTCCGCCGGTTGCGGCAGGACGCGCCCTTGCGCAAAAGCGCGGCCTGTCATGGGCGTCCTGTGGTTCCGGTCGGTCTTTGCGGTGATGGCCGGCATCATCCTGGCCTGCCAGGGCGCCATGCCGGCGGGGCTGGGCGGCCCGGCGATACCGGGGCGGCTGGTGCATATGCCCAACCACTATGGGCCCGTGACAGGCCCGTCGCGCCCGGCTAGTCTGGCGCCATGCCCGATTACGACGACCTTGCCGCCCGCATCCGCGCCCTGACCCATGGCGAGACCGACGAGGTCGCGCTGATGGCGACGCTGGCCTGCGAAATCCACCACTCGGACGCGCGTTTCGACTGGACCGGATTCTATCGCGTCACCGCGCCCGAACTGCTGAAGATCGGCCCCTACCAGGGTGGCCACGGCTGCCTGGTGATTCCCTTCTCGCGCGGGGTCTGCGGCGCGGCGGCGCGGACGCGGCAGACCCAGCTGGTGCCGGATGTCGAGGCTTTCCCGGGCCATATCGCCTGTGCCAGCTCGACCCGCTCGGAACTGGTGATCCCGGTGATCGGCAAGGGCGGGCGGCTGATCGGCGTGCTCGACATCGACAGCGACCGGCCCGACGCCTTCACGCAAGAGGATGCAGACCGCTTGCAGGAGATCCTGGATGACACATTCGGACGCGACTGAATTCACCGGCCATTGCCTGTGCGGCGCCATCCGCTTCCGCGGCACCTATGACGCCGGCAACGACCTGAAGGCCTGCCATTGCAGCCAGTGCCGGCGCTGGTCGGGGCATTACTGGGCGGCGATCCTGCCGAAATCGCTGGAAATCCAGGGGCAGCCGAGATGGTATCGCGCCTCGGAGATCGCCCGGCGTGGCTTCTGCCCGGACTGCGGCAGCTCGCTGTTCTGGCAGCGCGACGGGTCCGAGATCATCGACGTGGCGGCCGGCGCCATCGACAGCCCGACCGGGTTGCGCCTGCTGGGCCATATCTTCGTCGCCGACAAGGGCGACTATTACGATATTGCCGACGGGCTGCCGCAGGATCCGCGCGAATAGTTGACGCCGCGTGCCGCCCGGCCTAGGCGGCAGGAAAAGGGGGCGCGCGATGATCTGGGACACGCTGGCGAATTTTCCGTTGCAACAGCTTCTGGCCTTCATGGCCGGAGCCCTGGTGCTGAACCTGGCGCCGGGGCAGGACGTGTTCTTCGCCAGCGCCTGCGGCATCCAGAACGGGCCGCGTGCGGGTGCGCTGGCCGGCTTCGGCGTCGGGCTGGGCGTGATCTGCCATGTGACGATGGCGACGGTCGGCCTGGGCGCGCTGGTCGCCGCCCATCCCGGCGCGCTGGTCGCGATCAAATATGCCGGCGCCGCCTATCTGCTGTTCCTGGCCTGGAAAAGCTGGAACGCGGGCGAGGTCGATCCCCGCGCCCGCGCCGCCAGCCGGCCCTGGAACATCATCCGGCGCGGCGCGCTGTCCAACCTGCTCAATCCCAAGCCGGTGCTGTTTCTGCTGGCCTTCCTGCCGCAATTCACCAAGCCGGAATACGGCCCGGTCTGGCAGCAGATCCTGGGGCTGGGGCTGATGTTCACCCTGTCGGGCACGCTGGTCACCATGGGCTATGGCGTGGTCGGCGGCCTGGCCGGCCAGGTGATCGGCAAGCGGCTGGGCATCGTGAACCGCATCGCGGCGGTGATGTTCGCGGGCCTAGCGCTGCGGCTGGTCTGGAAATGAGCTTTCTCTACCAGCCCACCGACGAACAGCCGCGGGTGATCCATGCCGATCACGAGATCCTGGTGGTCGAGAAGCCGGCCGGCCTGCTTTCGGTCCCCGGCCGGGGCGAGGACCGCGCCGATTGCCTGATCGAGCGGCTGCGGGGCGCCTTTCCGACGATCCTGCTGGTGCATCGGCTGGACATGGATACCTCGGGCGTCATGGTCTTTGCCCTGACGCCGCATGCGCAGCGCCACCTGTCCCGGCAATTCGAGGACCGGCGCACGAAAAAGACCTATGTCGCGCGGCTCTGGGGTCGGCTTGAGCCCAAGACCGGCACGGTGGACCTGCCGCTGATCGTCGACTGGCCGAACCGGCCGCGGCAAAAGGTCGATCACGAACAGGGCCGGCCGGCGCAGACCGATTGGCGGGTGGTCAAGGCCAACGATGCCGAGACGCGGGTGCGGCTGATGCCCGTCACCGGCCGCAGCCATCAGCTGCGCGTGCATATGGCCGAGCTGGGCCACCCGATCCTGGGCGATCCGCTTTATGCGACCGGGGCGGCGGCGGATTTTCCCCGGCTGATGCTGCATGCCGAAAGCCTGCGCTTCAAGCATCCCGAAACCGGGGTCATGCAGGGCTTTACCGCCCCGGCGCCGTTCTGAGCGGTCACGCAGGTTTCATGCCGGAACCCGCCCTCCTCGCGTAAGGTTGCAAAAGAACCAAGCAGGAGGGAGAGATGTTCAGGACCGATATCAGCCGCCGCCAAGCCATGCTCATCGGCGGCGCATTGCCCATGACGCTGGTGCTGCCGGCGCATGCGCAGACCGCCGCCCAGCCCGCGGGCGAGGCGCCCGCCTTTCCGGGCCGTGCCCATACCATCCAGCTGGGCGGTTTCGAGGTGACGACGCTGCTGGGCGGCGGCGGCATGAGCGACAATCCGATCGAGACCTTCGGCCTCAATGCCGACCCGGCCGAGTTCGAAAGCCTCAGCGCCGAGAATTTCATCCCCGCCGACCGCAGCGCCGGTTCGTTCACCCTGACCTTGGTGCGCACGCCCGATGCGCTGGTGCTGTTCGATACCGGCATGGTTCCGGCCAACAACGCCGCCTCGATGGTGCAGGCCGGGCTGACGCCCGAGGATGTGACCCATGTCGTGCTGACCCATATGCACGGCGACCATATCGGCGGGCTGATGGACGGCGAGACCCCGGCCTTTCCCAACGCCCAGCTGATCCTGCCCCGGCCCGAGAACGATTACTGGGCCGCCAATCCCAGCGAGGCCTATACTGCCAAGGTGGTGCCGCTGCTGGAGCAGGCGCAGCAGATCGAGGGGACCGAGGAAATCCTGCCCGGCATCCAGGCCGAGCAGGCGCATGGCCACACGCCCGGCCACACCACCTATCTGCTGGAAAGCGAGGGGCAGCGGCTGCTGATCACCGGCGACAGCTTCAACCACTATGTCTATTCGGTGCAGCGCCCGGCCTGGCATGTGCGCTTCGACGTGGACAAGGAGCAGGGCGCGGCGACCCGGCAGGCGGTGCTGGCCCGGCTGGCCGAAGAGAAGATCCCCTTCATCGGCTATCACATGCCCTTCCCGGCGCTCGGCTTCATCGCCCCGAACGGCGAAGGGTCGTATCGCTTCGTGCCGGCGACCTATCAGTTCGGCTGAGGGCCGAAGCCTGGGGCCGAGAAAATCGTTCACAATTTGTTCCGGCCTGCTAGAGTCGCGCGGGAGTTCCTTGCAGGAGAGGCGCGATGCCGGACCAACAGGCGAAGTTCGAGGCGCTGAAGGCGCTGCACGAGGCGGAGGGCGCCTTCGTCATGCCCAATCCCTGGGATGCGGGCTCGGCCCGGCTGCTGGCCAGCCTGGGGTTCCAGGCGCTGGCGACCACCAGCGCCGGCTATGCCTTTTCCAAGGGCAAGCCGGATTCCATCGCCGGGCTCGGGCGCGAGGAGATCCTGGACAATGCCGCCGAGATCGTCGGCGCGACCGAGCTGCCGGTCTCGGCCGATCTGCAGGATGGTTTCGGCGCAGCGCCGGAAAGCTGCGCCGAAACCATCCGGCTGGCCTGTCGGGTGGGGCTGGTCGGCGGCTCGATTGAGGATGCGACGGGGGATGCCGCCGATCCGATCCACGACCTGTCCCTGGCGGTCGAGCGCATCCGGGCCGCGGCAGGGGCGGCGCAGGGCCTGCCCTTCCTGCTGACCGCGCGGGCCGAGAACTTCCTTTGGGGCCGGCCGGATCTGGATGACACGATCCGGCGGCTGCAAGCCTTTTCCGAAGCCGGGGCGGATGTGCTTTATGCGCCGGGCCTGCCGGACCTGCAGGCGATCCGCACGGTCTGCGCCGCGCTGGACAAGCCCGTCAACGTGGTCATGGGGCTGTCGGGTCCGACCTGGTCGGTGGCCGAGCTGGTGCAGGCCGGGGTGCGGCGGATCAGCGTCGGCGGCTCTTTCGCGCGGGCGGCGCTCGGCGCGCTGATGCGCGCCGCCGAGGAGGTCCGATCCGCCGGCACCTTCACCTATGCCGCCGAGGCCCTGCCCGGCGCAACCGTCGCCCGGATCATGGCGCCCGGCGGCGAGGAGGTTTAGCCCAGGTTGAACACCCGCGAGGGCTGCACCTCTCCGCCCATGTAGCGGCCGATGCACAGCGCCCGGCCGTTGCGGCTGACCCAGACCTCCTCGCCGAATTCGGCATGGCCCAGCACCTGGCCGGGATTGCCGTTCAGGATGCGGGTGGCGCCCATCTCGGTCGCCTGCATCTCGGGCAGGTCGGCCAGCGCCGCCTGCAGGGGCAGCAGCGCCGCCTCGATCTCGGCCTGGTTGGCGCGGTCGATGCGGTCGAAGGCAAAGCCGTCCCCGGCCTCGAACGGCCCCGACCAGATGCGGCGCAGCTGCGCGACATGGCCAAGGCAGCCCAGCTTGCGGCCCAGGTCGCGGGCGATGGCGCGGACATAGCCGCCCTTGCCGCAGACCATGCGCAGCTCGGCGCTGTCCTGCGTCCTGCCCAGCAGTTCCAGCGAGTCCACCCAGAGCGGCCGGGCGGCAAGCTCGACCACCTCGCCCTCGCGCGCGAGGTCATAGGCCCGCGCGCCATCGACGCGCACGGCCGAGACGGCGGGGGGAACCTGCATGATCTCGCCGGTGAACTCCGGCAGCGCGGCGCGGATCGCCGCCTTGTCCGGGCGCGCGTCGCTGGTCTTCACCACCGCGCCCGAAGCGTCGTCGGTGGTGGTTTCGGCGCCCCAGTTCACCGTGAAGTCATAGGCTTTCAGCGCCTCGGCCAGGATCGGCACGGTCTTGGTCGCCTCTCCCAGCGCCACGGCCAGCACGCCGGTCGCGTCCGGGTCCAGCGTCCCGGCATGGCCGGCCTTCTTCGCGTCCAGCGCCCAGCGGACCTTGCTGACCACATCGGTCGAGCCGATGCCCGCCGGCTTGTCCACGATCAGCCAACCGTGGATCTCGCGTCCCTTTTTTCGCGCCATTCTAGTTCTGTCCTACATATCCGATGATCGGCCCCAGCCGCCGCCCGAAATCGGCGCGGCCCAGGCTTGGGGCGTATAGCCGCGAAATCGAGCCGTCGAAATACAGCGCATCCCGCGCCCCCAGCCCGTCGCGGAACAGCCGGCCGAATTCGTGGAACGTCACCGCCCGGTCCGAGATGGCGAACCATGCCGTCTGCCCGTCCGGAGAGACGCCGACGCCGTTCCTGATATAGCGGCTGTCGCTGTCCACCAGGAAACGCGGATGCAGCGCGCCGTCGATCACCAGCATCGGCCCCGATTGCGTGGCGATCCGGCATTCCGGCGCGGCCCTGGCAAAGGCCCGGCTTTCGATCACCTGATAGGGCCGGGCGCCGCCGGTGCAGAACACGCCGTTCGGCAGCATGCCGAAATTGCCGCCGCCGCCGGCCGTCACCAGCTCGTGCTGGCTGACGCCGTCGCTGACGTAAAGCCCGACCGGGGTGAAATCCGGGTGATACATGCCGGCATTCATGGCAAAGCCCAGGACCTCGCCCTCGGCCAGCATGCGGCGCACGGCGGTGAAATCGCCCAAGACCCGGCCGTCCGGGCCGTTCAGCCACAGCCGCAGCCCCGGCTCCTGCCCGGCATCCAGCGTGCAGATCACATAGCCCTGCCCGTCGAAGTCGCGCTTTTCGCAGATCCCGGCCATGGCGGGCAGGGTCATGGCGACCAATGCGCCGATGGCCAGCCCCAGCCGGCGCCTAAGGTCAATCTTCATCGTCTTCCGGATGCGATTCGACGTCGCGGCGCACCCGGTCCTCGGACAAGAGGCGGCGGGTGTCGTCCATGCGGTCGAAGGTCTCGTCGAGGACAAAGCGCAGTTGCGGCGCGTATTTCAGCGTCATCGCCTTGGCGACCAGGTGGCGCAGCTCGCCCGCGTTGCGGCGCAACGCGGCCAGCGCCTCTTCTGCACCCTGCCCGCCCAAGGGCAGCACATAGGCGGTCGCGACCTTGAGGTCGGGCGAGGTCCGCACCTCTCCGACCGTGATCGAATGCCGGTTCAGGTCGGGATCGTGGACATCCCCCCGCAGGAGGACGTCGGAAAGCGTGCGGCGGATCAACTCGCCCACGCGAAGCTGGCGCTGCGAGGGGCCGGTGCCGGAATGAAAGCGGTTCTGTGCCATGCGCGCAGATGTAGGGGGTCGCGGCCCGCGCCGCAACGGGATAGACATGCCGGAAACGGGGGATCGAGCATGGAAAAACCGGGAATCGTCATCACGGGCGCGTCGGGCCGCATGGGGCAGATGCTGGTGCGCACCGTTCTGGGGTCGGATCAGGCCCGCCTTGTCGGCGCCATCGAGCGCGAGGGCAACCCCTGGGTCGGCCGCGACCTGGGCGAGGCGATGGGCGGCGCGGCGCTGGGAATCACCGTCACCGACGATCCGGTCGAGGCCATCGCCAAGGCGCAGGCAGTGATCGACTTTACCGCCCCGGCGGCGACGGTGGCCTTCGCGGAACTGACCGCGCAGGCCCGCGCCGTGCATGTGATCGGCACCACCGGCTTCGAGCCCGCCCATCTGGACAAGCTGAAGGCCGCCGCCCGCCACGCGCCGATCATCCGCGCCGGCAACATGAGCCTGGGCGTCAACCTGCTGGTCGGGCTGACCCGCAAGGTCGCCGCCGCCCTGGGCGAGGACTGGGACATCGAGGTGGTCGAGGCGCATCACAACCGCAAGGTCGATGCGCCCTCGGGCACCGCCCTGATGCTGGGCGAGGCCGCCGCCGCGGGGCGCGGCCACAGCCTGGACGAGTTGCGCACCCCGGCGCGCGAGGGCATCACCGGCGCCCGCGCCCCCGGCTCGATCGGGTTCAGCGCCATCCGCGGCGGCGATATCGTGGGCGAGCATGACGTGATCTTTGCCACGGCGGGCGAGCGGGTGGTGCTGCGCCATGTCGCCACCGACCGGGCGATCTTCGCCCGCGGCGCTCTGCGGGCGGCGCTGTGGGGCCAGGACAAGGGGCCGGGCGAATATGACATGGCGGATGTGCTTGGTCTTTGAGCCTCCAGCGTCTAGATTCACGCCATGACCCTGCTTGCGACGCTTGACGATGCCGATGCCGACCTGACCGCCTGCCTGGCGCGGGTGATGGCGGCCGTGCTGAAGCCTGGCGACGTGGTGGCGCTTCAGGGGCCGGTCGGCGCCGGCAAGACCCATTTCGCCCGCGCCTTCATCCGCGCCCGCCAGGGCGAGGCGGCCGAAGAGGTGCCCAGCCCCACCTATACCCTGGTCCAGACCTATGCCGACCCCCTGGGGACCGAGATCTGGCACGCCGACCTATACCGTCTGACCCATCCCGAGGAACTGGCCGAGCTTGGCCTCGACGAGGCCATGCGCGAGGCGATCGTGCTGGTCGAATGGCCCGAGCATGGCAATCCGCTGGAGGGGGCGCTGACCGTGGGGCTGGAGCCGCTGGCCGATGCGCCCGAGCTGCGCCGCATCACCCTGGCAGGGTCCGAGCCGCATTGGGGCCTGATGACCCGCCTGCCCGCCATCGCCCGGCTGATCCACCGCGCCGGCTGGGCCGGGGCGCGGCTGGTCCCGCTGGCCGGCGACGCCTCGTCGCGGCGCTATTTCCGGCTGGTCGAGGATGACGGGCGCAGCGCGGTGCTGATGGATGCCTCGCCCGGCGTGACCGCGCCCTATGTCGCCATGACGCAATGGCTGCGGGCGCTGGACCTGCACGCGCCCGAGATCCTGGCCACCGACCAGGCCCAGGGCCTGCTGCTGATCGAGGATCTGGGCGACGACCTGGTGGCCCGCGTGCTGGAACAGCAGCCCGAACTGGCGCCGCGCATCTATGACCGCATGACCGACCTCTTGGTGCGGCTGCACGGCCACGAGCCGCCGGATTTTGTCTTGCGCCTCGACGGGCCGGAACTGGCGCATCAGGTCGGGCTTTTCGCCGAATACTATCCCGCTGCCGCCGGTGCGCCCGGCAAGGGCGCCGAGGTCGCCGCGGTGATCGAGCGGCTGCATGCCGAACTGGCCGCCGACATGCCCCCGGTTCTGGGCCTGCGCGATTTCCATGCCGAGAATGTCGTCTGGCGGGACGAGGCGCCGCTGGGCCTTCTGGATTTCCAGGACGCGGTGGCGGTGCATCCGGCCTATGACCTGGTCGCGGCGTTGCAGGACGCGCGCCGCGACGTCGCGCCCGAGATCGAAGAGGCGCAGATCGCCCGCTACATCGCCGCGACCGGGGTGGACGAGGCGCGGTTTCGCGCCGCCTACGCGCTCTTGGGCGCGCAGCGCAACCTGCGCATCATGGGCATCTTTACCCGGCTGGCGCAGCGCGAGGGCAAGCGGCGCTATCTGGCGATGATGCCGCGCGTCTGGGCGGCGATCCGGCGCGACCTGGCGCATCCGGCGCTGGCGCCGCTGGCCAAGGCGCTGGAAGGCGTCCCCGCTCCCACGCCCGAGGTGATCGAGGGCATCGCCGGATGAGCCTGCCGCTGATGATCTTTGCCGCGGGCAAGGGCACCCGCATGGCGCCGCTGACCGATACGCTGCCGAAACCGCTGATCGCGGTCGGAGGCCGGACGCTGCTGGACCGGGCGCTGGCCCTGGGCCGGCAGGCGGGCGCCGGGCCGGTGGTGCTGAACATCCACCATCTGGGCGGCCAGATCCGCGATCACCTCGCCGGGCAGGGCATTGCCATTTCCGATGAAACCGACCTGCTGCTGGAAACCGGCGGCGGCCTGCGCAAGGCGCTGCCGCTGCTTGGCCCCGGCCCTGTGATCACGATGAACCCGGATGTGGTCTGGACCGGCCCGAACCCGGTCCGCGCCCTGCTGGAAGGCTGGCGCGACGATATGGACGCGCTGCTGATGCTGGTGCCGCTGGAGCGGACCCATGGCCGGCAGGGCGGCGGCGATTTCAGCCTCGGCCCGGCGGGCCGGCTGATCCGCAAGGGCGACCTGGTCTATGGCGGCGTGCAGATCATCCGCCCCGAGCGTCTGGCCGAGATCCCCGAACAGGTGTTCTCGCTCAACCGGCTCTGGGATCTGATGATCGCCGGGGGCCGTGCCTATGGTCTGATCCATCCCGGCGCATGGTGCGATGTCGGCCGCCCCGACTGCATCCCGCTGGCCGAGGCGCTGCTCGATGCCTGACTGGCAGAGCGGTGTCTTCGCCCTGCCCTGCGGCGCCGACTTTCCCGGCGCCTTCGCCGACGGGCTGATCCGGCGCATGGCCCACCGCCCGCCGCAGGACATGGCGCGGGTCACGGTCTATGCCAATTCCGGCCAGTCGCTGATGGCGCTGCGCCAGGCCTTTGTCCGGCGCGGGCCGCTGCTTTTGCCGCAATTGCGGCTGATCGCCGACCTGGGCGGCGGCGCGGCCACGGCGCCGCTGGCGCGCCGGCTGGAGCTGGGCCGGCTGATCGACGCCGCGCTGCGCGCCGATCCCGACCTGGCGCAGGGGCAATCGGTGCCGGAACTCGCAGCCTCGCTGGCGGCGCTGATGGCCGAGATGCAGCTGGAGGGGCTGGACGCGCAGGCGCTGGACCGCATCGACGCCAGCGAACATGCCCAGCATTGGGGCCGTGCGCTGGCCTTCCTGAAGATCGCCGCCGGCTATTACCTGTCCGACCCGCCGCAGGACCGCGAATCGCGCCAGCGCGCCGCGGCCGAGGCGTTGGCCGCGGCCTGGGCACGGGGCGAGGATCTGCCGCAAGGCCCGGTGGTCGTCGCCGGCTCGACCGGCTCGCATGGCGCGACGCGGGACTTCATGCGCGCCGTCGCCCGGCTGCCGATGGGCGCGGTGGTGCTGCCCGGCTTCGATGCCGACCTGCCGCAAGCCGTCTGGGACGGGCTCGACGCGCTGTCCGAAGATCACCCGCAGGCGCGCTATGCGCCGCTGCTGGCCGAGTTCGGCGCGCCGGCGGAATGGCTGCCCGGAACGGCGCCCGACCCGGCGCGCAACCGGCTGATCTCGCTGGCGCTGCGTCCGGCACCCGTCACCGACCAATGGATCGAGGAAGGCCCGCGCCTTGGCCCGCTGGTCCCCGCGACCGAACGCCTGACCCTGATCGAGGCCGAGCAGCCGGGGCAGGAGGCCGAGGCCGTGGCGCTGGTCATCCGCGAGGCGCTGGAGCGCGGCCAGCCGGTGACGCTGATCGCCGCCGACCGGATGCTGACCCGCCGCGTGCAATCGGCGCTGGACCGCTGGGGCATCATCCCCGACGATTCCGCCGGCCAGCCCTTGCCGCTGACCGCGCCCGGCCTGTTTTTGCGCCATGTCGCCGACCTTTTCGGGGCCGAGATGATGCTGGACGCGCTCTTGGTGCTGCTCAAGCATCCGGTCACCGCCACCGGCCTTGGCCCCGATTACCGGCGCGAACACAACCGCCATAGCCGCGACCTGGAGCTGCACCTGCGCCGCAACGGACCGGCCTTTCCCGACGGCGCGGCGCTGCGGGAATGGGCGGATCGTGGCGACGCCTCCAGCAAGCCCTGGGCGCTGTGGCTGGCCGGGCTGCTCGACCGCATCGTGCCGCTGGCGCAGGACCGCGCGCCGCGGCCCTTGGCGGATCGGCTGCGCGAGTTGCGCGCCCTGGCCGAGGATCTGGCCGCCGGTCCGGGCGGCGATGCCGATGCCTCGGAGCTTTGGGCCAAGAGCTCGGGCGGGCTGGCGCGGTTGGTGCTGGACCACTTGGCCACCCATGCGCATCTGGGCCACGACCTGCGGCCGGGCGAGTTCTGCGACCTGCTTTACGACGAATTGCAGGGCCAGGCCGTGCGTCAGGACGTGGCTGCGCATCCGCTGGTCCGCTTCCGCGGCCCGCGCGAGGCGCGCACCGAGGCGGTGGGCGAGGATGCCGGGCTGGTGATCCTGTCGGGCCTGAACGAGGGCGGCTGGCCGCAGGCGCTGCCGCCCGATCCGTGGCTGTCGCGGCCGATGCGGCTGGCCGCCGGGCTGACCCTGCCCGAGCGCCGGGTGGGCCTGGCCGCGCATGACTTCCAGCAGGCCGTGGCGGCGGCGCAGGTGGTGCTGACCCGCGCCCGCCGCGATGCCGAGGCCGAGACCATCCCCTCGCGCTGGCTGAACCGGCTGGTGAACCTGCTGGGCGGATTGCCCGATCAGCAGGGGCCGCAGGCGCTGGCGGCGATGCGGGATCGCGGCCGGCGCTGGCTGGACCTGGCCGAATTGCAGGCCCGGCCGCGCATGCGGCTGGCGCCGGCGCCGCGGCCCTCGCCCCTCCCGCCGCCGCCCGCCCTGCGCGAGTTGTCGGTGACCGAGGTCAGGACGCTGATCCGCGACCCCTATGCCGTCTATGCCCGCCGGGTGCTGGGCCTGCGGGCGCTGGACCCCTTGCGCCCCGAACCCGACGCGGCCGAGCGCGGCAATGTCCTGCATCACATCATGGACCGCTTCCTGCGCGGCCTGCCCGATCTGGCCGAGACGCCGCCGGTCATGAAGGCGCGGCTGCTGGCGATTACCGACGCGGTGCTGGAAGCCGAGGTGCCCTGGCCTTCGGCCCGGCTGTTCTGGCGGGCGCGGATCGCCGGCATCGCCGACCGGCTGATGGCGGACGAGGCCGAAAGGCTGGCGCACGGCCGGCCCGTCCTGGTCGAGGAATATGGCGAGCAGGCCGTCCCCGGCCTGGATTTCCGCCTGATCGCCCGGCCCGACCGGCTGGACCTGCTGCATGATGGCCGGGTGCATGTCTATGACTACAAGTCCGGCAAGCCGCCGACCGACAAGCAGATCGCGCATTTCGACAAGCAATTGCCGCTGGAGGCCGCGATGGTCCGGCACGGCGCCTTCAAGGCGCTGGGACCGGCCGAGGTCGAGGGCATCAGCTATATCCAGCTGGGCGGCGAGGGGAAAACCGAAAGCCGCGAGTTCAGCCCCGGCTTCGCCGAGGAAAGCTGGGCCGGCTTCGTCACCCTGATCCGCCGCTATCTGGACGGCGAGCGCGGCTTTACCGCCCGGCTGGCCATGGAACGCAGCGACCATGCCAGCGATTACGACCACCTGTCGCGGCATGGCGAATGGGACACGACCGAGGTCGCGGCCCCGCAGAGGTTCGGCGATGATGGATGAGGCGACGCTGGCGCAGGTGCGGGCGGCGGACCCGCATCGCTCGACCTGGCTGACGGCCAATGCCGGTTCGGGCAAGACGCGGGTGCTGACCGACCGGGTGGCGCGGCTGCTCTTGGCCGGGACCGCGCCCGAGCGCATCCTGTGCCTGACCTATACCAAGGCCGCGGCGACCGAGATGCAGAACCGCCTGCTGGCGCGGCTGGGCCAATGGGCCATGCTGCCCGAGGCGGAACTGCGCGCCGAACTGGCGCGGCTGGGCGAGGCGGGCGCCCCCGACCTGCCCGCCGCGCGCCGGCTGTTTGCCCGCGCCATCGAGACGCCGGGCGGCCTCAAGGTCCAGACCATCCACAGCTTCTGCGCCGGCGTCCTGCGCCGCTTCCCGATCGAGGCCGGGGTGCCGCATGGCTTCACCGAGCTCGACGACCGCAGCGCGGCGCTGATCCGGGCCGAGATCATCGAGGACATGGCCCGCGAGCGCGCGCCCGAGCTGGAGGATCTGCTGGCGCTGCATTCCGGCGAAAGACTCGACGCTTTCCTCGCCGGTCTGCGCGGGTTCGAGGCCCCCGCCGACCGGGATGCGCTCTGGACCGCCTGCGGGCTGGCGCCGGGCGAGGACATGCAGGCGCTGCTGGCGGAATGCTTTGCCGACGGGGCCACGGTCATTGCCGCGCTGATCCCGCATCTGCTGAAAAGCGGCGCGAACGACCAGAAGGCGGCGGCGAAGCTGGCGCCCGGCAACTGGGCGCAGCCGGGCATGGCGGAACTGGCGATCCTGGAATCCGTGCTGCTGACCGGGGCAGGCGCCAAGGCGCCGTTCACCGCGAAATACGACAGCTTCCCGACCAGGGCGCTGCGCAGCGGCCCCTGCGCGGAACTGATCGATGACCTGGCGATCCTGATGGAGCGGGTCGAATCCGCCCGCCCGCGCCGCATCGCGCTGGCCCATGCCGAGCGCACGCTGGCGCTGCATCGTTTCGGCCATGCCTTCCTGACCCGCTACCGGGCGCAGAAGGCCGCGCATGGCCATCTGGATTTCGACGACCTGATCGACCGCACCGCGCGGCTCTTGTCGGAAAGCAGCATGGCGCAATGGGTGCTGTTCCGGCTGGACGGCGGCATCGACCATATCCTGGTCGATGAGGCGCAGGACACCAGCCCGGCGCAATGGCAGGTGATCGAGCGGCTGACCGACGAGTTCACCTCGGGGCAAGGGGCGCGCGACCAGACGCGCAGCCTGTTCGTGGTGGGCGACCCGAAACAGTCGATCTATTCCTTCCAGGGTGCCGATATCGCGGTGTTCGAGGCCCGCCGCACCGGCTTTGCCCAGGCCTTCGAGGCGGTGCAGAATCCCATGCAGGTGCTGGAGCTGCGGCATTCCTTCCGCAGCTCGACCGCGATCCTGTCGCTGGTCGATCAGGTCTTTGCCGGCGATGCGGCGCGCGGCCTGGGCGATCCGCCGCAGCACCGCGCCTTTCGCACCGCGATGCCGGGCCGGGTGGACCTGTGGCCGGCGATCCCGAAGCCCGAAAAGCCCGAGCCGGGCGACTGGACCGATCCGGTGGACCAGCCGGCCGAAAATTCGGAAACCGTGCAACTGGCCCGCGCCGTCGCCGACGCCATCGGCAAGATGCTGGGCCAGCCGATCCATGACCCCAAGACCGGCGCGGTGCGCCGCATCCGCGCCGGCGACGTGCTGATCCTGGTGCAGCGCCGCTCGGACCTGTTCGCCGAGATCATCGCGGCGCTGAAATCGGCGAACCTGCCCGTCGCCGGCGCCGACCGGCTGAAGCTGGCCGGAGAGATGGCGGTGCAGGATATCCGCGCCCTCTTGTCGGTGCTGGCCACGCCCGAGGACGACCTGTCGCTGGCCGCCTGCCTGCGCTCGCCGCTGTTCGGCCTGACCGAGGAGGAGCTTTACCGCCTCGCCGCCGGGCGCAAACGCGGCGAATACCTGTGGCGGCGGCTGCGTGAATCGCCGCATCGCCAGGCGGTCGAGCTGCTGGCCGACCTGATGGGCCAGACCGGCTTCATGCGCCCCTATGACCTGATCCAGCGCCTGCTGATCCGCCACGGCGGGCGCGAGCGGCTGATCGCCCGGCTGGGCCCCGAGGCGCAGGACGGCATCGACGAACTCTTGTCGCAGGCGCTGGCCTATGAAAGCTCGGAGACGCCCTCGCTGACCGGCTTCCTGGTCTGGCTGACCGGCGACGATGTCGAGGTGCGCCGCCAGCCCGGCTCGGCCGGCGATGGCGAGGGGCTGATCCGGGTGATGACCGTGCACGGCTCGAAGGGCCTGGAAAGTCCCATCGTGATCATGCCCGACGCGGCCAAGCGCAAACCCCCGCGCGAGGCGCCCGTGCTGCCCGGCCCGGACGGGCTGTCCCTGTGGCGCGGCCGCAAGGGCGAACGGCCTGATCCGGTCGAGGAACTGGCCGCGCTCCAGACCGAGCGGCAGCTGCAGGAACGCAAGCGGCTGCTCTATGTCGGGCTGACCCGCGCCGAAAGCTGGCTGATCGTCGCCGCGGCGGGCGAGACCGGCGCGGCCGAGGACAGCTGGCACGCCATGGTCGAGGCCGGCATGGGCCGTGCCGACCTGGCCGAGACACGCCTGCCCGCGCCCTGGGGCGGCGAGATCCGGCGGCTGTCCTTTGGCGACTGGCCCGAGGACGCGCCGCGGCCGGTGCTGTCGCAAAGGCCCGCGCTGGCCGAGCCGGACTGGCTGCGCGCCCCGCCGCCGCCCGCCCCCGCAAAGGTCCGGCCCGTTGCCGCGACGGCGCTGGGCGGGGCCAAGGTGATCGGTGCGCCCGGCGAGGGCGATGCGGCGGCGGCGATGCTGTTCGGCACCCGCCTGCATCTGCTGCTGGAGCATCTGCCGGGCCGCGATCCGGCCGGTTGGCCCGCCCTGGCCCGCGACGTTCTGGCCGATGCCGAGGGCGGCCTGCCCGGCCCCGAGGATCTGGCGGCGCTGCTGGCCGAGGCGCGCGCGGTGATCGAGGCGCCGGACCTGGCGCAGGTCTTCGCGCTGTCCGACGCGGCCGAGCTGCTGTCCGAGGTGGCGCTGGCCGCGCCGCTGCCGGGCATCGGCACCCTGACCGGCGCGGTGGACCGGCTGGTGGTGGAACCGGGCCGCATCCTGGCGGTGGACTACAAGTCGAACCGCGAAGTGCCGGATGCGCCCGAGGCGGTGCCGCTGGGCATCCTGCGCCAGATGGCCGCCTATCGCACGGCGCTGCGGCTGATCTGGCCGGGGCGGCGGGTCGAGGTCGCGGTGCTCTGGACCGCCTCGCGCAGCCTGATGGCGCTGCCCGACGCCTTGCTGGATCGGGTGATGGCGGGCCTTGACCACAACCGCCCCGGTGCCTAGCTGTTGACGGATACGCCCTGCCGGCCCGGCCGGCACATTGCAGGAGAGCCCGATGGCCAATACCCAAGCCGTTTCCGACGCCGAGTTCGACAGCGAAGTCCGCCAGTCCCCGACCCCGGTCGTGGTCGACTTCTGGGCCGAATGGTGCGGTCCCTGCCGCCAGATCGGCCCCTCGCTGGAGGAACTCGCCGCCGAATACGAGGGCCGCGTCAAGATCGTGAAGGTCAATGTGGACGAGAACCCGGAAAGCCCCGCCGCGCTTGGCGTCCGCGGCATCCCGGCGCTGTTCCTGTTCAAGGACGGCCAGGTCGTGTCGAACAAGATCGGCGCCGCCCCCAAGGCCGCGCTGAAGGCCTGGATCGACGAATCCATCTGATCCCTAAGTGCCGGGGGCGGCGCCGATCGGCCAGCCGCCCCGGCGCATCGCCGCCAGGATCCGCGCCTCGGCATCGGGCAGCGTGGCGTTGATGGCGTTCTGCTGAAGAAACCAGAACAGGTAGCGGTCGAAATCCGGCGCATGGCTTTCGGCGCGCGCCAGGGCTTGTGCTGCGCCCAGCTCGGCGACGTTCAGGCCGATATGGTGAAAGTCGATCTGCCCGAACAGCACCGCCGGCTTGCCCAGCAGGTAGCCGTCGAAGGCCACCGCGCTGTTCTGCGTGGCGACGAAGGCGCAGTCGCGCAGCAGCTGCGCGGTGTCGCCGCCGATCCGCAGGTTCGGGTGGCGCGCCGCCAGTTCGGCCAGCGCCGCGCGGTCGGCCTCGTCATAGCTTTCCCTGGGATGCAGCGTGGCGACAGTGGGCCGGCCGGTGGCGGCGATGGCCTTCAGCATCTCGACCGGGCTCATGGTCTGGAACGAGCGGCAGCGGCGGATATGGCCTTGCAGCGGCACCAGGATCGTGTCGCCGCGCCGGGGCGGCGGACCGGGCAGGACGCGGGCGCGCAGCCGCTCGGCAAAGGCGCGGGCCGGTTCGGGATCGACCGCCGCGGGGTCGTAGCGTCTCTGTGCCACGGCAAAGCGCCAGCGCTGCGGCACCGGCTCGATCTGCCAGAACGGATAGTGATAGGCGCGGCGAAAGGTCAGGGCGCGCGCATGCGTCGGCGCCTCCATGTGAAACAGCGCATAGCCGTCCCGCAGGGGCGCGGCCATGCGGGCCAAGGTGCCGGTCTGGTGCCATTCGACGCGCCAGCCCCTGGCCTCGACCGCCCGGCGCAGCACGGTCAGGAAATTGAAGCTGCCCGCGCGCGCGGTTTCCAGCATCGAGCCTTCCAGGTAGACGCGCAGGACGGGGGCATGGGTCATGGCCGGCACGCTAGCGGCTGGGACGGCGCGGCGGAAGGGGCGGGTTGCGAAAGCCGCACCCGGCCCATATCTGACGCGACAGGCGAGAGATCGGAGAGAGGCATGTCCGAAGACAAATTTCCCGGCTGGCACGGCACCACCATCCTGGCGGTTCGGCGCGGCGGCCGCGTGGTCGTCGCCGGGGACGGCCAGGTCAGCGTCGGCCAGACGGTGATGAAGGGCACGGCGCGCAAGGTGCGCCGGCTGAGCCCCGGCGGGCATGACGTGGTGGTGGGCTTTGCCGGCTCGACCGCCGATGCCTTCACCCTGCTGGAACGACTGGAGAAGAAGCTGGAGGCGGCGCCCGGCCAGTTGGCGCGGGCCTGCGTCGATCTGGCCAAGGACTGGCGCATGGACAAGTATCTGCGCAACCTGGAGGCCATGCTGATCGTGACCGACGGGCGCGAGATCTTCGTCGTCACCGGCGCCGGCGACGTGCTGGAGCCCGAGCATGACGTGGCCGCCATCGGCTCGGGCGGCAATTTCGCCCTGGCCGCCGCGCGCGGGCTGATGGAGAGCGACCTGGACGCCGAGGCGGTGGCGCGCAAGGCCATGGCGATCGCGGCGGATATCTGCGTCTACACCAACGGCAATCTGACCGTCGAGATTCTGGGGTAAAGGGGGCTCTGCCCCCCGCCCTTGCAGGGCGTCCCCCGGGAGTATTTGGAAAACGGAGAAAGCCGGGATGGCGTGCGTTCCGTCGCGGTTTGCGGTCCTTGCCGGCGGCTTGGTTGAAACACCGGCGAGCCGGCTTTAAGTGATGCCGGAATGAGACAGGAGCCCCGAATGTCCGACCTGACCCCGCGCGAAATCGTGTCCGAACTGGATCGCTTCATCATCGGGCAAAGGGATGCCAAGCGCGCCGTGGCCGTGGCCTTGCGCAACCGCTGGCGGCGCCGGCAGCTGGGCGACGACCTGCGCGACGAGGTCTATCCCAAGAACATCCTGATGATCGGCCCCACCGGCGTCGGCAAGACCGAGATCAGCCGGCGCCTGGCCAGGCTGGCCCGCGCGCCCTTCCTGAAGGTCGAGGCCACCAAGTTCACCGAGGTCGGCTATGTCGGCCGCGACGTCGAGCAGATCATCCGCGACCTGGCCGATGCCGCCGTCATCGAGACCCGCGAGCGCATGCGCGAGGAGGTCAAGGCGCGGGCGCATAAATCGGCCGAGGACCGCGTGGTCGCCGCCCTGGCCGGCGAGGGCGCGCGCGAGCAGACCCGCGAGATGTTCCGCGACAAGCTCAAGCGCGGCGAGCTGGACGACACGGTGATCGAGCTGGAGGTGCAGGACAATTCCAACCCCTTCGGCATGATGGAGATCCCCGGCCAGCCGGGGGCCATGGGCGGCATGATGGACCTGTCGGGGCTGATGAAGGCCTTTGGCGGCCGCCGGGTGCGGCGCAAGGTGACGGTGGCGGAAAGCTATGAGCTGCTGATCGCCGAGGAGGCCGACAAGCTTCTGGACGACGAGGCCGTCAAGGCTGCCGCGCTGGAGGCGGTGCAGGAAAACGGCATCGTCTTCATCGACGAGATCGACAAGGTGGCCGCGCGGACCGACGCCCGCGGCGGCGATGTCTCGCGCGAGGGGGTGCAGCGCGACCTCTTGCCGCTGATCGAGGGCACCACGGTTTCCACGAAATACGGGCCGGTCAGGACCGATCATATCCTGTTCATCGCCTCGGGCGCGTTCCACATCGCCAAGCCATCGGACCTCTTGCCGGAATTGCAGGGCCGGCTGCCGATCCGGGTCGAACTGCGCGCGCTGACCGAAGAGGACTTCGTCCGCATCCTGACCGAGACAGACAACGCCCTGACCCGGCAATATACCGCGCTGATGGCGACCGAGGGGGTGATGGTCCAGTTCACCGAGGACGGCATCCGGGCCTTGGCGCGCATCGCGGCCGAGGTGAACGGCTCGGTCGAGAATATCGGCGCGCGGCGGCTTTACACGGTGATGGAACGGGTGTTCGAGGAGCTGTCCTTCAGCGCGCCGGACCGTTCTGGCGAGACGGTGGTGGTGGACGGGGCCTTTGTCGAGAAGCACCTGGGCGACCTGGCGCGCTCGACCGACCTGTCGCGCTATGTGCTGTAGGGAACCCCGCCGCCTTCCCGCCGTTGTGGAATGACGCAACGGCGGGGGACGCGCATGAACTATCTTTTCGGCATCATCATCTTCGTGCTGGATGTCTGGGCCATCGCCTCGATCATCAACACCAACGAGACCATGACCACCAAGCTGATCTGGATCGCGCTGGTGGCGATCCTGCCGATCCTGGGCTTCATCATCTGGTGGTTCGCGGGGCCCAAGGCGAATTACGGCTGAGGGCTTTTCCCGCGCCTGCCGCGGTGGCATTGTCGCCCGCAAGACGAAGGGGCGGGGGACATGCCGGGGCGGATCCTTGTTTCGCTGTTGCTGCTGCTGGCGGCCTGCGCGCCGCGGGGCGAGATCACCATCGCCCGCGAGGCGGCGCGGCTTGGCCATGTCGAGCGCATCTATATCGCCACCAACCGCACCCCCGCGGGCAGCCGGCAGGAGGGGGTGAGCTTCGGCCGCGTCGATGTCTCGGTCCCGCCCGAGCGGCGGCCCGGCACCATCACCTATCCCCGCCAGGGCGCGGCACCCGATCCGCAGCGGGATTTCCTGGTCTCGGACTATGCCCGCTTCGCCCGGCCCGAGGATTTCCAGGCCGAGCTGCGCCGCGCCATTGCCGCCCGCCCGCCGGGCGACCGTGACGTGGTGCTGTTCGTGCATGGCTATAACAACACCTTCGCCGAGGGCTTGTATCGCTTTGCCCAGATCGAGCGCGACCTGCGCCTGCCCGGCGTGCCGCTGCATTTCTCGTGGCCGTCGCGCGGGCAGCCGCTGGCCTATGCCGCGGATCGCGACAGCGTGCTCTATTCCCGCGACGGGCTGGCGCGCAGCATCGAGATCGCCGCGCAGGCGGGGGGCGGCAGGGCGATCCTGGTCGCGCATTCCATGGGCGCGCTGCTGCTGATGGAAAGCCTGCGCCAGATGGCCATCGCCGGCGAGCGCCGCACCCTGGACCGGATCGGCGCGGTGGTGCTGCTGTCGCCCGACATCGACGTGGGCGTGTTTCGCACCCAGGTCCGGGCCATCGGCAGGCTGCCGCAGCCCTTCGTCATCTTCACATCGGGGCGGGACCGGGCGCTGAACCTGTCGGCGCTGATCTCGGCCGAGCCGGTGCGGCTGGGCAGCCTGACCGATGCCGGGCCGGTGGCGGACCTGCCGGTGATGCTGGTCGATGTCGGCGCCTTCTCGACCGGGGACGGGCATTTCAACGTGGCGACCTCGCCGGCGCTCTTGCGCATCCTGTCGCAGGCGCAGGAGCTGAACAGCGTGTTTTCCTCGGATGTGGGCGGCGGGGTCGGGCCGCTAACCCGCGCGGCCCTGCATGCCGAGCGGGCGGCGCAGATCGTGATCTCGCCGGCCTTCTAGCGGCGCAGGTAGACGTAATAGGCGCCCTCGCCGCCATGGCGGCGATGTGCGGGGCGGACCTGCAGCACCACGGCGTTCAGGGGCGGCATGTGCAGCCAATGCGGCACGTTGTGGCGCAGCGCGCCGGACCGCACCGGCAGCGGCGCGTCGGGCCCGCCCTCGCGTCCCTTGCCGGTGATGACCAGCACCAGCCGCCGCCCCTCGGCCTTGGCTTGCAGGATGAAGCGGGTCAGCACCGGCTGGGCCACGGCCAGGGTCATGCCGTGCAGGTCGATGCGCGCCTCGGGCGCCAGCTTGCCGCGCGTCATCTGGCGATGCGTCTTGTGGTCCATGCGCAGGGGCTGGGCATGCAGCGCCTCGCGCGGGGGCGGAGACAGGTCCAGGCGGGTCGAGCCCGAGCCGGGCTGCCCGCCGATGCGCAGCCCGGCCAAGGGCAGGGGCGCGGCCTGCGGCATGGCGGGCGGCTTTTTCAGCGGCTGGGGCGCAGGCGCGGGCTCGGCCTGCTTGCGGGCCGGGTGCATCGGCACCGCGGTCGCGGCGACGCGGGACCACAGGGCCTTGTCCTCGGCCGAGAGTCCCCGCCGCCGTGCCATGGTTCAGGCCGTGGCGACCAGCTGCCAGTTCGGGTCGTCCTGACCCATGCGGCGGGCGAAGGTCCAGGTGTCGCGCTGCTTGCGGGCGGCCTTGGGATCGCCCTCGACCACGTTGCCGTCAGCGTCGCGGGTGGCGATGATCATCTCGCCGACGAAGCGCACCGAAAGTTCGGCCATGCCGGTCGCCGGGGTGAACTCGGCGCCGGCCAGCGCGGTCTCGCGCGTGCCCAGGAACTGCGCCTCGGTGGTCAGGTTGCGGGCCTTGCGATCCTCGATCACCGATTCGAAGGCCTCGGCCACCGGCGGCGCCAGGAAGCCGCGCACCTCGGACAGGTCGCCGCGCTCGAAGGCCATCAGGATCATCTCATAGGCGGATTTCGCGCCGGACAGGAACGGGCCCACGGCGAAATCCGGCTCGACCCGCTTCATCTCGGCCAGGGCCTTGGCGGCGGGGCTGCCCGGTTCGGCATGGTCGGCGATGTCGCTGTCGCCCGCCTCGGCGGTGCCGTCGATCACGTCGAAGCGGCGGCGCTGCACCGGCTCCTCGGGGAGGCGCGGCGATTCGAAGCCGTCGCGGGTGCCAAGAACCCCGCGCAGGCGCAGGATCAGGAACACGGCGATCGCAGCGAGGACGAGCAGTTGCAGCAGGGGGTTGGACATCAACGGACCTAACGAGCTTTGTAACGGCGCTTTCGCATGCTTATGTAGGGTGGGGACCGGCCCAAGTCCAGTTTGGGTGCCGGAAATAGAAGTGCCGGAGGAAAAAGGCGTTATGTGGCTGTTGTTGCCCTTCGTGATCCTGCCGATCGTCGAGATCGCGCTGTTCATCCAGGTGGGGGGCGCGATCGGCGTTTTGCCCACCATCGCGCTGGTCCTGGCCTCGGCCGTGGCCGGCGTTGCGGTGATGCGCCACCAGGGTGCGCGGGCGGCGCTGGACGTGCAGCGCGCCATGCAGGATTTTCGCGATCCCGGCCGGCCGATGGCGCATGGCGCGCTGGTGATGATCGCCGGGCTGCTGATGGTGGTGCCGGGCCTGTTCACCAGCACGCTGGGGCTGTTGCTGCTGATCCCGGCGGTGCGCGGCCTGATCCTGCGGCAGATGGCCTCGCGCATGCGGGTGACGGGTACCGGCTTCAGCTATCGCCAAAGCTATGGCGCCGAGGGCGATTTCGGCGCCGATCCGGCGGGCTTTCGCCGCGGTCCGGGCTGGCGCCAAGGCGAGGACGGGGTGATCGACGGCGAATATTCGGTGCAGGACGACCCGCCCGGCCCGGTGCGCGAAGGGCTGACGGACCAGGGCGACACGACGCCTCCTCGGCGCGGCAATTCCGGCTGGACCCGGCATTGAGCGCCGGGCGGCGGGGTGCTAGAACCCCCTCAGATCCGAGGAGATTTCCATGAGCGACGAGAATAACAGCGACGCAGCCGCGCCCGAGGCCCAGAACGCCGCGCAGCCGGCCGTGCGGATGCAGATCCTGACGCAATATATCCGCGACCTGTCCTTTGAGAACGCGGTGGCGCAAAAGGGCCTGCCCTCGGGCGAGGTGCAGCCGGAAATCAGCGTGCAGGTCAGCCTGGATGCCCGCAAGCGCCCGACCGAGCACCAATACGAGGTGATCAGCAAGTTCCGCGTGCAATCCGCGAACGCCGCCGACAAGGCCCCCCTGTTCCTGTGCGAGCTGGATTACGGCGGCATCTTCCATGTCGAGGGCGTGCCCGAGGACCAGCTGCACCCCTTCCTGATGATCGAATGCCCGCGCATGATGTTCCCCTTCGTGCGGCGCATCGTGTCGGACATGACCCGCGACGGCGGCTTTCCGCCCTTCAACATGGACCCGGTGGATTTCGTGGCGCTGTACCGCCAGGAAATCGCGCGCCGGGCGCAGGCCCAGCGGCCGGCCGACCAGCCGCTGTCCTGAGCCGATCACTTCTGCGTGAGGCAGGCCGGTTTCGGCCCGCGGTCCCCCGGCCGCGGGCCTTTCGCTTGCCCGGCGCTGTCGCCCGTGCGGTGCTGGCGCGGCCGCCGGGATGGCGCTAGTTTCGCGCGGCACAAGACGGAGAGCGGCATGGCGAAAGGCGCGAAACGGGCCTGGCAGAGGATGCTGTCGGGGCGCAGGCTGGATCTTCTGGACCCGACGCCGATGGATGTCGAGATCGGCGACATCGCCCATGGGCTGGCCTTCGTCGCGCGCTGGAACGGCCAGACCCGCGGCGACTGGGCCTATAGCGTGGCCGAGCATTCACTGCTGGTCGAGGAGATCCACGCCCGCAGCAACCCCGATTGCGCGCCGCGCTGGCGGCTGGCGGCGCTGCTGCACGACGCGCCGGAATATGTCATTGGCGACATGATCTCGCCGGTGAAGGCGGCGCTTGGGCGGGAATACGGGGAAATGGATGCGCGGCTGGCGGCGGCGATCCACCGCCGCTTCGGCCTGCCCGCGCAATTGCCGGCGGCGGTCAAGCGCGCGATCAAGCGGGCCGACCGGATCTCGGCCTGGCTGGAGGCCGTGCAGATCGCCGGGTTTTCCAGGGCCGAGGCGGATCGCCTGTTTCCTGCGCCGCGGCCCGAATTGCTGCAGGGGCTGGAAATACGCCTGCGCCCGCCCCTGGAAACGCGCAATGCGTTTTTATCGCGCTTTTCCGAACTTATTGCGGAAATCGACCGCAAGCCGTGATCGCGATGGAAAAAGCCCCGCATCCGGGATACGGGGCTTTGGGTTCAGATTTCCATGGCGTCCAGTTTCTTGCCGGCATCCAGTGCCTCTTGCACCCAGCGCGGCTTGCGGCCGCGGCCGGTCCAGGTCTGCGAGGGATCGGCAGGATTGGCGTATTTCGGCGCCACCTTGCCGCGCGCCTGCTTGGCGACGGTCAGATCGGCAAGGTTGAAGCCATATTCGCGCGCCGCACTTTCGGCAGCCGCCAGCGCCTCGCGCTTGCGACGATCCTCGAAGGTGGAAATGGCGCGGTCGAGCTTGTTGCGCAGATCCCGAAGTTCCCGCAAGGACATTGCGTCCAGATCAATGCTCATATCGTTATCCCTGGTTTTGGCAGTATGTATTCTCACTATTTGCATTCCAATATGGATTGCAATCTTTTTTGAGAACCGGATTATTAACGCGGGCTGCGTTTGGCCAAAATCCGCTGGAGAGTCCGCCTGTGCATATGCAGGCGGCGCGCCGTTTCACTGACATTGCGGTCGCATTGCTCATAGACGCGCTGGATATGTTCCCAGCGTACCCGGTCGGCCGACATCGGCGTTTCGGGCGGAGGGGGCAAGGTCTCGCCCCGCGCCAGGAGCGCGTGGGTCACGTCGTCGGCATCCGCGGGTTTCGACAGGTAATCCGTCGCCCCCATCTTGACCGCAGCCACCGCCGTCGCGATGGCGCCATAGCCGGTCAGCACGACGATCCGGGCATCCGCGCGCGCCTCGCGCAGGGCATCCACCACATCAAGCCCGTTGCCATCCTCAAGCCGCAGATCGACCACCGCATAGGCCGGCGGGTGTTCGGCCACCGCCGTCCGCGCCTCGGCGACCGAGACGGCGCGGGCGACCGAGAAACCGCGTTTTTCCATCGCACGGGCCAAACGGTTCAGAAAGATCTCGTCGTCGTCGACCAGAAGCAGGCTGGGGTCGGGACCGATTTGGTAATCCTCTGCCATATTCACTTGCCCTTGAAAGTTCACTGTTGATTAGAGTGTTTTGTCCAGTCGGTCAAACCCCGTTGCCTGACGCTGCGTCAATGAAACAGGCGGTGCGTTCCGCCAGTTTCTGCGCGGAAAGCTCGCGGCCGAAGAGTTCGACAGTGCCGATACCGGGAATCACAAGATAGGTATTGGTCATGTGATCCACCAGATAGTTCTGCGGATCCTCCTGGTCATTCACCTTGTAATAGTTGCGCCAGGCTTTCGCGACCGCATCGATCTCGGCCGGGGTTCCGGTCAATCCGATCATGCGTTCATGCATGGTTTCGGCAAAATCGCCCAGAACCTCGGGGGTGTCGCGTTTGGGATCCACGGAAATGAAGACCGGCGTGACCATTATGCCCCGTTCCTCCAGCATCGCCACGGCCTCGGCATTGCGGGCGCTGTCCAGGGGGCAGACATCCGGGCAATAGGTATAGCCGAAATAAACCAGCGCCGGCTGCGCCAGCACCTGCCGGTCGCTGACCCGCCGCCCGTCCTGATCGGTCAACTCGAAAGGCGCGCCCAGGCTGTCCAGCCCGCCCTGGACGCCGCTCTGGCGGCAGGGGGCAAAGGGATCGGCCCCGCCGCGCGACAGCCACAGTCCGCCCGTCACCAGCATCAGGACTGCGGCCAGGCTGCCGAGGATCAGGATCGTTCCGTCTTTGCCCATCAGGCGCGTCTCCGTCCGCTTGGACGCATTGATCGCCCATCCGGCCATGGGTATCAATGCCAAAGCCCGTCCCCATCAGAAAGACCCCCGCGTGCCCTTCGGTCTTGTTTTCCGCCGCATCCACCCGCTGCCCGGCCAGCCCGCGCCCGAGCCGATCCGCCTGCGCACCCTGATCCTGCTGCGCTGGGTGGCGATCACCGGCCAGCTGGCCGCCGTGGGCGCGGCGCTGGCGATCGGGGCGGATTTCCCGCTGGCGGCGGTGCTGGCGGTGATCGGCCTGGCGGTGGCGCTGAACCTGGCGCTGACGACGCGGCCGGACCGGCGCATCTCGGCCCACGAGGCGGCCTGGCAGCTGGGCTTCGACCTGGGGCAGGTGGCGGCGCTGCTGGCGCTGACCGGCGGGCTTGCCAATCCCTTCGCGCTGCTTTTGCTGGCGCCGGTGACGGTCGCGGCCACCGCCCTGCCGCCGCGGCAGCTGCTGGCGCTGGGGGCCGCCACCTTCCTGATGGTCACGCTGTCGGCGATCTGTGCGCAGCCGCTGACCTTCGGCCCGGAGGGGCTGGTGGCGCTGCGCGAGCCGCTGCTGGTCGGGCATTGGTTCGCCATCGTGATCGGCGCGGTGTTCTTTGCCGGCTATGCCCGGCTGGTGGCGGCCCAGGTCAATGCCACCTCGGACGCGCTGTTCGCCGCCCGCCTTGCGCTTGAGCGCGAACAGAGGCTGCAACATCTGGGCGGGGTGGTCGCCGCCGCCGCGCATGAGCTGGGCACGCCGCTGGCCACGATCAAGCTGGTCGGCGCCGAGCTGGCCGACGAGCTGGCCGAGGCCCTGCCCGAACGCGAGGATCTGGCCGAGGATGTCGCCCTGCTGCGCCAATCCGCCGACCGCTGCCGCGACATCCTGAAATCCATGGGCAGCGCCGGGCGAGACGACCTGCTGATCCGCTCGGCCCCGCTGACCGAGGTGCTGGCCGAGGCCGCCGCCCCGCATCATGGCCGCGGCGCCGAGATCGTGGTCCAGCCCGCACCCGAGCCGCTGATCGTCCAGCGCGACGCCGCGGTGATCCACGGGCTGCGCAACCTGATCCAGAATGCCGTCGATTTCGCCGCCCGGCGCGTGACCATCGAAACCGGCGCGGACCGCCGCGACCTGTGGGTGCGGATCGCCGATGACGGGCCGGGCTTTCCGCCCGCGCTGCTGCCGCGCATCGGCAGCCCCTTCCTGACCACCCGCCCGCGGGCCGAGGATGGCCGCAGCTACGAAGGCATGGGGCTGGGCCTGTTCATCGCCAAGGCGCTGTTGGAACGCTCGGGCGCGCGGCTGCGCTTTGCCAATGGCGCCAAGGGCGGCGCCGAGATCCTGGTGACATGGCCGCGCGACATGATCGAGACCGGCAATCGCGCCGCCCTGGGGCCCAACCCCGAGATTCTGGCCTGATCCCCGGTTGCGTTAACCACTTCTTAAAACATCCCGTTATAGTTGTATCTGGCTGTATCGTTCGGGGATGCTTCGATGGTTGCGCAATTCCTTATCGCCTTTGCGGCGGCGGGGCTGGCGATCCTGCTGGCGCTGGCGGCGCTGCGCCTGGCGGACCGGCGTCTTGCCGCAGCGCCGGCGGCGCGCGGATTGGAGCGCGCGCTTGAACCCATCGCCTTCCTGTTCCGCAACGGGACGCTGGTCGATGCGACCGCGCCGGCGCGCACCCTGCTGGCCAGCCTGCCGGGCGACAGCGAATGGCAGCGGCTCAGCGCATGGCTGGGCATGCGCCTGCCGGAGTTCGGTGCGCTGCTGCCCGACCTGGGCGGAGCCGCGCGGGTCGAATTGCAAGAGCGCGGAGGCCACAGCCCGCTGCGGCTTCTGGCCGAGGATCTGGGCGAGGGGCTGCTGCGGCTGACGCTTGCCGACCCGGCGGCCGAGGATGCCGGCATCCTGGTCGATTCGCTGTCCCTGCATGCCATGGAGCAGGAGCTGGAAATCCTGCGCAGCGCCATGGACCATTCGCCGATGCTGGCCTGGCGGCAGGATGTGCAGGGCCAGGTCACCTGGGCCAATTCCGCCTATCTGAACCTGGCCGAGGCCAAGGCCCAGGGACAGACGGTCTGGCCCCTGCCGCGGATCATCGACCTCGCGGCCCGGCCGGCCCAGCCTGCCGCTCCCGGCGGGGCGCGGCGGATGCAGATCGAACATGACGGGCAGAGCCGCTGGTATGATTGCCACCTGCACGAGATCGGCGGGCAGACCGTCGCCATCGCCCTGCCCGCCGATGCGGCGGTGCGGGCCGAACGCTCGCTGCGCGAATTCGTCCAGACCCTGACCAAGACCTTTGCCGACCTGCCCATCGGGCTGGCGATCTTTGACCGCGAGCGCAACCTGCAGCTGTTCAACCCGGCGCTGATCGACCTGACCGGGCTTGCCACCGGCTTCCTGACCGCGCGGCCGACGCTTTACGCCTTCCTGGACCGGTTGCGCGAGGCGCGGATGGTGCCCGAGCCCAAGGACTATCGCAGCTGGCGCAACCAGATGAGCACGCTGGAGGCCGCGGCCTCCTCGGGGCACCATGTCGAGATGTGGTCGCTGCCCGGCGGGCAGACCTATCGCGTGACCGGCCGGCCGCATCCCGACGGCGCGGTGGCCTTCCTGTTCGAGGACATCACCTCGGAAATCTCGCTGACCCGCAAGTTCCGTGCCGACCTGTCGCTGGGCGCCGAGGTGCTGGACGCGCTTGAGGATGCGGTGGCGGTCTTTGCCGCCAATGGCGAGCTGCTGATCTCGAACCGCCGTTATGCCGAGCTTTGGGGCGCCGCCGCCCCCGGCACGCTGGAGGGCCATGTCCAGGTCTGGACCCAGGCCTGCGGTGCCAGCCCCGGCCTGGTCGCCCTGCGCGAGGCGCTGAACGCGGCGCTGCCGGAGGAACCGCTGCGCGGCGCCATGGCCGGGCCGGCGGGCGGGCTGTTGTCCTGGGGGCTGCGCGGACTGTCCGGCGCCCGCCTGCTGCTCAGCTTTGCCGCCCCGGTGCCCAGCCTGCCGGTCGGGCGCGAACTGCCCGGCGCGGCCGAGAAGCCCGAGCCGGCCGGAAATACGGCGATGCAGCGCGCCCTGACCGGCTGATCGGGTCTTGCCCCGCGGGCGCGGCTGCGCTTTTTTGGCCGAAACCTGTCGGAGAGGGGTCATGGCGGCAAGCGGGCGGATGGCGAATGCGGGGGAACGGCGGTGACTGCGGGGCCCGATCTTCTGGCCGGGCGGCGGGTGCTGTTCGTCATGGCCGTGGATGCCGAATACGGCCCGCAGCTGCGGGCGCGGATCTCGCCGCTGATGACCGGCGTCGGCCCGGTCGAGGCGGCGGTCGCGCTGACCGCGGCGCTCTCGGGCCTGGAGGCGCGGGGCGCGTTGCCGGATCTGGTGGTCTCGCTGGGCTCTGCCGGTTCGCGCCGGCTTGCGCAGCTGGGCGTCTACCAGGTCGCCTCGCTGGAATATCGCGACATGGATGCCTCGGCCCTGGGTTTCGCCAGGGGCGAGACGCCGCTTTCGGGCCTGCCGGTGCGCGTGGATTTGCCCTTGCAGATCCCCGGCCTCGCCTCGGCCAGCCTGGCGACCGGGGCCAGCATCGTCAGCGGTGCCGCCTATGACGCCATTGCCGCCGATATGGTCGATATGGAAAGCTTTGCGGTGCTGCGCGCCTGCCAGCGTTACGGCCTGCCGATGATCGGGTTGCGCGGCATTTCGGACGGGGCCGAGGAACTGGCGCAGCTCTCGGACTGGACACGCTATCTGCACCTGGTCGACGAGCGGCTGGCCGAAGCCGTGGACCGGCTGGCCGAGGCGCTGGAGCGGGGCGAACTGGCGCTGTAAGGCGCGCAGGCAGCCGTCGCATCGCGCCCCCGACATCCTCGCCGCGTCGCGGGGGCAATCATGGCGGGCGTCATCGGGGCAGGCCGGCTTGGGCCAAGATGCGCCGGCCGCCGCCCTGCAGGATGTCGCCATCGCCCGGCACCGGCGCGGCGATAGGGGCTATGGCATCGTCGCCGGCGATCCCGATCCCCGCCGGGCTGCGCATCATCGACCCGTCGACCGAAAGCGTGAAGGGTCTGAACAGCCTTCGCTGCCCCTGCCGGCGGGCAAGGCGCCTAGTCGCCGCCGATCAGCACCTGCCCCTCGGGCCAGCGCATCGTGGTGGTCAGGGTGATGTTGCGCTCCTCCCCCGCGCCGATCCGGCCGTTCCAGACCAGGAGCCCGCGCTTGCCGTCCGGGTCGGTTTCGTCGGGGTTGGGATCGGCGGACCAGTCGATGCGCAGGTTTTCCTGGGTCGAGACCGGCACGCGGTCGATCACCCGCAGCGGCCATTCTTCGCCCGTCAGGTTGCGCACCATCAGGATCGCGGTTTCCCGCCGCTCCGAGGATTTCGAGATCAGCCCGCGATTACCCTCGATCTCGTCGGGGACGCGGCGTTCCAGCTGGATGCCGGTCAGCGGGCCGAAACCCAGCTTCATGTCGTCCCCGGCGGCGGTCAGGTCCAGCGCGCCGCGCCCGACCATGGCGCCATCGGCATAGAAGCTCGCGTCGCCCGGCAGGATCACCGCCCCGGTGGAGTTCACCGTATCCGCCACCAGATAGGCGGTGTCGTCGCGTCGCGGCACCGCCTCGGCGACGATCTCGGGCGCCAGTTCGTGCCGATCCAGCGGCAGGCGCAGCGCATCGGCGCCGGTACGCATATCCACCGGCGTCGGATAGTCATAGACCACGGTTTCGCCCACCAGGCCGGTCAGGGCCGCGCCGGCCACGGGTGCCGGCGCGGCGGCGACGTGTTCCATCGAATCCATGGCGGCTTCGGCCATAGGCGCGGCTGAGCGGCTGTAAAGCTTGGCCTCGGGGTCGCCGATGCGCGGGAAATCCGGCTGCAACTCGCTGGGCGCCGACTGGTCCATCGGCCGGGCGGTGGACAGGACCAGATGCACGCCGCGCCAGTCCTCGCCGGTATCCTGCCGCACCAGCAAGCCGCGATCCAGCCGCAGCCTGCCCTCCTTGCGCTGCAGGGTGAGGTCGTAGACCGGCCTCCAGCTCGCCGCGCCGGTCAGGCTGGTGATGCGGATGCGGGCCGGCTGGCCCTGCCCCTGCACGGCGATCACCAGCGCGCCGCGATCCGCGTCCGGGCCGCGCAGCGCCGCGAGCCGGGCCTCGGCGCGGGCCAGGTCCTCGGCCAGTTCCTCGCGTCCCGCATCGGCGGCCTCGGCCTCGAGCCTGGCGCGGATGGCGGTCCGGCGCGCTTGCAGCAACTGCTCGCCCACCATGCGGGTCAGGGCGGCGATGTCGGTGGTGCTGGCGGCGTCGGATTCGGCCAGCTTCATCAGGAACGCGATGCTGTCCTCGGCCGCCTCGGCCCGTGCCTTGATCTCGGCCACGCCGGCATCGCGTTCGGCCAGCGCGGCCTTCAGGCGGCGGACCTCGTCCTCGGCGGCGCGCAGTTCGGGGGATTTCGCCGGGGTTTCCGGCAGGGCGCGTTCCTGCTGGAAGCCGGTTGCGCCGATCACCGCGCCCTCGGCCGAAATGCGCAGGCTGGCGGGGTCGAGACCCGCGGGCATGCCGGGGATCACCAGCTCATGCGCGCCGGCGGGCAGGTCCAGGTCGGCCTCGCGGGTGACGCCGGCGCCCCAGGGATAGACGGTGACCTCGGTGACGCGGGCCGTTGTCTCGATCCGGTCGGCCAGGGCGGGGCCGGCCAGCAGGATGGCGGTGGAAATCAGCAGATGGCGCATCGGACCCCCCTTGGCATGACCCGGCCAAGCTCTGCGAGGGGGCGCCGAAATGCAAGAGGGCGCCCCCGCGAAACCCGCGGGGGCGCCCTTGCATATTCCCTATCGGATCAACCCTTCTTCAGGCAGCGATTGCCCAGCAGCTCGGCGATTTGCACCGCGTTCAGCGCCGCGCCCTTGCGCAGGTTGTCGCTGACGATCCACATGTTCAGGCCGTTTTCCACCGTCACGTCCTGGCGGATGCGGCTGACGAAGGTGGCGAAATCGCCCACGCATTCCACCGGGGTCGAGTAGCCGCCCGGCTCGCGCTTGTCGATGACCAGCACGCCCGGCGCCTCGCGCAGGATGTCGCGGGCCTCGTCTTCGTCCAGGAAATCCTCGAACTCGATATTCACCGATTCCGAATGGCCGACGAAGACCGGCACGCGCACGCAGGTCGCCGTGACCTTGATCGCCGGATCAACGATCTTCTTGGTCTCGACCACCATCTTCCATTCTTCCTTGGTGTCGCCACTGTCCATGAACACGTCGATCTGCGGGATCACGTTGAAGGCGATCTGCTTCTGGAACTTCTTCGGCTCGACCTCCTGACCCGGGACATAGACGCCCTTGGTCTGGTTCCACAGCTCATCCATGCCCTCTTTGCCGGCGCCCGAGACCGACTGGTAGGTCGAGACGACGACGCGCTTGATCCGCGCCCGGTCATGCAGCGGCTTCAGCGCCACCACCATCTGCGCGGTCGAGCAGTTGGGATTGGCGATGATCATCTTGTTGCGGTAATCCTCGACCGCGTCGGGGTTCACTTCCGGCACGACCAGCGGGATCTCGGGGTCATAGCGGTAAAGCGACGAGTTGTCGATCACCACGCAGCCCTGCGAGGCGGCGATCGGCGCATAGGTCTTGGTCGCGTCCGAGCCGATGGCAAACAGCGCGATGTCGTAGCCGGTGAAGTCGAACCCCTCGATGTCCTTGCATTTCAGGGTCTTGTCGCCATAGCTGACCTCGGTGCCAATGCTCCGGCGCGAAGCCAGAGCGACAACCTCATCAGCAGGAAACTGGCGCTCGGCCAGGATGTTCAGCATTTCACGGCCCACGTTCCCCGTGGCGCCGGCGACAACGACCTTGTAGCCCATTGGGGTCTCCTTCAACAAAGGACGCCGCGATATAGGGGGTATCGCGGAAAAGGGAAAGCGAGATTTCGTCAAAACGCCTGCTGATCTGGCAGAATTTCGGCTTAATGCCGGAATATCCGGCGATCTGCCAGCATGATTTCCCGCACCCATGCGGATTCCCCTTGGAAATCATGGGGAACCTGCTCGGCGGTCCGCCGGCCGGAAAGCGAGAGCGAGGCGAAGAAATCGAAGCCGTAAAGGTCGAGCCGTGCCATTTTCGACCGCGCGATCAGGTCGATCATCATGGCGCCGGTGGTGGGCGGGGCGCCCAGCCGGGCCATCAGCGCCCGGTAATCCGCCAGCGGGTGCAGGTAGAAGCCGGGGCTGGTCACGGTCCGCCAGTCCAGCCGCTTGCGCTTGGGCGACATCCACAGGATGCGATCCGGCGCGATGCGGGCACGGTCGGCATCCGAAAGCCGCACGGCCAGCGCCAGCCAGTCGGTGCGGCTGCCGTGGCTTTCGGCCGAGGGCATCGGCGCGCGGTTGATGCGGATCACCAGGTCGGCCGCGTCGATCCGCGCGCCGTGATCGGTCTCGGCCAGCGCGCGGGCATTGCCGACCAGCGCGACGCGCATGCCGGCCAGATCGTCCAGAACCGCGGATTGCGGCGCCGAGAGGCGTTGCAGCGCGGATTCGTCCCGCAGGGTGCGGGCGACCAGGAAGCCCAGCCGATTCACGAAAGCAGCCTGCGATAGACCTCGGTGATGGCGCGGGCCTCGGTCTCGATGGCGTGGTTGGCCTCGACATGGGCGCGGGCCGCCTGCCCCGCCGCCTGCCGCGCGGCATCGTCGTCCAGCCAGCGCGCCAGCGCCGCGGCCAGTGCCTCGGCATCCTCGCGCGGGACCAGGCTGCCGGTCTCGCCGTCGCGGATCAGCGTCTCGTAGGCGCCGACACGGGCGGCGACGGTCGGCACGCCGCAGGCCGCGGCCTCCAGCGGGGTCAGGCCGAACCCTTCCCAGCGGGCCGGGGCCGCGAAAAGGTCGATGGCCTGATAGTTGCGCACCACCTGCTCCCAGGGCACTTCGCCAAGGAAGCGGATGCGGTCGGACAGGCCGGCGGCCTCGATCCGGGCCTTCAGGGCGTCGGCGAATGCCTGGTTGTCGGCGGTGATGCGGCCCGACAGGATCAGCCGGGCCCGCGGGCGCGAGGGAAACAGCCGCAGCGCCGCCTCGACCAGCAGGTCGATGCCTTTTTGCGCCCGGATGCGGCCGAAGCAGCCGATGACGATGTCGTCCGGGGCAAAGCCCAGTTCTGCCCGCAGCGCCGCGCGGTCGGATGCGGGGTGAAAGACCGACAGGTCCACGCCATGCAGGATCACGGTAGCGGGACGTTCCAGATAGCTGGCGGCCTGGGGCGAGGTCGCGATCAGCGCGTCCTGGCGACGGATCAGCCAGCGGGTAAAGCCGGTATGCCGCCGCTGCGCGGCCGAGGTGAAGAGCAGCCGATAGCGCCGCTGCAGCACATGCCGCAGGATCAGCCCCAGCGCCATCTCGGTATTGCGCCGGGCGTGCCAGACCCGCCAGCGGTCGCGCGGCAGGCTGGCGGCGCGGGCCAGCGAAATATGCGGCAGGCCGGGCGGCAGGCCGGGGCCGGTGGCGACGATGCCGATCATCCTGGCCTGCACCGGGATCAGCCGCACCACGGTCGCCGTCACGCCCGACAGGCGGCGTTTCAGGTTCGGGGCGACCACGTCGATCCGGTCGGGGGGTATCTCAGGCATCGGGCGTCTCGGGTGTCAGGAAATACAAAAGGAACCCCACCGTAAGCGGAATCAGGAAGAACAGGAACAGGGTCGAATAGGCCTCGGCCGGGCTGCCATGGGCACTGGCCCAACGATAGACCGGGCGCGAGGCGAATTGCAGCACCCCTGCCCCGCCGATCGAGAACAGGTTGAGGAAGGTGACGCCCCGCCCCACCAGATGCGGCGGCAGGAAGGCCCGGCCATGCGCCATCAGCACGGTATAGGTCGCGCCCGAGAGCCCGACCAGCGCCAGCAGCGCCACCGACAGCCCGATACCCTCGGCGGGAAACAGCCACAGCCCGGTCATCACCGCGACGCCCGCGCCATTGGCGATCAGCGCCAGCCGCCGGATCGAGCCGGCCAGCCGCGTCGCCGGCCCGACCAGGAAGCTGCCCACCACCATGGCCACCCCCATGGCCAGCGTCGCCCAGCCGATCAGCTGGTCCGAGGCGCCATGCACCTCGGCCATGTAGGGCCCGGCCCACAGCCCGCGGATCGCGGCCGAGGCGGCATAGTTCACGGAAAACAGCGGCAGGATGAACCACAGCGGCCGCAGCCGCAGGATCTCGGCCAGCGATCCGCGCGGCGCCGTGGCGGCCAGCCGCTCGGGGTCGCGGGTAAAGGCCAGGATCGCCAGCGCCACCGCCAGCGTGACCCCGGCCAGCGCCCAGAGCGTCTCGCGCCAGCCGAAGGCCTCGGTCGCCCAGACCAGCGGCGCGGCGCCCAGGATGTTGCCCATCGAGCCGAAACCGACCACCGCGCCCGCCAGGGTGCCGAACAGCGCCGCGGGATAGTTGCGGGCAAAGATGTAATAGCTGCCCATCAGCGCCGGCGCGCAGCCGACCCCCATCAGCGCCAGCGCGACATGCAGATGCCAGGGCGCCTGCGCCAGGGCAAAGACCGCCGCCCCGCCCGCGCCTCCCAGCGCCAGCAGCACGGCCACCGTGCGGCGCGGCCCGGCACGGTCCAGCGCCCCCCCGATGGGGATCTGCATCAGCGCGAAGGTCAGAAACCACATCCCCGAGGAGATCGCCAGATCCTCGGGCCCCGCCCCCAGCTCGGCTTGCAGCACCGGTGACAGCACCGCCAGGAAGGCGCGATAGAACTGGCTGAGCGTATAGGCCAGGATCAGGCTGATGATCCCCGCCGACAGCAATGCGCGCATGAACCGTCCCCCTCCGCTGCACCGGGCCGAGATTTGTCGATTGCCCGGCCGGAGGCAATGGCCCCCGCGGGCCGGATCAGGCGGTTTTCGCGGCGCTTTCCAACCGGGCCGGCGCCTCGCGCACCGGCAGGTGGATCAGCGCACTGAAGGCGCCGACGCCGACGCCGACCCACCACACCATCGTGTAGTCGCCATAGATGTCATAGAGCTTGCCGCCCAGCCACACGCCCAGGAACGAGCCGATCTGGTGGCTCAGGAACACGAAGCCGTAAAGCGTGCCCATGTAGCGCAGCCCGTAGATATAGGCGACGAGGCCGGAGGTCAGCGGCACCGTGGCCAGCCACAGCCCGCCCATCACCAGCGAGAAGATGATGACGCTGGCCGGCGTGATCGGCAGCAGGATGAAGGCGGCGGCGGCGATGGTGCGCAGCGTATAGATCCCGGCCAGCAGGTATTTCTTGGTATAGCGCTTGCCCAGCCAGCCGGCAAAGATCGAGCCGGCGATATTGGCCAGCCCGATCAGCGAGATGGCGGCCGCGCCCAGCGTCGAGGTGGTGGTGATGCCGATGCTGGCCAGCGTGCCCATCGGGCTGATCGGCCCGCACATCTCGGTCACCATGGCGGGGAAATGCGCGGTGATGAAGGCCAGTTGGTAGCCGCAGGAAAAGAAGCCGGCAAAGATCATCAGATAGGACGGGTCGGTGAAAGCGCGCTTGAGCACCGAGCCCATGCTCTCCTCCAGCTCGCTGCGGCTGGCGGGCTTGCCGCCGCCCAGCATGGGCAGGAAGAACAGGCAGGCCAGCACGATCACGCCGAAGATGACGAACACGCTCTGCCACGGGTAATGCATCAGCAGCACCTCGGCCAGGGGCGCGCCGAAGACCTGCCCGGCCGAGCCGGCGGCGGTGCCGATCCCCAGCGCCAGGCTGCGGTTCTCGTCGCTGGCGGCGCGGCCGATCACCGCCAGGATGACGCCGAAGCCGGTGCCGGCGATGCCGAAGCCGACCATGACCTCCAGAAGCTGCATGGCCAGCGGGTCGGTGGCATAGGCCGTCAGGATCAGCCCGGCGGAATAGAGCAAGGCGCCGATGATGACCGACCAGCGGTCGCCCCAGCGTTCGGCCAGGGCGCCGAAGATCGGCTGGCCGATGCCCCAGGCCAGGTTCTGGATGGCGATGGCCATGCTGAACTCGGCCCGCGGCCAGTCGAATTCCTGCGCGATCGGGATCTGGAAGACGCCGAAGCTGGCCCGCAGGGCAAAGTTGATCAGCAGGATGATCGAGCCGCCGATCAGCACCGGCGTGAACAGCGGCGCGCGCATTGCCTTGGTCATGTTGCCCTCCCTCTCGCGGCCCGCAATTCCTGCGCCCGGCCGGCGGCGGCGTCAATGGCGTCGATTGCCTGAATCGGGCGGCGGCGCTAGCCTTGGGTTTCAACGCCATGCGGGGAACTGGATGTATCAGGTGATCGGAACCGGCAAGAGCCGCGCCCTGCGCGTGCTCTGGATGCTCGAGGAACTCGGCCAGCCCTATGAACATGTCGCCGTCAACCCGCATAGCGAGGGCGTCCGGCCCTTCAACCCCGCGGGCAAGGTGCCGGTCCTGGTGGTGGACGGCGTGCCCATCACCGATTCCACCGCCATCCTGACCTATCTGGCCGACAAGCACGGCGCGCTGACCCATCCGGCCGGCACGCTGGACCGGGCGCGCCAGGACAGCCTGACCCAATTCGTGCTGGACGAATTCGACGCGGCGCTGTGGCTGGCGGCACGCCACAGCTTCGTGCTGCCCGAGGAGATGCGGCTGGCGGCGATCAAGAACACGCTGCGCTGGGAATTCGAGCGCAGCCAGCGCACCCTGGTGCATCGCATCGCCGAGGGCGGCTTCCTGATGGGCGACCGCATGACGGTGCCCGACATCATCCTGGCGCATTGCCTGACCTGGGCGCTGACGGCGCGCTTCCCGATCACCGAGCACCGGCTGACCGACTATCTCGAGATGATGCGCGCCCGCCCCGCCTATCTGCGCGCCGCGGCCAGATAGGCGGCGGCCCCCCGCCCGGCCAGCCGCCCGGTGGCCAGGCAGCCGGTCAGCAGGTAGCCGCCGGTCGGCGCCTCCCAGTCCAGCATCTCGCCGGCGGCAAAGACGCCGGGCAGCGCCTTCAGCTCCAGCGTATCGGCCAGGCCTTCGGCGGCGATCCCCCCGGCCGAGGAAATCGCCCGCTCGATGCCCATCGCGCCCTGGTGCTGCAGGTGCAGCGCCTTGGCGCGCGCGGCCAGCCGCTCGGGCTCGGCGGGCAGCGGCCGGCCCCATTCCATCAGCAGCGCCGCGCGGACCGGATCGCCCAGCACCCGCCGCAGCCGGTTGCCGACCGACAGCTTCGCCGGGGCCCTGGCAAAGCGCCGCGCCAGTTCCTCGGCGTCCAGGTCCGGCGCCAGGTCGACGAAAGCCTCGGCCCCGTCGCGTATCGCGGCCGAAACCTCGTAGATGCCGCCGCCCTCGACGCCTTCGGCGGTGACGACCCATTCGCCCCGGCTGACGCGGCCGGCGACATGCAGCGCGACGCCCTTGACCGCCTGGCCGAAATGCCGCGCCATCTGCGCCGACCAGGCGATGCGGAAGCCCATGTTCGCCGGCCGGAACGGCACCACCGCCACCCCGCGCCCGGCCAGCCAGGGCACCCAGGCCGCGTCCGAACCCAGCCGCGGCCAGCTCGCCCCACCCAGCGCCAGCACGGCCGCGCGAGGCGCCAGCACTTCGACCCCGCCCGGCATCTCGAAGCGCCAGCCTTCGCCCTGGAAACCCGTCCAGCGCCAGCGCGTCCGCAGCTCGATCCCCATCGCCGCAAGCCGCGCCAGCCAGGCCCGCAGCAGCGGCGAGGCCTTCATGCCGACCGGAAACACCCGCCCGGTCGAGCCGGTGAACAGCTCCACCCCCAGCCCGCGCGCCCAGGCCATCACCGCCTCGGGCCCGATTTCTTCGTTCTGCAAATACCCCGGGGGAGTCCGCAGGACGGGGGCAGAGCCCCCATAATGCGCGGCAAACTGCGTGAAGGGTTCGTCTTTGGTCAGGTTCAGCCCGGATTTCCCGGCCATAAGGAACTTGCGTGCCGGGGTCGGCATGGCCTCGGCCACCACCACCCGCGCGCCCTGCCCGGCCAGCACCTCGGCCGCCATCAGCCCGGCCGGCCCGGCGCCGATCACCAGGGCCTCGACCCTTTCGCTCACCGCCCGCCCCGCGGCATCATGCACAGCCGCAAGAGCATCCGCTCCATCAGCGCCATGGCCGGCGCGCGCGAGGAGGAGCGCAGCACCAGGTCGGTGTCGATCAGTTGGTGGATCGCATCCTCCAGCGCCCGCATGCCCCAGTCCTGCGCCTGCCGGATCATGCGGTCGCGGCGCGGGCCGAAGACCGGCGGCCGCAACCGCGAGAAACCCGCCCCGGGCCCGCCGGGGTCCGAGGCGCCGGCATGCAGCGCCCGGAAATGCCGCAGCGCCGCGATGCACAGCGTCACCGGGGCGATGCCCTGCCCCTCGATCCGCCGCATCAGCGCGCCGAATTCGCGCGCCCGGCCCTCGGCGACGCAGTCGATCAACTCATCGACCTCGGCCTCGATGGTGGCCGGCGCCAGCGCGGCGATCTCGGCGGGCGTCAGCGGTTCGGGGTCGCCATGCTTGTAAAGCCCGATCTTTTCCACCGTCTGCCGGAAATCGCCGGGATCCAGCGCGCGCGCCAGCGCCATCAGGTCGCGCATGGCGTCACGCGGCACCTCGCGCAGCCCGGCCTCATGCAGCCAGCGCCCGACCTCGTCCTCGCCCGGCGGGTCGTCATAGATCGGCGCGGTCACGGCGGCGGGATGCGGTTCGAAAAGCTTGCGCAGCGCCGAGGACTTGCCCAGGCTCCCCGCCGCGACCACGATCACCGCGTCGCCGGCCTTCCATTCCGCGATGGCCGCGGCGACGGCGGGTGTCGCCGCATCCGGCGCGTCATCGACCAGCACCACGCGCTGGCCGGGAAAGAACCCCACCGCCTTCACGGCATCCAGCAGCGCCGCCGGGTCCTTGCGCAGATCGGCGCCGGGGATGCGGGTCAGGCGCATCTCCTCCTCGGCGCCGGGGCCGACCAGCGCCTTGACCGCCTCGGCCCGCTTCAACGCCACCCGCATCGCGTCCTGGCCATGGATCAGCAGCGCCGGGCGCGTCGGATCGGGCCGCGCCAGATAGCGTCCGATCTCGGCGCCCTTCAGGATCATGGCACCGCGTCGGGCTGGACGGCCAAGAGCCGCGTCACCACCTGGTCGGCCAGCATCCGCGCCAGCCGCTCATGCGCGTCCTGCTCGGCGGCCATGGTGGCGATGGTGGTGCCGGTGGTCGAGTATGAGGTGAAGCTGCTGACCTGCCCGCGCGTGACCTCGCGGCCGGTGCCGGCCTCGGTCAGGGTGAAATCGGCAGTGCCGTTCAACGCATAGCGCGTCGTCACCTCGTCGGGGGTGATCGCCTGCGGCACCACCGCGATGCGCAGCCGGTAGTCGAGCAGGAAGCGCCCCCCGGCCTCGGAACCCAGCCGCTCGGCGATGCGGCCGGCAAAGCTGAAATCGTCGGGCGTACGCGGATCGGCGGCGCGGACCTGGCCGAAGAGCTTGCCGCCGGTGCCGCCCGGCCCGTAGACCGGGGAAAAGCCGCAGGCGGCCAGCGCCAGCGCGGCCAGGATCACGCTGCGCCTAGACCACGACATTGACGATCCGCCCCGGCACCACGATCAGCTTCTTGGGCGCCGCGCCTTCCATGAAACGCCGCACGGTCTCGTCGGCCAGCACGATGGCCTCGATCTGGTCCTTGGGCATGTCCTTGGGCACCTCGATCTCGGCCCGGCGCTTGCCGTTGATCTGGATCGGCAGCACCACGCTGTCGGAAACCAGCAGCGCCGGGTCCGCCTTGGGCCAGGCGGCATCGACCACCATGCCCTGCCCGCCGGCCTTCGCCCAGACCTCCTCGGCAAGATGCGGCACCATCGGCGCCATCAGCTGCGCCATGATGCGCAGCGCCTCGCGCCGGCTTTCGCCGCCAGCCTTCGATTTGCCGATGGCATTGGCCAGCTCATAGATCTTGGCCACCGCCTTGTTGAAGGCGAAGCCCTCGATGGATTTCGTCACCTCGTCGATGGCGCGATGCGCGGCGCGGGCCAGCTCGGGATCGGCCCCGCCCTCGGGGATCTCGTCGGCCAGCCGCCAGACGCGCGACAGGAAGCGGTTCGCGGCCTCGGCCCCGGCGGCGGTCCATTCCACGTCCCGCTCGGGCGGGCTGTCGGACAGCATGAACCAGCGCGCGGTATCGGCGCCGAAGCTTTCGACGATGTTCACCGGATCGACGACATTCTTCTTGGATTTCGACATCTTGGCCGAGGGGATCACCTCGACCTCGGTGCCGTCGGCCAGTTTGCCGTCGGTGACATCCTCGGGCAGGTGATAGACCGGGCGGCCGCGCTCGTCGCGGGTCATGTAGATCTCATGCGTGACCATGCCCTGGGTGAAGAGCGCGTCGAACGGCTCCTTGGCACTTTCGGACAGGTGGCCGGTCTTGACCATGGCGCGGGCGAAGAAGCGCGAATAGAGCAGGTGCAGGATCGCATGCTCGATGCCGCCGATATACTGGTCCACGTTCATCCAGTAGTCGGTCTCGGCGCGCTCGGTCGGCGTCGTCGCGTGCGGCGCGGTGAAGCGGGCGTAATACCAGGACGAATCGACGAAGGTGTCCATGGTGTCCGTCTCGCGCCGGGCCGGGCCGCCGCATTGCGGGCAGGCGGCGTCGCGCCAGGTCGGGTGCCGGTCCAGCGGGTTGCCGGGCACGTCGAATGTCACATCCTGCGGCAGCAGCACCGGCAGGTTCGCCTTGGCCTCGGGCACGGTGCCGCATGTCTCGCAATGCACCACCGGGATCGGGCAGCCCCAATACCGTTGGCGCGAGATGCCCCAGTCGCGCAGGCGGAACTTGGTCACGCCCTCGCCATAGCCGTTGGCCTCGGCGTGCAGGATGGCGGCATCCACCGCCGCCTCGCCGGTCTGGTCGGTCTCGCCGGCGAAGCCGCGCACATAGGTCACGGTTTCGGATTTCAGCGGCACATAGGGCGCTTTCGCCACCAGCGCGTCGGCCTGTTCCAGCGTCATGCCCTTTTCGCCGAAGGTGGCGCGGATCGGCAGGCCATATTTGCTGGCAAACTCGTGGTCGCGCTCGTCATGCGCCGGAGAGCCGAAGATCGCGCCGGTGCCGTAATCCATCAGCACGAAATTCGCGATCCAGATCGGCAATTGCCAATCCGGGTCCAGCGGGTGGCGCACGGTCAGCCCGGTGTCGAGGCCCATCTTGGGCGCGGTCTCGATCGCTTCCTCGGTGGTGCCGATCTTGCGGCATTCCTCGACGAAAGCCGCGACCTTGGGGTCCGACGCGGCCAGCGCCTTGACCAGCGGGTGATCCGGCGACAGCGCCACGAAGCTGGCGCCCAGCAGCGTGTCGGGCCGGGTGGTATAAACCTCGATCTGCGGGAAATCGGGCCGGTCGACGGTGTCGAAGCGGAACTGCAGCCCGCGCGACTTGCCGATCCAGTTGGCCTGCATCAGCCGCACCTTTTCCGGCCAGCCCTCCAGCCGGTCCAGCGCCGACAAAAGCTCGTCCGAATAGTCCGAGATCCTGAAGAACCACTGCGTCAGTTCCTTGCGCTCGACCACAGCGCCGGATCGCCAGCCCTTGCCGTCGATCACCTGCTCGTTGGCCAGCACCGTCATGTCGACCGGATCCCAGTTCACCTGCGCCGACTTGCGGGTGATCAGCCCGGCTTCCAGCATGTCCAGGAACAGCGCCTGCTGCTGGGCGACATAGGCGTCGTCGCAGGTGGCGAATTCGCGGCTCCAGTCGATGGACAAGCCCAAGGGCTTCAGCTGGCCGCGCATGGTGGCGATATTGCCATAGGTCCAGTCGCGCGGATGGCCGCCCTGCTCCATCGCCGCGTTCTCGGCCGGCATGCCGAAGGCGTCCCAGCCCATTGGGTGCAGCACGGAAAAGCCCTGCGCCCGCTTGAAGCGGGCCACCACGTCGCCCATCGTGTAGTTGCGCACATGGCCCATGTGGATGCGCCCCGAGGGATAGGGGAACATCTCCAGCACGTAATACTTGGGCCGCTCGTCCCGCACGGCGCGGAACGTGTCGGCCTGCTCCCACGCCTCTTGCCAGCGCGGTTCGCTGATTGCGGGATCATAGGGCATGGAAACCTCCGGGCGACAGATTGCCCGCAGGGTATTAGCCGCTTGCCCGATGCAGGTCCAGCGGGGTCGGGGGGATCAGAGGTTGCGGTCCTGCACCCGCAGCTGGCGGGCCCGCGTCAGGATCGCATCCTCGACCGCGCGCACGGTGTCGGGCGCCACGGCCGCCCCGCCCGCCCCCTGCAACGAGACCTTGAGCGCGCGCGCATCCAGCGCCGGGTCGCTGACCTTGATCGTGGCGCGATAGGACCGCCCGCCGCCCGGCGGCGTGCCGTAGCCGGTGACGATGACGCCGGTGAAGGGGTCGATGGACTGGATCGGCAGGAAGTTCAGCACGTCCAGGCTGGCGTTCCACAGGTATTTGTTCACCGCCACCGTGTCGTTCGGGTTGCGGCGGTCCGAGAACACGTCCCAGATCGTCTCGCGCCGTTCGGCGGCCTGCGGCTGGGCCTGGCGGTTCCCGCCGCCGCCCGGCAGCGAGGTGGCCGAACCGGCCGAGCCTGCCGAGCCCAAGCCCGAACCGCCCCCCGAACAGGCGGCAAGCCCGGCCGAGATCAGCAGGGCGGCGGTCAGCCGTGCGGCGCGTCTGGTCATCTGATGTCCCCCGGATCGTCCTTGCCGCGAGCCATAGCGCAATTCCGCCCCTTGCGACAAGAGAGGCCGCGCCCATGGCCCGCGATCCCCGTCGGGGTGATATGGCTCGCGCGCGCAAGGGCGCCTGCGCCGGGGGGTGCGGGCCGTTGCAACGGGGTGTGGCCCATGTGCATCACAGCAGGTCGGAATCGGGCTAAGCCGATGCGATTCCGTTGCAATGAGGGGGGGAAAGCGCGACACAACTGGCATACCCCAAACCGGCCCGCCGGGTGGGGCATACGAGAGAGACAAGAGGGAAACATCATGAAAAAGGCTCTTATCGCCTCCACCGCGCTGCTCCTGACCGCGGGCGTGGCCGCCGCCGAGGTTAGCATCTCGGGCTACGGCCGGACCGGTGTCGTGTACATCGAAGACCGTCCTGGCAACGAGACCCGCGTCGACTCGCGTCTGCGGATGAACATCGACGCCTCGACCTCGACCGATTCGGGTGTCGACTTCGGTGCCCGTTTCCGCCTCCAGTGGGATCAGGACGCCACCAATGGCCAGGGTGAAAGCGCTGCCACCAACGCGGGTAAGCTCTGGATCAGCGCCCAAGGCCTGACCGTCGAAGTGGGCAACGTCGATAACGCTTACGACAGCTCCACGCTGCTGTTCGCTCCCGAATTGGGCGTTTTTGATTTTAACGCCGGTGCGCGTAACGGCAGCTACTTCGCATACGAGTCGAACCCTTACGCTGACGTCAATCGTCAGGGCGTTGGCGTGCGGTACTCGTTCGACGCTCTGACCCTGCGCGCTTCGTACATCGATCCCGACCAGTCGGGCGTGAACGAAGTCCTGGAAGAAGAGTTCAGCATTCTGGCTCAGTACACCTGGAACGACCGTCTGGAACTGGAAGGCGCCTATACCGTCAATGGCGCAGGTGTGGACGAGAATGACATCTTCTTCGTCGGTGCCCGTTATGCCGTCATGGAGAATGCGCGTATCGGCCTGAACTATGTCGATGCCAGCAACGATTCCGCCGAAGATGATGGAAACACCATCACGCTCTACGGTGACTACACCCTGGCCGATGGCCGCACCAATCTGGAAGCCTTCATCGCCAACAACGATCATGACGCCAACGAAAGCGACAACGCTTTCGGTATCGGCGTGAACTACGATCTGGGCGGTGCCCGTCTGGGTGCGTCGATCCAGCGCGACTATGCAGAAAAGGTTCGCGCCGACATGGGCGTGCGCTTCGAGTTCTGATCCTTCGGGATACGGAAATCAGGAAGAGCGGGCCTTGCGCCCGCTCTTTTCTTTTGGAAATCATGCCGCCATGGGACTGGATGACATCAGGCGCCGCATTGCTGCGGCCGAGAAAGCCGCGGGCCGTGCCGAGGGCGCGGTCACGCTGATCGCCGTCAGCAAGGTGCAGCCCCCCGAACGGGTGGAATCGGTGCTGGCGGCCGGCCACCGTGTCTTCGGCGAAAACTACGTGCAGGAGGCGGCGGGAAAATGGCCCGGCTGGCGCGAGCGTTTCCCCGGCGTCGAGCTGCATATGATCGGCCCCCTGCAGACCAACAAGCTGAAGCCGGCGCTGGAGCTTTTCGACGCCATCCACACGCTCGACCGCCCCTCGCTGGCCGGCAAGCTGGCGCGGCAGGTGCAGGCGCGCGGGGCCTGCCCGCAGCTTTTCGTGCAGGTGAACACCGGGGCCGAGCCGCAGAAGGCCGGCGTTCTGCCCGACGAGGCCGATGCCTTCATCGCCCAGTGCCGGGCGCTGGACCTGGCGATTGCCGGGCTGATGTGCATCCCGCCCGAGGATCTGGACCCGGTGCCGCATTTTCGCGCCCTGCGCGATATGGCCGCACGCAACGGCCTGGCCGGCCTGTCCATGGGCATGAGCGCGGATTTCGAAACCGCCATCGCCGAGGGCGCGACCCATGTCCGCATCGGCAGCGCCATCTTTGGCGCGCGCGACTACGGCTGACCGCCGGATCGGCCGGGCCGTTAAGCCTTTATTAGCAATAAGGATGCGGGGCGGGCGGCGGCGGGATAAGGTGCTTTCGTGGGTTGCGTGATTCGCGTTGGGTTCCCGTCATGTTGTTGATCAGCAGTTTGCTCAGTTTGGTATTCGCCGGCCTTGCCGTGGATGCGACCGGCACCAGCCGCACGCCCGGCGGCGAGCATGACCCCGACGACCCGCAGCGCGAACCCTCAGATTCCGACCGGCCCAGGGGCGTGGCGACCGGGGGCAGCGAGGGTTCGGACTGGCTGGCCGGCGGCGATGGTGACGACCTGCTGACCGGCCATGGCGGCAATGACGACCTGCATGGCGGGCTGGGCAACGACACGCTGCTGGGCGGCGACGGCGACGACTGGATCTATGGCGACGGCGATTACGGGCCGGGCGGCGACGATTCCATCGAGGGCGGCGCGGGCGACGATTACCTGGCGGGGCAGGGCGGCAACGACACCCTGCATGGCGGCCCCGGCGACGACACGATCTTCGGCGGCGAGGGCGACGATCTGCTGACCGCCGGCGACGGCGACGACCTGCTCTGGGCCGGCTTCGGCAACGACACGCTGATCGCCGGCAGGGGCGAGGACGATCTGGACGGCGGCGATGGCGACGATCTGCTGATCGGCTCGGCCGAGCCCGGGCGGGCCTGGCTGCATGGCGGCGCCGGCCGCGACACGCTGCATCCCGGACCGGGCGATTTCGCCGAGGGCGGCGAGGGCGAGGATCTGTTCCTGCTCGACGCGCCGGGCGGCGACCTGGACGATCCGGGCGAGACGCTGCCGGTCATCGCCGATTTCGACCGGCAGCTGGACCGTATCGAGCTGCGCTATCACGGCGACGGCGCCGATCCCGTGGTCGCGCTGGAGCGCGAGGCCGACGGATCGGCGGTGATTCGCGTGGACGGGGTGGCCGTGGGCCGGGTGTTGCAGGCCGAAGGGCTGCGGGCGGCCGACATCGCCCTGACGCGGATCGCGCCGGGCGGCTGAGCCGCAGAAACCCCTTTCCTTTTCGGCCGATTTTGCCTATACGCCCGCATCCGACCGGGCGATTCCGGCGGATCTCTCCACGGGCCTGTGCTGGACGACATCCCGGCCTGCGCCATAACCCTTGATCCTGAAAGGAGACCCCGATGTCGATCACCGTCGAGGAAAAGAACCGCGTGATGACCGAATTCGCGACCAAGAAAGGCGACACCGGCTCGCCCGAAGTGCAGGTCGCCATCCTGTCGTCGCGCATCGCCACGCTGACCGAGCATTTCAAGACCCACAAGAAGGACAACCATTCGCGTCGGGGCCTGCTGAAGCTGGTCGCGCAGCGCCGCAAGCTGCTGGACTACCTGAAGCGCAAGGACGAAGCCCGCTATACCGACCTGATCGGCAAGCTGGGCCTGCGCCGCTGACCGTCCGGCTGCGACCCCGCGGCCCTTGGATTGCAGGAACGCCCGCGGCACAGGCCGCGGGCGTTTTGCGTTTCCCGCTTTCCGGCCGGCGCTGCGACAGCCATTAAAATCCAACGGATTGCTTTCTGGATTCCTAACGGATGGTCCTTATCCTGTGCCTGTCTTCAGACGGAGATCGCAAGATGGTAATCAGTTCACTTTTCAAGCCAATGTCCTCCTCTGCCCCTGCCGCCGCGTCGGGGGCCGGTTCGGCGCCCTTGCAGGCTGTCTCGAACGTTGTCGAGACGCTTGCCGGATTGCTGCCGGGCCGGGAGCCCGCAGGGAATGGCGGCGTCCGCTTCGACTTCTCGCCGCATGCGATGCAGGCCTCCGCCGGTGCCGCACATCCGGCCGCGGATGAGCCGGCGGCCCCTGTCATGCCGGTGGCCGAGGCGGCTGCCCCTGCCGCCGCCCCGACGCCGGTGCGGGTTCCGGTGGCGGCCGATGCCGCGGATCCGGCCGCCGCGGCTGGCGCTTCTGCCGCCGCGGTGCTGGCCCCGGCCAAGGCCGCGGGCGCGTCCGGCGGAGCCGATCCGGCCGCCCTGGACGAGGTCGCTGCCCCTGCCGCGCGCGCAGCCAGAAGCGCGGCCCGGCCTGCCGCCCCCGATGCCGAGGCGCAGGCCCGTGCCTGGGCGATCAAGGCCCAGGGCAGGGAAGGTGCGCAGACCATGGTCGAGCGCGTCGCGGCGCTCAGCAGCCGGCCCTGGCCGACCGATGCGGCCGCCGAAAGGACCGAGAAGGCCGTGCAGGCGCTCAAGACCGATCAGCAGGCCGCCGCGCCCAGGACGCTGGCCCTGGCCTGATCGCCGGATGCGCGGGACAGGACGGGCGGTTGCCGGCCGGCGCCGCCCGCCTTGTTTCGGGCAAGCGCGGGCGCCAAGCCACTTTCCATATGCCTTGATTTCCTGTATGGGGCGTCTCCATCTGTGACGTGACGCCAGGCCCCTGGGCACATGCGAAGGATAGGGGCGGCGGCAATGGGGCCGCCATTTGACACGGGACGCGACCGGAAGGGCCGGCGCGTCGCCAGAGGAAACCAGATGTTTGATGAAGTGAAGAAATCCATCCAGTGGGGCCAGGAAACGCTCACGCTGGAAACGGGCAAGGTTGCCCGTCAGGCCGACGGCTCGGTCATCGCCACCCTGGGCGAGACCAGCGTGATGGCCAACGTCACCTTCGCCAAGGAACCCAAGCCCGGCCAGGACTTCTTTCCCCTGACGGTGCATTACCAGGAAAAATACTATGCCGCCGGCAAGATTCCCGGCGGTTTCTTCAAGCGCGAGGCCCGGCCTTCGGAAAAGGAGACGCTGACCGCGCGCCTGATCGACCGCCCGATCCGCCCGCTTTTCGCCCCCGGCTTCAAGAACGAAGTGCTGGTCATGTGCACCGTGCTGTCGCATGATCTGGTCAACGATCCCGACATCGTCGCCATGATCGCCGCCTCGGCCGCGCTGACCATCTCGGGCGTGCCTTTCATGGGCCCGATCGGCGCCGCCCGCGTCGGCTTCGCCAATGGCGAATACGTGCTGAATCCCGAAGTGCAGGACATGGACCAGCTGCGCGGCAACCCCGAGCAGCGGCTGGACCTAGTCGTCGCCGGCACCCGCGACGCGGTGATGATGGTCGAATCGGAAGCCTATGAGCTGACCGAGGCCGAGATGCTGGGCGCGGTGAAATTCGGCCACGAAGCGATGCAGCCGGTGATCGACCTGATCATCGACCTGGCCGAGGCCGCCGCCAAGGAACCCTTCCAGTTCACCTCGCCCGATTACAGCGCCCTTTACGCCCGCGTGAAATCGCTGGGCGAGACCGAGATGCGCGCCGCTTATGCCATCCACGACAAGGGTGAGCGCCGCGATACCATCGAGGCCGTGAAGGTGAAGATCCTCGAAGGCCTGACCGAGGAAGAGCGGCTGGACCCGAACCTGGGCTCGGCGCTGAAGAAGCTGGAATCGGGTATCCTGCGCGGCGGCATCATCGACGGCCGCCCCCGCATCGATGGCCGCGACAACAAGACCGTGCGGCCCATCGACTGCGAAGTGGGCTTCCTGCCGCGCACCCACGGCTCGGCGCTGTTCACCCGCGGCGAGACGCAGGCGCTGGTCGTGACCACGCTGGGCACCGGCGACGACGAGCAGATCATCGACGCGCTGCACGGCAATTTCCGCTCGAACTTCCTGCTGCATTACAACTTCCCGCCCTATTCGGTGGGCGAGGTGGGCCGCGTCGGCAGCCCTGGCCGTCGCGAGATCGGCCATGGCAAGCTGGCCTGGCGGGCGCTGCAGGCGGTGCTGCCGGCGCCGACCGACTTCCCCTATACCATCCGCGTGGTCAGCGAGATCACCGAATCGAACGGCTCGTCCTCGATGGCCTCGGTCTGCGGCGGTTCGCTGTCGATGATGGATGCGGGCGTGCCGCTGAAGGCGCCGGTTGCCGGCGTCGCCATGGGCCTGATCCTGGAAGAGGACGGTCGCTGGGCGGTGCTGACCGACATCCTGGGCGACGAGGACCACCTGGGCGACATGGATTTCAAGGTCGCCGGGACGGAAAACGGCATCACCAGCCTGCAGATGGACATCAAGGTCGCGGGCATCACGCCCGAGATCATGGAACAGGCGCTGGCCCAGGCCAAGGACGGCCGGCTGCATATCCTGGGCGAGATGTCCAAGGCGCTGTCCGAGGGCCGGCGCGAGTTCAGCGCCCATGCTCCGCGCATCGAGACGATGACCATCCCGACCGACAAGATCCGCGAAGTGATCGGCTCGGGCGGCAAGGTGATCCGCGAGATCGTCGAGACCTCGGGTGCGAAAGTCGACATCAGCGACGACGGCACCATCAAGATCGCCTCGGCCAATGCCGATTCGATCAAGAAGGCCTATGACATGATCTATTCGATCGTGGCCGAGCCGGAAGAGGGCAAGGTCTATGTCGGCAAGGTGGTGAAGCTGGTCGATTTCGGCGCCTTCGTGAACTTCTTCGGCAAGCGCGACGGTCTGGTGCATGTCAGCCAGATCGCCAACAAGCGCCTGAACCACCCCAACGAGGTGCTGAAGGAGGGCCAGGAGGTCAAGGTCAAGCTGCTGGGCTTCGACGACCGCGGCAAGGTGCGCCTGGGCATGAAGATGGTCGACCAGGAAACCGGTGAAGAGATCACCGAGAAGAAAGAGGAATCGGCCGAGGGCTGAGGCTTTCGCTGCGATTCGACTGTTGGAGCCTCGGCGATGCCGGGGCTCTTCCATGTTCGGTGGAACGGGATATTAACGATGCGGGCAGATTGGCCGATTTTCATATTGACCCTGGAAGGCGATGAGGCGCGTCGTCAGCCATTGCTGGACCAACTTGCCGGAATGGGTTTGCAATGGCGCTTGATCTACGGAGTGGACGGGCGGCGGGGCTTGCCGGCTGAATATCTGTCGATGATCGACCGCGACGCCGCTCATGATCGACTGAAGCGGCCGATGACGGACTCGGAATTTGCCTGTGCCTTGTCGCATCGGCAGATTTACGAGACCATCATGGACGAAGGACTTGATGGGGCGCTCGTGCTTGAGGATGATGCAATCCTGACGCCGGACTTTCCCGACTTCATTCGTGCGGGGCATCATTTGACCGATACGTTGGCCTTGCTGGATCATTGTGGGGGTCGCGTACTGCCTTGGCAACGAAAGAAGGCCGGGCGGTGGTTAATGTATCGTCCGGCGCGACCGGCATGGCTTTGTACTGGTTACACGCTGTGCCGAAATACAGCGCAGGAACTCTTGCGTGCGACAATTCCGATCAATTTTGTGTCCGATTGGCCGGTGGATCTGTACCATCTGCGGGCTTGGCTAGTAGTCCCGCGCGTCGTGCATCACAATCCACAGGGGCAGGGACCGTCGCATTTAGCTCAGGATCGAGCCATCATGGAGATGCAGGTACCGTGCAAAAAGAAGAATTCAGCCCGCTTTCTCAAGGTAAACTATTACCGCGGACTTCTTCGGCGCAGGCTTGCGCGCCCCGTGGACTCTTAGCCTGACTTCTTCAGATTATATCATCGGTGCGAGCTTGCCCTTCCGGCCGGTGCCAGAGGCGCTGGCGGATACGCGGAGCAGGGTGATCCCCTCAAGGCGCGCCCTGGCATGAAGATGCTCGATCATGAAACCGATGACGAAATTACCAAGAAGAAAGAGGAATCAGCCAAGGCCTGAGATTTTCGTGCTCCTTTTCGAAACGCCCCCCAAAGGGGGGCTTCAGTTTCTGAGCCAATGCAGGATCGAGCGCAGCTGCCAGTCGAACTTGAGCAGTGCCCCGTGGCACGAGGCAAGTAGGCGGCGCTTCCGGTTCTTGCGTGCATCTTCCAGAGTCGAAACCGCATCGTTCATTTCGCAGATCAGTCGGGGTGCGGTGTATCGGACGGTCAATCCCAGTTCCCATGGATGAATGAAATCCTCATCCAGGGGACGAAAAACTTTCGATCTGGACAGCAACTTTCGTGCGCCATTCTGTGACAGCAGGTAGCCGACAGCGCCTGTCGCGCCGAAAAGATACTTCCGGAACGCAATTCCCTCATAGTAGAGGCTTCGGAACGGACCTTTGGCGCGGTGACTGCTGAGGCATATAATATCCCATGCCGGCAGTTGATCGACGGCTTGGGAAAATAGCGGGATCAAATCGGGTCGCGCAACTTTGAAGTCGTCCTCCAGAATCAATCGCGCGGGCTCCTTCCCTGCCGCAACAACCTGCCACGCTTGCCGGTGGCCATAGTAGCAGGCGATTTCTCCGGCAGTCATTGGGCGCTTACGCTTGCGCCGGTTCCACTTCGAATCATATAGTCGCGAGATTTCTGGGCTGGTCGTGTCGATGCTGCGTAGGAACAGAGGTGTCCAACCTTGTCGCTCTGCCTCTTGTCGGGCATGGTGCCGCCGCGGTCCGTTCTCATCCTCGATCGTGATGATCAGCGGTACTGAAATCATGGCCATGATGCCGAACCTTCTTCCTTCACTCTTGCATCGGATAACGGACTGTAGCGTATAAGCAAAACAATGTGCAGATACGGAGCCCCCTCTTGTCCCTACCCGTTTCCGCTTTCATCATCTGCCAAGACGAGGCACATGTGATAGAGAACTGCGTGCGCAGCGTCTCGTTCTGCACCGAAATTGTGGTCGTCGATTCTGGCTCTACTGATGGCACCTTGGAAATCCTGGAGCGATTGCAGGCCGAAGGCCTACCTTTGCGCGTCTTACGCGAACCTTGGCGCGGCTTCGGCGCGCAGAAGCAATTCGCGCTGGAGCAATGCACCCAACCCTGGTGCTTCAGCATCGACAGTGATGAAAGGGTCAGCCCAGCGCTCGGAGAGCGATTCCCCCAGCTTCTGGTTGATGAAGGCGTGAACGGTTGGAAAATCACGCGCTACGATTACCTGAATGGCTATGGCTATGTGCCGCCGTCGGCGCATGAACGCTACCACAACCGGCTGTTCCGCCGTGGCAAGGGCAGATTCAACACAACAGACCTGGTGCATGAAGGAATCGAAATCGACGGTGCTGTGAAAAAGGTGGCACCGGGCGGGCTTTTGCATTTCAGCCCCATCGTCCTGCATGACCAAATGCTGAAAGAAAACAAGTACTCCACCCTAAAAGCGAAGATGAAGACCGGACGTGGCAAGCCGCCTAGGCCTTGGAAGATGCTGGTCAGCCCTCCCGTGTTTTTCCTACGCTGGTATCTGGCACATGGTTTGTGGCGCTGCGGTTGGCCGGGTTTTATTCACTGTGCCAAAGGCGCGATCTATTCATTCCTCACCGAGGCGAAGCGTTACGAAAACGTGGCGATGGAGCGTATCCCGCCGGTTGAGCCTACTGATGTCCGTGGTTATTAGGCGGGGCAGAGCGCCCCGCCCGTGCTTGGTGATTTACGCCGGATCCTTGGCAAAGCGCAGATAGGGCAGGGCCTTGTTCAGTTGGCCGTATTCCGCCTCGGCCGCCGCGTCGTCCAGCGCCAGCGCCACGATCACGTCCTGGCCCGGCTCCCAGTTCGCCGGGGTGGCCAGCGGCACGCCGTCGGTCTTTTGCACCGCGTCCAGCGCGCGGATGATCTCGGCGAAGTTGCGGCCGACCGACATCGGATAGGTCATCGTCAGCCGCACCTTCTTGTCCGGCCCGATGATGAAGACGGTGCGCACCGTGGCCGAATGCTGCGGCGTGCGACCCTCGGTCGGCAGGTAGTAATCGGCCGGCAGCATGTCATAGGCCTTGGCGACCTTGAGGTCGGTGTCGTCGATGATGGCGAAATTCGCCGGGACGCCGGCCACCTTTTCGATGTCGGCCTTCCATTTGCCATGGTCTTCGGCCGAATCGACCGAGACGCCCAGAACCTTGGTGCCGCGCCTCTCGAATTCGGGAATCAGCTGCGCCACCACGCCGAACTCCGTGGTGCAGACGGGGGTGAAATCGCGCGGATGCGAGAACAGGATCGCATAGCTGTCGCCGATCCAGTCGTGGAAACTGATCTGGCCCTCGGTCGAATTGGCGGTGAAATCCGGGGCGGTGTCGTTGATGCGCAGGGACATTGCAGATCCTTTCGGTTGGCCTTTGGCGACAAGATAGGCATCTGCGGCAGATTGTCCAACTCGATCCGTTCAGTCGTGATAATTCGCGGGGCCGCTGCGGCTTGCAGCCCGGTCCCGCGGGTGCCAGTCTGCGGGCCAATCGCAGATCAAGGGAGGCTCTCATGAGCGGACTTGCCGACAAGCGGAAATTCTACATAGGCGGCCGATGGGTCGCGCCCAGCCAGCCCCATGACCTTGAGGTGATCGACCCCTCGACCGAAGAGCCGGTGGCGGTGATCAGCCTGGGCGGCCAGGCCGATACCGATGCGGCGGTGGCGGCGGCCAAGGCGGCCTTCCCGGCCTGGGCAGCGACGCCGCCGGCCGAGCGGCTGGCTTACGTCGAGAAGATCCTGGAGATCTACAAGCGCCGCGCCCCCGACATGGCCGCCGCCATCAGCGCCGAGATGGGCGCGCCGCAGGACATGGCGCTGAACGACCAGGCCGCCGCCGGCAGCTATCACATCGAGACCTTCATCGAGGCGTTCCGGGATTTCCAGTTCATCCGGCCCTTGGGTCCGCATGCGCCGACCAGCATGGTGGCATGGGAGCCGGTCGGCGTGGTCGGGCTGATCACGCCCTGGAACTGGCCGATGAACCAGGTCACGCTGAAGGTGATCCCGGCGCTGCTGGCCGGCGATACCGTGGTGCTGAAGCCCAGCGAGATCGCGCCGCTGTCCTCGGTCGTCTTTACCGAGATCGTGGACGAGGCCGGGTTGCCGCCGGGCGTCTACAACATGGTGAACGGCGACGGCGCGGGCGTGGGCACGCAGCTTTCGGTGCATCCCGACGTGGACATGATCAGCTTTACCGGCTCGACCCGCGCCGGCATCGCCATCACCAAGGCCGCGGCCGACACGCTGAAGAAGGTGGCGCTGGAACTGGGCGGCAAGGGCGCGAACCTGGTCTTTGCCGATGCCGACGAGAAGGCGGTGGTGCGCGGGGCGCGGCATTGCTTCTACAACAGCGGCCAAAGCTGCAACGCGCCGACGCGGATGCTGGTCGAGCGGTCCTTCTACGAGAACGCGGTCGAGCAGGCCCGCAAGGTGGCCGAGGAGACCGCGGTGGCGAGCGCGCACCAGCCCGGCCGCCATATCGGCCCGGTGGTCAGCAAGCCGCAATGGGACAAGATCCAGGACCTGATCCAGAAGGGCATCGACGAAGGCGCGCGCCTGGTCGCCGGCGGTCCCGGCCTGCCCGAGGGCGTCAATCGCGGCTATTTCGTGCGCCCGACGGTCTTTGCCGATGTCAGCAACGACATGACCATCGCCCGGCAGGAGATCTTTGGCCCGGTGCTGTCGATCATCCCCTTCGATAGCGAGGAGGAGGCGGTCGGGATCGCCAATGACACGATCTATGGCCTGACCAACTATGTCCAGACCCGGGACGGCGCGCGCCGCAACCGGCTGGCGCGGCAGCTGCGCGCGGGCATGGTCGAGATGAACGGGCAAGGCCGGGGCAGGGGCTCGGCCTTTGGCGGCGTCAAGGCGTCCGGCCGGGCGCGCGAGGGCGGCGTCTGGGGGCTGGAGGAGTTCATGGACAGCAAGCAGATCAGCGGCTGGGATCCGGAAGCCTGACACGCAGGGCCGCCTTGCGGGCGGCCCTTTTCCTTGCGGGGCCATGCCGCTAGCATCCGCGCCAGGAAAGGCGCGGGCGGAAAGGGCGAGGGGCGCGGAACATGAAGACGATCCTGATCACCGGCGGCGGCAGCGGCATCGGCCGGCTGACCGCGCGGCGGTTTCTTGACGCCGGCTGGCGCGTCGGGCTGATCGGCCGGCGCGAGGCGGCCCTGGCCGAGACTGCCGACGGCCATCCGCAGGCGCTGGTGCTGCCCTGCGACGTGACCGTGCCCGAGGCGGTGGATGCCGCCTTTGCCCGCGCGGTCGCGGAATGGGGCCGGCTGGACGTGCTGTTCAACAATGCCGGCGCCATCCTGATCTCGCGCCTGATCGACGAGATTTCCTGGGAGGAGTGGCAGGGCGTGGCGCGGGTGAATATCGACGGCATGTTCCTGTGCGCCCGCGCGGCCTTTCGCCAGATGCGGCGGCAGGATCCGATGGGCGGGCGGATCATCAACAACGGCTCGATCGCGGCCGAGGCGCCGCGGCCCGGCTCGGTGCCCTATACGGTCTCGAAACACGCGGTGACGGGGCTGACGCGCACGCTGGCGCTGGACGGGCGGCCCTATAACATCGCCTGCGGCCAGATCGACGCCGGCAATGCCGCGACCGAGATGATCGCCGCCGTGGCGATGCAGGGTGCGCCGCAGGCCGACGGTTCGATCCGGCCCGAGCCGGTGATGGACGCCGCGAACGTGGCCGAGGCGGTGCTGCACATGGCCAGCCTGCCCGAGGGCGCCAATGTGCTGCACATGACGGTGATGGCGACGAACATGCCCCTTGTCGGGCGCGGCTGAGCGGCCCGGCACATGCGAAAGGACAAGCGATGAAACTGCTGCGCTATGGCCCGCCGGGCCGGGAAAAGCCGGGGCTGCTGGACGGCGAGGGCCGCATCCGCGACCTGTCGGCCCATGTCGCCGATATTGCCGGCACGGTGCTGACCCCCGAGGGGCTGGCCGGGATCGCGGCGCTGGAGCTGGACGGGCTGCCCATCGTCTCGGGCCAGCCGCGGCTGGGGCCCTGCGTGGGCCATGTGCCGAAATTCGTCGCCATCGGGCTGAACTATGCCGACCATGCCGCCGAGGCCGGGCTGCCGGTGCCCTCCGAGCCGGTGGTGTTCAGCAAATGGACCAGCTGCATCATCGGCCCGGACGATGACGTGGTGATCCCGCCCGGCGCGCGGAAGACCGATTGGGAGGTCGAGCTGGGTGTGGTCATCGGTTCGCGCGCCAGCCAGGTGTCTGAAACGGCGGCGCTGGAGCATGTCGCCGGCTATTGCGTGGTCAACGACATCAGCGAGCGCGAATGGCAGGCCGAGCGCGGCGGCACCTGGGACAAGGGCAAGGGCTTCGACACTTTCGGCCCGATCGGTCCCTGGCTGGTGACGCGCGACGAGGTGCCCGACCCGCAGGCGCTGGATCTGTGGCTTGAGGTGGACGGTGTGCGCCGCCAGCAGGGCTCGACCGCGACGATGATCTTCGGCGTGGCCGAGATCGTCGCCTATTGCTCGCGGCTGATGACGCTGATGCCGGGGGACGTGATCACCACCGGCACGCCGCCCGGCGTCGGCATGGGGGCGACGCCGCCGGTCTTCCTGCGCGGGGGCGAGGTGATGCGGCTGGGCATCGAGGGGCTGGGCGAGCAGCGCCAGAGGGTGCGCAGCCGCGATTGACGGCGCGGGTGGACGAGTATTCCGGAAACGGTGAAGCGGAGAGGCCGCGCGCAAGCCGGCCAGGCCGCGCCGGGCGGCACGGGGGCATGGGTATTTGGAGAACGAAGAAGGCCGTCAGGCTTCGGCGGCCAGGGTTTCCGCCAGCGTGTCGGTCCTGGTGAAATAGTCCGGCGACAGCCGCAGCACGCCAGGCAGGTCCAGCAGCACGCGGCGCAGGTGCTGGCGGATGGCGGCCTCGGCCCGGTCGGGGTCGCGGGCGGCGATCGCCTCGGTCACGGCGCGGTGCTGGGACAGCATGATGTCCTTGGGCGTCATCGCCGTCAGCAGGTGGCGGGCGCGGTCGAGATGCATCTTCATCTGCTGCAGGTGGTTCCAGACCCTTGCCTTGCCGGCGATGCCGGCCAGGGTGGCGTGAAATTCCTCGTCCAGCTGGGCCAGGGCGGCGGGGTCGGCCTCGGCCTCTTGCCGGGCGATCTGGTCGAACAGGGCTTCGTGCTGCGCTTGCCGGGCGCAGGCGGCGGCCAGGCGCACGATGTCGGCCTCGACCGATTCGCGGATGAAGCGCGTGCACAGCACCCATTCCATGTCGATGCGGGTGACGAAGGTGCCGCGCTGCGGCCGCACCTCGAGCAGGCCCTCGCCGGCCAGGCGGATGAAGGCTTCGCGGACCGGCTGGCGCGACAGGGCGCATTGGTCGGCGATCTCCTGTTCGGAGAGGCGCGTGCCGGGCGGCAGCTCGCCGCGGATGATGCGCTGGCGCAGGCGGGCGTGCAATTGCGCCGCGAACGGGGGCGGGCCCCCGGCGGCGGAAAGGGTTTCGGTCGATGCGGGGTCCATGAATCCTCCCTGGAACCCGCATTAGTTCGGGACCGGACCTTGCGTCAACCTTTCGGGCGGCGGTGAAAGCTCATCACCGTGGTCTGGCGATAGAGCTGGCCCGGCTCCAGCCGCGCCGAGGGATAGCCGGCATGGTTGGGCGCGTCCGGCCAGAGCTGGGATTCCAGCGCGATGCCGGCATGGCGGCCATAGGGCCGGCCACAAAGGCCCGGTGCGCCGGGCGCCAGGTGGTCGCCGGCATAGATCTGGAGCCCCGGCTCGGTCGAGCGCAGGGTCATGGTCAGCCCGCCTGCCTGGAGCACCGCCACCTTGCGCGGCACGATGCGGCGCCGGTCCGAGAGGCAGAGGTTGTGGTCGATGCGCGGCCCGTCCAGCCGCTCGCCCAAGGGGACGGGATTGCGGAAATCCAGATGCGTGCCCTGGACCGTCGCGGGGCCGCCGCGCGGGATCATCTCCTCGTCCACCGGCAGGTAGGTCTCGGCCGGGACGGTCAGCCGGTGGCCGGCCACGGTCTCGGTGCCGTCCAGGTTGAAATAGCTGTGCTGGGCGAAGTTGCAGAAGGTGGTGTCGTCCGAGGTGGCCAGGATCGTCAGCATCAGGACCGGGCCGGGCAGGATGGACCAGGTCGCCCGGATCAGCATGGCGCCGGGAAAGCCCATGTGGCCCGCGGGCAGGTGGTCGGCCAGCGCCACCGAGCTTTCGTCCCAGTCGGCCAGCATCCAGTTGCGCGTGCCGCAGCCGTCATGGCCGCCATGCAGCATGTGGCGGCCGTCCTGGTTGCGGTCCAGTTGCAGCCTTTGCCCGTCCAGCACCGCGCGGCCGTGGGCGATGCGGTTGGCATGGCGCCCGATCACCGCGCCGAAATAGCGGCCCTCGTCCAGGTAGGGCGCGAGCCGCGGAAAGCCCAGCACCAGCGGATGCCCGACCCCGGCCAGCCGCAGATCCTGCAGCGAGGCCCCCAGCGTGATGACCGAGGCTGTCAGCCCATGGCCCGAGATCGTCGCCTGCATCACCGGCCGGCCGTCCGGCAGCAGGCCGAATGCACGTGGCATCATGCGCGGACCCGCGGTTCGGGCCGGCCCTGGGCGCCGGGGTCCAGCAGCCAGGTCCGGCCGTCCTGCGGCCCGTGCCTGCCCTCGGCGGCGCTGGTCACGATCAGCTGCGCAAGGCCGGGGCCGCCGAAGGCCGGGCAGCTGGGCTGGCTGGCGGGCAGGGACAGGCGGCGCAGCAGCCGGCCGTCCGGTGCATGGCAGACGACCGAGCCGTTGCCCCAGCGCGCGTTCCAGAACCGGCCCTGCGCATCGGTGACGGCGCCATCGGGGAATTGGTCGGTCCCGGCCAGGTCCAGGAAGACGCGGGCCTCGGCGCAGGGCCAGCCCTGTTCGTCCAAGTCTTGCGACCAGACGGTCTGGGCGGCGGTGTCGGCGAAATAGGCCAGGCGACCGTCGGGAGAAAAGCAGATCGCATTCGGGATGGACATGTTTCCCCGCAACAGGCGCAATTCTCCGTCAAGATACCGATAGATCGCGCCTGTTCCAGCCCTTCCGTTGCGTGCCATGGTACCGATCCAGAATCCGCCGAAAGGATCGGCCCGCCCGTCGTTCGAACGGTTGCCGGGCCGGTCGGCCTCCAGCGGTGCCAGCCGTTCCTGCCGGCCGTCGCGCAGGTCGAAGCGGATCAGCGCGGTTTCGCTGGCGATCAGCAGCCGGTCGCGGTCGATCCAGCCCGCGGCCGAGACCATTTCGCCGAACCGCCATTCCAGTTCGTTCCCGTCCTGCCGCGACAGCAGCCGGCGACCGAGGATGTCGAACCAGAAGGGCTGGGCGCGTTCGGGATGCCAGAAAGCGCCTTCGCCCAGTTCGCAGATGCGGGAGTCGAAGACCCGCGCGTTCATGCGCAGGCCCGCAGCGCCGCCACGATGTCGCGCGCGCGGGCGGCGACCGTCTCGGGCCCGTCGCCGGGGCGATAGAGCGCGCTGCCGATGCCGAAGCCCTGCGCCCCGGCATCCAGCCATTCGGCGAAATTCGCCGGGCCGGCGCCGCCCACGGCATAGACCGACAGGTCGGGCGGCAGCACGGCGCGCAGCGCCCTGAGCATGCCGGTGCCGGCCTGGTCGGCGGGAAACAGCTTCAGCCCGGTCGCGCCGGCACCGATGGCGGCGAAGCATTCGGTGGCGGTGAAGACGCCGGGCCAGGATTGCAGGCCGCGCGCCCGCGTCGCGCCGATCACCGCCGGATCGGTATTGGGCGAGACGATCAGCCGCCCGCCGGCATCGGCCACCTGCGCCACCTGATCCACCGTCAGCACGGTTCCGGCACCGATGGTCGCCTGCCCGGCCAGCGCCCCTGCCATCAGCCGGATGCTGTCCAGCGGGTCGGGCGAATTCAGCGGCACCTCGATGCGGTCGATGCCGGCATGGACCAGGGCGCGGGCGACGGGCAGGGCATCGGCCGGGGTCAGGCCGCGCAGGATGGCGATGATGGGCAAGGTCATGGATCCTCCGGCGAATCGAGGCGGGCGGCGGCAAGGCTCTCCGGGACCGGCGCCGTGCCGTTCTTGTGGCATGGCTGCGCGCCGGCCGCCAGCAGCGGGCTTTCGTGAAGCCGCGCCAGGTCGGGCGTGCCGACGATCATGGCCGGGCCGTCCTGCCGGAAGCCGCGCGCCGCGGCGCGTTCGGTGCCGATCAGTTCGTCCGGGATCAGCGGGTCGACCTTTTGCGACAGCGCCTTGGCGATCCCGATCGGCTGCCGCCCGCCCATGCCCGGGCCGCCGGCCTTGGTTTGCGGGCCCCGCGCAGCCCGGCCTGCGCCGGCAGGTCGGCGGGATGGCGGTTGGTCTTGCGGCGGTCGATGACGCCGCGCCGCGCGATCCCTTTGCCCGGGAGAATGTTCTCGGCCACCGACATCCGTCGCACCGGCGCCAGTTCCCCATGGGTGATGACGATGCCCGGTGCCTTGCCGTCCCTGATGGCGCGGAATGCCGTCGGCCGGCCGTCATGGAGGATCTCGCAGCGCCGGACGGCCATGTTGACCTCGTCCAGGGCCTTCACGCCGGGAAGTTCCTTGGCGATGCCCCGCATTTGCAGAATCGCGTCCATGGCCACCCCTGCGATGCCCGATGGCGCGGTCGCCACCGCCGGCGGCGGCGCATGGGAAGCTCGCTTCAACCGGTCCCCGGCGTAATGGCCCGAACCGATCAGCGCCTCGGCAAGGTATCTTTCGGTCACGGCCACCGGCTCCAGCAGGCATGAGGGCGCGGGCTCGAGGCTTTCGGTTTCGTTCACCTCGGGCATCTCGCCCTGCATCATGGCATCGACCATGGCGGCCGCCTTTGCGGTCGGGGCCGGCCGGCGCTTCCCCTTGCTGCATGGGATGCGGAAAATCCGGCTCCTGCCTCGATTTCGCGTGGCGGCGGTGGCCGACCGCCTGGCTCGCTGCGGGGGCCGTTCCGGCCGGCATGTCCGTCCATCCAGCGGAATGCGAATGTCCATACCATAGCTGGGATGCGGATGCCGGCCTGTATTGCCTCAGGCATCGGCGCAGAGGTCGGACCAATCGGGATGGCGCTCGAACTGGGCGCGCACATAGCTGCATGCCGGCACGATCAGCACGCCGCGCGCCCGCGCATCCGCAACCAGCCGCCGCACCATCGCGGCGGCCGCGCCCGAGCCGCGCATGGCGTCTGGCGCATAGGTGTGGTCGGCGACGATGATGCCGGGGCCCCCGGCATGCCAGGTCAGCTCGGCCTCGCCCTCGATTCCGGGCATGGCAACGGCATAGCGGCCGGAGCTGCCGTAATCCTCATGGGTGACATGGATGGTCGGTTGCACCATGGTTACCTCCGTCTCGTTGCCGCCATAACGCATGGCGCGCCCGATCCGGTCCATTCCCGGCGCTTGCGACGTTGCGGCAAGCGGCCTGCCGTCAGCCCGGCTGCGGGCGGGGCGATCCGTCCCGGTTCGGCGCCGGCCTGGGATCCAGCGTCAGGATGCGGCGCAATTCCGGCGAGAACGGCCCGGCAAGCTGTTCCAGCATGGCGATGTCGATCTGGATGCCGCCCATGCCGTCCTTGATGGCGCGCAGCCCGGTGCGGTGCCAACGCCCGCCCAGCCTGCGCTCGATTTCCAATGAGTTCGAGCCGCAGTCGAGCGGCAGGCGCAGATGCCGGTCAAGCCGCAGGTAAAGCGGCACCGGCCGGCCCTTTCGCGCGCTGCCGACCAGGCGCAGCCCCCGCTTGGCGCTGGGGTGCGCATGCAGAGGGGTTTCGCCCAGCCCGACGGCCAGCTCCACGAGCATGCGGCGCGAGATATAGCCGGGAACGGCGGCAGCTTCGGCCGTGCCGGTCCCGTCCTGCGGCCCGGCAGAGGTTTGCGATTCGGCGGTCGGCGGCGTATTGGCCAGGATCGCTGCCTGGGCGGCCGAGACCTCGGCCTCGGCGATGTCCTGCGGCGGGCCGGTGGCGATCAGGCCTTGGCCGCCGCCGACGGTGGGCGCGAGCCCGGCCCGGATCATCTCGCACATGACATCCTCGAGCCGGGAAAGTCGCTCGATCGCCTCGCCCATGGCGGCGCGAACCTCGTCCAGCCCGTCGGAAGGGCCGGAAACCTGACGCAGCGGAAGGGTCACGCCCTTACCGGGCCGGCCTTTCCCCGTCTTTCCGATTCCCTTTGCCATCGCGCTCCGCCGCCCTTCGACATTGCCTTGGCGGCAATCCTATGGCCCCGCGGCGCGCTTGGCCATATTTGTCTTGAGAGGCGGCGGGAACGGGCCGATGGCCCGGTCAGGCGCGTTCGGAATACTCGAAAAGCTCGGTATTGACGACGATGTCCTCGTCCACGCCGACAAAGGGCGGGATCATGACACGCAACCCGTTGTCCAGGATCGCCGGCTTGAAGCTTTTCGCGGCGGTCTGGCCGTTCAGCACCGGCTCGGTCTCGGCCACGCGGCAGATCACTTTCTGGGGAATGCGCACCGACAGCGCCTCGTCGCCGTAATATTCGACCGCTGCGATCATGCCGTCCTGCAGGAAGGGCCGCCGTTCACCCAGCAGGTCGGCGTCCAGTTCGGTCTGCTCGAAGGTCTCGCTGTCCATGAACACCAGCTTGCCGTCGGATTCGTACAGGAATTGCTGGTCCTTGGTTTCCAGCTGCACCTGTTCGACCTTGTCCTCGGAACGGAAGCGTTCGTTCAGCTTGCGCCCGTCGCGCAGGTTCTTCAGTTCGACCTGGGCAAAGGCGCCGCCCTTGCCGGGCTTGACGTGGTTCACCTTGACCGCCGCCCACAACCCGCCGTCATGGTCCAGCACGACACCGGGCTTGATTTCATTGCCATTGATCTTGGCCATTCAGGATCACCTTGAAAAATTTGGAAAATCGCCCAGGGTTCGGGGGTTGAACCGCGATTGCGCGCACCTATATCCATTGCCGTGCCTCATGGCAACCGAAACGCCTTTCAAGCGTTGTCAAGGGTGCCTTCGCATTTCTGCATGTCGCAAGATCGTTGCTTTTGGCGGCTATTCTGCGTATCTGCCGGGGCTTGCGCCCCGTGCATGGCGGTCATGCGGCTGGAGGCATACCGAATCACGGCGCGGATGGGCTAAGCCGGCCAGCGCCGCCTATGAGGCAAGATGATGCAGCAGCCTTGGCAAGGGCCGAGGTGCGGGGGCTCCGCAAGAAAAACAGGATAATGATGATGCGCGATTTCGTGGATGGCTCGGCTTTCAATTTCGAACAGGGACAGCGGGCCCGCAAGCTTTTTGCGGCCGTTGTGCTGGCTGCGCTGGACGATGCGATCGCCGATGACAAGAAATACGGCAACGGGCCCGATCAGATTGCACGTTGGGCACGCTCGCGCGATGGGCGCGAGGTGCTGTCCTGCGCCGGCATCGACCCGAACGAGCGTGTCGTGAAGGGGCTGATGGAATTCGTGGCCAAGGGCGTGCGCACCTCGGTCGCGCTGTCGCGCGAGGAAAGCGAACGCCGCCACGCCGCGGAAGAGGCCGACGCGGCGTAAGCGCGTCCGCCGCGCATTGGCTGGGCCGTCCCGAGGGGCGGCCTTTTCATGGGGCTGGGGGCGATGCGGCGGCAGCTTTGCGGGACGGAGCTGCCAATGATGGATATATCTCGTCCTCAGGGCCGGGAGGCGTGGAAAGCCTGTGCCACGCATCCCTAAACCGTGGCTGATCGTAGGCCTTGGGTTGGAGCCAGTATGACTGCACCCCGGCGCGGCTCTTTGCGGGATCGCTATGAAAACAAAGATCTATAACCTCCTGCCGGGTCATGATGAAGCAGGTCGGGGTGTCCGATTTCGCGTTGATCGTAATGATCCACCAATCCGACCGAAGGTTGCTTAGATTCGATCCCAGTCCAACCGGAGCTCTCTTAGACAGGCCCTTGCTTTGTACCCCGAAGATAATGGTCTCCGCATCGTTCGCGCAGTACAGGTCGCTTCCCTTCGCATTTCGCGTCGTCGGCATCACGTTCCAGCCCTTCTTCGAGAGCTGCCATGCGACATAATGCATGGCGGCATTTCCCGTTGCTTGCGATGATTTTACATCCACGTTGATGCCCTCCGCCTCTAATTGGCGGAAGATTAGTCTCAGCCTTTCCTATCGGACAAGTCCGACGCGGCTCGCGCTACGTCGCGCCCGAACAACGATTTGCAAGTATGTTGCACACCGACGAGATCTGTGCTTCATGGTCCACTTCGGGCCGCGCCTTCCTCTGCTCCAGAAAAGGCTGCGTCTTGCTGCTACCTGCCCGAATGTCTCTGATGGGCTCCCAACCACCCCTTACCCGAACAGATACAGCGCCAGCGGCGCGATGATCGAGGTCAGCACCGCGTTCAGCCCCATGCCGATGCCGGCGAAGGCGCCGGCGGTCTCGTTCACCTGGAAGGCGCGGGCCGTGCCGATGCCATGCGCGGCCACGCCCAGCGAAAAGCCGCGCGCCCGCCAGTCGCGGATCCCCAGCGCATTCAGCAGCGGCGTGGCGATGATCGCGCCGAAGATGCCGGTGATCAGCACCAGGACGGCGGTGATCGTGGGCTCTCCGCCCAACCCCTCGGCGATGCCGATGGCCACGGGCGCGGTGGTGGATTTCGGCGCCAGGCTGGCCAGCATCACCTCGGACAGCCCGAAAGCCTTGCCGATGGCCAGCGCCGAGACCACCGCCGTCGCCGAGCCCGCCAGCAGCGCCGCGACCAGCGGCAGCGCCGCTTTCCTGACCCGGCGCAGGTTGTCGTAAAGCGGCATTCCCAGTGCCACCGTGGCCGGGCCCAGCATGAAATGCACGAATTGCGCGCCCTCGAAATAGGTCTGGTAGCTGGTGCCGGTCAGCCCCAGCACGCAGGCCAGCAGGATCACCGCGCACAGCACCGGATTGGCCCAGCTTTGCCGGCCCATGGCGCGAAAGAAGCTGTCGCCCAGCCAATAGGCGATCAGCGTCGCCGTCAGCCACAGCAGCGGCCCTTGCGTCAGATAGCTCCAGATCAGCGCCGCGTCGGTCATTCCTCGGTCCCGCCCGTCCAGCGCACCACGGCGCGGAACACCAGCGCCCCCGCGGCGATGGCCAGCGCGGTCGAGACGGTCAGCGCCAGCGCCACCGCCAGCCCGTCGCTGCGAAACTGCCCCAGATGCGCCACCACGCCCACCCCCGCCGGCACGAAGAACAGCGACAGATGGCCCAGGATGCCGGTGATCACCGGGCGCAGCATCTCGGCCAGCGCCGGGCGCAGGCTGCAGGACAGCACCAGCAGCAGCAGGCCCAGCACCGGACCGGGCAGGGGCAGGCCAAGGCTGCGGGTGGCAACCTCGCCGATGAGCTGGAAGACCAGGATGATGGCAAGCGCGGGAATCATGCCGGCCAGATTAGCAGCGGATTTCTTGTGGTGAACCCTTAAATCTTGTGGATAACCGCCCAAGCCCCGCCATATCTTGGGGTTTGTGTTGACTTGAGCGCCCCGATGGCGAAAAATCCGGGGGATTTGAACGATCGTCGTGGACCCTTCGCATTGCGTTTCGACCGCCTGCGCCTCAATGGTTTCAAGAGCTTCGTGGACCCGACCGACCTGGTCATCCACGAGGGGCTGACCGGCGTGGTCGGCCCGAACGGCTGCGGCAAGTCGAACCTGCTCGAGGCGCTGCGCTGGGTCATGGGCGAAAACCGGCCTACCGCCATGCGCGGCGACGGGATGGAAGATGTGATCTTTGCCGGCACCGCGCGGCGTTCCGCCCGCGCCCATGCCGAGGTCACGCTGACCATCGACAACAAGGACCGCCTCGCCCCCGCCGGGCTGAACGATGCCGACGCGCTGGACATCACCCGCCGCATCACCCGCGACGCCGGTTCGGCCTATCGCATCAACGGCAAGGAAGTGCGGGCGCGCGACGTGCAGATGCTGTTCGCGGATGCCTCGACCGGGGCGCATTCGCCGGCGCTGGTGCGGCAAGGGCAGATTTCCGAGCTGATCAACGCCAAGCCCAAGGCAAGGCGGCGCGTGCTGGAGGAGGCGGCGGGGATTTCCGGCCTCTACCAGCGCCGGCACGAGGCCGAATTGCGGCTGAACGCGGCCGAGGCGAACCTGACCCGCGTCGACGACACGCTGGACCAGCTGTCCACGCAGGCGGCCAGCCTGGCGCGGCAGGCCCGCGCCGCCGCGCGCTATCGCGAGATCGGCGCCGCGCTGCGCCGGGCCGAGGGCGTGCTGCTGTATCGCCGCTGGGCCGAGGCCGACCAGGCCAAGGCCGCGACGGCCGAGGCGCTGCGGGCCGCGATCCGCGCCGCCACCGAGGCCGAGGCCCAGGCCCGCCACGCCATCGCCGCCCGCGAGGCGGCCGAGGCGAAGCTGCCGCCGCTGCGCGAGGAGGAGCAGGTCGCGAGCGCCATCCTGTCCCGCGCCACCGTGGAACGCGAGGCGCTGGACGAGGCCGAGGCCCGCGCCGCCCAGGCGATCCAGACGCTGCTGGCGCGCATCGCCCAGCTCGACCGCGACATCGAGCGCGAATCGGCGCTGAACCGCGATGCCGGCGAGGTGATCGAGCGGCTGGAATGGGAAAGGCGCGAGCTGGAAAAGGCCGGGCAGGGCCATGATGAGCGGCTGGAGGCCGCCGGCCATGCCGCCGAGGAGGCCACCGGGGCGCTGCGCGAGGTCGAGTCCAAGCTGGCCGAACTGACCGACGAATCCGCCCGCCTTGCCGCCCGTCACCAATCCGCCGAGCGGCTGGTCCACGACCTGCGGCAGATGCGGGACCGCGCCACCCGTGCCGCCGCCGAGGCCGAAGCCGCCGCCGCCCGCGCCGCCGATGCCGGCGCCGAGGCCGATGCCGCCCGCGAAGCTGCCGAGGAATCGCAGGAAGAGGCCCGCGAGCGCGTCGAGGCCGCCGAGGCGGCGCTGGCCGAGGCCGAGGAGGCCCGCGCCGCGCTGGAGGCCGAGGAATCCGCCGCCCGCGCGGCACGGGCCGAGGCGGAGGGCGAGGTTTCGGCGCTGAATGCCGAGATGGCGGCGCTGAAGCGGCTGGTGGAACGCGGGCAGGGCGGCGATTCGATCCTGGATCTGGTGCGGGTCGCACGCGGCTACGAGACGGCCTTCGGCGCGGCGCTGGGCGACGACCTGGGTGTCGGGCTGGCCGAGGACGGCTCGGGCTGGCACCGGCTGCCGGGCTACGGCTCGCCGCAGCCGCTGCCCGCGGGCGCCGAACCTTTGGCGCCGCATGTCGAGGCGCCAGAGGCGCTGGCGCGGCGGCTGTCGCAGGTCGGGCTGGTCGCGGATGCGGCCTTGGGCGCGGCGATGCAGCCTGCACTTGCCCCCGGCCAGCGGCTGGTCACGCGGGCGGGCGACCTGTTCCGCTGGGACGGCATGCGGGTGATGGCAGGCGAGGCGGCGTCCTCGGCCGCGCTGCATCTGCAAAAGGTCAACCAGCTGGCCGAGCTGGCCGAACAGGCCGAGGCGGCGCAGGCCCGCGCCGAGGATGCGCAGGCCGCGCATCAGGCGCTGCGCGACCGCCACCTGGCCGCGGCCGAGGCCGAGAAACGCGCCCGTGATGCCAGGCGCGAGGCCGAGCGCGGGCTGTCGGATGCCGTGCGCGCCGTCACCCGCGCCGAATCCGAGCTTTCCATGGCACAAAGCCGCGCCGAATCGGCCCGCGCCGAACTGGCCCGGCATCGCGAGGATGCGCTGGACGCCCGCGCCCGGCTGGCCGAGGCCGAGCAGGCGCTGGCCGAGCTGCCCGACCGCGGCGCGGCGGCCGCGGCGCTGGACCATGCCCGCATGGGCGTCGAGGCGGCGCGCATCGCCACCATGACCCGGCGCAGCGGGCTGGACGAGCTGCGGCGCGAGGCCAATGCGCGGGTCAAGCGCCTGCAAGAGATCGCCAAGGAGGAATCCGGCTGGCGGCTGCGGCTAGACCAGGCCGGCACCCGCGCCGCCGAACTGGCCGCCCGCCGCGATCAGGCCGCGGCCGATCTGGAGGAAGCCGAGGCCCAGCCCGAGATCCTGGCCGAGCGCCGCGGCGTGCTGACCGAGGCCGAGGCGCAGGCCGCCGCCCGCCTGGCCCGCGCCCGTGCCGCGCTGTCGGCCGCTGACCAGGCGCTGCGCATCGCCGCCGAGGCCGAGCGCGAGGCCGAGCGCGCCGCATCCGACGCGCGCGAGACCCGCGCCGCCCGCGAGGCCCGCGCCGAAGCCGCCATCGAGGCCGAATCCGCCGCCCGGTTGCGCATCCACGAAGAACTGGAGGCCACGCCCGAGGCGCTGCTGGACTCTCTGGGCGAGGTCGAGGAGATCGCCGCCGAGGCGCTGGAGGAGCAGATCGCCCGGCTGCGCCAGCAACGCGACGCGCTGGGGGCCGTGAACCTGCGCGCCGACGAGGACAAGCGCGAGCTGGAGACCGAGCGCGACCGGCTGGGCGCCGAGAAAGAGGATCTGACCGAGGCGATCCGCAAGCTGCGCCAGGGCATCGGCAGCCTGAACCGCGAGGGGCGCGAGCGGCTGCTCTCGGCCTTCGACACGGTGAACGCCAATTTCACCACCCTGTTCACGCATCTGTTCGGCGGCGGCGAGGCGCGGCTGGTGCTGGTCGAATCCGACGATCCGCTGGAGGCGGGGCTGGAGATCATGTGCCAGCCTCCGGGGAAAAAGCTCTCGACGCTCAGCCTGCTTTCGGGCGGCGAGCAGACGCTGACGGCGCTGGCGCTGATCTTTGCGGTGTTCCTGGCCAATCCGGCGCCGATCTGCGTGCTGGACGAGGTGGATGCGCCGCTGGACGACGCCAACGTCACCCGGTTCTGCGACCTGATGGACGAGATGACGCGGCGGACCGAGACCCGCTTTCTTGTGATCACGCACCACGCCGTCACCATGTCGCGCATGGACCGGCTGTTCGGCGTGACCATGGTGGAACAGGGCGTCAGCCAGCTGGTCAGCGTCGACCTGAAGCGCGCGGAGGCTCTGGTGGCCTGACGCGCAAAGCGGTAATCAGCGCGCGATTTCCGCAATGGAGAAGATGATGCGAACCCTGGTTCCCCTTGTGCTGGCGGCGCTGATCCAGGCGCCCGCGGCGCAGGCGCAGGTCATGGGCGATCCCGAGGTGATTCGCCTGCTGATGGCGGATTTCGGCCTGCCGGCCAAGCTGGTCACCGACGGCGCCGGCGATCCGCTGATCGAAAGCCGCATCGACGGCACCAGCTTTCAGGTCTATTTCTACCAATGCGAACAGACCTGCGCGGCGATCCAGTTCTCGGCCGGGTTCGACCTGGACGATGCGATGCCCGAGAGCATGGCGAATCGCTGGAACCGCGAGAAGCGTTTCGGCAAGGTCTGGCTGGACGAAACCGGCGATCCCTTCATCGAGATGGATATCGGGGTTGCGGGCGACGGCATCGGGCGCAAGAATTTCGACGACGCGCTGGACACCTGGCGCATCGTGCTGAGCGATTTCCGCGACTTCATCGACTGGTAGGAGGATAGCATGTCCATCGAGACGAAACTGGCAGAGCTGGGGATCACGCTGCCCGACGCGCCCGCGCCGGCGGCGAATTACGTGCCCTATGTGATGACGGGCAACCTGCTGTTCGTTTCCGGCCAGATCAGCCCGGCCAAGGGCCGCCTGGGCGCCGACCTGGCGGTCGAGGAGGGGGCCGAGGCGGCGCGCGGCTGCGGCCTGGCGCTCTTGGCGCAGGCGCGGGCGGCGCTGGGGTCGCTGGACCGGGTGGTGCGGGTGGTCAAGCTGACCGGCTTCGTCAACTCGACGCCCGAATTCACCGACCAGCCCGAGGTGATCAACGGCTGCTCGAACCTGATGGTCGAGGTCTTCGGCGACAAGGGCCGCCATGCCCGCGCCGCCGTCTCGGCCCCGGCGCTGCCGCGCGGCGTCGCGGTCGAGGTCGAGGCGATCTTCGAGTTCGCCTGATGGGTCTTCACCCGGATTTCCTGCGCCTGCCGATTGCCCATCGCGGGCTGCACGGGCCGGGCGTGCCGGAAAACAGCATGGCGGCGTTCCGCGCCGCCATTGCCGCGGGCTATGGCATCGAATGCGACATCCAGCGCGCCGCGGACGGCACGGCGCTGGTGTTTCACGACGACGACCTGCCGCGCCTGACCGGGGCCGAGGGGCTGGTCAGCGCCCTGGGCATCGACGCGCTGTCCATGTTGCGCATCATGGGCACCGAGGAGCATATCCCGACGCTCTCGGAACTGCTGGACGAGGTCGCGGGCCGGGTGCCCTTGCTGATCGAGATCAAGGACCAGAGCCTGCGCGTCTCGGCCGAGGTGGGTGATCTGCAGGCCGAGGTGGCGCGGCTGCTTTCCGGCTATGACGGCCCGGTCGCGGTCATGTCCTTCAACCCGCATGCGGTCGCGGCTTTCCACGCTGCCGCGCCGGGGGTGACGGTGGGGCTGACCACCTGCGGCTATGAGGCCGTGGACTGGCCGATGCTGGACGACGTCACCCGTGCGCATCTGGCGGCCATCGCCGATTTCGACCGGGTGGGGGCCGGCTTCATCTCGCATGACCGCCGCGACCTGGGCAATCCGGCGGTGGCGGCGCTGAAGGCGCGCGGCGTGCCGGTGCTGTGCTGGACCGTGCGCTCGGCCGCCATCGAGGCCGAGGCGCGCCGCGTCGCCGACAATATCACATTCGAGCATTACCTGCCTGCCAAGCCCTGACAATCGCCGCGCCCGCGCCTATGTTGCCCGCATGAGCGAGCTTGCCGTTTCCGTCCTGCCTGCGATTTCCGGGATCGACGCCGCCGAATGGGACGGCTGCGGGGCGGACGCCAACCCCTTCACCACGCATCGCTTCCTGTCGGCGCTGGAGCAATCGGGCTCGGTCGGCGAGGGGACGGGCTGGCACCCCAGCCACCTGGTCGCGCGGCTGGACGGGCAGGTGGCGGGCGCGGCACCCTGCTATGTCAAGACCGACAGCCAGGGCGAATACATCTTTGACCACGGTTGGGCGCAGGCCTATGCGCGGGCCGGCGGGCGCTATTACCCCAAGCTGCAATGCGCTGTGCCCTTTACCCCCGTCACCGGGCCGCGGCTGATCGCCTCCAGCCCGGCGGTGCAGCGCGCGCTGCTGGCGGCCATGGCGCAATTCGCGCAGCAATCGGGCCTGTCGGGCGCGCATGTCACCTTTTGCACCGAGGCCGAGGCGCGGCTGGGCGAGGCGGCCGGTTTCCTGCCCCGCGCCAGCGAGCAGTTCCACTGGCTGAACCGGGGCTATCGGACATTCGACGATTTCCTGGCCCAGCTGTCCTCGCGCAAGCGCAAGGCGATCCGCAGGGAGCGCGAGCGGGCGCAGGCTTTCGGCGGCAGCATCCACAGCCTGACCGGCGACCAGATCCGGCCCGGGCATTGGGACGCCTTCTGGCGCTTCTATCAGGATACCGGCGGGCGCAAATGGGGCCGGCCATACCTGACCCGGGCCTTCTTCGACATCCTGCACCACACCATGCGCGACGACTGCCTGCTGGTCCTGGCCGAGCGCGACGGCCGGCCCATCGCCGGTGCGCTGAACCTGATCGGCCGGGACGCGCTTTACGGCCGCTATTGGGGCTGTGTCGAGGACCACCCCTTCCTGCATTTCGAACTGTGCTATCACCAGGCCATCGACTGGGCCATCGCCCATGGCCTGTCCCGCGTCGAGGCGGGCGCGCAGGGCGAACACAAGCTGATGCGCGGCTATATGCCCAGCCAGACCCATTCGCTGCATTGGGTCGCCGACCGCGGCTTTCGCAAGGCCATCGCCGATTACCTGGAACGCGAACGCGAGGCGGTGGGCGAGGAAATGGCGATCCTGGCCGAGATGGGGCCGTTCCGCCGCGGCGCGGTCAGGGACGCTTGACCAGCCGGAACGCGGCCGAGGCGCCCCAGCCCGCCGCCACCGCGATGGCCAGCGACATGATGCCGTAGATGAAGGGTTGCTCCAGCGCCAGGCGATAGAGCCAGCGTTCCAGCCCGACCTTGCGCACCTCGATGGGCGCGCGGAAGGTGTCGATGACCCGGCCCTGGCGCAACAGGAAGATGCGGGTGCTGTAGACGCCCTCGACCAGGTTGGCAGGCAGGCGGACATCGGCGCGAAACAGCGTCTCCTCGGCCAGCCGCACGGCGCCGTCGTCCTGGCGGTAGACGTCGGCGGCGCGGCGCAGGCGGATCAGCGCCTCGGTATAGGGCACGGCATCCTCGACCTCCATCGGCCCGGCAAAGGCGCGCATCGCCAGCGGGATCGAGATGCGGTGGCGCTGGTCCTCGGCCGCGGGCAGGATCAGGTGCAGGGGCCGCGTCGTCGCCACCACGTAGAAGCTGGGGGCCGAGCCGATGCTGACCCGGCCGGTATTGACCCAGATGCCCAGCCGGCGTTCCTTGTGGCGCACGGTCAGCGCCTGGGCCGGCCCCTCCAGCGTGACGATTACGTCCAGCGGCTCGCCCGCCGGGATCCGCGTCTCGCGCTTGATGGCGCCGTAGATGATGATCTCGGAACCGTCGAAGCTGGTGGTGATGTCCACGTCGTCCCGCGACAGCCCGGCGACGATCTGCTCGGGCGGCTGTTCGGGGATAGCCGGCTGCGCATTCGCCGGCAGCGCCAGCAGGACCGGCGCCAGGACGGCGAAAAGCGCATGCCGGATCATCGCAAGATCCCCGGCGTGATCGAGTAAAGCTCGTCCGGGCGCAGGAACAGGTCCAGCGCTAGCTTGCCGCAGACCCCCAGCACCAGAAGTGCCAGCAGGATGCGCAGCTGTTCGGCCCGCAGCCGGGCGCCCAGGTGGGTGCCGATCTGCGCCCCGGTCACGCCGCCGACGATCAGCAGCACCGCCAGCATCACGTCCACCGTGTTCGAGGACACGGCGTGCATCAGCGTGGTATAGGCCGACAGGAAGGTGATCTGGAACAGCGAGGTGCCGATGACGACCTTGGTCGGCATGCCCAGCAGGTAGATCATCGCCGGCACCATGATGAAGCCGCCGCCGACGCCCATGATCGCGCCCAGCACGCCCACCGCGGCGCCGACCAGCAGCACCGGGATCGAGCTGATGTAAAGCCCCGAGGCGCGGAACTTCATCTTCCAGGGCCATTTGTGCACCCAGCCGTGCTGGTGGCGGCGCATCGGCTTGATCGGCCCGCTGCGGCGCGCGCGGTGCAGCGCGCGCAGGCTTTCCTGCAGCATCATCGCGCCGATCAGCCCCAGGAAGACGACATAGCAAAGCTGCACCACCAGATCGACCTGGCCCAGCCGCGACAGCATGTTGAACAGCAGCACCCCGGCCGAGGAACCGACCAGGCCGCCGGCCAGCAAGACCCAGCCCATGCGGAAATCCACCGTCTTGCGCTTGACATGCGCCAGCACGCCGGAAAAGGACGAGGCCACGACCTGGTTGGCGCCGGTCGCCACCGCGATGGCCGGCGGAATGCCGATGAAGAACAGCAGGGGCGTGATCAGGAAGCCGCCGCCGACGCCGAACAGGCCCGACATCAGCCCGACGATGCCGCCCAGGCCGATCAGCACCAGCGCATTGACCGCCACCTCGGCGATGGGAAGATAGATCTGCATGTCCTGCCCGGCTTATTGCCTTGTCCCGATGCTGCCCCGGCAACAGCCCTGCGTCAAACGCTTCCATGGCCTTTCGCGCGGGTTGTCGCAAGCCTGTGGCGCGGATAAAGCAGATGTGACGGGCAGATATGGCGGCGAGGGACGCGGGCGGCGTGGACAGCGGCCCGGCGCGGCGGCCGGACAGGAAAGACCATGCGCATTCTGATCACCAATGACGACGGCATCAACGCTCCGGGGCTCGAGACGCTGGAGGCGATCGCGACCGAGGTCGCCGGACCGGGCGGCGAGGTCTGGACCGTCGCCCCCGCCTTCGAGCAATCGGGCGTCGCCCATTGCATCAGCTATGTCCATCCGACCTTGATCGCCGAACTGGGCCCGCGCCGCTTTGCCGCCGAGGGCACGCCGGCCGATTGCGTCCTTGCCGCCATCGCCGACGTGATGCGGGACAATCCGCCCGACCTGGTGCTGTCGGGCGTGAACCGCGGCAATAACTCGGGCGAGAACGTGATGTATTCCGGCACCGTGGGCGGCGCGATGGAGGCGGCGTTGCAGGGCCTGCCCGCCATCGCCCTGTCGCAATACATGGGCAGCCGCACCGCGGTTCTGGACGATCCGTTCCAGGCGGCGCGGGCGCATGGGCCGCGGCTGATCCGGCAATTGCTGGACTATGGCGACTGGACCTCGGACGAGGATTTCCGGCTGTTCTACAACATCAACTTCCCGCCCTGCGACGCGGGTTCGGTCAAGGGCACGCGGGTCGCGCCGCAGGGCCGCCGCCAGGGCGTGCGCTTCGAGGTCGAGCCCTATCACGCGCCGAACGGCCGGCGCTTCCTGTGGGTGCTGGGCGGCTCGCAGACCGCCGAGGCCACGCCGGAGAGTGACGTGGACGCGAATATGCGCGACTATATCTCGCTGACGCCGATGCGGCCGGACCTGACCTGCCACAAGACCCTGGCCGAATTGCGCGGCGTGCTGGAGGAGGGCTGAACCAGGCATGGGCGACGATCCCGAGACTGCCGAACGCAAGATGCGCTTCCTGTTCGCGCTGCGGCAGCGCGGGGTCACCGATCCGCGCGTGCTGGAGGCGATGGAGCGCATCGACCGCGGCGAGTTCGTGCGCGGCCATTTCGAGGATCGCGCCTATGACGACACGCCCTTGCCCATTCCCTGCGGCCAGACCATCAGCCAGCCCTCGGTCGTGGGACTGATGACCCAGGCGCTGGAGGTGGGGCCGCGCGACAAGGTGCTGGAGATCGGCACCGGCTCGGGCTACCAGGCGGCGGTGCTGTCGCTCTTGTGCCGCCGGGTCTATACCATCGACCGCCACCGCCGGCTGGTGGCCGAGGCCGAGGCGCTGTTTCGCCACCTGGGCCTGCCCAACATCACCGCCCTGGTCGCCGACGGCTCGCGCGGGCTGCCCGAGCAGGCGCCCTTCGATCGCATCATGGTGACGGCGGCGGCCGAGGATCCGCCGGGCCCGCTCTTGGCGCAGTTGAAGATCGGCGGTATCATGGTGGTGCCGGTCGGGCAGTCGGATGCGGTCCAGACCCTGATCCGCGTGCGGCGCGGCGAAAGCGGCTTTGACTATGACGAATTGCGGCAGGTGCGCTTCGTGCCGCTGGTCGAGGGGTTGGGACAGACATGACCCCCGGCCGTCCAGAGTGAGGAACGGGCAGATGATCAAGATCAGGCAGTTGGCGATGCTCGCCGGCGCTGCGATGGCGCTGGCGTCCTGCGGGCCGCAGGGTGGCCTGGATTTCAGCAATTTCGACCCCGACCTGCGGCGCTGGGGCCGGGGCGGGCTGGAAACTGCCGGCGCGGCCGCGCGCGCCCAGCCCCGCCCGGCGCCGGACCAGCGCGGCGTGATCTCCTATCCCGGCTACCAGGTCGCCATCGCGCGGCAGGGCGATACGGTGGCCACCATTGCCGCCCGGCTGGGGCTGAACGCGGCCGAGCTGGCCAGGTACAATGCCATCGAGGCCAATACCGTGCTGAATCCCGGCGCGGTGGTCGCCCTGCCGCGCCGCGTGGCTGCCGGGGCGCCTGCGGCGGCGCCCATCGTCTCCTCGACCGGGCAGGTCAGCGATCCCTTTGCCGGCCAGGGCGTCCGGCAGCCGGAGGTGCCCCCGGCCGCGGGGGCGGGGGCCGTGACCGCGCAGACCCTGCCGGCGGCAAGTCAGCCCAAGCAGCATGTCGTCGCGGCCGGCGAGACGGCCTGGTCCATCGCGCGCAAATACAATGTCTCGGTCAACGACCTGGCGCAGTGGAACGGGCTGCGGCAGGACATGACCCTGCGCATCGGCCAGCGCCTGCTGATCCCCGTGGCCGGGCAAAGCCGCCCCGCCACGGCAGTCGTCACCGCGCCCGGAACCGGCAGCCCGACGCCGCGCCCGCCTTCCTCGGCCGAGCCCCTGCCGAACGAGCGTACCCAGCCCGCCGCCAGTGCGGTGAACAAGCCGGCCGGCCCCGACCTGGGCAAGACCCGCACCGCCGCCTCGGGCAGCGGCAAGTTCCGCATGCCCGCCAACGGCGCCATCATCCGCACCTACCAGAAGGGCAAGAACGACGGCATCGACATTTCCGCGGCCCCCGGCAGCCCGGTTTCCGCCGCCGGCAGCGGCACCGTTGCCGCGATCACCCGCGACACCGACCAGGTGCCGATCATCGTCATCCGCCACGAGGGCAACCTGATGACCGTCTATGCCGGGCTTGAGGATGTCGCCGTGACCAAGGGGCAAAGCGTCAGTGCCGGCACCCCGCTGGGCAAGACCCGCAGCCAGGGCGTCGTGCATTTCGAGGTGCGCAACGGCTTCGACAGTGTCGATCCCGAGAAATACCTGAACTAGGCCGTCCCGCGCGCCCGTGCCCTGCGGCGTGGGCGCAAGCCCTCTTTCAGGTCACGGCGGCGGGCCGGGCAAAGCGCGGGTCTTTCCAGCTTGCGCTTTTCAGAACCTCCTCCAGCGCCTCGACCGCGCGCAGCACGTCGACATGGCGCAGGTAGAGCGGCGCAAAGCCGAAGCGCAGCGTCGAGGGCGCGCGGAAATCGCCGATCACCCCGCGCGCGATCAGCGCCTGCATCACCGGCCAGGCATGGTCGTGGCCGAAGGCGACCTGGCTGCCGCGGCGGGCGGGCTCGCGCGGGCTTTCCAGCCTTAGCCCCAGCCCGGCGCAGCGCGCCTCGACCAGCTGGATGAACAGCTCGGTCAGGGCCAGGCTTTTCGCCCGCAGCGCCGCCATGTCCACCCCGTCCCAGATCGCCAGCGCGCCTTTCAGCGCCCGCATCGACAGGATCGGCTGGGTGCCGCATTGAAAGCGGCGGATGCCGGGGTCGCCCTCGTAGCCGGTCTCGAAGGCAAAGGGCCGGGCATGGCCCCACCAGCCGCTGAGCGGCTGGCGCGCCTGCCCCTGATGCCGGCGCGCGACATAGATAAAGGCCGGCGCGCCCGGCCCGCCGTTCAGGTATTTATAGGTGCAGCCTACGGCGAAATCCGCCCCGGCAGCGTCCAGCTCGACCGGCAGCGCCCCGGCCGAATGGCACAGATCCCAGACAGCGATGGCGCCCGCCGCCTGGATGCGCGCGGTCAGCGCCGCCATGTCGCGCAATGCGCCGGTCTTGTAGTTCACATGGTTGACCAGCACCGCCGCGACATCGGCGTCCAGCATGTCTTCGATGGCCGGGCCGTCCACGCCCTCCAGCCGCAGCCGCGCGCCGGGCAGGGTCGAGACCACGCCCTCGGCGATATAGAGATCGGTCGGGAAGCTGCCGCTTTCCGCGACGATGGTGCGGCGCCCCGGCCGCAGCGCCATGGCGGCATGCAGCGCCTTGTAGATGTTGACCGAGGTGGTGTCGGCCACCACCACCTGCCCCGGCGCCGCGCCGATCAGCCGGCCGATGCGGTCGCCCAGCTCGATGGGCAGGTCGAACCAGCCGGCGCCGTTCCAGCTGCGGATCAGCTGGCCGGCCCATTCGTCGCGGGCGGCGCGCAGCAGTTCCTCCTGCGCGGCGCGGGTCGGCACCCCCAGGGAATTGCCGTCCAGATAGACCTCGTCCGGGGACAGGATGAAGGCGTCGCGCAGGTGGCGCAGCGGGTCTTGCGCATCCATCGCCTCGATCGCGGTGCGGTCGGGAAGGGTCATGGTCTGTCCTTGGCGGTTCATTCCGGCGCCGCGCCGGTCGAGTTGCGGATGATCAGCTCATGCGGGCCGACGCGCTGCAATTCCTTCAGCGGCCGGCCCTCCAGCAGGCCGGCCAGGCAATCGGCCAGCGGCTCCCAGCTGTCGCGCAGCGGCGCCTTGGTCACGCTGAGCGCCGGAAAGAAGGCCGAGGCGCGCAGCGCCGGCATGTGGTCGTCATGCGCCATCACCGAGACGTCGCCGGGGATCGACAGCTCCAGCGCCTCCAGTGCCTTGTAGACCCCCTTGGCGATATGGACATGGCTGCAGATGATCGCGGTGGGCCGCGGGCCGCCCAGGCGGAACATCTCGACGGTCGAGACCAGCCCCAGCGCCTCGGTCATCTCGCCGTGCCGGGTCAGCGCCGGGTCGAAGGCGATGCCGGCCTCCTCCAGCGCCCGGCGATAGCCGCGCAGCCGGGCCGAGGCGAAGCTCAGCCCCTGCCGGCCGTTGATCAGCGCGATGCGCCGGTGGCCCAGCCCGGTCAGGTGGCTGGCCATCTGGTAGAGGATGCCCTCGTTCTCGATGTCGAAATAGGCGTGATCGGGCGCGGGGCCGATGCGGCCATGCACGACGAAGGGGATGGCGTTTTCCCGCAGGAAGGCCACGCGCGGGTCGTCGTCCGAGGGGCTGAACAGCACGAAACCGTCCAGAACCCCGTTGCCGATCAGGCGCTTGTAGACCTCGATGATCGGCTCTTGCGGGCGGGTGACATGCAGCACGAATTGCATGCCGCGACCCGAGAACTGCGCCGAAAGCCCGGCGACGCCCTCGATGAACAGCCCGTCCTCGGCCAGGTTGGTCGATTGCGGCACCACCAGCGCCACCATGCCCGAACGCCCGGTCACCAGCTTGCGCGCCGAGATATTGGCCTGATAGTTCAGCGACCGCGCCACGGCCTTGACCCGCTTGCGCGTCGTCTCGTTCACGTCGGAATGGTCGTTCAGCGCCCGGCTGGTCTGCGTGACCGACAGCCCGGCGGCCCGCGCGACATCCTTCAGCGTGGCCAATTCCCCAGCTCCCCCCTTGGGCCGGCGCCCGGCCGCCTGCTTGCCCCGGAAAATGTCTAGAACATCCGCCCCGCCCGGTCCATAGCCGCGATCCTGGGCATGGCGCGGGGCAAGGCACGGCCCTTGCCGGATCGGCCGCGCATTCGGAATGGGTCAAGCCCGGCGCGGCACGACCGGACTGGCCGGTCCCATATCCTGACGTATGTCGCCGAAGGCGCGGCCCGGCAGAGCCGGCGGCCGGGGCATACGGCGTGCGCCCCACCCAAGGGGGCCCAGGGCCTGCGGCGGCGTCATGCCGCAAGCTCGCCGCATGGGGACGCGGCGGGCTCGCCCGCCGCCGCCATGCGTGTCAATAACAGCCGATCTTGGCGATCCGGCCGTTCTCGCCGATCTCGAAGTTCATCCGGTCGGCGCGGTAGTCCATCGTCACCGCATCGCGCGGGCCGATGATGCGGGTGCCGGCGGGCAGGATCATCCTGTCCAGCACCGCGCGCGGCTGGCCGACCAGGCCGCGGAACGGCGCGGCGTTGCAGCTGTCAGCCTCTGGCCCCGGCGGCTGCGCCGGGGGCGGGGCCGCGACACAGGCAGCCAGCGCGCAAAGCGGCGCCAGCAGCAGGAAGCGGCCGATCCCCCGCATCGTCAGCCGCAATCGATGTTGTAGATATTGCCGGCCGCATCCAGCCGGAAGACGATGCGCAGCGGGTCGTATTCCTGCGGCTCGATGCCGCGATATTCGACGACGCGATAGTCGCGGGTCACGCCCAGGGTCGGGATGATGCTGCCGGGCTGGCCCAGGGCCGAGACATAGTTCTTGGCATGGCAGGCGTCGGGTTCGCGCGATTCCAGCCCGCTGACACCGGCCACCGGCACGGGCGGCAGCGGCGCGACGGCCGGAACCGGCTCGGGCGCCGGCGCATAGGCCGGGGCGCAGGCGGCCAGGGGGGCAAGGGCAAGAAGCGCGATCAGGGCTCGGGTCATCGGCAATCATCCAGTAAGGGAATTCCTGGCGCGGCAGCATAAGGGCGCGGCGTGAGAATGAGAAGCGGCGCCTTGACGAATAGGGCGCGGCGTTGCCGCGAAACCGCGTGAGCCGCGGCCTATTCGGCCGCTTCGGCCAGCGCGTTCCGGCCATTGCCATAGCAGGCCAGGAACATGGCCACCGCACTGCGGTTCACCTTGCGCAAAAGCTCCTTGTCCACCGATTGCGGTCCCAGGAACAGGGCGCGGTCGTGGATCGTGACCCCGGCCAGTTCGATCAGCTGGTCGGCGGCCAGTTCCAGGTCGGGAATGCGCAATTCGCCACGCTGGACGCAACGCTCCAGGTAGGCGATCAGCTGCTGGCGCAGAAGCGCCGGCCCCGATTCGTAATATTCCTGCGCGAGCGAGGGGAAACGCTCGGCCTCGCCCACGCTGACGCGGAAGATGCGCAGCCCGAATTCCGAGATCATATGCGCCGAGATGATCTGCACGATGAAGGGCAGGACCTGCTCGACCGGCAGTTCGACCTCGATCAGGGCGCTGGCATCGGCTGCCTCGCGGGCAAGCTCGTTGCAGAAAACTTCCATGAACATCACGCGCTTGTCGGGAAAATAGCTGTAAAGCGTCGCCTTGGACACAGCTGCCTCGCGGGCGATGTCATCGACACTCGCCCCTTCGAATCCATCGCGCAGGAAAATGGTCCGGGCGCCTTCCAGCACCTGCAAGAATTTGCGACCACGCGTTACCGGAAGAGCCTTAGGCATCCGCAAGAACCCCCTGATTACTCCTTAACTTGCCCTGCGTGTTCCGCAGAACGGAACTCAGACACCGTAACGCCGACGCAAATCGAGCCTTCCCGTTCATAAGGGCAAACCGGATTCGTTGCAAAGGTTCTGCGCGGTGAAGCGCAATATGTCTAAAAGTGTGGCCTGATTGGCCCAGCATTCCCCTTGGATCAATAACGAATCGCCTTTGCCGGGGGCCTTGTGACGCGGGCGGCAAAAACCTGAAGAAGCGGCGCATTCTTTTCCGGCCCGCATCGCTGTGCGCCGGCAGGATGGGAAGGCCGCGGCGGCGAGAAAAATTCTCAGGTGCCGTGCCCGCTTGGCGTGATTCGCCTGCGCGGGGCTCCGGTACCGGCCAGGGTCGCCGCCGCGGCCCGGCCGGCCGTCGGGCAAGGCGGGACGCTTGACCGGCCGGGACCGGGCCGACCTGGGCGCGCTTGCCTCCGGCCGTGGCGGCCTGCCGGCCAGGGCGGGTCTCTGCCCTCCGCCTTGCCGGGCAAGCGGCGTTTTGTCGCAGGCCCGTGCCGTCATCCGCTGCCCCGCCGCGCCCTGTCGCGCCGCGCCCGCGCGACCAGGTCCTTTCGCAGCGCCTGCACCGCCTCGCCGCGGCCGAATTCGCGCGCCGCCGCCTGCCGGGCCTGTTCATAGCCGGGCAGGATCCGGGCAAGCTCTTCCTCGGCGGCCAGCAGCGCCCGGCTGCGTTCCCGCGCCAGCAGGTTGGTCAGCCGCGCCTCGGCCACGGAAAACGGCTGGTCGGTGCGATAGATCGCCTGAAGCTCGGCCTCCAGCCGGTCGATCTGGTGGCGGATCGCCTCGACATGGGCGCGAAAGGCGGCCAGGCGGCGCATCTCCATATCCGCCTTGAGCCGGGCGATCCGCTCAAGCCCGGCCAGCGCATCGCGGCCCTGTCTCATCCTTCCTCCCGGCGGCGGGGGGCGCTGCCCCAGCCCTCGCGCGCCTTCTTGCGCATGGCCTCGGCAAAGCGGATCGCGGCGGCGACCGGGGCGAAATGCTCGGGCCTGATCTCGCACCCGATCTCGACCGTGGCATGCAATGCGCGGGCGCAAGGCGGGTCCGACCAGACCGGCACCTGGTGTTCCTGCGCGCGCTCGCGGATGCGGCGGGCGACCTCGTCCACGCCTTTCGCCAGGCAGACCGGCGCCCGGCCGCTGCCGCGCTTCCATTCCAGCGCCACGGCGAAATGCGTCGGGTTGACGATGATCACATCGGCCTTTTCGACATCGGCCAGCATGGTGCTGAGCACGATGTCCATGCCCTTCTGCCGGCGCGCGGCCTTCAGGTGCGGGTCGCCCTCATTCTCCTTGTGCTCGTCCTGCATTTCCTGGCGGGACATGCGGTGCCGCCTGAGATATTCCAGGCGCTTCCAGATCAGGTCGATGACGGCGAAAACCGCGCCGATCCCCAGCGCCAAGAGCACCGCCCGGCGCAGGATCAGGCCCAGCCCCTCGATCCATTGTAGATCCTGCATGCCGCCCGAGGCCATCAGCCAGGACAGGAGCGAGGCGTAAAGGAACCAGCCGCCCACCCCGACCAGCAGCGCCTTGCCCAGCGATATGGCAAAACCCACCAGCCCGCTCTTGCCGAATTTCTGGCCGGCATTCCTGACCGGGTTGATGCGTTTGAAATCCGGCAGCAGCTTCTTGGGCGTCAGTACGACCGAGCCCTGGGCCACCATGCCCAGCAGGATCGGCAAGGCCATGATCGCGACCCCGGCCAGGGTCGCCAGCCCGGCCTGTCCCGCCAGCGCGCGGGCCAGGTCGGTGACGGCGCGGCCCGCGCCCTCGGGCCAGGGCTCGGCGCCAAGCGCGCGCGCGGCCATGCCGATCCAGGCCGGCGCGGCCCAGGCGGTGGCGAACAGCGCCGCGAACCAGAAGCCCAGATACATCAGCGCCGATTGCAGCTCGGCCGAGCGCGGGACATCGCCCTCCTGCCGTGCCTTGCGCAGCTTGCTTTCCGAGGCGTCGAACTGCTTGTCGTCGTTGCTTTCCCGGCTCATCGCAGCAGCGTTCCCATCTTGCCAAGGACCGCGTCGGCCCAGATCGGCAGGATCGAGGGCGCCAGCACGACCAGCGCCAGCAGGGCCAGCAGAATCGCGCCGGGGGCGACGATGAAGACGACCGGCAGCGTGGGCATGACCTTGCTGATCATGCCCGACAGCACCTGGAACAGGAATCCGCCCAGGATGAACGGGGCCGCCAACAGCATGGCCAGGACGAACCCCTGCCGGACCAGCGCGACGGCGCTGGACAGCACCTCGGAGACCTGCGGCCAGTCGCCCAGAGGCCGCAGCACCAGGCTTTCGCGCAAGAGATCGAAGGCGAGGATCGGAAAGCCCAGGGCCATCAGCAGGGCGAGGCCCGCCAGGTGCAGCAGGTTGCCGATCGGATGCGGGGAATATTCGTTGGCGGCGCCGATCAGCTGCGACAGCGATGCGGTCGCGGCCATGGCCGTCGCCGCGATGTCCAGCGCAACCGCGAAGAGCCGCACCAGCCCGCCCAGAACCAGCCCGGTCAGGATCTCGGCCCCGGCCAGGGCGGCCAGGTGCAGCAGGCTGCCGATGTCCCCCAGGGGCCGCGCGCTCTCCGCCAGCAGGGGCGTGACCGCCATGGCCAGCGCGGTGCGCACCCGCACCGGCAGGGCGCGCTCCGAGAAGACCGGCAGCATCGCGAAACAGGCCTGCACCCGGCAATAGGTCAGCATCAGCGCGGCCAGCATGGCCGCCAGGCGCGGATCGGCCAGGAATTGCGTCATGGCGCCACCGTCCCCCGCAGCCGGATCTGCGCGGCGGGGTCGATCTCGTCCAGCCCCAGCACCGGTGTCGCGATCCCGGCCGAGGTCAGCATCATCCGCACCAGGCGCCGGCGATGGTCGGGCACGGCAAGCACCACCTCCAGGCCGGGCGGCAGCTCGGCCAGGGTGGCCTGCACGGCTTCGGCCAGGCGTTTCTGGATCTGCGGGACGGCATTGGTCCCGGCCCTGGCGCCTTCGGCCTCGTTGCGGGCGATCTCGGCCTCCCATTGCGGATGCAGTTGCAGCAACCCCAGATAACCGTCCTGATCCAGGAACTGTTCGGTGATCTGGCCGCGCAGCCGCTTGCGGACCTGTTCATAGACGGCCTCGGGCGAGGCGGCGTTGCGCGATTCGTGAACCGCGTCGGTGATGAGAACCAGGTTGCGGACCGAGATGCGTTCCTCCAGCAGACCGCGCAGCACGGCCAGCAGCATCTCGGGCGACACCTTGTCGGGCACCATGCTGTCGAAGAAGCGCTGGTTGACCTGGGCGCGATGCTCGTCCGACACGCCGCACAGCTCGCGGATCATGCGTTGCATCGAGGACAGGGTCAGAAGCGCGGGCAGGTTGGTCTTGACCACCTCCATCAGATGCGTGGACAGCACCTCCATCGGGGTGACGACCGTGGCGCCTGCGATCGCCGCCTCGTCCTGCCATTCCGGCGCGATCCAGCGCGCGGCGCTGCCGTAGACCGGTTCGCGCACGCTTTCGCCCGCAAGCCCCTCGAGCGTGGATTCCGCGCCCAGCGCCAACACGCCCTGCGGCCGCAGGACGCCCTTGCCGCGCACCACCCCGTGCAGGCGGATGACATATTCGCCGTCCTGGAAGCCGGTGCCGTCGGTGATGCGGACATCGGGCAGGATCAGCCCGTAGGCGCGGGCGACATGCAGCCGCAGGTTGGTGATGCGCTGGCCCAGCCCGCGCGCCGGGTCCAGCGCGCTGACGATCAGGCCCGCGCCGATCTCGACGCAGATCTCGTCGGTGTCCAGCACGTCGCCGATGCGGGTCGGCGCGGGCGCTGCGCTCCGGGGCTTGTCCGGCGCTACCCTGGGGGCCGGCCGGTCCTGGCGGGTGCGGATGAACTAGGCCGTCGTGCCCAGCACCGCCGCCAGGCCGAAGAACACCGGCGTCGGCATGCCGGGGACCAGGCCGATGACCAGCATCCCCGCCGCGCTGATGAAGGGAACCTGCCAGTTGCTGAGGAATTGCTGCGACAGCAGGTCTGCCGTCGTCTCGGTGGCGCCGCCGCGCGACAGCAGCAGAGCCGCGGCCATCGAGGTGATCAGCGCCGGAACCTGGCTGACCAGCCCGTCGCCGATGGTCAGCTTGGAATAGGTGCTCATCGCCTCGCCCAGGGGCATGCCGTGCAAAAGCACGCCCGCGGCCAGGCCGACGAACAGGTTGATCAGCGTGATGACCAGGCCGGCGATGGCATCGCCCTTGACGAATTTCGACGCGCCGTCGAGCGAGCCGAAGAAGCTGATCTCGCGCTGTTCGCGGGCGCGGCGGCGCTTGGCCTCGTCATGGTCGATGGCGCCCGAGTTCAGGTCGCCGTCGATGGCCAGCTGCTTGCCGGGCAGCGAATCCAGCGCGAAGCGGGCCGAGACCTCGGCCATGCGCCCCGACCCCTTGGTGATGACCATGAAGTTCACCACCGTGATCACAGCAAAGACCGTCAGCCCCACCAGGAGCGAGCCGCCGGCGACGAATTCGGCAAAGGCCTGGATTACGTGGCCGGCGGCGGCGGTGCCGCTTTGTCCGTCGGTCAGGATCAGCCGGGTCGACGAGATGTTGAGCGACAGCCGGATCAGCAGCGAGACCAGCAGCAGGACCGGGAAGGCTTGGAAATCGGTGGGCTTCTCCACCAGCGAGGCCATGACCAGGATCAGCGTCGCGCTGGCGATGGAGAGCGCGATTCCCAGGTCCAGCAGCCGCGCCGGCATGGGGATGACCATGGACAGCACGATCAGCAGCAAGACCCCGGTGATGATCAGCGGCCGGGCGGCCCAGCCCGTGCCTGCGCCTGTCTCGGCAATGCTCATTCCTGGGCTCCCTGGGGTCTGGCGGGCTCAAGCAGGCGCTCGATGCTCCAGGCCGGTCCGGCCAGCATGCCCGACCGCCTGAGAAAGATCAGGACCTCAATCCGGTCCGCGGGCGAAAGCCGCATCAGCCGGTCGCCCATGTCCGCCGGCAGCTGCTCGCCGTAAAGCAGCCGGTCGGTCGCCTCGCGGATCAGGCCGTCGCGGGTCGGTAGCCCGGCCGGGACGGGCTCGGCGGCGAATGCCGCGGCCAGGATCAGCATTGCGATCACGATGCCCTCTTCAGTTCGCGCAGCGCGTTCTCGACATCGCCGAACGAGGGGCGGACATGTTCGGGCGCGGATTGCCGGCCCACCTCGACGCAAAGATTGGTCGCATGCTGGTGCAGGCCGGCGATCAGCACCGATTTGATCACGTCGTAGAAGGCCTGGTCCTGCTTGGTCACCGCCCCGAGCCGCTGGGCGAAGGGCGCGACGAGCGCATAGGCCAGGAACACGCCCAGGAACGTGCCGACCAGGGCCCCGCCGATCATCTTGCCCAGCACCTCGGGCGGCTGGTCGATCGAGCTCATGGTCTTGATCACGCCCAGGACGGCGGCGACGATCCCTAGCGCCGGCAGCGCGTCGGCCATGTTCTGCAAGGCGTGGGGCGCGTGCATGGATTCCTCGTTCATCAGGCCGATGCGTTGCGACAGCATCTCCTCGACCTGATAGGGGTCGTCGTAGTTCAGGCTGGCGGATCGCAGCGTGTCGGCGATCAGCGTCACCACATGCTCGTCGGCCAGGATCCGCGGATAGGCCTGGAAGATCGGCGAGGCGCCGGGGCTCTCGATATGCTCCTCCAGCTCGACAGGGCTGGCGCGGGCGATCCGCAGCAGCTGGAACAGCAGGCACAACACGTCCTGCACGTCGGATTCATGCCAGCGCGGCCCCTTGAGCGAGCGGCCGATGCCGCCCAGCGCCTGCTTGATCACCGCCGTCTCGTTCGACAGCAGGAACGAGCCGATCGCCGCCCCGCCGATCATCATCATCTCGAAGGGCAGCGAATGCAGGATGACCCCCAGCTTTCCGCCGGCCAGGAGATAGCCGCCGAAGACCATCGCGAAGGTCACGACAATGCCGATCATGCCGAACATCTGTTCACCTACTTCCCGGCGGCCCGCAGGGCGCCCATGTATGAGGTCAGGACCGCGGCATGGCCCGGCTCGACCGAGGCCATGATGCGGGCACCGGTTTCCGGCTGGACGCGGGCCAGGATCTGCGCGGCGAAATCCGGCGGCAGGTTCGACAGGACCATGGCCGCCTGTTCCGGCTTCATCTGGTCGTAGACCGCGATCAGCCGCGCGATGTCCTCGGTCTGCGCCTGGCTTTGGCCGCGGCTGTTCTGGGCGATCTGCTGCCTAATCTTGCGCAGCTCGACCAGCCGCTCGGTCAGCCGCTTTTCGGCCGCGCCGATCTCGGCCTTGCGCCGCTCGATGTCCTGCATGTAGCGGTCGATGCGCAGGGCGCGCTCGCGCAGCGTCTCGGCCAGGGCCACCGCCTCGGGGACATCGGAGCAGCCGGCCATCAGCTCGGACGGCACGGCATGGGCCGACAGCCGCGACAGCCCATCCATCAGCATCGCCGCCTGGCCGGCCGCGGCCAGGATCATCACGCCGCCCAGGATCGACAGGACCGGCCTACGCATCCACCACCGCCCCTTCGCGCCGGCGGCGGCGTTGCAGCCGGTTTGACCGCTGCGGGCCGGGCTCGGCGAATTTCTGTTGCAGCATCCAGAAGGCGCGCTCCTGTTTGGCGCGTTCGATCTCCTCGGCCAGGGCCTGGGTCGCTGCGGTGGCCTCGGCCTTGGCCAGCAGGATGGATTTCTCCAGCCGGCCGATCTCGCTGGTCATGACGGCGATGGCGCCGCCCAGGCCGGTCTCCAGGTCGTTCAGCTTGCGCAGCCGGCGGGCCAGCATGAAGCAGAATGCCGACAGCCCGATGGTAAAGGAAGGTCTGAAAAACCTCGCGCCTCGCGCGCCTTGAGGTAGACTGGGCGGGACATCAGAGGATGCGCCCCGATGCCCAAGCAGCCTGCCTTTCCCGGCCTCCGCCAATCGATGAAGAAGAAGCAGACGCGGCGGGAGAAGTTCCTCGCCGAGATGGAGGCTGTGGTGCCGTGGAGCCGCCTCCTTTCACTGATCGAGCCGCACTACCCCAAGGCTGGGCCGAAGGGCGGGCGACCCCCGATGCCGCTGGAGACGATGCTGCGGGTCTACTTCCTGCAGCAGTGGTACGCCCTGAGCGATCCGCTGGCCGAGGAGATACTGTATGACAGCGACGCCATGCGGCAGTTCGCGGGCATCGAGCTTGGCGACGATCGGATCCCCGACGAGACCACGATCCTGAACTTCCGCCACCTGCTGGAGAAGCACCGACTGACCGAGCAGCTGTTCGCCGAGGTGAACAGCCATTTGGCCGATCAGGGGATCACGCTGCGCTCCGGGACACTGGTGGACGCAACCATCATCGACGCGCCCTCGTCGACCAAGAACGAGGCAAAGGCCCGCGACCCCGAGATGTCATCCACGAAGAAGGGCAATACCTGGTACTTCGGCATGAAGGCGCATGTGGGCGTCGATGCTGACAGCGGCATCGTGCACAGCCTCGAGACGACGACGGCGAAGGTCCATGACAGCCAGGTCTGGGACGCGCTCCTGCACGGCGGGGAGACATCAGTCTGGGCGGACAGGGGCTATGTCAGCGCGGCGCGGGAGGCCGCGTTCTCCGGGCCGGGCAAGTTCTGGGGCGTCATGCGCAAGGCGCCAAGGGGCGGTGCGCTGCATCCCGTCGACGCGGACATCAACCGGGTCATCGCCAGGGTGCGCGCTCGGGTCGAGCATCCCTTCCGGGTAATCAAGCAGCAGTTCGGGTATCTCAAGACCCGCTACCGCGGGCTTGCAAAGAACCGTGCTCAGCTCTTCACCCTGTTCGCCCTCGGCAACCTGTTCCTCGTCCGACGAAGGCTGCTGGCATGAGGTGGAGTCTGCCCACAGGTGCCGATCCCGGCCCTTCGAACGGGCCGATACCCGGAAATCGTCGGCATACCCGGTCGACGTGCCCTCGTCAGACCGCCTCTGCCCGAAAATCCGCGAAGCCGAAGCGGTAGTTCAGACGATCCTAAAGGTGATCAGAACGACTTGTAAAAGCTGGGCAATCGTCATTGGATCCTGAACTCCGTGATGAGGACATCGGTGAACGCCTCCTTGCCCAGGACGAAGACGGCGCGCGTCGCCAGCTCGTCCCGGACGATGTCCAATATTCCGCGTTTCTCGAAAGCGGCTGGGTCGATGTCGGTGAGAAAGCCGTTGAAGCTGTCCAGCAGGCGCGGGATCAGGTGCTCGACCTCGGCGCGGCGGTTCTGGTCGGTCTCGATCTTGACCGTCATCACCAGCGTCCGCCCCCGTGGCCCGGCCAGCGTCAGCACGATCTGGGGAATATCGACGAAGGCCACGGCCGGCGCGGTCATGGTCTGCACCTTTTCCGGCTTCGGCCCCAGAAGCGACAGGGGCGACCAGAATCCCAGCCAGGTCGAGGCAAAGCCCGCCCCGCCCAGGACCAGGGCCAACCCCAGCGGCAGCAGGATGCGCCCGATCCCCCCGCCGGGTTTTTCTTCCGCGTTGATGTCGGCGACATCGGTCATGGTGATTCTCCGTCCGTCCGGGGACTGGATAACACCCGCGGGCTAACCAATTCTTAATCGCCCCCGTGCCATGAAGGTCGCGACAAGGATAACGGCGATTCGAAGGGGACGGTTTTGCTGAAGCTGCAGGACTACTGGCGCGAAAGAAGCGCAAGACAAAGGGCCGTGCTGGCGGCTGCCTTCCTGTTCACCTTTGCCGCCATTGCCGGGCTTTCCTGGCTGGCCAGCCGGCCCGGCATGGCGCTGCTGTATTCGGGGCTGGATTCGCAGCAATCCGGCGCGGTCATGGCCGCGGTCGAGAAATCCGGCATCCCCTACCAGATCCGGGGCGATTCGATCTGGGTCGCGGAAAGCCGGCGCGACGAATTGCGCATGATGCTGGCCGGCGAGGGGCTGCCCTCGGCCGGCGGCAAGGGCTATGAAATCCTGGACGGGATGTCGGGTTTCGGCACCACCTCGCAGATGTTCGACGCTGCCTATTGGCGCGCCAAGGAGGGCGAGCTGGCGCGCACCATCCTGGCCCTGCCGAACGTCAAGGCGGCGCGCGTGCACCTGGCCGTGCCGCAGGGCCGCGGCTATCGGCGCGAGGCCGAGGCGACCGCCTCGGTCACGCTGACGACCGACGGCACGCCGATCAACCGCAGCCAGGCCAAGGCGCTGAAGTTCCTGGTCTCCTCGGGCGTGCCGGGCATGTCGGCGGACCGTGTGGCGGTGATCGACAGCGAACGCGGCGTCATTTCCTCGGGCGAGGATTTCGCCGGCGAGGACCGCGAGGCCGAGATGAAGCGCAATGTCGAGCGCATCCTGGCCGCGCATGTCGGCCATGGCAATGCCATCGTCGAACTGCACCTGGACGTGGTCAACGAATCCGAGTTCCTGACCGAGCAACGCTTCGACCCGCAGGAGCGTGCGCTGATCTCGCAGGAAAGCGAGGAAAGCGCCGATGAAAGCAGCAATGCGCAGCAGAGCGCGGTTACGGCCGCGTCGAACCTGCCCGAAGGCCAGGAGAATGCCGGCGACCAAGGCCGCTCCTCGCGGTCGGAAACCCGCCAGCGTTCGAATTTCGAGGTCAGCAAGGTCACGCGCGAGGTGACACGCCAGCCCGGCGCCACCCGCCGCCTGACCGTCGCCGTGCTGGTAAACGGCACCGCCCGGACCGAGGCCAATGGCGAAACCATGCTGGTGCCGCGAGAAGAGGCCGAGCTTCAGGCGATCCGCGAACTCGTCGCCTCGGCCGTGGGCTTCGACGAGGCGCGGGGCGATGCGATCACGGTGAAATCGCTGGCCTTCGCCTCGCTTTCCGAGGCGGGCACCCTGGCCAGAACCGGCGGCCTGCTGTCCAGGCTGGACCTGAACGGGCTGATCCGCATCGCGCTGGTCGGCCTTTTCGCGCTGGCGCTGGCGGCCTTCCTGCTGCGTCCGCTGCTGCGCTCGAGGCCCGCGGGCCATCCGGCGCAGGCCATGCTGGACCATTCCGAACCTCCGGCGGCGCTTGCGGTTGCCAGGGCCGAGGGCAGCCCTCCTCCGTCCCAGGCCAATGTCGTGCCCGAGATCGACTTTACGCCCATGGGGGCAGAGGACGGCGATCCGGTCACCCGGCTCAAGGATCTGATGAAATCGCGCAAGGACGAAAGCCTGCAGATCCTGTCGGGCTGGATCGAGAAACGTGAGGATGCGCTATGAGCCCCGCCGCGCTTCGGCTTGATTCCTTTTCCTTGGGCGCCGCGGGTGCCGGTGGGCTGGCACCCGCGGCCGAGCGCGAGGAAGCCTTTCAATGCGGTTATGAAAAGGGCTTGGCCGAGGGACGCGAGGCCAGCTTGGATGCGCTGACCCAGGCGCTGGCCGACCTGCGCTGCGACATGCGGATCGGCCAGGAAAAAGAGGTCGCGTTGCGCGCCGAGCTTCGCAAGGCGCTGGCGCCGGTGCTGCATGCATTGGTGGATGTGCTTGGCCCGCGCTCGCAAAGGGAGCGGCTGCGGCTGGCCCTGGCCGATGAGGTGGCGCGGATCGTCGAACACGCGCCGGACCGCGCGCTGGTGGTCCGTTGCCCGCAAGACCTGCAACCCGACCTTGCCGACTGCCTGGGCCGCGGGCAGTTTCCCCAGGTGCGGATCGAGAACCTGCCGCCGGGGCGGGAGATGGTCGAGCTGGTCGCGGGCCAGGGCACGATCCTCTTCGATCCTGCGGCGGCTTGCGCGGAACTGAAGGCCATCATCGACGACATCAAGACCGGGGACTGATCATGGACGATCTTGCCAGCCTTATTGCCACCGACCAGATCCAGGTGGAAATCGCCATCCGGCTGGGCGGCACGCAACTGACCGTCGCCGAGCTGTCGCGCCTGCGGCCGGACGACGTGCTGACCCTGGACCAGGACATGTCGGACGGCGTCGAGATCTGCGTCGGCGACAAGGTCATCGCGCGGGGCGAACTCGTCTCGGGCGATGAGACCGACAACCGGCTTTGTGTCCGCATCCTCGGCCCGGCAGGCGCATCGTGATCAGGCTGGTGCCTGTCCTTGCCCCGGTCCTTGCGGCCCTGCTGCTGCTGCTGCCGCAGGCCGCGGCGGCGCAGGATCTGCCGCTGATCGACCGGGCGGGCCTCGACGGGGCGGGCCTCGAAGCCGTCGCCGGCGGCATCGGCCGGCATGCGATCACGCTGCTGGCGGTGATGACGGCGCTGTCTCTGGCGCCGGGCATCGCCATTATGGTGACCTGCTTTCCCTTCATCGTGACGGTGCTCTCGATCCTGCGCCAGTCGCTGGGCTTGCAGCAATCGCCGCCGAACATGCTGATCGTCAGCCTGGCCATGTTCCTGACCTGGTTCGTGATGAGCCCGGTGCTGACCGAGGCCTGGCAGGTCGCGGGCGCACCGCTGCGCGACGGCGCGATCACCGTCGAGCAGGCGTTCCAGCGCGGCATCGTCCCCTTCCGCGGCTTCATGGAGCATCGCACCGACCCCGAGATGCTGGCCACCCTGGCCGAGATTGCCCCCGACCCACAGGCATCGCCCGACCGGCTGTCGGTGCTGATCCCCGCCTTCATGCTCAGCGAGATCCAGCGCGCCTTCGAGATCGGCTTCCTGGTGGCGCTGCCCTTTCTCATCATCGACCTCGTGGTCTCGGCTGTGCTGATGTCGATGGGCATGATGATGGTGCCGCCGGTGGTGGTGGCCTTGCCCTTCAAACTGGCCTTCTTTGTCGTGGTGGACGGCTGGGGCATGATTGCGGCCGCGCTGGTGCGAAGCTATCAATAACAAACCGTTCACCGCGCGTTCCGCGCCAGCTGGGGCCGGCGCATTCGCAAGGTCATGTCGTTCCGATATTCCAGGAGCTGCGAACTTGAACATCCGACCGGAAACGGACAGCAAACCAGATGGGAGCAGGGCGATGCTCCGCCTGCTTGGGCTGATCCTGGCGATTCTTGCGGCCTCGCCGGTCCTGGCTCAGGCTCCGCTCCGCGTGGAGTTCGTGCAGGTCGAGCAAGCCGAGCTGACCTTCGACGCCGCCCTGACCGGCACCATCCATGCCAAGGACAGCGTCGATATCGGCTTTCGGCTGGGCGGCCGCGTCGTGGAAGTGCTGGTGCGCGAAGGCGATCGGGTCAGCCGGGGCCAGCCGCTGGCCCGGACCGATCCCTTGCAACAGGAACAGGCGCTGCGCGTGGCCGAGGCGGCGGTCGCCTCTGGCGAGGCGGCCGAGGCCCAGGCCGACCAGGCGCTTCAGCGCGCCGATGCGATGCTGAAGCGTGGCGTGGGCACACGGGCTGCGCTGGATGCGGCAAGCCAGGCCCTGTCCGCGGCCAGGGGCGGGCTGGCGCAGGCGCGCACGGCCCTGGGCCAGGCCCAGCGTGCGCTGGAGGATACGGTGATCCGCGCGCCCTCCGATGCCATCGTCACCGCGCGCCGGGCCGAGCCGGGGCAGATCGTCGGAGCGGCGCAGGCGGTGATCTCGCTGGCTTCGGCGACCGGGCGCGAGGCGGTGTTCCAAAGCCCGGATTCGCCGCTGCTGCAGGGTGCGATCGGCGCGCCGGTGACGCTGACCGGCATCGATTTTCCCGATCTGCACATGACCGCGCATGTGACGGAGATCGCGCCGCTGGTCGATCCCGCCACCGGTTCGGTCACGGTGCGGGCCGAGATCGAGGACGCTCCGCCCACCGCCAGCCTGCTGGGCGCGGCGGTGCGGGGGGCGGTGCATTTCCCCGCGGGCAGCGGCATCGCCGTGCCCTGGACGGCGCTGACCTCGGCGGAGGGCCAGCCGGCCGTCTGGCTGGTGGGGGCGGACAACCGCGTCTCGCTGGCGCCGGTCCGGATCGAGCGATTCGCCAATGGCACGGTGATCCTGGGCGCCGGGGTGGAGCCTGGGCAGACCGTGGTCGGGGCGGGGGCGCAGATGCTTTACCCCGGCCGCGCGGTCGTGGATGCGGCAGCGAGGCAGGAATGATGCGCAAGGCCCTGATTCCGGCGCTGCTGGTGCTGGTCGCGCTTGCCGGCGGCGCGGCCGGTTTCCCGCTGCCCTGGCAGAAACCCCAGGAGGCGACCGCCGCGGCCCCGCGCCCGGTGGCCAGCCTCCTCGTCAGCGATGCCCAGGCTGCCGGCCATTCCATCCCCGGCGTGATCGCCGCCCGGATCGAGGTCGCCCTGGGCTTCCAGACCCTGGGCCGGGTGACGGCGCGCAATGCCGATGTCGGCGATGTCGTCCGCCGGGGCGACGTGCTGGCCACGCTCAATCCCGACGACCTGCAGGGCGATGTCCGCGCCGCCCAGGCCGCGGTCGAGGCGGCGCAGGTAGAGCTGCGCACCGCCCAGGCCACGGCCGAGCGCACGCGGGCCCTGGCCCGGCGCAACGTCGCCTCGACCGCGCAGCTGGAACAGGCCGAACGCGCGCTGGTCGCGGCGCAGGCCGCCGAGCAGCAGGCGCAATCCGAACTGATCCAGGCCCGCGACGCCGAAGGCTTCGCCGAGATGCGCGCGCCCTTCGACGGGGTGGTCAGCGCGGTTTTCGTGAATGCCGGCGCCGTGGTCAGCGCCGGAGAGCCGGTGTTGCGGCTGTCCACCCAGGACGGCATCGAGGCGGTGATCGACCTGCCCGATGTCGTGCTGTCGCGCGTGGGGCAGGGCGATCCCTATGAGGTCTGGACGGAAAACGACCCCGGTCGCATCCTGCCGGCGACGGTCTCGCAGATCGAACCGGTGGCGGATGCCGCGACCCGGACCCGGCGCATCCATCTGGCGCTTGGCGAGGATGCCGATTTCCGCCTGGGCGCGCTGGTGCGGGCGCGTCCCGCCGGCGCCGCCGCCGCGCGGCTGGTCCTGCCCCAGGCAGCCATCCTTGAACGCGACGGCGCCGAACATGTCTGGGTGGTCAGCCGCGACGGCGACCAGGGCACGGTCGCCCTGCGCCGGATCGAGACCCAGGGCCCGCCGATCGGCGGACGCGTCACCGTCGTCTCGGGCCTGGCCCAGGGCGAGGAGGTGGTGATCCGCGGCATCCATTCCCTGACCGAAGGCCAATCCGTGGGACCAAGCGTGAAACCATGACCAACCGCGGCTTCAACCTGTCCGACTGGGCGCTGCATCACCGTTCGCTGGTGTGGTTCCTGCTGATCGTCTCGATGGTGGCGGGCACGCTGGGCTATCTGCGCCTCGGCCGCGAGGAGGATCCGAATTTCACCATCAAGATCATGGTGATCAGCGCCTCGCTGCCCGGCGCCACCATCGAGGACACGCTGGAGCAGGTCACGACGCGGATCGAGACCAAGCTCGAGGAACTGGACGAGCTGAAATTCACCCGTTCGGTCACCATGCCGGGGCAGTCGGTGGTCTATCTGGAGCTGGATCCGACCATCCGCGGGCCGCAGGTGCCCGAGGTCTGGAAGCGCGTGCGCAACATGATGTCGGACATCCGCCCGGAATTCCCGCAGGAGTTCCAGGGCTTCCAGTTCAACGACGATTTCGGCGACGTGTTCGGCAATATCTATGCCTTCACCTCGGACGGCTTTACCCAGCGCGAGCTACGCGACCGGGTCGAGGATATCCGCAAGCAGGTCCAGGCCCTGCCGATGGCGGGCAAGACCCTGCTTCTGGGGGTGCGCAAGGAACGGATATTCCTGGAGTTTTCTTCGGCCCGACTGGCGGCGATGGGGCTGAACCACAACCAGGTGGTGCAGACGCTGGCGCTGCAAAACGCCATCTCGCCCTCGGGCATCGTGCAGGCCGGGCCCGAGCAGGTGCTGGTGCGCGTGGGCGGGCAGTTCGACGATGCAGCCGCGATCGCGGCGGTGAACCTGCGGGTCGGGGACCGCTTCTTCAACATCGGCGACGTGGCCACCGTGACCCGCGGCTACGAGGATCCGCCGAGCGCGCTGTTTCGCTATAACGGCAAGGAGGCCATCGGCCTGCAGATCGGTATGCGCGAGGGCGGCAACATCCTGGAATTCGGCCAGGAGGTCGATGCGCTGATGGCTGAGGTGGCCCGCGGCCTGCCCATCGGCATCGAGATGGCCAAGTTCGCCGACCAGCCGCATGTGGTGGACGAGGCCGTCGGCCATTTCGTCCAGGCCCTGGCCGAGGCGGTGGCCATCGTGCTGCTGGTCAGCTTCGTCAGCCTGGGCCTGCGCGCCGGCTTCGTGGTGACGCTGACCATTCCGCTGGTGCTGGCGATCACCTTCATCGTGATGGACATCTATGGCATCACGCTGCAACGCATCTCGCTCGGGGCGCTGATCATCGCGCTGGGGCTGCTGGTCGACGACGCGATGATCGCCATCGAGACGATGATCTCGCGGCTGGAGGTCGGCGACAGCCTGGAGCGCGCCGCCAGCCATGCCTGGAGTTCCATCGCCTTCCCGATGCTGACCGGCACGCTGGTCACGGTGGCGGGCTTCATTCCCATCGGGCTGAACAGCTCGGCGGCGGGTGAGTTCACCTTTTCGCTGTTCGTGGTGATCGCGGTTTCGCTGATCGTCAGCTGGATCGTCGCCGTGCTGTTCGCACCGCTTCTGGGCGTCACCCTGCTGCCCGCGACCATGGCGCACAAATCCGAACGGCCGACCTGGCTGCGCCGGCAGTTCCACGGCCTGCTCTTGTGGGGCATGCGCCACCAATGGCTGACCATCGCCATTACGCTGGCCGTGTTCGCGGTTTCGGTCGTGGGCATGCGCTTCGTCGAGCAGCAGTTCTTCCCGACCTCGGACCGGACCGAGATCATCGTGGACGTGACCGAGCGCGCCAATGCCTCGATCGCCAAGACCGATGCCGACATGGCCCGGATCGAGGCGATGCTGGCCGAGGAGCCGGACGCGCTGTTCTGGACCACCTATGTCGGCCGCGGCGCGCCGCGCTTCATCCTGTCGATGGATGTGCCCACCCCCGGCCCCTATATGGGCCAGATCGTGATCCAGACCCCGGACCTGGCGGCGCGCGACCGGCTCAAGGCGCGGCTGGTCGAATTCGCCGGGCGCGAGCTGATCGGCACCGACATCTATGTCAAGAACCTGGAAATCGGGCCGCCGGTGGGCAAGCCGGTGCAATACCGCGTCTCGTCGCCCGACCCCGAGCAGGCGCGCGACGCGGCGCGCGAACTGGCCGCGGTGCTGGCGACCGAGCCGCGGCTGCGCGACATCGCGCTGGACTGGAACGAGCCCGCCCGCGTGGTGCGGCTGGAGGTGAACCAGGACCAGGCCCGCCGGCTGGGCCTGACCAACGAGGACATCTCGGGCGCGCTGTCGGGCACTTTCAGCGGCCGCACGATCACCCAGCTGCGCGACGGGATCTTCCTGATCGACGTCGTTGCCCGCGGCTCGCAGGCGGATCGCGAATCGCTCGCCTCGATCCAGAACCTGCAGCTGGCGACGCCGACGGGGATGCCGATCCCGCTCGCCTCGCTGGCCAAGCTGGAATACGATACCGAGCAACCGCTGATCATGCAGCGCGACGGGTTGCCGACGGTGACGGTCAAGGCCGCCATCGCCAGCAAGGACCAGCCCGCCACGCTGGTCGAGGCGCTGGCCGAGAGGGTCGCGCGCTTCCAGGCCGGCCTGCCGCCCGGCGTCAAGGTCGTCGTCGGCGGCACGGTCGAGACCTCGGCCGAGAGCCAAGAGCCCATCGCGGCCGTGGTGCCGATCATGCTGCTGATCATGGCGACGCTGGTCATGGTGCAGATGCAGGGCTTCCGGCTGTCGCTGATCGTCTTTGCCGCCGCGCCGCTGGGGCTGATCGGGGTGGTCGCGGCGCTCTTGCCCTTCGGCGTGCCGATGGGCTTCGTCGCCATCCTGGGCATCCTGGCGCTGATCGGCATCCTGATCCGCAACTCGGTCGTCCTGGTGCATGAGATCCAGGAGCTGATCGCGCGCGGCCATGCCAGATGGGACGCGGTCTTCGAGGCATCGGACAGCCGCGCCCGCCCGATCCTGCTGACGGCGGCGGCGGCCAGCCTGGCGCTGATCCCGATCTCGCGGCAGGTGTTCTGGGGGCCGATGGCCTTTGCCATGATGGGGGGTATCATCGCCGGCACGCTGGTCACGCTGATCTTCGTCCCGGCGCTTTACTGCGCCGTGTTCCGGGTCCGCCCGCCCCAGGGCGACCCGATGCCCGACCCCGAGGACCGCGCCCGCGCCGCCGCGCAGGAATAAGACCCCAAGGGCGAAGGCGTGCCCGCCGTGCCGCCGGTGGCATCGCTTGCGGACTTGCGCCCCGCTCAGCCCTCGGGGCCGGCGGCGATCTCGGCTGCGAAGGCGGGGCCGAAACGCTCCAGCCGCGCCGCGTCCAGATAGCGCGACAGGTCGCGCGGCCGCTCCTCGGCGATGCGGCGCAGGGCGGAATTGCCGACCGAGAGCGGCTTTTCCGTGCCGTCCTCGCCGCGCATCAGCCGGGCCTGCGCCTCGGCCAGCCGGTCGAACAGATCGGCCGAGGCCCGGCCGGCCAGCGCCCGGCGCGCCGGATGCATCGGCGCCACCTCGCCGGCGATGACGCGCAGGAATTCCTCGCCGTAGCTTTCCAGCTTCTTGGCGCCGACGCCGTTCACGCGGGCCATCTCGTCCAGCGTTTGCGGGCGGCTTTGCGCCATCTCGATCAGGGTGCGGTCGGGAAAGATGACATAGGCCGGCACCCGCGCCGCCTCGGCCAGTGCGCGGCGCTTGGCCTTGAGCGCGGAAAGCAGCGGCGCGTCCTCCTCGTCGACCTGTGTGCGCACCACCACGGCGGGGCGGGCGCGGGTCATGGCATCGCGGCGCAGGGTGATCCGCTCCTCGCCGCGCAGCACCGGATGGGCGGCGGCGGTGATGGCCAGGCCGCCATGGCGTTCCGGGTCGGGGCGGATCAGGTCGCGGCCCAGCATCTGCCGGATCACCGCCTGCCATTGCGCCTTGGACAGGTCGCGGCCGCAGCCGAAGGTCGGCAGCCGGTCATGGCCGCGTTGGCGGATGCGGTCGGTCATGGTGCCGGTCAGCACGTCGATGACATGGCCGGCGCCATAGGTCTGGCCGGTGCGCAGCACCGCCGACAGCACCTTCTGCGCCGCCTCGGTCGCGTCGAAGCATTCGGGCGGGTTGTCGCAGATGTCGCAATTGCCGCAGGGCGCGGCCTTTTCGCCGAAATAGCCCAGCAGGGCGACGCGGCGGCAGGCGGTGGCCTCGGCCAGGCCCAGCAGCGCGTTCAGCCGGGCATGGTCGGCGGCCTTGCGCTCGGGCGGGGCCAGCCCCTCGTCGATCTGGCCGCGGCGCAGGCGGATGTCGTCGGGACCGTAAAGCGTCAGCGTCTCGGCCGGGGCGCCGTCGCGCCCGCCGCGGCCGATTTCCTGGTAATAGGCCTCGATGGATTTCGGCAGGTCGGCATGGGCGACCCAGCGGATGTCCGGCTTGTCGATGCCCATGCCGAAGGCCACGGTCGCGACCACGATCAGCCCGTCCTCGCGCTGGAAGCGCGCCTCGACCTCGCGGCGCAGGTCGGGCTCCATGCCGCCGTGATAGGCGACGGCGGCAAGGCCGGCCTCGTTCAGCGCGCCGGCCAGCGTCTCGGTCTTGGCGCGGGTGCCGCAATAGACGATGCCCGACTGGCCGCGGCGCGCGGCGGCGAAGTCGAGGATCTGCCGGCGCGGCCCGTCCTTGGGCTGGAAGGCCAGGTGGATGTTCGGCCGGTCGAAGCCACGCAGGAAGATCTGCGGCTGCGCGCCGTCGAACAGGCGCTTGACGATTTCCTCGCGCGTTTCGGCATCGGCGGTGGCGGTAAAGGCGGCCAGCGGCACCGACAGCGCCCGGCGCAATTCGCCCACGCGCAGGTAGTCGGGGCGGAAATCATGGCCCCATTGGCTGACGCAATGCGCCTCGTCCACGGCGATGGCCTGCACGCCGGCGCGGCGCAGCATGGGAATGGTCGCGCCCGAGGCCAGCCGTTCGGGCGCCATATACAAAAGCCGCAATTCGCGGGCATTGAGGGCCCGCAGAACCTCGGTGTTTTCCTCGTCCGAATTGCCGCTGGTCAGGGCGGCGGCGGCGACGCCCGCCTCGGTCAGCGCCCGGACCTGGTCGCGCATCAGGGCGATCAGCGGCGAGATCACCACCGTCAGCCCGTCCCGCATCAGCGCCGGCAGCTGGTAGCACAGCGACTTGCCCCCGCCGGTCGGCATGATCGCCAGCACGTCGCGGCCGGCAGCGACGGCATCGACGATCTCTTCCTGCCCCGGCCGGAAGGCGTCGAAGCCGAAGACCTGCCGCAGAAGGGGCGCGGCCGACATCTAGAAGCCGTAGAACCAGGCCGCGTTATTGGCGAGCGCGCGCTGCAGGATGATGATGCCGATGAAGACCACCAGCGGCGCCAGGTCCAGCCCGCCCGTATTCGGCAGGATCGAGCGGACGGGGCCGTAGATCGGCTCCAGCAGGCGGTTGAGCCCGTTCCAGACCTGCCAGATCAGCGGCTGGCGCAGGTTCAGCACCTGGAAGTTGATCAGCCATGACATGATGATATGGGCGATCATCACGAACCAGACCACGTCGAGTATCAGCATCAAGGCTTCGTAGAGCGTGCCCATTCCATCCCCTTCCGGCTGTTCCCCGGACAGGTAAGGCAGGCATCCGCATTGCGCAAGGCGCAGCATCGCCGCCGCAGCGTTCCGATTGACGCGTCCCGGTGCCGCGGCTAGCCCCGCAGCCGTCCGCCAGGCAGAAGAGGTCGCCGATGTATCCCATGCTCCGCTTTGCCAAGGAGATGCTGAAGTTCCGCAAAAGCGCCCGGATCGGAGTGCTGGACGCGCATGTCTCGACCCATCGCTGCTGGCCCTGGGATCTGGACCCCTGGATCGAGCTGAACAACGGCCGCACCCTGACGCTTTACGACCTGGGGCGGCTGCCCATGGCGGTGCGCACCGGCATCATCGGCACGATGCGGGAAAACGGCTGGGGCATCACCGTGGCCGGAAACACGGTGCGCTATCGGCGGCGAATCAAGGGGTTCCAGCGTTTCACCATGATCTCGCGCACGCTGGGCTGGGACGAACGCTTCCTTTACATGGAGCAAAGCATGTGGCGGCGGGGTGAGTGCTGCAACCACATGCTGCTGCGCGGCGCCATCACCTCGGACCAGGGCATCGTGGCGCCGGCGCGGCTGATGCAGGCGGCGGGGCGCGATCCGGTCAGCCCGGACCTGCCGGGCTGGGTGCAGGCCTGGATCGCGGCGGATGCCCAGCGGCCCTGGCCGCCGGTGCTGCCGCCGATTGCCCCCGCCGACCGGAATGCCGACTTGCCAGCCTGACCGCGCTGGGGCCTTATGCGCCCCGAAAGGCGGAACACAGGGTGCGCTTCAGCGCACCCCAAGGGCGGGGAACCATCATGGAACGCAGACGCATCTGGGGCTGGTGGTTCTTCGACTGGGCCAGCCAGCCCTTTGCGACGCTGCTGATGACCTTCATCTTCCCGGTCTATTACGCCGAGATCGCCCGCCGGCACTATGTCGCGCAGGGCATGACGCCCGAGGCGGCGGGGGCGGCGGCGCAGTCGCTCTGGGGCTATGGCCTGGGCATCTGCGGCGTCATCATCGCGGTTCTGGCCCCGGTGCTGGGCGCCATCGCCGACAATACCGGGCGGCGGCTGGTCTGGGTCTGGATCTTTTCCGCCTTCTACATGGCGGGCGCCTGGGGGCTGTGGTTCCTGATGCCCGGCCAGCCGAACCTGCATCTGGCCATCGTCAGCTTCGGCATCGGGCTGATCGGCATGGAATTCGCCACCATCTTCACCAATGCCCTGCTGCCCGGGCTGGCGCCGCATGACGAGATCGGCCGCATCTCGGGCTCGGGCTTCGCCTTCGGCTATCTGGGCGGCGTCATCGCGCTGGCCGCGGTGCTGCTGCTTCTGGCCGAGAACGCGCAGACCGGCCGCACCATGCTGGGCATCCCGCCGGTGCTGGGCCTTGACCCGGCACTGCGCGAGGGCACGCGGGCGGTGGGGCCGTTCACGGCGCTGTGGTATCTGGTCTTCATGATCCCCTTCGCGCTTTGGGTGCCCGAGGCGCCGGGGCCGCGCCGCCCCCTGCGCCTGGGCGCGGCCATGGCTGAACTGGGCCGGCTGCTTGCCAGCCTGCGGCACCGGCATTCGCTGGCGGCCTGGCTGGCCTCGTCCATGTTCTCGCGCGATGCGCTGAACGCGCTTTACGCCTTCGGCGGGGTCTATGCCGGCACGGTGCTGGGCTGGCCGGTGTTCCTGGCCGGGGTCTTTGGCGTGGTCAGCGCCGTCTCGGCCGCCGTGATCAGCTGGATCGGCGGCCGCGCCGACCGGCGCTGGGGGCCCAAGCCGGTGATTGTCGCCTGCACGCTGGTCCTGATCGCGGTCTGCATCCTGCTGACCGGCATGAGCCGCCAGCAGGTGCTGGGCCTGGCGCTGGCCGAGGGCTCGCGCCTGCCCGATGCGCTGTTCTTCCTCTGCGGCGCGCTGATCGGCGGCGCGGGGGGCGCGCTGCAATCGGCCAGCCGCACGATGATGGTGCGCCACACCACGCCGGAACGGGCCACCGAGGCTTTCGGGCTTTACGCGCTGTCGGGCAAGGCGACGGCTTTCCTGGCCCCCCTGCTGATCGCCACGGTGACGGATGTGACCGGAAGCCAACGGCTCGGCATCTCTCCGCTCATCGTGATGTTCCTTCTGGCGCTGGTTCTGCTAGTTTGGGTCAAAGCAAAAGGAGAGGGCGCGCAGTGATCGGCAAAGCAGTGATCCGCAAATTCCTGACCGCCGCCGTGCTGGCGCTGACCGGGCTCGGCATGGCGCAACCGGCAACGGCCGACCCGCTGGCCCGCAGCGTCTTCGGTGCCGTCCCCGGCCCGACCGGGGGCGCCCCGGTCTCGATCGGGTTCTATTCCAAGGGCTGCGTCTCGGGCGCCATGCAATTGCCCGAATCCGGCCCGACCTGGCAGGCGATGCGCCTGTCGCGGAATCGCAACTGGGGTCATCCCGAGCTGGTCAGCTTCCTGATCGGCCTGTCGCAGGCGGCGCGCCAGGTCGGCTGGCAGGGGCTGTACATCGGCGACATGGGCCAGCCGCGCGGCGGGCCGATGACCTCGGGCCATGCCAGCCACCAGTCGGGGCTCGATGCCGACATCTGGATGCTGCCGCCGCAAAGCCTGCGCCTGACTGCCGCGCAACGCGAGAAGATCTCGTCGCAATCGGTGGTGAACAAGGCCGGCACCGCGCCCTCGGGCCTGTGGAGCGGCGGGCACATGGCGATCATGCGCGCCGCCGCCCGCGACCCGCGGGTCGAGCGCATCTTCGTCGATCCCGTCGCCAAGCTGGCGATGTGCCAGGCCGAGACCGGCGACCGCAGCTATCTGCGCAAGATCCGGCCGCTGGGCGGCCACGACTATCACTTCCACGTCCGCCTGGCCTGCCCGGCGGGCTCGGTCTGCCAGCAGCAGGACGCGCCGCCGCCCGGCGACGGCTGCGCCGAGGCGGCGGAATGGATCAAGAACCGCATCGACCCCAGCCGGGTCAAGCCGGTGCCGCCCGATCCCAACTATCGCCACCCCCGCAGCTTCCGGCTGAGCGAGATGCCCCGTCAATGCCAGGTCGTCGCCACCGCCCGCTAAGGCGCGGCGGCACGGCCGGTGGCGCGGCAGGGCGGCCCCGCCGCCTGCCGGGCCTTGCGCTGGCGCTGCTGCTTGTCTCGGCCTCATCGGCCTGCGCGGCCGATCCCTCGCCTTCGCCCATGCCGAAGGTGGAATATGTCGCGACCTATGTCTGGCGGATGGAGGACGAAAGCTTCGGCGGCTTCTCGGGCATCGAGATCAGCGCCGACGGCAGCCGCTTCACCGTGCTGTCCGACCGCGCCACGATCCGCTGGGGCAGCGTCCAGCGCGACGCGCAGGGCCGCATCCGCGGGCTGGAACTGGCCGGCCGCGCCCAGCTGCGCGACAGCGCCGGCAAGCCGCTGAAGCCCGGCTGGCAGGGCGACAGCGAGGGGCTGGCCATCGCCCCCGACGGCACGATCTGGATCAGCTTCGAGGGGCTGACCCGCGTCGCCCGCCACGACACGCCCGACAGCCCGGCCCAGCCCCTGCCCCGGCCGCCCGAGTTCAAGGCGATGCAGCGCAATTCCTCGCTGGAGGCGCTGGCGGTCCTGCCCGACGGCACGCTCCTGACCCTGCCCGAGCGGTCGGGTTCCCTGACCCGGCCCTTTCCGGTCTGGCGCTGGCGGAACGGCGCCTGGGACCAGCCCTTCGCGATCCCGCGCTCGGGCGACTGGCTGGCGGTGGGCGCCGATATCGGCCCGGACGGGCGCTTCTACCTGCTGGAACGCGACTTCAAGGGCCTCCTGGGCTTTCGCACCCGCGTCAGGCGCTTCGACCTGTCGGAAAGCGGCGTCTCGAACGAGCGGGTGCTGCTGGAATCGCGGCCGCTGCAATATGACAACCTGGAGGGCATCTCGGTCTGGCATGACGGGCAGGGCATCCGCATCACCCTGATCTCGGACGACAATTTCGGCTGGCTGCAACGCACCGAATTGGTCGAATACCGGGTGGCGGAATGAGCCCTGCGGCCTGCATCGCCGCGCTGGACCGCGCGGTCGAAAGCGCGCTGGCCGAGCGGCGGATCGTCGGCTGCGTGGTGCTGCTGGCCGAGGATGGCCGGCTGGTCCATGCCCGCGCCGCGGGCCTGGCCGACCGCGAGGCCGACCGGCCGATGCGGCAGGCGACCTGGCTGCGCTATGCCTCGGTCTCGAAGCCCTTCACCACGGTCGCGGCGCTGCGGCTGATCCAGGCGGGGCGGCTGTCTCCCGAGGATCCGGTGACGCGCTGGCTGCCGGATTTTGCTCCGGCGCTGCCCGACGGCAGCCGCCCCGCGATCACCGTGGACCAGCTGATGTCGCATCTGGCGGGGCTGGACTACGGCTTCAACCAGCCGCCGGACGGCCCCTATGCCCGCGCCGGGGTCTCGGACGGGATCGGCGACAGCGGCATCTCGCTGGCCGAGAACCTGCGCCGCATCGCCTCGGTGCCGCTGGACCGGCCGCCGGGCACGCGCTGGCGTTATTCGGTGGCGACCGATGTGCTGGGCGCGGTGATCGAGGCCGCAGCCGACATGCCGCTGCCCGAGGCCATGGCCCGGCTGGTGACGGACCCCTTGGGCATCGAGGCCGGCTTCCAGGCCCCGGACGCCGTGGACCTGGCCGCGAATTACGCCGATGCCCGCCCCGAGCCGCAACGGATGCGCGGCCCGACCCGTGTCCGCAATCGGCTGCAACCTGAGCAAAGCTATGCCTACCTGCCCGAGCGCATCCGCGACCCCTCGGCCTTTCCCTCGGGCGGCGGCGGCATGGCAGGGACGGCCGAGGCGGCGCTGGCGCTGCTGGAAACCCTGCGCGACGGCCCTTTCCTGGCCGAGAACCTGCGCGCCGAGGTCCGCCGCAACCGCATCCGCCAGCGCCATCCGCTGCGCGGTGCCGGCTGGGGCCATGCCTGGGCGGGCGCGGTCGTCACCGACGCGGATGCGGCCGGCATCGGCTTGCCGCAAGGCTGCCTCGGCTGGGGCGGCATCTACGGCCACAGCTGGATCGTCGATCCCGCGCGCGGCCGCAGCCTGGTCGCGCTGACCAATACCGCGGTCGAGGGGATGAACGGTGCCTTTGCGGTGGAAATCGCCGCCGCGGCCGCGCAATAAGCCCGCGCAAGGCCGTTGACAGAATCTGCAGACGGCCTTATGCGGCCTTGCCCCGACGGGGCCGAGTCTCCGCGACCTTGCCAAAACGGAAAACCAGACATGTCCCGCATCCTTCCCGGCGTCATCGCCATGGCCGCCGTCGTGGTGGCCTCGAACATCCTGGTCCAGCACCTGCTGGGCGCCTGGCTGACCTGGGGGGCGCTGACCTATCCGGTCGCCTTCCTGGTGACCGACATCATGAACCGGGTCTATGGACCGGCCGCCGCGCGCAAGGTGGTTTATGCCGGCTTCGTGACCGGCGTGCTCTGCTCGGTCGTGGCCGCGGGGCTGGACAAGACCACGCTGCGCATCGCCATAGCCTCGGGCGCGGCCTTCCTTTCGGCGCAGCTGATGGACATCTCGGTCTTCAACCAGTTGCGAAAATACAACTGGTGGCTACCACCCCTGGCGGCCAGCGTCGCCGGCTCGATCCTCGACACTGCCGTTTTCTTCAGCATCGCCTTTGCCGCACAGCTGACGCCAATCTTCCCGGCGGACGATGTTTCCTGGGCAAATGAGCTGGTTCCGCTGCTGGGCCAGGGCCCCGTCCAGCCACTATGGGTTTCGCTGGCAGTCGCCGACTGCTCGGTGAAGCTTGCGCAGGCAGTGCTGGCGCTCGTGCCCTTCCGCATCGTCGTCGGAAATTTGATCCAGCGCCGCGCGCAAATTCATTGACTGTCAAGGGTTCTGTGGCAGGCTGGACCCCATAAGGCAACTTATTGAAAGGAGGTGGTCCAGTGTCGAGAGTGATATTGGAGAGAGGTGTCGGGACAGTCAGGGGGGTCGTGGCCTGAGGGCAGCCCCAAGGGTCGTAAACCCTGACTGGGACGGTGGGCACCAACCCTAACCGGACCATCTCCGTGGATCTCGCGGGCCGTTCTCCAGGGGGGCGGCCCGTTCCATTTTCTGCTGCTTCGGCATTCGTGCGTACAGGGCATGCGTGGCGAAGCGTGAAAGGCGGTTCGGGTATTTATGGAACGAAGAAGCCGGGCCTGCGCTTCTTCGTTCCCCAAATACCCATGCGGCAGCGCAGCCGAAGACCCGACCCCGGTTGGGGGCCGGGTGGTTGCAGCAGGCTCAGATCCGCTCGATGGCCAGCGCGATGCCCTGGCCGCCGCCGATGCACATGGTGATGAGGCCCTTGCTGCCGCCGGTGCGCATCAGCTCATACATTGCCTTCACGGTGATGAGGGCGCCGGTCGCGCCGACCGGGTGGCCGAGCGCGATGGCGCCGCCGTTCGGGTTCACCCTGGCGGGGTCGAGGCCCAGCCCCTTGTTCACTGCCAGCGCCTGCGCGGCAAAAGCCTCGTTCGATTCGATCACGTCGAAATCGCCGGCCGTCAGGCCGGTGCGCTTCAGCAGTGCCTCGACCGCCGGGACCGGGCCGATGCCCATCACCTCGGGGCGCACGCCGGCGACGGCATGGCCAAGGATGCGGAACAACGGCCTGGCGCCCGCCGCCTGCGCCGCATCGGCCCGTGCCAGCACCAGCGCCGCCGCACCGTCGTTGATCCCCGAGGCATTGCCTGCCGTCACCGTGCCGTCCTTCTGGAACACCGGCTTCAGCCCGGCCAGTTTCCCGGCATCGGTCGCCTTCGGATGCTCGTCCGTGTCGAAGGCGACCACGCCCTTGCGGGTCTTGATCTCGACCGGGACGATCTGCTCCCTGAAGCGGCCCTCGGCGATGGCGGCGGCGGCGCGTTTCTGGCTTTCCAGGGCGAATTCGTCCTGCGCCTGGCGCGAGATGTCATGTTCGCGCGCGACATTTTCCGCCGTCACCCCCATATGGCCGGTGCCCATCGGGCAGGTCAGCGCGCCGACCATCATGTCGAGCATCTGCACGTCGCCCATCTTGGCACCGAACCGCGCCGCGGGCACGGCATAGGGCGCGCGGCTCATCGATTCCGCGCCGCCCGCCACGGCGAAATCCGCATCGCCCAGCATCAGCGCCTGTGCGGTCGAGACGATGGCCTGCGCCCCCGAGCCGCAGAGCCGGTTCACGTTCATCGCCGGGGTGGTGTCGGGCACCCCGGCTTCCAGCATCGCCACGCGCGACAGATACATGTCGCGCGGCTCGGTGTTCAGGACATGGCCGAAGACCACGGTGCCGATGCGCTCGGGGCCGATGCCGGCGCGCTCGATCGCGGCGCGGGTCGCGGTCGCAGCCAGCTGGATCGGCGGCACGCCGGCCAGGCTGCCGCCGAAGGTGCCGATGGCCGTGCGCGCCCCGGACAGGATGACGATTTCATTCTCGGACATGATTTCCCCCGATTGCCGTTGGCATGATGTTATTGCTAGAGCCGCGATAGCCCATCGAAAAGACCCGCCCCCTTGCGACCTTGCGGAAAGACGGCAGAATATGGCCATGACCGAGGATCCCCGCATCAGCCTGCGCCTGCATTTCGAATCCGGCCTGACCTTTGGCCGCGGCAAGGCCGACCTGCTGCAAGCCATCGACGACGAGGGCTCGATCTCGGCCGCCGGGCGGCGCATGGGCATGAGCTATCGCCGCGCCTGGTCGCTGGTCGAGGAAATGAATGCGCATTTTGCCGCACCCCTGGTGGACAGCAGCCGCGGCGGCGCCCATGGCGGCGGCGCCCAGCTGACCGCGCGTGGCCGGCAGGTGCTGGCCGATTACCGCGCGCTGGAGGCGCTGCTGCGCGACCAGGGCGCCGGGGCTTTGGGGCGGCTGCGCGCGGGGCAGCGATCTGCACCGGCGTAAATAACGGTTGCCAGCGCGGGCAAGGGTTGGTTATGTCCGTCCAGACACAACGAATGGACCAGCCCGATGCGCCTGTCTTTCCTTGCCGCCGCCCTGATCGCGCTTGCCCCCGCAGCCCAGGCCGACGAGATCACCATCTTCGCCGCCGCCAGCCTCAAGGACGCGCTGGACGAGATCGCCGCCGACTGGCAAGCCAGCCATGGCGATACGGTGGTGATCTCCTATGCCGGCAGTTCGCAGCTTGCCAAGCAGATCCAGGAGGGCGCGCCGGCCGACCTGTTCATCTCGGCCTCGACCGCGTGGATGGATGCGGTGCAGGATTCGGGCGACATCGACCCGGCGACGCGCCGCGACCTGCTGGGCAATACGCTGGTGCTGGTCGGTACCGGCAAGCCGGCCGAGGCGGCCGTGACCGAATTGCCCGGCCTGCTGGGCGACGGCAAGCTGGCCATGGCGATGGTCGATTCCGTCCCTGCCGGGCAATACGGCAAGGCGGCGCTGACCGCGCTGGGCCTGTGGGAGCAGGTCGAGGGCCAGGTCGCGCAGGCCGACAACGTCCGCGCCGCGCTGAAGCTGGTCGCCACGGGCGAGGCGCCGCTGGGCATCGTCTATGGCAGCGACGCCGTGGCCGAGCCGGGCGTGGGCGTGGTGGCGACCTTCCCGGCCGACAGCCACGAGCAGATCACCTATCCCGCCGCCGTGACCAGGGCCGCCGATACGCCGCAGGCCGCCGCCTTCCTTGACAGCCTGTCGCAGGAGCCGGCAAGATCGGTCTTTGAATCGCAAGGCTTTACCGTCACGCAATGATCCCGACCGATTGGCTTGGCCCCCAGGAATGGCAGGCCGTGCGGCTGTCCCTGCGGGTCGCCGCCGTCGCCACGCTGGCCGGCCTGCCGCCGGCCGTCGCCGTGGCCTGGCTGCTGGCCCGGCGGCGCTTTCCGGGGCATGGGCTGCTGAGCGGCATCGTGCATCTGCCGCTGATCCTGCCGCCGGTCGTCACCGGCTACCTGCTGCTGATCACCTTCGGCACCCAGGGGCCGGTGGGCAGCCTGCTGAAACCGCTGGGCATCGTCTTCGCCTTTCGCTGGACCGGCGCGGCGCTGGCCTGCGGCATCATGAGCTTTCCGCTGATGGTGCGCGCCATACGCCTGGGCTTCGAGGCGGTGGACCCCAGGTTGGAACAGGCTGCCGCCACATTGGGCGCGCCGCGGGCCTGGATCTTCCTGACCGTGACGCTGCCCTTGATCCTGCCCGCGATCCTGGCCGGGGCCACGCTGGGCTTTGCCAAGGCAATGGGCGAGTTCGGCGCCACCATCACCTTCGTCTCGAACATTCCGGGCCAGACCCAGACCCTGCCCTCGGCCATCTATGCGCTGTTGCAGGTGCCCTCGGGCGAGGCGGCGGCGCTGCGGCTGGTGCTGGTCTCGGTGGTGATCGCCATGGCGGCGGTGCTGGTCTCGGAATGGCTGGCCTGGCGCATGGCCGCGCGCATGAACGGGCGCGCCGAGGGGCGGGCGTGATGCTGGAGGTCGCCTTTCGCCACAATTTCCGGGGGCTGGCGCTGGACGTGGCCTTTCAGGCGCCCGGCGGGGTGACGGCGCTGTTCGGCCCCTCGGGCTGCGGCAAAAGCACCACGATCAACGCCATCGCCGGGCTGATGCGCCCCGAACAGGGCCGCATCGCGCTGGACGGGCAGGTGCTGTTCGACGGCGCCACGAACCTTGCGCCGCAGGCCCGGCGCATCGGCTGCGTGTTCCAGGACGCGCGGCTGTTTCCGCATATGACGGTGGCGGCGAACCTGCGCTATCCTTCGCGTTGGCGGCGCGGGGCGGCGCGCGATTTCGACCGCATCACCGGGATGCTGGCGCTGGAGCCCTTGCTGCACCGCCGCCCCGGCACGCTGTCGGGGGGCGAGCGCCAGCGCGTGGCCATCGGGCGCGCGCTTCTGTCTGACCCGGCGCTCTTGGTGATGGACGAGCCGCTGGCGGCGCTGGACGAGGCGCGCAAGGCCGAGATCATGCCCTGGCTGGAGCGCCTGCGCGACGAGATCCGGCTGCCGATCCTTTATGTCAGCCATTCGGTGCCCGAGGTGCTGCGGCTGGCGACCACGGTGGTGCTGATGCGGCAGGGGCGGGTGGTCCATTCCGGCCCGCTGGCCGCGATCCTGGCCGATCCCGAACTGGCCCCGCAGCTGGGCGCGCGCGAGGCGGGGGCGCTGATCCGCGCCACGGTCGAGGCGCGCGAACCCGACGGCATGACCCGTGTGGCCACCGCCGGCGGGCCGATGCTGTTGCCCGGCATGGACCTGGCGCCGGGGCGGGCGCTGCGGCTGCGCATCCTGGCGCATGAGGTGATCCTGGCGCGCGAGGCGCCGCGGGGCCTGTCGGCGCTGAACGTGCTGCCGGTCGCGGTGACGCGCATCGAGGGCGGGCTGGTGCAGCTGGCGCTGGGGCAGGGCGCGCAGCATGAGCGGATGCTTGCGCAGGTCACGCCGCGCTCGGTCAAGGCGCTGGAATTGCAGCCGGGAACCGCCTGCCACGCCATCGTGAAATCGGTCTCGGTCCTGCCCAGCTAGGCCGGGTCGAGCCTTTGTCATTTGCGCCCTGTCCCGGATTCCGCTTATCCTGCCGGCAAAAACATGAGGGCAGTATGAACAGGTTTCTCAAGCTCGCCATCGTCGGGCTGGTGGCCTCTTGCGGAGGGGGCGGGAACTACAAGGCACCGCGCAATCTGGAAAGCGCCTGCGCCATCGCGGCAGAGCGGCCCGCCTACATGCGCGCGATGAAGGCGACCGAGCGGCGCTGGGGCGTGCCGGTGCATGTGCAGATGGCGACGATCCACCAGGAATCGAAATTCATCGGCAATGCCCGCACGCCGCATCAATATGCGCTGGGCATCATTCCGATCGGCCGGCAAAGCTCGGCCTATGGCTACAGCCAGGCGCTGGACAGCACCTGGGACGATTACCGCAAGCAGACCGGCAACCGCCGTGCCCGGCGCGACAATATCCGCGACGCCACCGACTTCATGGGCTGGTACATGAACGATTCGGCGCGGGTGCTGGGCATCTCGAAATGGGACGCCGCCTCGCAATACCTGGCCTATCACGAGGGCCGCTCGGGCTTTGCCAGGGGTTCGCACAATTCGAAGCCCTGGCTGCTGGGCGTGGCGGGCAAGGTCCAGGCCAGGGCCGAGGTCTATCGCAGCCAGCTTGCCTCCTGCCGCTGACCGTTTCGCCCGCCTATTGGCGGCGGGCGATCTCGTTCTGGATGGCGAAGGTCGAGGCGGGAAAGCTCATCCCGGTCTGCATGTCGCCCAGGATCACCGTGGTGCGCTTGCCGGTGTCGTCGGTCACGACCCATTGCCGCAGCTGGGTCGGGTTGGCGGTAAAGACCATCTGGATATTGCCGTATTCCGGGTGCTGGGGATCCTGCGCCGTGACCACGGTGGTGTTCTTCTTTTCGGCATAGCCGGTGACCATGCGCGCCCGGCTCAGGTCGATGTTCGGCGCCAGGATCAGCGACAGCGGCGTCTTGGACAGCGGATATTGCTGCGGCGCGCCGCGCGTCTTGCCGTCGAACACGGCGACGTTGCCGGCCGAGGCCATGACCAGCGTGCGGTCGCCCTTGTATTCGAAGCGCACCCGCTGCGGGCGCTGGATATAGACCACCCCGGTCGAGATCGAGCCGTCGGCATTCACCTGGGTGAAATCCGCCTTGGCGGTCTTGAGGCTGTTGAGATAGCGCGAGATCTCGTTCAGCGGAATCTTCTCGGCCAGGGCGGGAAAGGCCATGGCCAGGCACAGGACGGGCGCAAGGGCGAGCGTTTTCAGTTTCATGGGCGGAATGATACCGATCCTCCAAAGACTTGCACATCACGTTCGCTGGATGCGCGGTGCTTCAACGCTGACGGCGGCGTGAGCGTTCCCTAAAGCCGCCGCCCGGTCAGCAGGCGCGGCATCGGCTCAAGGCTCAGCCCCGCCGCCTGGCGCATGAAGCCGCGCCGCAGGGGCGGGATGGCATCGACCAGACCCATGCCGATTTCGCGCGCGGCGCGCAGCAGCGGATTGGCGTTGAAAAACAGCGCGTTCACCCCGTCCATGCCAAGCGCCAGCGCCGTCGCATCCGGTCGGCGCCAGTCCTGGTAGCGTGCCAGCACCAGCTCGGCGCCGATATCCTCGCCGCGGCGGCGGGCGGCGACGACGACCTCGGCCAGCGCGGCCACGTCGCGCAGGCCCAGGTTCAACCCCTGCCCGGCGATGGGATGCACGCCATGCGCCGCATCGCCCACCAGCGCCACGCGCGCATCGACGTAGCGTTCGGCCAGGGTCAGGTTCAGCGGATAGGAAAAGCGCGGCCCGGCCAGTTGGATTTCGCCCAGGAAATCGCCGAAGCGCGGGCGCAGCACCGCCAGGAACTCCGCGTCCGGCAGATCCATGATGGCGCGGGCCTGGGCCTCGGGCTCGGACCAGACGATCGAGCTGCGATTGCCCGGCAGCGGCAGGATCGCCAGCGGCCCGGTCGGCATGAAATACTGATGCGCGGTGCCTTCGTGCGGCAGTTCGTGATCGACCGCCGCGACCAGCGCGATCTGGCCGTAGTCATGGCCGATGCGCCGGATCCCGGCCCGCGCCGCCACGCCCGATTGCCGCCCGTCGGCGCCGACCAGCAGCCGGGCCTTGATGCTGCGCCCGTCCGAAAGGCTGGCGCGGATCCCTGCGCCCTCGGCCTCTTGCCCGGTGACGGACAGGCCGGGCAGATGCGTGACCCGGCCCCGCATCGCGGCCAGCAGCGCGCGGTAAAGGAAGCGGTCCTCGAGCATATAGCCCAGCCGGCCTTCCTCGATCTCGGCGCCGTCGAAATGCAGGCCGAAGGGGCCGGCGCCTTCGCCCGGCACGCCCTGCGTCGCCTCGACCTTGCGGATCTCCTGCGCGTTCGGGGCCAGGTCGTTCCACAGCCCCAGCGCGGCCAGCAGCCGTTGCGAGGCCAGCGCCAGCGCATAGGCGCGGCCGTCGAAGGCGTCGCCGGCGCGGGCATCGGCGGGGCGGGCATCGGCCACCGCCACCGACAGGCCGGCATCGGCCAGGGCCAGGGCCAGGGCCGGGCCGTTCAGCCCGCCGCCGGCAATCAGGATGTCGAAATCGGTCCTCATGGGACGCAATATGACCTTCGGCCGGGCAATGTCCATGCGTCACGGCGGCCGCCAAGCGCATTGCGAGCCAGCCCGCGCCGGGATAGCCTGTGTCTTATTTGGTATCTGGATATTGTCGGTCGGGGGAAGGGCATGGATTGGCTCAGGGCATCTGCGGCGGAACAGGGAAGGGCGATCCTGGCCGGGCTCATCAGCCCGGTCGAGCAGGCCGAGGCCTATCTGGACGCCGCGGCCCGCCATCCCTATGGCGACCGCATCTATGCCCGGCTGACCCCCGAGCGCGCGCGGGCCGAGGCGATCGCCGCCCATGACCGCGCCCGCGCCGGGCTGCGCCGCGGCTTGCTGGACGGGGTGGCGATCAGCTGGAAGGATAATATCGACAGCGCCGGCATCGCGACCGAGGCCGGCTCGCGCCTGCTGCAAGGCCGCGTGCCCCGCCAGGATGCCGCGATCCTGGCCGGGGCGACGCTGGACGGGCTGGTCTGCCTGGGCAAGACGCATATGACCGAGCTGGCCTTTTCCGGCCTGGGGGTGAATCCCCGCACGGCGACGCCGCCCAACAGCATCGACCAGGAACTGGCGCCGGGCGGGTCGAGTTCGGGCGCGGCCGTCTCGGTGGCGCTGGGGCTGGCGGCGGCGGCGGTGGGCTCGGATACCGGCGGCTCGATCCGGGTGCCGGCGGCCTGGAACGGGCTGGTGGGCTTCAAGCCGACCACGGGCGCGGTCAGCGGTGCTGGCATCGTGCCGCTGTGCCGCCGCTTCGACGTGGCCGGCCCCATCGCCCGCACGGTCGAGGATTGCGCCGAGCTTTTCGCCGTGCTGCGCGGCGAGCCGGCAGCCGACCTGGCCGATGCCAATCCGCGCGGACTGCGGCTGATGGTGCTGGACGGTGTGCCCTTCGAGGATGCGCGCAAGGAGCCGGTCGCCGGCTTCGAGGATGCGGTGGACCGCCTGGCCCGCGCCGGTGCCCGCATCACCCATGCCGCGCCGCCCTGCGTGGCCGAGGCCATGGTGCTGGCGCCGCTGCTGTTCGCGCCCGAGGCCTATGGCATCTGGCGCGAGCAGATCGAGGCGGCGCCCGAGTTGATGTATCCGCCGATCCTGGAGCGTTTTCGCGGCGGCCAGTTCGTGCTGGCGGCCGATTACGTCGCCGCCTGGGAGGAGCTGGCCCGGCTGCGCGCCGACTGGGCGCGGCTGGTCGCGGGCTTCGACGCGGTGATCCTGCCCACGGCGCCGATCCTGCCGCCGCCGGTGGACCGGCTGCTGGCCGAGGAAGAGTTCTTTGCCCGCGAGAACCTGCTGACGCTGCGCAATACCCGCATCGCCAACCTGCTGGACCTGCCGGCGGTCAGCCTGCCGACCGGCCATCCGGGTTGCGGCATCATGCTGATGGGCCGCGCCGGCCAGGACCGCGCGCTGCTGGTGGCGGCCGCCGCGGCCGAGGCGGCGCTGCGCTGAAGCGTGGTTTTTCCGGGCAAATCCGGCACGGACGGGGGCAATCTGGTGGTGAAACTCTGGACGCATGGGGGGATTGCCGGTAGTCTTGCGGCAAAACGGGGCGCGACGACCCCGACTGAGAGGCAGTCATGGCAATTCCCGAGCGGTTCTCGAACCTGCCGGATTACGCGTTTCCGCGCCTGCGGAAGCTTCTTTCGGGCATCGAGCCCGGCGGCGAGCCGCTGATCCTGACGATCGGCGAGCCGCGCCATGCCTTGCCGGATTTCGTCGGCCCGGTCATGGCCGAAAGCATCGCCGATTTCGGCAAATATCCCTCGAACGAGGGCACGGCCGAACTGCTGGCCGCGATCTCGGGCTGGCTTTCCCGCCGGCACGGGCTGGAGGTCGCGCCCGAGCGGATCATGGCGCTGAACGGCACGCGCGAGGGGCTGTTCAACGCCGCCCTGGCGCTGGCGCCGGAGCGCAAGAACGGCCAAAAGCCTGCAATTCTGGTGCCGAACCCGTTCTACCAGGTCTATGCCGTGGCCGCCGCCGCCGTGGGCGCCGAGCCCGTCTTCGTGCCCGCCACGCCGGAAACCGGCCACCTGCCGCGCTTTGCCGACCTGCCGGCCGCGGTGCTGGACCGCGCCGCCGTGGCCTATCTGTGCTCGCCCGCCAATCCGCAGGGCAGCATCGCCTCCGAGGATTATCTCGAGGAGCTGATCGCGCTGGCCGACCGGCACGATTTTCTGGTCTTCGCCGATGAATGCTATTCCGAGATCTGGCGCGACGCCCCGCCGCCCGGCGCGCTGGCGGTGGCTGCGCGCATGGGGCTGGCCGACCGGGTGGTGATGTTCAACTCGTTGTCGAAACGCTCGAACCTGCCGGGGCTGCGCTCGGGTTTCGCGGCGGGCGGCGCGGCGCAGATCGCGCAGTTGCGGCGGCTGCGCAGCTATGCGGGCGCGCCGCTGCCGCTGCCGGTGCAGCGGGTCAGCGCCATGGCCTGGGCGGATGAGGGCCATGTGGACGCAAGCCGCGCACTCTACCAGCAGAAATACGCCATCGCCGATCGGGTGCTGGGCAATGTGCCGGGCTACCAGCCGGTGCAGGGCGGCTTTTTCCTGTGGCTGCCGGTCCCGGAAAGCGTCGGCACCGGCGAGGACGCGGCGAAAAAGCTGTGGGCCGAGGCGGGTATCCAGGTGCTGCCCGGCGCCTATCTGGCCCGCGACGGCGAGGCCGGCAATCCGGGCCGGAATTTCATCCGCGTGGCGCTGGTTGCGCCGGCGGAGCAGACCGAGGCGGCGCTGAACCGCCTGAAAATGTGTTTGTATCAAGGGGGTTGACGCATGGCGAGCTGGCAGGCGAAACACCGCGATCCGCTGTTTGACCAAAACACGCAGGCGGCGCTGGAGCGGCGCGGCAAGGAATTGCTGGGCGCGGGGCTGGTCATCCTGGGCGTGCTGATCGCGATGATGCTGGTCAGCTATTCCCCCGACGATCCCAGCTTCCTCTCGGCGACCGACCAGCCGGCGCAGAACTATCTGGGCCGCTTCGGCGCCTATGTCGCCTCGGCGCTGTTCATGATCACCGGCTACGGCACCTGGGTGCTGGTGGTGGGCGCCGTGGCCTGGGGCCTGCGGCTGATGCTGCACCGGGGCGAGGAACGGCTGATGCGCGGCATCTTCCTGCCCATCGCCATGGTGCTGGTGTCGATCTATGCCACCTCGATGACCCCGCCGGCGGCCTGGACGCAAAGCTTCGGCCTGGGCGGGCATCTGGGCGACATGCTGATGGGCGGCATGCTGTCGGCCATGCCGATGAAGGCATCGGTCGCGATCAAGCTGCTGGCACTGTTGACCGCCATCGGCACCGTCGCCTTCCTGGCTTTCGTGCTGGGCTTCGACCGCAAGGAACTGACGACCATCGGCACCTTCCTGCGCGAGGGGCTGGCCACCGCCCGCGTCCTGGCGCTGCATGCGGTGGATCGCGGCGCAAGGCTGTCCTCGGGCGCGGCGCGCGGGCTCAAGAGCCGCAGCGAGGCCCGGCGCGAGCGGGTCGGCCGCGCCGCATCCGCCGCCCTGCCGCAGGCGCCCCGCGGCGGCCTGCCGGGCCTGCGCCCGGCGCCGGCGCCCCTGGGCGATGATCGCGACTTCGCCCCCGAGCCCGAGTTGATCGACCCCGAGACGCATTATGCCGAGGATGACGAGCCGCCCTCGAACGCCGCCGTCAGCGCCCGCATCACCGATGCGATCCGCAGCCGCGCGGAAGGCGCCCGGTCCGAGGGCAAGGGGCTGCTGTCGGCGGTGACGGCGCGGCTGACCGGCGCCCGCGCCGCGCCCGCCCGGCACGAGCCGCCGCTGCGCGCCGGCGAGGATGAGGACGGCGAGGATTTCGCCGAACCCGTCACCGCCGCGCCCTTCGGCGCCGAGACGCCGCGCGTGGTGGTGCCGCCCAAGAAGCCCGCCCCCTCGCGCCAGGCGCAATCCGAGGCGCAGCCGGCGCTGCGCTTCGACGACGCGGCCAGCCATTACGAGCATCCGCCGCTGTCGCTTCTGACCGCGCCGACCACCGTCGAGCGCCACCAGCTGTCGCAAGAGGCGCTGATGGAAAACGCCCGCATGCTGGAGGCGGTGCTGGACGATTACGGCGTCAAGGGCCAGATCACCGAGGTCCGCCCCGGTCCGGTGGTCACGCTTTACGAACTGGAGCCGGCGCCGGGGCTGAAGGCCAGCCGGGTGATCGGGCTGGCCGACGACATCGCGCGGTCGATGTCGGCGCTGTCGGCGCGGGTCTCGACCGTGCCCGGCCGCTCGGTGATCGGCATCGAGCTGCCCAATGCCCGGCGCGAAAAGGTGGTGCTGCGCGAGATCCTGGCCTCCAAGGCCTATGGCGACGGCACCCAGCCGCTGCCCTTGGCGCTGGGCAAGGATATCGGCGGCGGGCCGGTGGTGGCGAACCTGGCCAAGATGCCGCACCTCTTGATCGCCGGGACCACCGGCTCGGGCAAGTCGGTGGCGATCAACACCATGATCCTGTCGCTGCTCTACAAGCTGACGCCCGAGGAATGCCGGCTCATCATGATCGACCCCAAGATGCTGGAACTGTCGGTCTATGACGGCATCCCGCATCTGCTGTCCCCGGTCGTCACCGATCCCAAGAAGGCCGTGGTGGCGCTGAAATGGGTCGTGGGCGAGATGGAGGAACGCTATCGCCGCATGTCCAAGATGGGCGTGCGCAACATCGAGGGCTATAACGGCCGCGTGCGCGAGGCGCTGGACAAGGGCGAGCTGTTCAAGCGTACCGTGCAGACCGGCTTTGACGAGGATACCGGCGAGCCGGTCTTCGAGACCGAGGAATTCCTGCCCGAGACCTTCCCCTATATCGTCGTCATCGTCGACGAGATGGCCGACCTGATGATGGTGGCGGGCAAGGAGATCGAGGCCTGCATCCAGCGCCTTGCGCAGATGGCGCGGGCCTCGGGCATCCACCTGATCATGGCGACGCAGCGGCCCTCGGTCGATGTCATCACCGGCACGATCAAGGCCAACTTCCCGACCCGGATCAGCTTCCAGGTCACCTCCAAGATCGACAGCCGCACCATCCTGGGCGAACAGGGCGCCGAGCAATTGCTGGGCCAGGGCGACATGCTCTACATGGCCGGCGGCTCGCGCATCACCCGCGTCCACGGACCCTTCGTCAGCGACGAGGAGGTCGAGGAGGTGGTGAACCATCTGAAAAGCTTCGGCCCGCCCAGCTACATGTCCGGCGTGGTCGAGGGCCCGGACGAGGAGCGCGCCGACAGCATCGATCAGGTGCTGGGCCTGTCCTCGGGCGAGGGCGGCGATGCCGAGCTTTACGACATGGCCGTCGCCATCGTCGCCAAGGACCGCAAATGCTCGACCTCGTATATCCAGCGCAAGCTGGCCATCGGCTACAACAAGGCGGCGCGGCTGGTCGAACAGATGGAGGAACAGGGCGTCGTCACCCCGGCGAACCATGTCGGCAAGCGCGAGGTGCTGGTGCCGGAGGTGTAAGCCGGCCGCATCGGGATCGGGGCCGGGCCGCTGCGCCCGGCCTTTTTCATGCGGCAGCCTAGCCTAGCCCGCCCGCCGGCCCAGGTGCAGCGCCAGCGCCTGGCGCGCGGCGGGGCGGATGACCGAGCCGTGGTTTTCCTGGGGGTGCGGGCGGTGGACCAGCTCGAGCCCCGGAATCCCGGACAGCAGCGACAGGATCGGCGGCGGTTCGGTTCCCGAACTGGCAATCAGCAGCGGCACCGCCGGGTCCAGCCGGCCGCCCGCCGCCAGGATGCCGCCGCGAAAGGCGCGGGCCTCGCGCAGGGGTTCGCCGGCGTTCCACCAGGTCGAGGGATCGGCCGCGGCATAGCGGGCGAACAGGCGCGGGCGGGTGAACAGCGTATTCAGCACGAAAAGCCCGCCCAGCGAATGACCGAACAGTGTCAGGTCGCCTGTATCCAGCGGCAGGCGCCGGCCGAGTTCGGGCAGCAGCTGCGCCGCGATCATCCGAAGAAAGGCATCCTGCCCGCCGGTCGGCCGGTCGCCGGGACCGCGCAGCCCCTCTTGCGCCGGGACCGGCTGCTTGCCGGGCGAGGTCAGGTCGAACCAGCGGCGGGCCGGGTCGAAGCGGGTCTCGACCGGATAGCCGATGCCGACCAGCGCCACCGGCGCCTCGGGCGCCAGTTCCTCGCGCAGATGCCACAGGATCGGAAAGGTCGCGTTGCCGTCCAGCGCCAGGATCGCGGAATAGCCGCCCCGCGGCGCCGGAACCTGCGGCAGGCCCAGGAAGATGCGCCAGGGCGCCTCGGCCGGGCCAAGGTCGAAATGGCTGGCGCGCGGATGCTCGATCCGCTCGGCCGGCTCCAGCCCGCGCGGCCTGCCTTCCTGCGCCCGTGCCGCGCCGGCGGCCATGGCGACCAGCGATACCGCCAGAAAGCCGCGTCGGGAAAGGGGGATCTGCATCTTTGCCTCCGGTCCATCGGCGGGCTGGCGGAAGCGGGCTTGCCCTTGCCCGCATGGCCTAGCGGCCACCGGCCCGGGGCGCAAGCCCGGCGGCGCTGGCGCTTGGCTCAGCCCTCGTGTCCCATGATCGGCCGCGCCTGGGCCGAGCGATCGGCGTTCGAGCCCTCGTCCACCGTCACCACCACCGACAGGCCCGGCTCAAGATACTCGGCCATCTCTTGCCCCGGATCGATCGCGATGCGCACCGGCAGGCGCTGCGCCACCTTGGTGAAATTGCCGGTGGCGTTCGAGGCCGACAGCAGGCTGAACTCGGAAGCCGTGGCGGGCGAAAAGGCCTCGACCCGGCCGGTAAAGGCGCGGTGGCGCATGGCGTCCACGGTGAAGGTGGCGCGGTCGCCGATGCGGATGCCGTGCAGCTCGGTCTCGCGGAAATTGGCGATGATCCAGACTTCGGGGCCGACATGGCTGACCAGCGCGGTGCCCGCCGTGACATATTGGCCCAGCCGCACCCCGACCTGGCCCAGCCGCCCGTCCGAGGGCGCGCGGATCACCGTATTGTCCAGGTCGATCCGCGCCAGTTCCACCGCCGCCTGGGCCGAGGCGATCTCGGCGCGTTTCGCGGCCAGCCCGACCTCGGCGCCCTTGACGTTCTCGCGCGCCACCGCGATGGCGCTTTCGGCCTGGGTGACGGCGGCCTCGGCCTGGCGCAGCGCCAGCTCGGTCTGGTCGGCCGAGCTTTGCGCCGTCACGCCGCGCGATTGCAGGGCCTGCGCCCGGTCCCAGGTCGAGGCCGCCGTGTCCCGCGCCGCCCGCGCCGCGGAAAGCGCCGCTTCGGCCGATTGCAGGCTGGCCTGGGCGGAATGGACGCCTTGTTCCTGGATCTTCAGCGCCGCCTCGGCACCTTGCAGGGTGGCCTGGGCCTGGGCAAGCTTCTGCCGGTATTGCCGGTCGTCGATGCGGGCGATGACCTGACCCGCGGTCACGGGCTGGAAGTCCCGCACCTCGACCGCCGCGACATAGCCGGACAGCTGCGGCGCGACGGTGGTCAGCTGGCCGCGGATATAGGCGTTCTCGGTCTGCGGATGGGCCGGGCGAAACGGCGGCAGGTGCCAAGCGTAAAGCACGATCAGCAGGCCGGCCAGGCCGGCGGCCAGCGCGATCAGGGTCGGGATCAGGTGGTTTCTGGTCATGTCTCGGGCTCGGGATGGGTCTGGGCGCCGGCCGGCAGCGGCGCGCGGCGCGCCGCCAGCCAGTCGCGGAACAGATGCAGCAGCAGCGCGCAAAGCGCCGCCGCCGCCAGCAGGAAGGTCAGGAAATAGGCGTCGTTATAGGCCATCACATAGGCCTGGGCGCCGGCATCCTGGGCGATCTGCGCCACCGCCTGCGCCTGGCGCTGCGCGGCATCGGCGATCTGCGGCGTCAGGGCGGCGCTGCGCTGCGCGATCTCGGCCGCGACCAGTGGGTCGGTGGCGGTCAGTTCCTCGCGCAGCACTTGCAGATGCAGGGCCTGGCGGTGGTTGATCAGGGTCGAGAACAGGCCCGATCCCATGGCCCCGCCCAGGGATTGCGTGGACAGGAAGACGATGACAAAGGACAGGATGTAGTTCGGCCCGCGCGCCAGGGCCGAAAGCAGCCCGCGCATCATCGCCGGCGCCAGGAAGAACGAGCCGGCAAAGGCGATCATCGCCTGGCTCAGCATCATCTGCGCCGGCCGGGTGTCCAAGCTGGCATGGCTGTCCATGAAGGCGCCGGCGGCGATCAGCGTCAGCGCGATGATGTGGAACAGCGGCACCCGCTCGGGCTTCATGAAGGGAATCAGCGCCAGCCCGCCCAGCACCGAGGCCACCGAGATCATCGCGAACAGCGGCACCAGCTGGTCCTGGGTCACACCCAGCACCTGGAACATGCGCGGCGCGCCCGCGCTTTGCTCGGACAGCACCAGGCGAAAGATCAGCAGCGTCGCCGTCAGGTGCAGCATCGCGGGGCTGGCCAGCCAGCGGATGTCCAGCAGCGGCGCCTTGCGGTGCAGCTCGATCACCACGGCCAGGGTCAGCGCCACGATGGACAGCGCCAGCACCCAGCCCAGCCAGGCCACGTCGGTCCACCAATGGATCGAGCCCATGATGAAGCCCACCGTCAGCCCGCCGAAGCCGGTGGCGATCAGCAGCCAGCTGACCAGGTCCATGGCGGCGATCACCTTGACGCGCGGTGCCGAGGTCAGCGGCAGGGCATAGACCAGCCCCAGCGACACCGCCGCCAGTCCCAGCGCCATGTAATGCAGCCCGTCCCAGCCGTGATCGCCCATCAGCGCGGGCGAGATCACCCGTGCCAGCATCGGCCCGGTCGCAACCATGGCCAGCACCATGGGCAGGCCCAGCCGCATCTTCCATTGGGGCGGCAGCGGCTCCAGCATATACATGAAGGCCAGCGTGGACAGCGGCGCCGAGGCCATGCCGGCGACGAATTGCACCGCCACCGCCGAGCGCAGGTCCGAGATGGCAAAAGCCGCCAGCGATACCGCCAGATAGACCAGGATCGCCACCTCGGCAAAGCGGCGCAGGCCGAACTGGGTGCGGATCTTGATCAGCAGCAGCGGCATCGAGGCGCGCGGGATCATGAAGGCCGCCATCAGCCAGGTCGCCTGGGTGGTGGTGGCGCCCAGGTCTCCGGCGATCTGCGGGATGTTGGTGCTGACGAAGCCCTGCGCCAGCCCCTGCGTCAGGCCGATGGTGATCGAGGCGCCGATATAGCCCAGCGTGGCCGGCCAGGACATCGGCACGAAGGGCGGCGGCGCGGGCGCGGCCGCGGCGGGGGGCGCAGGCGCCGCGGGGGCGGCTGGGGATCGGCTCATGCCTGCCGCAGCCCTTCGGCATTCCGCGCCATCCGTGCCAGCGTCCGGCGCGTGACCGCCAGATCCTCGGGCGCGATGCCCTGGGCCAGCGTGGCATCGACCTCGGCGCGAAAGCCCAGCAGGGGCGCGATCCGCGCCGCCTCGGTCAGATAGACGGCGTGCTTGCGGCCATCCTCGGGGATCGGGCGGCGCTCGGCCAGGCCCTGATCCTCCAGCGCGTCCAGCAGGCGCTTCAGCGTCGGCGTCTCGATGCCCAGGATCGCGGCCAGCTGGGCCTGGCTGGCGCCCTCGTGGCGGCCGATGGTGGTCAGCAGCCGGGCGCGCGCAAAGGTCAGCCCGTATTGCTCGACGCGCTGCTCGAAGGCGGCGCGCAGGGTCCGGGTCAGTTCGATGAGCGATTCGACGAGCGTGAAGGGACGGTCTGGCATGGGTTTCCCGCTGTTCCGCGAATTTCATTAGCAAGCTAATGAATATGTCGCAGCTATGCAAGGGGCGCCCCGGCCGCCCCGCGCCACCGCGGCGGCGGGCGGGGCGGGGCCGGGGTCAGTAATCGCGTTCGTAGAACAGGCCGATGGTGCTTTCGCCTTCGCTGTCGACCGAGCCGCGCGCGGTCAGCGTCGGGGAAATGTCCAGGTTCAGGTTCAGCTTGGTCTTGCCGTCGCCGCCGACCTGCACGTCGGTATAGAGGTTCTCGGACAGGTATTTGCCCGCCCGGACCGAGACATTGCCCTCGTCGTCCGTCGCCAGGTCCAGGTCGTCGAGCCCGGTCGAGGCCCGCAGCCGCCCGACGATCCCCTCGCCGCCGCGCCCGGCCAGGGTCGCTACGGCGCTGGCCAGCTGCGCGGCCTGAAGCGCGCTGATATTGTCCAGCCCCCGGCCGAACAGCAGGTGCGACAGTACCTCTTCCTGCGGCATCTCGGGCGAGGATTCAAAGGTGATCTCGGGATCCTGCGCCTCGCCGTCGATGATGATGCGGGCGGTGATGTCGTTCTGCACAGTCTCGGCCACCAGCCGGATCACCGGGATCATGCTGCCCTGCAACTCGATCAGCCCCTCGGTCATGTCGAACCGCTTGCCCAGCAGGTCGACCCGGCCGCGGATCAGCTCCAGCTGGCCGATGGGGATGGGTTGGCGGGCATTGCCGGTCAGGCGCAGCTCGCCGCCCAGTTCGGCATCGACGCCGCGGCCGCGGATGAAGACCTGCGACGGGGCCGAGACCAGCAGGTCGAAGCGTGCCGGATTGGCCGGCGGCGTCGCCGGCGGCGCGGCCATGCCGGCCTGGCGCGAAGCCTCGCTGGGATATTCCAGCAGCCCGGCCTTGGCGCGGGTCTGGCGCTGCGGCGGGCGTTCCGAACGGTGGATGATGTCCGGGATCGCCTTCGCCCCGCCCAGCCCGGTCGAGGGGATGCGCAGTTCCGTATGGCCCATGTCGATGCGGCCCGAGACCAGCGGCCCCTGTCCCACCGTGCCGGCGACGTTGATCGCGCCGTTCACCAGCGTCTCATAAAGGTTGGGGTCGCGCAGCACCACGTCGGACAGCCGCACGTCCAGGTTCATCTGCCGGTCGCCGACCAGGCTGACCGGGCCGCTGACGGTAATGGTGCCGCCGGCCTCGACCGCGCCGCGCAGATCGACGGCGATGCGGCCGGCGTTGAAATCGGCGTTGGCGTTCAGGCTGCCCACGGCCAGGCCGAAGCGCGGCTCGGCCAGCCGGCCATTGGCCAGCGCCACCCGCCCGGACAGCGATTCCAGCGCCGGCCGGCCATTCAGGCGCAGGTCGAAGCTCAGCGGCCCCTCGACCGAGCGGGTGCGCAGGAAGGGGTTGGCGGCGGCGGCATTGGAGTTGCCGCTGACCGCGATGTCGGCCGTGGACAGGTCTGTCGCCGCCGTGCCGGTCACGCGGGCCTGGGTATTGCCGGGTCCGGTGGCGGTCAGGTTCACGTCGTAGCTTCTGCCCAGGTTGCGGATGGTGCCGGCGACCGTCGCCGGGCCGGGAAAGCCCGGCACCACCAGGGCCAGGTCGTTCAACCGGGCGTCGAGGTTCAGCCCCTCGGCCGGGCTGCCGTCGCCGGTGACGCTGAACTGGCCGTTGCCGGCGCGCAGCCGGCTGACGGTCAGGCCGCCGTCCGGACGCTGCGCGGCGGCAAGGTCGAAGCTGGTCTCGCCCGCCAGCACGGCATCGGCCTGCGGGTTGCCGATGCCCAGCCCGCGGGCCAAGCCGCTGGCGGTGATCTGCCGCCCGCCGCCCTGCTGGTCCACGACATGGCCCGAGGCATTGACCGCGCCCCGGAAACCGCGGCCCAGAAAGCGCAGGTCGTCGGCGCGCAGGGTCGCGGTCAGGTCGGTGGCGCCCTGGCCCAGCCGGCCCTCGGCGCCCAGGTTCAGGCGCGGGTTCTCGACGGTCGCGGTCTCGATGGTGAAGACGCCGTCGCGCTCGATCCCGTGCAGGGCCAGCCGGGTCTCGCCCGCCAGCGCGCCATCGACCTGCGCCTGGCCAAAGGACAGGTCGGTGCCGGTGCCGGTCACCTCCAGCCGCCGCCCGCCCGAGCCGTCGTCCTTGAAGCTGCCCTGCGCGTTCAGCGCCCCGCGCCAGCCGCGGCCGAAGCTGGCCAGCGAGCGGATCTCGACCCAGCCCTGCATGTCGGTGTCGCTGGGGGCGATGCGGCCCTGCGCGGTGGCCAGCATCTGCCGGTTGGTCAGGTCGAAGCCATGCACGATGATCTCGTCGCCGCGCTGTTCGGCTGAAAGCCGCAACTCGGTCACGCCGGTCAGCGCCCCGTCCACGTCCTGCTGGCCCAGGCGCAGGTCGGTGCCGCGCCCGGTCAACTCGATCCGGCGGGTGCCGTCCTGCTCCACCGCCGTCGCCTCGGCGGTCAGCCCGCCCGAGAAGCCGCGCCCCAGCACCGCCAGGTCGGGCATGGACAGGTTCAGCGTCGCATCCATCGCGCCTTGCGCGAAGCTGCCCCGGCCCTCGGCGTCGATCTGCGGGTTGGTCAGCCGGAAAGTCTGCACCTCGAACCCGTCCCGTGCCTGCGCCGCCTCGACCAGCAGGTCGGTTTCGCCCTTCAGCGCGCCGTCCAGTTCGGCGATGCCGGTGACCAGATCCTGCGCCTTGCCGGTCAGGGTCACGCGGCGCGCGCCGGCGGCGCCGGTGGCGCGAAGCGCGCTGCGGACCGAGCCCGACATGCCGGGATCGGCCACCGACAGGTCCGGCATCTCGATGGTCGCGGTCAGGGTGCTGGAATAGCTGTCCAGCCGGCCCTGCGCCTCGGCCGTCAGGTTTCGGGCGCTCACCACCAGCTTGCGCAGGTTGATGCCCGAGGTGTCGCGCCGGGCGCTGAGTTCGATGCGCGACTGGCCCGCCAGCATGCGGTCGGCATGGTCCTGGCCGACGCGGATGTCGTTGCCCAGCACCTCTGCCTCGACGTCGAAGCCCTTGCCCAGCAGCGCGTAGCGACCCTTGATACGGGCATCGGCGGTGCCGCCCAGCTCGCGCCCGGCCAGGGCCGAGAAGCGTGCCACATTGCGGTGCTGCGCGGTGATGTCGCCCGACAGCGTGATCCCGGTGCGCAGGCCAGAGACGGTGGTCTCGCCCTTGAAGCCGAAATCCTCGCCGTTGATGTTCATCCCCCAAAGCTGCAGCGCATTGCCGGGCGTGAAGGCAAAGTTCAGCCCGCCGTTCAGCACCCGGCCCAGGGCCTGCGCCAGGCCCGGATCGGCCGGCACCAGGTCGTCCATGCCGAAGGCGATCCAGCCGCGCACCTCTTCCAGGGCCTGCTCGGCGGTCAGGGCGACGCGGCCGCGCCCGTCGAGCCGCAGTTCCGACAGGGTGATGTCGTCGCGGGCGATGTCACCCACCACGCCCTTGAGCACCCAGCCCGAGCCCTGCGCCGCGTCGTAATCCAGCCGCAGGCTGCCCGAGCGCACCGTGGTCGGGCGGTCGGCCCAGGGCAGCCGCACCGGCAATTGCGCCGCCCCGGCGTCCTCGCCCAGCAGCAGCGTCAGATGCGCGCTTTCCGGTGCGCCGCGGCTGGTGGTGGCCAGGTTGCCGTCCAGCCGCAGCGCCTCGGTCGCCAGCCGCAGCGAGGGGACGACCAGCCGGCCGTCCTGCCCGCGCCAGCCCTCGGCCAGAAGCTGCGATTGCGTGCCGAAAAAGGCGCGGTGCTGCGGCGGCACCAGCGCGGCCACGTCGCCGCCCAGCTCGGCGCGGAAGGCGGTGCCGGGGGCGCCGTCGCGCTCGGCCGCATCGACCGAGACGGTGCCGGTCACGCGCGGCTGGCCGTCGGTCGCCAGCTGGATATTGGCGGTGAAATCCGACATCGGCCCTTCGCCCGCGATCTCGGCGGTAACGGCGGGGCGGTCGTGCAGCTTGATCGCGTTCGCGAACAGCCCGTTGCGGTCCTCGTCCAGCCTCAGGTCCAGGCGCAGCACGCGGGTCTCGTTGGAAAAGCCCGCGTCCAGCGCGAACTGGCCGCGCGGCCCGTCCACGCGGTCGATGGTCAGCCTGGTCTCGCCCTCGCCGCCCGACAGGTTCATCGAGCCGTCGATGGCGATCACCGCCTCTTGCCCCATCACCGGCTGGCCCAGTTCCACCCGGCCTACGGCGATGCGGGCGATGTTCACCCCCACCGGCAG